>NZ_JACHLI010000083.1 GCF_014204515.1 Pseudomonas nitroreducens | reverse complement strand
GAACTCCAGGCCATCCGTGACGGCGTACGCGCTCTCTGTGCGGAGTTCCCCGCCGAATACTGGCGCAAGATCGATGAAGAAAAGGGCTTCCCCGAAGACTTCGTGCGCGCCATGACCGAAGCCGGCTGGCTCTCGGCGATGATCCCGGAAGAGTACGGCGGCTCCGGCCTGGGCCTGGCCGAGGCGTCGGTGATTCTCGAAGAGGTGAACCGCTGCGGCGGCAACTCCGGGACCATCCACGGGCAGATGTACAACATGTTCACCCTGCTGCGAAACGGCAGCACCGAGCAGAAGGCCTACTACCTGCCCAGGCTCGCCAGCGGCGAACTGCGCCTGCAGTCCATGGGCGTCACCGAACCCACCACTGGCACCGACACCACCAAGATCAAGACCACCGCCGTGCGTAAGGGCGACAAGTACGTGATCAACGGCCAGAAAGTATGGATCTCCCGCGTCCAGCATTCCGACCTGATGATCCTGCTGGCGCGCACCACGCCGCTGGCCGAGGTGAAGAAGAAGTCCGAAGGCATGTCGATCTTCCTCGTCGACCTGCGCGAAGCCATCGGCAACGGCCTGACCGTGCAGCCGATCGCCAACATGGTCAACCACGAGACCAACGAGCTGTTCTTCGACAACCTGGAACTGCCGGCCAGCAGCCTGATCGGCGAAGAAGGCAAGGGCTTCAAGTACATCCTCGACGGGCTGAATGCCGAGCGCACACTGATCGCCGCCGAGTGCATCGGCGATGGTCGCTGGTTCACCGAAAAATCCGCGCAGTACGCCCGCGACCGCGTGGTGTTCGGCCGGCCGATCGGGCAGAACCAGGGCGTGCAGTTCCCCATCGCCGAGGCGCATATCGAGATCGAAGCCGCCGACCTGATGCGCTGGCGCGCCTGCGAGGAATACGACAGCGGCCGCAATGCCGGCGCCGCCGCCAACATGGCCAAGTACCTCGCCGCCAAGGCCAGCTGGGAAGCGGCCAACGCCTGCCTGCAGACCCACGGCGGCTTCGGCTTCGCCAACGAATACGACGTCGAGCGCAAGTTCCGCGAGACCCGCCTGTACCAGGTGGCGCCGATCTCCACCAACCTGATCCTGTCGTACGTGGCCGAGCACCTGCTCGAACTGCCGCG
>NZ_JACHLI010000082.1 GCF_014204515.1 Pseudomonas nitroreducens | reverse complement strand
CTTTCAGCATTAGCCATAGAAAAAAGGCTTCAGTTACTCGTACATATCGACAGAGGTGTTCCAGGCTTGATCTTGGGGGACGAAAAATTGGTCCGCCAGATAATAGACAACTTGCTCAGCAATGCAATTAAATTCACCGAAAATGGGCGCATATCTCTCCGGCTCGAAGCGAAATGGATTTCTAGTTCAGAAGTTAGTCTACTGTGGAAGGTAAGTGATTCTGGAAAAGGCATCCCCCATGAGCAGCAATCAAAAATATTCGAACCGTACTATAAAGAGCTCAACAATCGGCCAGACATTAAAGGCGCTGGGCTTAGGCTTGGACTTTCCATATGTCGCAGCCTCAGCACAATAATGGGCGGGAGTATTTCTGTTGTGAGCGAACCGGGCCTGGGGAGCAGTTTTAGCTTTGCGCTCCCGGCAAAAGTCGCAGATTCTTTCCAGCCACTTTGCAATATTGTAAAATTGCCAGCCGAATTGATTTACGTGCGTGCTGCATCCAGGGATCTATCTCAAAACATTGCTGACTGGATTGCAAACTGGGGGGCAACTGCGCGCATTATAAACTCCAGTGAAGTAGCAAGTTCGTCAGATGCACTGCTCGTAGATGGGACCACATTTAACGAGGCTACTAAATCTTGGGCAGGGCCAATTGTCGCAATCTCTGAGAAATTCGGATTAACGCCTCTACTTACATGCAGGGGCGCGGAGGTCAGCTCTTTATCTCTGGAGGGGATTGCCCTGGCTATAAAGCTCGTCTTAGAGCGGAAAATAGAGCAATCCGTACCCCAAAGTTCTAAGTAATTAACATCTTAAGTATTTGCCTTCATTTCAGTAAAATTTAATGATCCTGGGTTTCATCGAAAGCGGCTCGCTTAAGTAAGCTGCCCTTGGCCTGACCTGTTTGTTGCTGATGGAAGTTTTCCTCAGCCTCCGCGGGCGGGATAAAGCCAATTGAGCTCACCAAGCACTAACGCCTGAAGTTGCTCGGCATCCAGCTCCATTTCGGTTCCATGCCGGAGACCCGGCCAGATGACCCGCCCTTGATGCAAGCGCCGGGCCAGATCCCACCCCCGTCGTGCACCAACACCTTCATCCGGTTAGCTCGGCGGTTGGCGAACAGATACGCGCAGTGCGGCTTCGCCGCACCGAATACCGCCACCACACGGGCCAGCGCGGTATCAGTGCCGCCGCGCATATCCATCGGCTCGG
>NZ_JACHLI010000080.1 GCF_014204515.1 Pseudomonas nitroreducens | reverse complement strand
ATCGGTCATTACTCTAGTTCTGGTCATTTTTATTTAACCTCATCACCGATAATTTTTCAATTATAGCTGGCAATGCATTGGTTTGCATTGAAAATATGGATCTCGTAAGCCTCAATCCTTCTTTTCGTAATAGTCTGGCGAATTCACATGTCGTCCTCTGGCAGAGCGCGCCTGTTATGACGTAGAGCGGCTATTAGGCTATTTGCAATTGTTCGTGTGAACTTTGAGGCGCTCAAATATCCGATGTGAGTGGCGAGTTCCGCGCCATGTAAAGGTCCGGGATCATCGTCTAATATTTAAGCCTGGCGCCGAATGCTCTCGGGAGACAGGGGAGGTTATTGAGTTAGATTTTAATTCGCTGGAAATGCTATGATTCTATTGAGCGTTTGATGCACGCCCGAGGGGCAAGATCTAGTCAGTATTTTCCGAATAATTATTGGCTGCCGGCAAGTTAATATGAGGATTTAGAGTAATTTCAGGAGGTCAATTTTTTGAGCGCTTATCTCTAGTGTGGTGTTACAAAAATACCCCTGAAAATTATTGGCTCAGGGATAGTCTGAAGTGGCCTGCGTTCCTGGCCAACTTCAGCGTCTGCCGATTTTGAAAGCGGCCTCTCGATCCACAGCACTCAGATTCGTCGTGCTTCACTCTCTTTCTCGCTTCCGCGAGCCCCCACAGCAGCCATTTTCCGCATTACAGGCGCACCTCTCCGTATGCGTCCGGCGATCACGCCTTGCGTAACTAAACCGGCTGCCACTTATGCGGCAGGCGCGTGAGGACATCCTTCAGATACACGTACGGATCATGACCATTCAGCCGCGCAGACTGGATCAAGCTCATGATCGCCGCTGCCCGTTTACCGCTGCGCAGCGAACCTGCAAGTCGAGTCAGCCGAAGGGAGTTTCACCCCTCGGCTGCTCACAGAACCGTACGTGACAGTCTCCCGTCATACGGCTCTTGATTACACATTCGATGCACGTAGTAAATACCAATGCGCGAACAACTGCGGGTTCTCTCTTCGAACAAGACGCAGCCGATGCTCCGCTTGATGTATAGAGATTCAGTACTTGCTCTTCATCCATTTGAGCAGGCGCGATTGCAACGCGCTCCACAGTCGATAGCTGAAATTTCTGTACCAGAATCTGCCGTAGTATTCGATCCATCCTCGAATCACCGCGTTGTACCTGCGAGAAAAATCTCTCAGGTCATCCGTCGTGGATCGATGAATGCGCCAGTGTTTGATCGTGTCTACCATCCTGCGCATCGCCTTCATCGACGCTCCCGGCATGCACTTACGAAAGAGTTCGCCCTTGGAGTTCTTCAGGGTGAATCGCACCGGGTTTCGTGGAGGCCTCAACTCTTGAGAAGATGAGGCCATGAAAAAGACCACGACCTACTCCCCCGAAGTCCGCGAACGCGCT
>NZ_JACHLI010000079.1 GCF_014204515.1 Pseudomonas nitroreducens | reverse complement strand
GAACAGATACGCGCAGTGCGGCTTCGCCGCACCGAATACCGCCACCACACGGGCCAGCGCGGTATCAGTGCCGCCGCGCATATCCATCGGCTCGGCGGCCAACCAGATGGCGTCGATAGCCGGCAGACTCGGGACGAGAGGAATCGGAAAAAACAGGAGGGTACGGCGGGCAGCTGTGCCTGCTGGCGGCGAATCCACTTGTGCACGAGATTGGCGTTGAAGCCGTGGTTCAAGTCTACACCGGCAACCAAGGCACCGGGCCGGGTACACTCATCAACGTAACCGTCTTGTGAAGACACCTTTCACCGAAGACCGACTGCGTTGAAATTAAGTGCCCATTTATGAATACGTGGGCATTTAACATGAGCACTGCAAGCACCGAGCGTGAGATCCGTCAGCGCCGGCGTTATACCTCGAGTTTCAAGGCAAAGATCGTATCGCTTTGCCTCCAGGGCGATACCTCAATTGCCCAGGTAGCGCTGCAGCACAGTCTGAACACCAATCTTGTCCAGAGTTGGATCCGTAATGCCAAGCAACAGAGCCAATTACTGGCGTTGCCGGGCTTCGTGGCAGTCCCGATGCAGTCGCCAGTGGCTGAGCGACCGACTCCTCAGCCCGCCCGAGAGGAAGTACGTATCGAGATTCTGCATCGTCGTATGACCTTGACCGTGCACTGGCCGACAGCAGATGCCGAAGGCTGTGCCCGGTTCATGCGTGAGCTGTTGCAGTGATCCGCATCGATGCCATCTGGCTAGCCACCGAACCGATGGATATGCGCGCCGGTACTGACACCGCGCTGGCCCGTGTGGTGGCGGTATTCGGTGCGGCGAAGCCGCACTGCGCGTATCTGTTCGCAAACCGCCGAGCCAACCGGATGAAGGTGCTGGTGCACGACGGCGTTGGAATCTGGCTCGCTGCCCGGCGATTGCACCAGGGGCGCTTCATCTGGCCGGGACTCCGATATGGAACCGAAGTAGAGTTGAAGCCCGAGCAACTTCAGGCTTTGGTATTGGGTTTGCCTTGGCAGCGAGTTGGCACTGGCGGCACGATTACTCTGCTTTGAACCTCGCCGCTGGCGGTTGCCGGTGGTCTGCTTTGGTAAAATCCACGGCATGACTACCTCGCCCAATCTCGACCAACTGACGCCCGACCAACTGCGCACACTAGCCGCGCAGTTGAGCCGCCGGGTCAATCGCCTGGAGCGGGTGAACGAGCAACTTACCCATGAAATCGCCATCCTCAAGCGACATAGGTTTGCCAAGCGCAGCGAGCAGCTGAGCCCTGACCAGGGCAGTCTGCTGGAAGATCTGATCGACACCGACATCGCTGCCATCGAGGCTGATTTGAAGTAAGCGCGTGAAAATCGGCGTCCTGGGTGCCTGACCCCGCAGTTGAGACTATTGCGTCCGCAACTTTTCTTGCGGACGCAAGCATGACCACCGA
>NZ_JACHLI010000078.1 GCF_014204515.1 Pseudomonas nitroreducens | reverse complement strand
TGAACTGACCCCCGAAAGTTGGACAGTTGGACTGGGCCGCTAAGCTGCCAATGACTGAGCCCTGTATTGAACGGGGCTCAGTCCCTTCAACTTGGTCTTGATGCGGTCGTGATTGTAATAGTGGATGTAGTGGCGCAAGCCGTTCTGAAGCTGCTCGACGCTATCAAACCGATTCAGATAGAAGAACTCTGTTTTTAGGACAGCGAAAAAGCTTTCCATCGCAGCGTTGTCGAGACAGTTGCCGCGACGAGACATGCTCTGTGTCAGGCCGTGAGTCGCCAGCTCTCGTCGGTAGGGCTGCATCTGATAGTGCCACCCCTGGTCAGAGTGAAGAATGGGGCGATCCTGCTCGGATAGCTTGGATATGGCCTTGCGTAGCATGCTGGCAACCAGAGGGTAGTGAGGGCGCCGATCCATTTGATAGGCCACGATCTCGCCATTGTAGAGGTCCATAATCGGAGATAGGTAGAGATGCTCACCACGGACATTGAACTCCGTGATGTCCGTTACCCATTTCTCGTTTGGCTTCGCAGCCTGGAACCTCCGCTCAAGGACATTAGGCGCTACAACGCTGATCTCTCCCCGGAATGAGCGGTACTTCTTGGGGCGTACAAGCGATTTCAGGCCCAGCGACTGCATCAGCCGCTGAACCACCTTGTGATTGATCGCTCGTCCAAGCTGGCGAAGCTCGGCTGTAACACGCCGATAGCCATATCGCCCTTTGTGGCGCTCATAGGCCTGCCGGATGCTGGCCTTCAGCTGAGCATGTTTGTCCTCTCTCTGAAGCGCCTTGACCTGGTAGTAGAACGTGCTGCGTGACAGCCCTGCCGCCTTTAGCAGGGCGGCTAAATTGTGCGTATGCCTCAACCCAAGCACTATTTGCGCTTTTTCGGCGCGACTTTCGGCTTGGCCTGGATCAAGGCGGACAATTTTTTTAGGTAGGCCACCTCCGCACGGAGGGTTTCGTTCTCCCTCAGCAGCTCATCCATCCCGCGAGGGTCTGATGACTGTGGTTCGGGCGACCTAGGCGGCGGATCAACTGCGGTCACTTTGGAGCATCCTTGTGGCTTTTTCCGGGCCAGCGCTTGCAGGCCGCCATCATGATACTGCTGCTCCCACAATTTCACGACGGAGTGACCTCCTCCCAAGCCGAAAGCTGCCGCCACCTGGCGATAAGACAGCTGCTCATCCCGCATTCTCTCCAGGACTGACAGCTTGAATTGCGCACTGTAGTGTTCCCGCTTCTTGGAGAATGCTTCACTTCCATGTTGCTGATAAAGGGCCACCCATCGTCGTACGGTCGCTCTATCTACGTCGTACCTGTTCGCAATGTCCCTGTAGCCAAATGTCCCAGCCACATAGTGGCGCGCCACCTCTAGCTTGAACTTCCCATCATGCCTTGCCATGTGGACCCCTCAGAGTTGGTGTCCAACATCTGGGGGTCAGTTCA
>NZ_JACHLI010000077.1 GCF_014204515.1 Pseudomonas nitroreducens | reverse complement strand
GTAAGCGCTTGATTGACGACGTCCTTGCGATGCGAGTAGGCGCAGTTACTCAGTCGCGTTGAGGATCCAGGGCAGCAGGGCTTCATAGTCCTCGACCGTGGTCGCAAGCGGCAGTGCCGTGAGCAAGGCAATGAGGTACCGGTATGCATCCACGCCGTTGGCTTTGCAGGTCTCGATGAGGGAATACAGATTGGCACTGGCGTTGGCGCCGGCCACGGTGTCGCAGAATAGGAAGTTACGTCGCCCGATGACAAACGGCCTGATTGCATTTTCACAGGGGTTGTTGGAGATCGGCCAAGCCTCATTTTCCACGTAGCGAACGAGCTTGGGCCACTGGCCGTGCAGGTAGTGCAATGCCTTGCCGAAGGCACTACCGGGCAGTACGGCATGCAGGTGCTGCAGTAGCATGACCTGAATCTGCTCCAGCACTGCCTGGCTTTGCTCTGCACGAACAAGCCCGCGTTGCTCTGAGGCCATTTCCTTCGTACTGGCCTCGATGGCGAATAGCTTTCCGATCAGTTGCAAGAATGCACTCACAGGGTGAGCGGCACGCCGGTCTTTGGGGAGGGCTTGCTCGGCTTCTATCATGTAGCGTCGGGCATGCGCCCAACAGCCTAGATGAACAAGCTGGTAGACGGCGGCGACAGTCTCGTAGGGAGCATAGCCGTCACTCATCAGCACAGAGCCGGGCTTGATGCCGGCGTACAGCACTTGAGCTTTTGCAGTACTGCGCGTCGGACTGTAGGTGAACAGCCGCACGAGCGGTCCAGAGCCATTCATCTGTGCCCAGAGGTAGCTTTTGCTCTGGGCCGACTTCCCCGGTTCCTTGAGAACCTGCAGGGTGGTTTCATCGCCGTACACGACATCACTATCTAATAGGTGATCGCGTAGCAGGTTGATGATTGGCTGAACGGCCTGCCCTATGCGCACGATGCTGGCGGCCAGCGTCCCGCGAGAAAGATCCCCGCCCACACGACGCAGCAAGGCAGCTTGTCGGTAGAGTGGCAACGCATCTTGGTATTTTGAGGTGATGCACCAAGCAAGCGCGGCCTCGGTCAGCAAGCCCTTGGGGATAATCCGAGCCGGGGCCGGTGTCACCTTGATTCCGCCGTCGCAGCATGGGCAGGCATACTTTACTCGCTGATGTTGAATCACTCGAATCTGCTGCGGCACGATATCCAGCTGCTCGCTGATCTCAACGCCGATCTCGGTCAAGGGCTGTCCATCATGGGGACAGATGCGCTCCGACTCTGGTAGTTCATGGCGAACGGGAACGCGCGGAAGATTGGGATCAAGCGGCTTGCGGCCAGGCTTCTTGCGCTTGTGGCCAGGGACCTCAACCTCGCTCAGATCCTCCTGTGCTGGCTGCGTAGCACTGGTTGGGGCCAAGGCTTCCGCCTCGTTGAAGAACAGGTCTTTCTGCTGGGAACCTCTAATTTCGCTCTTGGCGCTGAACAGCTTGTGCTGGAAGACCTTGAGCTTCTCCTGCAACAGGTCGCGCTCGACCGTCACGAGGCGAAGTTTGCTCTTCAGAGCATCCAGCTCGCTGGCAGCAGTACGTAATTGCAGCAGCTCTTCGGCGGTGATGGTGGTGACGGTCTTTGGCATGGTGCGTTAGACCAGCACGAAGACGCCCTGTTCATACGGCCCGGTGATAATTTCGCGGCTGATGCCGCTGGACGGCGCTGATGTCGATACCGTCCAGCAACC
>NZ_JACHLI010000076.1 GCF_014204515.1 Pseudomonas nitroreducens | reverse complement strand
CGAGCCCATGGACATGCGTGCTGGTACGGAGACCGCGCTGGCCAAGGTGGTTTCAGTATTCGGTGCAGCTAAGCCGCACTGCGCTTACCTGTTTGCCAACCGCCGAGCCAACCGGGTGAAAGTGCTGGTTCACGACGGTGTCGGAGTCTGGCTTGCGGCGCGTCGGTTGAACCAAGGCAAATTCCAGTGGCCAGGTATCCATCGTGGATCGGAAGTCGAGCTCGACACTGAGCAGTTGCAGGCGTTGGTGCTGGGTTTGCCTTGGCAGCGTGTTGGTTCCAGCGGAGCGATCACGGTGCTTTGAGATCGGCTATTAGCCCTTCGATATCTCGCCGCCGAGTGCTTGTTCTGACACCATCGCCAGCATGAAGTCCTCGCCCAATCTCGACCAAATGACGCCCGATCAACTGCGCACACTCGCTGCGCAGTTGCTGTCGAAGGTCGATACCATGGGCCGGAAGATCCATCGCGATCAGACGATCATCGAGCAGCTCACCCACGAGATCGCCATTCTCAAGCGACATAAGTTCGCCAAACGCAGCGAGCAGATCAGCCCGGCGCAAGGCAGCCTACTTGATGACCTGCTCAATACCGACCTTGAAGCCATCGAGGCCGAGTTAAAAGCCCTTCATCGCGCCCCGCACAGACAGAACCACGCCAGCAACCCAAGCGTGCAGCGTTGCCGTCGCAGTTCCCTCGCACTGTTATCCATCACGAACCGGACGACACTCAGTGCACCTGTGGCTGCCAACTTCAGCGCATCGGCGAAGACGTCAGCGAGAAACTGGATTACACGCCAGGCGTGTTCACCGTTGAGCAGCACGTACGTGGGAAGTGGGTCTGCCGTCAGTGTGAAACACTGATCCAGGCGCCGATACCGGCACAGGTGATCGACAAGGGTATCCCCACTGCCGGTTTGTTGGCCCACGTGATGGTGGCCAAGTTCTCCGACCATCTTCCGTTGTACCGGCAGGAAAAGATCTTTGGCCGTGCCGGCCTGGCCATCGCCCGCTCGACGCTGGCGCAGTGGGTCGGGCAAACCGGCGTACAACTGCAACCGCTGGTAGATGCACTGCGCGAAGCGGTGCTAGCCCAGCGAGTCGTCCATGCCGATGAAACACCGGTGCAGATGCTGGCACCGGGCGAAAAGAAAACACATCGAGCATATGCCTGGGCCTACTGCACCACACCTTTCTCGGCACTGAAAGCTGTGGTCTACGACTTCAGCCCCAGTCGTGCGGGCGAGCATGCGCGCAACTTCCTGGGCACCTGGAGCGGCAAGCTGGTCTGCGACGACTTCGCTGGCTACAAGGCCAGCTTCGAGCAGGGCATCACCGAAATCGGCTGCATGGCCCACGCCCGGCGCAAGTTTTTCGATCTGCACGTGACGAACAAAAGCCAACTGGCCGAACAGGCGCTGCACTCTATCGCAGGGCTGTACGAAGTCGAACGCCAGACCCAGGAAATGAACGATGAAGGTCGCTGGCGATTACGCCAGGAAATAGCGGTGCCCATCGCAGGCAAGTTGCATGAGTGGATGCTGGCTCAGCGTGAACGCGTGCCTGATGGATCGGCTACGGCCAAGGCTTTGGATTACAGCTTAAAACGCTGGGTAGCGCTAACGCGCTACCTGGACGATGGCGCCGTGCCCATCGACAACAATCAGGTCGAGAACCAGATCCGGCCGTGGGCCCTGGGGCGCTCGAACTGGTTATTTGCCGGGTCGCTGCGCAGCGGCAGACGGGCGGCGGCGATCATGAGCCTGATCCAGTCGGCGCGCATGAACGGGCACGATCCGTAGGCCTCCCTCAAAGACGTACTGACGAGGTTACCGACGCAGAAGACCTGTGAGATCGAACAGTTGCTGCCGCATCAGTGGATGCCGAGCTAACCTGCGCAAGGCGTATTCCCCGCACGCTTACGCCGAAATTCCCTTGGGGATCGGTAGTTCAAGGCGCTGTGTGGGTGGTGTTCGTTGTAATGCTCGAATGCCTTGGCCTGGGAGGCAATGGCGGTGGGCGCATCGGGTTTGCTCATGAAGTCGATGTAATCACGCTTGATTGTCTTCACCAGGCTCTCGGCCATTCCGTTGCTTTGCGGGCTGCATACCGGTGTGGTCAGCGGGATCAGCCCGATG
>NZ_JACHLI010000075.1 GCF_014204515.1 Pseudomonas nitroreducens | reverse complement strand
TGGGCAAGAAGACATTGGAGAATGAGATTCTCCGAGAGGCTGTGGAGTACGGTCGCTCAAAAAATTGGATTGCGCGCTCGCCCTTACTGCCGGGGTGGACTTGACCTTTCCACTCGCACGCTGAATCATATGTGGTAAGCTACAAAGCAAGGCACATATTTGATGTTCGAACTTAAAGACCTACCCTCTCGAGAAACACTTGCCCGATTCGGCAAGCTCTACGACAACCCAGATGTGGGCGGTCTTCACACCTGGCTGGTATGGGCATCAGCAACCAATGAGATGTTGTCAGCCTTCGACGACAACTTAGCGAGAGAAGGCCTATCGCAGACGCCTTTTTTTGTCCTACTGCTGCTCAAGCGCAACCCCGAAGGACTCACCATTGGGGTGCTTGCAGACGGCGTGGCTGTAGCGTCGCAAACAATGACACGGGCCATCAATAAAATGGAAGTGGCGAACTTGTGCAGCAAACATCCCGACCCCAATGACGGACGCTCCTGGATCGTTCGACTGACGTCCGACGGGGACGTTGCTCTGGGTAAGGTTCTGCCCAAGCATTACTCCTGGGTAGCCAGTTTCATGAGCCACTTCAATACGGAAGAACGCGAGTTGCTGGTACGGCTGATGATGAAGGTGTCTCCAGCGTTGCAGCAGATCAGGTTGACAGCTGGACTCGACTGAAAAGTCGAGTTTCAGCCAGTTATGTAGCTAGCTACAAAGCTAGCTACAAAATATGGATTTTCGCTGAGCGAAAGAAGATCACCTCATCGGAGATGGCTGTTGTCGTTCCAGCCAACTTTTTGCGAGATATGTAGCCATGCACAAATTAGCTAATGATATTTCCTCACAGCGCACTCCCTCCCTTTTGATATTGATGGTGGTCTGTGCACTGGCGGTGGTTTCGCTCCTCTACATTCCTATTCCCATCCTGCCTTTGCTGGCAAGCACCTATCAAATTCCCATGCAACAAACCGGATATGCATTAGCCGCATTCGGCTTCGCTTACGCCACAGGCTTTCTGGTATTCGGTCCGCTATCAGATAGGATCGGCCGCAAGACAGTCATGATCGGCGGGTTGGTGCTTTTAGCAGTGATCACGCTGGGATTGACTTGGATAAGTACTCCAGGCCTGTTTATATCGGGCCGGGCCCTGCAGGGATTCGCAGCGGCATCCTTCCCACCCGTAGCCTTGGCATATCTGTCCGAGCACGGCAGCTCCCGGCAACGCGTGTGGGCAATGGCATGGATGAGTACCGCTTTCCTTTCGGCGGGGTTAATCGGCCAGATCTATGGCAGTGCCGTTGCCGAGCACTGGGGATTTCACTGGGCGCTCATCCCCTTAGCGGCTATTTATAGCATGACTGCACTGTGCTTGCTCCGCGCCCCGGAAGTCCATCGCGACGCAGTACCGAGAGTTTCCTTATTGCAGGTCTATCGGCCGATTTTCTCGCTGCTGGGCGATCCAGCAATGCGGCGCGTTTATCTACCTGCGTCACTGCTCTTGATGTCCTTCGTCGCGTTCTACATCGGTTTGGACATACACCTGGGAGCAGCCATAGAACAGAGCGGTATCAGCCGGATGCAGGCGCGCGGCATTGCATTGCCGGCGTTCCTGGCCTCATTGCTGGCCGCCAAGATGATCGGCCGCTGGGGCGCTCAGCGAGTTGTCAGCAGTGGGCTCGCCATCGCCATGATCGGATTGCTGTCCTGCTCAATTGCTGGGCAGGGGCACATCCTCTTATTGCTGGTCGCCAGTGTCATCTTCGTCACGGGTGTCGCTATTAGCATCCCCGGCCTGATTTCACGAATTGCCGCTGTTGCACCGCCTGCGGTGCGCGGGCTGGCAGTGTCCTTCTACACCTTCGTGCTTTTTGTCGGTGCGAGCCTCGGTCCCTGGCTCGCTAACTACAGCACAGCATGGCAAGTGGAGTTTTTGTTCCTGGCTCTTGCAACCGCTCTAGGCGTTGCGGCGCTGTATAGCGTCGCACAGAGGGGTGAAAGCCGAGTGCGCTCTAGTTAAGCAGGCTCACTTTCCATAGCGGGACAGTTAATGGAAGGCGAGCTTGTATGTGCAGCAAACCCGATTGGGCCAAACGACCTGCCGCCGGCCCCCAGTAATTGAAAAGGAAATTCAGTAATGGGAATTTACGTTGTAGTCGCAAATCAGTTCGAAGACTTCTCTAAACACGCCAACTTGATGTCCTACGGGGCTCTGCTTAAGGCATTTAAGGGACATGGGCGATCTACGCTAAAAGGCATCAGGTTCGTTGCCGGTCAGGGGCTGGGGCATAAGGAAATCCAGCATGTCTATCGACAAGCGACTGCTCTGGGATACACCGAAGAGCTTGAGCATTGGCGCATGTGGACAGATACGGTGCCCGCTGGCCGGGATATTTCCCATAAACACAGGCAGGAAAACGTACTGATCTCCGTTCCGGAAAAGACGGACGAAGACACCTATACCAGCAATCTCCTGGTTTGGCCCCCTGTATCTGAGGACAGGGCCTCACGCTTAAACTAGGAGATAGTCTTGTGACTGGTTTTAAGCGTATGCCCAATGGAAGTGA
>NZ_JACHLI010000074.1 GCF_014204515.1 Pseudomonas nitroreducens | reverse complement strand
GGATCAAAATGTCGCTTGGCTCACGCAGCCCCTTGGAGCACCGTAGGTCTCTAGGAATCATCGTCTAATCAGTCCAAGTTTTCTGCCGCACCTCCACATCGCAGAAGGGCGCGCTATTCAGCTCGACCAGTTTCAGCGTGGACAGCAGCTCGATCACCGCGCCGAGGCGGTTGTCGGCGGCGTCGTACAACTCATCGGCTAGCAGGAACAGGGTTGCGTATAGACCTACGGTTGCTCGAAGAAACAAAAAAATAACCTCCTACCAGCGGCCCCCTTTTCGAGGCTGCCAGCAGGAGGTCACAGGGGATGATCTTACTGCTCGGCCACGCAAGCTCTAGCGGCGGCCATCATGCTCTTGAGAAAAACCTCGGGCGGCGCCGTGTAGGGCTTGTTGAAAGCCTTGAGTTCTGCGGGGCTGTAGCTTGCTTCCAGCTTCTCAAACGTGCAGGCGCAGATGGCTTTGGGTGCTCCGCCCTGAATGCATCCGGCAATGAATTGTCCCCGCACTTTCGAGTTCTCATCGGAGCATCCGGATACCAGGACGGTCATCAGGACTACGGCTAAGATCGCTCGCATTCCCATGTCCTCAGCGCAACACAATGGCGCAACCGATGGCGATTCCACCGATCAGACCGATCACCTGCGGGCCAATCATCCAGAACACCTTTATCCAGATCAGGTGCAGCATTCCACCACGGGTGTACACCGCATCGGGGCGAGCAAAGCGGCGCAACGCATCGCCCAGCACGGCGCCGATGAGGCCCAGGACGCTGCCCACTGCTATCGCGCAAATCTTGGCGAACGTACTCGCGCCAAGTACCAGGGCTGAGTTGTTCTTGACGACAAAGAGGATCGAAACCACTACCGCAGCGATAGCCCAGCCAATTACGGCGGGGCTGATCATTGGTACATCGGGTTCATTTTGCTGAACGTCATGATCCATGAATGTTTCTCCTGATGGTGTGAACGGCGCTACCACGCCGACTTGCACGCGTTCTCTTTGCTGTTGAGGGGGCGCAGGACTTTGGCGATGTTCTTGGTGGGAAGCTTCACCGTCTGGCCATTGGCGCTGATCTGCAGGTTGTTGACCTTGCGTAATGCAGCCCAGAAGCCTGGGAAGTTGGCACCGCAGGCACGGCAATCGGTGAAGAATGGGTTGCTGAAGGTGGTGCCATCGACGATCACGTCAAAGCCCTGCTCGCTTTCGGAGGAGTACTCCTTGCCACGAATGCTGGCGTAAGCCTTGACCGCCTGATCGTCCTCGCTGGAGCAAGAGATATTCAGGCCGTTGCCATTACCGTCATCGACGATGTGTTCAGTGATGCCCTGCCCCCAGCCACTGGTCCATTCGTAAGTGCCCGCGTGGGCGGTGCTGATGCTCACAGCGGCCAGAGCCGAAGCGATGAGTAGTGTGTTGCGCATAGGACATTTCCTTTTGTCGAAAAAACGGATGTAAACCAAACATAAGAGGTCGCATTTCAACCTATTAGGATGATTTTCGACCTGCCGTGTTCTTCATGTCAATGAGTCGATGCCCAACCATTTGGGGTGAATCCCAGAGGAGGCATCATGCTCGATACAGATCAGAAAGCCGTGGCCGAATCTATTGGTCGAGCGATTGCCAGGCAGCGGGTGCGCTGCGAGATGACCCAGGAACAGGTAGCTGAACAGCTGGGTGTGGGAAATGAAGCCGTTTCCCGGATTGAGCGGGGGGTGGTGATGCCCACCGTGCTGCGACTGCTGGAGTTGGCGGCAATCTTCGACTGTGAAGCCGCGGAGCTCTTGAGTGAGGCCAGTCTACGTACGACTGATCAGGCCAGTCGCTTGGCCCAGTTGCTGAGTGGCCTTAAAGACCATGATCGGCAACTGGTAGTTGGCATCGTTGAGCAGTTGAGCGAGCGGCTGCGTAGCCAGAAGGCAGCCAAGCACTAGCGGCTACCACTAGGCCACTCCCGAGAAGACCGGTAACCCATTGAGCCGGGCAGCATCGGGATCAAACAGCAAGAAGCGCACATCGGCTTGCCCCGCCAGTTGCAGGATATCGACCACTTCCGCCGGTAAGCCGTAATCAAGTTGCTGCTGACGCAACTGCGCCAAATTGGTGTCGTGGATGTACAGCGCTTCATCGCTCCAGGGGGTATTGAGCAGTTTGCAGCCGACCATGCGGTGCGCCGATAGCTCGAAGAACTCCACCTGCAGCCCCCGCAACGTCGACGGCTTATCGGCTGCTGCGAGCAGAAACAGGTAGTCCGCCACGGACTCCGGCAGATGCTCCATGCAGATCTCCCAGCACCGACTGAAATGCCCGGTCTCGAAGCTCAGCCGACGCACGATGTCCTGGGCTGCTTCCAGGGTGGGCTGTATGCCAATGATGACCGTGCGCTGTCCTTCCTGAGCGTGGATCACGTAGGACAGCTCACGCAGCTCGGGATGCTCAGGAAGACTCTGGATGTGCAGTTGAATGGCCAGCTTGTCGTAGCCACGTCGAAATGGATTTGGATAAGGCATAGGACCCTCCTGCCGGGCACGAAGGTGCGCCCAGCATCTTGGTTGTATGGGTTTGAACGAGTCAGTGCAAGTGATACGGAAGGACGCTGAATGCGCAGGGGCCTGGCGGCTCCTGCTTATGCCGTTTCAGGTCAACCTGTTCAGGCTTGGCTCAGCAGGTGGGTGACTGCGTACCGAAGTCAGCAGCAATCACCTGAGCGGGTGTTTCTCCGGCCTGCCGGCGCCCCACGTACTCGGGGGGCTGGCTCGTCCGGCGTGCCGGCTAACGCTTCATAGCCGTAGTGCTCGCCCAGCCTGTTCAGCTCGCGTATCCATTGGCGCAGCGCCAAGGCTTCTTTCCGGTTCAATGAGCCGGCTCCTGCCGCTGTGCCTGGCTCGGACGCATGCCAACCTTGAGTAGCCGTTGGAACAGCGTAAGCGCGTGAAAATCGGCGTCCTGGGTGCCTGACCCCGCAGTTGAGACTATTGCGTCCGCAACTTTTCTTGCGGACGCAAGCATGACCACCG
>NZ_JACHLI010000073.1 GCF_014204515.1 Pseudomonas nitroreducens | reverse complement strand
AAAGCAGGTGTACGCCACTAGCTGTTTGCTATGGCCGGTCCCTTCAAGTGAGGCCCACTGCACGTCAGGCGCATCACTATTATTAAATCTTGAAAAACACCCCCTCAGCTCGGCAATGGCGGCAGAGTTTGGCAAGCAGAGCTGATTATCTTTACATGAGCCCCTAGTGATCGGGGGGATCATTATCCAGGAGTTTAAATCTACGTCAATAAGAAGAAATCTCGGTGACGTGTGGCTAGAAACGCTCCAGAACCTTCCGTATAACTTAGCTAAAGCATCTCCAAGCCGAAGTAGTAGGTCATTATCTCCTCGGCGGTTTAATATTGAACGGCCAAGCAGGAACGGAAAAGAATAGTCTGACTCGCTGTACTCAAGAATTTCCAAGTCATCGGCGAAACCAGTTTTAATTGTACTGGCGCGAGTCGGAAGTAATTCCTTAGCACCATCCAGTCTTCCGAGTTTCTCTTTAGCGAGCATTACGAACTTCTCTTGTTCAATGATGCTTTCCGTAATATTTAAAAACTCCTCATTGATCACTTTCAGGTCGCTAGAAATTTTGTTTGTAACCATGCAGTAACTGACGCTCAAAGCCAAGAAAAGAAGCGTAGCATTTAAAGAAAAAATAGCTGCTTGAGCGGACTGCCAGTTAGCATCGGTCATTACTCTAGTTCTGGTCATTTTTATTTAACCTCATCACCGATAATTTTTCAATTATAGCTGGCAATGCATTGGTTTGCATTGAAAATGTGGATCTCGTAAGCCTCAATCGTTCTTTTCGTAATAGTCTGGCGAATTCACATGTCGTCCTCTGGCAGAGCGCGCCTGTTATGACGTAGAACGGCTATTAGGCTATTTGCAGTTGTTCGTGTGAACTTTGAGGCGCTCAAATATCCGATGTGAGTGACGAGTTCCGCGCCATGTAGTCCGGGATCATCGTCTAATATTTAAGCCTGGTGTCGAATGATCTCGGGAGACTGGGGAGGTTATTGAGTTAGATTTTAATTCGCTGGAAATGCTATGATTCTATTGAGCGTTTGATGCACGCCCGAGGGGCAAGATCTAGTCAGTACTGAATCGCACCGGGTTTCGTGGAGGCCTCAACTCTTGAGAAGATGAGGCCATGAAAAAGACCACGACCTACTCCCCCGAAGTCCGCGAACGCGCTGTGCGCATGGTTCTGGAGCACCTGAACGAGCACCCCTCGGAGTGGGCGGCCGTCGAGGCCATAGCCCCCAAGATTGGCTGTGCCGCGCAAACCCTGCATGGCTGGATTCGCCGGCATCAGACCGAGACGGGGCAGCGGCCCGGCCAAACCAGTGACGAGCGTGAGCGCATCAAGGCGCTTGAGCGAGAAAATCGCGAGCTGCGCAAAGCGAACGAGACCCTGCGTCTGGCGAGTGCGTATTTTGCCCAGGCGGAGCTCGACCGCCGTACGAAGTCTTGAGGGCGTTTGTCGATCACTACCGTGACCGTCTCGGGGTCGAGTCGATCTGTGGTGTTCTGCAGATCGCCCCGTCCGGTTATCGCAAGCATGCGGCCCGTTTGCGCAACCCGGCACTGCGCCCCTGTCGTGCCCTGAGTGATGAGCTGTTGGCCCTGGAAGTCCAGCGCGTCTGGAATGCCAGCCTGCAGTGCTATGGCGCGGTAAAGGTCTGGAAGCAGCTCAGGCGTGAGCGTTTCGAGATCGCGCGCTGCACCGTGGAACGCCTGATGCGTCAGGCTGGCTTGCAAGGCATCCGGCGAGGCCAGTCGGTGCGCACCACGGTGCCGGCCGATCAGGCCGTCCGCCCACTGGATCGTGTGCGGCGCCAGTTCCATGCCGACCGCCCCGACCAGTTATGGGTATCCGACTTCACCTATGTCTCGACTTGGCAGGGATGGCTGCACGTGGCGTTCGTGATCGACGTCTTCGCGCGTCGCATCGTCGGTTGGCGAGTCAGTACCAGCATGAAGACCGACTTCGTCCTGGATGCGCTGGAGCAGGCACTATATGCACGTCAGCCACATCGCACCGGGGGCCTGATCCATCACAGCGACAGAGGCAGTCAGGGCGCATTCAACCGGTCGTCGCAACACTAGGTTGCTGTATAGCTTTTAGATAGTCGTTCAGTTCTTCGGCAGGTGTTTTCCAGCCAAGTGTTTTTCTGGGTCTGGTATTCAGCGTATGAGCCACGGCTTGGATCTCTTGATCACTCCAACGAGACAGGTCAGTGCCTTTAGGGAAGTATTGCCGCAGAAGGCCATTTGTATTCTCATTCGTACCGCGCTGCCAAGGGCTGTGAGGGTCGGCAAAGAAGACCTGCACTCCAGACTCGATGGTAAAGCGGGCGTGATCCGATAGCTCCTTTCCACGATCCCAAGTCAATGATCGCCACAACTGGACGGGCAAGGCTGTCACGGCCCTCTTCAGTGCATTGGCCATGGTGGCAGCCCCGTAGCCGGCAAGAGCGGGACCGTTCTTCGTTCGAGGAGTCAGCCCATAACCTTCCTCGCGAGGCAGATGAACGAGCAAGGTAAAGCGACTTGACCGCTCGACCAGCGTCCCGATCGCGGATCGGTTCAGGCCGATGATAAGGTCACCCTCCCAATGTCCTGGTAAGGCACGATCTTCCACCTCAGCCGGGCGGCTGGAAATCATGACGTCCTCGCTGACGTGCGCCCATGCTTTGGCCTGCGCCCTGGCTCTCGGTACGCGAAGCGCCCGCCCTGTGCGCAGGCAGCTCACCAACTCGCGTTTGAGCGCGCCTCGCCCCTGAATGTAGAGAGCCTGGTATATGGCTTCGTGAGAAATGCGCATGGACTCGTCATCCGGAAAGTCGATCTGCAGCCGGTTGGCGATCTGTTCAGGCGACCAACCATTGACCCATTTACGATCACTGCGATGAGGTTTGTTTCGGCCCTTGAACGGTGCCTGTAAAGGCCCGGCAATCTCGCGGCCTTTAGCGTCAAGAACCTTGCCCTCCAAGCGATCTTGCACGTAGTGGCGCAGTTGCGAGTTAGCCAACAGTTTTACCGGCTTCGGTCTTTTGGCAACCAGTTCTGCCTTCCACTGCGCGACTGAAGCGCGATACTCGAGCCGACCGCTACGAGTTGTTGGGAGGTGCGGCAGAAAACTTGGACTGATTAGACGATGATTCCTAGAGACCTACGGTGCTCCAAGGGGCTGCGTGAGCCAAGCGACATTTTGATC
>NZ_JACHLI010000072.1 GCF_014204515.1 Pseudomonas nitroreducens | reverse complement strand
ATTTGCGGTTCACACGAACTTTCGGTTCGTTACGTCTTCACCGTACAACACGCAAATTGTTTGGGTGTTATATGGTCAAGCCTCACGGGCAATTAGTATCGGTTAGCTCAACGCCTCACAGCGCTTACACACCCGACCTATCAACGTCGTAGTCTTCGACGGCCCTTCAGGGGAATCAAGTTCCCAGTGAGATCTCATCTTGAGGCTAGTTTCCCGCTTAGATGCTTTCAGCGGTTATCTATTCCGAACATAGCTACCCGGCAATGCCACTGGCGTGACAACCGGAACACCAGAGGTTCGTCCACTCCGGTCCTCTCGTACTAGGAGCAGCCCCTCTCAAATCTCAAACGTCCACGGCAGATAGGGACCGAACTGTCTCACGACGTTCTAAACCCAGCTCGCGTACCACTTTAAATGGCGAACAGCCATACCCTTGGGACCGGCTTCAGCCCCAGGATGTGATGAGCCGACATCGAGGTGCCAAACACCGCCGTCGATATGAACTCTTGGGCGGTATCAGCCTGTTATCCCCGGAGTACCTTTTATCCGTTGAGCGATGGCCCTTCCATACAGAACCACCGGATCACTAAGACCTACTTTCGTACCTGCTCGACGTGTCTGTCTCGCAGTCAAGCGCGCTTTTGCCTTTATACTCTACGACCGATTTCCGACCGGTCTGAGCGCACCTTCGTACTCCTCCGTTACTCTTTAGGAGGAGACCGCCCCAGTCAAACTGCCCACCATACACTGTCCTCGATCCGGATAACGGACCAGAGTTAGAACCTCAAGCATGCCAGGGTGGTATTTCAAGGATGGCTCCACGCAGACTGGCGTCCACGCTTCAAAGCCTCCCACCTATCCTACACAAGCAGGCTCAAAGTCCAGTGCAAAGCTACAGTAAAGGTTCACGGGGTCTTTCCGTCTAGCCGCGGATACACTGCATCTTCACAGCGATTTCAATTTCACTGAGTCTCGGGTGGAGACAGCGCCGCCATCGTTACGCCATTCGTGCAGGTCGGAACTTACCCGACAAGGAATTTCGCTACCTTAGGACCGTTATAGTTACGGCCGCCGTTTACCGGGGCTTCGATCAAGAGCTTCGCTTTCGCTAACCCCATCAATTAACCTTCCGGCACCGGGCAGGCGTCACACCCTATACGTCCACTTTCGTGTTTGCAGAGTGCTGTGTTTTTAATAAACAGTCGCAGCGGCCTGGTATCTTCGACCGGCATGGGCTTACGTAGTAAATACTTCACCCTCGCCGGCGCACCTTCTCCCGAAGTTACGGTGCCATTTTGCCTAGTTCCTTCACCCGAGTTCTCTCAAGCGCCTTGGTATTCTCTACCCAACCACCTGTGTCGGTTTGGGGTACGGTTCCTAGTTACCTGAAGCTTAGAAGCTTTTCCTGGAAGCATGGCATCAACCACTTCATCATCTGAAAGATGACTCGTCATCAGCTCTCGGCATTAAGACCCCGGATTTACCTAAGATCTCTGCCTACCACCTTAAACTTGGACAACCAACGCCAAGCTGGCCTAGCCTTCTCCGTCCCTCCATCGCAGTAACTAGAAGTACAGGAATATTAACCTGTTTCCCATCGACTACGCTCTTCAGCCTCGCCTTAGGGACCGACTAACCCTGCGTCGATTAACGTTGCGCAGGAACCCTTGGTCTTTCGGCGTGCGAGTTTTTCACTCGCATTGTCGTTACTCATGTCAGCATTCGCACTTCTGATACCTCCAGCAAGCTTCTCAACTCACCTTCACAGGCTTACAGAACGCTCCTCTACCGCGCATCTTGCGATGCACCCGTAGCTTCGGTGTATGGTTTGAGCCCCGTTACATCTTCCGCGCAGGCCGACTCGACTAGTGAGCTATTACGCTTTCTTTAAAGGGTGGCTGCTTCTAAGCCAACCTCCTAGCTGTCTAAGCCTTCCCACATCGTTTACCACTTAACCATAACTTTGGGACCTTAGCTGACGGTCTGGGTTGTTTCCCTTTTCACGACGGACGTTAGCACCCGCCGTGTGTCTCCCACGCTGACACTTCCAGGTATTCGGAGTTTGCATCGGTTTGGTAAGTCGGGATGACCCCCTAGCCGAAACAGTGCTCTACCCCCTGGAGTGATACGTGAGGCGCTACCTAAATAGCTTTCGAGGAGAACCAGCTATCTCCGAGCTTGATTAGCCTTTCACTCCGATCCACAAGTCATCCCCTACCTTTTCAACGGGAGTGGGTTCGGTCCTCCAGTCAGTGTTACCTAACCTTCAACCTGCTCATGGATAGATCGCCCGGTTTCGGGTCTATACCCAGCGACTAAAACGCCCTATTAAGACTCGCTTTCGCTACGCCTTCCCTATACGGTTAAGCTCGCCACTGAATATAAGTCGCTGACCCATTATACAAAAGGTACGCAGTCACCTAACAAAGTAGGCTCCCACTGCTTGTACGCATACGGTTTCAGGTTCTATTTCACTCCCCTCTCCGGGGTTCTTTTCGCCTTTCCCTCACGGTACTGGTTCACTATCGGTCAGTCAGTAGTATTTAGCCTTGGAGGATGGTCCCCCCATATTCAGACAAAGTTTCTCGTGCTCCGTCCTACTCGATTTCACTTCAAAGAACCTTTCACATACGGGGCTATCACCCACTATGGCCGCACTTTCCAGAGCGTTCTGTTAGATTCAAAGAAGCTTAAGGGCTAATCCCCGTTCGCTCGCCACTACTAAGGGAATCTCGGTTGATTTCTTTTCCTCAGGGTACTTAGATGTTTCAGTTCCCCTGGTTCGCCTCTTGCACCTATGTATTCAGTACAAGATACCCAGCTTATGCTGGGTGGGTTTCCCCATTCAGAGATCTCCGGATCAAAGTCTGTTTGCCGACTCCCCGAAGCTTATCGCAGGCTACCACGTCTTTCATCGCCTCTGACTGCCAAGGCATCCACCGTATGCGCTTCTTCACTTGACCATATAACCCCAAGCAATCTGGTTATTGTCTCGAACGTGAAGACGACATTCGCCGAAAATTCGCGCTTGAACTCGCAAATTTTACCTTGACTTGAATAATCACCAGTGAAAGAGATTATTCAGTCTACTTCTATCACATACCCAAATTTTTAAAGAACAGTTCTGGCACAAAGACCAGACATCAATGTTCGTTCAACCTGAACATTCATGTCTGAGCTTTCGACGATTAATGGTGGAGCCAAGGAGGATCGAACTCCTGACCTCCTGCGTGCAAAGCAGGCGCTCTCCCAGCTGAGCTATGGCCCCATTCGGATCAGCAGCACACCACAACAATTGGTGGGTCTGGGCAGATTCGAACTGCCGACCTCACCCTTATCAGGGGTGCGCTCTAACCAACTGAGCTACAGACCCAATCGT
>NZ_JACHLI010000071.1 GCF_014204515.1 Pseudomonas nitroreducens | reverse complement strand
TACTTTTCGCGAAGCGAAAAGCCGGATGGCAGGGGCGAAGACCTTTGCCTCCTTTGGGTCGTTTGCCAAAGGAGGTCGCCCGAGGGGGCGAAACACGAAGCCAATGCGCACGCCGAAGCGACGCTGAAACACCCAACTACAAGCAAGAGCATCGCGGACATAGTCCGCTCTTACGTAAAGTTCTTCGCGGGGACCGCCCTCTCCCTAACCCTCTCCCTGAAGGGAGAGGGGACTGGTTCGGTGCCGGCTGAAACCATGGCGTCAGTCGGCACGGATAGCGCCCTCTCCCTTCGGAGCGGGGCGCGCAGCCAGGGCGGGGGAGAGGGGAAATCCGAGGTACGAACGATCAGAAGAAGACAGTTGCTCCTACGCAAGGCGGAAAAATCGGAGTGGCTATCAGGTGCCGGCCTTGCCGGCGGATCGCGGACCGAGTCCGCTCCTACGCCAACGGGATTCACAGAAGGATTTCAGGATCGCCCCCCGACCGCCACCACTGGCCCGCGGGGTTGGCCAAGACGGCCGGAGAGCGATATTCGCTGAGCCTCAGCCCTGGCTGGTGCTGCCGCCCCATTCGAGGAAGCGCACCTTGTGGGTCTGGCCTTCGTGATCCTGGTAGACCATGTACGCCGGCACGATGCCGACCTTGCCGGTGTTGTCGGTGCGGTGCAGGACCTTGTCGACGTCCAGGGACATGCCGTAGTGGTATTCGGTAACCGGCAGGTCGGCGCCGGGGTTCTTGATTGCGTCCTGGGCAAAAGCCATCGGGGCGAGGCTGGAGATGACAGCCGACACGACAGAGGCAAGCTTCATTCTTTATTTCCTCGATGAAGGGTCCGCTCGGCGGCCCTTGAGTGGGATTGGAAAGCCCCACCGGGGAGCACTGGCATCGATGATGTCTGTCCTGGGGTCCAGACAGGACAGGGGACGATGCTGCAGGCGTCCATCAGGTGGCGGGGCACGGGAGTGATATTCCTCCTCGTGGCCGCCGCCGGGAAATTGATGTGCTTGCTAATGAAAATTGATGGAGGTGATGTGGCGCTCTGTCGCAGGCATGCCCGCAAAGTGCCGTACTAGGGCTGCCAGTCGCGCCAGTGCTGGCAATCGCCCTGGCAGCGGCCGGGGCAGGCGCAGCCGGTTCGGCTGCGCCCGGTGGCCTTCTCCATGCGTCGGGCGACCTCTTCGTCATCGGCAAAGGGCAGCATGCTGGCCTCCTCGATACCGCGCTCGCGGTGCGCACGCAGGCACCAGCCGACGCCGAAATACAGCGCCAGCAGGCCGAACAACCCCAGCCACAGTGTCATCTCAGGCCATCCGCTCGGCGACACGCATCGCCTCGGGGCGCGCCTGGCGCACGGTCACCCAGGTATTCCAGGCCATCAACAGCATGCCGCTGAGGAACATCAGCCCGCCCGTCATGCGCACCACGAAGCCGGGGTGGCTGGCCTGCAGCGCTTCGACAAAGGAGTAGGTAAGCGTGCCGTCGGCGTTCACCGCCCGCCACATCAGGCCCTGGGTGATGCCGTTGACCCACATCGAGGCGATGTAGAGGACCGTGCCGATGGTGGCCAGCCAGAAGTGTGCGTTGATCAGACCGATGCTGTGCATCTGTTCGCGACCGAAGACCTTGGGGATCAGGTGATAGAGCGAGCCGATGGAAATCATCGCCACCCAGCCCAGCGCGCCGGCATGGACGTGGCCGATGGTCCAGTCAGTGTAGTGAGAGAGGGCGTTGACGGTCTTGATCGCCATCATCGGACCTTCGAAGGTCGACATGCCGTAGAACGCCAGGGACACCACCAGGAAACGCAGGATCGGGTCGGTGCGCAACTTATGCCAGGCGCCGGAGAGCGTCATCATGCCGTTGATCATGCCGCCCCAGCTGGGTGCCAGGAGGATCAGCGACATCACCATGCCCAGGCTCTGTGCCCAGTCGGGCAGGGCGGTGTAGTGCAGGTGGTGCGGGCCGGCCCAGATGTACAGGGTGATCAGCGCCCAGAAGTGGACGATGGACAGCCGGTAGGAATACACCGGGCGCCCGGCCTGCTTGGGCACGAAGTAATACATCATGCCGAGGAAGCCGGTGGTGAGGAAGAAGCCCACCGCGTTGTGCCCGTACCACCACTGCACCATGGCGTCGGTGGCGCCGGAATACACCGGGTAGGACTTGAACCAGTCCACCGGAATGGCCAGGTGGTTGACGATGTGCAGCATCGCCGTGACCAGGATGAAGGCGGCGAAGAACCAGTTGCCCACATAAATGTGCGAGGTCTTGCGCTTGAGCAGCGTGCCGAAGAACACCACGGCATAGGCGACCCAGACGATGGCCATCCACACCGCGCCGGTGAATTCGATCTCGGCGTATTCCTTGGTAGTGGTGTAACCCAGCGGCAGGCTGATCATCATGGTCACGATCAGCGCCTGCCAGCCCCAGAAGGTGAAGGCCGCGAGGCTGTCGGAAAACAGCCGGGTCTGGCAGGTGCGCTGCACCGTGTAGTAGCTGGTGGCGAACAGCGCGCAGCCACCGAAGGCGAAGATCACCAGGCTGGTGTGCAGCGGGCGCAGGCGCCCGAAACTGGTCCACGGCAGGTCCAGGTTCAGTTGCGGCCAGACCAGCTGGGAGGCGATCAGTACCCCCATGGCCATGCCGACCACACCCCAGACCACCGTCATGATGGCGAATTGGCGGACCACCTTGTAGTTGTACGCCTGCTCCGTGCTTCTCGTGTTCATGCTGGATTCCCGCTTGTGACAGAACGTCCGGGCGCACGCTGGACTGCAATCCGGCGTGCTCCGGTGAGCGGGCAATCTAGGTAAACGGTGAGAGAGGAAACAGATTCAGATGGGCCACGCAAATACGGATCAGCGGCCCGGCGCGCGGAATCAGGCGATGTCCAGTCGCCCTGCGAGGAAATGCCGCAGGCGTTCCTGCAGGTAATCCACCGCCTGCTCGTGGGCGAGGTATTCGCTGACCCGCATCAGGCGCCAGTACTGGCCTTCGTCGCCGAAGCGGATGGCCTCGAACTCCGCCTGCTGCAGCCGTGCCACCAGGAACCAGGCCCAGGGCGCCGGGCCGTGGGTGGCAGGGTAGCGGCGTTGCCATTCGATGCGCTGCTCGTCCAGGCGCAGGGCGAACTCTTCCTCCAGCTCGCGCAGGGCGCATTGCGCCGGGCTTTCGCCGCCTTCGCGGCCGCCGCCGGGGAAATCCCAGCAACCGGGGTAGGGGATACCGGCCTTCTCATCACGCTTGTAGACCACCAGTTGGCCCGCGTGAAACAGCGCGAGCTTGGCGCCGGTGAAGTCGTCTTCCTGCTGCATGGCTTCATTCCCCCTGTAAGTCGGCTAGTCTTTCCCGACTGCGGACGGTGCTTTGCTGCCCGCGAGCGCGTATGATGCGCGACCTTTTTTATTCGTTGCATGCCACACCGGGAGGTGCCCAGATGACCGACACGCACGAAAACCACGAAGAACTTACCCCAGCCCCGGCCGGCGAGAAACTGCAGAAAGTCCTCGCGCGCATGGGCGTGGGCTCGCGCCGCGACGTCGAGGCCTGGATCGACGAGGGCCGCGTCAAGGTCAACGGCGCCGTCGCCACCCTCGGCCAGCGCGTGGGCGACCGCGATGCCATCGCCGTCGATGACCGCCTGCTCAAGCGCGAGAAGATCGAAGAGCACGTCCGCCGCGTGCTGATCTACAACAAGCCCGAAGGCGAAGTCTGCACCCGCGACGACCCGGAAGGCCGTCCGACCGTGTTCGACCGCCTGCCGCGCCTGCGCAGCGGCCGCTGGATCAACGTCGGCCGCCTGGACATCAACACCACCGGCCTGCTGATGTTCACCACCGACGGTGAACTGGCCAACCGCCTGATGCACCCGTCCTACGAGATGGACCGCGAGTACGCCGTACGCGTACGCGGCGAAGTCGACGAAGAGATGATCGAACGCCTGAAAGCCGGCGTGATGCTCGAAGACGGCCCGGCCAAGTTCAGCGACATCCAGGAAGCGCCGGGCGGCGAAGGCTTCAACCACTGGTACCACGTGGTGGTGATGGAAGGCCGTAACCGCGAAGTCCGCCGCCTGTGGGAATCCCAGGGCGTGGTGGTCAGCCGCCTGAAGCGCGTGCGCTTCGGACCGGTGTTCCTGACCTCCGAACTGACCATGGGCCGCTACCGCGAAATGGGCCAGCGCGAGCTGGACATCCTCAGCGAGGAAGTCGGCCTGAAGCCTGTCGCCCTGCCGGCGGTTTCCACCAAGACCAAGGAAAAGGTCGAGCGCCAGGAGCGCAAGCTCGGCAAGAAGCTGGCGCCCAGTGAGCGTCCGGGCCGTGGTTCGCGTACCCGTACCGAGCGCGTCGAAGGCGAGCGTCCGCAACGTGCTCCCCGTCCGGCTGCCGGTGAGCGTCCGGCCCGTGGTCCGCGCGATTCCGACGAGCGTCCCGCCCGCGCCCCGCGTGGCGATTCCGCTGACAGCCGCGCTCCGCGCCAGTCCCGTGATGGTGCTGGTGAGCGTCCGGCGCGTGCTCCGCGCGATGCCGGTGACCGTCCGGCCCGCGCCCCGCGTGGCGACTCCGCCGATAGCCGCGCCCCGCGCAAACCGCGTGATGCCGCTGGTGATCGTCCGGCTCGCGCTCCGCGCGATGGCGCCGATCGTCCGGCCCGTGGCCCGCGTAGCGACGCCGGCGAAGGCCGTGCACCGCGCAAGCCGCGTGATGCAGGTGGTGATCGTCCGGCTCGCGCCCCGCGTGACGGCGCCGACCGTCCGGCCCGTGGCCCGCGCAGCGATGCCGGCGAAGGCCGCGCCCCGCGCAAGGCGCCGAGCGACCGTCCGGCTCGCGAGAAAGGCGCCCCGCTGGCCGAGCGTCCCGGCAAGCCGGTGGCCCGCAAGCCGATCGCCAAGCGCCGTCCGCAGGCGGCCGGTGATGGCATGCGTCCGGGCTTCAAGCGCTAAGCGTTAGCGACAAATGAAAAAGGGCTCTTCGGAGCCCTTTTCTATTGCTGGATTTCTGGGCAGAGGCTTTCGTAGGAGCAACTGTCTTTTACCCATTCTCCGTTCGCCACTGTGTGCCATCCCTGACCATTGCGTTAAGCCTCACGATCAGCACGCGCATGC
>NZ_JACHLI010000070.1 GCF_014204515.1 Pseudomonas nitroreducens | reverse complement strand
TCACTTCCATTGGGCATACGCTTAAAACCAGTCACAAGACTATCTCCTAGTTTAAGCGTGAGGCCCTGCCCTCAGATACAGGGGGCCAAACCACTCTCTTCATCAGTAGCTGAATCGAGAACTGTTGCACTGACCAGTTGAGCCCGCCAGAGGCTGACTCCTTGTTTGCATTTTTTGGATTCAGAATCTTATCAGATGCCGATTGAGATTCGTCTGATTTCTTCTTGATCGGTCATTACGCAAGATGCATCGCGTTCGAGCAGCCACCTGGTGCCATTCCGGCTCCAAGGCTCGAGCAATTGGGCAGTGGCCGAACAGACGGTCGCACCCAATCGATATTTTCGTAATCGGGAGAGCATTTCATGAAATCCACACTGCGCGCTGGGCTGATCGGCCTGACAAGTGCCGGCCTTTGTGTCCAGGCCTTTGCCGCCGCCCCGCAGACCGGGGTGATCAACATCACCGGCAAGGTCACTGAGACCAGCTGCGTGCTCGACTCCAGCGCCACCAACATCGACGTGAAGTTGCCAGCCGTCGACAAGGACCTGCTGGTTGCCGCACAGAGCAGCACCGGCCGTACCGGTTTCGCCATGCAGGTGACCGGCTGCTCCGACGGCGTGAAGGTCTCCGCGGCCTTCGTTCCGGACAGTCACGTCGATGCCTACGGCAACCTGAAAAACTCCGCCGCCAGCGGCGCGAGCGACGTGCAGGTGCAGTTGCTCGACCAGAACCAGACGGCGATCAACATCAACACCGACGATGCCACCTCGCAGTTGGCCCGCGCGGTCACTGTCAGCGGCTCGACCCCGGTCACCCTGCAGTACTACGCCCAGTACTACTCGCAGGCCGGCAGCGCAGGCGCCGGTGACGTCGCCGCCATGGCGAACTACCAGCTGACCTACGAATGATCCATCAGGCCCGGGGCACAAGCCTCGGGCCGCAAGAGGTATTTCCGATGCCGACCGTTCCCACTCACTGGCTGTTCTCCGTGTTCGTTGGCGTGCTTTTGTGCACGTTCGCCCTGACTGGTGCCCAGGCGGGCGTCATGATCGACGGGACGCGAATCGTCTACCCCGCGAAGGAACGCGAAGTCACCGTGAAACTCACCAACAAGGGCACAGCGCCCGTGCTGATGCAGGTCTGGGTCGACCGCGGCAATGCCCAGGGCAGGCCGCAGGATGCCGACGCGCCGTTCCTGCTCACGCCGCCGATCTTCCGCCTCGATCCGCAGAAGGGGCAGAGCGTTCGCCTGGCCTTCACCGGCGAGAACCTGCCGCAGGATCGCGAGAGCCTGTTCTGGTTCAACGCCCTGGAAATCCCCCCGGTGCCCCAGGACGCCAGCGGCAACCTGATGCAGATCGCCGTGCGTTCGCGCCTGAAGTTGTTCTACCGCCCCGCCAGGCTGTTGGGCGACCTGCCCAGCGCCATCGAGCAGGTGCGCTGGAGCGTTCAGAAGCAGGGCGCGGGCTATGTGCTGCGCGGCGAGAACGCCAGCCCCTACCACCTGTCCTTCAGCGCGCTGGCGCTGCAGCAGGGCGGGCGCAGCCATGACACCGGCGGCGGCATGATCGCGCCGCAGAGCCACCACGACTTCCCCCTGCCGGGCTTCGACGGCGGCAGCGGCGGCAAGCTGCGCTATCGCTGGATGAGTGATTTCGGCGCCTCGGCCGAGCTGGAAGCCGCGCTACGCTGACCCCGAAGTGGCACGTCTGCATGACGTGCCTTCCCCGATCCACGCCATAGGGATAGCCCATGCCCCCGACGACCCGAACGCCGCGGATTTCCGCCGGCGGGCCGCCGCATTTCCAGCGTCTGTTGCTGGCGGTGGCCGTAGGTACCTGCTTCATAGGTACCGGCCTGGCTGCCGCCGCCAAGGCCGCCGACAGTGACCTGCAAGCCTCCTTCAACCCGGCGTTCCTGCAAGGTCCGGCGGGCCTGCAGGTGGATGTCAGCCGCTTCGAGCGCGGCAACCCGGTGGCGCCGGGCAGCTACCGGCTGGATGTCTACGTCAACCAGAACTGGATCGGTCGCCAGGAAGTGCGGGTGCGCGATGGCCAGCCGCCGAGCTACTGCTTCGCTCGCAAGCAACTCGCCAGCCTGGGTGTGGACAGCCTGCAGCTGCCGGCTGCGCCGGCGGGCAGCGAGTCCGACGAGGATTGCGTCGACCTCGCGCAACGCATTCCCAATGCCCGCGCCGACCTAGACCTGGCCGGCCTGCGCCTGGACCTGAGCATTCCCCAGGCTTACCTGAGCCGCGTGGCGCGCGGCTACGTCGACCCGCAGGACTGGGATCGCGGCGTGACCGCGGCCTTCGTCGATTACAACGCCAATGCCTACCGCAATCAGGGTGGCGGTCAGGACAACACCCAGTACTACACCGGGCTCAATGCCGGGGCCAACCTGGGCGACTGGCGCCTGCGCCACAACGGCAGCTACAGCCGCAGCAGCGGCAACGGCCCGAGCGCCAGCCACTACGACGCGGTGAGCAGCTATGCCCAGCGCGATCTCACCGGGCTGAAGTCGCAGCTGACCCTGGGCGAGTACTTCACGCCTTCGGAGCTGTTCGACAGCGTGCCCTACACCGGTGTCCAACTGGCCTCCGACGACCGCATGCTGCCCGACTCCCAGCGCGGCTTCGCCCCGGCCATCCGGGGCACCGCCGAAGGCAACGCGCGGGTCACCGTGCGCCAGGGCGGCAACGTGCTCTACGAAACAACCGTGGCGCCGGGCCCCTTCGTCATCGACGACCTGTACAGCACCGGTTACTCGGGCGATCTGGAGGTAACGGTCACCGAGGCCGACGGCCGCGCGCGCAGCTTCACCGTGCCCTTCGCCTCGGTGGCGCAACTGCTGCGCCCTGGCACTTCGCGCTACAGCGTCACCGCCGGCCAGTACCGCGACGACCGTCTTGCCGAGGAGCCGAACTTCGTCCAGGGCACCTACCAGCGCGGCATATCCAACAGCTGGACCGGCTACACCGGCGGCATCATCGCCGACCAGTACCTGGCGGTGCAGGGCGGCCTGGCGCTCAGCACGCCGGTGGGCGCCTTTGCCTTCGACGCCACCCACTCCAGCGCCTCGGGCCTGGAAGCGCGCGATGGCCTGGGCAGTTCCTCCAGCGGGCAGAGCTACCGGCTGAGCTACAGCAAGCTGCTGGAAAGCACCCGCACCAACTTCGTGGTGGCGGCGTACCGTTTTTCCAGCGAGGGCTACCTGAGCTTCGGCGACTACGCTCAGGCCCAGGATTCCAGCGCCAACGCACCGTACCGCCAGCGCAACCGCGTGCAGGTCAACGTCAACCAGCCGCTGGCCGACGGCTACGGCAGCCTGTTCCTCAGCGGCTCGTCGCAGAACTACTGGCAGAACGGCAAGTCCAGCGACACCAGCTACCAGGCCGGCTACTCCAACAGCTACCGCTGGGGCAGTCTGAACCTGTCGGCCAGCCGCACGCGCCTGGAGCGGGGCGAAACCGATACCCAGTACCTGCTCAGCCTGTCGCTGCCGCTGGGACGCTCCAGCCACGCGCCGTACCTGAGCAGCTCCACCAACTGGTCGGACAAGGGTGATGCGAACAGCCAGCTGGGCGTCTCCGGCTCCCTGGGCGAGTTCAACGAATTCAGTTATGGCGTCTATGGTTCGCGCTCGCGGGGCGACGGCGACACCAGCACCGCCGGTGGCGCCAATGCGCAGTACCGCGCGGCGGCCACCAACATCTCCACCAGCTATAGCGAAGGCGATGGTTTCCGCCAGGTCGGCCTGGGTTTGTCGGGCAGCATCGTCGCGCATCCGGGCGGCATCACCTTCAGCCAGGCCCAGGGCGAAACCCGCGCCATCGTCGAAGCCAAGGGCGCCGAAGGCGCGCGGCTGCTCAACAGCAGCGGCGCGAAGGTGGATGGCAGTGGCTACGGCGTGGTGTCGAGCCTGATGCCGTACCGGCAGAACGAAGTGGCGCTGGACCCCAAGGGCACCGCCGACGACGTCGAACTGCAGCTCACCTCGCAGAACGTCGCCCCGCGCTTCGGCGCCGTGGTGATGCTCAAGTACCCCACGCTGACCGGCGAGCCGGTGCTGCTGACCCTGCGTGACGATCGCGGCGAGGCGCTGCCGGTCGGCGCCGAAGTGCTCGACGCCCAGGGCAACAGCCTGACGCTGGTGGGGCAGGGCAGCCGCGTGTTCATCCGCGCCGCCGAGCGCGCGGGCGAGCTGACCGTGCGCTGGGGTGAGGGCGAGGATCGCCAGTGTCACGTGCGCTACCAGCTGCCGCCGGCGGCCGAGAAGAGCGCGTCCGCCTTCACCAGGGCCGAGGCGCTGTGCTCGCGCAGCACCGGGCCGACGCAGATCGCCGCCCGCTGACCGAAAGAGGACCCCATGCGAATCCTGATCCTGCTCCTAACCCTGCTCTGCGCGCCCACGGCGCTGGCGGCGGTGTGCACCTTCCAGTCCGGCAACGCCAGCGTTATGGCTAACCTGGCGCTGCCGACCACCCTGAGCGTGCCGCGCAATGCCAGTAACGACACGGTCCTCTGGGACAGTGGCTGGAGGGGCTACGCCTCCACCAACATCACCTGCAACTCTACCGGCAACGTCAGGGGTGGCCACGCTGGCGGCATCGGCGCGGAGGTGCCCGGTTTCACCAGCAATGGTTTCCCTTCGGTGTTCCAGACCAACGTGCCGGGCATCGGCATCTCGGTGTTCTGGTGCAACAACGCCACTGCCAGCTGCAACCCCGACCCGACCAAGATCACGCCGCTGCCCAGCCTGGCCTGGTCCGTGCAGGCCGCCAGGTACCCGCTGAACACCAACTGGCGGGTGCGGCTGATCAAGACTGCCGACATCGATGCCAGCGCCGGCACGGTCAGCGTGGCCGGTATGTCTTACATCTACTACGCCGACCTGGGTATCTCCACTCTGACGATCACCGGCGCCTCGCAGATCACCGGCCTGGGCTGCGAGGTGAGCGCCGACAGCCGCAACATCGACGTGCACCTGCCGACCATCGCCAAGACCGACTTCGAGGAGTCGTCCATCCCGCGCGCCAACGACAAGGCCAAGGCGTTCAAGATCAACCTGCTGTGCGACAGCGGGGTGAAGGTCAGCTACCAGATCGACGGCGCGCAGACCACTGGCGACGGCAACGTGCTGGCCAACGCCAGCGGCACGGGAATGGCAACCGGCGTCGGCGTGACCCTGTTCAAGGGCGACCTGAGCAGCGTCACCCGCCTGCCGCTGGCGACTCGCTTCCTGCAGACCACCACTTCCACCGGCAACCAGTCGGTGAGTATCCCGCTGACCGCTCGCTACTACCGCACTGCCGGCAGCGCAGCGGCGATGGGCTCTGGGTTGGTCTCCACGGCCGCAACGTTCACACTGACTTATGAGTAATTAGAAATTAGGGGCTCAATCAGGCCAGCCATATTGCGATGGATACGAGGCTGAGCATCGACTGATAGTTTTTTGCCAGCCGCTCATGTCGGGCCGTGATCCGCAGGAACTGTTTCGTAAGCGCTTGATTGACGACGTCCTTGCGATGCGAGTAGGCGCAGTTACTCAGTCGCGTTGAGGATCCAGGGCAGCAGGGCTTCATAGTCCTCG
>NZ_JACHLI010000069.1 GCF_014204515.1 Pseudomonas nitroreducens | reverse complement strand
GCTGCAGAAGGCGGCAAGTGAATCACCTGCCTGACCACCACTCTCACCTTAGAATCTCTGTAAGTACTTGATTTTCAAGTTCTTTCAGCGCTTCGCCGCTGGGAGTGGTGCGCATTATAGGGAGTTTAAATCGGCCGTCAACGACTTTTTGCAGAAAGATGACAAAGGGCCTCTCCCCTGCCCTCTTCTATATAGAAGCAGCCCCTCTCTACGCACAGGCTCGGCATCGCGCGGCCGCATGGGCACGCCCAGGCACCGCACCGCCCATATAAAAGCCCACTCTTGGAAACACGCTTCCCGAGTTCCTACGCACTTTGCAGGTTGCTGCATCGGAAAGTGCTCCCCCATCCTCCGCCCGTCACGGTCGATCCCGTGACCTGGTTTGACGACCGGAATTGAGATGGCGCGAAAGCGCTGAAAGCGTATGCGGGAAACAGCGGTGGTTTCCTGTAGGCCCTTTCATGCCTGTAGTATTCACTACTGGCTCTATGGCGGATCGCGCGGGGAGACCCTCGGGTCTGCCGGTTCCATCTCCCGGTTCGTCAACCCTGCGCGGTCCGCCACCCTTCGCTTGACGACGACGCGTGGCGACTCCTCAACCTCGTAGATGGAGCATCACCATGCAAGACGCCTACAAGCCAGTCATATTCCAACGCCACACCTACCAACTGCGCGCCGTCCTGATCGACCGCCAACCCTGGTTCGTCGCCCACGACTTCGCCCTGCTGATCAACGCCCGCCGCCCCTACCGCCTGCCCCAGCGTATGGACCCGGAACAGAAACGCGCCGTCATCCTGGAATACTTCAGCGGCTTCCGCGAAGAAGTCGAAGTCATCAGCGAATCCGGCGCCTACAAAGCCCTCTACCGCTTCTGGCACCCCGAACACCGCCACATCGCCAAATGGCTCAGCGACGAAGTCCTCCCCACCCTCCACGACTCCCAGCACATCCCCGACACCACTCCCCACCGCGCCTTCATGACCTGGGCCGACCAACGCATCGGCGTCATCAAGTGGCAAGGCGAAATCTGGATAGCCCGACGGGACCTACCGACCTTCCTGGCAGCGCAGGATGATTAGGCCCTGCGGGATGCGCCGAGCTGGCGGACGATTTAGGTAATCTTTGCAAAAAGGGAAATACAAAAAGGCCGGTTCATTGCTGAACCGGCCTTTTCAAATTTGGTCGGGACGGAGTGATTCGAACACTCTACCCCTTGCACCCCATGCAGGTAAAAATCCCTCCGAACGCATCCAACCCCATCCGAAGCGTCTCGACAAATCCTTGATTTTACTGGCTTAAAGATGTCTTCTGGTCCAAAATGGCCCTATGCGATTCGAATAAAGCCGATCCCAATTGGCAACGAATTGGCAACCAGACAATCTCAATTGGCAACCAATTGGCAACGGAAAAACTGACCAGATGGCCAAGATCACAGACCGCCAGATGACGGCCAAACCGGGTACGAGCGACAAGTGGCTGAGCGAGGTCGCCATCTGGGGGCACGGCAGCTTGGTGGCCCGCATCACTCCAAGCGGTGAACGCCTATTCTATTTCCGCTACACCAACAGCAGCAGCGAGCGCGTCACCTTCCCCATCGGTACATATAGCCGCGAGGGCAACGAAGGCACAATGACACTCGCCGAAGCAGGTCTGCGGGCCAAAGAGCTCGCAGGGCTTCATAAGGCTGGCGTTAGAGATGTGAAGGAACACCTCGAGACTGAAGCAGCCGCTCGCGTGGCAGCACGCGACGCCGAACGTGCAAGAATCGCTGCGGAGAAAGCTGCCTTGGAGGCGGCTCAGGCTCGACAAGCCGCCAGAAAAAACGTCCAGCATTTGTTCGACCACTGGGCCAAGGTCGACTTGATCAACCGTAAGGACGGCGGTGCAGAGGTGCGCCGCATGTTCGAGAAAGACGTTCTGCCATTCCTCGGCAAAATGGCTGTCGAAGATGTGAAAAAAGGTCACATTACCGAGGTAACGGACGCCCTACTCGCTCGTGGCGTCAACCGGATGGCAAAGATGATCTTCAGCCTGATGCGTCAGATGTTCCGATTTGCCGTAGACCGAGACCTGATTGATCACGATCCGACTGCGAGCATTCGCAAAGCCAAAATTGGCGGCAAAGATATCGAACGAGATCGCGTATTAAGCGAAGAAGAAATCCGCGCGTTAGCCAAGCTCACCCCGCAAGCCGGTCTACTCCCCTCCTCAGAAGCTGCCATTTGGATTGCTTTGTCGACCTGCTGCCGCATCGGCGAACTGCTGAGCGCCCGATGGGAAAACGTCGACCTTATCAAAGGCAACTGGCACATCCCTTCAGAGCAAAGCAAAAACGGTAAGGCCCACAACGTAACCCTCTCACCGTTCGCCATCCAGCAGTTCAAGGCTGTCCGCGCATTCAGCCCTGCCAGTGAGTGGTGCTATCCCAACGTCCAAAATAGCGGCCCAGTCTGCTCAAAGACTGTGACCAAACAGCTTGGGGATCGGCAACGCCTGCCAGGTCAAGGGACCCTGAGTAATAGGAGCACCAATGCTCAGGCGCTACTCCTCCCAGGAGGAAAGTGGACCCCACACGACTTGAGGCGCACAGGCGCAACCATCATGACTGCCCTTGGTGTGCTCCCGGAAGTAGCGGAACGCTGCCTCAACCACACCGAGGAAAACAAGGTCAAGCGCACCTACCAGCGACATAGCTATGCCAAGGAGATGGCAGAAGCCTGGAGCCTACTTGGAAATCGACTGGAACAACTAACTGCACCCACCTGCGAAAAGTAGTCAGACAATCACTTCATCGACGCTTTAAGGAAACTCCGGAAAAGTCCCGACCGATCTACTGAAATGACGCCAGGCAGAACCTGAGCCCTGCCGCATGACCCAGAGAGCATTTCCGATACCGAGTACGCCAGCAAACGCAAACAGCCCCCACGCGAGCGCTTCTGACGGAGATGGAGCAAGTGGTGCCTCTAGGCCGGGCTGCTGTCGCTGATTGAGCCGTACTACCCCAAGGCGGGCAATGGCCGTCCGCCGTATCAGCCGGAAACCATGCTGCGCATCCACCGGCTGCAAACTGGTTCATTCTCAGCGATCCGGCGATGGAGGAAGCGCTGTACGAGATTACTTCGACCCAAGGGAAGAATGCGAGATGGCATTAGCCCACGATGAAAGATACCAAGTAGAAGGGGCATATTCGCGCTCCGACTACCTAGAGAAGCGTCGCCCGGCGGCCCCCTCTTATGGCAGACTGGGCAGAGTTCATCCATAGCAAAGTAGCGCCCATTTAATCCACCATATGAAAAAATCTCTTCCCTTCCTTCATCCTGATGCTGCGATGCAGCAAGATACAGGCGCTATCGTGAGCGAACTTAATCAGCGCGCACGTAAAATATCCAATTTATTATGGCCGCACGAGCGTCTGTCAGATCTAAGAGCAAGGATTCAAAAATTAAAGAACAAAAAAGAAATTACGTGTGAAGACATCATTTCATGTTGGGAGATCGAAGAAAATCTAAACCAAAAAACGGATGAGGGACGGGATGGCGTCCAAAGGAGAGTTCATTTTGCGCACATAGTTTTATACACTCAAGAAGTAAGCATTAAACTTGCCAGAAATGAACACCAAAAAGCAGCAAGCCTAGTCACCTACGCAGCCTATCATTTTGGAATTCTTGACAGCTACAGCAGATTCCTTCTGAGAGAAAGGGCACGTCAAAGTCGAGGAAAAAAAGGAGGGAATGGAAAGTCAAATAAGCTAAACCAAATATCCTCCGAGTTAATACGTCTCCTGGAAAGCCCGCCAGCAAAAGGTTGGGGTAGTGAAGCAGAAGTGGTCCGCGTACTTCTCGATCCTCTAGGGAGTTTTATAAGGGAAAAGGGGCTGCAAAATATTATACCCGATGTGGGTGATTTCATCCTTAACGCCCTGGGGAAAAGAGGCGCCCCAAGGGACGCCTACCTCAAGAAAAGGGTGCATATCAAGAATTAGGGATTGAGTATTTCAATGCACGCACACCCATGTCTTTCAGAATATATAATCTTCCGCGCTCGGCGTAGCTCTTCCAATGCTCGCTCCAGTCGAACCTTTGATCTGATTTTATTGGGCCCGTACTTTCTTATGTAATTTATTTTTACCCAGTCTCCCCCCTGCTTCCAGAGATCAAATAGCCACTCATCAAGTGCTCTAGCATCAACTACTTCTTCAGGCTCAGGCTGGGGTGGAACAAAAATCCTATAGAACTCATCGGAGCACCAGAAGCATAATTTTATTGAGAATTCCAACGTCGACAACGAGATTGCACCTGCTCCCCCTTCAAATACATGAATAATAGCTGCTACTCGAGCAATATTGTCTGCTAACTTAGACGCGTAATCAGTCATTTCACAGAATCGCCCCTTAGCATCCATCTCACGCTCAATCGAGTTATAAACCCCGAGCCATACCTCCTTCGCCTCGGGGGAAAATTCACAAATCTTTCTCTCGAGATCGCCGCAACTAATCGAGTAGACCGCACTGTCTAATATCTCGCGCAACCGTCGCGAGAAGACTCCTCGGTATTCCCAGGACTGCGTCAAGTTCTCAACGAATCTCTCCCCCTGTTTCGTTTTGGGTTGGCACACCAGAAAACGCGCCCACAGCCCTGCTCCTCTCGCCACGGTCCCCGATCGCTGCATATACTTCTGAAAAACAGAATCTTGCACCATAAGTGAAGTTGTTAGCCTTGCATTTTCAACAACAAAGCTCTCACTCGTCTTTCGCGAGACGTCAATAGAATCCCCGCTCCAAATTGAATTAAGCTTGCACATCTCCCTCATCACCGCTCCACCAAGAATGCCTCCTCCTTCCCCAGAAATAAGACCAGCTGAGGGGAAGTCGCTGTGTAATCCATAAAACAGAGATTCCGGCGTGGCGTCATCGTAAAGAAATTTGATTCGGCGAGGTTTTACAGGTTCATTCTTTGCGTGCTCGGCTAATAGAGCATAAATTGAATCAACTCCTGACTCCCCACTCTTGCTGCGCTCAATTTCTTTGAGGAGTTTCTTCTCTTTGACAGCCCACACCTTTCTCTTGATTTTCCACTCCTCGCATGCAGCCCTGTATTCTTTTTCCTTCTCGGTTTGAACCTCTCTAATGGCTTCTAGGAAAATATTCTCGACAGTCGATTTTCTCTCGCCAGAATCAGCTATTAGAAACAACATAAGAGAGGCAGGGATAACTTGGCCATTTGGTTTTCGCACATCAAATTTACCTTGCACAGCAATGCTTATGGCTGTTAATGCGCTAAACAAGATAAGCGGGCGCGGGGCCTGGATATTACGACTCACTTCATCCACTACGCCTTGAAGAATTTCTCCAGGAATAGTGTTCGGAAAAAAACTATCAATCATTGGCAGTCGTGCAAACTGTCGGCGAGCACTCATCTGATTGCCTCCTTGAAACCGGAAACTACCCCCGACTCTGCCACGCGTGCTCTGAGCCAGCGGCGCACATCCGACTCAATCCAGCCTACTGCGCCCGCTCTTCTTCCTCCAACCGACAAACGTATTGGCCTGGGAAAGGATGCGTCATATCTGGGTGACTTGGGATTCATGCGGTCATAGATGGTCGAGCGGCCAACGCCCAGACACTCAACTAGGTCCCTCAGGCGTAGCACCCTGAAGCCATCGGCAGTCATGGAATTTTGAAAAGGAATGTCGTTTAGCATCAATTGCCCTCCATATTTTTTGGCCAGGCGATGCTAAGCAGCCGTAACAGCGCATCAAACACTTGTGCTTCTAGTGGGAGATATTTTTTAAGCACATCTATTGATGTTTTGCATAAAGCATGATACAGAAATCCACCTGAGGGCTTTTTTCTAAAAGTGGGCGTCATCTCTAGCTGCTACACCCGCTACATGTAGCGGGTGTAGCAGCTCTAACGTCTCCACCATTTCGAAATGAGCGTTACCTGGTCGATGGTTTGGCCCCCTGTATCTGAGGACAGGGCCTCACGCTTAAACTAGGAGATAGTCTTGTGACTGGTTTTAAGCGTATGCCCAATGGAAGTGAT
>NZ_JACHLI010000068.1 GCF_014204515.1 Pseudomonas nitroreducens | reverse complement strand
CGGTGGTCATGCTTGCGTCCGCAAGAAAAGTTGCGGACGCAATAGTCTCAACTGCGGGGTCAGGCACCCAGGACGCCGATTTTCACGCGCTTACAGTTGTACGACGCCGCCGACAATCGCCTCGGCGCGGTGATCGAGTTGCTGTCCACGCTGAAACTGGCCGAGCTGAACAGCGCGCCGTTCTGCGATGTGTTGCAGATTTGCCGCTCGCTGTTGTTGCTGGCCTCCGATGCACAGTCGTTGTATCAGGCCGAGCATGAGCGGCGGCGGTTCGGGCGATAGAGCCAGAAACAAATAGCCCCGGCAGTGCCGGGGCTATTTCGATCTCCGCAACTAATACAAACCTAAAACTTTAAGATCAGTTCTTAGTTCTGCTGCCTCTTCAGAAGGCAAGCCCGCCAATGCAGAGGAAATATCAATCTCCTTGAGCAGTTCAGAGATGATATCTAGATGATATTTCTCAACCGCCTTCGAAGACCTGCCTGCTGAAAGAACAAGTGTTAAAACTTCAAGCATTAATTTCTCAACTGGCATATCAAAGGAATTCTCAAGCTCCATATAGGCATAGCCTACTTCGCTTTCTCCTTCAGTCCACGGGCTTTTATCGCTAAGTTTTCCCCGGCAATAGCTGTAATAGCTACCCAGGAACCAAGCGCGGATTTCACCGTAAGTTACGCGATCTTCCGTCACGGCGTCTTCCTCGGCGGGCGGAGCATAACCCCTTGGTTATCGAGAATATTTACTGTGATATTTGGATATTTTGCTTTGAACTGCTCAGCCACGTTCAGACAGCTTGCACAAGCAGCTTTTTCCGTAAGTATATTTACAGTCCCTCGTGCTGCGGTGTTATTCCCTAACTGGTCAGCAATATTATCGAGAATTTTGTATTCGGTATCTATCCCTCGATAAACCATATCCCCAGCTTTATTGGGCACCGATTGCGCTGTGAAATTCCCACTACCAGAGCCAATAAGTCCCTTGCCAGCATCTGAAACCTGACTATGTGCAGCCATCTGCTTGGGTATTCCAGGAATGTCAATTTCTGCGACTGCTACGTTACCGCTGCGCCGCAAGTCAGAAGGCAGTCCGGCTCGAACATCCATGACCCGCTGAGCCATCGGAGCGGTATCGATTACCTTCCCAGCCCCTTTTGCAGCAACAGTAACGCCCGACGTGGATTTCGTTGTCCAGGCGTCCAAACCCAGACGCGGCGCGGCTTCGAAGCGGGTGACACCGAGGTGGTTTTCGGTCGCGGCGTAAAACGGCCCCGACGCGACTTTGGGCGCTGCAAGCTGCACACCCAGGACGAGCCAGGCCAGCAGCAACACGCCCAGCCAGGTCAGCGGATTGTGACGGTTCAGTGTGTTCATGGCGCCGCAGTCTAGCGCGGCGCGGTGGCTTTGCAGAGAGCCCTTGCCCGGTGCGGTGGCTGCCGGCGGCGCAGCCGACGCAGCCGCCGTGCCGGGCAAGGGCCAACAAGCGCAGCGCGTTAGGCTCTTGGCCCTGGGCTTTCGCTTTTGCTCTGGCTCGTGCTCTGGCTTTGGGGAGCCCCTTGGGGCGGGCGGGGTAATAAACGTTCTTCAAGCAGCTGGGCGAAGCCGAGCGTCCAGCCTTATTGCCTTGGCTCTTGCAGCCGGGGGCCTGACATAACGCTTATTACGCGAACCCGCAGGGCGCGAAGCGGTGCGGAACCGGCGCGGACGCAGCTCCATCGCGGCCAGTGCCGGGGCCGCACTTTGCGTAATGCAGCGTTATGTTGAATGACTCGCGAAGCGCGGCATTTACCCCCGGCATTAACGCTGTGCAGGGGCGAAGCCGCTGCGCAACCTTATTTGCCTTGATCTTGATCTGGCGGACTGTCCGGCCCGCCAGGTGATCAGTTGCGGTGGGCCTGCATGTACTGGCGCAACAGCAGGTTGATGCGGGTCTGATAGCCCGCGCCCTGCCCCTTGAACCACTCCAGCACGTCGGCGTCCAGGCGAATGGTGACGGCCTGCTTCACCGGCACATGCAGCTCGGCATTGCGGAAGAACGCTTCACCCAGCTCGGGAATGTCGCTGGTGTCGATGTCCTGGTCGTCCATCTTGGCCAGGCGTTCCCAATCAGTTTTCGATGCTTTCGACATAGTGTTTGGCCTCCTGTCGGGTGGCTTTTCGGGCGGAGATGATGCGGATTACATCACCCCGCCGCTCGGTGTACACAACCACGCCAATCAACGATTTGATCCAGCCCAGGCTGATCCAGCGCTCTTCGTCATAGTCCACGCGCTCATCGCGCAGGGCCAGCATGGGGTGCTGGAAAAGGTCGGGGACGTCATTGAAGTCGATCCCGTGCTTGCGGATGTTGGCTTGGTTCTTGGCTTCGTCCCACTCAAAGCGCATTGCTGGTCCCGTATTGACGTCTGTACATACAGTCTACTGACTGCGAATAAGTTCGGCATGACCGTTCAGCCGTGATGAAGAATTCCCACCGCTATTCCTGCTCGGCTTCCTGGACCAGCTCCGCCAGCAGCCGCTCACCCTCGTCCACTACATCCAGCTCGTCCACCGCACTGCCCTGCCGCCTCAGCCTGGCCGGGTGCGTGGCCGTGTGGATCTCCTTGAGCTTGTGGATGGCCACTTGGGTATACACCTGCGTGGTTTCCAAACTCACGTGCCCGAGCATCGCCTGAATGAAGCGCACGTCGGCGCCGTTCTCCAGCATCAAGGTCGCCATGGTGTGGCGGAACAGGTGACAGCTGCCGGTCTTGCCGATCTGCGCCGCCTCGATGTACTCGCGCACCAGGGCCGTCAAGCGATTGGGGCTGAAGTAGTCGCCCTGCTGGGTCAGGAACAACTGCCCCGGATCGTTGGCTAGCACGAAATGCGGGCGTACCTCGTCGCGGTATTTCACCACCCAGGCTAAGGCGCGTTCGCCAATCGGCACCATCCGATCCTTCTTGCCCTTGCCCTGGCGGATCATCACAGTGCCGCGCTCGTAGTCGATGCTCCAGCGGTCCAGGCCGATCAGCTCCATCCGCCGCATGCCGGTGCTGTAGAGGGTTTCGAGCATGGCGCGGTCGCGGATGCCGGCCGGTGTCGTGGTGTCCGGCACATTCAGAATCCGCTCGGTTTCCGAGGCGGTGAGGATGTGTTTCGGCAGGCGTTGTTCGGAGCGCGGCAGATCGAGGTCGGCGGCGGGGTTGTAGAGCAGTCGGTTGGTTTTGGTCAGCCATTTGAACCACATGCGGATCGGGGTGATGCGCACGGTTTGGCTGCGTGCGGAAAGCGGCTCGCCATCGGCCTTGCGATAGAGGAACAGATGCCGCTGGTAGCGCTCCAAAATCGGTCGGGTGATTTCCTGCGGGCGGCTCAGGCCGCGCTCGTCGCACCAACGGATAAAGATGATCAGCAGGTCTTCCTGATTGCCGACCGTGCGCTCGGAGTAGTTCCGCTCACGCTGCCATTGCAGGAAGGCCTTCATCTGGAAGTACAGGCTGCCCGGATCGCCCAGCGGGCCAATCACCTGGTCGTTGATTTTCACGGCTTTGCGTTTGCGTCCGGTCGTGGCCATGGCTCAACCCTCGACTTGCGCGGCGCTGGACAATGACGGCGCGGACTTTTTATTTCCTGGGAACAGTGGTTTTTCAGCCAGCCCGACCGCTTCCGCCGCAACATCAGCAACAGCGCGGCCTGGACTGGCTTTCAGCGACTCCGACCACCCACCGACCGCGCCCCGACCAGAGCCCGACCGCTCTTCGCTTTGCCCCGACCGGACGGATTCGTTGCTCAGTTCGCTGACATCGAGCAGGCCCATCAAATGCGCCTGGTCACCGCCGTTCCCGTCGTACATCAGGCTGTATTCGTGGCTCAACCCGCGCCGGTAGAGCTGGAGGTATTCCAGTTCCAGCAGCCGGCCGAGGTGGATTTTCAGTTGGGTATCGCCCCAGCCGGTGGCCGCGCGCACGTCGCGCCGGGAGAAACGAAAGTCGTGAATCTTCACGCCCTGCGAGGCGGTCCACTCCTGCAACAACCCGAGCAACCGCCGCGTCTGCGGCGGTAGCTCGTCCAACGTCCGCCCGAGAATGTCGTGGGCCAGGCGGTTGGCCAGGGCGATATCGGCGGCCGTCGCCTCGATGTAGCGCAGCGCCTGGCCCTGCTGTTCGAGCTGTTTGATCGGGCGCTGATGCTGGTGCAACAGCGCAATCGAGCGGATCAACGTCAGGTATTTCATGTGATCGCGCCGCGTGCGGGTTTTGTCTGACATAAAGGTCAGCCGGTCCGCGTAGGGATTGACCACGGCCAAGGGTTTCAGCAGGCGCTGGGCGTTCTGGTGCAGGCGGATAATCGATTGCTTCTGCGCATCAGCCAGCAACCCGTCCAGGGTTTGTTTCCGCCGTTGCGCGGCGTGGATCGCTTCGGTCTGCTCGCGCGATTCGTTGATGGTCAGCACCAGGCAGCGGTTCAGTAACTCCTCGTCGATGTCGATGGCGGTGGTGGTCAGCATCAGCATCACCGGGCCTTGTACGCGGTATTGTTTGGTCACCAGGTTGCCCGTCGCCTCGTCCTTGCCCGTCGAGGCAATGGTCAGCTCGCCATCCGATTGCAACAATTTGAGCGCGTAGGCGGCTTGGCGCACGCCCTCCTCTTCGGCGATGGCCAGGATGCGGTGCTGCAAATCGGTTTCGCCGAGATAGAAAAGACTCTGCCCGGTCATCGCGCTGTACTGGATGCGTTCTTCTTCGGGCATCAGGTTCAGTACCGCGTCCATCAACGAACTTTTCCCCGCCGCGCTCGATGACTGGATCAACACGGCCAGCGGCTGATCGAGCTTGCGCGACACCGCCGCCAGGTAGCCGGCCAGCAGATTGGACGCCTCGCCCACCACGCCACAGCGCGACAAATCCGCCTCGATCCGCGCGAGCAAATCCGGCGCGCGCAGCAGATTCAGGGCCGCGCCTTCGTCCTCAGCGGACAGAACCGGCGCGGGATTTTTCGGCGCGAGCGCGGCGCTGATCGCCGCCTCCTGGAGGCCTTCGAGTTTCAGCAGCAGCCGGCCCAGGTCGCCTTTCAGCACGTCTTCGCTAACGCCCAATTCAATCGCCGCCTGACGCAAATAGCCCTGCCGGGCCTTGGCTGCGTACAGGTCGAAGCTGTCCACGTAATAGGCTGAATCAGCCTTCTCGCTGGCCTCACGGCGCACTTGCACATTGACCCGCATCTGCTCCGGGCCGAGGTTCTTTTTCCAGCCGCGCACCCGCCAATTGCGATCCGCGACCACCAGCAGCAAATCGCCCTGGGCGTTCTCGGCAAACGACTCGACTACGGATTTCGACTGATCCACCAGAGCCCCCGGAATCGGAGCCAGTGGCGCCACTGACGCGACTACGGTTTCCGACTCACAAGGCGCAACTGCCTGCGGCACCACGGCTAAGAAAGAGGATTCTTCGCCGGCTGATATTTTCGCGCCCGCGAAAATCTTCTCGGCGGACACGACTACCAATTCCGACTGATCCATTTTCGCGGGCGCGAAAATGCCCGCCCCTTCCCACACCGCCCGCTGCAGCAGCTCGCCCAGCGCCTGCGCCGGATTGTCCACCTGCAGGGCAAAGGCGTTCGCGTCCAGCCCCTGCGGGAACAGCAGCCGAAACACTTCCACGCCGGCGCCGCGCAATTCCTCGCCCAACGTGGCCGCCGCCGCATCTCCTGGTTCATCACGGTCAAACGCAATGATCACCCGCCGCGTACCGTGCAGTTTCAGCGCCTGCCAGTGATCGGCGGTGAAACCGTTCACGCCATACGCCGTGATCACGTTGCGCAACCCGGCACACCAGAACGTCAGCGCATCGATCAGCGATTCACACAGAATCACTTCCCCACCACCGACCAAGGCCGCTTCGTTCCACACCCCGCGCAGCGGCGTGCCCAGGTACAGGTGCCGCGATTGGTTAGCGGGAATCTTGTTGTTCGGCTGCATCCGCCGCCCGTACACCTGCATCACCCGCCCGGCCTGCTCCGGCAACAGGCTGCGCTCCAAGCCGATCACCGGCACCACCAGGCAACCGTTCAAATGCTCATGCCCGGTGGACCGCAACACGCCCAAGCGCTGCAACTGCTCGCGCATCGCCCGCCCGGCCTGGGTGTGCCCGGCCGGTAAACGGTACGTCAGGGTCTTGTTTGCGTAACCAAGACGAAAATGCTCGATCAGCTCCGGATGCACCAAACCGCGCGACTCCAGGTAGGCCAGCGCCTCGGGCGATTGCTTCAAATTGGCGTGGTAGTAGTCCACCACCGAGCCCAGCAGCGCCGCGTCTTCCACGTCCGACACCGATCCAGAGCCAGCGGCTAAAGAGGGAAGGTGTCGGGCGTGACTACGGGTGACACCGACTTTTTCCGTGCTGGCCAAGGCTCCGTCGCCGCGCAAAATCTGCACCGCATGCGGCAGGGAAACGCCTTGCGTCTTCATCACCCAATCGATCACCGACCCCGCCGCGCCACAGCCAAAGCAGTGGTAGAGATTCTTCCCCGGCGAAATCACCAGGCTCGGCGTCTTCTCTTCGTGGAACACGCAGGCCATGACGAAATCCCGCCCGCGCCGGGTCAGCGTGTGGCCCTGCGATTCGACCAGGCGCACCAGGGACACTTCAGACTTCAAGCGCTCCAGCTCGGCTTCGGGGATGCGGGCCATTCGGGTTTCTCCTGAAAACACGTCAACAAGCATATTGGATATTTTTAATTAATCCTACTATGCTAGCTTTCGTCAAGCAGCGAAAACCCGAGGCATAAACTCATGGTCCCCTTCTCCACGCTGGTTCTACCCATGAGCTTTCCGCAACGCTTGGCGGCCCTGCGCAAGGAGCGCGGCCTGACGCAGCAACAGATGGCCGACACCATCGGTGTGCATATTTCCCAGTTGCGCCGCTACGAAGGCGGCACCACGCAACCCACCATCGAGGTCTTCCGCAGGATCGTTCTGGCGCTCAGTGTCAGCGCCGATATGCTGCTCTTCGATGAAGGCGAACGCGGCCCGGATGATCGCTTGAAGCTTCAGTTCGAAGCGGTTTCCAAGCTCGATGACAAGGAACGCGAAGCCGTGGAAACCGTGATTGCCGGCGTTCTGCACATGCACGATGCCAAGCGCTGGCAGGTAGCTACCCCGTCCAAAAACGAACCGGGTACGAATTGAGAAACGCCGAAGCGGCGTCGAGAGAAAGGAGTTTGCGGTAATCCAAAAGACGCGGGCCGAGGGTGGTTGCACACCGTCGGCCCGCTAACCACCCACAGCTACGAAGGAGCTGAAAATGGCTGACGCCGATCATACGTCACACACCGCCACAACTGAACGCCGCGATACAGAGCGGTTTATTCGTAAGCGCTTGATTGACGACGTCCTTGCGATGCGAGTAGGCGCAGTTACTCAGTCGCGTTGAGGATCCAGGGCAGCAGGGCTTCATAGTCCT
>NZ_JACHLI010000067.1 GCF_014204515.1 Pseudomonas nitroreducens | reverse complement strand
CGGTGGTCATGCTTGCGTCCGCAAGAAAAGTTGCGGACGCAATAGTCTCAACTGCGGGGTCAGGCACCCAGGACGCCGATTTTCACGCGCTTACGGTGAATTGAGCGTGCGTCTTAGTGGCGCCCTGGATAACCACGACGAAGGCGCCTTGGTCAGTCAGGGCAAGCAAACGGTCAGTGCCGCAAACCTGAATAACCGTGGCGGCATCGTCTCCGGCCAGCAGGCCATTGAGCTGACCATTGCCCAGCAACTGGATAACAGCGAAGCCGGTCTGATCAGTGCCGAAGGACAACTGACCTTAGCCGGTGAGCAGGCCGAACTGCTCAACCGAGGCGGTCAGATCAGTGCCAAGCGCGTTGCTTTGAAAGGGCGCAGCCTGGACAACAGTGGCGGTCTGCTGGTCAGTGAAGGCGTGCTCACCGGCACCCTGACCGGTGCCCTGATTAACGCCAATCGCGGACGCTTAGCCAGTGGCGCGGAGTTGCTGCTCAGCGCAGGCAGCCTGGACAACCGCGGCGGCCAACTTGCCAGCCAGAGTCGCCTGCAGATCACCACCGGGCAACTGAACAACAGCGCAGGTGGCACCCTGGCCAGTCAGGACGAACTGGCCCTTCTACTCGCGGACGGCGACCTGGACAACAGTACTGACGGCCTGCTGCACAGTGCCGCCAGCAACCTTTTGGTCCAGGCAAAAAACCTTAATAACCAAGGCGGCAAACTCAACGGCCAAGGCGACGTCAGCCTGCAACTCAGTGGCGCGCTAGACAACAGCCAGCAGGGCCGAATCGAGAGCAGTGCCGGTCAATTGCTGCTGACCTCCAGCAGCCTCGATAACAGTGCTGGAGGTATCCTCAGCTCTGCCAGCGGCCTGCTGCAGCTGCTTACCGGCCACTTCAACAACAACGCAGGTATCACCCAGGCCAGCCGCCTCGTCATCGACGCACAAAACGGCATCGACAACCGCAGCGGCCATCTCTCCGCCGTTCAGGGCGACAACCGCATTACCACCACTGTTCTGGATAACCAGGGCGGTGGGCTGTATGCCGGCAACCTGCTGCATCTCTCGGCCAACGAGTTGCTCAACCAGAGCGGAAAAGTCGGGGCCGGTACCATTGACTTCAGTCTGGCCGGCGCGCTGAACAACAGCAGCGGCTTGATCGAAAGCACCAGCAACCTGAGCATCGCGGCTGCCACCATCGACAACCAGAGCGGCCGCTTGCGTGCGCTGGGGCAGAGCGGCATCACCAGCCTCAGCAGCGGCTGGCTGGACAACCGGGATGGCCGTCTAGAAACCGCCAACACCGACCTCAACCTGAACCTGGTTGGTATCGACAACGCGGGCGGTACCTTCCTGCACGTGGGTACCGGCCAATTCGGCATCAGCGCCGGACAAATTCTCCAGGCCGGCGGCAGCTTTGTTACCACAGGACGCCTGGACATCACTGCCGATGCCTGGAGCAACAGCAGTGTGTTGCAAGCTGGCTGGCTCAACCTCAATGTCGGTAACTTCACCCAAACTGCCAGCGGCCAACTGCTGGCCAGCCAAGCCCTTACCGGACGCGGCGGCAACTGGAACAACGACGGGCTGATCGCCAGCGATGGCAGCCTGGATATCCAGTTGACGGGCACCTACAACGGCAATGGCCGGGTCACTAGCCTAGGGGATCTGACGCTCTCGGCGAACCAACTCGATCTGACCCAGAACGCCAGTGTGGCCGGTGGACAGACCGTCACGCTTGGCGCATCGATCCTGCGCAACCACGGCCGTATCACCAGTGCCGGCAGCCTCATCGCCCGCGCCGGACAACTCGACAACTTCGGCACCTTGGGTAGCGCCGAAACAGTGCGCGTCGAAGCAACGAACCTGCTCAACGAAAACGGGTTGATCTTCAGCGGCGGCAACCTACTGCTGCGTACCCAGAACTTCACCAACCGCTACGCCGATGTGTACAGCCTGGGTGACCTGGACCTTGCTGCGGACGATGGCGGTACCTGGGCTAATACCCTGCACAACCTCTCCGCCACGCTGGAAAGCGTGGGCGATATGCGCCTGCGCGTGCGGACGCTGGAAAACCGCATGGAGTCGTACAGCGTTGCAGCGGGGGACCTGATTTCCGCCAGCATCGGGGTGCGTTGCTACGAGTGCAACGAACCACCTGCCATAGGGGAAGGGCGCGTCCCGGCCAGCCATCTGGTCTGGATGCTGAACTACAGCACATCGCTGGAAGAAAGCTCGGCTCCCGGCAGCATCGTGGCGGGACGTGACCTCGATATTCAGGGCGACAGCCTGCTCAACAAGGCATCGACCATCTCGGCTGGCAACAACATTGCCATGGCCCTGAACACCTTTACCAACCAGGGCATTGCTCTGGGTGACTATTCGCTGCTGCGCTCGTTCGAGGTTCCCTACCGTGGTTCGGAAGGCGTGTCTTTCTGGGAGCAGGTCATGGCGTACAACGCCGCCAATGACCCTGAGTACCAGCATGGCACGAACATGTCCGATGGCTCGTGGCGTCCTGTCATCCGCTTTTGGAATGCCGATTGGGATGAGTCGCTGGAAGACGTGATGATTCGTGAAGGGGGGCGCGAAGCGGATCGCTTTGCGCAGTTCGGTTCGATCCGTTATGGCTTCTTCGGCGCCTCGCCGTTTGATGATTTCGCTCGCCCCAACTATCAACCCGGCGGCCTGGTCGAAGCGCCGGACCTGCTCAAGAATGCGACGGCTTTCGATGAGATTGCCTTCTACGGTGGAGATTCGTCGTTCATCAGCGCGGTGGTGCAAGCGGGCGGCAACGTCATCATCAATGCCGCCAAGGACCTGAGCAACAGCGTTATCCGCGAGGGTGTCGAGCAGGCAGGCAGCAACTCTCGGGTGGACGAGACGGGGGTGAGCGGCAATGCGCCGACCGTAGTCACCCTCAATCCGCAACTGCCGCCGGAGCAAGCACAACAGCAGGTCAACCCGATCACGCTGCCGGGCTTCAGCTTGCCCACTGGCAGCAATGGTCTGTTCCGCTTGAGTGGACAGGATGCCACGCAGGGCAGTACCCAGACGGTGGGTAGCGGTGGCAGCTTCAGCTTCGCCGGTCAGACGATTGGTCTGGGTGAGCGTGAGCATGCTCTGAACGGCAGTGCCGCTCAGGTCGGTAACGTTCTGGTGGGCAATGGATCGTCCGCGTCGGGCAGCACCGCAACAGCCTCGCTCAATGTCGCTCAAGTTCAGGGGGTGCCCAGTACCGCACGCCCCGACAACAGCCACAAATACCTGATTGAGACCAATCCAGACCTAACCAGCCTTAAGAGTTTCCTGAGCTCCGACTACCTGCTGGGGCTGTTGGGCTACGACCCGGACCATGCGCAAATGCGCCTGGGCGATGGGCTGTATGAGCAACGCTTGATTCAGCAAGCGATTGTGGCCCGTACTGGGCAGCGCTACATCGCCGGCATCAACAACGACGAAGCGCTGTTCAAGTACCTGATGGACAACGCCATCCCCTACAAGGACCGCCTCAATCTGCAGGTGGGCGTGGGACTGACCGCTGAGCAAGTCGCTGCCCTGACGCACGACATCGTCTGGCTGGAAGAAGCCATCGTCAACGGCGAGAAGGTTCTGGTGCCGGTTCTGTACATGGCTCAGGCCACTGGCCGCCTGGGTCCGAATGGCGCGTTGATCATGGGCAATGACGTGTCCTTGATCAGCGGGGGCAATCTGTCCAACCAAGGGACACTGCGTGCCAGCGGAGATCTGGCGGCCAGCGCGGTCAACATCACCAACAGCGGCCTAGTGGAGGCAAATCGTCTCGACCTTATTGCCATCGACAGCATCAAGAACACCCAGGGCGGCATCCTCAGCGGCCGAGATGTCAGCCTCGCGGCACTCACCGGCGACGTCATCAACGAGCGCAGTGTGACAGTGCACGAAGGCAACCTGGGCAACCGCACCTGGACCCAGAGCTACACCGACAGCGCGGCGCGCATTGAAGCCAGCAACTCGATCAGCATCAACGCCGGTCGGGATGTCAGCAATATCGGTGGCGCCATACAGGCAGGCGGCAGCACCGTCATCAGTGCGGGACGTGACGTCAATCTGGTGTCGGCGCAAACGCTCGATGAGCGGACCAATGGGCGCCACTCCTTCAACCAGAACATCAGCCAGCTCGGTGGTGAGGTTACTGCCGGGCGTGACCTGGCGGTGAGCGCAGGACGGGACATCACCCTGGTGGCAACCGATGCCAGTGCTGGGCGCGACGTGTCGTTGAGCGCCGACCGCAACGTGACCATTGCCTCGGGTGCTGATGAGCAGCACAGCTACTTCGAAAGTAAAAAGGTCACCAAGCAGGAAGACCACGTACAGCAGCAATCGTCGTCGGTGACGGCTGGCGGTGACGTCACGATTCAGGCTGGCGAAAACATCACGCTGGTCTCCAGCAAGATCGGTGCGGGGGATGAGGCCTACCTAGTTGCGGGGGATCGTATTGACGTCCTGGCGGCCAACGACAGCGACTACTCGCTGTACGACAAAGAAGACAAGGGACGCTGGGGAAGCAAGCAGACTCGCCACGACGAAGTTACCGATGTGAAGGCGGTGAGTAGCGAAATTTCTGCGGGTGGTGATATCACCCTGCTTAGTGGCGGCGATCAGAAATACCAGGCCGCTATGCTCGACAGCGGCAAGGATGTTGCGATTCTAAGTGGTGGAAGCGTGACCTTTGAGGCTGCCAAGGACCTGCATCACGAGGCGCACAGCAAAGAGGACAGCGACCTGACTTGGACCAGCTCCAAAGGTGAAGGCCGGACCGACGAGACACTGCGACAGACACAGATCATCGCTCAGGGCAGTATCGCGATTAAGGCCGTCGATGGGCTGACGATCGACTACAAGCACATCAACAAACAGTCCGTCAGCCAAGCTATCGACGCGATGGTGCAGGCAGATCCCTCCCTTGCCTGGATCAAGGAGGCTGAGGCACGGGGTGATGTGGACTGGCGTGCCGTTAAGGAAATTCACGACTCCTACAGCTACAGCAACTCCGGCTTAGGGGCCGGCGCTCAGTTGGCAATTGCTATTGTAATGGCGGCAGTGGTTGGGCCGGCGGCTATGGGAGCGCTGACTACTGCTGGGGCCAGTACAGCGGTCGCCGCAGGTGGAGCCGCTGTCGCCGTGGGCGCATCGACCAACGCCACCGTCAGTTTCGTCAACAACAAGGGCAACCTGGGTGACGTACTCAAGGACACGACCTCCGGCGACGCACTCAAGGGTTACGCCATTTCTGGCATCACTGCCGGTCTGACTCAGGGGGCGTTCAGTGACTGGACAGGCACCACAACTGATCTGAACGGCAAAATAGTCTTCAGCGATCCCAGCGTCACACTTGGGTCGTTCCAGGGGCTCAGTCAATTTGCAGCCAAGCAGGCGCTGCAGAACGGCACGGCTGCAGCCCTGGGCAAGATTCTTGGCCAGGATGGCAGTTTGGGCGACGCCCTCAAGGCCACGCTGTACAGCACCTTGGCTGCTGCCAGCTTCAATGCGGTTGGCGATTACACCAAAGGTGTTTACGACGAAGGCAGCATCCAGAAGATCCTGATCCACGCCATGGTTGGCGGTCTGTTGGCCGAAGCCAGCGGTGGTGACTTCCGAACAGGTGCGCTTGCAGGTGGTGCCAACGAGGCGCTGGTTGACCAGCTCAACACTTGGGTGGGCGGCAATGAAGACCTGCTGACCATGACATCGCAGTTGGTGGGCGTTCTGGCAGCAGCGACTCAGAAAGATGCCGATATTGACGACCTAGCCACTGGCAAGTGGGTGGCGGAGAACGCCACACAGTACAACTACAAGCTTCATGAAGAAAAAGCCAAGTCAGCTGTAGAAGCGGCGAAGAATCGTTGCCAATACGACGCTGGGTGCCCGGACGGCGCTAGCAACATTGATCAAGTCAAAGTAATGGATGCTTTGCGAGCGATCGCGTCGAAAGATATACAAGCAGTTAGCTCTATTGACCAGGATGTACTTGATTTTGCTTACTACACACTGCGCCGCGACCCAGATGTGCGTTTCGAAATACTCATCCCGGACACGCCATTTGAGAAAACATTAGATTGGGCAAAGCTGGGAATAGATATCTTTTCCCCTACGCCAACGGGGAAAGTTGGCGGCTCAGCAAAGGCTGTGGAGAAAGTCTCTGCTGAGGTTCTGGCTGAACTGGGCAAGAAATACGGGGATGACTTATCGCAGCAGATCGTAAAAGGCTCGATCGGTTTTACGGAAGACGCCGCGAAATCTGCGCTATCTAATTTGGGGCGGGTTGATCATTCAGCTAGACATTTAATTGACGCGGGCATCATTACCGCCAATTCTGGATCTAAGGCAGCCAGAGAGGCCTTCCAAAATATTGGTCAAGTGATATTGACAAGCCCCAGCAAAACTTTTGATCATGTGATGACCCAAGGTGGGCAGGCCGTCAAAGGTTTCTATGGGAAGATTGATGGAAACGACGTGGTGATTTTTGTTGCCAAAGAGGCGCGTGGAAAAATATCTGCCGGAGATATAGTTACAGCTATTAAACCCTCTCCTCAGCAAATGAAGAATTTTGGCCTATGAAAACAATAGAGTCTCTCGGAATATACTGGTCGGAAATTGATCCAGGCTCTCAGGAAATGTATCAAGATGAGGTGGTCGGCCTGATCTTTTATGGGTATTGGAGCGGCAGGCAGGATTTTGAATTTTTAGAGAGAATATCCACTTTCAGTAGTATTTGGGGGGGGGCGGCAGAGCTAAATGCTCGAGAGTGGGACGGGGAATGGATGTGCAATTTTTCCATCGAGGCAAAAATATTGACTTGGCCGGATGGTGAAGAGTGGAAGTCTGTTCTGGAAGATTCTTTAAAATGGTTTGTAGAGAATGGCGCCGCTATTTCCTGGTGTGGTTCAGAGTCGTGCAGCCCTTCACTGGAGGTACTTGATCCTGAGAGTGGTGCAGGAAGCGTATATGCAATTTACAGCAAAGATCTGGGGTTCTCTTGTGGGTCTGAGTTAATGGAGGAATATAAGGATGTTGATGATGCTAAGCTGTTAGCATACGGGCGAAATATATTAGCGCGAGAAGGTTAGGCTGTTTTATGGCGTGTAACCCTTAGTTCTCGGTATGAAATTTAGAGTGAGCGCTCAAAAAAATAACCCCCTGACGTCAGCTCCATATCGGAGCTGGCAGCAGGAGGTCGTACGGGATGGTCTTACTGTTCGGTCACGCAAGCTTTAGCGGCAGCCATCATGCTCTTGAGAAAGGCCTCGGGTGGCGCCGTGTAGGGCTTGTTGAAAGCTTTGAGCTGTGCAGGACTGTAACTAGCCTCCAGCTTCTCAAACGTACAGGCGCAGATGGCTTTGGGTGCTCCGCCCTGAATGCATCCGGCGATGAATTGACCTCGCACTTTCGAGTTCTCATCGGAGCATCCGGATACCAAGACGGTCATCAGGACTACGGCAAGGATCGCTCGCATTCCCATGTCCTCAGCGCAACACAATGGCGCAGCCGATGGCGATTCCGCCGATCAGACCGATCACTTGCGGGCCAATCATCCAGAACACCTTTATCCAGATCAGGGTAAGCGCGTGAAAATCGGCGTCCTGGGTGCCTGACCCCGCAGTTGAGACTATTGCGTCCGCAACTTTTCTTGCGGACGCAAGCATGACCACCG
>NZ_JACHLI010000066.1 GCF_014204515.1 Pseudomonas nitroreducens | reverse complement strand
TGAAGGGACTGAGCCCCGTTCAATACAGGGCTCAGTCATTGGCAGCTTAGCGGCCCAGTCCAACTGTCCAACTTTCGGGGGTCAGTTCACACCGGGGGCTTTTCCGTTTCTCGCCGATCACTCCCGCGAACTGCCCCCGGCCGACGGAACCCCATTCCAGAGGCATCGCGTCGACCACCCGTTCACCTGTCTGCGGCCTTAAGTGAGTCTTAAGGAATCAGGCGCATCGTTCACACGCGAGAGCAAGCTGGCCTCATAAATTCACACGCAGGCCAGGCGGTTTTCCAACCCTCATCTACGCTTCTACCTGACGCGGGGAGTGCCGGGAACGAGCGATTCAGCGCACCTTGCTACGCCCGTTCGTCGCGCCAAAAGGTAGTAAAGAAGCTAGAGAGGGGAACCGTTGGCGATAACAGGTGCCCAAGTTTCTGTGTTCCACGCACCTATGCGAAACGAACAGTGACTCGCCCCGCTTCCGGCGAGGCTATCCAATTCAATCCGGCGCTTAGGGATGACGAGAAATGAAACTGCGTAAAGAAATCGAGAAAGCAATCCGTGAAGCCAATGGTGACCGTGCCATTGCCGCGCTGGCTATCTGTGCCCTGCTCGACGAGAAAATGAAGCTGGCCGAGAAAGGCTGGTTCGACGACGATCCGCTGCTGCTCAACGCCCTGAAGGATTCCGAACAAATTCCGGCCCTGCTCCGCTCCGCCGCCTGACGCATCCTCCCGGCCCCTGTCCAATCAGGGGCCAGCCTGCTTCGACTCCTCCTCCACCTCCATTCCACGCCCGCTGCACGGCCTTGATCTCCGGCGTCCTGCAAAGTTGCCGCCGCGGGGTCAGGATGGACCGCAAACTCCCCATCCCGTCAGGCCCTAGGGCGTCCCCATCCGCGCCGTATCGGCAATGGCGTTGCAGGTTTCCGGGTTGAGGCAGTAGGTGATGTAGGTCGCCTGCTTGTTACAGCCGCGCACACCGATGGTGTACTCGGTGCGCTCCATGGCACGACGGACGCTGGTGACCTTGCTCGACAGCACACTGCTGGTGATCGACTCGCAGTTCATCTCGAACTTCGCCCGCGACTCGGTGGCCTTGAGCGCGGCCTGCTGGTTGGAAGCGAGGAACTCTTCGTTGCTCATGCAACCGGACAACGCGGCGACCGCAGCCAGCACCGGCAGGAAGATCGGTGGACGTTTCATGATGACGCTCTCCGTGTGTTTCCCCCGGATATGGTCAGCAGGTGGAGTCTAGATGGCGGCAGGAAAATCGGCATGGCTCGGCGATATCCCCACGTGGCTGCCATAAACGATCAGGCCAGCGGTGACAGCAAGTAGGCCGCGGCCTAGCATGCATGGCTCACTCCTCAGGAAACGATGCCGTGCACCTGATCTACCCTGCCGCCCCTGATGTCCCCAGACGCGTCGATGAGACCTACGCCGCTGAATTCGACGCTGCTCGATCTGCCGGGCTCGGTTGCTCCGTGATCCCACTGGAAGAACTGGGGACGAACGGAGCACGAATCAGGCCAGCATTTCCTGAAGGCTCCACAGTGCTTTATCGCGGCTGGATGCTCGATGCGCCAGCCTATCGCGAGCTCTGCAGCGCCATTGGTGAGCAGGGCGGACAGCCTCTGACGTCACCCGAGCAGTACCTGCACTGCCACCATTTGCCCAACTGGTACGCACAATGCAGTTCCTGGACCCCGGAAACCCTTGTGTATCCGATCGGCACCGACCTGACCCACGCCTTGGCGAGCCTCGACTGGCCGGCCTTCTTCATCAAGGACTACGTGAAGTCCCTGACCACCCAACGCGGCTCGGTTGCCACGACACCAGAGGAGGCTGCCGAAATTGTTCAATTGATCGAGCGTTATCGCGGCGCCATCGAGGGCGGCATCTGCGTTCGTCGCTTCGAACAGCTGGAGCCGGAGACCGAAGAGCGTTACTTCGTCGTCAAGGGGGTGCCCTACGGTCGCGACGGCTTGGTCCCAGAACTGGCTCACCGCATCGCCGCCAGGGTCGAGTGCCCCTTCTACTCGATGGACCTCGTGCAATCGGCGACTGGCGAACTGCGCCTGATCGAGCTGGGCGACGGCCAGGTCTCCGACCTCAAGCACTGGCCTGCGGATCGTTTCGCCCAAGTACTGGCTGCAATGCTCGAAAAATAGCGCCTGGCGCAGGGGCGGCAAACTCCTGCCGTACTCTGGATTGCTGGAACAGGTGGGGAGCTGATAAAAGCAGATATCCCATTTGAAAACCCGATGCCGCCATGAGCGACAGTGACAAACCAAATACACGCCTGTTCGACCTCGACCTGCTCCGCGCCATCGTCACGGTGGCCGACTGCGGCAGTTTCACCACGGCGGCGGCGCGTCTGCATTCGACCCAATCCACGGTCAGCCAGAAGATTCGCCGGCTGGAAGAGATGGCCGGGCATCGCCTGCTGGAGCGCGGCAACCGTGATGTGTTGCCCACCGATGCCGGCGATACGCTGCTGGGCTATGCCCGGCGGCTGTTGGCGCTGAATGACGAGATGGTCGAGGCGTTGTCCGGCGCCACGGTGGCGCTGACGGTGCGTATCGGCGTGCCGGACGATTTCGCCACCGGGCGCACCACCGAACAGTTGGCGGCGTTCAACCGTCGCTATCCGCAGGTGAAGCTGGAGGTCACCAGCGGGCTGAGCCGCGACCTGTCGGCCAGCTACGATCGCGGCGAGCTGGACCTGGTGCTGCTCAAGCAGCGACAGAACGCCCGCGAGGCGGTGGCCTGCTGGCCGGAGAAGACGCGCTGGGTGGACAGCGCGAAGAACGCCTGCATCGAGCTGGACCCGCTGCCCATCGTCACCTTCCCGCCGCGCGGGGTGTATCGCGACGAGATGATCGCCGCGCTGGAGTCCATTGGCCGGCGCTGGCACATCAGTTTCACCAGTTCGAGCCTGTCCGGCATCCAGTCGGCCATCGCCGACGGCATGGGCATCGGCCTGCTGCCGCAGCGCGCGGTAACGGCCGGGCATGCCGTGCTGGCGAAGAATATCGGGCTACCCTCGGTGGACGTGTTCGAGGTGGCGATGCTGCACCGGCCGGCCGTGGACCCGATGGTGAAGGAACTGGCGCGGGTGTTGTCGAAGGTTCTGGCCCAGGACACAAGGGCTTGAGTGCCTGGCACGCGCATTCATAATTCGAATACAGCGGATTCCAACATTTAATTTGTGCATGAACACGCCGCTGGATATCGTGGCTTCCAGCGACGGCCAGCGCTCCGACACGCGCGCCGCTCTGCACCAATTGCTCACCACGGCGCCGAACGCGCCGGGCAGCAAGACAACAATGAGGAACCAACCCATGGCCAAATCCACCTATTACGCGCCGCACGGCGGGCACCCGGCACAGACCGAGCTGCTCACCGACCGCGCCATGTTCACCGAAGCCTATGCCGTGATCCCCAAGGGCGTGATGCGTGACATCGTCACCAGCCACCTGCCCTTCTGGGACAACATGCGCATGTGGGTCATCGCCCGCCCGCTGTCCGGCTTCGCCGAGACCTTCGCGCAATACATCGTCGAACTGGCGCCCCAGGGCGGCAGCGACAAGCCCGAGCAGGACATCAACGCCGAAGCGGTGCTGTTCATCGTCGAAGGCGAGCTGACCCTGACCCTGCAGGGTGAAGTGCACCAGATGCAGCCGGGCGGCTACGCGTTCATTCCGCCGGGCGCCGACTACAAGGTGCGCAACACCAGCGGCCAGCACACCCGCTTCCACTGGATCCGCAAGCACTACCAGAAAGTCGACGGCGTGCCGCTGCCCGAAGCCTTCGTCACCAACGAGCAGGACATCGAGCCGAAGGTGATGCCCGATACCGAAGGCCGCTGGAGCACCACCCGCTTCGTCGACATGGCCGACATGCGCCATGACATGCACGTGAACATCGTCAACTTCGAGCCGGGCGGCGTGATTCCGTTCGCCGAGACCCACGTGATGGAGCACGGCCTGTACGTGCTGGAAGGCAAGGCGGTGTACCGCCTGAACCAGGACTGGGTCGAGGTGGAAGCCGGCGACTTCATGTGGCTACGCGCCTTCTGCCCGCAGGCCTGCTACTCCGGTGGCCCGGGTCGCTTCCGCTACCTGCTGTACAAGGATGTGAACCGTCACATGCGCCTGACCCTGAATCAGCCGCACTGAGCGGACGATTCAGGCGGGAAGCGTCACTGATTCCCGCAGCAGCAGACGAAAAACCGGCGCCCAGGCGCCGGTTTTTCTTTGGGGCGCGATCCGGGTTGCGACCTGCCTCGCATGGCAAGCGCCGCGCAGTCTGCTACAACGTCTGGCTGAAGGACGTTTTGCAGTCGCCCAGGAGAAAACCACATGGAAGTCCGGTTCTTGCCGCAGACCGAGTTCGACAACGTCCATTTCTATCGCGCCGTGACCCTGCTGATCCTGCTGGCGATGGCCGTCTTCACGCTGATCAAGATGTTCGCCGGGGTCGTCGCGCCGTTTTCCGGCCTGCCGCTGGTCCTGCTGATCCTCGGCGCGCGCTTCGCCGTGGAATGGCGACGGGTGTCGCGGGCGGAACCGGCCTTCATCGACAAGGGCGAACTGGTGCTCTGCGGCAGGCAGAGTCACCGGCAGATCGCCCTGGAGAAGATCAGTTCGGTGCGCAGCCGCCACAGCCTGTTCATGGTGCGGCGCTATCGCTCCTGGACGGAACACCTGGCCTTCGTGGAATTCACCCTGGTCAACGGCGAGCGCGTTTCCACCCTCGCCGAGAGCGGCGTGTTCGAATTCCCCGCGGCCAAGGGCACGCTGGCGGCGATCGAGTCAGCCATCCTCGCGGCGAAGGTGAAGCGCCAGGCCGGCGAGCCCGGCCTGCTCAGCGGTGGTCGCTGAGGGCTCAGGGCGAGCCGAACATGGCCGTCCAGTAGATGCCCGCGTCGCTCTTCGGGTCTGCCGCATACGCAGCGCCAAGCTCGGTGTACTGCGGGTTCATCAGGTTGGCGCAATGGCCGGGGCTGGCCAGCCAGCTGTCCACCACCTTCTGTGCGTTGCCCTGCCCGGCCGCGAGGTTCTCGCCGATGCGCTGGCCGGCGTAGCCGTCCAGTTCCGCGCGGTCGCCCGGCGTGCTGCCGTCGCGGCCCTTGTGGTCGAAGTAATTGTTGTTGGCCATGTCGCGGCTGTGGGTTTCAGCGGTGCCGCCCAGGGTGGCGTTCCAGCTCAGCGCCGGGGCGTTGCCGAAGTTCTGCCCGCCGCACTGGCGCGCCTGGCCACGCGCTCGGTTGATCGCCTGCAGCAGTTGCTGGCCCTCGGCCTCCCAGGTACCCAGCTTGCCCTGCAGCAGCGGCCGGCCGAGGAGGATGCGCCAGTCCTCGCCCTCGCGGTTGACGCCGACGTCGACGAACTGCGGGTCCAGCAGCACCTGGCAGAAGCTCTCCTGCAGCGCCTTCATCGCCGCCGTGGCATCGCGCGGGCCGATCAGGCTGAGCATGCGCACGCTGCTCATGGGGTAGCCGGTCTGGTTCAGCGCAGTCTTCCAGTCGCCGACGCTGGCGGGAATCGCCAGGCGCGGCTCCAGCGCCAGCGGCGGCAGCCCCTGCGAGGCCGTGCCGGCGCAGCTCTGCACCTCGCCGCGGTAGGCGTTGATGGCCTGCACCAGGTCCTCCTGGTCGGCGGCGGTGGCGAGGCTGGCGGACAGCAGCCCCAGCGGCAACAGCAGGCTACGCACGAAGAGGGACGGGCTGGGCATGAACGGCTCCGGGAGTGGAAAAGGGCTCAATGATGCGGGATTTCTCTGCGTTTGGCTGCGGCCGGCGCGTTCCGGTTCCCTTGCCGGAAAAACCCGGCAACGTTTGCCTCATCCGGCCTGGGGAGAATTCCCAGGGAGCCTGACATAAGGCAAGGGAGTTCCTGAGTGCGATTGAACGCCAGCCGCCAGCCCTGAAGACTGAGGAACCTGAAGTCATTTTCCGAGGTGGGCGAGGTGCTCAAGCCGGCTCGTGTGTTCTGCTTCATCTTCCTGCTGGCCGTGCTCGCCTCGCTGCTGGCCGGCTGGCACATGCTGCAGATGAAGGACGACGCCCTGGCCTACGCCCATGCCAGCGGCAAGAACACCCTGCTGCTGGTGGAGCGCGAGTTCCACCGCGACCTCGACGTGCACGCCCAGACCCTGCAGACCCTGGCCAACGTGGTGACCGGCCCGGCTACCCCGGCGCTGTCCCAGCAGGTGCTGCAGGAACTGGTGCAGGGCCATGCCGCCGGCTCCGTGCAGTCCGGCACGCTGGTGGTGACCGACGCCGACGGCCAGTTACTGGCGGACCTGAACCACGCCGGCGAGTCGAACCACGACCTGTCGACCCGCGAATACTTCCAGGCGGCGCGGGACAACCCCGGCCGGCTGCTGCTCAGCCATCCCTTCATACCGTCCTATCCCAGCTCCTCGACGAGCGTCGCGCTGTCGCGCGCGGTGCTGGACCGTGACGGCAACTTCGTCGGCGCGGTGGCAGCGATCAAGGAACTGCAGCACCTGGAAGCCTTCGTCCGCGGGCTGGACCTGGGCAAGTACGGGGTGGTCTCGATCCGCCTGCTCGACGGCACCGTGCTGGCCCAGTGGCCACCGGAGCCCCGCCGTGCCAGTGAGGAAGAAGCCGGTACCTTCCGCGAATTCATCGACAGCGGCCGCAGCGACTACTTCCGCCAGCAGAGCAGCACCTCCGACGCTTACTGGCGCGGCTACCGGCGCATCGGTGACTACCCGGCGGTGGTCTCGGTGGAGCTGTGCCGCGAGGCGATCTTCCAGACCTGGACGGCACGCACCTGGATCAGCAGCGGCCTGCTGGTGGCGATCAACGCGGCGACGCTGTTCTTCGTCTACCGCCTGACGCAGCACCTGCGCCGGCGCGATGCCAAGGAAAGCCGTCTGCGCAACGAAGCCGACACCGACCCGCTGACCGGCCTGCACAACCGCCGCTGGTTCGACCAGAAGGCCGAATGCGAGTGGCAGCGCCGCCGCGCCGGGGACGGCCACCTGGCGGTACTGATGATGGATATCGACCAGTTCAAGGCCTACAACGACCACTACGGCCACCCGCGCGGCGACCTGGCGCTGATCAACGTGGCACACCTGATCGGCCGGGGCTGCCAGCGCGAGGACGACGGCGCGGCGCGCTATGGCGGCGAGGAGTTCGTGGTGATCCTGCCCGGCTGCGACAGCGCCGGCGCCGCCCGGATCGCCGAATCGATCCGCCGCTCGGTGGAGGACACCGCGCTGCCCCACGAAAAGGGTGCGCGCGGCATCGTCACCATCAGCGTGGGCGTGGCCAGCACCTCCGACAGCGAGGCCGCGAGCATCGGCGAACTGATCGCCGCGGCGGACGCCAACCTCTACAAGGCCAAGGAAGGTGGACGCAACCGCGTGGTGGCCTGAGGCGAGGTCAGAGCGGCTGCATCACCTCGACTTCCTGGATGGCGAAATCGCGGCGCAGGTAGTCCATGCGCCGCTCGTGGAATTCACGCATGTGCGGCAGCGCGCTGTGCACGGCCAGGTGTTCGCGGCTCTGCCAGACCTCGAAGAAGGTGAACAACGTCGGATCAGCGATATCGCGCAGCATGTGGTACTGGATGCAGCCGGCTTCGGCGCGGCTGGGCGTCAGATAGGAACGGAAAAGGGTTTCGAAAGCTTCGGCTTTTTCCGGGCGGGTGTGGGCCTGGAGGATGAAGGCGTACATCGGCGGGTGTTCCTGTTGCGGGGAAAGATTGCCTAATCCTGACGCAAATCAAACCTTCTCATTCTTGATTCTTGCGCACGGATCATTTGTCCGGAAACGGGTTTTTCCGCCCCGCCCCGGCCGATATCCTGCCGCCATCGAATTTCCCCAGCGCACTGCTCTCCAGCAGGCGATGCCCACTTCAGGAGCCTTCCCATGAAAAAGATTCTGCTGATCAACGGCGGCAAACAGTTCGCCCACTCCGACGGCCGCTACAACGCCACCCTGCACGAAGCCGCTATCGCCCACCTGGACCACGCCGGTTTCGACGTGAAGGAAACCTTTATCGACGGCGGCTACGACATCCAGGAAGAAGTGCAGAAGATGCTCTGGGCCGACGTCATCGTCTACCAGATGCCCGGCTGGTGGATGGGCGCACCCTGGACGGTGAAGCAGTACCTCGACGAGGTGTTCACCGCCGGCCACGGCAGCCTCTACGCCAACGACGGCCGCACCCGCTCCGACGCCTCGCAGAAGTACGGCAGCGGCGGCCTGCTACAGGGCAAGCAGTACATGATCTCGGCCACCTGGAACGCGCCGCAGCAGGCCTTCGATGACCCGACCGACTTCTTCGAAGGCAAGGGTGTGGACGCGGTGTACTTCCCCTTCCACAAGGCCAACCAGTTCCTCGGCCTGAGCCCGCTGCCGACCTTCCTCTGCGTGGACGTGATGAAGCGCCCGAATATCGAGGGCGACGTGGCGCGCTACCAGCAGCACCTGAGCGAAGTGTTCGGCGCCAAGGCCTGATTGATCGGGCGTAGGAGATTCTATGTCTACCCCCGCGTATCGGCCGCAGGCCGATACGCCTGCTCAGTCGTCATCAGGGCAAAGGCAATGCGAGTCAGTTTG
>NZ_JACHLI010000065.1 GCF_014204515.1 Pseudomonas nitroreducens | reverse complement strand
GCATGAGAGCCTTGAGATCGTGTCCACGATAATTAGATGGACACGATCTCTTAATTGGGCGAGACCGAACCAGACGGGATCCCCGGACGCTTACATTTCGGCGACGCAAACAGGCAGCAAAATTAGCGTGAGTCCCTGTACTCAGATGCAGGGAGCAGACCACGGGGACGATCGGAAGTCGATAGCGGAATGACCAGAGGGTGCCCTGGATACAGGGCGCCCTCTACGTCGATCTTTACCCTGCTGTTGCGAACACCGCTTCGATTTCGATGTTGACCTCTGGAGAGAACAGCCCGGCCACTTTTAACAGTGAGCTGGCAGGGTAGGCGCCATCGTAGTGCTTTGTCAGAACATCACGTAGTCCTCCAATCTCGTCCATGGACGTAACGAATACAGTCACCTTGATGAGATCACGCATACCAATCCCCTCGGCTTGAGTGACACGCTTCATCTGCTCGAAGATTGCCTCGGTTTGTTGCACCATGCTTTTGCCCTGAGCAGGTGTGCCAAATGCGGTCATGCCGGACAGATACAGTGTGTTGTTGTGGCGAACCGATAGCGAGTAAGGGCCAGCTGGTTCAGGTAGCGTTGGATAGTTTGTTCTCTTTAACACTATGGTTCCTCCATGATGGGGATCGGGGGTGTCTACCGCTGACGCCGGCAAATGGACGGCAGCACCTGCCAGCAGGCAAACAATCGCTAGTTTCTTCAATTGGCTATCTCCTGAATGGGTAACAAGAAGAATCGGCATCAACTCGGTTGCCAACCGCCACCTAGGGCGCGATAGATCGCAACAACGCCGCGGTACAGCCTCACTTCGGCTTCAGCTTGAGCATCTTCAGCGGCAAGCTGCTCGCGCTCAGCATCCAGTAGTACGAGAAAATCAACGACACCTTCCCGGTACTGAATGGCCGCTTGTTGCGCTGCTGCACGACTGGCATTGCTGCGGCGCATCAAGGCACTCAGGCGATCCTGGTGATTGCCGTAATCGCTGAAGGCATTGGCTGTTTCTTCCAGAGCGAGCAGCACCTGCCGCTCATACTGCGCCAGGGCTTCATCGGAGCGGGCTTCAGCCATCCGCAAGCGCGCACGCACGCTGCCCAGGTCGAAGGCGCTCCAGGTGATGTTTGGGGCAACACTCCAGGCTCGTGCTGCGGCAGATCCGATTTGTGAGCCGCGCCCCGCGGTGAATCCCAGAAAGCCAGTCAGGCTGACCTTGGGGAACAGATCGGCGGTGGCCACGCCTATCTCGGCGGTGCTCGCCGCGAGCAGCCGCTCGGCGGCGCGAATGTCCGGCCTTCGCCGCAGTAACTCGCTGGGCTCTCCGATGGGCAGCGCCGTAGAAATCGCGGGCAAGTCGCGAGGCGACAGCGCATCTGTCAGATCTCCAGGGGAGCGCCCGAGCAGGACGGCTATGCGATGTTTGGCGCGCTCAGCCTGCGCCTGGAACGATGGAATACTGGCTTGCGTGTTAGCCAGTCGAGCTTCGGCACGAAGTACGTCCAGTTCTTCGCCCACGCCGGCGCTACGGCGTTGTTCCGTCAGACGCAACGAATTGCGTTGGTTCTCCAGGTTGGAATGGGCAATGCGTTCGCGCAATTGGGCGCCTCGCAATGCTCCATAGGCATCCACCAATTCGGCGATCACGCTGACCTGAAGCTGCTGGAGATCGGCCTCGGCGGCCTCACTGCGGGCATCGCTGGCCTCCAACTGATGATGAATGCGCCCGAACAGGTCCAGCTCCCAGCTTGCGTCCAATCCCAGATCGTAACGCTTACTGTCGATGCGTTCCTTGGATAGGCCTGGTTGCTGCCCTTTGCCAATATCTGCGCTGGCTCGGCTGGTGACCGTGGGGAAGCGAACAAGGTCGATGTCGTCGCGCAAGGCGCGGGCGGCTTGCCAGCGAGAAAAGGCCATGCGCAGATCCCGGTTGCCCGTCAGTGACTGAGCAACGAGCCGATCCAGTGCCGGGTCTTCGAACTGTTGCCACCAGAGTCGCTCGAAGCAAGCACGATCGAAGCGTTGCTTCGGCGATGGGACGTTCAGTGCGATAGATGCTTGTGTAGGCTGCTGATACTGGGGGCCGACTGCGCATCCTTGTAATGCCAGCATCAGCGCGGCAGCACACAGATTGCTCCTGAGCGTATTCATGGCCGCCCCTCCGTGGCAGTGACCGATCCAACGAGATTACCTGCGCGATAGCGCTCCGCCAGCCGCTGCATCAATACGTAAAAGACGGGGGTCAGCAAGAGCCCAAAGATGGTCACCCCGATCATTCCTGAAAACACCGCGATACCCATTGCCCGGCGCATTTCGGCACCGGCGCCGGTGGAGAGTGCCAGGGGCACTACGCCCATGATGAATGCAATGGAGGTCATCAGGATCGGGCGTAGACGCAGTCGACAGGCCTCCAGCACCGCGCTGATAAAGCTCAGGCCCTGTACCTGTTTCTCCCTGGCGAACTCGACGAGCAGGATGGCGTTCTTGCACGCCAGACCGACCAGAACGATCAAGCTGATCTGGGTAAAAATGTTGTTGTCGCCGCCGCTGAGCAATACACCGCCGATAGCCGATAGCAGTGTCATCGGGACTATCAGTATCACCACCAGGGGCAGGCTCCAGCTCTCGTACTGCGCAGCCAGTACCAGGAAGGCGAGCAACACACACAGGGGAAACACGAACAGCGCGGTGTTTCCCGCGAGAATCTGCTGGTAGGTAAGCTCTGTCCATTCGTAGGTCATGCCGTTGGGCAGTTCTTCCTGCAGCAATCTCTCCATGGCGGCTTGCGCCTGCCCTGAGCTGTAGCCGGGGGCAGGGCCGCCGTTGATCTCGGCGGACAGAAATCCGTTGTAGTGCATGACCCGATCCGGCCCTGCCGACTCACGCACCTGCACAAACGATGAGAGCGGAATCAGGTCTCCTTGCCTGCTGCGCACCCGCAATTGGCCAATCTGCTCGGGAGCGGAACGGTACTGCTGTTCCGCCTGAACATTGACGTGATAAGTGCGGCCGAAGCGGTTGAAGTCGTTGGCGTACATCGACCCTAGATAGACTTGTAGGGTGTCGAATATGTCGTTGATTGCCACGCCGTGAGCCTTTGCCTTGTCTCGATCTATATCTGCCTCGAACTGCGGAACATTGACCTGATAACCGGAGAAGACGCCACTGAGTTCAGGCAACTCCCTTGCCTTGTCCACCACGGTCTGAATTTGTCGGTACAGTTCCTCGTGCCCCAGATTGCCACGGTCCTCGATCTGAACGCGGAAGCCACCGATGGTACCCAGGCTTTCCACAGGTGGTGGAGGAACGACCATCACGAAAGCTTCCTGGATTTTCTCGTACTGCGCGGTTAGCGCCTGAGCAATGGCGACGTCGGACAGGGATGCATCCTTGCGCTCGTCGAATGACTTGAGGGGGATGAACATCAGTCCGGCGCTGGAACTATTGACGAAGCCATTGATGGACAGGCCGCTGAAGCTCACGGTATTGGCCACACCCGGTTGTTGCAGGGCCAGTTCGGACATTTTCAGAATGACCGCCTCGGTACGGTCCAGGCTTGAGCCCTCAGGCAGCTGTGCAAAGGCAACCAAGTATTGCTTGTCTTGCTGAGGGATGAAGCCAGTCGGGGTCTTCTCCAGTCCCAGATAAGCCAAGCCGATGAGCGCGGAGTACAGCAGCAATACCACAAACCCCGAGCGCAGCAGGCGTGTGGTGATGCCGGCGTAGCCGTTGCTTGCGCGCTGGAACAGGCGATTGAACGGACGGAACAGCCAGCCTCCAAAAACGCGTTCGATCAATACTGAAAGACGGTCCTTCGGCGCATCGTGTTCTTTCAGCAGCATGGCGGCCAAGGCTGGCGACAAGGTGAGCGAATTGAAGGCGGAAATCACGGTGGAAATTGCGATTGTCAGCGAGAACTGCCTATAAAATTGACCCGTTAGGCCGGAGATGAAAGCCGTCGGTACAAATACTGCACAAAGCACCAGTGCGGTAGCGATGATCGGACCGCTAACCTCCTTCATTGCTTGACGTGTAGCCTCCACCGGCGACTTGCCCAGAGCGATGTTACGCTCGACGTTCTCCACGACGACGATGGCGTCATCGACCACAATGCCGATGGCCAGCACCAGGCCGAACAGCGAAAGTGCGTTGATGGAAAAGCCCAGGAGCTGCATGACCGCGAAGGTGCCAATAAGCGAGACGGGAACTGCAGCGAGCGGGATGATTGACGCTCGCCAAGTCTGCAGAAACAAGATGACCACCAGAACGACCAGTGCCACCGCCTCGAAGAGGGTGAACACCACGGCTGAGATGGAGTTGCGGACGAAGATCGTTGGGTCGTAGCCGATAGCGTGTGCTATGCCGGGAGGGAAGTCCTGGGCGAGCGTGTCCATCCGCTGGCGAATCCGGTCGGACAATTCGAGGGTATTGGCATCGGCGTCCTGGAAAATCTGCAAGGCTGCCGAGGGACGGCCGTCCAGATGGGCGCGCAGTGCATACTGGCTAGAGCCGAGTTCGATGCGGGCAATATCGCTCAGGCGCACAATCTCGCCGTGCTCGCTGGCGTTCACAACGATGTGTTCAAATTCGTCCTCATCGACCAATCGGCCCCGTGCGTTGATCAGCAACTGAAAGGCGCTGTTGCTGGCGCTCGGTGGGGTGCCGAGAGAGCCGACCGCCACTTCCCGGTTTTGCTCGCGGATGGCCTGGATCACATCGGTGACCGCCAGGTTATAGGAGGCAACCTTGTCCGGATCGAGCCAGACCCGCAGGGCATAGTCGCCCATGCCCAGCAGACGGATGTCGCTCACGCCCTTGAGCTTGTAGAGCTCGTCGATGACATGAATCTTCATGTAGTTAGCGAGATAGATTGGGTCGTATTGCCCGTTTGGTGAGTGCAGGTGCACCACCTGGGCCAGCGCCGGGGAGGTCTTGTCCACAGTGACACCAAGTCGCTGGACATCTGGGGGGAGCTGGGATTGCGCGCGATTGACACGGCTTTGTACTTGCACCAGCGCATCGTTGAGATTTGTCCCCAATGCGAAGGTCAGGGTCAGGCTCATCAAACCATCCGAGGTGGACTGGGAGGACATGTAGAGCATGTTCTCCACGCCCGTGATCGCCTGCTCTAGCGGCGAGGCTACTGTCTTGCTCAGTACATCGGGGTTTGCCCCGGGGAACTGCGCGCGCACCACGATGGTAGGGGGTACCACTTCCGGGTACTCACTGACTGGTAGCTGAAACAGCGAAACGGCACCACCAATCACCAGGAGCAGGGACAGCACGACGGCGAAAATAGGCCGGCGGATGAAGAACTGCGAGAAATTCATGGCCTTATCCTCCGTCTCAGCCGCGCGGCGCGGAAGATACCGACGGGGAGTCGTTGGCCGCGTTGGTGAGCGACCCCTCGGCGTTGTTCGAGATTTGCCCGGCCAAGCGCGCCAAGACATCGTTGCCCACCATGGCCACTTGCTGTGGAGAAACCTTGGTGCCGGGACGAGTGCGCTGTAGGCCATTGACGACGATGTGATCTCCAGCCTGTAAACCTGTCCGGATTACGCGCAGGCCTTCGATCCTGGGGCCTAGCTTGACGGCACGGTAATTCACCACACCGTCCTCACCCAGAATGAGCACGAAGCGATTACCCAGATCAGTACCGATCGCTTCATCGCGGACCAGCGTGGCGGCGTAGGCATCTCCTGCGGGCAATTGCAGACGTACGTAGAGCCCCGGCGTGAGTTCCCACTGTGTGTTGTCGATGACGGCGCGTGCCCGTAGGGTGCCGGTACGAGGATTGACCTGGTTATCGAGGAAATCCAGGTATCCCTCGTAGTTCGGGTGCTCATCCGTGCTTAACGCAAGACGCACAGGCACACGGGTTCGCTCAGTGCTCGTTCGCTTGCGCATCTGCTGCGCAAGCTTCAGATAGGTCGCTTCATCGATGTCGAAATATGCATAAAGCTGCCGCGTGCCGACCAGGGTGGTTAGCAAAGTGGCTCCGGCATTCACCAGGTTTCCAGCGGTTACCTCGGCGCGACTGATAGCACCATCGATGGGAGCGGTTACTCGGGTGAAGCTCAGGTTCAGCCGAGCGGCATCCAGTTGAGCCTGGATCGCCGCGACGGCTGAAAGGGCTTCTTGATGCGCTGTCTTGCGTGCATCGGCGAGCTCATCGGAGATCGCATTGCTTGCCCGTAACCGCTCACCACGTTGTGCCTCTCTCGCGGCCCGTGCTCGATTGGCACGCGCCTGCTCAAGCTGTGCCCCAAGTCGATTGACCTCGGCCTGGAACGGTCTTGGGTCGATCTGGAACAACAGGTCTCCCTTCTTGACCAGCGCTCCATCACGGAACAGAACGCTGTCGATATGGCCGGACACGCGTGGACGCAACTCGACGGATTCAGGAGCTTCCAAGCGGCCGGTGAAATCGTCACGGTCGTTGATGGACTGGACGAGCACCTGCGCGACACTGACCACTGGGGGAGGTTGCGCTGAGACAGTGTTTTTCTCGGATTGGCCGCAGGCGGCCAGCATGCCGACCGCAATGAAACTCATTGTGTACTTGAAGGCGGAAGTAGAGGTGTACATGATTGGCTCCTGGAGTCTTGTGTGTTGTCTTCTTGCCGGTAGGCTTCGGATCGGATTCAGAGCGGCGTTGAAGTGCTCTTGGCTCGTTGTTCGGCGAGCCAACTGTCATGAAGCCATTTCTCTGTCTTGCGCTTGCCGGGAAAGGTGATCCACACAATGTCGCGTTCGAACACCATGGGTTTTTCGTCGCTGCCGACGATGATCCAGAACCAACGTCCATCCGCCAGGTTGCGTGCCTTTACCTTCATGCCTGTCACGGTCACAAGCTCTTCGCGTCCATCGCGAATAATTGTCAGCGGTTCGTCATGCGGCTCAATCCAACTGATCTTCATGCGCTCCAGCAGGTCGGGAGCATGCTTTTGCAAGAACACCCTGGCGATCTGTTCAGAGAGTTCGCGTGACGGGAGAGGTTTTCCCACCAGATCAAGCGATATGTTGGCAAAGCCCTTGAGCTTGCCGGTATTGGAAACGACCGTACTGAAATGCTCGCCACTCAGTTCGGCATTGCGTTTGTCACTGCGGATGTATCGGGTGAGCACCGCGCCTTCGTTATCAACGACTACCGCACGCTGTTCGGCTTGCACATGCGTGGTAGGAATGGCAATACCGGCAATGGCTGCTTGCGTCACGGGGATGGGCTCCTTGGGATTATCGACATTGGCACTGGCGGTGGCCGCCGCCAGGGTGGTGGCGAGAGCAATGAGCCGAGTGCAGTGGTTCTTTTTCATGGCAGATTCCTTTCCGAAGGGGATTGATCTGATGGGGCTGGGGTTACCGGCACAGGCGCCTGCTGTGGCCCTGGCTCGCCTTGTACGAAGAGCAGGGCACCGAGACCGATCAACACCAAGGTCATGTGCACGGACTGCATTGCTCCCTGCTTCATCCAATAGCCAAACCACAGCCCACCGCAGAGGAAACAGAACCACAGCAGTAAAAAGCAGGTCAGAGCGACAACTGCTCGGTTGCGCGCCACGCTGAGCGCGGCGTGGCTGCTTTGACGCCATGCCTGCAAGTAGCTCCATGCCGCAAGCCAAAGCAGTAGCGAGACGGCGATCTGGACACCGGCAACCCCATACAGCACCTGGTCTGCCCAGTGCGTAGACCAGGCTCGCCAGCGCAGTGCCGCGCCAAGCAGTTCCTCTTCTTCCAATAGGGACATAGAAAGAGTGTTGCCAATATGGAAACGGTTAGTTCCTGGGTCGCTCATGTTGTTGAGGACCGCGATGCTCAGCCAGAGGGCAAGGCTTGCAACAACCGCCAGGCGGCTGAAGGCAAATATGCGAAATGACATCGTGCGCTTCCTCAGTAGACAGGGATGGTGGGTTGCAGGACTGGCCAACCCGCTTGCTCGGCGTGTCTGACCAGGGCTGGATCGCGTGCTACTACAGTGGGGTGGCCAACGCTTTCCAGCAGAGGCAAGTCTGAGAGGTGGTCGCCGTATCCGTGGCACTCGGACGCTGCCACTTTCAGCTCTGCCATCAGCCGTTGAGCTGCCTCCCGCTTGCCGATTCCGATGGTCTGCGGTGGTATTAGTTGCCCGGTGAAGCGGCCGTGCCGAATTTCCAACTGGTTTGCCAGTACGTGATTAACGCCAAGCTCGCGTGATAGGGGAGTCAGGAACTCAATGGCCGAGCCGGAGACGAAGGCAACCACATCGCCTTCACGTTGGTGCGCCTTGAGCGCATGCAAACTCGCTGGGATGAAAAAGCCAGGACGTAACCTTTCCTGCGCGTACCAAGCCTCGGCCGCTTCTGCGACTTGCCACGGAAGGTGATCGCGGAACACCTCATAGAACAGTGTATTAATGGCCGAGCGATCACGACCTTGCCGGAGATGGTCGTCGATCTGTTGGGCGGCTGCGGTCTCCGCCTGCGCGCCGCGCTCCTCTCCCAATAACTGGCGAAAATAGAACGCGCGGAAACTGAACATGCTTTTCAGGTCAATGAGCGTTTCATCGACATCAAAGAAAGCAACTTTTCGAACTGTCATAGCAGTCACTCGTATGGGCCGCTTTGTACACAGGCACAAAGCGGCCCGATTAATTGAATAGCGGAAATAGGTTCGGTCATTACTTACGCTTCACTGTGCGGGATCATGTTCAATCTGCGGCGCAGTGTGTTGACGTGTGTGGATACGGCGCGTGATGCCAGCTTGGCCTCGCGCTTACCGAGCTTTTCAGCATCCATGACAGTGAACTTGACAGTCACGCCGGTTACCGGTTGTTCGCCCTGCCAGACTTCCATTTCCGCGTGTATGTCGACGCGATCTGGACGTGGTCGTTGTTTGTCCAGAACGCGATAGCGAATCTGAGCCGGCAACGGAAAGGCGAATGCCGTGTAGCGCACATTCATTTCGTTCAGGACGAAATAGCGCTTGGGTGACTCGTAGTCATCGAGATGGAATTGCTCGGTCACCGCCAGGAACATCTGGCGACACGCTTCGAGAAGGACCATGCCCTGGACGTGCTGACCGGTGAGGTGGTCAAGCATCAACTCACTCTGCGCATGGAGCAGGAGTGGTCTGCTCCCCGCATCTGAGTACAGGGACTCACGCTAATTTTGCTGCCTGTTTGCGCCGCCGAAATTCCCTTGGGGATCGGTAGTTCAAG
>NZ_JACHLI010000064.1 GCF_014204515.1 Pseudomonas nitroreducens | reverse complement strand
TCTGCACCGAACGGTCCCCTCTCCCTTCAGGGAGAGGGTTAGGGAGAGGGGAAATCCCAGGCACGGTCTGTCAGAGAAAGACAGTTGCTCCTACAGGTTGGCACCGCGCTGGAACCTAAGCGTCACGCACGAAAAAGGCGCCCGCAGGCGCCTTTTTGCTGTCCGCAGCGATCAGATGCGGAAGCTGTCCACCAGCTGACGCAGGCGGCCGGCCTGGTTCTCCAGGTCGGCGCAGGCGCGCAGGGTGGCCTGCAGGTTCTCCACACCTTCCTGGTTCAGCGTGTTGATCTCGGTGATGTCCATGTTCAGCGAGTCGACCACGGCGGTCTGTTCCTCGGTGGCGGTGGCCACCGACTGGTTCATCGAGTCGATCTCGCCGATGCGATGGGTGACGCTGGCCAGGCGCTCGCCGGCGCGGTTGGCGATCTCCACGCTTTCCAGGCTGTAGCGCTGGCTTTCGGTCATGGTGTCCACGGCTTCGCGGGCGCCGACCTGCAGTTCCTCGATCATCTTCTGGATCTGCTGGGCCGACTCCTGGGCGCGGTGCGCCAGGTTGCGCACCTCGTCGGCCACCACGGCGAAGCCACGGCCGGCTTCACCGGCACGGGCGGCTTCGATGGCGGCGTTGAGCGCCAGCAGGTTGGTCTGCTCGGAGATGCCCTTGATCACTTCCAGGATCTGCCCGATGTTCACTGTGCGGCTGTTCAGCGCTTCGATGTTGGCGCAGGCCGAGCTGATCTTGCCGGACAGCTGATTCATCGCGCTGATGGTCTGTTCCACTACCTGGCGGCCGTCCGCAGACTGGTGCGAAGCATCGGTGGCATGGTGCGAGGCGTCGGCGGCGTTGCGGGCGATCTCCTGGGCGGCGGCGCCCAGCTCGTTGATCGCCGCGGCAACGCTGTTGGTGCGGTTGGACTGCTCGTCGGAGTTGCTCATGGACGAGTTGGAGGCGTTCACCACCAGTTGCGAGACGTCGTGCAGCTGGCGCGCGGTGGAGGCCACTTCACGGATGGATTCGTGGATACGCTCGACGAAACGGTTGAAGGCATTGCCCAGCACGCCGAACTCGTCGTTGCTGGCGACCTTCAAACGTTTGGTCAGGTCGCCTTCGCCCTGGGCGATGTCTTCCATGGCGCGACCCATGGTGGTCAGCGGCTGCATCAGTACGCGGATCAGCATGCCCAGCAGGAGCAGGATGGCGACGATGGCGATCGCGGCAGCGATGATGGCCGAGGCGCGGAACTTGCTCAGCATCGAGTAGGCCGCGTCCTTGTCGATGGACAGGCCGATGTACCAGTTCACCGACGGCAGGCCTTTCACCTGGGTGAAGCTGAGGATGCGTTCGTGGCCATTGAGCTCGGCTTCGCTGAAGCCGCTGCCGATCTTCGGTGTGTTCTGCGGGTAGATGTCGGAGAGAGACTTCATGATGAAGCTCTTGTCCGGGTGCACCAGAATCTTGCCGTCGCCGCTGACCAGGAAGGCGTAGCCCATGCCGCTGAAGTCCAGCGAATTGATGATCTGTACCAGGGTCTGCAGGCCGAGGTCGCCGCCGACCACGCCCACGGTCTTGCCGGCAGCGCGGGCCGGGGTGGCCACGGTCATGATCAGTTCCTGGGTGGCCGCGTCGATGTACGGCTCGGTCAGCGTGGTGCCGCCGGCGGCCACGGCATCCTTGTACCAGGGGCGGGTGCGCGGGTCGTAACCGTCGGGCATGGCGCTGTTGGGGCGCATGGTGAAGGCGCCGTCTTCCTGGCCCAGGTAGGTGAAGTTGAAGGTCTTGCGCAGGGTGTCCTGTTCCAGCAGCGCGCTCAGGTGTTCCGGTGTGCTGTCGCGGGCGATGGTCTGCGCAGTGCTTTCGATCAGCAGCAGCCGGCCGCTGAGCCAGTTCTGGATATTGCTGGCACTGACGTCGCCCATTTCCCGCAGGTAATCCTCGAGGTCCTCGCGGATCGCGTTGCGCTGCAGGTAGTCGTTGTAGAGGGTGAAGAGGGCGAATGCCGAGAAGACAACAAGAGAAGCGGCCAGGAGGATCTTATGGCTGAATTTCAGGCTCTTGATCATGCTGCGTCGAGTCCGGAGGTAGTGGGATGCCTGAACGGCGTAAGTCCGGGGCGACAGATCCGGTGTCGCCGCAGAACGCCCGTTCCCGTGGTGTGGAACGGACGGCGCCAGCGGGGCGGATAGCCGCGCGGGCGTGGCCGGTACTCCCTTGTGCCGGCGGTGAGGACAGGCCCGGTTTGTTGGTGGGTATCAAAGGCCTTCACCCTTGATTTCGGCGTGCCAGGAGGAAGCTTGAAGGAGTCGGACGAACGGTAGGGGTGGCTCTGTGGCGGGTGTTTCAAGGGTGATACACCGCGAGTGATTTTGTTCGGAAGTTCGGAGTCGAGCTGTAGGAGCAACTGTCTCTGTCCCGGAAATCTGTGCCTGAGTTTCCCTCTCCCTAACCCTCTCCCTGAAGGGAGAGGGGACCGTTCGGTGCAGGTTGAAACGATGGCTTCAGCCGGCACAGACAGCTCCCGCTCCGAAGGGAGAGGGGACTGGATCGGTGCCGGCTGAAACTGACGCATCGGCCGGCTCGGATGGCTCCCTCTCCCTTCAGAGAGAGGGCGGGGGGGAGGGACCCGCAGCGCAGAGGTTTCCAGGTAGGACCTTGTCCGCGAAGTGATCTGATCTCCGCCGGATATTTCAGAGGCACCGGGTAGATTTCGCGGACAAGGTCCGCTCCTACAGGTCGATGCCCGATTTAAACCCAATGAAAAAGGCGCCCGCAGGCGCCTTTTTTTCTGTCCGCAGCGATCAGATGCGGAAGCTGTCCACCAACTGGCGCAGGCGGCCGGCCTGGTTCTCCAGGTCGGCGCAGGCGCGCAGGGTGGCCTGCAGGTTCTCCACGCCTTCCTGGTTCAGCGTGTTGATCTCGGTGATGTCCATGTTCAGCGAGTCGACCACGGCGGTCTGTTCCTCGGTGGCGGTGGCCACCGACTGGTTCATCGAGTCGATCTCGCCGATGCGGTGGGTGACGCTGGCCAGGCGCTCGCCGGCGCGGTTGGCGATCTCCACGCTTTCCAGGCTGTAGCGCTGGCTTTCGGTCATGGTATCCACGGCCTCGCGGGCGCCGACCTGCAGCTCCTCGATCATCTTCTGGATTTCCTGCGCGGACTCCTGGGCGCGGTGCGCCAAGTTGCGCACCTCGTCCGCCACCACGGCAAAGCCGCGACCGGCTTCACCGGCACGGGCGGCTTCGATGGCGGCGTTGAGTGCCAGCAGGTTGGTCTGCTCGGAGATGCCCTTGATCACTTCCAGGATCTGCCCGATGTTCACCGTGCGGCTGTTCAGCGCCTCGATGTTGGCGCACGCCGAGCTGATCTTGCCGGACAGCTGATTCATCGCGCTGATGGTCTGTTCCACCACCTGGCGGCCGTCCGCCGATTGGTGCGAGGCATCGGTGGCATGGTGCGAGGCGTCGGCGGCGTTGCGGGCGATTTCCTGGGCGGCGGCACCCAATTCGTTGATCGCCGCGGCGACGCTGTTGGTGCGGTTGGCCTGCTCGTCGGAGTTGCTCATGGACGAGTTGGAGGCGTTCACCACCAACTGCGAGACGTCGTGCAGCTGGCGCGCGGTGGAGGCCACTTCGCGGATGGATTCGTGGATGCGCTCGACGAAGCGGTTGAAGGCATTGGCCAGCACGCCGAACTCGTCATTGCTGGCGACCTTCAGGCGCTGGGTCAGGTCACCGTCACCCTGGGAGATGTCCTGCATGGCACGGCCCATGTCGGTCAGCGGCGCCATCAGCACGCGGATCAGCATGCCGAGCAGGAACAGGATGGCAACGATGGCGATGACGGTGGCGATGATCGCGGTGTTGCGGAAGTCGCTGAGCATGGCGTAGGCGGAGTCCTTGTTGAGCACCAGCGCGACATACCAGGTCACGCCCGGCAGGCCCTTCACCGGGGTCATCGACACCAGTTGGTCCTCGCCGTTGATGCTGACTTCCTGCACGCCCGGTTGCACTTTCGGCGCGCCCTGCTGGTAGACCTCGCCGAGGGTCTTGAACACCAGGCTGCTGTCGGGGTGCAGGAGGATCTTGCCAGCGTCGCTGACCAGGAAGGCATAGCCGTCGCCGTCGAACTTCAGCGAGTTGATGATCGCGGTGATGGTTTCCAGCTTCATGTCGCCGGCGGCCACGCCGACCAGCTGGCCGTTGCGCATCACCGGCATGGACATGGCGAGGATCTGTTCGTTGGTGCCGGCGTCCAGGAAGGGCTCGGTAACGATCAGTCGACCGGCTGCCACGGCATCCTTGTACCAGCCGCGGGTGCGCGGGTCGTAGCCATCGGGCATCGGTGCGTAGGGGCGCATGGTGAACACGCCGCTGGCGGCTTCACCCAGGTAGACCGACTCGAAGTTCTTCTGGAACACCTGCTGCTCCAGCACGTGCTGGATGCGCTCGGGCGTCGGCTCGCCGTCGGCGAGCTGCGCGGCCTCGGCTTCCACCAGCTGGATGCGGCCTTCCAGCCAGCTCTGGATATTGCTGGCGGTGAGGCTGCCGACCTCGCTCAGGTAGCCTTGCGTATCGGCGTGGATCGCCTGGCGCTGGCGGAAATCGTTGAAGAGGATGAAGCAGGCGAAGGCGAAGGTCACCACGAGGGAGGCCGCCAGAAGAATCTTCCGGGAGAAGGACAGCGAGCGAAGCATTGGAGAAGCATCCTGCAGATGGAACAAGGGAGAGCAGGAGGTATCGGCCGGGGCGGCGGGGACTTTAGCGGGATTGGCTGGAATCGCGGGCGGCGCGCTGCCGCCCGCGATATCCGCAGGGGCCCTTAGAGGCCCAGGGCAGTCTGCACCTGGGCCATGAGCGCGCCGACCTTGGTGCCGATGGGGCTGGCCGCGGTGACGATGGCGATGGAAATCAGGCCGGCGATCACGGCGTATTCGATGGCCGTGGCTCCCTCCTGATCAGCCAGGAAAGTCCTGAACTGCCGGTACAGGCGTTTTACCGAGTCGATCGTGCGTTCCATGTACGTGCCCTCCGGGCAAGGGACAGCGGCATCGGCGGAGCCATGCCGGCTCCGCGAACGATTCGGGTCAGGCCGGTTACGCGCCGATGGCGGTCTTGATCGCCGTCATCAGCGCACCGATCTTGGTACCGATCGGCGTGGCGGCAGTCAGTAGTGCAATGGAAATAAGACCGGCAATTACCGCGTATTCAATCGCGGTGGCACCTTCGCGATCGCGGAGGAAGGATTTGAGTTTGCCGTAGAGATTCTGCGGAAGTTGTTTAACTGCGGTTTGTTTTTCCATGTCCTTGGCTCCGTGCACGCCCGACTGCAAACAGGGCGGATGCCCTGACTTCACCGTCAGGCTAGGCGCAGCGTGGCCGAATGCAATTGTTCAAATAGCGCTAATACCAAAGTAATAGTCATCGCGAAGTAGAACTAAGTGACGGTTGGAAATTTCCAGTTGGCAGTTGACGCTATTAAAGCAGCTACTAAATTCTGCTTTGGAACAAACAGCGGCAGATTATCAGGAAAGATTCTTATCGATTTGTAATGTGTCGCCGACATAACAATAAAGGGCTGAAGGATATTGACGCGCGAGGCGTCGTCCTTTCATGAGATGACGGGCAATTGCTCGCGCTCCTGATATCGCACAAGGATGGATTCATGAATAGCAAGGTGCTGATGGTATTCGCCGGGCTGTTGCTGGTGTGCGCAGGGGTAGTGGGTTACCTCGGTCTGAATGTCGGAAAAGCACCCGCTCCGCACCCCGGGGTGGTCGAGGATGCGCAGCCGATGGCGCTGGCCGGGGCCGACCAGCTGCAACGGACGGCCGTGGTGGTCGCTGCGCGGGATCTGCCCGCCCTGGCGGTGCTCACCCGGGACGATCTGGCCGTCGAGATGCTGCATACCGCACCCGCCGGCAGCTTCCCCAAACCCGAAGCGCTGATCGGCCAGCGCGTCTGGGTCGCCGTGCCGGCAGGGAGCATTCTCAGCGCCTCCGTCACCGAGCCCGGCGGGCCTCTGGCGCGGACCATCCGGCCCGATGAACGCGCCATGGCGATCCCGGTGGACGAGGTCATCGGTGGCGGCGGCTTCGTACTGCCTGGCGACTACGTGGACGTGATGCTCTTCGTCCAGGATCAGCAGGGCAGCGAACGCAACGTCAGCGCCCAGGTGGTGCTGCCTGGCGTGCGGGTGCTGACCTACGGCGAGCAGATCGCCGTGGCTAAGGATGGCCAGGCACGCAATGCCGGTGACCCCAAGGACCAGTCTCCCCGACCGCCGCGCACCGCGGTCCTGGCAGTGCCCGCACAGGCCGCTGCGCGCCTGATGCTGGCCAGCCAGGCCGGTTCCCTGCGCCTGGCGGTGCGCAGCAAGGACGAGAAGCTCTACGAGAAGGCGCAGGAGGGCGGCTACCTGCAGGCTTCGCTGGGGGCTGTCGGCAGTCCGCCGATCACCCTCGACCAGCTGGTCGGCAAACCCCGCCCGGCGACCGCGCCAGCCCCCGCCGTGCGCCAGGTCTCTGCGCCCCAGGTGGACTCCGGCGTGGTGGTCTACCGCGGTACCGAAATTTCCCGTGAAGCCCATTGAGCAAGGAGTGCATCGATGTCCAAGCGCTTCATCCTGTCCCTGTTCACCTTGCTCGCCTGCCTCGCTCACTCCGCAGCGCAGGCCGTGCCGAGCGCCTGCGCGGGATTTGCCGGCCAGCAGCTGAACCTCGATGTCGAGCAGGGCGCCCAGCGTGACCAGCAACTGCCGGTGCCGATCAAGCGACTGGCCATCGGCGATCCCAACATCGCCGACGTACAGGTCCTGGACAAGAAGAATTTCCTCGTCACCGGCAAGGCCGAAGGCCTGACCAGCCTGCTGATCTGGACCTCCTGCGGCGACCAACCCATGCGCAGCGTGGTGCGGGTGGGTTCGCGGGCCGTCGGCGATGTCGCCGCGGCGGTCGGCGCCACGGCCGCTGGCCTGCCCAACCAGGTGCAGACCGACATCCGTTTCGTCGAAGTCAGCCGCAGCAAGCTCAAGCAGGCCAGCACCTCGCTGGTGCGGCGCGGCTCCAATACCTTCGTACTCGGTGCGCCCGGCAGCCTGGGCAATCTGGAGGTCGGCGTCGATGGCGGCCTGGGCGGCAACTTCGGCACCAGCCAGAGCGGCTTCAACATCATCTGGGGCGGTGGCAGCAGCAAGTGGCTGGGCTTCATCAACGCCCTGGAAGGCAGCGGCTTCGCTTACACCCTGGCGCGCCCGAGCCTGGTCGCCACCAGCGGGCAGAGCGCCTCCTTCCTGGCCGGCGGTGAGTTCCCGATCCCGGTGCCCAACGGCAACAACGACACCGTCACCATCGAATACAAGGAGTTCGGCGTGCGCCTGACCCTGACGCCGACGGTGATGAGCGATCGCCGCATTGCCCTGAAGGTGGCGCCGGAAGTCAGCGAGCTGGATTACTCCAACGGCATCCGCACCGCCGACATCACCGTCCCGGCGCTCAACGTGCGGCGCACCGATACCAGCGTGATGCTGGCCGACGGCGAGAGCTTCGTGATCAGCGGGCTGATCAGCAGCAACACCATCAGCAACATCGACAAGTTTCCCTTCCTGGGCAACATCCCGGTGCTCGGCGCGCTGTTCCGTTCCTCCAACCTGGACAAGGACGACCGCGAGCTGCTGATGATCGTCACCCCGCACCTGGTCCAGCCGCTGGCCGCGACCGCGGCGCTGCCGAGCCTGCCCGGCGAGGGCCTGCGCAACTACGATCCTGGTTTTGCCGAGTTCTACTTCTTCGAAGACGGCCGGTTCGACAAGCGCAAGGCCAGTAGCGGGATGTCACGCTGATGGATACCTACGAAGCGATATCCCGCCAGAGAGCGGGGCGCAAGGCAAAGGAAGGGAGCACGGGCATGAGTCAGACCTTTGTGGCGCTGGTCCAGCACCCCGGGGAGCAGGAGTGGCTGCAGAGCAGCCTGTCCGGTTGCGGCCAGGTGGTCCTGGCCGGCAGCGGGACGCTGGAGGAGTTGCTGGCGCTGCTGGATGTCACCGGCGCCAGCGTGCTCTTCACCAGCCTGAACAAGGCCAACGTGGTGGCGCAGAGCTCGCTGATCGAGGGATTGGTCTCGGCGCGACCAATGCTGTCGGTGGTGGCGGTGGGCGATGGGCTGGACAACCAGCTGGTGTTGGCGGCGATGCGTGCCGGAGCGCGGGATTTCGTCACCTATGGCGCCCGCGCCAGCGAGCTGAGCGGCCTGGTCCGGCGCCTGGGCGGACGCCTGCCGACGGTGCCGGTGAGCGCCGTGCAGCAGGGCGAACTGATCAGCCTGGTCAGTGCGCGTCCGGACGCCGACGGCGCCTTCGTCGCGCTGCACTTGGCGCTGGCGCTGCAACGCCAGCCCGAGCATCGCGTGCTGCTGGTGGATATCGGCCAGCCCACCGGCGAGGCCCTTGCGATCCTCGGCATGGAGCCCGCGTTCACCTTCGCCGATGCCATGCGCAACCTGCGCCGGCTCGACCAGACCCTGATCGACAGCGCCTTCACCCGTCATGAATCCGGCCTGCGCGTGCTCAGCCTGTCGGACGAGCCCGGCGTGCTGGAGCGCATCACCACCGCCGAGCTGTACCTGCTGCTGGGCAACCTGCGCAGCGCCTTCAGCCATATCCTGATCAACCTCACCGGGCTTGCCGAGGGCGAGCTCAGCGGTCAGTTGCTGATGCAGGCCAATCGCGTGCTGTGGCTGGTGGACCAGAGCGTGCCGTCGTGCAAGAAGGGCCTGGAGCGCCTGCGTCGCCTGCGCGAGCGCACGCCTACACTGCCGCGCATCGAACTGCTGATCGAACGCTACTGGCCCTCGGTGCCGCCGGACGCGCCGGCGCTGGGCAAGATGTTCGGCCTGGAACTGTTCGGCATATTGCCGGCCTCGCCGGAAGCCCGCCTGCGCGCCAAGAACGTCGGCCAGAGCCTGTTCGACCTGGCCCCGCGTGACCCGCTGACCATCAAGCTGCGCGACCTTGCGGAAAACCTCGGCGCCGGCGCAGTCGAGAAGCGCGGCCTGTTCGGCTGGATCGGCCGGGCCAGGGCGGCGCGTTCATGAGCTATCCGGGCAGCGGCGGCCAGGGCGGGCGCCATGACCAGGACCTGCAGGCCCTGAAGATGCGCCTGCACCGCTACATCATCGACGAGATCGACGAAGACGGCATGAACCTGCTGGAGGGCGCGCGCCCGGCGGTGGCGCAGTACGTCTCCGAGAAGGTCTGCGAGTACGCCGCGCGACGCCAGCTGGCGATCTCGCGCTACGAACTGGATCGCCTGGCCGAAGAGGTGGTGGACGAGCTGACCGGTTTCGGCCCGCTGGAGATGCTCCTGCGCGATCCGGGCATCTCGGAAATCCTGGTCAACGGCCCCGACCGGGTGTTCATCGAGCACGAGGGCCGGCTGTACCAGAGTGACCTGCGCTTCATCGACGATCACCACGTGCAGCGGGTCATCCAGCGCATCCTCGCGCCGCTGGGCCGGCGCCTGGACGAGTCCAGCCCGATGGTCGACGCGCGCCTGCCCGATGGCAGCCGGGTCAACGCGATCATCCCGCCGGTGGCGCTGGACGGGCCCTGCCTGTCGATCCGCAAATTCAGCAAGGACCTGCTCAAGAGCGCCGACCTGCTGGCCTACCAGAGCGTCAACGAGGAGATGCTGACGTTCATCCGCCAGGCGGTGGCCTGCCGCTGCAACATCCTCATCAGCGGCGGCACCGGCACCGGCAAGACCACGCTGCTCAACGTGATGAGCAGCTTCATCGACGAGCGCGAACGCATCGTCACCATCGAGGACACCGCCGAGCTGCAGCTGGGCCATGACCACGTGGTGCGCCTGGAGACCCGTCCGCCGAACGCCGAAGGCTACGGCGAGGTGACCGCCCGCGACCTGATCCGCAACGCCCTGCGGATGCGCCCGGACCGCATCATCCTCGGCGAGATCCGCGGCGTCGAAGTGCTCGACGTGCTGCAGGCGATGAACACCGGCCACGACGGCTCGATGAGCACCGTGCACGCCAACTCGGCGATGGATTCGCTGCTGCGTCTGGAGATGCTGGTCGGCCTCACCGGGCAGACGGTGGCGGAGCAGACGCTGCGGCAGATGCTCTGCTCGGCGCTGGATATCGTCGTGCAGATCACCCGCCTGTCCAACGGCCGCCGCTGCATCAGCGAGATCATCGAAGTGCTGGAGGTGCGCGACGGCGTGTACGTCACCAACTCCCTGTTCAGCCTCGACCGGCGTGGCAGCGGCCAGTTCGTCCGCACGGCACAGCCCAGCGGGCTGAAGTTCCGCCAGGTGCTGATATGACCGGCGCGGCCGTGCTGATCCTGGCCAGCCTGGTGCTGGCGCTGCTGGGCGTGTGGCTCAGCGGCATGAGCCTGCGGGCGCGGCACAACGAGCTGGTGATGCGCAGGCTCAGCGGCGAGCCGGTGGTCCAGGGCGGCAAGGGCCGCAGCAGCCACTGGCTGGCGCGGCGCATGCGGCGCGCGGGCATCGCGGACATGCGGCCGTGGTTCCTGGGTGGCAGTGCGGCTGGCGTGCTGCTGGCGCTGTTCGGCCATCGGCTGGGCGGTCCGCTGGGGATGCTGGGTGGCGCGGCGCTCGCGCTGCTGGGTTTTCATGTGCTGCTCAACATCCTCTACCAGCGGCGCCTGCAGAAGATGATCCGGCAGATGCCCAACTTCCTCGATCAGGTGGTCCGCAGCCTGCACGCCGGCCGTACCCTGGGAGACGCCATCACCCAGGCGGTCAGCGCCGCCGACGATCCGTTGCGGGAGATCCTCTCGCTGGTCAACAACCACGTGCTGCTGGGCATCAGCCTGCCCGAGGCGCTGCAGGAAGTCGCCGAGCTCTACGACGTCGAGGAACTGCATGTGTTCTCCCTGGGGGTGGCGGTCAACCACCGTTACGGCGGCAACACCACCGACCTGCTGGAAAACATCATCAAGGTCATCCACGAGCGCGAGAAGCTAAGTCGACAGCTGCGCGCCATGACCGGCGAGACGCGCCTGAGCGCCTTCGTCCTGGCGGTGCTGCCGGTGAGCCTCGGCGGCTACATCCTGTTCACCAATCCGGGCTACCTGATGAACATGTGGCTGGACAGCGGCGGCCGCTGGATGCTGCTGACGTCGCTGGGCCTGCAGGTGCTGGGCTGCTACACGCTCTGGCGCATGCTCAAGAGCGTTTGAGGAAGTCGCCATGCCGATACATTACGGATTGCTGGTGCTGATCCTGCTGCTCGCGGCGCTGCTCCTGGGGCTGTCGCAGGGCCGTGCCGCGGGGCGCGAGCAGCGCCTGATCGAGCAGCGCCTGGGTGGCCAGCCACTCGCCCACGGCGGCAACCGGAGGCTGGCGAACCTGCTCGACGCACTGGGCGGCAGCAGCCTGGGCAAGCGTCTGCACCTGCGCGACGACGAGGTCCGCGTGCTGCTGCATCAGGCGGGCTGGGGCGGCAGTACGCCACGCAGCGTCTACCTCATGTCACTGATCCTCTGCCCCGTACTGCTGGTGGGCATCGTCGTCGTCTACCTGGCCATGCCGGGCCATGCTGCGACCTCGCCGATGGTGCCGGTCCTGTTCGGTGCCGGCATCGGCTTTCTCCTGCCCAAGCGGATTCTGGCCTACTTCGCCGAAAAGCGGCGGCTGCGCCTGGCCGAGGAAGTCATCCTGTTCATCCAGCTGATCCGCATTCTCTTCGACTCCGGCCTGACTGTTGAGCAGAGCCTGCGGGTGGTCTGCCAGGAAGGGCGGAACATCGTGCCAATCCTCGCCGCGGAGCTGGAGGGAGTGCTGGCGCACACCGACAGCGGCCTGGATCTGGCCGAGGAGCTGGAACAGTTGAGCCGCCGCCTGGTGGTGGGCGAGCTGACCGACTGCTGCAACGTGCTGCGCCAGATGGTGCGCCAGGGCGGCAGCGCGAGGGCATCGCTGCAGACGCTCAAGCAGTTGTTCGAAGACCGGCGCCTGACAGCGCTGCAGGAAAAGGTCAGCAAGCTGTCGGCGAAGATGAGCCTGGTGATGATGCTGCTGCTGTTCCCGGCGCTGCTGATCATCCTGGCCGGGCCGGGCTTTCTCGCGATTACCAAGGCCATGGGGGGAATGGGATGAGAAGCGCATGTTTGATCGGCCTGCTCAGTCTCGCGTTGGGCGGTTGCGCCAATTTCGACACGCTGGGCGGGCCCGCTGTCGGCCAGAACTGCGACGAGCATTTGGGCCAGTCGGTTGAGCTGCAACTCAATCTGGCCCGCGAGATGCTCGACAACGGACGGGCCCACGCGGCCCTGGCCAACCTGGAAACCCTGCCGCCGAATTCGCTGGAAGTGCGCGAGAGCAAGGCGCTGGCCCTGCGTCGTATCGGCGACCCGAAGGCGCAGGTGATCTACCAGAGCCTGCTGAACACCTGCAAGGCCGCCGAGGCCCACCATGGACTGGGACAGATCGCCATGCGCGGCGGCAATACGGTGGTGGCGGAGCGCGAGCTGCGCGAGGCGGCGCGCCTGCAACCGACGGACAGCGCCCTGCGCAATGACCTGGGCTACGTCCTGATGCGGCGCGGTGAACTGGAGAAAGCGCGCTTCGAATTCATCACCGCCATGGAGCTGGACGAGCACGACAAGTTGCCGGCCACCAACCTGCTCAGCGTCATGTTCATCCAGGGTGAGAACAGCGAGGCCAGCCGGCTGATCCAGAGCATCGGCCTGTCCGCCGACCAGGTGCGCGCGGCCCAGGACCAGGCTCGGGACCTGCGGCCGGTGAGCCCTTCCAGCCAGCCGCCAGTTCAGGCTGAAAGCGTGAGTTACGTGGATGAGCCGACCGACGATGCGCATCCGGCCCTGGTGAGTGCGACTCCCGCGGTGGCGCGTGATGCCAAGTTGCTGTTCAAGGCCCGCTGAGGCGGGCAGGGAGGAAGGCGATGAAGACATGGATTCTGGTCGCTGCACTGCTGGCCGCGCCGAGCCTGGCGCAGGCGGTCGAAAAGGCTGCGACAAAGCCGGGCACCAGCGCCCGCGATCAGCAGGAAGTGCTGACCTGGCTTGAGCTGCAGTCCAGCGGCAAGGCGGCATCGGCTACTGCACAGAGCGCCACGCCGGCGGAGCGCGATCGCGCCTACCAGCGTTACCTGAAGAGCTATACCCACGAGATTCCCGAGTATCTGCTCGACGACAAGGATTTCAGCACCGGCAGCAAGTGAGCCTTGCGGGAGCGTGCCATGGGACGCAAACGGCAAAGCGGCGCAATCGGCGTCATGGCGGCGGGAACCCTGCTGCTGGCGCTGATCTGCCTGGCGCTGGTGGTCGACACCGGCCGCCTGTACTTCGAGCAGCGCAAGCTGCAGCGCGTCGTCGACATGGCAGCGTTGGAGAGTGCCTCGCTGGGCGGGCTGTGCGGCACGCAGCTGGCCTCCTACCTTCCGGGCTATGTCACCGCGAGTGCCGCCAAGAACGGCTTCGTTCCCACCAGCGGCGACTCCCTGACGGCGACCCTGGGCAGCGTCAGCTTCGATGCGGGATATGGTGCTGCGCAGTCCCGCCGGGTGTTCACCGCTGGCGGTGATCCGGCCGATTCGGTACGCGTGGTCGCCACCCATAGCGTGCCGTCCAGCCTGATCCTGAACATCGCCAACCTGTTCAGCGGCGCCACTTCCACCACCGTGCTCAGCGCCCAGGCCGTGGCCAGGCGACCGGCCATGGCGGCGCTTTCCGCCGGCAGCGGTGTGCTCAGCCTCAATTCGAGCAATTCGCCGCTGCTCAACGCCTTGCTCGGCGGCCTGCTGGGTACCTCGCTCAACCTGGACCTGGTGACCTACCAGGGCATCGCGGGCGCCAATGTCTCGCTGCTTGCGCTCAGCCAGCAGCTCAAGCTGGCTGGAGTGAACCTCGAACTGGGCAAGATCGACAGCCTGCTGGGCGCCAACGTCACCGCTGCGCAGTTGCTCCAGGCCATGATCAATGCGGCGGACGCCTCGCAGCTGGCCAATGTGAACACGGCGCTGCTGCGCAGTACGCTGGCCAGCATCAATGTGCCGACGGCGCAGTTGACCCTCGGCCAGATTCTCAGCGTCGTCGCCCCGGACAGTGTGCGTGACAGCGCGCTGAGCACCGGCGTCAACCTGCTCGACCTGCTGATGGCCACCGCCCTGGTGGCGAACAAGAACAATGCGGTCAATCTCGATCTCAAGGGCAAGAACATTGCCGGGGTGGTTCCGACGGTGAAGCTGCAGGTCATCTCGCCGCCGACCATCGCCATCGGCTATCCCGGCAAGGACAGCGGCGGCAACTGGCGCACGGTGGCAAAGAATGCCCAGGTGCAGCTGACCGTGGGCGCCAACGCCAACCTGCTGGGGCTGAACCTGGTGAACCTGGCGCTGAGCCTGAAGGTCGGCGTGGCGGAGGGGTACGCGGCGCTCGACAGCATCCAGTGCGGCGGCGCGGGCCAGCCGGTGACGGTCAATGTGAAGGCGCGCCCGGGAGTGGCCAGCGCCACGCTCGACGCCAGCGTCAACCTGCTGTCGGGTGCATCGGGAAGCCTGGTGAACGTCACCATCAGCAACGGCGCGAGCGGGACACCGACCAGCAGCACCTCGGTCGGGACTCAGTTCGCCATTCCGGGCGAGCAGTCGCTGAGCTACGTGGTGAACGGACCGGCGGACCTGCCCAGTGCGGCGAAGCGCGTGCAGAGCCCGCTGGGTTCGTCCCTGGGGGCGGGGCTGACCAGTCTGGGGAATTCGCTGAGCATCCAGGTCAAAGCTGGCGGTAGCTGCGACACACTCATCATCGTCAGTTGGTTGCTCTGTGCGTTGAGCAGTATCGTCAACTCGATCGCCGATCTCGCCCTGAACCTGACATCGGGCCTTGGCTCGCTGGTCAGCGCCCTGGGCCAGCAACTGATCGACCCGTTGCTGTCGCTGCTGGGCATCCAGACCGGCATTCTCGACGTGCGCCTGATCGACCTCCAGACCGGCGGCGCGGAGCTGCTGATCTGAAGGTCGTGGCCGCAGCGCCTCAGTGCACGGCGCTGCTCTGCGCAGCAGTGGGGGAGAGGGCGAGGGCGAGCTGGGTGCGGTTGTGCATGTGCATCAGCCGCAGCACCTGGGACACGTAGAGCTTCACGGTGTTCTCGGTGATGCCCAGGTCATAGGCGATCTGGTAGTTGGTCATGCCCTTGCTCACCAGGCGGGCCACCGCCTGCTGGCGCGGCGACAGCTTGTTGAACAGCGGATTGCTCACCACCGGCGCCATCTGCTCGGCATTGCTCGGCTCGCTGCTCGGCGCCTCCGGCTGTTCGGCCTTCAACGCGCTGCTCGGCTGGCCGCCGCCATGGACTTCATACTTGATCTTGTGGATGTCGCGGGAGATCGAGTTGAGCGATTCGGCGAGGTATTCCAGGCGCTGGTTCACGTGGCTGAGGCTGAGCTGGCTGCGGATGCGCTCGTGCAGGCGTGCTTCCAGGCGCTCCAGGCCCTTGAGCAGGTCCATCGGCGCCACCGGCTTCTGGTAGTAATCGGCGACGCCCACGCGCATGGCCTCGATCACTTCCTGGCTGCCCTGCTGGCCGGTGAGGATGATGGTCTCGAAGAAGCGCCCGGAACCGGCGACCTCCTTCGTAAGCGCGTGAAAATCGGCGTCCTGGGTGCCTGACCCCGCAGTTGAGACTATTGCGTCCGCAACTTTTCTTGCGGACGCAAGCATGACCAC
>NZ_JACHLI010000063.1 GCF_014204515.1 Pseudomonas nitroreducens | reverse complement strand
GAGGACTATGAAGCCCTGCTGCCCTGGATCCTCAACGCGACTGAGTAACTGCGCCTACTCGCATCGCAAGGACGTCGTCAATCAAGCGCTTACGGTCCAGTTCAAAGATGTCACCTGGAGCGCCATGAATTCTTACGTGCACAGCGGGATTCACCCGCTACGCCGGCATGCAGAAGGATACCCACTGCCCTTGGTCCTGCAGATCCTGCAGAGCTCAAACGGCCTGTTGACGATGACCGGAATGGTGGCTGCGATCCTGACCGGCGACGAACGCTGCATCGAGCCGATGCGGAAAATCCAGACTCGCTTCAGCGACTGCTTGCCGGAGCTGCTAGCCCCCCAGCGGTAGCGAAGTGTTCGCTTTCAGATCCAATTCGCCCTCCTGAGAGTCGCCCCTCCCCCTTTCCGGCGTCCCTAAACGAAGAAGGCCCGCAGTGGTCTGCGAGCCTTCAATCGGGGCCGGTGAGCGGGGCTTCCCCGCGCGAGGTCACTCCTCGCTGCCGGTGTCAGGCCCTTGCCCTTTGCTCTGTGGTCGACGGCAGAGTTTGCTGGTAAAGCTGGCTGCGTCGATATCACCGTAGTAGTGCTCGATGAACTGATCCATGAACACGACAGTGCTCATGGCCGCCATGTCGGCGGCGCGGTCTGCATCGTTGGGGTAGCGCTGGTTCAGCTCTTTGGTAAGACGCAGCTGGGCGTCAATAGCTACGTTGACAAGGCCCTTGAGCCCGTCGGACATGCGAGGTTTCGTCATTGGGATTCTCCAGTTAGACGACAGGCCAGAGTTGGCCTGACTGAAGAATGGCATGCCTAGGAGGTGCCGGCCAGCAATCGGCGGAAACTCTATCCTGGCGAACTTTACATCGGGAGCTGACGGTTACGAAGGCAGGTTATGAGCGGCGCCGAGGCTTCCTCTGCACCGCCCACTCGAACCTCACTCTTCCCAGATAATGATCCCCCGGGCAGGGTCGATCCGGCACTTCAACCGGTTCTCCTTAGCAGCCTCAATCCAGCGCAATGCAACTTCACGTTTCTGAAGGCTCGGGTGCCGTTGCGCCTGTGCTTCCTCGATCTGTCCCCTGACTGCGAGCCAGCTGCAGTGGGACTGTAGTTTGAAGTATTCCCATAGTACCTGTGCGGCCCCGTCCACCACCCCGGCCTCAGCACCGGCGCGCTGGACGAAGGCGTCCAGTTGATTTCGATCCATCATTTTCAAATCCTCAGCGCTTGCTCACGACCTTCAACTCAGCTTCAGTCAGCTGCTCACGGTGAAGGTAGCGTCCCTGTACCGGAGGCACAGTTGTGATGCCTTTGCCATCGCTTAGCCCTGGCGCGATCAGCCCCACAATTTCGTCCTTCCCATCCGCCTCACGCACAGCCCAACACACAAGCTGATAGGCAACCGGATCACCACCTTCCCTCGCTGAGGGATGCACAAAGTACCAATCTTGGGCCGGAATGATTTGCTTGTAGACCACTTGCTGCTCCCTTTGCATGCACCACTGCAAAATGCCGGTGCTAGCAGCGATATGGCGGCAGCCCTAACGGCTTTCAACTGCTTACGAGGCGATCGGCCGGGTACTGTTGGAAAAACTCCTTGCTCTGCTCTGCAGGCGCCCGCAGCCAATCGCCATATGCCCCCTTAGGGAGGATTATCACCATGCGCTTCTCCTGCCCAGGTCGATGGAAGTTCCGCATCAACGAGTGGTCCTCGGCGTTGATCGTGATCATTGTGAAGCTGTGAACAGTCTCCCCGTCGGGCGCCTTCCATCGATCCCACAGGCCAGCGACACCCATCAACTCCCCATCTGCCCGACAGATTCTGGCCGGTACCGCTTTCCCACTACGCCAGTCCGGCTCGTAGATGGCCCTGGCCGGGATGATGCAGTGCTGGGCTCGGCGCCAGGCGCTGCGGAACGAGGGCTTTTCCGCGATGGTTTCGCTCCGAGCATTGAAAGTGCTGCGCGCCAGCTTCACGTCCTTGGCCCAGGGCGGCAAAAGCCCAAACACCCCAACCAGGGCCTCCCCCCCCGGGGCCTCACCGTCCTCTCCCGACTCTGGCGCCGCGGCCCGCAGGAACGGTGCCTGGTAGCCCGGAAAAATGTCACTCTGGGCTGCCAACGCCAGGTCGACACCAAACGCGGCGGCGAGCTCAGCGCTCGAGGGCGACTCAAAACGGCTGCACATGTGGTTTTCCTCCACCAAGGAAGTCGGCACCAGACCCGGTGCTAGTGACTGGGCGCTTGGCAATCGGCCTTCGCCAGGCCACGCCAACTTGTCGTGTAAGCGGGAGTCAGGAGTTCTCGCTTCATCGTCCAGCATCCAACAGGTTGCTGCCGCCCCAGCCGAATGGCCCCTCTCCCCTGCTTTATGTTGATTGCATCCATCACCGCCATCAGCCGCTGGCTGTTTGGGCGGGGCTGGGGAGCGAAGAGATCGCCAGTGATCGCACCTCGCTCAGCAAACTGAGACAGCACAATCCCCGCCTTTGCATAGGCATAGCCGGGCCGATACAGCGCCTCCAGGCCAGTCAAGGCGGCGCGCAGTAGATCGCGGGTGTCATCTGCAGGATAGGGCATGGCCAGAATGCGGGTGCCACTGTATTGATCACCAGCGGAGAACGGACTGGTCCGAGCGAAGACCTGCAGGCAGTTGGCGAGGCTGCCCTGGGCACGCAGCTTTGCCGCCGCGATGCCGACGAAACCCGCAACAGCCGCCTGCAGGTCCTCAAGCGCATAGACCTTCTCGCCAAAGGAGCGGCTGGAAATGATCATCTCCTTTCGCACCGGACCGCCGTCCACGAACGGGAAACACGCCATCCCGAGCAACTCCCTAGCCGTTCGTTCCACATTGACGTTGAAGTGGCGACGTAGATGCTTTGGATCGGTGTTGGCCAACTGCCAGGCGGTTTTCACTTGAAACTCTTCAGCCAGCCGCTTCGAGAGACGTGGACCGATTCCCCAGACCTCACCTGCGGGCGCGTACTGCAATAGCTTCTGCTGCCGATCCCGGTCTCGAAGATCAACCACGCAACCAGTCTTGGCCTTCCAGCGCTTCGCTGCCCAGTTGGCGATCTTGGCCAACGTTTTCGTGGGGGCGATTCCAACCCCGACAGGAAGCCCGACCCGCCGCAGGATCTGCTGCTGGACGGACCGTCCCCAGTCCTCGGGATTAGGAACGCCACTGATATCGGCGAAGGCCTCGTCGATGCTGTACACGAAAATTCGAGGCGCCTGCTCCTCCAGGATGGCCATGACCCGATTGCTGAGGCTCTGGTAGAGCTCGTAGTTCGAAGAAAAGACAGTCACCTGCTTGCGACGGACCAATTCCCGAAGCTCAAAGACCGGCGTACCCATCTTGATGCCAAGCCGCTTGGCCTCGTCGTTTCGGCTGACCACACAGCCATCATCCTATCTGAATGAGGCTAACTATTAGTAAATCATAAGCAATTGATTTATATTACATTTATTTCACTAACATTTCTCCTAAATATTGTTCTTCACAGAGTTTCTGCTGGCTATTTTCCGAGCAACTTGCACTAGCTCAGGTAAGCGGGAAAGCAGACGTTGGCACCTGACCTGCTCCCCGATATCAGCACCCGGGCGTGACCGAACTTACCTACACCATTCCCACCGTATACGATGGCGAACTCATAGCCTTGGATAATGGCGCCCTCCTCCGTCTGCGTTGGTCACGCCAGGCTCCAGGGTGGTCTGTCCCGGAGCTGGTGGACAGGTAGTTAAGAGTTACTGCTCGCGTAGCGCCGCTCAAATTCCATCGGACTGAGATAGCCCAACGTCGAGTGGCGACGGCGGTGATTGTAAAAGCGGATGTAGTCGAACAGGTCGGTTTTCGCTTCTTGGTAACTGGCATAGCGAGTCAGGTACACCCGCTCGGCCTTCAGCGAACGGGAGAAGCTCTCCATCGCGGCATTATCCCAACAGTTCCCTGGTCGTGAATGGCTGGGCACGATGCGATGCCGCCGAAGCAAGGCTTGGTAGTCGTACGCGCAGTATTGGCTGCCACGATCCGAGTGCAGCAGTACCTCTGCTTGCGGCTGTCGGCGTGCAACGGCCATCTCCAGCGCGGCATGTACCAGAGCCTGCTGCATGCGGTGGTGCATGGCCCAGCCGATGACGGCACGCGAATAGAGATCGAGCACGACGGCCAGATACAACCAGCCCTGAGCCGTTCGCACGTAGGTCATGTCCGAGACCCAGTGCCGATTGGCGCGATCCGAGACGAACTGGCGATCCAGGTGGTTCGGGGCGATCGGCAGAGCATGACGACTGCTGGAAACCAGCCGCCAGCGCTTGCGCGAGCGAACGCGTAGACCGGCTTCGCGCATCAGTCGAGCAACCCGGTGTCGACCACACGCATGCCCCATGGCCGCCAACTCGGCCTTGATTCGACGATGGCCATAGATCCCATTCACCTCATGGTGGATGGTGCGGACCTCCTTGCTCAGAAGCCGATTCGCCATCTCTCTCGCCGAAGGTGGCCGCTGCTGCCAGGCATAGAAACCGCTGCGTGACACCCGTAGCAGCCGGCACATCGGTGCCACAGGATAGCGACCGGCCAACGCCTCGATGGCGCGAAACCTCATTTCGTGGGCTGCGAGAAGATGGCGAGCGCCTTTTTTAAAACATCGCGCTCCATGGTGACCTGAGCCAGTTGCTGGCGCAGGCGGCGAAGCTCGGCGCTCTCGCCGCGCTGCTTGCCGTTGCCCGGAAAGGCATCGACACCTTGTTGTTCGTACTGGCGCTTCCATTTGCCCAGCAGGCTTTCAGCGATGCCCAGCGTCTCGGCTACATGACGAAGCGGCGTACCGGCAAGCACCTGGTCTACCGCCTCGCGTTTGAAGGATTCGGGAAAACGTCGTCTGGTCTGGGTCATGAACACTCCTTGCGGCGGACATCATCCACCTTAAGTCAGTGTCCACTCAGCCCGGGACAGACCAGATGTTCTTTTGCGGGTATTTCGGGCGATCAAACAGCCGGGACAGACCATGCTGCTTGACGCTATCTAGCGGATCTCTAAGGTGACTGAGCGGCCACGCGACGATAGAGATCGGTGTATGCTTGGCCCATCGTGCTTGCGGTGAAAGTGCTCAGGAAGCGAGCCCGGGCTGCCTGCCCGTATTGCTGGGCAAGTTGCGGACTGCCCCAAAGTGTCTTCATTGCTTCGCGGAGTGCAGTCGCATTGGCAGGTGGGACTACGATTCCGGTTTCACCATGCCGGTTGATGAAGCTGGTTCCGGTACCGATCTCAATGCAAATCAACGGCTTACCCATCATCGCGCCCTCGAGCAAACCGATGCCGAAAGCTTCGGAGCGCAGATGCGAAGGGAATATGACGCCATAGCACGCCCACATTAGATCAATCTTTTCCTGCTCGCTAACCTGCCCCAGGAAATGCACGTTGTGTAGGCCATGCTGTATAGCCATCTGCATCAACTTACGCCCCATAGGTCCGGCTCCAACGATGAGCAATGGCCATGGGGAGCCTCTCATTGCCTCTAGCAGGTAGTGCAAACCCTTGTAGTAACGCAGCACACCTACAAACAGAAAGAAGCGTTCGCCATAAAGTCGATGCAGTTTGCCAACTTCGGCAGCGTCCGGACGCGGGTATAAGCCCTGCTCTAAGCCAATAGGAATGGAGCAGGCCTTGTGTTTATAGCGCAGCAAGACAGCCGAACTCTCTAAGTAGTTAGGGCTGGTCGCGACAATCGAATCGACGCGCCCCAGGAAGGCACGCATCAGTGGCCGGTAGAGTTGCAGCAGGGCCTTCTGCCGCACGATATCCGAGTGATAGGTCACCACGCTGGGCTTGCCCAGCCCCTTGAGAAGATGGACGAGGTCCATGAACGGCCAGGGAAAGTGGTAATGGATCACGTCCGCCTGCTTCGCCAGGCGCGAGAATGTCCCCAGCGACGACCAGGAAAAACCGGTCGAGGCGATCTGCATATCCTGCTTGGCCTGGACCAGGCGGAAGCTGGAGGTCGTCACCGGCTGCATCGGCTCCTTCGCCAGCGACAGCACAGTGTTCTCGCATCCCTGGATTGCGGTCGCATGGGTCAAATGCCGGATGAACATTTCAACACCACCGTATTGTTCCAGGCCGAAGGCCTTGTAGAAGTGCAGAATCTTCATGGCAGGCGGGCATCAGCAGGCATCAGATACCAGCCGCCAGCGGCGTCCAGATACCATCGAGGTTCTGGATCGGGCACTGATCATTGAAGCCGTTAACATCGGTGCGTTCAGCCAACATCCCATTTGCACCATTGGTAGGCTTGCGGAAAGTGATGACACCACAGTCCTTTATCCGCACGGTCAGGGGGCTGACATCAGGGAAACTCCCGGGCTCGACAACAAAGCCTGGGTAGCCACTGATGACCTTCACCACCTTACCCGCAATGCGATGAGCTTCCAGACGAGTCTCGCCATCAGCCAACTGATTGAAACGCAGATACTGGCCGTTCTGCTGCGGGACGCTGGCTACCGGTGGCTTAGTGGTGGTCTTCGAAAGCATGTTGGCTTGTTGATCGCAGCCAGCCAAGGCAATTAGGGATACGCCAAGGACAATTAGTTTGCTCATAAGATAGTACTCCGACAAGTAGGTTTTTTGACTTGAATATGAGGCTCGCTAAAGGTTCGCCTGGCGCCTGTCAGGCGCCGATATAGCTCTCGTAGGCGCACCGCAATTCGGGGAGATAAGGAAAACAGCAGTAGTGAAGCGACAGAGACGAGCCAGCGGCCACGAAACCAGCAAAGCAGGTACTTATTATTAAGTAGGCGGAGGTAGCGTACCGCTCGCTGTCGCGGCGCGCGTCTTTTGCGCAGGGACTGCAATTCGTCGTAAGTCATGACCGACTCTGGCAAATAGGGACGACTGAGGAAGCGTTTGGGCGGCTGGATCATCAGGCGATGCCAGTCGTACACCTCGAAATTCTCCACCAGCAAGTCTTCCCATGCACAGAACAATGCGTAGCTGGTATAGGAAATATGCGGCAGATCCAGTTGCAATCCGCTCAGCTGGGCAAAACGCAGGAATGTCGCCTGCTCGGGCAGTAGACGGAACGAAGTGAAGCCCTGGAAGGTGCCTATCGGGTTAGTGCGAGGCCCATCCTTCAGATAGACATAGTCCGGCGGCAGCACGCCTATATTCCAGAGTTTGCGCAAGTCCTGTGTTCGGCCGAACTGCAGGGTATCGGTGAGATGAAACAGATACGGCAACCTGATCGGGTTACGCAGGAAGAGGCTGGAGACACTGACTCGCTCGTCAAATAGCGTGGCCTTCTGCGCGCCACCCAGCAGCGAGAGTATTCGGTCCCCAAGCACCAGATGATCGGTACGCAACTTGAGGCAGTACTCGCGCTCAACTAACGACAGCCCATTGGCCATGCTTGAAATGAGCTTGTTGACGTTATTGAAATTGCCATTGACGTCATCGAGATGCACCGCGGATTGGTCCACCACGACTAGCACATCATCGTATGCTGGCATGGGGCCGGAGTCGGTGGTGGACAGTACGATCTGCGCACGCGGCAAATGCTCACGAATCGACTCGATGGCGCGCCCGGCAATATCTTCGCCGGCCTCGCGCAGCGGGCCCTGGAGCAGAACCATCAATTGGCTGGAATCGATGGTCATACGCTGCTGTTCAGCTTGTCCGCCAGCATCATTCCCAACGCCACCACGGTCACTGTCGGATTTCGCGAACCGCATCGAGGGAAGAGCGACGAGCCGGCAACATAGACATTGGTACTTCCTTTTAGGCGGAAGTCAGCATCGACCACACCGTTGTCTCCGTCACTCATGTTCAGCATTCCGACCAGATGATGGGTGCCGAACGCATTGCGATAGTGCCGCTGCTCCGCCGACAGCAATGGAACCACGCCCAGGGCTCGCATCTTCGTATAGATGGTCTCGATGACCTTGTCGTAGAGGTGCTTGTTACCGTGATAGCCGTCGGAGTCCATGTGAACTCCGCCGGCATCGTAGAAGAGCGATACATCCCACTCAGGCGGAACTTCCAGCAGAATATAGAGGCTCATGGTCCCCGCCAAGTCGGTGATCGCTTCCTCGACTGCCCCGGCATTGAGCTTGTCGATATCCAGCGAACCAGCTAGAGCTTGACCGTTCGGCGGTGCCATAAGCCCCAGCGTGGTGTATTCAATTCCCTCAAGTTCGCCAGACAGCTCTGGAATGACCACCTGAGCGGCGGTATTGATCTGCAAATACGGGATCTTCGCTCCGGGCAGGAAACAGGCCAGCTCGGCAACGGCATGGTCCTGATAGTAGTGGCCCATGAACTCCTGAGGCGTGGCCGGCGGAAGATTGCTATTCCACAACAACTTCAGCGATTCGACACCATGCGCAGCCACCACCACCCGGTCGAAGCGTATTTTCAATGGTCCCTTCGGGGACTGACAGATCGCTTCGACGGCCTTGTCACCTTCGAAGCGCAAGTGCTCGACCATGACTTCATTGAGCACCTCGACATCGTTACGGATATGCAGCGATCGGGTCTTTGCGTCCATTGGGCAGAGTTCGCAGTCCCCCGCCCCCATGCAGACGCCTTGCCCCTGGGCATCCGCGGCGGACAGGTTATGCGCCTGAGCACCGATGTACGCCTGCGGGAAATAGGGCTGCAACGACTGGTGCCAATGGCTGGCGCCCTTGATGGTACTCAGCGGCTTTCGTCTGTCGGGATCGCGCGGATCCGCGCTGATGCGCAAAAGCTGCTCAGCATCACGACAGTAGGGCTCGACCTGCTGGTAGCTGAATGGCCAGCGGAACGACTCCGCGTCGCGTGCAAAGACATTGTTTGTCAGACGGAAGCTCAGGCCTCCCCAATGGTTGGAGCAGCCACCATCGACCAGGATGTAATCCGATGCGCAATCGCCCGGCAGATCCTCCGGGGTATTGAACGCGTGCCTGGAGAGATAGGCACGACGAATGAGGGCATCATGGCGATCGTCCGCCTGCATCTGCATGAAGCGCTGGCGGCGCTCGAAGATATCGATTTTCTCGCCACGCTCGACGATTAGGCACGGTCCTTTCAGCCCACGGGCCACCGTACGTCCTGCGAAGCCATTACCGATGATCAGGGTCTCCACGAACATCAGCTTATCACCCTGTAGAAGCCGGGTGTTCCCAGCGATCGCTCATAAGGATCGGCTACGAACAAAGCGCTGTTGTGGTGCACTAGCCCTTGCACGAGCGCGATTCGGTCAGCATCCGTCAGTCGCCGCGAATAGAGCTTGAGCAGCAGTGCGGTCGGCAGGTGGTGGAACTTCACACTAGCGTTGCGTTGCAGAAAGGTCTGGAGATCCAGACTCTTTTCTAAGCTTCGCTCTCGGAGCGCAAAACCAGCCAGCCCTCCAGCAGCCGCAGCGAAAACGCCGATTCCCATACCCAAGACGATACTTCTTCGCTTCATACGGTTGCTCCCGTGCTTATTTTGCTCTTAAATCGATCAGCCGTAGGTAGAAATACCTAACTAACTGCTGGGCCTTGGAAAATAGCCAAGCGGTAAGCACCGATTTTGACGAAAGCTTTTCAATCAGGATACTGAGCTGCAGAATATTAAAGCGATCGCTGTACTCTCTCGTGCCAAGGCTTTTTGATAGGTTATTGAAGGTATCGTTCACGTAGCGTCCGGTCTGACCTAGATGCAATCGTGGCGTCAGAATCACTAAGTGTTTCTCTTGCAGTCCTCTGAAGTGGAAATTAAAAACTGCCAGTTTCCAGATGAAATCCTTTACTGAAAGCTGATTGTGAAGACCTAAGTCAATTACTAACCATGGCTCCTCAGCTGCACAGAGCTTTTCACCAATTACGTTGCTGTCCGCAGTGACCCCTCCGTCGGTGATTCGGCCGATTGGATGTATGAAGTCATCCAGCTTGAAGGCCCTAAGATATGAGATCTGGCTGCCTTTTTCTGCTCTCCACAGGCACTCATCAATAACAATCACAGGTGTTGACAATGTGCGGGGCACGTTTACCTTTGCTAAGTGGTTGACGACTTCTGGTAGCTCCCCTAAGGCGGCTTCCTGAGATACCAGAAAAATTTGCATTATAAACGCTCCACATAATGACTGAACGGTGTGGAGTTATGGATTGACCTAAGACAATCAGTAAAGCTGGGGAAATAAAATTCCCCTCCGTTACTTCGATAGAGGCTAATGGCTGAGAGCAACGTTCCTGGAAAAGCCAGTGCTCGAGGATGGAAATACTCTCTTAGATCCTGGAGGAACCAACTTTGAACAGGACGCTGGCGCAGCATGTTTCGAAACTCACTACTGCCATAAACCAAGCGGTATTTGGCCGCTTGTGGGTCATTCAGAAAGCTTAAAGCGATGTGCTCAACCATGGTGTTGGGCAACTGATCGAGGAGCACCCATTTCTCATAGTCCTTGATGAAAGCCATAACCGAGCCATGATCATTGCCGAAGCTACAGTTCTGTATAACCTGATCCACCAGTTTGAACCAAGTGCGCGAACTGAGTCGCTTCATTCCAGTAGGAATGTGCAGTGCTGTATCCGCTGCAACGTACTTCTGAGCGAACCGCTGCAGGCGGATCAGTGCCTCTTCAGCCGAGAGACGAAGCAGAGGTTTCTTGCGCAGGAGGGAGAGCAATGAGGGGCCGGTTGCCACATAGCGTCCGTTAAGCGACTCGACTGGCGACTCCACACCCAATAGCGCACGGGATGTGACCGATTGAGTGATGCCATAGGGATTCACCCGTGTTGGCACGCCTCCATGAGACGCCCGGATTCCATGTTCGATATCCTCGAACTCGGCCCATAGCAGCGACTCGTCCAGCGGAAAGATGTTCCATACCTCCTTGCGGCAAATGTACAGACTGCCGGTGGGATAGCTCAGATCCTTGGAGTAACGCATGGGGCTGGCAAAACAGAAGCCGGTACGCTCGATCTCCGCAAACAGCGCCGGAGCGATGCTGACGGCAGCATCCGCCGTGCGGTGCAGCCCCTTCATGCCTTGGCTGATGCTGCCCATGGCCATGCCGTAGTCAGAATAGCGACGCGGACCAAAGTTGCGAACGTTATCGAAGAACAGACTCTGCAACGTCATCAATGGATAACGAGGACCGAAGCGGCGAACCATCTCGCCGAAATGGCTGGGCAGGAACACGCGGTCGTGCAGGATCACCAGGTTGTTGTAACGAGCCTCCTGGGCCAGGCGATTCTTCTTTTTACATATCTGCACGGGAGGCGCGGTGATGTCCTCACCGACTATGCGCACTTGATCGAAGTAGCGGAAGTTCTTGCCAGGCGTACCACAGAGCAGGACTTCCTTGTTAGGGATATTCAATTCGAGAATGCGCTGCACGACGGCGTTGAGCACGGTGGCATCTTCCGGGCCGACCGGCAGGCCAAAGGTCCAGCTGTCGAGGTCATCATCTGCTTCTGCCGGCAAGCGGGCAATTTTCCGGTAGGTGACACAGCTCGGGCTGCGCTCCACGCAGGTCAGCGCGCCAGTGAAGTAATCGCGATCCAGATAGCTTTCCTGCAGCACATCTTCGACCAGCGTCAGGGTCTTCCCGACCTCCAGGAAATGCGCGGCATCCCACAACAGCAAGGGCGCCAGTGGCGAGTCGCCTTGTAGCCCATAGAAGCAATACGAACCAGCCCCATAGATATCCAGCGGCCGTTTCGCGGCATGCACCTTCTTTACCGTGACGTCCGGACTGCGCTCCTTGAAGGCACGGAAGGAAAACAGCCATTGGCAACCCTCCGGCATGGCCAGTTCCGTGGGAATGTGGCGCAGTTGCTTGGGCGCCAAGTAGCCCAGCCTGGAGTTATGTTGAAGCTGTATCGTTTTCATGCTTCTACGAGGTACTTATCGTTCAGTGCACCGGGAATCTTCACCACAACGGTGACGGCATCGGAAAGCGCCTTGAAGGCCGTGATGTCACCCGACTCAAGCACGATGATCTCGCCGGCGCCCCAGGTCTTGCCGCACATTTCCACTTCGCCGGAGAGCACCAGGGTCACCTCGGTGGCGATCTTGTGATAATGCGCGGCCTCGGCATCACCTTCCTGATAGGGCTTGACCGCGACTTCGCAGGCCTGGGTGCTGAATGCAGCTGGGGTGAAACCACCGACGAACCAGCCCTTGACCATGTCCTTCAGGTTGGCGGAATTCATCGGGCACCTACTGTTTCGAAGGCGTGCAGCTGGTGGGTATTCTTCAGCGGGTGGTACTGGCCGGGCTCGACACGGAAGGTGCCGATCTTCTTGTGTAGCAGCACCAGCTCGTTGAGCGCGGGGGCGATGTAGAAAGCATCGTTCACCTTGGCGTCCTTGCGGATCATCTCCTTCACCGCCTCGACGAACACCGCGCCACGATCGAACCAGTACAGCCCCGCCACCGCGTGGTTGCTGATCGGGTTCTTCTCGGCTGCTTCGGTGACATAGCCGTCGGCATTCATGCGCACGAAGGAGTAGCGCGGATGCAGGGACTTGAAGACCACCACGCCAGCGTCGCACTGGTCGTTGCGGAAGCCACCGACGATATCGCGCAGCGAGCCATCAAGCAGCTCGTTGCAGTTGATGATCAGCAGCTCATCATCGTTGTCGATACTTTCCGCCGCCAGCAGCGCGGTGCAGGCCGCGCCCATGGTGAGTGCCTGGACAGCCTGTACAGAGGCGACCGGGGTCATCTGCTGCAGCATGTTGCGCAGGCGGTACTTGCTGACGTCGTCCTTGGGCAGCATGCAGATGATGCGCACGGGCTCGAGGGCCAGGCAGTTCTCTACCAGATGCTGGATCAACGGGATGCCGTTACGTTCGGACAGATAGTCCGGATAATTGCTCTCAGTCTTCACCGAAGAGCCTTCACCACCTGCCAGCAATACGATATTCAACTTGCGCATGATCAGGCCTCCAACCGCTCTTGCCGCTGGGCTTCGATCTGCTCGATGCGGCTGGTGATGTTTTCCAGGTTGACGTCAGCGACGTCCTCGACGACCAGCACATGAGCACCGGAAGCGCGGGCGGCGCGGATGCCGTTCTCATTGTCCTCGACGATCAGGCACTCATCGGGCGACAAGCCAAAGGACTGGATGGCCTTGGTGTAGATATCCGGCGCGGGCTTGGGACTCTTGACGTCTTCGTTGGACAGCTTCAGATCCAGGTACTGGTCAAGGCGAGCCTTGTCCATCATCACCTCGACGGTGTTGCGGATGGAGTTGGAGGCCACGGCCAGCTTGTAGCCACGATTCTTCAGCGAAGACAGGGCGTACTGATGATTGAAGGTCGGTTTGCACTGCGAGTAGACGATTTCCATCGTGTACGCCTGCTTCATCTCGTTGATGAAGTTGTGCAGCTCAACCGGCAGGTCATGCTCGACGCTGAGCATGTTGAGTTTTCGAGAGGTCGGCAGCCCGTCGTAGGTGGTCAGGTGGTCGTGGCGGCTGATGGTGTGGCCAAACAGGTTGAGCGCCTTGTTCAAAGCCTCGTAGTGCCAATCCTTCGCTTCGATCAGCACACCGTCCATGTCGAAAATCACAGCTTTGATCATGAGATCATTCCTTGAAGAAAGAGCGAGCGGATTCAGGCAGGTCGGTGCACAGCGTCAGATTCGCAGCACCCTGGAACTCGGCCAGCAGCTGCCACAGCGACAGTTGCTCGCGACCATGCAACTCGGAGGAAACGACGCAGACTGGTTTGCCACCGGCCAGCAGCTCGGCCAGTTGATCCCGCGAGTACCACTCGCGGCCAAAGCTATCCAGCCAGATGCCATCGGCTTCGTTCAGCCACGCGGGGACCGGCTCGACCTCGCTCAGACGCGTATAGGTGCAGACGCCGCTGGCGAGGTAGCTGCGCATGTCCGGCACCGCCATGTCGAAGACGAACCAGTTGCCATGGCCATGGGCCTCGAACGCAGCCTTGATCGGTTCGCACAGGCCATCGGCCTTGATGTTCATCGCCAGCGGCAGGTTGCGCCCGGCCATGATCCGCAGCAGGTCGTCCAGGGACATCTCTTCGCCATTGGGCATGTCATGGGAGATGACCAGCCGGCCAGCGACGTCGCGCACATCGGTCTCGGTGCCGAACCCCAGGTCGAAGGAGCGAGCGAAGGCGACCTTCAGGTTGCGCTCGGGTCGCTCCAGCCAGTAACCGCGATGACTGATGATCTGCATGATCAGCGACCCGCCGTGGCTGCCTGGCTGACCGACAGGCCGAGGAACAGGTCGAGGTCCGCGGGAATACCCAGGCCGTACATGCCAGCGCCCTCGGAACCGATGCTGAAATGCACGATACGGGCGTCGCCGCCGATCATTTCGTTGTAGGCCGGCGCCACATAGAACTCGCCGTTCACCCGCAGGTTCTTGTCGAACATGGATTCGATCGCGGCGACCAGCTCGCGGCCGCTGCGGAAGTTGTAGATGCCCACGGTGGCTTCGTCGGAAATCACTTCCTTCTCGATGACACGGTCAATGCGACCGGCATCGTCGAATCCGACGAAGGACCATTTCGGGTCATCGGCCTTCATGGTCATGATCAGGCCGTCCGCCTGCTGCTCTTCCATGGAGCGCAGGTAATCATTGATGTCGATGTCCACATACTGGTCGCTGTTGGCGATCATCACCGGGTCATCGGAGTCGATCAGTTCCCTGGCGGCGTACACCGTGCAGGCAGCGCCTTCGGTGAGGCCGTCGAGCTCGACGATGGCGCAGCCCGGCGCCCAGGCCTGCAGCTTTTCCTGCAGGCCGTAGGCTTCGACGTGCGCAGCCTGACAGATGAAGATGAAGCGGTGCTCGCAAGCCGGCGTGAGGTTGTCGATCACCACCTTGATCATCGGCACGCCATGCACCGGAATCAGCGGTTTGGGGTCCTTGTATCCTGCGACTGCGAAACGGCTACCCGCGCCGGCCATGGGAACTACTATGTTGAGCATCTGCTTTTCCTTCACTTGCGCAGGATGAATTCGTCGTATGCATCCATGACGTCGTTGGTCACGCCGAGCATCTGCACGCGCCCGTCCTTCAACCAGCACACTCGACTACACATTTCTCTGATGCGGCCTGAATCGTGGGACACGAACACCACGGTCTGATTGCCCTGAAGCATCTCGCGCATGGAGGCCTCGGCCTTTTCGCGGAAATGCCCGTCGCCGACGCTCAGTACCTCGTCCAGGAGAATCACGTCGGGACGCGAGTATTTGGAAATGGCGAAGCCCAGGCGGGCACGCATCCCCGTGGAGTAACTGCGCACCGGCAGCCCGACCGAGCCGCCCAGTTCGGCGTAGTCCTGAATCTCGGCGGTCAGCTCGCGCATGCGCCTGCGGCTCATGCCCATCAGCATGCCGCTGAGCACGATGTTGTCGCGCGCGTCCAGGTTCTCGTCGAAACCCAGTTGCAGGTTGAGCAGCGAAACGCTCGCGACCGAGGAAGTCAGGCGTCCACGCGTCGGCTGGTAGATTCCGGCCAGTACGCGCAGCAGTGTGCTTTTGCCAGCGCCATTGCTGCCGACCACGCCAAAAGTCTCGCCACGCCCGACCGAAAAGGAGATGTCCTGCAGCACCATGGTCTGACGACGGGAAAACAGGCGCAGGCCGTTGCGGAAGGTCAGCGACAGGCCATCGATTGTCAGTGCGGCAACGTCGGTCATTTGCTCAACGCCATGGCATAGGAGTTGCGGTTACCGGCAACGAACAGGACGGCCAGCACGAACAGCGCCAGCGCGCCACAGAACAGAGCCAGGAGATCCCCGATGACGGGCGCGCGACCGTACATCAGTACCTCGCGATACTGCGAAAGCAGCAACGCCAGGGGATTGAGATCGAGCAGGAGATGGAACTGCGGCGGGATGTTGTCCTTGGAATAGAACACGCCCGATCCGAACATGAGGAACTGCAGCCCGGAGGAAATCAGGATGCGCACATCCGGCAGGAAAGGTGTCAGGCCTGCGACGAAGACGCCGCAGCCGGCCGTGATGATCATCTGCACGAACATGATCAGTGGCAGGTACAACCACAACCACGATGGCGTAAAGCCGATGGCACACAGCAGCCCCAGGAGCAGAGCGACAACCAGCGACTCCTTGACCAGATCCTTGAAGATCGAGGTCAGTGGGAAGATCAGCGGATCGACCCGGCAATGCTCGAGAATGTGTTTCTTCTCGTAGATCGCATCGGTGCAGTTCATCACGCTCTTGTTGAACCAGGTCCAGAACGTGACGCCGATGATCAGGAACACAGCGAAGTTCTCCACCTGGATACGCAGCAGGTGGCCGAACACGGTGTAGTAGATCACGAGCAGGATCAGCGGCTCGATCAGCCACCAGGCGAATCCCAGGCGTGTTCTGGTCGACTCGGACTTCAATCCAAGGCGAGCTCGCTCTAATGAGACATCTATCACCGTTAGAGCACTAGCATGCTTGCGCGTAAAAAAATACAAGCTCTTCTCCTTCCAGGGGAGAATATTTTTCCCTGATCAGTGGGGTTGATTGAATATATAATTGTTCACTATCAAGAGAACCTGTGCGAGGACAGAGCTATAATTAGAAGATTGCGATGCCACGCCACATTCACAAATGGATTTCGTTGATGTCGCCTTCACTACCAACGACCTCGCCCTCCCTAGGCTCCGCAGGCAACGCTGTCGGCAATTGGTTGTTACCATCGAACTTGATGAAACCAAACAGAAGTGTTGACCAGGGATTGGCCGCTTGGACTTCCTCCAACCGCAACGCCAGCCTTCAAGTCAGCTCTAACGACGCCTACTATCGAGGCAAACGCTTGGCTAACATTGTGGCTAGTACAGCCGTTTGCAGGGCCGGTAGCGGGAGCTAGTGGCGCGCTGCTCAGGAGCTTTTTCATATCCAATCTTGAGTATGCAAGTAAAAGCCCTCTGTATCGATAGCGACCAAAGCTTCCTTACTATCGAATGGCCGACGAGCAGATCTAAATGAGATTTTTCTTAAAGTGAGCGGCCGCGATTTCATGGGGCTACTTCGTTTAATACCGGCGGGGCACGCGGCTTACCGATGAAAGCTTGCATACGCTTTCTGTCGACAGGGTAGAGCGGGTCGAGCTCAGCGGCCTCGCTCGGCTATTCCCTACTGTATGAATCGCACCGGATTTCGTGGAGGCCGTTTCGTTTAAGTCAGGCCGCCATGGCCTGGCTTGCTTGTTGCCGGTGGAAGTTTGCCTCAGCCTCCG
>NZ_JACHLI010000062.1 GCF_014204515.1 Pseudomonas nitroreducens | reverse complement strand
GCCTTGAACTACCGATCCCCAAGGGAATTTCGGCGGCGCAAACAGGCAGCAAAATTAGCGTGAGTCCCTGTACTCAGATGCGGGGAGCAGACCAGTACCAAGTTGACTGGGCGGCCCCCATTTCAATGGATATCTCCCAGTAACGTGCCACCCACGGTGCAGGGCAGCGGCAAGGATTCTCTGAGTCGCCGCTATTAGGCCGACGGAACAATACATTCGAAACCTTCAATGCGGCCTCATATAAGACAAGTACTATTCAATGACGTGTGGAAATCAGACGGGTCATGTTTGGCCGGCAATTCTGCGTGAAAGATAATTTCCAACCTGTCAGTGCGCGTCATCGCGCAGGACCAGTTTTGTTGAATGGGAGTCGCGCAGCGATTCCGGTTCAATTCCTATGAAGTTATTTTTCCTGGAATAAAAGATCAGATGCATCGTTTGAATAGTATTTTTAGAGTTGTATGGAGTAATAAGTCAAGCCGACCTGGCCTGGGTGATCAACGTTCGATGCCCAGGGCGGAATCCAGGGCATTATTCCGTATTGCAAATCTGCTGGGTGATAAAAGGTCCACTATCGCTTTAACCTTTGCCTCTGCATTCAGTTCTGCCATTGCCTATGCGGATATTGTGGTGACCGGCGATGTCAATCCAGGTGTGCCGGTTACGCCAGACTGGAAGATATCCGGGGCCCTGACCGTGGGAGATAGCGGGCAGGGTGCGCTGAGTATTTCCAATGGTGACACTGTCAGCATTGGCAATGTCGAGAGTTTCGTTGGAAAACAGGCGGGTAGCTCGGGAACAGTCACCGTGTCGGAGGCTTCTGAATGGGTGGCCAGCACGGGAACCTGGATTGTCAATGTTGGTTACTATGGTTCCGGAGCCTTGGAAGTAGAGGACGGCTCCAGCTTTAAAGCAGGCCAGCTCTGGCTTGGGCGTTTTGCTGATAGCGATGGTTCTGCAACTTTCCGCGGAACTGACACCCGTGCTGTCCTGAATGCGCAAATGTATGTAGGGCTGTGGGGCAATGGCTCTCTCGAGTTGCTCGATGGGGCGCAGCTCAAGGGTTTTCGTGCGCAAATCGGCACTGAAGATAGCGGTGTGGGCAATGCGCTTGTCTCAGGTGCGAATACAAGATGGGATATTGATGATTACTTCTCGGTCGGCAATAAAGGGACCGGTAATCTGAGGATCGAGGATGGCGCCGTCGTATCGGTTGCCAGCAACTCTACTGTCGTCGGCAACACAGCCAGTGGTTCGGGGGCTGCCGCTGTTTCCGGCGCCGGCTCGCAACTGGCTGCCCGAGGTCTTGTCGTTGGTAACTATGGCATTGGCAGCCTGCTCATCGAGCAGGGTGGCCTGGTATCGGCAGAGTCCATCAATGTCGGCAACGTATCGGGCGCCAGTGGTCTTGTAGAGGTCAAGGGGGCTGACTCGCGCTTGACATCGGAAAGCACGATCGTCGTTGCAAGCGCCGGCTCGGGCACGATGAGAGTCTCGGATGGCGGGCACGTCACCAGTTCCGGGGGGCTCGCAATCGTCGGTCTGCAAAATGGCTCCGAGGGGCTGCTTGACGTGACGGGTGCGGGTTCCCGAGTGGATCTCGATACGCCTTTCGAGATCGGTTATACGAGCGGAAGCAAGGGCGAACTGAATATTCTTGATGGCGCAGCCGTGACCAGTGGCGTCGGCACTATTGGCCGTGCCTCTGGTGCCATCGGCCGTGTCCTGGTGAGTGGCGAGGGTTCAAGCTGGGAAGCTCCCGAGATTCACTTGAGTGGGACTTATATTGGCGGAACCGGGGGACGTTCATCTCTCACCGTCAATAATGGTGCCGTGGTGAAATCCGATTTCATTCAGACGTCACCCGGCTCTTACGGTTATGCGGCGCTCAATATTGGCAGCGCGGGAGGTGACGCGGCCACTGCGGCGGGGACTATCGATACTTCCTACATCGAAATGGATAAGAACAGCGTCGTTGTCTTCAATCACACGGACAGCAACTATCAGTTCAACCCTGAAATCAAGGGCGCCGGTGAGGTTCATCTCTACAGTGGTGTTACCACGCTCAATGGCAACACTAGCTACCGCGGCGCTACCCGGCTCGAGGGTGGAACACTTCGCGCGGGCGCTGCCGGGACATTCAGTACGGCTTCTGAATATATCGTCAGCGAGTCGGGCCAACTCGATCTGGGCAATTACAGCCAGACCATTGCCAGCCTGAGAAATGGTGGCCTGGTCAGTTTCGGCGATCTATCCAGGGCGCCGCGCAATAACCTGTCGGGTACACCCGGCGCACTGCTGGTCGTGTCAGGCAACTATGCCGGCAATGGTGGCGTGGTGGAGATCAACACCCGGCTCGGCAGCGATGACTCGCTGACCGACAAGCTGGTCGTTCAGGGCAGGACTTCCGGCGACAGCCTCCTGAAGGTGAACAATGCGGGGGGTGAAGGCGATTTCACCTATGCCAACGGCATTCCGGTGGTGCAGGTCGAGGGGGCGTCCAATGGCGTGTTCAGCCTGGCCAATCGCGTCGTGGCGGGCAACTTTGAATACCTGCTGGCCAAGGGTGGCAAGGACAACCCGGACGATGGCGGCTGGTACCTGCGCTCCGAACGGCCGACGGAGCCCGCGACCCCGGTCATTCCGGTGCTGCCGGACGAGCCGGTAGAGCCAGTGGACCCGGTGGATCCCTTTGTTCCAGTAGACCCCGTCGATCCGGTCGCTCCCGTCGATCCCGTCGAGCCGGTACCGCCGGTGATCGTCGGCCCGGGTCCGTCCAAGCCTGGCCTGTACCGTCCTGAAATCGGTGCCTACCTGGGTAACCAGCTGGCGGCGATCAGCATGTTCCGGCACACCCTGCATGAACGTGCGGGTGAGCAGGACTTCAGCGAGGCGCAACGCGGTGAAGGCGCTACCCCGGGTTCGGTGTGGATGCGCGTGAAGCGTAACGACTTCACCGCCAACACCGGCGCCAGGCAGATCGACGTCGACACCAGCACCGACATCCTGCAGCTGGGCGCGGACCTGGTCCGTTGGACCGATGGCGACAGCCGTTATCACGCGGGTGTGATGGCCGCCACCGGCAAGGCCAGGACCGACGTGAGCTCCAACGTCCTGGGCTACAAGGCCAAGGGTGAAGTGGAAGGCTACAGCGTGGGTGTGTATGGCACCTGGTTCCAGAGTGCGAGCGAGCCTGCCGGCGCTTACGTCGATACCTGGCTGCAGTTCGGCGACTACGACAACAGCGTCAAGGGCGATGGCCTGGCGCGCGAGAAGTACGACAGCCGGACCTGGGCGGCTTCGGTCGAGTCGGGTTATGCGTTTGAAGTCGGTCAGGGCCAGGGCAAGGCGTACTACGTCGAGCCGCAGGCTCAGGTGATCTACACCGACTACCAGGCCGACAAGCACAAGGAGCAGAACGGCACCGTGGTCCGCTCGAAGAACTCCGGCGATGTCACCACTCGCCTGGGGGCCCGCGCCTACGTGCGCCCGACCGACAAGTCCGGTACCAGGGTGCAACCTTTCGTGGAAGCGAACTGGTGGCGTAGCGAGGCTGACAACGCGATGTCCTTCAACCACACCAGCGCCAAACTCGACGGCGCGAAGAATCTCTACGAGATGAAGGTGGGCGCCGAGGTGGCCATGGGGCAGGGCTGGAGTGCCTTTGGCCAGGTGGGCAAGCAGATGTCCTCGGGCGACCAGCAGGACGTGGCCGGCCAGATCGGCGTGAAGTACAGCTGGTAACTCGGACCAGGACCGCCACAGAACGCCCCGGACTACCGGGGCGTTTTCGTTTATCCCGGATCAGCGCGGTTCTCCTGCAGGCGCCAGCTACGGGAGGCTGAGGTAGCGTCCGATCAGCGCCAGGCCGCTGGCCAGTACCAGCCAGGTCACCAGCCGGACGAAGGCGTCGCGGGACAGCCGACGGGTCAGGCGCCGCCCGAGCCAGAGGCCCAGCGCCATCACGGGCAGCAGCACCAGCGCAAGCATCAGCAGCGCCGCGTCGGCATACACGCCCGCCAGCAGGAACAGGCTCAGGCGCACCACCGTGCTGCAGCTGATCAGCGCGCTCTGGGTGGCGCGGGCCTGTTCGCTGGAGGTCAGCCGGGCATTGAGGTACAGCGCGTAGAGGAAGCCACCGCTGCCGAACAGCGCGCCGAACAGGCCGCCCACCGTTCCCGCCGGCACTGCCCACCAGGGATTCAGCTGCTGCGGGCGGACCTTCACCGCCAGGCTGTAGAGCGCGTAGCCGCTGACGAACAGGCCCATCAGCAACAGCAGCAGGTCAGACTTCAATTGCAGGAGAAACACCACGCCCAGCGTGCAGCCCACCGCCATGCACGGCAGCAGCCTGAGCAGTTCATTGCGCGCCACGGCCTTGCGCGCCGGCAGCCAGTTGCCGAAGGCGGCGACGAAGTCCAGCAGGACCAGCAAGGGGATGATCCGCGACAGCGGCATGAAATGGATCAGCACCGGCCCGGCCACCAGCGCCGTGCCGAAGCCGGCGACGCCGAAGACTACGTAGGCCGCGGCGATACCCGCCAGGATGAGCAACCAGTCGACACCGGAGAAGGGCAGCAGGGCGAGGGCAGAGGCCAGCATGGGAAAACCACGGCAATGAAGGAACGCAGAGATTACCCAAGTAGACGCCACGGCGGCCAATAGGTAAGCCGCTACGGCCGGCCTGTGCTCGGCTTCACCCGCCCGGTCGAGCGGCTGCCAGTATCCGCGTCGACCTCAGGCGGGCAGGGTCGCCGCAGACGGCAGTTGCTCCAGTTGCTGTTGCAGTGCGGCACGGTGCTGCGGATGGGCGATCGCCAGCATGCATTCCACCCGTTGGCGCAGGCTCTTGCCGCGCAGGTCGGCAACGCCGAATTCGGTGACGATCAGCCCGGCATCGCTGCGCGGGATGGTCACCGGGCCCGCCAGCCGGGCGACGATGCGGCTGCTGGCGCCAGCGCTGGAGGGCAGGGCGATGATCGGCAGGCCGCCGCGGCTGCGCGCCGCACCGCGGAGGAAGTCCAGCGCGCCGCCCACCGCGCCGATGTAGCTGCCGGCGGCGACTTCCGAGTTGACCTGGCCGGTGAGGTCGACCTCCACGGCGGAGTTGATCGCCACGAGGCGCTCCAGGCTCGCCAGCACGTCGGCGTCGTGGGTGTAGGCGGTGGAGCGCAGCTGGATCGCCGGATTGTCGTGGGCGTAGTCATGGATCACCCGGCTGCCCAGCAGCACGCCGCCGATGGTCACGTCGCGGTCGCGGCTCTTGCGCGCACTGGTGATCACCCCGGCATGCATCAGCTGCGCCACACCGTCGCCGAGGCTGCCTGAATGCACGCCCAGGTCGCGATGGCCGCGCAGGGCGCCAAGTACCGCGTCGGGGATGGCACCGATGCCCATCTGCAAGGTGGCACCGTCGTCGATCAGTTCGGCGATGTGCGCGGCGATGCGGCTGTCCGCCTCGCGGATGCGCGCCGGCGGATTTTCCAGCGGTGGCCGGTCGGTGTGCAGGAGGGCGGCGAAGTCGTCCTCGCCCAGGGTCAGCTCGCCGAAGGTGCGCGGTGCCTGGCGATTGACTTCGGCGATCACCACCCGTGCGCGCTTGAGCGCCGGCAGCAGGTATTCGTGGGCGATGCCCAGGCTGTAGCGGCCCTGGGCGTCGGCCGGGGCGACCTGCAGCAGCAGGACGTCGATGCGCAGCGCGCCGCTGTCGATCAACGCCGGCAGTTGCGAGTAGTGGCAAGGCAGGATGTCGAGCACCCCGGCATTGCCCAGTTCACGGTTGGCGCCAGCGCCACAGTAGGCGAGCAGGTCGACCTGGTCGGCGTGCTCGGGGCGGCAGGTGGTGCTGTTGGCGATGCCCAGCAGCACGCGGAAGCGGCCGATGCGCGCGCGCTGCGCCATCAGCGCCTCGGTCAGCGGCAGCGGTTCGGCGTTGGCCTGGCCCCAGAGCACGGTGTCGCCGGGGCGGATCAGTTCACTGAGGTCGAGCGTGTCCGCTTGCAGCAGCTTTGGCATGGCTGGGCCGCATCCTGAAAGTTCGTCGGGGAGAAAGGCGGCGGCCCCGGGCGGGCCGCCGTACAGCGGGTGGCGGAAGGATCAGGCGATGGACGACGGATGCTGCGCCAGCGGGGTGACCTGCATCGTCATGTAGGGGAACAGCGGCAGGCTGGAGAGCAGGGCGTGCAGCTCATCGTTGCTCTCGACATCGAACACGCTGATGTTCGAGTACTGGCCGACCACGCGCCACAGGTGCGGCCATTTGCCCGAACGCTGGATCTCGGTGGCGCGGGCCTTCTCGGCGGCCTTGATCGCCTCGACTTCCTCGGCGGGGATATCGCGGGGAATGTTCACGTCCATTCTTACGCAGTACAGCATGGTGGTTCCTCGGGGTCAGGATTTGCTCTGGGACAGCTGGGCGCCGTTGCCGGCTTCGGCTTCATCGTCGTTGAGGAGCTTGGCGTCGACGTCCTGCAGGCGCACGCCACGGGTTTCCGGGAGCAGCAGCACGGCGGTGACGGAGAGCGCGTAGGCCACCAGGCAGAAGGTGCCGATGGACTGCGCCAGGCCGATCTTCTCGGAGAGCACGCCGACGCCGGCGATGGACAGCGCGCCGAGGGACTTGCCCAGGTTGTAGGAGAAGCCCATGCAGGTGGTGCGCACGTGGGTGGGGAAGAGTTCGCTGAGGAACGGGCCGAGCACCGCGAAGATGCCGGTGGCGAAGGCGCCCACCGGGAAGGCCATGAGCATCAGCAGCTCGGTGCTCATCGGCACCAGCATGTAGACCACGGTGAAGATCCAGGCGCCGATGCTGAACAGCAGCAGGGCCGGGCGACGGCCGTAGCGGTCGGCGATCCAGGCGGTGACCATGAAGCCGGCGAAGGCGCCCGCGCACATGATCAGCATGGTGAAGATCACCGGGCCGGGCTTGAGGCCGCGCTCGGAGACCATCAGCGTCGGCAGCCAGGCCATGATGGTGTAGGCGGCGGCCTGCAGGCCGGTGACCAGCACCGCGGCGAGCAGGGTCAGGCGGATCACCGCGGGGCGGAAGGCGGAGAGCATCGAAGCCTTCTCCTCGACCTTGGCGGTGGCCTGCTTGTAGATCTCCGGGTCCTTCACGTGGCGGCGGATGAACAGCACGAAGCCGGCCGGGATCACCCCGACCCAGAACGCCACGCGCCACGCCAGCTCCTGCGGCAGCCAGGCCAGCAGGCCGGTCATGATCACCGCGGCGGCGGCCCAGCCCAGGGCGAAGCCGCTCTGCACGAAGCCCAGCGCCTTGCCGCGGTGTTCGGGGCGGATGACCTCGGCCATCAGCGCCGCGCCCACCGCCCACTCACCGCCGAAACCCAGGCCCTGCAGGGTGCGGATCACCAGCATCTGCTCGTAGCTCTGGGCGAAGCCGGCGATGAAGCCGAACAGGGTGAACCAGCAGATGGTGAAGATCAGGATGCGCACGCGACCGTAGCGGTCGCTGAGGATGCCGGCGATCCAGCCGCCCAGGGAGGCCGAGAGCAGCGCGGCGGTGCCGACCACGCCGGCCTCGCCCTTGGAGATCTGCCACACCGCCATCAGCGCCGGCAGCAGGAAGCTGAACATCTGCGCGTCGTAGGTATCCAGGGCCCAGCCGGAGAAGCAGGCCCAGAAGGTCTTGCGCTCCTGGCGGGAGCCGGTTTTGTACCAGTCGAACATGGGAAGTACCGTCCTTATTGTTATTGGGTGTCGGTTCGTGGCGCGGGCCACGATTGCAGCGTCGGGTTGGTGCTCGTCGTGCGAGCTGACCGCCAGGCGGGCGGGGTGTCAGTTCGTGGAACGAGCATGGGGCAGATTGCTTCGCGCGCCCATTTGCCTTTGCGAAAGGCAGCCTTTGCGCCGGGTTAAGCGCTCAGTCGGTCCTCGGCGAAATCAGCAGGTCCTGGGCCATGCTGGCGATCAGGCGGCCGTCGCGGCGGTAGATGTGCGCCAGCGCCAGGCCGCGCCCGGCGAGGCTGCGAGTGCCCTGGCTGACGAACAGCAGCCAGTCGTCGCAGGCCGGCTCCGGGGTGTGGAACCACAGCGTGTGATTGAGGTTGGCGATGTAGTGCCCCTGCCACAGTCCGCTGGCGCTGGCGGGCGGCGCCAGGGCACCGTGGAACCAGCAGTCGGAGAGATAGGCCAGCGCCGCGTGGTGCAGGCCGCCTTCGGCCGTCAGCGGTTGCAGCAGGCGCACCCAGTAGGCGATCTCGTTCTGCGCCGGCGTGGCGCCGAAGTACGCCTCCGGGTTCACCGGGCGGATGTCCAGCAGCGGTTGCCCGGTGAAGCGCAGCTGCGCGGCCTCGCCCTGGCCCGGGTAGCGTTCGGCCAGCTCGCGCAGGTCCGGCAGGCTTTCCGGGGAGGGGACATGGCCCTCCAGGCGCGGCGCCGCCTCGATGCAATCGCCCGGTTGCTGGAAGGTCGCGTGGGCGCTGAGCACCAGCGCCGTGCCCTGCACGCCGTAGATGTGCCGGCTGGAAAAGCGCCGGCCATCCTGCAGCGCTTCCACCTTGTACTCCAGCGCGTCCTCGGGCCGGGCGCCCTGCAGGAAGGTCGCCTGCAGGGTGCTCGGCACGCGGTTCGGCACGGTCTGCGCGGCGGCCCAGAGGGCCTGGCCGAGCAGTTGTCCGGCGTACACGCGACCGTTGATGTTGCTGTCGTTGACGGTGGCGCGGAAGGTGTCCTGCGGGCCGTCTTCCAGGCTCAGCAGCTGTGTCAGATCGCCCTGGTCCCAGGCTCTGGCGCGGTCGAAGGTGCCCACGGTAGCCTCCTCAGGCGGAGCTGCCCAGGGCGCGTTCGGCGCTCGGGCTCAGGGCCCGCGCGGGGCGCTCAGGCAGCGTCGAGAAGTCCAGCGGGATCGGCGTGACGGCCTGCAATGCCTCGGCCGTGGTCTCGCCCACCAGCTCGATGACCTGCACGCCCTCGGCGGTGATTTCCAGGGTGGCGAGGTCGGTGTAGACGCGGCTGACGCAGCCGATGCCGGTGAGCGGATAGGTGCAGCGCTGGATGAGCTTGCACGCCCCGTCCTTGGCCAGGTGCTCCATCATCACGAAGATGCGCTTGGCGCCGATGGCCAGGTCCATGGCGCCGCCGACGGCGGGGATGGCATCCGGCGCGCCGGTGTGCCAGTTGGCCAGGTCACCGTTGGCCGCGACCTGGAAGGCCCCTAGCACGCAGATGTCCAGATGGCCGCCGCGCATCATGCCGAAGGAGTCGGCGTGGTGGAAGAACGCCGCTCCCGGATGTAATTCAATGGGCTCCTTGCCGGCGTTGATCATGTCCCAGTCTTCCTCGCCGGGCTTGGCCCCGGTCCAGCGGCCGAGCACGCCGTTCTCGCTGTGCAGGAAGATGTCCTTGTCCGCCGGCAGGTGGTTGGCCACCAGGGTCGGCAGGCCGATGCCGAGGTTGACGTAGGCGCCCTCGGGGATGTCGCGGGCCACGCGGGTGGCCATGGCGTTGCGGGTCTGTTTGTCCATGCTCAACCTGCCTTGCTTTGGCTAACGGAGCTGCTGCGCTGCACGATGTGCCTGACGAAGATGCCGGGGGTGACCACGTGTTCGGGGTCGATCTCGCCCAGCTCGCAGACGCGGCCCACCGAGGCGATGGTGTGGCGCGCGGCCATGGCCATCACCGGGCTGAAGTTGCGTGCGGTCTTGCGGTAGGTGAGGTTGCCCCAGCGGTCGCCAAGTTCTGCGTTGATCAGCGCGTAGTCGACATGGATCGGCGACTCCAGCACGTAGTGGCGGCCGTCGATCTCGCGGGTTTCCTTGCCCTCGGCCAGCAGCGTGCCGTAGCCGGTGGGCGTGAAGAAGCCGCCGATGCCGCAGCCGGCGGCGCGCAGGCGTTCGGCGAGGTTGCCCTGGGGGACGATCTCCAGCTCGATTTTGCCTGCGCGATACAGCTCCTCGAAGACGTGGGAGCCGACCATGCGCGGGTAGGAGCAGAGAATCCGCCGCACCTGGCCGGCCTTGAGCAGGGCGGCCAGGCCGCTGTCGCCCTGGCCGGCGTTGTTGCTCACCAGGGTAAGGTCGCGCGCGCCCTGGGCGATCAGCGCGTCGATCAGGTCCTCGGGCATCCCGGCGCCGCCGAAGCCGCCCACGGCGATGGTCGCGCCGTCGGGAATCTCGGCCAGCGCCTGGGCGGCACTGGGGCAAAGCTTGTCGATCATGACTGCGGGTCCTTTGTCGTTGTTATCGCGGACGGACGCGGCTTTCGAAAGCCCTCATCGCCCCTGGAAACCAGCTTGCCAGTGCGCCTGGAGGGTCACAATTTCAGTCTGCGGAAGGGGCGTTTAACCGCCGGTTAAGAGGGCGTGCGCCCCGCCTGCGACGGGGCCTGGCGCGTTGTCGCGAGGGTCAGACGCCAGCCACGCCGACGGTCATGCCGCCGCAGACGTAGAGCACCTGGCCGGTGACGAAACCGGCGCGCGCATCGAGGAAGAACGAGGCCGCCTGGGCGATATCCTCCGGCACGCCGAGCCGCTTGACCGGCACGCTGTCGATGATCGCCTGGGTGCGCGGGCTGTCCGGCGGGTTGGCGCGTTCGAACAGCTCGGTGCGGATCGGCCCCGGCCCGATGGCGTTGGCGGTGATGCCGTGGCGGCCCAGCTCCAGCGCCCAGACGCGGGTCATGCCCAGCAGCCCGGCCTTGGTGGCGGCGTACGCGGTACGCAGCTCCTTGCCCAGCGCGGCGCGCGAGGACATGTTGAGGATGCGCCCGAAGCCGGCCTGCTTCATGCCCGGCAGCAGCGCCTGCATGCACTGCAGCGAGCAGCGCACGTTGAGCGCCCAGACCCGCTCCAGTTCCTCGAAACTCTGCTCGTCCGCCGGGTTGGGGCAGACCATGCCGACGTTGTTCACCAGGCGGGTGATCGGCCCGTCGGCCAGCGCCTGCTCCAGTGCCGCGGCGGTGGCGGCGGTGTCGGTGAGATCGGCGATCAGGCCGTCGCCGAGGCGGTCGATGATCACCGGCTCGAAGCCGTCCTCGCGGCAGCGTTGGGCGATGGCGGCGCCGATACCGGAGGCGCCTCCGGTGATGAGTACGCGTTCTTGTGGCACGGTGGACTCCGTCAGACAGTGGCGATGGGGTTGAGCGGCGCACCAACGGCGCCGGGCAGGCGCAGCGGCGGGGCGGTGAGCAGGAAGCGGTTGCGGCCATGGGCGCGCAGCCAGTTGGCCAGCGGCGTGAGGTGCCACAGCTCGCCCAGGTGCACGCCGAGCTTGAACAGGCAGTGGTGATGCAGCGGCATCACCGAGCAGCAGTCGCCGGCGTGCCCGGCGGGGAAGATTTCCACCGAGTAGTTGTCGGCGGCGATGGCCACCAGGTTGCTGTCGGTGATCCAGTTCAGCAGGCGGCTGTCGTTGCCGTCGAGCACCGCGGCCAGGCGTTCCAGCTCGGCCGGATCGGGGTTGCGGTTCATCCCCAGCAGCGCCTCGGCGTAGCCGGTGTGCAGGCAGACGAGGTCGCCGGCTTCCACCTCCACGCGGTCGGCTTCGAGCACGCGCATCAGTTCGTCGTAGCCGACATGGGTGCGGCCCAGGCCGTAGTGGTGGTGCAGGTCGACCATCACGCCGCGGCCCTGCACGCAGGTCTCGGCCATCCGCTCGATGCCCAGGGCGTGGGCGCAGGAAGTGCTGTGCGGCTTGATCGGCCCGGCGATGCCGCAGTCCTCCAGTTCACTGGGACCTTCGACGTCGCCGCCGGCGCTGAAGCCGTTGTAGTACAGCGGCTCGGGCACGCCGTCGTCGTTGGCGTCGAACAGCGCGCCGACGTGGGACAGCGCATCCCACTGGGTGGAGTACTGCAGGTGGAGGATCGCCAGGTCGTCGCTGAGCACGTCCGGCCGGCCTTCCTGGATCCACTGGTACTGGTAGTTCATGTTGACCCCGCCCTTGCGCAGCAGCGGGCGCAGGATCGGTGGCAGGCGGTTGACGTTCATCGCGTTGCCGCCGGGATAGTCCAGCGGCAGGCTGAGGCAGAAGGCCAGGCCTTCGCGGACTTCGGCGATGCCCTGGAGCACTTTCTGCGGGGTCAGCAGGTTCAGTCGTCCCCTCTGGTCGTCAGGGCCGAAATCGCCCCAGTTCGAGCCCTCGGGGCGGTTCTTCCAGCGTGGTTCGGCCATGGTCAGTGGTCCTTTCTTATTGTCGGTGGCGGGTCGCCCGGGATGGCGGCGCGTCCTTGTGCTGCAAGGCTCCCAGACTCGTTGGAGGCGGACAATTGGCCTCTTTGGAAGGCGGCTTTAACCGGCGGTTAAGCGCGCCCGGTCAGCCCGTGCGGTACCAGTCGATCAGGCTGTCGGCGAAGTCGCGGGCGAAGGCCGAGAGGCCGTCGAAATCCTGCGCGCAGAGCTGGAAGGTGCGCACCGCCCAGGGGTCGAGCAGCTTGCAGGAGCCGATCTTCTGGCTGCCCTTGAGGCGCTCGAAGCCGGCCTGGGGGACGATGGCGATGCCGGCGCCGGCTTCCACCATGCGGAAGATCGCGTCGGAGCTGGCGACCTGCACGCGCAGCGTCAGCGGAATGTGCAGCGCCGCTGCGGCGCGGCTGAGGAAGACGTGGATGGCGCTGCCTTCGAGCAGGGAGACGAACTCGTACTGCAGCGCCTGCTTGAAGTGCACTTCGCCGTGTTCCAGGATCGGGTGGCCCTCCGGGGCGATCACCATCAGCCGGCTGCTCACCAGCGGCACGCTCTGCAGGCCATCGGTGACCACGCTGCCGGAGACGATGCCCAGGTCCGCGCTGCCGTCGCGGATGCAGCGCACGATGTCGTCGGAGAGGCGCTCGCGCATGTCGATGTGCACGTCCGGGTGGCTCTTGAGGTACTCGCCCACCACCGGCGGCAGGTACTCGGTGATGGCGGTGGTGTTGGCCAGCAGGCGCAGCTGGCCCTTGAGCCCTTCGGCGTACTGCTGCAGGTCGCCGGTGAGCATCTCCAGCTGGGAGAGGATGATCCGCGCATGCTGCAGGTAGGTCCTGCCGGCGTTGGTCAGGGTCACGCCCTGGGGCGAGCGCTCCAGCAGGCGCATGCCGAGGTTGTCTTCCAGGTTCTTGATGCGGTTGCTGGTGGCCGGCACCGAGAGGAAGGAGCGTTCCGCGCCGCGGGTGAGGCTGCTGGTTTCCGCGATGTTGATGAACAAGCGGAAGTCGGTGATATCGAAATGCATCGCCATGGTCAGGTACTTCTTGCCAAGTGGTATACCACGGTACTGGCTGGCGAATGGCCTGCATAGACGGCATTCGTCGGTCCGGCTTCGCGCTGGTAGCCCGCGCCGACGCTGCCTGGGCGTGCGTCGACGCGGGCTATCGGCTCACCAGTGGGCGCCCTCGAAGGCGAAGCCCGCGCCCTGGCGGCGGATGAAGCCGCAGTGCGGTTCGCCGAAGTGCACCGGCAGGATCAGCGCGCCGGAGTCGGCGGCGTCGTTGAGGAAGGCCAGGCGCGTCTGACGGGCGGTGTCCTCCCAGATGCAGTAGCCGGAGTTGATCTCCGGGCGGACGATCTGCACCGGGCTGTGCAGGATGTCGCCGCAGAAGAGGCCTTCCTCGTTCTGCGAGCGCACCTTGAAGATCACCTGGCCGGGGCTGTGGCCGGGCGCCGCGAGCACCTGCAGGCAGTCGGCGATTTCCTCGCCCGGCTGCATCATCTTCGCCAGCCCCGCGTCGACGATGGGCATCACGCTGTCGAAGAAGGATTCGCCGAACACGTCGATGACGCCGCCTTCCTTGTTCTTGCCCTGGTGGCAGAAGTCGAAGTCGTCCCTGGGGAAGTGGTAGGTGGCGTTGGGGAAGGTGGGCTCCCAGCGGCCGTCCTTCCAGGTGGTGTTCCAGCCCACGTGGTCGGAATGCAGGTGGGTGATCACCACGCGGGTCACCTTCTCCGGTGCTGCGCCGGCGGCGGTCATCCACTCGCGTACCAGGCCGTTGAGCATGTTCATCCGCGCGATGCCGGGGCGCGGCTTGAAGTTGCCGACGCCGGTGTCGATCACCACGATCTCGTTGCCCACGTGGACGATCCAGAACTGGATGGTGACGATGAGCCGGTTCATGTGCTCGATCCAGTGGTTGGGCGCCATCAGCTCGCGGTGTTCGGCCAGCACGCCCTGGTCCATCTGCGGGAAGAGGAAGGCCGGGTCGTGGGTGGGGCCGGCGTACTCGAGAATGCGGGTGACCTTGATGTCACCGATCATGCGGGACTGCATCATGGCGCGGTGTTCCTCATTGTTGTTCTTGGGTTGATCGCACGGCTTGCACGGCAAGGCCGCTCACGGTGGTCGTCAGGCGGCGTGGCGGCTGGCGCCGACACGGTGCTGGGGTTGTTCGATGAACTCGCGGTAGATTGCCGCGCCGGACAGCCCGTTGCACACGTAGCCGCGCACCAGCGCCGCGACCAGGCGCGGACTCTGCAGCGGCATGAAGTGCCCGGAGGCTACCTGCAACGGCTCGATCTGCGTGGCGAATCCGGCCAGGCGCTCGATTTCCGCCGGGGGCCGCAGCGCGTCGTACTCGCCGGCCACCAGCAGGGTGCGGGCCGGCAGGCGCGGCAGGTCGGCCTCCAGTTCCAGCCCGGCGAGCATGGCGAAGGTAGCGGCGAAGCCTTGCGGATCGGCGGCGCGCCAGCGCAAACGGAAAGCTTCGAAGACTTCCTCGTCGGTGCGCAGCGGTTCCGGCCAGGTCTTGTCCAGCAGCGCCGGTACCAGTTCGCCCAGGCCTTCGCTGCGCAGCGCGGCGGCGCGCTGGCGAGTGGCTTCGCGAGCCGTGGCGGCGACTCCGCAGGCCGGTGCCAGGCCGATCAGCTGCTGGCAGCGCTCGGGGTAGCAGGCAGCGAAGCGGATAGCGATGGCCGCACCCACTGCCACGCCCATCAGCGCGACGGGTGTGTCGATGTGCAGCGCATCCAGCAGGGCGGTGAGGTCGGCGACGTGGTCGTCGATGGCCAGCTCGCCGGAGATTTTCTCCGACAGCCCGGCGCAGCGCGTGTCGTAGCGCAGCAGGGTGAGTTCGCCGGCCAGCGTCGCGCAGAGGTCGTCCCAGCTTTCCAGGCTGCCGCCCATCTCGTGCACCAGCACCAGCACCGGGGCAGCCGCGCGGTCGGCCGGCAGCAGCTGGTAGCGCAGGGCGGTGCGGTTGACTTCGATCCAGCTCAGGTTCGGGGTCTGCGGCATGACCACCTCACACCCGCTCGAACAGCGCGGCCAGGCCCTGGCCGCCGCCGATGCACATGGTCTCCAGGCCGAAGCGCGAGCCGCGGCGCTGCATCTCGTGGAGCAGGGTGGTCATGATGCGTACGCCGGTGGCGCCGATCGGGTGGCCGAGGGAGATGCCCGAGCCGTTGACGTTGACCCGCTCGTCGTTCTCCAGGCCCCAGGCCTTGAGCACCGCCAATGCCTGGGCGGCGAAGGCCTCGTTGACCTCGATCAGGTCCATCTCCGCCAGGGTGCGCTGGCTGCGTTGCAGCAGCCGCTCCACCGCCGGCACCGGGCCGATGCCCATGCGCGCTGGGTCGCAACCGGCGGCCGCCCAGTCCACCAGGCGCGCCAGCGGCTGCAGGTTGTGGCGCTTCGCGTAGTCCGGCGACACCACCAGGCAGGCTGCTGCCGCATCGTTCTGCTGGCTGGAGTTGCCGGCGGTGCAGACGCCGTCGGGCAGCAGCGTGCGCAGGCCGGCCATGCCGTCGAGGCTGGCGTCTTCGCGGATGCCTTCGTCCATCGACACCAGGGTCTGGCTGCCGCGCTTGCCCGGCACCGTCACCGGTACCACTTCGTTGGCGAAGCGGCCTTCGCGCCAGGCGCTGGCGGCGTTCTGGTGGCTGCGCACGGCGAAGCGGTCGGCTTCCTCGCGGCTGATGGCGTAGTCGCGGGCGAGGTTCTCGGCGGTCTCGGGCATGCCGGAGATGCGCCCGAAGCGCTCCTGCGGCTGCGAGCGCTCGCGGCCGCGCTCCAGGCGGTCGTGGAACTTCACGCTGCCGGCGCGGGCGCCCCAACGCATGTCGGTGCTGTAGTACTCGATGTTGCTCATGCTCTCCACGCCCACCACCAGCACCGCCTGGGCGGCGCCGGTCTGCACGTGCATGGCGGCGTCGATCACCGCCTGCAGCCCCGAGCCGCAGCGACGGTCGAGGGTGTAGCCGGGCACTTCCAGCGGCAGGCCGGCGGCCAGCGCGGCGTAGCGGCCCATGCAGGGCGCCTCGCTGGAGGCATAGGACTGCGCGACGATGACCTCGTCCAGGGTCGCCGGCGGCACGTCCACCCGCTGCAGCAGCGCCTGGATGATGCCGGCGGCGAGCTGGTCGGCGCTCAGTGGGGCGAGGGCGCCGCCGAACTTGCCGATGGGGGTTCGCAGGGGGGAAACGATCAGCGCGTCGTGCATGGGGTCGGCCTTGTTCCTGGAAGTGAAGGATGGGCAGGAGAATTGCCGGCCAGCATGGGCAAGGCGATGCGCGGCGGGCAATTTCGCATCGCGAAAGCCTGCCTTCGGCATTGCTTAAGTCGCTGCGTCCGCCGGGGCTGCGCGGCGCTCTTCGTTTTCCTGAAACGGCTCCTTAAGCAAAACCCAATACCTGCTCGCGCCTTCGCCTTTGCATCCTCTGCGCACCCCGGCGTTCCCCCTCCGGGTCATTTCCCGTTTCGCAAAACAACAACAACCAACACGGATACTTCCATGCAGAATCCTTCCCTGGCGCAGCTCTTCGGTCTGCTCGCGCTGCCGCCCGCCCTCGCTCTGCCGGCCCTGGCCCAGGCCGAATTCATCAAGGACAGCAGCGTCAGCCTCAGCCTGCGCAACGTCTATTTCAACCGCGACTTCCGCCAGGACAACGCTCCGCAATCCAAGCGCGAGGAGTGGGCCCAGGGCTTCATGTTCAGCGCCAAGTCCGGCTACACCGAAGGTACCGTGGGCGTCGGCCTGGAGCTCTACAGCGCGCTGGGCCTGAAGCTGGATTCCTCCGATGCGCGCGCCGGCACCGGCCTGCTGCCCAACCGCTTCGGCGACTCCGGTCCGGGCAGCTACAGCGACCTGTCGGGTGTGGCGAAGATGAAGATCGCCAAGACCGAGCTGAAGGTCGGCGGCTTCACCCCGAAGACGCCGATCCTGCTCTCCAGCGACGCCCGCCTGCTGCCGCCGATCTACAACGGCGCCACCCTGAGCTCCACCGACATCGACAACCTGACCCTGGACCTGGGCCGCTTCGACAAGGTCAACTTCCGCAATTCCAGCGGCAACCATGACGAGATCATCGCCGGCAACTACGGCGTCAGCGGCGATCACTTCGACTACTTCGGCGCCACCTACGCCTTCTCGCCGACGGTCAACGTCGCCTACTGGCGCGCCGAGCTGCAGGACGTCTACCAGCAGAACTACCTGGGCTTCAACGGCAGCCGCAAGGCCGGCGACTGGGTACTGAGCGCCAACCTGGGCTACTTCGATTCCTCCGAGAACGGCGCAGCCCGTGGCGGCGACATCGACAACGGCCTGACCACCGCAATGCTCTCGGCCAATTACGGCGCGCAGACCTTCCGCGTCGGCTACCAGGACAACAGCGGCGACAGCCCCTTCCCGTACCTGCAGGACGCCGACACCTACGGCGCCAACGTGGTGCAGATCCTCGACTTCACCCGCGCCCGCGAGACCTCCTGGCAGCTGCGCCACGACCTGGACTTCGCCGTGTTCGGCGTGCCCGGTCTGACCATGATCAACCGCTACATCCGCGGCGACGGCTATGAGATCGGCGGCCAGTCCGGCAAGGAATGGGAGCGCAACCTCGACGTCACCTACGTGGTGCAGAGCGGCCCGCTGAAGAACCTCGGCGTGCGCTGGCGCAACGCCACGGTGCGCTCCGATGGTGCCGGCGAGCTGGACGAGAATCGCCTGATCCTCTCCTACACGCTGCCGCTCAAGTGAATCGCGCCGGCCACCCTTCACAAGGGGGTGGCCGGTCGATCCGCCGGGCCGCTTCAGCGAGCGCTCCGGTGCGTCCTGCGCACGGTGAATCATCCATCGCCTTGCGCAATCCCCACCCTGCGGTACCCGAACGCCCGGTCTCCACGATGGACCGGGCGTTCGTTTTTTTGCGATACGAAAGTGAAAGCAGGCAGGCATAAAAAAGCCGGCCACGTGAGCCGGCAAAAGCGAGTTCGTTTGACTCAGTCGTGCAGGGCCAGCAGGCGACGGGCGCGCTCGATCACCGGGGCGTCGACCATCTGCCCGTCGAGCTGGAAGGCGCCATTGCCCTGGGCCGCACCGACGATCTTGTGTGCCCAGTCGAGCTGCTCGCGGGTCGGCGCCAGTGCCTGGTGCACACCGCTGACCTGGCGCGGGTGGATGCACAGCATGCCGGCGAAACCGGCGTCGCGGGCATCACGGGCGAAGCGGGCGAGACCGTCGAGGTCGGCGATGTCGGGGAACACCGTGTCCAGCGGCGCCGCCAGGCCGGCCAGGCGGGTATGCACGAGCAGGTCGTAGCGCACCTGGTCGAGCAGGCGCGCCGCGGCGCTGCTGCCGGCGCTCATGCCCAGGTCCAGGCACAGGTCGAGGCCGCCGAAGGTCAGGCGCTGCACGCCGGGCACACGGGCCATTTCCGCCAGGGCCAGCAGGCCCAGGGCGCTCTCGATGATCGGCAGCACCGGCTTGCCGAGGGCGGCGGCGTTGACCACCTGCTCGACGCTTTCCGCCTTGGGCAGCAACACGCCGAGCACGCCGCGATGGCGGCACAGGTCCAGATCGGCGTTGTGCTCGGGATGACCGGCCATGTTCACCCGTACCCACACGCCAGCCTCCGGCGTGGCGTCGAGGAAGGCGCGCAGGTGGTCGCGCGCCTGGGCCTTGGCGGACGCCTGCACGGCGTCCTCCAGGTCGACTATCACCACGTCGGCGCCGCTGGCCAGGGCCTTGGCGAAACGCTCCGGACGATCGCCGGGCACGAACAGCGCGCTGCGCAGCTTTTCCAGGGGTATGTTTTCCAGGGGCATGTCCATGGGCAAGGCCTCCTCAGAACGAGCGCGGCAGTTCGAGCAGGTGCTCGGCCACGTACGACAGGATCAGGTTGGTGGAGATCGGCGCCACCTGGTACAGGCGGGTCTCGCGGAACTTGCG
>NZ_JACHLI010000061.1 GCF_014204515.1 Pseudomonas nitroreducens | reverse complement strand
AGGACTATGAAGCCCTGCTGCCCTGGATCCTCAACGCGACTGAGTAACTGCGCCTACTCGCATCGCAAGGACGTCGTCAATCAAGCGCTTACGTTGATCTGCCCCGCCGAGGACTCGACTAAGGACTTCAATAAGGGGAAGTGCGCCTTGCAGTAAGGGCACTCGGTATCGGTCATTTCAACGAGGGTATAGCGCGCATTGGCATTCCCGTAGACCCAGTTGTCCGGGACCTTTTCGTCGGAACTGTTACGCGCGACTGTAGCCTTCATGCTGCTGACCAGATCGTTGATTTCGTCGGGGGACAGTCCCCGCGCCGACAGTGCGGTCAGTTGATCCTGCAGGGCGTCGATCCTGCTTTGCATCGCATGGGTTGTGTCGTAGTAGAAGTAAGCACCTACCGTAAGGGCAGAGGCCAAAGCTGAAATGGCGATGGTCGCCTTCCAGTTGGTGCTTTCCGGAGTCGTTGGCGTTGTAGCGGACATTGCAAGCCAGCCTGTTCAGGGTGTTGCCGCCATTGTCGACAGCGACAACACCCCCCAGTTGGCTTTTTCCCGCCACATTTTGGTCGAATTAAAATTTCTTCGGCAGGTTGCTGATCAGCAGGGAAAGCAGGATCGGAACCATGACGATGATGAACGTCGAGATCATCAGCGGAGGAAGCGGCAGCGGGCAGAGAACGCTCAGCACCAACAACACAGTCCCCCACGAAAGCAGGTTGGTCGCATGGTTGTTTAGGAACGGCGAGGTGTAGTTGAACCCTTCACGCTTAGCATGCCAGCGCATCCACCCTGCATAGACCGCCGGCACAACGACGACCCCCAGCAATGGCAGCCAGAACATCGTTAGAACCATGCGATACAGCATCTGGTAGACGATCTTTTGTAGCGCGACACCACGTGAATCCAGGTAGTCAAACCACCAACGCGTCTTGCGCTCGAGCGCATCGACCGTTCCTCGTGAGTCGCTCTTTTGCATGAACACATCGGAAACCATCGCCTTTGCTCCTGAGTCCAGCACCAGTGTGGTGAACCAGGCGCGAGTTTTTTCCTCCACCCTGGCCATATCTCCGGCCCCGAGCAGAGAAACACCCCAGGCCCGCTCCTTAAGCATCACCCGGTCAACCCAGTTATTCGGAGCAGCTGTGGCCAGCATGAGTATCAGCACGAAGAAGAACAGGATCGAAGCGAATACTCCCTTGGGCCACTTCTCCTCGATCGTGTCAGCCATGAGCAAGGTACTCCCGCACCAGTGGAGGGACATTTGCGGCATCGCACCAACTGCGAACCTGATCGGCTGAAGGCAGATCATTCACCGTTCGAAGCTGCGCGAGCACGTGGCCAAGAACCTCGCGCAGGCGAATAAAGTCGCTGGTCCTGTCGCGGCACATCTTCTGGTAGCTGACCAGGACCTCAACAAGCGCCTGGCCGACAACCTGAGGGGGGAAGCCAGCCTCCAGGATCATATGGATAACCCGTGTACCACAGCGCCACTCCAGGTCAAAGGTGCGCAGCAGCTTGGTGCTCTCCGCATCCAGTTTGGTACGACGTTGAATTTCCAGGGGAGTCGAAACGGACATGGTCTCTCCAATCAAGCAGCTTTGGGGAATTGCACGATCGGTATCCGTCCCTTACGGAGGTCCCCACCGGCAAAGATTGCGAAGTATTCGAGATCGGGCAGCTCACCGAGCAAGGCCGAGGGGAACTTCTCACCCTCCTCCTGCATCAAGCGCTCGCCTACGTTGCCTCCGACCCTGACACCCGTTTGGTCAGGGCTGTTGCCCTGGGTGCGCATGACGTACTTGAACCGCGTCTTGGGGAGCTTCGAGGCGATGAACTCTTGGGTGTCGGTATCCAGTACCCGCAACGCGACCACGTGGTTGCAGTTACCGAGGACCTGCATTGCTTTTGCCTCGTCGCCGAGCCGCGCTTTGAAGTCGGCGATCGTCTGCGTGGCGATGTAGAGGTTGATACCGGCGCCGCGGCCTTTGTTGAGAAGCTGGATCAACTGGTCGTTGATGACCTCGGATGCCTCGTCGATGAAGATATTCACCGGCTTGGGCAGGCGGTGGTTGTAGATCTCGCCGGCGGTCGACGCGAGGTCTGCCAGCGCCAACGAGCCGATGGTTGAACCCACCATGGAGTCGGACAGCGAGTCCAAGCCCATGTAGAGCACCTGGTCGCCGTTGATGATCGAGTTGAGGTCGCAAATCGGACGGGTATCCTCCGGATCCAGAACCGGAGACAGGAGCGGTCCCATCGCACCTGCGGTGAGCATGACCAGAATCGGGAGCAGGCCCGCGATCATCTTGGTGAAGTGCGAGCGCTCGTGCTCCAGCATGGTCAGCAGACCTTCGATATCGCTGTTCGGCTGGACCGGAGCGATATCTTGGTAATAGACCCGACGGAGCACCTTTGCCCGAGCCTCGATATCGCCCGGTTTGACTTTGGCGCTTATCACGGCCGCGTCGGCCATTTGTCCAAACTGAGCCTCGCCGAACACTTCGCTGCCGTAGGCCATGACCACCTTGATGGTCAGTCCAGGCACATCGCCTTCCAAGGTGCGACGCAACCCCACCAGGTTCGGCTGGATATTGCAGATCAGCATGGCCTGGATGACGTTGTTCAACGCCATCATGGAGAAGGCCTGGAATGGGTCACCGGCTTCGCTCTTCATCAGTACGGCCACGCGTGATGCGATTTCGGTTGCACGACCGAAATTCTTGGTCAGCGACATGCGTACGCTTTTCTCCGGGAACGCCGGATGGAAATACTTGAAGCGGTGAGGTTTGCCAATGAGCGAGGTCGTTGCGCGGCAGGTTTCAGCCAGGCCTTTATCACCCTTCGGATCGATTACGATTACGGGCTCATTCCGGGCCACGCACTGGGCGATCAGCAGGTCAAACCAGCGGGATTTTCCGGCGCCGGTGGTGCCACACACTAGGAAGTGAATATTCCGAGAGTCGGCCGGCCGCATACAGGCCTCCTCCTCGTGCATGCCGATGCCGTGGATCCACTTAGTGCCTTTGACTGTCGCCTTACGCTTCCCTCGCTTGCCGAGGACCTCCTGGAGATCGGTGGCCAGCAGCTCGAAGGAGTATTGGCCATGCAGTTGTCGCCAGGAAAAAGCTTCACCGAAGTAGATATCGTCCTTGTTCTTTCGAACCATCCCGACAAGGTCTTCGATGGTGATGTTGTGCACGCCGACACCGTAGAGGCAGGCCTTGGCGTTGTGTACCCGCAGCGCTTTGGGAAGCGCGGCGAGTGCGAATCCGGCCTGAACCGCTACGGTAACCAGATACGGCGTCATCGGCATGCTTGTGAGCAATTGGACAGCGCTGCTGCCCACGATCGAGGCGCCCCATGCTGCTACCTCGCGGGCCTCGAAGTTAGTCCGCCAATATCTCGTGTATTCCCATTCGCTCATTTGCTGGGGATCTCCTCGGGCAAAGCGCGGATCAAAATTTTCTTGCGAACGGACACCTTCACCGCGTCTCGCAAGGCAAAAATGGCCTCCTCGACAAGGTCCGGTCTGACCCCGTTTTGTGTGGCAATGGTGGCAACCTGGTTTGGGGAAATACTGCGTAGATGCAGCCCACCAACCTGTTCCGGTGTTGACTTGGCCATCACCTGGTCGATGCAGCGGCGCAGCACTGGGAGGTCGCTCTCAGGCAAGCGGCTCACATGGGGGACGTGCAAGTCGAGGTCGGCGAGCTTGCACACGATGTGGCTGTAGTCCGTGCTAAGCACGAATCCATCGCGGTTCTGCAGCTTGGTGACCATGCCCGCACCTTCCACCGAGATGTTCTGCCAGAGCCAACCGGCAGCCAGCAGGTCGTTGAGGTCCTGGTGAAGGAAGGCACCACCGAGCCGGACGAAGACCTTGTTGTAGGCGCTGCGAAGCGACAGGGGGTCCTGTGCTGCGGCAAATAGCTTTGCGGCCAGGGATGGATGCTGTTGCAACAGGTAGGTCTCATGCTCGGTGAGCCGTTCTGTCTGCTCAGGCTGAATGCCAGATCCAGGAATTGCATGATGAGCTTCAGTTGCCTGCACAGCCGGCAATGCCTGCGCCGTCCCAGGCGCTGGCTCTGGCTCTGGCTCTGGCTCTGGCTCTGGCTCTGGCTGGGGCTGGGGCTGAGTCACAGTGGATGCTGGCTGCGGAGCTTTCACCTGAACGCCCTTGAGCTGGCTCAGGGAAATTTTTGCAGGCCGCTGTGCCGGCTCTTGCTGCTGTGGGGCGCTCTGATGTGCTGGCACAGAATCGCTAGCCGGACTTCTGGCCGCTGCCTGCCCTCCTACTGAATCTGGCTCGACTTGATCGCTCAAGGGCTGGCCGGGCTCGCCCGGGACCTGGCTGAGGTCTCCCAGCATCTCCTCGAGCGTGAACGAAACAGGCTGCTCCCCCATGCCATCAGGCAATGCATCCTCAGAAATGGACGTATCAACGTCTTGGCTTGGCGGCAGAATGTCTGTGGGGCTGGCAGCGTTGGCCGTTGTGACGACGGGAGCAGGAAGTGGCGTGCTGACCTTCGAGGGGCCTGCCTGCGTGGCGGCATCTCCGGGGGATTTTTTCCGCTTGGCTTTCCCTTCTGACGGCTTCTTTTGTGTAGGAGCCTCGGCATTCAGCGCCACAACCGCCTCCCCGCTCGGATCAGGTCCAAACAAATCGGCCTGGGTCGTGTCGACAGCGCTCGCCACTGCGCCTTGCTTGTCGTTAGGCGCGATCAAGTCCTGAAGCTTGCCCTCTTTGCCGAGGCTCACAGAAATGGGCGGTGGCACAGGAGACAAGGGGAATAGAATGTCCGGCGAGGAGAGCTTGAGGCAGCGCAGCGCCGGCGCCTGGCCGTTTTTGCGCAACAGATGGGGAGTGACGTACCAGTAGAGATCGCCGCTGGCTGCGCGCTCAGCAATCCCATGGGACGCGAGCGTACCGATAAGGGTTTCAGGCGATCGCGGCAGGGCCACTACACCGTCCCCCACAACCATCTTCACTATTTCGCCGGCCGCCTGGCTCCAGGCGATGTACACCCCATCGGTTGCAACCCACACCCGACCGCCTGGCGTGTTTACTTTCCAGGTCCCATCGTCGATGAGCCTCAACATGGCGTCGGTCACCAAACGCGGTACCGGGACGCCGGTATCCCCACCAGAACCGTTACGAGGACCTTTGCGAAGGTCTCGCTTTACCGAGGTTTCGTCCGCCCAGGCAACCAAGGAAGTCAGCGGGGACTTTCCGGTACCGGATATGGCATCGAGCATGGCTTCGTAGATGTCATGGCCACCATCCCTGATCCAAGCACGCGCTTCATCAGGAATGATGCCTCGGACCAACGAAACCGAGACCTGGACGTGGTTTTCGTGACGATCTGAGTTCCAGTGCAAGAAGTACCGAGAAAGCCCGGTTCGTACAGACCAGGTGTGCAGTGTTTCTCTCTCGTAGTTCCACTCCTCTACACCATCGAAACTGGTAGCCCGGATGTCAGATAGTGGCTTGCCAGCGTCATGCAGCAGGCCGGCAGCAACCCCAGCAACATACCAACGACGCAGACGCATACTGCGCCGCGCCGGCGTTTCGCTTGCATCGAATGCAGTCGTCAAGCACCCATCCAGGGTATATGCCGCCACTTCAAGGCTATGCCGGAGCAGCCCCCCGGGGCCGTCGTGATGGTGGTTTTGCGAGGCAGGCAGCAGGTGCGCCAGCTCGGCAAAGTTACTTAGGATCGGCTCGACGTAGCGGGCATATTCATCGTCCGGAAGCCCGATCGAGCCTGCTATCCGGTCAATTAACTCGGCCTGGTACTTACGCATGAACCAGGTGCCGGCAACCTGGCCCGGATAGCCCTCCTGGTAGGGGGGATATCGTAGGTTTCGCCAGTTGTGGTTCTCGAGGTAAGGCTTGAGCTCTGGATTGATCAACTCCTCCGCCGGGTGCGCGAAGCCCTTGCTCGGCGGGGAGCCTTTTCCGGTCAGCAACCGGCGAAGGAAAGTGAGAGGAGGCATAGGCTTCTCATGCGTTGGGTTGCACGTATGTTGGAGGAGCGCAACACCGTCACGTGGCGATTTCCCACCGTTTTCGAGTCGAAAAAAAACCCGGCACATGGCCGGGTCGGGGGAGTCAGAACCAGAAGGTTCCGAATGCACTGGAAGGCTCTACGGCCTCTTGCTGTTCAGCTTGCGCCAGCCTTCGGACACGAGGTTTCGGTTCCGGCTGAGCGGTTGCTTCGTCGTAGTTGGGATTTACAGTGTGCCGGTACGCGACAGCACCGCCAGTACGGTGGCGGTCAAGAACCTCTTCAGGAATTGAATCACTCAACTCCTTCGCGACCCCTTCCCAGTCCACGCTACCGGCCATCTCATAGCTGGTTACGCGCACGCCTAAAGCCTCGGCTCGACGGAACATCCCCATCAGTGGTCGGAACGCAGCATCCTGTTCCTTTGCCTGATTGGTCAGCGCCTTGAGCTCTGCCTTCAACTTCGCGATCTGTTCCTCCAGCTCTCTCCGGGGCTTGGCCAAACTGCGCCAAGCGGCAAGATCGAGCTGGTCCAGCGGTATGAAGTCCCGCTTAGGGTCTGCAGCCGGCGGGCAGCCGGTCTCAACCAACTCCCAGAATTGCATTTCCGCGGCGATGATCCTCTTGCGAGTGACCTCGTCTAGCGACACTGGTAGGCAGCAGGGTTCGTGCTTGGGGGACCAGAACCACAGGTACCCTTCACGCGCCCCGCTGACAATGAGTTGGTGCCATACCTGCCACCGATACAGCAGGTATGCCGGGCTCTTTTCTTTGAGGCGAAGTACAGCAAGATGGTTTGCATCGGAGAGATTTTTAATCTCTACCGGCGCGCCGTTGGCCAACAGTCCGTCGAAGGACGCCCGCATGAACGGGTACTCCTTCGACTCACCGCAGATCGGCATGCCAAGCTGGCCATACTTTTCCTCAAACGCCTGAAGCGCCATTGGCTCTCGCTGTACACCCTGGCGCACCTGCGGAATGACCGACAGATCCGGCGGAGTAACGATGCCAACCAACTCCTTCCAGAGCTCCAAGGGGGTTTTATCGGGGTTCTCCCCAACGATCACTGCACAGCTTGTCGCAGAAACCCCTTCCCGGCGCCACTCATGCCACTCCGGGGAGCGCTGCGCGAGGTCAACGACTTTCATCGGACACCTCTTCAGCAAGCCCCAGGCGGTACAACTCCTCGTTGCTGAGCACACGAGCACGGTAACGGTACTCAGTGCACACCTTCAGGTCAGCAAACATCTGGTCACGCTGCAGTTTCGACTTAGCGAAAAACCCCTTGGCAAAGGGGTCATCCTTGTCGATCACATTCGCATAACCCAACCCATCCAGCTGGTACTTGCGGGTCATGTCCGCGTGGGACAGAACCGCTTGCACTCGTTTATCAAACGCCCCTGGCATCGCAAGGTACTCGAGCCCGGTTCGTTCTCCGAGTGCATGTAACGCAGCGGCAAGAGCCTGCGCCAGCGCCTTTCGAAGTTCGTAACGACGCTTGGCAAACTGACACGAGGCCAGAAAAGCTGGCTGTGCTGCCCTCAGCGCGATCTCGCGTTCCCCTTGGCTCAGACCCACGACATAGGGGCTAGACGGGAAGAACTTGAGGTCGAGGTACACCTGCAGGTCACCCTGCAGCTTCCCGAGGCGGGCTTGAACAGCCACCGGCGAGTTCAGCAGTTCGGTCCACTGACTTGCCAATTTCCGGTATGCCCGACGTGCTTCGGTGTAGGTCTTCATCTCGTTCTCCATATCAAGTAGTTAGCCACCTGGCCGTACAGACCCAAGCGGACCCCACCGGAACGAACGAGCCCCATGGGGCATTCGCCCCAGGGGGAGTTTTTCTGGTAACCCAGATGGCCCAGCATCAGGCAGCCTTAGCGGCTGCCTGATAGCGGGCATAAATTTCTTCACGCTGCTGCATGGCATTTTCGAAGCTGAGCAACCCTGCATTGCAGGACTGGATCAACCCGACAATCTCCATGCCGCGGCGCCACTCGACGGTATCGGCAACGCGATCAAGCGCGCCTGGATCAGGCGCGCCATAACCGTCATCAACCAGATCTCCGAGACACTCTTCCATCGAATCGAACGTGTTGCGTCCGGTAAACCCATCGCGCTGAAACGCCTGCCAGCGAAAACGGCCTGGCTGCGACGCGTCAGGGAGAATGATCCCCCACGCGTCACGCATGCAGTGCTTCAGGGTCAGTCCGACTTCGAGTTGGCCGACGAGGAACTCCAGGAGAAATAGCTTCGCCTGGGTCCTATCGATGGCCTCCTCAGCACGATCTGCGAACGGGCCGCCATCGATGAGAACCTGCTGCAGCTCGCACAGCGATTTCTTCAAACTCTCAACGGTGGATGGACGCATTGACTTGCTCCTTTGCCAAGGATGGTTTCAGGAGCAAGAACAGATCCGGGTGTGACTTTTCTGCCTTCTCGATTGATTGCTGGAACGACTCCGCCTGACAGCGGAACTGTTTCGTTTCGTTGGTCAGCAGATCCACGAGGGTGTGAATGTAGGTGCGCATTGAGTTTTCCTTTTCAGAAGATGGGTCCCTGAAAAGGCAGCGCTCCCGAAGGGGCGAATGCCCCCTCAGGGTGGTTTTTTCCTGGCGCCTTACGGCAGCAGCAGGGTCAGGATCAGCTTGATGATGTCGAGCATGATGCTTCCTCGATTGCTACCAGGTGCCCCCGCTAGGGGTGTTCCCTGGCGGGTTGGTTTACTCGGCATGCCCAGTGGCAGCCAGGTTCGGTTTATTCGCCTTGTGAGGCGGTTTTGTAAGCCTCCGCTTGCGCGGTTTTAAGTTGCTTCTCCGCGTAAGCGCGCGCATCGACCGGCCAGGTCGAAACGTACTCAAGTGCGGCATTCCAGGCCGAAGACAGCTGCGCTCGCCGGACCAGCTCGGCAACCTTTTTCACTGTCTTCTCCGGAAGGTTCGACGCTGCATCCGGTTCTTCATCTGCCAGTTGGACCTCACCCTCAAGCACGGCACCTTCCGGTTCCGGTTGTGGATCAGGTGTTGCTGTCTTGGCTGCTTTATCGACGACCGGCTCAGGCTGCTGGCCCTCCTCGTTCGAGGTGGGTAGCGGCTCAACTGGATCCACGACTTCCGCAGTCCCCATGTAGCGCTCGATGGCCGAGACAGGCACGCCGGTGGTAGCGAATCCCTCCCCACCGGTGGTGTTGAGGTATTCGATTACCTTGTCCAGTTTCCCGCCTGCAAATGGCCAATACTTCCGGGCGATCTTGATTCCAGACTTCTTCTGCATCGAGCTTTCGTAGGTAACCCACGGGCCTTTTTTGTGCTTCCTCCACAGCTCCGACGCATCCCTCGCGGCGAGAATCTCCTTGAGGGTTACGACTTCGACGTGAAAGCGCCCATCGGGTAACTCCGCCTCGACATAACATCCCAGAAGCTCGCCGCGTTCTTCGGTCGGCGCAAAAGGTTTGCACTTGAAAATCGGGGATTTGCGCTTACCCAAGTACTCAAACTCATCGTTCGAATACACGAGCTCCACGTTTGCATCCCTGATCGCTCCATCGTTCACTGCCACCTTGATCATCCCTCGCCAAGACACGTCGAGAACGACCTGTCCGTCCCGAGGAACCAGGTAAGCCAGTTGCCGTGAGGGGTCGAGAGTAAGACCCGACGCGGCGACCTGACTGAATGCATTGCGAAGCGATAGCGGGTTCTTGATTGCCGAGCCGCACAGATAATCGTTATTCATCATCGCCTGGGCTGCATACAGCAACTCATTTTGGAAAACGACATCGGTATTACTCAGCTTGACAATCGACATGAACTTATCTTCTTGCTTTGCAATAACAGACAAAGCCGCCTGAAATTTCTCGCTCATGGAATTTTCCTTTTAAATAAAAACGCACCCGAAGGTGCGTTAGTTAGTCGATAAGTCTTTGACGTTTAGCAGATCAGCAACAGCGACCGGCTAACGGGGCCAAAGGGAATATCGTCGTCAAACGAGTCATAGTCAGGTCCCGGAACCGCCTGTTGACTCGGCGGGGTCTGTTGACTTTGCTGTTGACGCGGTTTTTGCGGCGGGCGTTGTTGCTGCCCTTGGCCCTGCGGGTCCGGAGCATTGCCCTGGCCTTCTCGGCGACCGCCGAGCAGCTGCATATTGCCGTTGATGTCCACCACGATCTCGGTGGTGTACTTGTCGCTACCGTCCTGGCCCTGCCACTTGCGGGTACGCAGGCTGCCTTCGACGTAGATCTGCGAGCCCTTGCGCACGTACTCGGCGACGATTTCCGCCAGGCGGCCGAAGAACACCACTCGGTGCCATTCGGTACGCTCTTGCTGCTGGCCCGTTTGTTTATCTTTCCAGCTTTCGCTGGTGGCCAGTGTGATGTTGGTTACCGCGTTACCATTTGGCAGGTAACGGGTCTCCGGGTCGCCACCAACATTGCCGACCAGGATTACTTTATTAACGCCGCGAGCCATGATGTTTCTCCATATTAAAGAAATACTGGGCGGCATTATCCCCAAGACGGGGTAATAGCGCCCCGTGGGGGTTTTTCGTTGAAGGTTTTTAGTTGAACTTTTGAGACGGCCAACAAGCCGACCATGCACCGGAGTGCATGACTAAATCAGAGCGCACATGCGCACTGACTTAATTCGATAAATTCTGAGGAGGCGGAGGTCGCCTGGAGCCGTGGGACGGCTAAGTGCGGGGGGAGACACCGCAAGGGGTTCATAACGTCGTTGAGACGTACTGATGAGTCTGCAACACCAGGCCCTTCAGTGCAATACGCCGTAAGGGCCATCTTTTTTTTCGACGCTTTTTCGGCAGGAAAAACGAATCCGTATGGAAATCCGCTTCGGACAATAGGGGCACTTCGATCCCGAGGATCCACTATGCCCAACCGTAAATCTCTGCTGTTCCTGGCCATCACCGCAGGACTGATTCTGTCTGGAGGATGCACACACACTCCTCCTCCACCTGCTGAACCCAGCCTGCCGCCAGGGGTTCCGTTCGTAGTGGATAGCTACGCCCCTGACATGCGTGACCACTACACCAGTTGGGGGCACACCGGCCGTGGTGGCGCCGCCCTGCGAGAACCTGCCTACCAGCCGGTACTGAGCAGCCAGGAGGAGCTCGACACGCGCTACGGAAAACTCTATCCCGATCTGCAACCGCGGCAAGAGCTGCATACCGAAGTGGCCATCCCTCCCGGAATGGTCGCGAGCAGATGCGCCGATCGCAACACCGTAGCGCAGGCCTTCGCAATCGGTCAGCAACCCAGCGACCAGTTCATCACTACCCTGGCCAACCCCAAGGGCTCGGTTAACGAGTACATCCAGGTCCGGAACAAGCTGTGCAAAGGCGCTGACCGGCTGACCTACAACGAGTGGCTGATCCTCGTAAACGGAACCCCCAAGGACCTGCCGATTCGCCTGCAAGCCCCCTCCCAACCCACCCAACACCGTAAGTGAGCCGACATGCCAAATTCCAACATGAGCCTGATGAATGTCATCGGCGTCGCTGTCGCTACCGCCGCTGTGAGCATCGGGCTTTCCTTCTCCATGGGTACCGCGTACACCAACGCCAAAGTAGCCAAGGCCATCGGTGAGCTGAACGAACAAGCACCGGCAAAGCTGGACAAGATCCTCCAGGATCGAGAGGCCAAGGCACTGGAAGATCAGCGCCAGCACATTCTGGCGAACTGGTCGGGCGCGCCCGACGCCATGGCAGACGGCCGCCACGTCTATGGCAACCTCAAGGCGGAATTCTCCTTGGTCGAGTTCAGCGACCTCGAGTGCCCCTTCTGTAAGCGCTTCCATGACACGCCCAAGCGCCTGGCCGATGCGTCTGGCGGACGCCTGAACTGGGAATGGCAGCATTACCCCCTTCAATTCCACGACCCGGCAGCCCACGTTGCAGCCACTACCGCTGAGTGCGTGAACGAACTGGTCGGTAATAAAGCTTTCTGGGCATTCACTGGCGAGTACTTCAGCCATACCCAACTCAACGGCCAGGGCCCTGAGGACATCACGCGCATCGCGGAATCGGTAGGTGTGTCTCCGTCCGCGTTGAAGACCTGCGTGGACAGCGGGAAGTACGCCGAGAAAATCCAAAAGCAGATCGCCAAAGGTACCAGCCTGGGTGTTACCGGTACCCCGGCAACCGTCGTGGTCGACAACAAGACCGGCAACCATCTGCTGGTTAAGGGAGCTGTACCGGCTCAAGAGTTCCAAGCTGCAATTGCACAGTTGATCCGCATGCGGGATGAACCCAACCAGGAACAGCAACAAGGCCAAACGCAGTCTCCGGCGACCGTCCCGGCCCCCATCCATCCGCTTGCCTTGGGAGGGAAAGATGTTCAGTAAACTCGTGCAGAAACCTGTCCCCCTGCGGTTCGAATTGACCGGCGCCGCTACCCTCGCTCACCTGCGCGGCATCAACTCGAAGCGAGAGGAAATGTTTGCGCAACTGAGAGGGGCACAGAGTTGGCAAGGCGTGTCCTCGATCCTGCAGGAACAGGGCTATTCCCTGATCAGCAACGATGGGGAGCCTTTCGTCGTGAACTTCACCACCCACCAACTCTTCCCGCTCTCGGACTGCGGACACAGCATGCTGGTGTTCACGGAGCGGCTTGGGCCCTACCCGACTGCGCATGGACCCGAGTAACCTCCGCAGAGGCATTATGCGCTGCGCAAACCTAAGCCGCCCTTGAGGCGGCTTTTTCATGCCCATGGTTTTGCAGCATTGATGCTTCAGCGGATACGGGTTGAATCATGTGTGTTTCATGCAAACATCATTGCATCATCAATGCTTCAGATCTAGAATTATGAAACACCTATAACTCACCCCACTCGATTTGACGCATCAATGCTTCAAACGTGGCGCTCAGGGATATACGACGATGAGAACGACCCTGCTTGAGCAGATCCGAAAACGCCGCAAGGAACTCGGCCTGAAGGGAATCGACATGCCGGCACGGACGGGGATCAATCGTCAGCAGTACGGCCTCATCGAAAAAGCCGGCAACCCTAATCTGGAAACCCTCGACAAAATCGCCGAAGGTCTAGAGGCGGAGCTCATGCTGATTCCTAAGGAATGCCTCGCCCAGGTCAAAGATGTGCTGCAGGGCATTCCCAACGCATCATTTCGCACATCTACCATTAGCCCCCATAGCAGCCAAATCAGCTCCAAGGTCGGGAGCCCCACTGTGCGGCACGCAGGCCTGCAAGATACGGGCGGGGAGGATGTCGATGACCCGTGGAAAATCATTGAGCAGGCAAAAGGGGATAACTGATGGCCGGTGAGAAAGTCTCCGCTCTGCGTCTGTCGATGCATGGCCAGCTGGTCGGCTACGTGGCCGGGTTCGATAACGGCCGCAATGTCCTATCTCTTGCCCCGGAGTACATCGAAAACCCCAACCGCTATTCACTGACCTTGTCGATGTCGTCAGAGGAAAAATTCCGCCTTCTAGCGCCGAGAGCCTTTCCTCGTGCTCAGCGGATGCAACTCCATCCGGTCTTGAGCAACCTGCTGCCGGAAGGGTCGTTGCGGGAGCTCCTCGCGCAGCGGCTGAAGATCGACCAGATGAACGAGTTCCCGCTCATGGTGCACCTGGGCGCGGACCTGCCCGGGGCTCTCGTAGCCGAGCCGGTTCCTGCGGAGAAGGTTCCGGACTACGCATTCGGCGACCACGGCCGACTAGACCGTATCGCAATCGATGTTGTCGATAGGGTTGCACACTTCTCACTGGCCGGCGTGCAAATGAAGTTCTCCATGCACAGCCGTGACGGGCGGTACATCATGGGCGACTCCAATGAGCCAGGGGACTGGATCATCAAAACACCCTCGACCAGGCATCCCTTTGTGCCGGCCAACGAATACACCTGCATGTCGCTGGCGCAACTGATCGGGGTGGTGATTCCAGAGATCCGATTGGTTGGTATGGATCAGCTAGAGCAGCTACCCGAAATCAACCTCCCTGACGAAGGCGTTGCCTACGGGATCCGACGCTTTGACCGAGACGGCGATCGCCGAGTCCATGCTGAAGACTTCGCACAAGTCACTTTCTCCTACGCCGCCAGGAAGTACGAAGGCGCGAGCTATGAGTCGATCGCGTCGCTGATCTACCAGAACGTCTACGCTGGCCAACTCGACGTCATCCAGATGGCAATCCGCCTGCTAGCCAACATCCTGTTGGGCAACGGCGATGCGCACAAGAAAAACTGGAGCATCCTCTACCCCGATGGGATCACCCCCACCCTTTCGCCCGCCTACGACATCTTGTTCACACGGGTGTACATGGGGGACGAGCAGGAGTTCGGGCTCTCGATGGCAGGCACCAAGCGCTGGTACGACGTCACCATGGAGCACTTCATGAGGTGGGCTGATCGAGCAGGCTTGCCAGGCTCGCCGATACTCTACAACTTGCGGCAGGCGATGAATGCCGCACGTGCACTGTGGCCGAGTGCGCTGGAAGAAAGCCCGATGGCCGAGCCACACAAGGATGCATTGCGGGCACACTGGCGAGCCCTGCAACCAGACTTCCGAATCGAGGCGTGACCAGGACGATCTTTCCGCCAAGGATGGAACGTAGATGTCAGGAAACCTTATTCCCTTTGGGATGCGCGACGGCCAGCTCTATCAGGCCGATGAGGTCGACAACGGCCTCAGCTGCGGCTGCATCTGCCCTGAGTGCAAGCGCCCTCTAGTAGCTGCCAACGAGGGAGAGAAGGTCCTACCGTACTTCCGGCATGCACAGTCGGCGTGTGCTGACGGTTTCGCCGCCGGCGTTCGCCGACGCGCAGTGGAAGTTCTGCAGACCGCTGGGCAAATCATGCTTGCCCCCTTCCGGGAGCAACTGAGCGCAAAAAGCCTCTATGGCACCCAGCTTCAAACGACTGTCGATTTCGGGCCACGACTGCTCGCAGCGGATCGGGTTGAGGCGCACGTCACCATCGACGGCCAAGTCATCGACGCCGCCATGTGGAAGGACGGTCACCAACTCGCCGTGCATTTTCGCGTAGCAAAGCGGCCGGACCTCGCCAAAGTCGCCAGGCTTAGTGCTCTTGGAATCTCCGTGCTGCAGGTCGACCTGAGCCAGCTGGATATGGAAACGGTGCTCGATCGGGAGGCGATCCGACAGGCCATCATTTTCGAGCCGGCGCTGCGATCCTGGTTGTTCACTGAACGTGGCCATCGACTGGCAAAGATCGCCAGCGATCGGTTACTCGCCGAGATCGAAAAGTTGAACGTCCAGGAGCGAGAAGAACACCAGCGCCAGCTGGACAAGGATCTTGAGGAGCGCGCGCGCGAACGAGCTGCAGCTTCCCAGCGGAGCATTCAGCAGCACGAACTTCGCGAAGCCAGTAGGCTGGCCCGGGCCGCGGCTGAGGACGCTTACAGAAACACCCCGGAAAGCTTGGCAGCCCAAGCAAGAATCGACGGACTCAAACAGGTGACCAAACAGAGGGCCGACGCAATCAGCGCAACCATTTGCCAGGCCGTGCTCACTTGGGGGGGGCATTGGCGAAGAGTGCCAACAATGCTTCCTTGTCAGTGAGCCGAACACCCGGCACTGCATCTACTGCAATGGCGGTGGCCCATTCACAAAAATGACCTTCGGCCGTGACTACCTGGCAAACGTTCACCAGCGAATGAAGTCATCGCACAAGCCCTACACCTCATTTACTCGGGTCCCGACGCTCGCCTGCGATCCCAAAGAGATTGCCGCCGACGATAAACAGCTGTGATCAGCAGGACTCGCGCAGCGCCTCCTCAAATCGCACGGTCCCTAAGCCGAGTTCAAACAGGGCCCGCTGACCGTCTTGGGTTTGCGACCAATCATGGTGCAATCCCCCCCATTCAAAGTGTGAGCACGTCTACACATAGGTGGCACTACGCCGGTATCCTCCTGCGGGTTGAACAAGGAGCAGTCATGAATCGACAACTTCACCGTATTTCCAAGATGGCCCTCGCTGGCGCCGTGGCCATCCTGGTCGGGTGTGGAACCACCCCCCAGCATCCCAAAGTCACCCTTCCGGATCCGCAAAGCGTGCCGCGGGAACAGTGGTCTGACGCGCTCACCGTTCTCGACGCTATGGGGATTCATGGCCAGCGCGATATTCCGAAAGAAATGCTCGGCCGCACCAACGGCCAGGATGTCGCAGGATCGAACGTAAACAGCGGCGTAGGCGATATCGCAGTCGGCCCATCTGTTGGGCTTGGCCTTGGCTTGTTCCTGCTCGGTGGTGGCAACGCTCAGCCCCAGGGCATATCGCAAGTGGCGGCTTGGGTTCCGGCTGACCTTGCGGCCTCGCCAGAAGCCGCCATCGCAGTCGCTGTATCGGAATGGGAAAAGGCCCGGCGAGCGGCATTCAAGAACGAGCCGCGCCAACTAAAAGCAGTAACCGCACGCTACCCGGATGGCTACAACCCTTCAGTCGCGTACGCAAGTGTCTCCGACAGCATGCTCGAAATTCCGGTACAAATTACTGATGGTCCCCATCAAGCCCCCAACTTCATTCACTCCGGCTTGGTTTACGGGCCAATTTTCATTCACACCAAACAGATTTATCTAGACGCTAGGGATAACGACGTAAACTTCCCAACTGCGATGGCTGCCATTGCTAAGCAGCTGCCCGACTGGTTTTACCTTTACTACCCTGGATCGAAGTTTTCGAAGCAGCCTTTGCCGGCAGCGGTTTACTCTAACTCTGGCACGCATTACTTCATCAGCAAATAATAAAACCCCCGCCGAAGCGGGGGTTTCTCATTGCAACGGCTGCATTTGCTCCGCAGCCTTTCGCTTCACCGAATCAACATCAACGCCATCAAGCCTCTCGACGTTTCGCTGAACGGTATCTGCACGCCCAGTTCCTTGGTTGAATATATCGTTCAGCTGGCTGCCATTGCCCGTCAGATTACTTAGCGTCACAGAATTAACTGTCGGAAGATTTCCAGTCATGCTCAGCATGCCGATCCACTCCGACAAATCAATCTTTGACCAGTCTAACTGCTGTAGCTGCGCAGGGGTCAAACCATCACAACTCGGACTCTCGGCCTCACCAAAATTCAGACCCAGCTGCTGGCGCCCTTGTTCTTGAATTATCCGCCCAACAACTGAGCCGAAGCAGCAGTAAGCGTCCCTTTTTTCAATGCACTGCCCAAGCGCTTTCGACGCGCAGTAGCTACCTACGAAGGAACATTGACGCGTTTCTTTTTTTGCATCTAGTTCAAATTCAGACGGTTCGCATTTCCATATTATGTGGATCAGCATGTCAGTGATCACATAGACCGTGTATACAAACCCGATGAAATTTACTACAGCCGCGGCCTCACTCGTCAGACCGGAAACCGCACCATCTTCGCCCGTTGCGAACACTGCATCAGCTGCCCCTGCAGCACCCATATCAACCATCTGGTCGTAAGCCCATTGCATCAGTTGCTGCTCGAGCTGACCGAGGCCCACCTCCCCTGCTAGGGTCGCGTCAAACTGGCCGGTTGCCGAACTGACGATATCACCCCACTCCCCTTTGATCAGCGCTCCGGCTCCCGACTCTAACGCGGCTTCCCCTGCTTGCCAGTAGCCCGGGGCAAATAGACTCCCGGTCCGGCTAAGTGCCTCGACAGAAGAAGCCATCTTCAGGCTCGCCATGGTCAGGTTCACGTAATCGAAAATACTGATGCCCTGAGGGGCCTCGCAGCAGTCGACATACCCACCCAGGGCCTTCTTGCACTCCATCGGTTGGCCGCCGAATATTTTACAGTCCAGGCTATCCGGCGAGGCGCATGTCATGTCCTGCTCGGCGAACTGGGTAACCTGGAGCATGGCAACTGCATAGGCGAAATCGCCACTCTTCGTATTCGAGGCATCGAAGCATTCGCTGCCCATGCACCGAGCTTCCCCCGGGCACTCAATCTTTTGGCCGGTGTTGACCACCGTCGGCACGGTCACGTCGTAACCGCAATCCCAGGTCTCGTTGTAGACGTAGCAGGTCCCCTTGGAGCCTGAAGCCCCTTGAACGCACGATTGACTGACGAAGCCGCACGAGCTGTTCTGCTCAAAGCTGGCGCAGCTGTCGAGATTCGAGCCATCGTTCTGCGGACACTGCTGCTGGCCCTGGGCATCGGTGTAGCAGTCCATTTGCCCCACGTTGTAATCGCACTGCAGAGCCGAGACATGAACCGTCTGGGCCAGCCTGTCTACATTGGGAATGGGCGGTGCCTGCAGCTTGGAGTAGATCGGATCGCCCGGGCAGACGTCGAACCCCGATAAATTCACGCAGCTGCCGCTGCTCCCGTCACTGCCCGCGGTCGTGCTGTAGGAGCCGGAGCAGAACTCTTCCATCGTCGCGGTGGCTGCATCCAGGCAGTCTTTCGGCGTCCAGTAATCCTCAACCACCACGAGGAATTGGGCCATCTTGTAGAGCCCCGTGGCAGAGAAGCTGTTGGCGATGTACGTGCCGAGCGACTGAACGCTCTTGTTGTTGTGGAAGATGTACGCGGTAACGCCCTGCGCGGCCATGCGTTGGACCAATGCGGCTGTATCTCCGCCAGGACCGTCCTCGTTCCCGATGATCACCAGGACCTTCTGCACATCACTACGCCAGCTGAATGTATCCAGCACAAAGTTGGCGGCATTTACGTTATAGGTATCACCGTGGCTGGTACCCACGGAATTAATCCAACCCTGGAACGCTGAGGTGTCCGCCGTCAGGTCGATGTGCCTGGAGACATAGTCGCTACCCCGGGTCAGGGCACCCCCAAGGTGAAGGTCGCCCTCGTTTGTTGCCCCCAAGAGTGTTGCCAGGTTGCTGATCGAGCTGCGCAGCTCGGCGATCACGCCGTCCATAGAGCCCGAGTTGTCGACGAGGAACACGAGATCTACTGGACCGGCCTTAACTTTGATTTCGTGGCTTATGTCGCAGTTACCCTGCGGTTTCACCAGTCGCTCACAGGTCTTGTAGTTGGCTATGTGAGACTTGATCGTCGTATCAGCGAACTGGTCGACCTTGCTGCAATCCGAGAAGGTGTCCTTAAACGACGACATGTAGTCGTTTGACCGTACCGTGTCGGCGTTGTTGAACATTGGGTCTTTCGACATATCGGGCTGTACCCGCTGGGAAGCCCCCTGCAACACGCGATATGCATCGCCGGTCGTTGAGGTGTCGGTGGCCAGGCTGGTGTTGGCCTGTTGCCCTAGGTCGATGGTATGGGCATCACTGCCGAACACGCTCTCCAGCGATGGGGTATCGGCTCCCTGGTAGCCGGAGAACACATCCTTCAGGGTTGAACTGCTACCGGTAGCGCTGAAGGCCTGAATCCCCTGCTGACCGACTTCCTGCCCAGCACCAGAGCCGGCAGTAACCGCATCCGCCCAAGCGGTGAAGGTCATCATGTTGAAGTAGAGGCCGAGCACGGCCGTGCTGATCACCCGGATCAGGAAACTTCGAAAGCGGAATGGGTTGCGCATGGTGGAGCACTCTTGGGGGGACGCCCCGATGCTATGGATACGCAACGCCCCTGCAGCGCCATTTCCGACAAAGATTCGGTCAGAAAAAACAAAGCCCCGGCCAGTGACTGGCCGGGGCTTTGGGTTTCTTCATGCTGCCTCAACGAGGACGAGGACCTCGCCATCCGCGGGAATCAGCTTGTGGATCACAGCCCAACTCTTAACGAATCGGGTATCAGGATCCTCGCAGTTGACGGTCTTTGCGATCTGCTCGGGCACGAGGAAGCGGCGCCCGGACTCGACCAGTAGTTCGTTGAGTTCTTTACAGAAGAGTGCTTTTGCTGTGGTCACGGGTCGTTTCTCCAGGTGGGTGATCCCCGCAGCTCTCCCGTGAGGAAGAGCTGCGGTGGATCACCCACCTGGGGTGACCACAGCCAGCCTAGCCCGTAGGGCTAGGCTTCAAATTCACGACCGTGCGCAGTCTGCCGAGCAGTCTGCAGCGTCGAGGGTTCGTTAGTGGCGCTGAGCTTGACGCTGCTTCTTGTGCCGTTGGATGTAATGGTCAGCTACCAACGAGGCGATGCCCATGAGGACCGCGAAGGTAGCGACCGAGATAACTCCAATGCCAAGAGGGCTCATTCGTCTTCTCCTTTCCATTCTTCCAATACAGCCATGATGAAGCTGGCTAGCGTGCTGATTAATCCTATCACAAGCAGCCAGGCTCCCCACATCACGTCGTCGGCCTTGTCATCCGGAGGCAAGCCAAGAAGAAGCAAGCCGGGAACAACAACTCCGATTCCTAGGGCCATAAAGAAATCTACGAACCAATCTTTCATTTTTGACTTTTTCATTACTACCTCTCTTATATTTGCTGAGAGATAGCCCCTGCGGGAATCTCCCGCACGGGGTTTATTATTTCCAATTCAGCGCCATTGGGCTGAATCAGAACACTCACCGAGAACCCATTCCCCTCCGAATAAATCGCATACGGAAGTTCATTATTCAAGGCGAGTCTTTCTGCGCCTCGAACAGCATCGAGCGAGTCGATAAAGTGCATGATTATCTTCCTCTCACAGCGAGGAATATCCCTGCGAGGGGATATTCCCCTCAGGGTTATTTAAATCAGAGTTCAGCTTGATGCTGAGCTTTGATCAGTTGCGCGGTATGAGAGTTTTGGGCGGACTCAACAGCACCATCGAACAGTTTGAAACTCAGTTGGATGCCACCAACAATTACAACTGCGCAGATGAGCAGAGTTTTCATTTAGATTCTCCATTTGCAGAAAGCAGACGGAGAAATGGTCTGCTCCCCGCATCTGAGTACAGGGACTCACGCTAATTTTGCTGCCTGTTTGCGCCGCCGAAATTCCCTTGGGGATCGGTAGTTCAAGGCG
>NZ_JACHLI010000060.1 GCF_014204515.1 Pseudomonas nitroreducens | reverse complement strand
GGATCAAAATGTCGCTTGGCTCACGCAGCCCCTTGGAGCACCGTAGGTCTCTAGGAATCATCGTCTAATCAGTCCAAGTTTTCTGCCGCACCTCCTGTTGCGATTTGGAAAACATACTTTAAATACGTGAGGGCAGGAAAGCTTGTCCAGTTAATTGGTCGATGGGCGATAATGCGCGAGCTAAAGGCTTCGGCTGGATTGTTAGGTGCCGAATAGTCCCTGCGGAGTCTGTGTGCTTTATTGTGGTGCGCTGCGTGTGAGTGCTGGATGAATAACGAAATAGTGCGATACCAAGTCAATGAATATGAACTGACGTGCCAGGTTGCCGGCCAGGGGGAGCCCTTGCTGCTGGTTCATGGCTCGCTCTGCGACTACCGTTACTGGCAGGGGCAGGTCCAGGCTTTGTCTGCCCATTACCGGGTGATAGCGCCCAGTCTGCGGCATTATTTTCCCGAGCAGTGGAATGGCAGTGGGCCGGGGTTTTCCACCCGGCAACATGTTGCGGATCTGCTGGCGCTGATCGATCAGTTATCCACGCCGGTCCATCTGCTGGGCCATTCGCGCGGCGGCAATATCTGTCTGCGGGTGGCTTTGGCGGCTCCGCAGAAGTTGCTGTCGCTGACCCTTGCCGACCCCGGCGGAGACTTCGCCGATGATGTTTTCAGTCTGGAAAACATCGAAGCGCCAGTTTCTCCCGTCGAGCGCAATCAGTTTCGCCAGCAGGCGCTGGAGATGATTCGCGCGGGAGCAGTGGAAGAGGGGTTGCAACTGTTTGTCGATACCGTCAGTGGGGTGGGAGTCTGGTCGCGATCTTCCCGGCAGTTCCGCGAGATGGCTACGGCCAATGCCATGACATTGGTCGGGCAAGTGGATGATCATCCCGCCCCTATTAATCATCAGCAGTTGGCGCAACTTCAGTTGCCGGTATTGTTGATCGGTGGGGCGAAGAGTCCGGAACCCTTTCCGCGGATCATCCAGGCGCTGCAGGCGACACTGGTCGATGGGCGATCGGTGACGATACATGGGGCATCCCATGGCATGAATGTCATCCGACCGGCGTCCTTCAATCGCGCCGTGCTGGAATTTATCGATCAGTACTGAGGCAGGTCAGGCTTGCCGCTCGTCAGGTTCGCCAACTTGCAGTAACATCCCACGCCTTGCCCGCTATCGTTTGCGGGCAAGTTTCGATTTCTTCCAGTGATCTCCGTCCGCGCGCGCAAGCGCAGGGTGCCGACAAGGCGCCTGCCACTGTGAGGCAGGCCATCCCGGCGGGCGACGCTTACTGGCACATCCCAACCCATGTGGCCTTTCGTAGGGGTCACCACTAGGAGAGGAGGCGCCATGCCCATCATTACTCTTCCCGACGGTAGTCAGCGTTCCTTCGATCATCCGGTCAGCGTAACCGAGGTGGCGCAATCCATTGGCGCGGGCCTGGCGAAAGCCACCCTGGCCGGCAAGGTCAACGGCCGCCTGGTCGATGCCTGCGACCTCATCGACAGCGACGCGACCCTGCAGATCATCACCCCGAAGGACGAGGACGGGCTGGAAATCATCCGCCACTCCTGCGCTCACCTGGTGGGCCATGCGGTCAAGCAGCTGTACCCGACCGCCAGGATGGTCATCGGCCCGGTGATCGACGAAGGCTTCTATTACGACATCGCCTTCGAGCGCCCCTTCACCCCGGAAGACATGGCTGCCATCGAAAAGCGCATGGCTGAGCTGATCGAGAAGGACTACGACGTCATCAAGAAGATGACGCCGCGCGCCGAAGTCATCGAGACCTTCAAGGCCCGTGGTGAGGAGTACAAGCTGCGCCTCATCGACGACATGCCGGACGAGAAGGCCATGGGCCTGTACTTCCACGAGGAGTACGTGGACATGTGTCGCGGCCCGCACGTGCCGAACACCCGGTTCCTGAAAGCCTTCAAGCTGACCAAGATTTCCGGCGCCTACTGGCGTGGCGACTCGAAGAACGAGCAGCTGCAGCGCGTCTATGGCACCGCCTGGGCGGACAGGAAGCAGCTGGCAGCCTACATCCAGCGCATCGAGGAAGCCGAGAAGCGCGATCACCGTCGCATCGGCAAGCAACTCGACCTATTCCACCTCCAGGAAGAAGCGCCGGGCATGGTGTTCTGGCATCCGAACGGCTGGACTGTCTATCAAGTGCTCGAGCAGTACATGCGCAAGGTGCAGCGCGACCATGGTTACGTGGAAGTCCGCACCCCGCAGGTCGTCGACCGCATCCTCTGGGAGCGCTCCGGCCACTGGACCAACTACGCCGAGAACATGTTCACCACCTCGTCGGAAAGCCGCGACTTCGCGGTCAAGCCGATGAACTGCCCGTGCCACGTGCAGATCTTCAACCAGGGCCTGAAGTCCTACCGTGACCTGCCGCTGCGTCTCGCCGAGTTCGGCGCCTGCCACCGCAACGAGCCGTCCGGCGCGCTGCACGGCATCATGCGCGTGCGTGGCTTCACCCAGGATGACGCCCACATCTTCTGCACCGAAGAGCAGGTGAAGAAGGAAGCGGCCGACTTCATCAAGCTGACCCTGCAGGTCTATTCGGACTTCGGCTTCAGCGACGTTTCCATGAAGCTCTCCACCCGTCCGGCCAAGCGTGTCGGTTCCGAAGAGCTGTGGGATCGCGCCGAAAGCGCGCTGGCCGATGCTCTGAACGAATCCGGCCTGGAGTGGGAATACCAGCCGGGCGAGGGCGCCTTCTACGGTCCGAAGATCGAGTTCACCCTGAAGGATTGCCTCGGCCGTAACTGGCAGTGCGGCACCCTGCAGTACGACCCGAACCTCCCGGAGCGTCTGGATGCCAGCTATATCGCCGAAGATAACAGCCGTACCCGTCCGGTCATGCTGCACCGTGCGATCCTCGGCTCCTTCGAGCGCTTCATCGGCATGCTCATCGAGCACTACGCCGGCCAGTTCCCGGCCTGGCTCGCGCCGACCCAGGCGGTGGTGATGAATATCACTGACAAGCAGGGTGAATGGGCCGAAGAAGTGGTGCGTCAGCTCGAGCAAAGCGGATTCCGTGCCAAGTCTGACTTGAGAAACGAGAAAATTGGCTTTAAAATCCGCGAGCATACTTTGCTCAAGGTTCCCTATCTGCTGGTCATCGGCGATAGGGAAGTTGAATCGCAGGCCGTCGCCGTACGTACGCGCGAAGGGGCAGACCTCGGCTCGATGCCGGTCGCCCAGTTCGCTGAGCTGCTTGCTCAGGCGGTTTCCCGGCGTGGTCGCCAAGACTCGGAGTAATCATTATTAAGCGTGAAATGAGGCAGGATAAGCGGGCTCTCCCGAAACCGCCGATCAACGAGAACATCACCGCCCGTGAGGTTCGTCTGATTGGTGCTGACGGTCAGCAGATCGGCGTGGTCTCCATTGATGAGGCTCTGCGCCTGGCTGACGAGGCCAAGCTGGACCTGGTGGAAATTTCTGCTGATGCGGTGCCCCCTGTCTGCCGCATCATGGACTACGGCAAGCACCTCTTCGAGAAGAAGAAGCAAGCCGCTGCTGCGAAGAAAAACCAGCACCAGCAACAGATCAAAGAAATCAAGTTTCGTCCAGGGACGGAAGAAGGGGATTACCAGGTAAAACTACGCAACCTGGTACGTTTCCTTAATGAAGGGGACAAGGCCAAGGTATCGCTTCGATTCCGAGGTCGTGAGATGGCCCACCAGGAGCTGGGCATGGAGCTGTTGAAGCGGGTCGAAACCGACCTCGCCGAAATCGGCACCGTGGAACAGCATCCTAAGCTGGAAGGACGCCAGCTGATGATGGTCATCGCTCCCAAGAAGCGTAAATAACCTCCCGGGCACTGGCAGGCCTGATGGTTATCAGTTGTTAACGAATGCGGAGTACCAAACATGCCAAAGATGAAAACCAAGAGTGGCGCCAAAAAGCGCTTCAAAGTGACTGCTGGTGGCATCAAGCACAAGCACGCTTTCAAGAGCCACATCCTGACCAAAATGACCACCAAGCGTAAGCGTCAGCTGCGCGGCACTTCGATGCTCGCTGCTTCCGACGTTCGCCGTGTAGCGCGCTCCCTGCGTCTGCGTTGATTTCTGGTAGAGGATAAATAAATGGCTCGTGTTAAGCGTGGCGTGATTGCCCGTCGTCGTCACAAAAAGATTCTGAAGCTCGCAAAAGGCTACTACGGCGCGCGTTCGCGCGTGTTCCGTGTTGCCAAGCAGGCGGTCATCAAAGCAGGCCAATACGCCTACCGTGACCGTCGTCAGCGCAAGCGTCAGTTCCGCGCCCTGTGGATCGCCCGTATCAACGCTGGTGCTCGTCAGAACGGTCTGTCCTACAGCCGTCTGATCGCTGGCCTGAAAAAGGCGGCCATCGAGATCGACCGTAAGGTCCTGGCCGATCTGGCTGTGAACGAAAAAGCGGCGTTTACCGCGATTGTCGAGAAAGCGAAAGCCAGCCTGGCTTAAGCCCTACGACAGTTACCGGATTTCGGTCCGGACGTAACGTCACCGATAGGGGAAGAGCCTTACCGCTCTTCCCCTATTTTGTATCTGGAGTTGGTACATGGAAAACCTGGACGCGCTGGTTTCGCAGGCCCTGGACGCCGTGCGAAACACCGAAGACGTCAACGCCCTGGAGCAGATCCGGGTTCACTACCTCGGCAAGAAAGGCGAGCTGACCCAGGTCATGAAGACCCTGGGCGACCTGCCGGCCGAAGAGCGCCCCAAGGTCGGCGCGCTGATCAACGTCGCCAAGGAACAGGTTCAGGATGTGCTGAACGCCCGCAAGGCTGAGCTTGAGGGCGCCGCCCTCGCCGCCAAGCTGGCTGCCGAGCGCATCGACGTGACCCTGCCGGGCCGTGGCCAGTCCTCCGGCGGCCTGCATCCGGTCACCCGCACCAAGGAGCGCATCGAGCAGTGCTTCACCCGCATCGGCTACGAAGTCGCCGAGGGTCCGGAAGTCGAAGACGACTACCACAACTTCGAAGCGCTCAACATTCCGGGTCACCACCCGGCTCGTGCCATGCACGACACCTTCTACTTCAATGCGAACATGCTGCTGCGCACCCATACCTCGCCGGTACAGGTCCGCACCATGGAAAACCAGAAGCCGCCGATTCGCATTGTCTGCCCGGGCCGCGTCTACCGCTGCGACTCCGACCTGACCCATTCGCCCATGTTCCACCAGGTTGAAGGTCTGCTGGTCGATGAAGACGTCAGCTTCGCCGATCTCAAGGGCACCATCGAGGAATTCCTCCGCGCCTTCTTCGAGAAGGAATTCTCCGTCCGCTTCCGTCCGTCCTTCTTCCCCTTCACCGAGCCTTCGGCGGAAGTCGACATCCAGTGCGTGCTCTGCAGCGGCAAGGGTTGCCGCGTCTGCAAGCAGACCGGCTGGCTGGAAGTCATGGGCTGCGGCATGGTCCACCCGGACGTGCTGCGCATGTCCGGCATCGACCCGGAGAAGTACCAGGGCTTCGCCTTCGGCATGGGCATCGAGCGTCTGGCCATGCTGCGCTATGGCGTGAACGACTTGCGCCTGTTCTTCGACAACGATCTGCGGTTCCTCGGCCAGTTCCGCTAGCCCGCACGACCGTCAACGCATTCAGGAGAGCAGGATGAAATTCAGTGAACAGTGGCTGCGGAGCTGGGTAAATCCGCAGGTATCCCGTGACGAGCTGGTAGCTCGTCTGTCCATGGCCGGCCTTGAGGTCGACGCCGTGATCCCGGTCGCCGGTCAGTTCAGCGGCGTGGTCGTCGGTAAAGTGCTGTCGACCGAGCAGCACCCGGACGCCGACAAGCTGCGCGTCTGCCAGGTCAGCAACGGTTCGGAGACCTTCCAGGTCGTCTGCGGCGCGCCCAACGTGCGCCCGGGTCTGAAGATCCCCTTCGCCATGATCGGCGCCGAACTGCCGGGCGATTTCAAGATCAAGAAGGCCAAGCTGCGCGGCGTTGAATCCAACGGCATGCTCTGCTCGGCCAAAGAGCTGGAAATCAGCGAAGAGAACGCCGGCCTGATGGAGCTCGCCGCCGACGCGCCGGTGGGCGCCGACATCCGCGACTACCTTGAGCTGAACGACGCCTCCATCGAGATCGGTCTGACCCCCAATCGCGGCGACTGCCTGTCCCTGACCGGCCTCGCCCGCGAAGTCGGCGCGCTGTACGGCGCCGAGGTCAAACCGGTGGTGGTCAACGCCGTTGCCCCGCACATCGACGAAGTACGCAGCGTCGAGCTGCTGGCGCCCAAGGCCTGCCCGCGCTACCTCGGCCGCGTGGTCCGCAATGTCGACCTGAGCCAGCCGACTCCCCTGTGGATGGTCGAGCGCCTGCGCCGTTCCGATATCCGCAGCATCGACGCCGCCGTCGACATCACCAACTACGTGATGATCGAACTGGGCCAGCCGATGCACGCCTTCGACCTCGACGAGATCAAGGGCGGCGTGCGCGTGCGCATGGCGGAGGAGGGCGAGAAGCTTGTCCTGCTCGACGGCCAGGAAGTCACCCTGCGTGCCGACACCCTGGTAATCGCCGACCACGAACGTGCCCTGGCCATCGCCGGTGTGATGGGTGGCGAGCACAGCGGCGTCAGTGCCAAGACCCGCGACCTGTTCCTCGAAAGCGCCTTCTTCGACAACATCGCCGTCGCCGGCAAGGCCCGTTCCTATGGCCTGCACACCGATGCCTCCCACCGCTTCGAGCGTGGCGTGGATTCGCAGCTGGCCCGCCGCGCCATGGAGCGCGCCACCGAACTGCTGCTGCAGATCGTTGGCGGCGAAGCCGGCCCGATCGTCGAAGCGGTCAACGAAGCCGACCTGCCCAAGGTCGCTCCGGTCACCCTGCGTGCCGAGCGCGTCACCCAGATGCTGGGCATGACCCTGGAAAACGCCGAGATCGAGCGTCTGCTCACTGCTCTGGAATTCGACGTCCAGAAAGCCGGTGCCGATGCGTGGACCGTGGGGGTACCGAGCCATCGCTTCGACGTCTCCATCGAAGTCGACCTGATCGAAGAGCTGGGCCGCCTGTACGGCTACAACCGTCTGCCGGTTCGCTACCCGCAGGCCCGCCTGGCGCCGAACACCAAGTCCGAGTCCCAGGCCGAACTGCCGGCGCTGCGCCGCCTGCTGGTCGCCCGCGACTACCAGGAAGCCATCACCTACAGCTTCATCGATCCCAAGCTGTTCCAGCTGTTCCACCCCGGCGTCGAGCCGCTGATGCTGGCCAATCCGATCTCCGCCGACATGGCCGCCATGCGCGCCTCGCTCTGGCCGGGACTGGTGAAGTCCCTGCAGCACAACCTCAACCGTCAGCAGACCCGTGTGCGCCTGTTCGAAAGCGGCCTGCGCTTCGTCGGTCAGCTGGAAGGCCTGGTGCAGGAAAACATGCTCGCCGGCGTCGTCTGCGGTGCCCGTCAGCCGGAAGGCTGGGCCAACGGCCGTGAGAGCGTCGACTTCTTCGACGTAAAAGCCGATGTCGAAGCGCTGCTGGGTAACGCAGGCGCGATCGAAGCCTTCGCCTTCTCCCCGGCGGAGCACCCGGCGCTGCATCCGGGGCAGACCGCCAAGATTGAGCGCGACGGCGTGCTGGTCGGCTACCTGGGCGCCCTGCACCCGGAGCTGGCCAAGGCGCTGGGCCTGGATCGCCCGGTCTACCTCTTCGAGCTGGTGTTGGCTGAAGTGGCCAAGGGCCGCCTGCCGAAATTCAGCGAACTGTCGCGCTTCCCCGAAGTGCGCCGTGACCTCGCCCTGATCGTCGATCTGGATACTCCGGCCGAATTCATTCTGGCCAATATCCGTGAAACGGCGGGCGAATGGCTGACGGACCTCAGGCTGTTTGACGTCTACCACGGTAAAGGCATTGATCCGCTTAGAAAAAGCTTGGCCGTTGGCTTGACCTGGCAGCATCCATCACGCACTCTTAATGATGACGAGGTGAACGCGACTACGCAGAATATCGTCGCCTCGCTGGAACAAAGGTTCAACGCCACGTTAAGGAAGTAGCGTATGGGGGCTCTGACGAAAGCTGAAATTGCTGAACGTCTGTACGAAGAGCTGGGCCTGAATAAGCGGGAAGCCAAGGAACTGGTGGAGCTCTTCTTCGAAGAGATCCGCCAGGCGCTGGAGCATAACGAACAGGTGAAGTTGTCGGGTTTCGGCAACTTCGACCTGCGCGACAAGCGCCAGCGTCCCGGACGCAACCCGAAGACGGGAGAGGAAATCCCGATCACAGCCCGGCGCGTCGTCACCTTTCGTCCAGGGCAGAAACTGAAGGCCAGGGTTGAAGCTTATGCTGGAACCAAGTCATAACGACGAGTTGCCCCCCATCCCGGGCAAGCGCTATTTCACCATCGGTGAAGTCAGCGATCTTTGCGCGGTGAAACCGCACGTGCTGCGGTACTGGGAACAGGAGTTCCCGCAACTCAACCCGGTCAAGCGAAGAGGCAACCGGCGCTACTACCAGCGCCAGGACGTCCTCATGATTCGCCAGATCCGTGCGCTGCTCTACGATCAGGGCTTCACCATCGGCGGCGCTCGCCAGCGCCTCACCGGCGACGAAGCCCGCGAGGACGCCACTCAGTACAAGCAACTGATCCGGCAGATGATCGCCGAATTGGAAGACGTGCTGCATGTGCTGCGCAAGTAACTGAAAAAAATGAAAAAAGCACTTCTCCAAAGCAAATGCTTGGGGTATAGTGCGATCCGCTTCTGAGGGAACTTGGAAGCAACGTCGGGGCGTAGCGCAGCCTGGTAGCGCACTTGCATGGGGTGCAAGGGGTCGAGTGTTCGAATCACTCCGTCCCGACCAAAAAACCCTAAAAAATCCAGTCACTTAGCGGTGACTGGATTTTTTTATGCCCGGTGTTTTTCATGGCTGATCTAAAAATAGCCGTTCTGGTTGCCAATTGGTTGCCAATTGAGATTGGCTTGAAAGCGGTGGGGGATTAGGATCGACCGGGTAGGCGGATTGCTATCAGCGTCTTGCGTAGGTGCGCGTTTGGCAGCGCTGATCAACAAGGGCAGGGGAGTGTCTCATGGAGCTGATCGACAACATCAATTCGCTGCTGGGTGAGAGCCTCAAAGGTACGCTCAAGCCTGGCGCCAAGTTGAAGATCGCAGCGTCCTGCTTCTCTATATACGCTTATGTGGCGCTCAAGCGAGAGCTTGAGAGCATCGACTCCCTGGAGTTCATCTTCACCTCGCCGACCTTTGTGCCCAACGAGGCGACGGACAAGCTGAAGAAGGAACAGCGCGAGTTCCACATTCCCAAGGCCGAGCGTGAGCGTAGTCTGACCGGAAGCGAGTTCGAGATCCTACTGAAGAACAAGCTTACCCAGAAAGCCATTGCCAGGGAGTGTGCCGACTGGATCCGTCGCAAGGCTACTTTCCGCTCCAACCGTGGCCAGGCACCCATGCAGCCATTCATTGGGGTGCGTGCGCCAAGCTCGGAGTCCGTCTACATGCCGGTGCAAGGGTTTACGGCGGTCGACTTGGGTTACCAGAAGGGTAACGCACTTTCCAACATCGTCACCCGCTTCGATGAGCCAGCCCACACGGGCATGTTTCTCAATCTGTTCGAGCAGATCTGGAACGACCAGGAAAAGCTGGAAGACGTCACCGCTCGGCTCTGTGATCACATTGCCTCGGTGTATCAGGAGAATGCCCCCGAGCGTATCTACTTCCTAATGCTCTACAACATCTTTCGTGAGTTCCTGGAGGATGTGAGCGAGGACGTGCTACCCAACGATCGCACCGGCTATCAGGATACGGTGATCTGGAACAAGCTCTTCAACTTCCAGCGCGATGCGGCCACCGGCCTGATCAACAAGCTGGAAACCTACAGCGGTTGCATCCTTGCCGATAGCGTAGGCCTGGGTAAGACCTTTACCGCGTTGGCGGTGATCAAGTACTACGAGCTGCGCAACAAGTCCGTCCTGGTGCTCTGCCCGAAGAAGCTGGCCGACAACTGGCTCACCTACAACCAGAACCTGAAGACAAATATCCTCGCCAAGGATCGCTTTGCATACGACGTGCTGTGTCACACCGACCTGAGCCGCAGCCGCGGCACCTCGCTGGGTATGCCGCTGGATCGGGTCAACTGGGGCAACTACGACCTGGTAGTGATCGACGAGTCGCATAACTTCCGCAACAACGATCTCTACAAGGATAAGGAAACCCGTTACCAGCGGCTGATGAATCAGGTCATCCGTCAGGGCGTGAAGACCAAGGTGCTGATGCTCTCGGCGACTCCGGTTAACAATCGTTTCAGCGATTTGCGTAACCAGCTGGCGTTGGCCTACGAGGGTGACAGCGACAACCTCAATGACAAGCTGCGTACCGAGAAAGACATCGACAGCATATTTCGCCGCGCTCAGGCGGCGTTCAACGCTTGGGCCAATCTGCCGCCGGAAAAGCGCACGGCGGCGGCCATTCTTAACAGCCTGGATTTCGACTTCTTCGAGCTGCTGGACAGCGTCACCATTGCTCGCTCTCGTCGACACATCGAAACCTTCTACAACACTGCCGACATTGGCCGTTTCCCGGAGCGCCGCAAGCCGATGTCATTCCATTGCCCGCTGACTCAGCGCGACGATGTCATTGGCTTCAACGAGATATTCAATCACCTGTCGTTGCTCAAGCTTGCCGTATATGCGCCGGTGAGCTACATCCTGCCCAGCCGCCTGAGGAAGTATGAGGAGCAGTACGACACCCAGGTGGAAGGTGGGCGAGGCAAGCTCAAGCAGGTTGACCGGGAGAAGAGCCTGCAGGCGTTGATGACCACCAATTTGCTCAAGCGTTTGGAGAGCTCGGTGGAAGCTTTCCGTCTAACCCTGCAAAATCTGCAGGCCAGCCATCGCAGTGCCCTGGATAAGATTGCCCAGTTCAACAAAACCGGCCAGTCAACAGGTTTTGCCGACGTCACTGCGGCCTTTGAAGAGGCAGACTTCGATGAGGACAGCTGGCCGATGCCTGGCGACATTAGCATTGGCAAAAAAATTCAGATCAGTCTGGAGGATATGGACCTGCCCTCATGGGAGCAGGATCTGCAGGCCGATTTGCTGTTCATTGACGAGCTGTTAGGCGAAATGTCCAAGGTCACCCCGGCCGACGATGCCAAGCTGCAACACTTGAAAACTCAGATCGCCAGCAAAATCGCCTCGCCGATCAATCCCGGCAACAAGAAGGTGCTGATCTTCACTGCCTTCGCCGATACCGCTAACTACCTGTACGACAACTTGGCTGATTACCTGCAGCGAAACTACCAGGTGCACACGGGCAAGGTCACCGGCAGCGACGCGCCGAAATCCACCCTTGGCACCATGCAGGGCAGCCGGCAGAGCTATGACTTCCAGGGGCTGCTAACCCTGTTCTCGCCACGCTCCAAGGAGAAGGCGGCGATCTATCCGGACGAGCCGCGCGAGATCGACATTCTCATCGGCACCGATTGTATTTCCGAGGGCCAGAACCTGCAGGACTGCGACTACCTGATCAACTATGACATCCACTGGAACCCGGTACGCATCATTCAGCGCTTTGGCCGGGTGGATCGGATCGGCTCGCAGAACAGCAGTATTCAGCTGGTCAACTACTGGCCGGATATCAGCTTGGACGAGTACATCAATCTTAAGGAGCGGGTGGAAAATCGCATGATGATCGCCGACGTCACTGCGACCGGCGATGACAACGTGCTCAATGCTCAAGCCAACGACGTGGCCTACCGCAAGGAACAGCTGCGCCGTCTGCAGGATGAAGTGATCGAGATGGAAGACTTGAAGACCGGTGTCTCCATCACCGACCTTGGCCTCAACGACTTCCGCATGGATCTGCTCAACTACATTAAACAGCACGGCGACTTGAGCCATCTGCCCAACGGCATGCATGCCGTGGTGCCGGCACAGCCTGAACTGGGCTTGCTTCCGGGTGTGATCTTCACCCTGCGTAATCGCAACCATGGAGTAGACATCAACCAGCATAACCGCCTCTATCCCCACTATCTGATCTACATCGACAACCATGGGCGAGTAATCAGCGACTACAGCGAGGCCAAGCGCCTGCTGGACCTGGCCCGCACCGCCTGCAAAGGGCAGGGGCAGCCGATCAGAGAGGCCTACCAGCGCTTCAACCAAATCACGAACGATGGCCGCGATATGCAGGCCTATTCCAACCTGCTCGATCAGGCCATTCACTCGATGATCGAAGTGAAGGAAGAAAAGGACATCGACAGCTTGTTTAGTGGCGGTAAGACCACCGCCTTGGTGGATACCATTGCCGGACTGGATGACTTCGAGCTGATCACCTTCATCGTCATTCAGGATGTGGCATGACTCGGCCCGCGCCAGTCTTGTTCGCGTTTCCCGGCCAGGCCAGAGTTGGCCGTCCGGTGCCGAAAACCAAGATTTATGAGCACGGCCAGATCGGCAGCGCGCTGCGCGACAAGTTTGTAACTCAGGTCGAGCAAATAACCTGGGCCTACAAGCTGGCGCCGGAGACCCTCAACCTGTCGGCTCGGTCGGAGGTGCCGGAGATTCAGGTTTTCGACATCGAACTCAAAGGCGCTGAGCTGGATGACGAAGTCTTGCGTGCGATTGATAGAGCCATACCCCTGCCGATCATTTTTCAGCTGCACCGAGGCCAGCAGGCATGCATGGTTGCTGCCTTCAAGCGGCCCAGCCAGGCCGAGGTGGGGAAGTGGGTGCTCGATGACTATCTTGCTGGTCCCTGGCTGGCGGATACGATTGAACGACAGTCTTTGCCCGTGGCGCTGGACCTGCAAGGCCTTTACGAACAGCTGCTGCGCAGTCTGCTGCCCCAGGCCGCCCGAGCCGGCGAAAGCCTGCCCGAGCAGCTAGAGCGCCTGGCTCGGCTGCGCAGCCGGCAGGGCGAGTACAAGAAGCTGGAGGCTCGCCTGCATAAAGAGAAACAGTTCAATCGCAAGGTGGCGCTCAATGCCCAATTGCGGGAGCTAAAACACGAAATTGACGTGCTGAGTGCTTAAGCCTCAACTCGCTATCAAGAATTCAAAAGATAAAGGACGTCCCATGGACAAGCTGAAAATGCATTCGCCCAATCTGGTCGAGGCGAATATCGAGAAACTGGCTCAGATTTTCCCCAATTGCGTGACCGAGGCTGTTGATAGCAAGAGTGGGCTGAAAAAAGCTATCGATTTTGATCTGCTTAGGCAGGAGCTTTCCGAATATATCGTTGAGGGGCAGCAGGAGCGCTTTCAGCTGAATTGGCCAGGGAAGCGTGATTCCCTGCTTGCTGCTAATGCCCCGACTGCTAAAACACTGCGGCCTGTTCGTGATGAAAGTGTTTCTTTCGACAAAACGCGCAATCTATTTGTTGAAGGCGATAACCTAGAGGCCCTGAAACTTCTTCAGGGGGCCTACCTTGGGGGAGTCAAGCTTGTATATATAGATCCGCCTTACAATACCGGAAAGGACTTCATTTATAATGATGATTTTTCGGTGGATCTTGCGAGTTATCTTGATAGGTCCTATCAGATCGATGCGGCTGAGGGGCGGTTGGTTGCGAATACTGAGGCTAATGGTCGCTTTCATTCGGATTGGCTTTCAATGATGTACCCGAGGTTGAGGCTGGCTAGGAATCTATTGCGCGAAGATGGTGTTATTTTTGTAAATATCGATAGCAATGAAGCTGCTAATCTCCAGCATATGTTAGATGAAATATTTGGATCTGCAAACTTTGTGACTCAGATTGCCTGGCAAAAGCGAGTGTCCCCGGCAAATGATGCGAAGTGGTTTAGCTCCGATCACGACATTATTTTTGTCTATGCAAAAGATAAAGAGTGCTGGCGGCCAAATAAGCTTGAAAGAACCTCGGATCAGCTGTCTTATTATAAAAATCCTGACAATGATCCTAAGGGGGTATGGAATTCTGCCACATATACTTGCAATAAATCAAAAAGTGAAAGGCCGAATTTATTTTACCCTATTAAGAATCCTTATACTGGTGAGGATGTCTATCCAAAAGAAACTGCAGTTTGGAAGTATGGAAGGGATGTGACCGAAAAGCTCGCAGAGGAAGGGCGGCTCTATTGGGGAGCAAATGGAACGTCAACATCGCCTCGTGTAAAACTTTATCTATCTGAAATGGATAATGTTGTTCCTCGGTCTGTGTGGAGTTCAGAGGAGGCTGGGCATACTCAGGCGGCAACAACGGAGTTGAAAAATCTCTTCGATGGAAAGAATGTTTTCGACTCGCCAAAGCCAGTTAAGCTGTTGAGTAGGATTATCGATATTTCATGTTCCGATCCGGATGACATAGTGCTCGACTTCTTTGCTGGGAGCGGCACTACTGCACATGCAGTTATGGAGCGGAGCTGTAATGGAAAACCTTGCAGGTTTATTGTTGTTCAGCTGCCAGAGGCTCTGGATGATAATAAATTCTCCACAATTGCAGAAATTACCAAGGAGAGAGTGCGCAGAGCAGGTAGGGAAATAGCTCTGGATAGTTCTCAGGGGAATGAGGTGGATATTGGTTTCCGAGTGCTGAAAGTTGATACATCAAACATGAAGGAGGTCTATTACACCCCTGATGCCGTCAGCCAGGATCTGCTTTCCGGCCTAGTCGACAATATCCGCGAAGATCGCACTCCCGAAGACTTGCTGTTCCAGGTGCTGCTGGACTGGGGCGTGGATCTGGCGTTGCCGATCAGCCAGGAGACCATTGCCGGCAAGCAGGTGTTCTTTGTCGACGGCAACGCCCTGGTTGCCTGTTTTGACAAGGGCATCGACGAGGCCTTCGTCAAACAGATTGCTGAACATAAACCGCTGCGCGTGGTATTCCGCGACAACGGCTTTGCCAGCGACAGCGTGAAGATCAACGTCGAGCAGCTATTCAAGCTGCTGTCGCCGATGACTGAAATCAAGACGCTATAAGGGGCCTGCAATGAAGCTGAAATTCAAGGAGCAGGCCTATCAGCTCCATGCGGTGGAGTCCCTTGCCGACTGCTTTGCCGGCCAGCCTAAGTCGTCGGGCGTAAGCTATCGCATTGACCCCGGCGTCGGCACCGCGCCGTTTGCGCCGCAGCAGGGCTCCCTGGCAGGTATGGAGCAGCAGCCGGCCATCGCGGCTGTAGATGCTGGCTTCCGCAATGCGGAGCTAGCCCTGACGCAAGATCAACTGCTAACCAACCTGCAGGCGGTGCAACGTCGGCAGAACCTGCCGCAGTCGGCTGCGTTAGTGAACGACAAGAAAACCGCTTGCCCGATCAACCTCGATATCGAGATGGAGACCGGTACCGGGAAGACCTACTGCTATATCCGCAGCATGTTCGAGCTGAACAAGCGCTACGGCTGGAGCAAGTTCATAGTTGTGGTGCCGAGCATCGCCATCCGCGAGGGGGTCTACAAGTCGCTGCAGATCACCGCCGAGCACTTCCTGGAGCGTTACGGCAAGAAGGCGCGCTTCTTCATCTACAACTCCAAGCAACTGCACAACCTGGAGAGTTTTTCCTCGGACGCTGGCATCAACGTCATGGTGATCAACGTCCAGGCCTTCGCCGCACGTGGTGCGGATCAGCGACGGATTTACGAGGAGCTGGACGATTTCCAGTCACGCCGCCCCATCGACGTGATCAGGGCCAACCGCCCGATTCTATTCCTCGATGAGCCGCAGAAGATGGAGGGGGCCAAGACCCTAGAATCGTTCAGCGAATTCAACCCGCTGTTTATCGTGCGCTACTCGGCGACCCACAAGACTGAGTACAACAAGATCCACCGTCTGGATGCGCTGGACGCCTACAACCAGAAACTGGTGAAGAAGATCAACGTGCGCGGCATCACGGTGAAAAACTTGCCCGGCACCAATGCCTATTTGTTCCTGCAGGGCATCGATACCTCCACCAACAAGGCCCCGGTGGCGCGAGCGGAGATAGAGATCAAGCAGAACAGTGGCATCAAACGTGTCATGCGTAAGCTCGGCCGCAATGACAACCTGTACGACCTGTCCGGTGGTCTGGATCAGTATAAGGGCTATGTGGTCGCCGAGATCGATGCGCGGATCGACACTCTGAGCTTCACCAATGGCGTGGAGCTGGTCTCTGGTGAGGCAGTGGGCAATCTGGACGAGCCAGCCATGCGCCGCATCCAGATCCGCGAGGCGGTCAAGGCGCACTTCGAGAAAGAGATGATGCTGTTCAGCAAGGGCATTAAGGTGCTGACGTTGTTCTTCATCGATGAGGTTGCGAAGTACCGTCAGTACGATGAAAACGGAGAGCAGCCGGGCGAGTATGCGAAGGTCTTCGAGGAGGAGTACAACGCTTACCTCAACGAGGTGCTGAGCCTGGAGGACACGCCGTACAACCGTTATCTGAAAGGAATTCTGGTTAGCCAGACCCACAACGGCTATTTCTCCATCGACAAGAAAAGCAAGCGCCTGGTAGACCCTTCCACCAGCAAAAAGTCGACCGAAACCGACGACGTGGATGCCTACGACCTGATTCTCAAGGACAAGGAGCGTTTGCTGTCCTTCGACGAGCCGGTGCGCTTTATTTTCTCCCACTCGGCCCTGCGCGAAGGTTGGGATAACCCCAACGTCTTCGTCATCTGTACGCTCAAGCACAGCGACAACACCATTTCCCGCCGCCAGGAAGTCGGGCGCGGGCTGCGCCTGTCGGTCAACCAGGACGGCGACCGAATGGACTACCCGGCGACCGTTCACGACATCAATGAACTGACCGTGGTGGCCAGCGAGAGCTACAGGGAGTTCGTCGGTGCATTGCAGAAGGACATCAGTGACTCGCTATCGGCCAGGCCGCGCGAAGCCAACGAGAAATACTTCACCGGCAAGGTTCTGCAGACCCTGAGCGGCGACGTGGAAGTCACGCCGCAAATGGCCAAGCAGATCTACAAATATCTGCTGAAGAACGATTATACCGACGACAACGATCAGATCACGCTTGCCTACCACGCCGCGAAGAAGGATGAGCAGCTGGCCGAGCTGCCTGATGAGCTGAAGCCCTATACCCAGCAGGTGTTTCAGCTGATCGACAGTGTGTTCAGCGAGGCGCAGCTGCCGCATATTGGCGACGGCCGCAAGACCAAGGTCAATCCGCTCAACGCCAACTTCGAGCGCCAGGAGTTCCAGGCACTGTGGAGTAAGATCAATCGCAAGGCCGCGTACACCGTCAACTTCGAGGCCGACGAGCTGGTCGAAAAGTGCATTGCCGCACTCAACGACAAGGATGAGGGACTGCGGGTAAAGCCCATGCAGTACATCATCGAGCGCGGCACGCAGAAAGAGCATGCCAGTTTCGACGAATTGAAACGGGGCGAGGCGTTCAAGCTGGCGCAGACGGCCACCGAGACTTACACAAACTCGGTGCATTCGGCGGTGAAATACGACCTGCTCGGTAACCTGGCCGAGGCCACCCAGCTGACGCGCCGCACCATCGCGCGCGTTCTGCAGGGTCTGAATGCTGCCGTTTTCAGCCAGTACAAGACCAACCCGGAAGACTTCATCGCCAGGGCTGCCACGCTGATCAACGAGCAGAAGGCCACGGCTATCGTCGAGCATATTGCCTACGACCCGGTGGCCGAGACCCATAGCTCGGACATCTTCACCGCCGAAAAGCCGAAAGACGACTTTAGCAACGCTTTCGAGGCCAAGCGCCACATCTACGACTACGTGTTCACCGACTCGACCAACGAGCGCAAGTTCGTCGAGCAGCTGGATGCCAGCACTGAGGTAGTTGTTTACGCCAAACTGCCGAAGAGCTTCTTCATCCCCACCCCAGTTGGTAACTACAACCCGGACTGGGCCATTGCCTTCAACGAGGGCAAGGTGAAGCACATCTACTTCATTGCTGAAACCAAAGGGTCCATGTCCAGCCTGGATCTGCGTGCCATCGAGGCCTCGAAGATCGCCTGTGCGCGGAAATTCTTCGCCAAGATTACATCGGAGCAGGTTAGGTACGACGTGGTGGATGGGTATGGGAAGCTGATGGAGTTGGTCAAGTAGCCAGCTCCGCAGTCAGGATCAATTCTTCGAGTCGTTTTTGATATGGATATTCAGCCGGACAAGCAGAACCTGGATCGCACCTTTGCATCGACGGTTTACTACATCGATTTCTATCAGCGGGACTACAAGTGGACGGAGGAGCCCGTACGGCGTCTGATTGACGATGTCTTCTACCAGTTCGATGAAGCCTATTCCAAGCACTCGGCTCTGGAACCGAACTCGGAGAGTATCAACGCCCGGTATCCCTGGTACTACCTCAACACCTATGTCACCAACACCGTACAGGGCAAGGTGTTTGTAGTTGACGGCCAGCAGCGCCTGACAACCCTGACGCTTTTTCTGGTTCAGCTGTTCCGGATGGCCAAGGTCTTCGAGTCGAAGACCTCTGGTTGGTTGGAGCGCAAAATCGCCGGCTATTCGGGGGTGGAATACGAGTTTTGGATGAACCACGTCCGTCATATCCATGTTCTCAAGGCCCTGATGGATGGTGTCGCTCCCGAGGCTGTAGATAGATCCACAGGCTTGACGGCTGCCAACATGCTGAGGAACTTCTCGGTAATCGCGGCGGAGCTATCTACCCGTTTGAACAGCAAGCACAAGTTCGAGACCTTCGTTCACTACTTCCTTTACCGCCTGGTGCTCATCAATCTGTCCGTCGATTCTACCCATGTACCGATGGTGTTCGAGGTCATCAATGACCGTGGTGTACGACTCAAGCCTTACGAGATATTGAAAGGAAAGCTCCTGGGGCAGATCGACAAGCTTGAACTTGACTCTGGTAACTATAACGAGCTCTGGGATACGAACGTGAGGGCGGTGAACGCCTATCGAGAAGATGAAATCGATAGTTTTTTCCGTTACTGGTTGAAGAGCAAGTTCTCCGATAGCCGAAAGGCTGGACAGCGCTTTGATGGCGACTACCACAGAGAAATGTTCAAGAGTGATATCAATCAGCTTCTCCAGCTTGAGCATGATTCCTCCAAGGTCAAAGCATTTCTCAAGGAGGATTTTTCGTACTACACGAAGCTGTATGTACGACTGCTGCATGCCAGCCAGCACGAGAATGAACAGTACCCAGCGGTCTTCTTCAACAGCCTGAACGAGCTGGATAGTCAGCATCTGCTTATTTTGTCGGCCTGCACCGTGAATGATCCGGAGGAAGTCGCCAAGATTCGTGTGGTAGCAGAACAACTTGATCGAATGTTCTCGCTTCAGCAGCTGCAGGGCGCTTACGACAGTAATGAGTTTGCTGTTAAATTATTTGAGATTAGCGCCGAGATCCGCGAAAAGCCAGTGGCTCAGATCCCACTGGTGTTCGAGAAGCATCTTTTGCAGGAAATTACCAGGAAGCGTGCGATTGCCGTCTCATCCGTCTTTAGTTATAGCTTATTCCGCAATATGACTATTGATCGCTTGAATACTCGCTTCACTCGATTTTTCTTTGGTAGGGTAGAGCAATTTCTCGCCGAAGGTATGAAGCTAAAAATGAAGCATCCCTTGCAGAATCTTGTCACCCTCAGAGGCGCCAAGACTGGATTTCATATCGAACATATATTGTCACGCAATGCAGAAAGTCTTGATGCTTTCGATGGTGATGAAGAGCGCTTTGAGGTCGAGCGCAATCGGCTTGGCGGTGTGTTGTTGATGAAGGGGAAGGATAATATTTCGAGCGGTAATGAGCTATATGCGGACAAGCTGAAGTCGTATGCCAATACGCTTTATTGGAATGAGACGCTGCGCAGTGACTCTTACCACAGTAAATTGGACTTTCGCGATTTTACTAAGCAATCTGGACTCGGATTTAGGGCGCTTGATGAGTTTGGTCCCAGTGAGCTTGAAGAACGGCAAAAGCTACTCTTTGAGGTCGCGGCTTTAATTTGGAATGCAAGTTGACGTGTTTTTTATTATTTTGAGTTAATTCTTGAAAGTAAATGCGTTGGCTTTTCTAATTTTTTGGTGCGGGCATTTTGAGGCAAACTGCTGCTGAGTTTGCTATTGAATGGTAGCGTCAGGGGGGGTAAATCAGGTTTTCTCAGTAATCATGGTTGATGGATTTTTTGGTGCTTAGGAGTGGTAATGGCAAATAATAAAAGTCCAAAAAGAATTACTCTGAATGTTTATTTGCTTAAAGAACCCCCTGCTGGTGTTCAGTCTTGGACTCCAAAAGACTTCATCGCCAGTCCCATTGGATCGGGTGGAAAGCCAAGGCAAATAGGAACGGATAAGTTTCCTCTCGGTCCAGATGGTATAAGCGGTACTCTATTTGTGCGTAAGCCACTGGTGGAAACCTCGCCTGAGTGGTTGAGCTTTGTTCAGTCAGGGCTTGCTGATGATGTAAATACTTCCAGATGGAAGAACAAGAGTATCTCTGCTATTTTGGTTGTGCAGCAGTCTGGTCGACAATTTGCTATTGCATTTGGATATGGTAGGCACTTGATTGAGCCTAGACTTATCGAAGACCGTTTCGGCATTCGGGTAGTTCTCAATAGTGTTTTGCCTGATAAAATAGCGTCAATTGATCGCCAGACATTTGATGCATCTCCAAGAATAAGTCGTACCCAGACAGTTAAAGCTGCAGCCGTATCCGACTATATGATCAATGCTGAGCAAGACCTGCTCAGAGGGTTGGTTGGGCACACTAAAAGTGATTATCTAGAGATTTTTGGTAGCGTCATAGCGGGAATTGACTCTTTTAAAGCCTCCATTCCAATGGAGCTTTCTGGCCTAGGTGGTTTTCTTAAACTTGCCCTGGAGCGATCGGCTTCAAAAGACTATTTGGATCGAGATGAAGATGGGCATCCTAGCGAGTTCTCTTGGGTTGAGAATCTGCTGCCTGTCAAGGATAAAGATCTTATTTCTACACTCGAAAACCAGCTTTGGGAGGCACTAAATTCTACGGAAAGGAAAAATATGTGGCTTGCAATTCCAGACATAATCGACTGGTCTGGGATTACCGGCTTTGCCTATAGCAACAATGCTCAGGATGATGAAATTGATCCAGTTCTTGATCTAGATAGATTTCTATCAACCCTTCGTAGCGATGCCACGCTTGAAACACTTAAGCGACGAGATATTTTTTTAGTTCTATCTGATGGTTCTCCCTTAAGGTCTTTTAGTGCCTTCCGGTGCTTGTATGCTGAGGTGAGAAATAAGTTAGGCTTATTTATTTTGAATGTTGGTAGTTGGTTTAAGGTAGAGAGCTCTTTTCAAACAGCTGTTGAGGGGTATTTTTCGAGTCTTCCAAGAAAGAAATTTGAAGCCCCATTTGTTGAATATCAACATGATGGCGAAGGCTCCTATAATGAAGATGTATGCGCTCGGGCAGGCGGTGCTTTAGCGATGCTGGACAGAAAACTTATAAGGTTTGGTGGCAGCTACGACAAAATTGAGGTTTGCGATATATATAAGCCTAAAATTGGTAATGAGAGAGGCGAATTTATTCATGTTAAGCGCGGGCGAGGATCGTCCACGTTGAGTCATCTTTTTGCTCAAGGTTTTGTTGCGTCGACTCTTATGGTCAGGGAGGATGGTTTTATTCAGGATGTAAATTCACAATTAATAGCGCAGAGCATTAATCCTGTCCCGAATCCATTTGAGGCACGTGGTAATGATGTTGTATACGCCATCGTTGACGGTCCTGCATCAGAGAATTTAGATATTCCTTTCTTTAGTAAGGTCACTTTGCAGAATTATGGGAAGACAATTTCCTCTTATGGCTTTCAGGTAAAATTAATGCATATTCCTGAGTCTGCAGTTTATCTTGCAGATGTCGCCAAGAAAGCTGCAGAAAAATTGGCCAAGAAGAAAGCTTCGGCAGCTAAGTCTAAAAAGGCTCCAGGCAGGGGGAGAACCTCGAAAAAGAAAGTTGATTAAACCTTTCCTTTGGTATTCTTGGGATGTTCGTTGCTTTATATTTTGCGGTGTTTTCCTGACGCTGTGCGTGTGCAGCTTCCATGTCTATAAGAATTAGTGTTCTTCAGCCTCGTCGAAATATGGTCGGGCAATGAGAATGGGAGCGTTTCTCAGTGACGTATTTGGCTTTGCAGAACACCGCATGCGCAAATTAATTGTGGAGGGTATGTCCGGTGATAACGTTACAGGGTTTACCTTGCTGGTAGAGGCATCGCAGTAAAGGCAGAATCTTGAATCAGGTGGGCTGAGCAAGTAGCAGGCAGTGCACTCAACGGCTCGTCCTCCCCATGCCTGTAAGGCCTTCAGCATGGTTCCTGCTATCAACTCGGCTCTGTCCTCTGTCGTGTTGTCTTGCTCTGAGGCTGATTGTTTGGCCGCCATCTGAAGCTGCTTGGCTCTATGGGCTTCTAGTGCGCGCTGCAGTTCGGCTTTCTCATTGGCGAGCTCAATCTGCCGGGCTTGCTCAGCAGCCTCACGCTCTGCCTGTTCTAGTTGCCACTGAGCGTTTATTTCGGCTGCCAGTGACTGAAGCTTTTGCAGGGCTTTTGCTGCGAGCTTTTCGCCGCGAATTGATCGGATCCAAAGTCGGTTTACCGAGTCATGCAAAACCGCGTGCTCGAATTTGGCCGGATCATTGATCTGCTCCAGTGGTAGGTGATGGAGATCAATTTCCATGCTGGAATGCTCTAGCGCTTCGAGCTGGCGATAGCGTTCATGCTCCATCCGCGTTGAAAGCTTGATCCGGACGATCAGCTGCCTATCGGATTGGTGCAGGACGGCATGACCTCTCAAACCGCCCAGGTCAACAAACCGCTCAACGTTATCTGCATGGATCACCACTGGTTGCAGCTCGACCTTTTCCTCCAGCAGCCGGCCACCGCGTGTGGTCAATCTGACTGTTTCTATCAGCGCTGGGAGCATGAGCTGTTTGTGCTGAGCGATGAGCGCGACCGCAGCACGTCTAACGCCTTCGCGGAAGCCATCAAAGCAGTCGTTCGATTTCGCATGGCGGAAGTGTGGAATGACCTTCTCGCCATTGTTGGCTGCATTCAATGGTTGCTGACACCCAGGGCAGACGCACCCACAACTCAGCCCGTTTTCGACCTCGTGGGCGCGAAAGAGGGTACCGTCACGTTCTCCGAACGGGATCTTGGTTTCGCGCATGTCCTTTGCTGAAGCTCTTGTGGTCGTTAGTTGATTTGTGTCTGTTTACGGCAAGGCCAGTCCAATCAGCGCTGAAGTTAATCAGTTGGAGTATGACTTGTCATGAGAGTGTTGCGGTTGAATGCGGTTGTTCTGTCGACGGGGCTTGCTATATCTACGATTTACAAGCTGGTCGGCTCAGGTGAGTTTCCGCGGCCTGTGCCCCTCACGGGGCGAAGTGTTGGCTGGATCGAAAGCGAGGTGGTCAATTGGTCTGCTCCCCGCATCTGAGTACAGGGACTCACGCTAATTTTGCTGCCTGTTTGCGCCGCCGAAATTCCCTTGGGGATCGGTAGTTCAAGGCG
>NZ_JACHLI010000059.1 GCF_014204515.1 Pseudomonas nitroreducens | reverse complement strand
ACATAGTGGCGCGCCACCTCTAGCTTGAACTTCCCATCATGCCTTGCCATGTGGACCCCTCAGAGTTGGTGTCCAACATCTGGGGGTCAGTTCACATGGGCGGGGCTGTTCGGGGCGCGTGGCTCAGTGAATCAGCCAGCTCAACACCACCAGGCCCAGCACCGTCCAGATCAGCCCGCCAAGAATCGAGCGCCGCAGGAAGGCGCGGATGCCACTGTAGAGCAGCAGCAGGCCGATGAAGAGCAGGACGAAGCTGAAGATCGAGACGTCGATTCCCACAGCCCGGGCCAGGCCATGGAAGAAGTCGTCCATGGCGCGCCACAGGCCGCCGAGCACGCCGGACAGCAGATCGACGATGAAGCGGATGGCCTTGCCGGCCATCTGGCCGAGGCTGTCGAAGAATCCTTCTGTTCCCATCTGGGTCATGACTCCTGAATGTTCTGAGGCTTGGAGTGGCCTCTGGCCTGCTCGGTTCAGCCGAAGCGGTAGATTTGAGTCAGTCGCATGATCAATAAGTGATCACTTGTCGACCTGTGTCGCGAGAGTGGTTGACAGCGTCACAGCTGCACATATGATGCCTTGAGCCTGATTTCCCCGGTGGCGCGCCGCCGGGGCACCTTAGACAAGAGGCGCCCCCAAGCGTCGAAGGACTTTGCCGATGAGTGCCACCGCAGCCCAAGTAACCCGCCACGACTGGACCCTTGCCGAAGTCCGCGGCCTGTTCGAACAGCCCTTCAACGACCTGCTGTTCCAGGCGCAGAGCATGCACCGCGCGCATTTCGACCCGAACCGCGTGCAGGTTTCCACCCTGCTCTCGATCAAGACCGGCGCCTGCCCGGAAGACTGCAAGTATTGCCCGCAGTCCGGCCACTACAACACCGGGCTGGACAAGGAAAAGCTGATGGAAGTGCAGAAGGTGCTGCAGGCCGCGGCCGAAGCCAAGGCCATCGGCTCGACGCGCTTCTGCATGGGCGCCGCCTGGAAGCATCCGTCGGCCAAGGACATGCCCTACGTGCTGGAAATGGTGAAGGGCGTGAAGAAGCTCGGCCTGGAAACCTGCATGACCCTGGGCAAGCTGACCCAGGAGCAGACCCAGTCGCTGGCCGAAGCGGGCCTGGACTACTACAACCACAACCTGGATACCTCGCCGGAGTTCTACGGCAACATCATCACCACCCGCACCTACAGCGAGCGCCTGCAGACCCTGGCCTACGTGCGTGAAGCGGGGATGAAGATCTGCTCCGGCGGCATCCTCGGCATGGGCGAGTCGGTGGACGACCGCGCCGGCCTGCTGATCCAGCTGGCCAACCTGCCCGAGCACCCGGAATCGGTGCCGATCAACATGCTGGTGAAGGTCAAGGGCACTCCGCTGGCCGAGGAGAAGGACGTCGACCCGTTCGACTTCATCCGCACCCTGGCGGTCGCCCGGATCATGATGCCGAAATCCCACGTGCGCCTGTCCGCCGGCCGCGAGCAGATGAACGAGCAGATGCAGGCCCTGGCCTTCATGGCCGGCGCCAACTCGATCTTCTACGGCGAGAAGCTGCTGACCACCAGCAACCCGCAGGCCGACAAGGATATGCAGCTGTTCGCGCGCTTAGGGATCAAGCCTGAGGAACGCGAGGAGCATGCCGACGAAGTGCACCAGGCCGCCATCGAGCAGGCGCTGGTGGAACAACGCGACTCCCAGCTGTTCTATTCGGCTGTCTGAAGACAGCAGCCACAAGCCGTAAGCTTCAAGCTGCAAGCCCGGAGCTTGCTTCTGGCTTTTACTTGCAGCTTGTGGCTTAACGCTTGGAGCTCCACGTATGCCTTTCGATCTCGCCGCCCGCCTGGCCCAGCGCCAGGCGGAGGACCTCTACCGCCGCCGTCCGCTGCTGCAATCGCCGCAGGGGCCGGAGGTGGTCATCGACGGCCAGCCGATGCTGGCCTTCTGTTCCAACGATTACCTGGGTCTGGCCAATCACCCCGAGGTGATCGCCGCGATGCGCGCCGGCGCTGAACGCTGGGGCGTCGGCGGTGGTGCCTCGCACCTGGTCAACGGCCACTGCGGCCCGCACCACGAGCTGGAGCTGGCGCTCGCCGAGTTCACCGGTCGCCCTCGCGCGCTGCTGTTCTCCACCGGCTACATGGCCAACCTCGGCACCGTCACCGCCCTCGTCGGCAAGGGCGACAGCGTGCTGGAGGATCGCCTCAACCACGCCTCGCTGCTCGACGCCGGGCTGCTTTCCGGTGCGCGCTTCTCGCGCTATCTGCACAACGATGCCGCCAGCCTCGCTTCCCGCCTGGACAAGGCCGAAGGCAACACCCTGGTGGTGACCGACGGCGTGTTCAGCATGGACGGCGACCTGGCCGACCTGCCGGCGCTCTGCGCCACGGCCAGGGAGAAGGGCGCCTGGGTGATGGTCGACGACGCCCACGGTTTCGGCCCGCTGGGCGCCACTGGCGGCGGCATCGTCGAGCACTTCGGGCTGGGCATGGCAGACGTGCCCGTGCTGGTCGGCACCCTCGGCAAGGCCTTCGGTACCGCTGGCGCCTTCGTCGCCGGCAGCGAGGAGCTGATCGAGACGCTGATCCAGTTCGCCCGCCCCTACATCTACACCACCAGCCAGCCGCCCGCCGTGGCCTGCGCCACGCTGAAAAGCCTGGAGCTGCTACGCGCCGAGAGCTGGCGACGCGAGCATCTGGATGCGCTGATCGCGCGCTTCCGCACTGGCGCCGAGGCTATCGGCCTGCGCCTGATGGACAGCCCGACGCCGATCCAGCCGATCCTCATCGGCGGCAGCGCCCAGGCCATGGCGCTGTCCGCCGAGCTGCGCCAGCGCGGCATCCTGGTCGGCGCGATTCGCCCGCCCACCGTGCCGGCCGGCACTGCGCGCCTGCGCGTGACCCTGTCCGCCTCGCACACCGAGTCGCAGGTCGACCGCCTACTGGTGGCGCTCGCCGAAAGCTGGCAGCGCGTGTCGTCTAGCCTTCTGGCAGAGATCGATGCCGAGGAGGGCGATGATGCGTGACCAACTGATCCTGCTGCCGGGCTGGGGCCTGGGCAGCGCGCCGCTGGAACCGCTGCGCGATGCGCTGCTGGAGCAGGCGCCGCACCTGAACGTGCAGATCGAGCCGCTGCCGGCGGATGCCGATCCGAACGCCTGGCTCGATGAACTGGACGACAACGTCGCCCACGACGCCTGGATCGCCGGCTGGTCGCTGGGCGGCATGCTCGGCGCCGAGCTGGCGGCGCGCCGCAGCGAGTCCTGCCGCGGGCTGGTGACCGTCGCCAGCAATGTCTGCTTCCGCCGTCGCGAGGACTGGCCGGACGCCATGGCCAGCGAAGTGTTCGAGGACTTCTTCGAGGCCTTCCTGCTGGAGCCGCACCTGGTGCGCAAGCGTTTCACGATGCTGGTCAGCCAGGGCGCCCGCGATGCCCGTACCCTCGCACGTCAACTGCAGGTGGCGTTGCCGCAAATGAATGTCGAAGGCCTGACCGCCGGCCTGCAACTGCTGGGGCAGCTCGATACCCGCGCGGCCCTCGGCCGCTACCCCGGCCCGCAACTGCACCTGTTTGCCGCGAACGATGCACTGGTCCCGGCCAGTGCCGCCGAGGCATTGCTCGACTGGCTGCCGGACGTCGAGGTCAACGTATTGCCCGGCGCCAGCCACGGTCTGCCGCTGGAGCAGCCGGAAGAAGTGGCCAGCGCCATCCTGAGGTTCATCCACGAGGGCGACGATGCCTGATTGCAGTACCCGCGCGCTGCCCGACAAACGCCAGGTAGCCGCTTCCTTCTCCCGCGCCGCGTCGACCTACGACGCGGTGGCCGACCTGCAGCGTGCTGTGGGCAGCCATTTGCTCGAGCTCCTGCCGGCGCACGCTGCCCCGCAGCTCTGGATCGATCTGGGCAGCGGCACCGGTTATTTCACCCGTGCCCTGGCGGCGCGTTATCCGCAGGCGCAGGGGCTGTCCGTCGATATCGCCGAAGGCATGCTGCGCCACGCCCGCGATCTGGGCGGCGCGCAGCATTTCATCGGCGGCGATGCGGAGCGCTTGCCGCTGCGCGACGAGGCGGCGGACCTGCTGTTTTCCAGTCTCGCCATCCAATGGTGTGCTGACCTGCCTGCAGTTCTAAGTGAAGCGCGCCGCGTGCTGCGCCCCGGTGGCGGGGCTGCCTTCAGCAGCCTGTGCATCGGCACCCTGGGTGAGCTGCGGCAGAGCTGGGAAACGGTGGACGGTTTCGTCCACGTGAATCGCTTCCGCGCCTTCGAGCAGTACCAGCAGCACTGCGCCGCGAGCGGCCTGGAGGTCCTGGAGTTGCGCACCGAGGACCGTGTCCTGCATTTCCCTGACCTGCGCAGCCTGACCCATGAACTCAAGGCGCTCGGCGCGCACAACCTCAACCCCGGCCGGCCCGACGGCCTCACCGGGCGCGAGCGGGTGCGTGCGCTGATCGCCGCTTACGAGCGCTTCCGCCAGCCCGAGGGGCTGCCGGCGACCTACCGGGTGGTGTACGCCGTCCTGCGCAAACCTTTTTCCCTGTAAACGTAAATTCTGTTGCGGGAGCTGCCCTCTCCCTAACCCTCTCCCGGAAGGGAGATGGGACCGTTCGGAGCAGGATGAGGCCATGGTTTCAGCCGGCACGTAAAGCTCCCTCTCCCTTCAGGGAGAGGGCGGGGGAGAGGGAAAGCCCGAGCACAGCTGTCCACGTAGGAGCAATCAACAAAGCCATGTCCCACGCCTACTTCGTCACCGGCACCGATACCGAGATCGGCAAGACCACCATCGCCGCCGGCCTGCTCCACGCAGCGCGGCTGGCCGGGCTGTCTACCGCCGCCGCCAAGCCGGTGGCTTCTGGCTGCGAGCGCAGCCCTGAGGGCCTGCGCAATTCCGACGCGCTGGCGCTGCTGGGCGAATGCAGCGTGCCGTTGGCCTATGAACAGGTGAACCCCTTCGCCTTCGAACCCGCCATCGCCCCGCATCTCGCCGCCCGCGAGCAGGGCGTCAAGCTGACGGTGGAAGCGCTGAAAGGCCCGGTGCAGTCGATCCTCGAGCTGGGTGCCGATTTCACCCTGGTAGAAGGCGCCGGTGGTTGGCGCGTACCGCTGGCAGGAGAGGAGAACCTCTCCGATCTGGCCGTCGCCCTGCAGCTGCCGGTGATTCTGGTCGTCGGCGTGCGCCTGGGCTGCATCAACCATGCGGTGCTCAGCGCCGAGGCGATCCAGCGTGACGGCCTGCAGCTTGCAGGCTGGGTAGCGAACATCGTCGACCCGGCGACCTCCCGTCTGGAAGAAAACCTCGCCACTCTCGCCGAACGCCTGCCCGCACCCTGCCTGGGACGCGTGCCGCGCCTGGCCCACGCGACTCCGACGGCGGTGGCGGCGCATCTGGACCTGGGCATCCTGGATTTGTAACCGACCCTTGGCCTGGCAGGCTTCGTCTGCTTGAATACTGGCCACTTGCTGCTTTTTGCTGTGGAGGCGTGTCGATGGAAATCTCCGGTAATGCTTTCTCTGCGGGCCTCTACGGCGTGCAGAACGGCCAGCGCCGCGTCGACCGCGCCAGCACCGACATCGCGACTGCGGGCACCGCGCCCAGCGAAGTGCTCAACGACCGCCTGGTCGGCCTGCGCCGCGGCGAGCACGAGGTGAAGGCCAACGCCAAGGTCATCCAGGCCGCCGACGAAACGCTCGGCACCCTCATCGATATCCGCGCCTGACGGCGTCCGTTTCTCCCCCTGAATCATTCCGAGCGGCCGGCTGTCCTTGTGACACGCCGGCCGCTCTGCCATGGGCTTTAATTAGCTTCATGAGCGCTGCGCGATGACACCCCGCAGGCAGCCCGGCAAGCGTGACCGCACGGTCGGTTTGCGCGCTTGACAAGGGTATGGCGTAAACGTATGTTTCAAACGCCTGTTTGACTGTCCGGATGCGTGCGCGCACCGACTGGGCGGCCGGGAATGCTCCCGCACTGCGACCGCAGCAACCGGTCGCCCATTAACCAGAACCCTTCGTAGAGGTTTACCGCTATGCCTGATTACAAGGCCCCCTTGCGTGATATCCGTTTCGTTCGCGACGAGCTGCTGGGCTACGAAGCGCACTACCAGAACCTGCCGGGTGCCGAAGACGCCACCCCGGACATGGTGAATGCCATCCTCGAAGAGGGTGCGAAGTTCTGCGAACAGGTAATCGCTCCGCTGAACCGCACTGGCGACCTGGAAGGCTGCAAATGGAGCCCGGAAGGCGTCAAGACGCCGACCGGCTTCAAAGAGGCCTACCAGCAGTTCGTCGAAGGCGGCTGGCCGAGCCTGGCCCATGACGTCGAGCACGGCGGTCAGGGTCTGCCCGAATCCCTGGGTCTGGCCATCAGCGAAATGGTCGGTCAGGCCAACTGGTCCTGGGGCATGTACCCGGGCCTGTCCCACGGCGCCATGAACACCCTGCACGCCCACGGTACCCCGGAGCAGCAGCACGCCTACCTGACCAAGCTGGTTTCCGGCGAGTGGACCGGCACCATGTGCCTGACCGAGCCGCATTGCGGCACCGACCTGGGCATGCTGCGCACCAAGGCCGAGCCCCAGGCTGACGGCACCTACAAGATCACCGGCACCAAGATCTTCATCTCCGCTGGCGAACACGACATGGCCGACAACATCGTCCACATCGTGCTGGCCCGCCTGCCCGACGCCCCGCAGGGCACCAAGGGCATCTCGCTGTTCATCGTGCCGAAGTTCCTGCCCAACGCCGAAGGCAATGTGGGCGAGCGCAACGCCGTTTCCTGTGGCTCCATCGAGCACAAGATGGGCATCCACGGCAACGCCACCTGCGTGATGAACTTCGACGCCGCCACCGGCTTCCTGATCGGCCCGCCGAACAAGGGCCTGAACTGCATGTTCACCTTCATGAACACCGCTCGCCTGGGTACCGCGCTGCAAGGCCTGGCCCACGCCGAAATCGGTTTCCAGGGTGGCATCGCCTACGCTCGCGAGCGTCTGCAGATGCGTTCGCTTACCGGCCCGAAAGCGCCGGAAAAAGCCGCTGACCCGATCATCGTGCACCCGGACGTACGTCGCATGCTGCTGACCGCCAAGGCTTTCGCCGAAGGCAACCGCGCCATGCTGTACTTCGCTGCCAAGCAGGTCGACATCGTCCAGCGCAGCCAGGACGAAGAAGAGAAGAAAGCCGCTGACTCGATGTTGGCCTTCCTCACCCCGATCGCCAAGGCGTTCATGACCGAAGTGGGCTTCGAAGCCGCCAACCACGGCGTGCAGATCTATGGCGGCCACGGCTTCATCGCCGAGCACGGCATGGAACAGAACGTCCGCGACAGCCGCATCTCCATGCTGTACGAAGGCACCACCGGCGTTCAGGCGCTGGACCTGCTGGGCCGCAAGATCCTCATGACCCAGGGCGAAGCGCTCAAGGGCTTCACCAAGATCGTGCACAAGTTCTGCCAGGCCAACGAAGGCAACGAAGCCGTCAAGGAATTCGTCGCACCGCTGGCCGCGCTGAACAAGGAGTGGGGCGACCTGACCATGAAGGTCGGCATGGCTGCCATGAAGGACCGCGAGGAAGTCGGCGCTGCATCGGTCGACTACCTGATGTTCTCCGGCTACGCCTGCCTGGCCTACTTCTGGGCCGACATGGCGCGCCTGGCTGCCGAGAAGCTGGCCGCCGGTACCAGCGAAGAGGCCTTCTACCAGGCCAAGCTGAAGACCGCGCGCTTCTACTTCCAGCGCATCCTGCCGCGCACCCGCGCGCACGTCGCCACCATGCTGTCCGGTGCCGGCAACCTGATGGACCTGGCCGAGGAAGATTTCGCCCTCGGTTACTGATCAGTGCTTGCGGACGGCTGCTTGCCGTCCGTCTGCTGAACAGGAAAAAGCCCGCCGCCAGGCGGGCTTTTTCGTATCCGAAGCCACACAAATCGCCGCAGAAAATGCCATCATTACGCCACTTGCCGGCCGCCTGACCGTGAGCCCGGTATCCACCCTGCGGAACCCCTTGTGCGACCCACGGCCCCCTACCGGCTCAGCCACTTCCTCACGCCCCTGCTGCTGATCCCGGCCGGCATCGCCGCCGGCTCCCTGGCCGAACTGTCCGACTTCTTCACCTCGCTGTTCAACGTCCTGCCGACCCTGTTGCTGCTGCTCGGTGGCGCGCTATGCCTGGTTTACAACCGCCAGCGCCAGCTGTTCATGCTGACCTGCGTGTACATCGCGTACTTCCTGCTCGATACCCAGGCCGACTACTTCCAGGCCCACCGCGTGGTGATGCCCGAGGCCGCGTTGGTCTTCCACCTGTGCTGCGTGCTGCTGCCGCTGCTGTATGGGATGTACGGCATCTGGCAGGAACGCATGCACCTGCTGCAGGACCTGCTGGCCCGCAGCGCCGCGCTGGTCGCCGTGGCCGGCGTGGCCACCGCCCTGGCCAGGCGCTTCCCGCAGGGGCTGGCGGAGCTGCTCAGCGACACCTACTGGCCTTCCCTGCACGGCGACTGGATGAACCTGGCGCAGTTGTCCTACTTCGGCTTCCTGATGGCCTTCGTCGCCCTGGTCTCTGCCTACGTGCGCCAGCCGCGGCCGCTGCATGCCGCGCAACTGGTTGGCCTGCTCGGGTTGCTGTGGATGTTGCCCAAGGTGTTCATCCTGCCCCACGCGCTGACCGTGATGACCAGCCTGGTCATGCTCACCCTGGCTGGCGCCGTCGCCCACGAGGCCTACCAGATGGCCTTCCGCGACGAGCTCACCGGCCTGCCGGGGCGCCGCGCGCTGAACGAGCGTTTCCAGCGCCTGGGCCAGCAGTACGTGCTGGCGATGATCGACGTGGACCACTTCAAGAAATTCAACGACAGCCACGGCCACGACGTCGGTGACCAGGTGCTGCGCATGGTCGCCAGCCAGCTGCGTCGTACCGGTGGCGGCGGCAAGGCGTACCGCTATGGCGGCGAGGAATTCACCCTGGTGTTCGCCGGCAAGACCGTGGAGCAGTGCCTGCCGTATCTGGACGGCGTGCGCCAGGCCATCGAAGGCTACGCCATGCACCTGCGCGATCGCGGCAACCGTCCCCGGAATGACCGCCAGGGTCGTAACAGACGCAGTGGCAAGGATGCGCAGACAGTCTCGGTGACCATCAGCGTCGGCGTTGCCGAGCGCGATGGCGAGCGGCGCAGCCCGGAGGAAGTCATCAAGGGCGCCGACGAGGCCCTGTACTCGGCCAAGAGCGGCGGGCGCAACCGCGTGGCCGTGCACGGGCAGGCGCGTCGCGGAGCGGTGCGCACCGCCTGAACCGCCTGCGTTATGACTGCGCATTCAGCGCGTGCAGCGTGATTGTCCGGGCGGTCACGGGCCGTTAGGTTCGAAGTTTGCGCGCCACTCTGGCGCCCTGAACCGAACGGAGATTCGCGATGCCCGAGTACAAGGCCCCCCTGCGCGACGTGCGCTTCCTCACCGACGAAGTCTTCGACTTCACCGGCCGCTACGCAGCCCTCGGCGCCACCGACGCCAGCCCGGACATGTTCGCCGCCATCCTCGAGGAAGGCGCGAAGTTCTGCGAGCAGGTCATCGCCCCGCTGAACCGCTCCGGTGACGAGGAAGGCTGCCACTTCGACAACGGCGTGGTGACCACGCCCAAGGGCTTCAAGGAAGCCTTCGCGCAGTACGTCGAGGCCGGCTGGAACGGCGTTTCCAGCGATCCGGAATTCGGTGGCCAGGGTCTGCCGCCGTCCCTCGGCCTGCTGGTCAGCGAGATGATCGGCGCGTCCAACTGCTCCTGGGGCATGTACCCGGGCCTGACCAAGGGCGCCATGGCCGCCATCCACGCCCACGGTACGCAGGAGCAGAAGGACACCTACCTGCCGCGCATGACCAGCGCGGTCTGGACCGGCACCATGTGCCTCACCGAGCCGCACTGCGGTACCGACCTGGGCATCATCAAGACTCGCGCCGTGCCCAACGCCGACGGCAGCTACGCGATCACCGGCACCAAGATCTTCATCTCCGCCGGTGAACACGACCTCTCCGAGAACATCATCCACCTGGTTCTGGCCAAGCTGCCCGACGCGCCGGCCGGCACCAAGGGCATCTCGCTGTTCATCGTGCCGAAATTCCACCTCGACGCGAACGGCGAGACCGGCGAGCGCAACGCCGTGGCCTGCGGCTCCATCGAGCACAAGATGGGCATCAAGGCCTCGGCCACCTGCGTGATGAACTTCGATGGCGCCAAGGGCTTCCTGATCGGCGAGGCGAACAAGGGCCTGGCCTGCATGTTCACCATGATGAACCACGCGCGCCTGGGCACCGGCATGCAGGGGCTCTGTCTCGGCGAGACCAGCTACCAGGGCGCGGTGCGTTATGCCCAGGACCGCCTGCAGATGCGTTCGCTGACCGGCCCGAAGGCGCCGGAGAAGCCGGCCGACCCGATCATCGTCCACCCGGACGTGCGCCGCATGCTGCTGACCATGAAGGCGTTCAACGAAGGCAACCGCGCGCTGGCCTACTTCACCGCGCAGCTGCTGGACATCGAGCACCTGTCCCAGGACCCCGAGGAGCGCGAGCGCGCGGCCAATCTGCTGGCCTTCCTCACGCCGATCTGCAAGGCCTTCATGACCGAGACCGGCCTGGAGGTTACCAACATCGGCATGCAGGTGTTCGGTGGCCATGGCTTTATCCGCGAGTGGGGCATGGAACAGCTGGTGCGTGACTGCCGCATCGCGCCGATCTACGAGGGCACCAACGGCATCCAGGCGCTGGACCTGCTGGGCCGCAAGGTCCTCGGCAGCCAGGGCAAACTGCTGATGGGCTTCACCAAGCTGGTGCACCAGCTGTGCCAGCAGCACGCCGAGCATCCGCAGCTGAAAGCCCAGGTTGCCCAACTGGCGGCGCTGAACAAGCAGTGGGGCGAGCTGACCCAGAAGGTCGGCATGGCCGCCATGAAGAACCCGGACGAAGTCGGCGCCGCCTCGGTGGACTACCTGATGTTCTCCGGCTACGTCACCCTCGGTTACTTCTGGCTGCGCATGGCGCTCATCGCCCAGCAGAAGCTGGAGGAGGGCGCTGGCGAGGCGGCCTACTACCAGACCAAGCTGGCCACCGCCGAGTTCTACTTCAGCCGCCTGTTGCCCCGCGCCCACGCCCATGTGGCGGCGGCAGAGGCGGGTTCGGAAGTGCTGATGCGCCTGTCGGCGGAGCAGTTCGCCCTGTAATCCCTCCGCCAGCCGGGATGGCGGATAACGCCGCTGGCGTTATGCGCCCTACAGGAGTCGTTGCGGAAGCTTCCGGCTTTTGTAGGGCGCATAAAGCGGAACGCTTTATCCGCCGGTGGCGCCGGCAGTTCGGTGTAATCCCCGTGCCAGACGAACAGGCCCGCCCAGCGCGGGCCTTCTCGTCTGGGCTACATATTGTGACCAATATATAGTTGTGCAGTCACAACATGACGCTTAAAGTCTTAAAAGTTGTTGGAGTAAACTCCGGCGGCGTACCTTCGTGTACCTCCTATTCTGATACCGCTGGCTGCCTGATCAGCCGTCGTTTTCGTTCGAGGATCCATCATGGCTGACTACAAAGCTCCCCTGCGCGACATGCAATTCGTCCTCAATGAAGTCTTCGAGGTCGCCAACCTGTGGGCCGAACTGCCTGCCCTGGCCGAGACCGTCGATGTCGAGACCGCTGCGGCGATCCTCGAGGAGGCCGGCAAGGTCACCGGCGGCGTGATCGCCCCGCTGAACCGCAGCGGCGACGAAGAAGGCTGCAGCTGGAGCGCCGAGGGCGTGAAGACCCCGGCCGGCTTCCCCGAGGCCTACCGCACCTACGCCGAAGGCGGCTGGGTGGGCGTGGGCGGCGCGCCGGAATTCGGCGGCATGGGCATGCCCAAGGTGATCGGCGCCCAGGTCGAGGAAATGGTCAACTCGGCCAACCTCTCCTTCGGCCTGTACCCGATGCTGACCGCCGGCGCCTGCCTGTCGCTGCTCAACCACGCCAGCGAAGAGCTCAAGGCCAAGTACCTGCCGAACATGTACGCCGGTACCTGGGCCGGTTCCATGTGCCTGACCGAGCCGCACGCCGGCACCGACCTTGGCATCATCCGCACCAAGGCCGAACCGCAGGCTGACGGCAGCTTCAAGATTTCCGGCACCAAGATCTTCATCACCGGCGGCGAGCACGACCTGACCGAGAACATCATCCACCTGGTGCTGGCCAAGCTCCCCGACGCGCCGGCCGGCTCCAAGGGCATCTCGCTGTTCCTGGTGCCCAAGGTGATGGTCAACAAAGACGGCTCCCTGGCCGAGCGCAACGCCGTGTCCTGTGGCTCCATCGAGCACAAGATGGGCATCAAGGGTTCGGCTACCTGCGTGATGAATTTCGACGGCGCCACCGGCTGGATCGTCGATGCGCCGAACAAGGGCCTGGCCGCCATGTTCACCATGATGAACTACGAGCGCCTGGGCGTCGGTATCCAGGGCCTGGCCACTGGCGAGCGCTCCTACCAGAGCGCCGTGGAGTACGCCCGCGAGCGTATCCAGAGCCGCGCACCGACCGGCCCGGTCGCCAAGGACAAAGCCGCCGACCCGATCATCGTCCACCCGGACGTGCGCCGCATGCTGCTGACCATGAAGGCGCTGAACGAGGGCGGTCGCGCCTTCTCCAGCTACGTCGCCATGCAGTTGGACACCGCCAAGTACAGCGAAGAGCCGACCACCCGCAAGCGCGCCGAGGAACTGGTCGCCCTGCTGACCCCAGTGGCCAAGGCCTTCCTCACCGACATGGGCCTGGAAACCACCATTCACGGCCAGCAGATCTTCGGCGGCCACGGCTTCATCCGCGAGTGGGGCCAGGAGCAGCTGGTGCGCGATTGCCGCATCACCCAGATCTACGAAGGCACCAACGGCATCCAGGCGCTGGACCTGATGGGCCGCAAGATCGTCGGCAGCGGCGGCGCCTACGCCAAGCTGTTCACCGACGAGATTCGCGCCTTCACCGCCTCGGCCTCTGCTGAACTGGCCGAATTCACCGGCCCGCTGAACGCCGCCGTGCAGAACCTCGACGAGCTGACCGCCTGGGTCCTGGATCGCGCCAAGGGCAACCCGAACGAGATCGGAGCCGCCTCGGTCGAGTACCTGCACGCCTTCGGCTACACCGCCTATGCGTACATGTGGGCGCTGATGGCTCGCGCTGCGCTGGGCAAGGAAGGCCAGGACGAGTTCTACACCAGCAAGCTGGGCACCGCGCGCTTCTACTTCGCCCGCCTGCTACCGCGTATCCACTCCCTGACCGCCTCGGTGAAGGCCGGCAGCGAGTCGCTGTACCTGCTGGACGCCGCGCAGTTCTAAGCGGCCCTGTATGAATGAGCCCCGCCCAGGCGGGGCTTTTTCATGGGATATTTCCAATCCGAAGGGGGCTATTACGAATCCGTGTAAGCCAAAGCTTACAAACAGCGGTGGTGATCGGCGTCTTTCTCACAAGTTCCTTCGGCGGTACTCTTTTTCTCAGTCAGGACATTGCGCAGGAAGCGCCAAAGACAACACGGAAATATAGGGATTCCACCACGGATGGTGGCCTGCATGGACGTCAGGATATCGGTCTGCAAAACCCCGCTTCGCAAGAAGCGGGGTTTTTTCTTGCCTGCGATTCCTGCAGGCGCTTCCGAAGCGAGAGCGCTTTTCTGTAGGAGCGAGCTCGCTCGCGAACAAGCTCCGGCGCAGAAGCATTCGCGAGCAAGCTCGCTCCTACAAGTCACCGTAGGACGAATAACGCGCCAGCGTTATCCGCCCTACGTAGAAGCTCCATGCGGGCCTGCGGCCGCATGGGTATCGCTGCGCTCCACCCATCCTACAAACAGCGTCGGGGTAGCCTGGAGCACGGTCGTAGGATGGCGTGGAGCGCAGCGATACCCATCGGCAATGGTGGGCGTCACACCGCCCCATCCAGCAACGACCTGAGCAGCTCCACCGTCGGCTGCTGCCGCTGCGCATCGCGGTAGACCAGTCCCACGCTCAGCGGAATGCGCGGCTCGCTCAAGGGCTTCCAGAGCAGGTCCTTGTGCGCATGCATCTGCCGCGCACGTCCCGGCAGCACCGTGGCGAAGCGGCTCTGCGGCAGGCTGTCAAGGATGCCGCCCATGTGGTTCAGCTCCGCCTGTACCCTGGGCCGACGGCCGATGGCGGCCAGTTGTTCCTGCCAGATCTGTCGGGCGCGGAACTCCTCGCCGAGCAGCAGCATCGGCAGCTCCGCGGCCTGGGTCAGCGACACTTTCCTGAAGTCCTTCAGCGGATGCTCCGCCGGGATCACCAGCTGCAACTCGTCTGGGTACAGCTCCACACCGTGCAGCGCCGGCTGCCGCGGTGGCAGGAAGCCGATGCCGATGTCCAGCTGGCCGATCAGCAGGCGGCGCTCGATCTCCACCCCGGAGAGTTCGTAGATGCGTACCTGCACATGGGGCTGCGCGGCGTGCAGGCGTTCCACCAGATGCGGCACCAGGCTCGCATTGACCGTCTGCAGCACGCCGATGGCCAGGCTGCTGGCGCTTTGACCGCAGAAGCCACGCAGCGCCTCGCGTGCCCGCTCCAGGCCCTCCAGCAACGGCACCGCGTGGTTGTACAGCGTGTGCGCGGCGGCGATCGGCAGCAGGCGCTTGCCGCTGCGCTGGAACAGCGCCACGTCCAGGTTCTGTTCCAGCTGGCGAATCTGCTGTGACAGCGCCGGCTGGGAAATCGCCAGGCGCTCGGCCGCGCGGCCGACGTGGCCTTCCTCGTAGAGCGCGACGAAATAGCGGAACTGGCGGAAATCCATAAGGCTTGCTTATCAACGAAACTGGAAAATCGAAATGGATAGGCGGCTATCCAGGCCGCTACTCTAGCGCCTGTCAGCCAAATCGCACGGGTAGACAAAGGTGTAAGACAACACCGCTTCCATAGGCCCCGTCGAAGATTTCCCCCATGCCTGAAGCCCGCCCCGGCGTGCTTCGCAAATGCCCTCGCGCCCGCCCCCGGACGTCGTCTTGGTCCTGCGGGGCGGCTTTTATCCTCGCCGCCGAGCCCGTCACAGGGCTCGGCGGCGTTGTCATGCCGACGTAACAGCGCGTTCCTAACCTTCCGCCGATGGCTTTTACTGGCAACCCGAGCCGACTCGAGAGCGGCCCTGCGGAAGGACTCCCCGTGATGAGCGAACGATTCCAGGATTTCCACGAGCGACTGGCCGCCTTCGACGACCAATCGATCAACCCCTCCGGCAACGTGCCGATGAGCGAGATCATCGATGCCTCGCGCCGCCGCCTGCTGAAGAACAGCCTGGTGCTGGGCGCCGTCGGCTTCCTCGGCGGCAGCCTGTTCCCCGGCCGCTCGCTGTTTGCCGCCGATGCACCGGTACCCACCGCGCTGCTGGGCTTCAAGGGCGTGGCGGTGCAGCAGGACCCGAAGTTCGACCAGGTGATAGTCGCCGAGGGTTACAGCGCGCGGCCGTTCTTCTCCTGGGGCGACGCCGTGGTGACCGGCTCGCCCGCCTGGAAGGGCGACGCCAGCGAGGACTGGAAAGCCCAGGAACTGCAGGCCGGCGACAATCATGACGGCATGCACTACTTCCCCTTCCCCGATGCGCCGGACAGCCACGGCCTGCTGGTGATCAACCACGAGTACATCAACCCGACGCTGCACCCCAAGGGCCAGACTTTTGAGGATCGCCCCGATGGTTCGCGCGGCCGCCCGGAAGGCGAGGTGCGCAAGGAAATCGCCGCCCACGGCCTGAGCGTCATCGAGGTGAAGAAGGGCGCCGATGGCCAGTGGCAGCGCATCGAGGGTTCGAATTACAACCGCCGCATTACCGGCAGCTCGCCGCTGGACCTGTCCGGCCCGCTGGCGGGTCACGACCTGCTGCGCACCGCCAGCGACCCCGAGGCCAGACAGGTGCTCGGCACCCTGAACAACTGCTCCATGGGCGTCACGCCCTGGGGCACCTACCTGGCGTGTGAGGAAAACTGGCATCAGTATTTCGTCAACCGCGACAAGGCCGACTACGCCAAGCGTGTTGCGCACAAGCGCTACGGCCTCTCCAACGGCCAGTTCAGCAACTACTACGCCTGGGAGGCGGTGGATCAGCGCTTCGACGCGACACCGAAAGCCGACCAGCCCCATGGCGGCCACGTCAACGAGCCGAACCGGTTCGGCTGGGTGGTGGAGATCGACCCGTTCGACCCGACCTCCACGCCGAAGAAGCGCACCGCCGTCGGTCGTTTCTGCCGCGAGTGCTCGACCCTCTCGCTGGGGGCCGACAACCGCATGGCCTTCTACTACGGCGATGACACCAAGGGCGAGTACATCTACAAGTTCGTCCCGGCCGGCCAATACGACGCGAACAACCGAGCGGCGAACGTCGACCTGCTGGACGAAGGCACCCTCTACGTCGCGCGATTCAATGCCGATGGTAGCGGCCAGTGGCTGCCACTGGTGCACGGGCAGAACGGCCTGAGCGCCGAGAACGGCTTCGCCAGCCAGGCCGAGGTGCTGGTCAACGCCCGCGCCGCTGCCGACAAGCTGGGCGCCACGCCGATGGACCGCCCCGAATGGGTCGCGGTGCAACAGACTACCCGCGAGGTCTACGTCAGCCTCACCAACAACGATGCCCGCGGCAAGAAGCAGCCGGTGGATGCGGCCAACCCGCGCCAGGACAACCTCCACGGGCAGATCCTGCGCTGGAACGAGGCCGGCGGCGATCCGACTGCCACCACGTTCCAATGGGAAATCTTCCTGCTGGCCGGCGAGCACCAAGGCGCCAGCGCGCCGGAGAACCTGATCGGCACCATCAACGGCGATATCTTCTCCTCGCCGGATGGCCTGTACTTCGATACCGCCGGACGCCTGTGGATCGAGACCGACTACGACGACGCCGAGGCGCCGATGCAGGCCATGGGCTGCAACCAACTGCTCTGCGCCGACCCACACAGTCGTGAAGTGCGGCGCTTCCTGGTCGGCCCGCGCGGCTGCGAGCTGACCGGCATTACCCAGACGCCGGATGGCAGGACGTTGTGGGTGAACATCCAGCATCCGGGCATCAGCTTCCCGGCCAGCGACGGCAAGAGCATCCCGCGTTCGACGACGCTGGTGATCACCAAGGATGATCTGATGGATGGTATTCGTTAGTAGATGCTGTAAAGTCCGCACCTCCTTCTGAACCGCTCTGGAACAGCCGTTTCAGGCTTCAAGGGAGATCCCATTCGTAATGGCGTAAGGCGCGGGATGAGGCTTGTATTCGCAACAAAGGACCTAACACTGGCAGGTCGATCCTTCGAAGGATTCCCACTGCTGATCGGAGCGGAGGGATGGCCAGTCGAGCCAGCGCAATCCTTTCTCTGGCATACGCTCGTCGAGTCCGGTGAGTCCCTCAGTAATCTTACATGGGAGGCATACGGCCGTCGCCTGTATGACTACTTCGCCTTCCTGGAGGCTAATCTGTTGGCATGGAATGATGAGAGTCCTGCTCACGGTCTAAGCGTCCTTTCGAGATATACGGATTGGTCTATCGGCGAACTGGAGCTTGATCCTGGTACGTTGAACAAACGTCTGGGATTGATCGTCAGGTTCTATCGTTGGGCAAAACTGTGCAACCTGATTTCTGTTCTGCCTTTCGGTGAAAAGAAGGTCAGAGCAGCTTCACATTCTGGTTTGCTCAGCCACGTTGCTAAGCCTGGAGCCGAGAGGACAAAGATTTCAGTTATGGTGCGTGAGCGAAGGCGGATGACTAAGTTCTTGACTAAGGATCAAGTCAAAGAATGTTTCGCCATTGAAACCGACCCTAGCCATCAACTCTTGTTTCATCTAATGGTGCGGACCGGGCTTCGCTCCTGTGAGGCTAGGTCCTTTCCTCTGAAATATGTGTTCAATCCGAGATTGAGGAAGGGGTTGCGTCAGGGGCAAATGATTAGTGTCGCCCTGGAACCCTTGGATATGCATATAAAGTACGACCGACCGAGGATTGTCGATGTTCCTTGGTCGCTGATGGAAGAAATGTGGTCGTACTCTCTTCATCAAAGAGAACTGCGCAAGTCTTGTGGTGATGGAGATGTCAGTGCGCTGCTTCTGACAAATGAAGGTCGGCACTATTCCAAGGATGCTGTCGTGGATGTGATGAAGTCTTACGAGCGAAAATGTGGTTTTTACGTTCGTGCCCACATGCTGCGCCACACTTACGGGACATACACGCTGCTAGCACTACGCAAGAGTACGGACTTTGAAGGCGAGCCATTGTTGTATGTTCGAGACAGGCTGGGGCACTCTGATGTGCAGACCACTATGGTTTACTTGCATCTGATAAATCAGCTTGAGGCCCAGTCCGTCCTTGCTCACGAGGATGAGATCGACATGATGTTCATGGCTGACTAATTTAAGCGCGCCTGAGGTAGCGTCAGTGGCACGCAAAAAAGATTACAAGGCAGTTCTGCCATCAGTTACCAAAGGATTCGAGACTGCTGAGGATAATATTAAGATTGATTTGCCGAGGAATCCGAGAAATCATAGACAGATTGATCACTCTCAATATTTAGGTCTAGGCTTTGATGCGTGGGCGACTCAGAGCATATTTGTAATCAGGGCTTTGTTGCTAGGCGGAAATTTCTCCGTCTCCACCCTGATTGGCTACTCTGTTAACGGGCTGCGATTCTTTCTGAATTTTCTCCGTAGCGGAGCAGTAGAATTACCTCCTGCAACGCCAAACAGTTTGACTAGGTGCCATTTAGAGCGTTTCGTGTCCTGGCTGAAGCTAAAGTATCCTAATGGTTCGACGGCCAAGAATTATTATACCAGTTTCAAATCACTGATTGTCGTGCTGGCTGACTACGGATTTATTGAGGGGGATATCAAGGAGCTCTTGCCTCCAAACACATTCCCCAATAATGCTCAGAGCACAAAAGATGCAGACCCACTTTCGATGGGTGAGATGCAGAGGTTATTGGGTGCGTTGAAATCTGATCTCGTTGCTATTCATAAGGGAGAGTTCCCTGGTAACGGCGCGGAAGCAATGTCGGTCATGCTGCTTATAACGGCGGCAAGGTCTGGTATCAATACTACTCCACTCTTGGAGATGGCAAGAGATGCCTTGAAGCTTCATCCGTTTGTGCCTAACTTGAGACTGCTTAATACTGTCAAGCGTCGTGGCAAAGGCGCGCAGGTTAAAACAATTCGCCAGGCTAATCTGATTGATAAGTATAGCGCTATTCCTCTTGATGGTGTCGCGGTTCTGAATAAGGCTCTTGAGATTAGCAAGCCACTTGTTGCGCTTGCTTCTGATGAGGTTGGCTCATATGTGTGGCTGTATCGTTCAGGACAGCCAGGAGCCGAGAGCAAAATTGCCACCCTCACGCCGGGAGCTGTGTACATTTCAACCAAAAATATATGTGATCGGCACGCGCTCAAAAATGATGAGGGAGAGCGTCTTCACGTATCACTCAGCCGCCTACGTAAGACTATGGAAAACCGGCTTTGGAAACTGAGCGGCGGCGACATCCTTGAAGTCTCCATCGTAATGGGACATAGCCCTATTGTTGCAGATAATCATTATCTGAAAATTAATGATGAAATTATGGTTGAAGGGGCCACGTTCGTTGGAGATGCGTTCCCTAACAAGCTACGTGGTATCGACGTCGCGCCAACGCCGCCAGGTGGCTGCAAGGACACACTTTACGGCAGCAGGGCTCCGAAGGATGGATTTAATCATTGCGTTGAGTTTATCCACTGCTTGGGGTGCCCTAGCTATGCAATCGTGGGTACGCTGGACGACTTGTACCGGCTTTTCAGCTATCAGCAGTTTCTATATGCTGAAATTGAATACTTTCTTACTGATGAATGGGAGGCGTGGCGGAAACGCCAACATGATTATATTAATTTGATCAATGAGTTCACGTCTCGAAAATTTGATTCCACCCTTATAAATCAAGCGAAGGCTAAAGCTCAGGCAGTTCCTCATCCGTTTTGGGCAACGAAAATCAAGTTTATGAAAAAGAAAGCTGGCGGTTTAATTTGAACGCTAGAAGTAGCAAGGCGCTATTGAAGGCGTATGACGTTCTGGTCAAGCAGCCTGTCACTGCGAATGGCCTGAGTCCCGCAGAACGAGAGAGCATTGTAATCAGTGCGATAGTAAATGATAGTGGCGAGACATTGATTCTGAGTAGGCTGGGTGATGATCAGTGGGATATGCGTCCTTATTTTGATCAGGCTAATGTCTCCAGGAGCGAAAAGTATATAACCTGGGACACAGGTATGCCGAAGGCCCTCATCGATGATTGCAGAGTAGTGGTATACGCTTGGTTTAAAAGGGGGCTGCCTGGTTCAAAACCTCCAATTGCACGAGGGATTACTACACTTGCCGTCGCAAGCGTCATGCCATTCGTACGCTGGCTTAACAAGCTTGGTGTCGCAAGGTTTAATGATGTTCGCCCTATTCACATAAGCAACTACATTCATCATTGCAAGTACGAGTTGAAATTAAGCCCCCTCTCACTTTATGGGCGCTTACGGATTATTGATTTTCTTTGGATCTTTGCCTCCGAAATGATTTTTCCAATTCAGTATTCTCCGTGGGGGGATTCAAAATTATGGCGTATTTGCGGTGTTGGGAAGTGCAAGGGCATTGAATCGGTCGACAGGAGTGTTGGGCGGACGGATATTATTCCTCCGGATGAGCAGGCCAAAATTTTCAATCATTGCGAGGCCCTTGTTTTAGAAGCTAAGGAGGAACTGGCCGGAAATGGCATCGGCTACCCGCCATGCGATGAACGAATGTTTATTCGAGTTCGAGATGCTGTGCTTTATATGGTTTCTATCACTAGCGGCATGCGTAATGATGAAGCCATTGGGATTGAAGTTTATAAGTGGCGCAGGGAGTATAAGGGCGGCGTCTTGTTTTGCTGGGTGTCAACAATCGAGCACAAGACTGGAAAGGGGCGAGTTGAATATATCGTCCCAGAGCTTACGTTGAACGCGCTAGACCTGCTGGTACTATACTCAATGGGCATTAGAAAGGAGCTTGAACATGAGATTCGAGGTCTCGAAAAAGCTACTAATCCTAATGATCCTGTAGAGCATTTTCTGAGATTGGAAAAAGCTCGGAGGGATTCGAAAAAACTGTTTCTGGCCCGCCACCCCAAAGACGGTAAAACCGGGCCGAAGCATGTTGGTGCGCTTAGTGGGGCCGGCTCTAACCGTGCATTTGATCGTACCGCAAAAGCTGCTGGTAGCGACTGGCCGCTACGAACGCACCAGTGCCGCCGTACCTATGCTAGGTGCTTCGTGGAGTCGCGCATGGGGCGTACTTCACTTATCTGGCTTAAGTGGCAGTTTAAGCACAGCAGCATGAGCATGACGCAGCTTTATGCGTCCAATCCGCAGCAAGATATGGCTCTTTTCGATGAGATCATGCAGCAGATGACGCAGTTTAAAATTGACTTAATTGAATCATGGTTGGACGATCAGCCACTGGCAGGTGGCGCAGGTGAAAAGATTGTTGAGTTACGGGCAATCCCAATTAAGGACAGGGCTGCCCTGCTTGCTCAAACTGCCCCGCATGCGAACATTCGTGCAACTGGACATGGCTGGTGCATCGCAACGGAGCGGGGCTGTGGAGGTGCCGGTCTTTACGAAGCGACTCGGTGCCCTGGTTGCAAAAATTCGGTGATCGATGAGTTTTTCGTTGGCACGTGGCAAGACATCTACAGCCAGCAGCAGGAGTTGATCAAAATCATCGACGCAGGTCCTGCTGTCAGGCAGCGAGCTGAGCGGGATATGCAGGTAGCACTTGATGTCCTCAACACCCTGGGCCTCTCCCCACTAAACGACGATGCGGCCGAGGCTGCCAATGGCTACTAAGCGCACTCAAGGTCGTTCAAGATCAAAGACCCTTGATACTCTCGATAAGGTCATTGAGAGCCTTGTTGCAAACAACGAGAGTCTCACCATCGCCTCGGTCGCCCGAGCAGCGAATGTGACGCCGGGCCTAATTCATAACACCTACCCAGCGGTGGCCGAGAGGATTCGCACCCTCATGGGCAAATCGGTGCGTGCCCAACGTGATTCAAAGCACCAAGCGCTGATGAGTGAAAAGGAAAAAAACAGGGCGCTTCGTGCCGAAAACGATCAACTGTTGGTGGAACTCGCTCAGTTAGCCTCGGTAAACCAACGCCTGATTTTTGAGGTGGCGGAATTGAAAGTGCTTTCCGGCGGAAAGGTTGCTGCATTGAGCTTGAAGCCAGGGAAATAGGACTCGAACGGAATTGTATTGTCCAAAGCTGGTCGATTCGGATCGTGTAACACCGACCCGGCAATTCACCTTTCATGATCCATTCGGGGGGAGGGCTGGAACGCGGGCGGACACATCGTGCCCTGGCCCCACTTGCGTTAACCTGATCCATCACCTCCGCGATTTTCTGCGAGGTAGCTGGCTGTATGCTGGCAAACAGATCTTGGGGGATTGCCACGGAGCCCGAGTGAAGCACCGCTTCATGAACGAGCACCGCCACCCATCGTGGATCGGAAGGTGCCGTTCAGGTCGTGCGCCGTACTCAAATAGAAAGCGAGCTTGGCCTCAAATGGTCAGCGCAACAGCTCGGATAATTTTTCCGCAGGTGACTGAAGTCCTAGCGTCTTACGCGGTCTTTATTTATCTCAGAGGCCACCTTACCCATCTCTACTTGAATTGCCTGAAACAGATTCATCTCCTTTGGAAAGGACTGTCTCAGTAATCCATTAGTGTTCTCGTTGCTACCTCGCTCCCAAGGACTATGAGGATCGCAGATGTATACCGGCATATCCGTGGCCATCGTGAACGCCTTGTGAGCCGCAAACTCGCCGCCCCTGTCTGTCCCACGTCAAGCTTTGTCTGAGAAGCGCTGGGAGAATTCGCATCTGTCGCGACAGGGCAGTAACCACACTCAAGGTGCCTTTTTCTTCCAGCTTCACCTGCATGGCAAAGCGAGTTTTCCGCTCAACCAACGTAGCCATATGACTGTTTCCGGGGCCGCTGATCAGGTCGCCCTCCCAGTGTCCCGGAACCGCTCTGTCCTCGACTTCAACGGGACGCTCAGCAATCGAAATGCCCTCTACGATCTGCTCTCGTGTTGAAGACTTTGTCGTGTAAGTCCGGGCGTGACGAAACTTGTGGCGACGGCGCAGGAAGTCGCTCAGTTCCTGCCACAGTGCCCCTCGGGCCCGGATGTAGAGGCTTTTGTAGATAGTCTCCTGGGACACCTGCATCTGCTCGCCCTCCGGAAAAGACCGGCGCAGCCAACCAGCAACCTGCGCTGGTGACCAGCGTTGCTCCAGCTTGTCAGAGACAATGCGAGATAAATCTGGATTATTCACCAGCAAACAGATCTTGGGCCGTAAGGCTCTGGTCCACAGCTGTCAACGCCGACTCAAAAGTGACCCCCGGAGGTGCGGACAATTTCTTGGACTACCTGAGGTGGTAGCTCATGTATTCATACGAGGATCGGCAACGTGCCGTTCGGCTTTACATCAAACTCGG
>NZ_JACHLI010000058.1 GCF_014204515.1 Pseudomonas nitroreducens | reverse complement strand
CATCACTTCCATTGGGCATACGCTTAAAACCAGTCACAAGACTATCTCCTAGTTTAAGCGTGAGGCCCTGTCCTCAGATACAGGGGGCCAAACCATAAAGAGTCTAGGGTGACTACAAAAGGCGTATTGTCAGAATCAGCCGGTTGAAATGAGGTTTCGTCGCCTTTGAAGTGCCTGGCTTACAGGGCTTCGGCGGCTCGCGGATGGCTCTCATGCATAAAGTGAGATTCGGGCAAAAGGTTCGCAGCTTTTATGGCTGATTATCGGTAGATAACCCTTGGCGCCCACCGCGGATATTTCTCCTTCATCTCGCCGAACAGCTCAGTCAGCTGGTTTGACTCGTTGGGCATGGCCACTGAAAACGCAGACCACCCGTGCAACTCCAGCACCTCCGGCATATCCACCAATCCCGTGATGGCATCCCAGAAAGCATCCCAGTTCCGGCCATACCAATCGGGAAACTTCAGGGCTTGCGCCAAACGCCCATGCAATTCTTCTTTATCGTGCACGCCATCAAGATCAATCGTAACGATCTGCAGACGCGTCATTCCGGAATTTCCTGGGGCGCGGAATCCGACAGTTCCGCAGGCAATTGAGTCGCGAGCAGTTCGGTCGAGATGTTGGGCTCGCGCCATGAAAACACGCTCACGCAGGCGTTCTGGCCACTTACAAAATACTCTCGGACTTTCTTGGTCCATTGAGCAGTGAACCCGCCCCTTGAGCACTCCTGTTCCCACCAGCCACCAGCGGTCACCTCGATGACCAGGCCGGGAACGTGCCCCCAGAACTCTCCAAGGTCGCCTTCATCTAGAACGCGGAAACCTTCGACTCCAGGGAAGGTGATTTGCCAACGAGCTTCGCCCTCGAGGTCTTGTACCTCCACCTGCAGCGAATCCAAGTCGTAATTCACTCCCACGACCTCAGCCAATCTGCAGGTCAAAGGGGTTACCGCCACAGCGGTGATATGAGGTCGATCCGACGTGGTCACGTTAGCCTTCCTTGGGTGCCCGAAATTGAGGTGACTACATCATAGCGCCAGCGTGAAACAGTGGGTTTGAACCGGCTAACAGCCCCTCTGAAAGCCCCGAAATATGGGCCTCTGAGGGTGAGCGATGGCCACTCCATGCGATTCATAATGCTGATGTCCCAGGTTCAAGTCCCGGTGTAGCCACCATATCTCGAAAGGGGTTTAGCGAAAGCTAAACCCCTTTTCTTTTGCCTGAAGAAAAGTGCAGCGCTGCACACCTTCCGCCCGGTCAATCCTTCTTTTCATCCCCGCCCAGCTTGTTGATATCTAAGCCCCCCAGCGGCTTGAACCGCTCGTGAATCCGGCTCCCCAGCTGAGCCTGTGAACGCGCAAGATGGCCGGCATTCGCAGGCGATTTCACCAGGTGGAGCGTTTCCATCAAGCCGTTGAATTGCTCCATCGAGAGCAGCACCACCTCGGCGCCAGTCTCTCCCCGAATGATGACTCCTTGCCTCCCGGCAACCACGCCATCGAGGACCGTCTGCAAGTCCTCCGCGACCTCCGCGAAATCCACAACGCGCATGTCCGCTCCCTCTCCGATTAAAAGCCCCACCGCCGCCGCAGCTCCACAAAATCTCGCGCCGCCATTTCCGCCGCCACCAGTTCCTGTTCCAGCGCCGACAGGCTGTAACGGATCTCCTTTCGTGTGATCGAACCCGGTAGGCCTGGGGCGAGGTTGACGACTTCCTGCTCGTAGTAATTGAACACCCAGCCGCCGTGGATAAACGCATTGCGCTTGGCGCGGATACGATCCATCACCGCGTACCACGCATTGAACTCGCGCAAGCAATCCGCCTCCCCGGCATGGCGGCGCGCGATGACTTCCCGCAGGGCATCCATCTTCGCCTTCAGGGACAGGCGTTCGATCAATGGATTGAGTAGCACCGGCTCGCTGCCGCCCACCAGATGGCGGAGGCAAAGGTCGAGGTGGAGCTCGAAGCGGGAAAGCTCCATGACACGGCGTCCTGTTACGTTTCCAACGAAAGCCTTCAACTCTTCCTCGGATAACGGAAGCGAGATTTCAGACTGGGGCGACGCGATTGGTCCCGAACCGAGGCATGTATTTCTCGAAGACGCACTCGCAACTGAAACTGAGATGCCCGCCGCATCAGCTCCCACCATGGAACCACCCTATAATCTCGCTGCCGAATTGGCACAACCTAATGTACCCGTTACATGTGCAACGGGTACATCTGAAACCATGCGACGTATGACGGGAAAAATCCGGTAGAGCTGTATGAGTGAGGGAATTACTGAACGCGGGCTCCTGCTATTGGAAACGGCAAGCATCAAGGTGCTTGCCGAAGCAGGACAGACGGATTACGTACGTTGGCAGAACATCAAGCGGGGAAGATCCCGACTCGGAGCTGACGAAATAGAAATACTCGGAAGAGTTTTTCCGGAATACCGCTGGTGGCTTATGACTGGGGAAACAAAAGTCGACTTGAACCAAAGCAGTCCGGACAGCGAATCCACAGCCGGCAGTTAAGCGTTAAACGGTATTCCTGATACCTCGGCATACCGGAAACTGGCTGCATCCCCAGAACTCTCCGCCAGCATTCGCGCCGCGCTTCGCAATTCGCTTGACCATCGGGGCGCTGCAGGCCGGACATGAAGGCGCAGTGGAAACTTCAGTAGCCTTGAGGGGCTCATCTCTCGAACCCTGCCGATTCCGCGCTTCGCTCCTCCCCGCAAGCCATCGCTTTACCAACGTCCCGTCGACCAACTGGATATTCCGTCCCTTGGCGAACTCCTTGGCGTCCTCCGTATAGGTCCCGGATGTCACGACAAATCCGCCTGATGCTCCCTGCGCGGCCATCACGCCGAAGAACTCGCGGATTACCGTTACTCCTACCTTGATGGCGCGCCATTGCTTGCACTGGACCAGGTATTTGTCAGTGCCCATCTGCAAAACGAGGTCGATACCGCCATCCGAGCCGTTACCTCCGGTTTCGGTGACGGTGAAGCCCTTCTGGCGGAAGACTTCGCCCACCAGTTGCTCGAACTCGCGCCAGCTGATGCCATCGATTGTCTTGCCGGTTTCAGTGGCGCGGGCAACGTCATAGGCGAGCCTCTTGCGCTTGGCACGACCGGCGATGGAGCCGATGGCACCGAGCACAAAGGCGGCCGGGATGAGGTATTGGAGAAACAGGGCGAATGTCCGCCAAACCTGCCCGGTCATCGCATCGGCGAACTGCTGCGGATTAACCGCAGTGGGCGGTTTGCTGATGGCGAAGGGGTGGAGAACCAGCCAGGCGCCCAGTGCGATCAGCAGGCTGACCCACCAGGGAAGGCGGCTGGCAATGAAGATGAGGTCTTCGAAAGTACTGGTCTTTCGGCGGCGGGCCATTCGTGGCTCTCTCTGTTCGTCCTTGAGGTGGCACAGGGCCATTTCACGAGCGACATTAACGCGCAAGAAATTAACCGTAAAGGCTTTGGGGGCTCTATTAGGGAACAGTCAGTCTTCCTCCTCTATCAACTGCACCGAATCATTCTTCGTGTCATTTACCCGCAACGACACCCGGTGCCCGGCAAAGTCCTCCCGCGCATGGTGGAGCAGATCATCCAACGCATCACGCTGGGTGGCTGTGGATAACCACTCCTCGAAGTTCTCCGGCGCCAGCACCACGGGCATGCGGTGGTGAATCCGATCGATGCTCGGCGCGGCGGCTTTGGTCAGTAGCGCGCAGGAGAGAACCGTCTCACCGCTGGGGTTTATCCACAGGGACCAGAGACCGGCGATGGCGATGATGGGGTCGGCGGGGCTGCGGATGAAGTACGGCTGGTGGACTTGGCGGCCAGCGGGGTTGCGCAGGGTTTCCTGCTCGTTCCATTCGTACCAGCCGAGCGCGGGCATGAGGCAGCGGGTGCTGCGCAGGGCCTGGCGCCAGATGGGTTTGCTGGCGGCTTCTTCGCTGCGGGCGTTGAAGGAGAAGCGCGGTGGGGTGTTGTTTTTCCACCAGGTGGGGATCAGGCCCCAGCGGGCGGGCAGCAGTTCGAGCTGGCCGCTTTCGTCCTGGCGCAGGATGGGCACGGTCATGCTCGGGGCAACGTTGTAGCAGGCCTCCAGCCAGCGCGGCGGCGTGCGCGCGCCGATATGCCAGTAGCGCTCGATGGCGGCCTCTTCGGGACTGACGTAGCGTCCGCACATGCGGGGCACCTTGGGGGGAGACGTTTCCCTTACCTTGGGTGGGGAGCGGTGGCCTGTCCAGGTGGACCGACGGACGTGGAGCTCGGATCATGGCTATGGGGGAATAGCTTGTCCGATGCAGCGCTCGAACACTGCCTCCAACTTGCTGTAGTCACAAATCACGGCCGCGACGTTGGCTCTCAGCCACTCCTCCGGCACGACTGCCCACCAATCCACTTCAAAACCAGCGTTAACGATGAGGTGCTCGAACAGAATACGCTGAGCCCGGCCATTTCCTTCACGGAAAGGATGGATCATGTTCAAGTCGCCGAAGCACTCCGCAGCAGCACGAATCAAATGCGCGCGTTCCAGACCTTCAAGCCAGTTGCTCCGCGCAAGACTCACGAAGATCTTGCTGGCCTCTATTTCAATGCGCAGAAGATTGCAGAAGTGAGTGCCGCCCTTGGAAATGTCGACCGTCCGCACCTCCCCGGCCCACTCGAATACATCAAGGAACAGTGTGCGATGGATACGTTTTAGATAGGCGAGATCGTAGGGCGGCAGTTCAAACTCTATCTGGCTTGCAGCAATCTCGGAGAAATCGCGTTCGGCCAGAGCCAACTGATCGTCATCGCGAATATTCAGGCGATTGCGTAGAACATCCGTACCGTCGTAGCAATACGGATCTTGTCCAGCACCATACTTGTCTGCGCTCACGCCGGCTGACGATGGATTTTAAGCGCCGCCTCTCGAGTAGGCAGTTCACGCGAAGCTTCTGCAGGAGCGACATCGTAGCCCTCCAGGCGAAGGCTGGCCGCGTAATTCAAGCGGCGCGTTCTAGCGCAATAGGCTTTCTTGGCCTGCAGACTCGGAGTTTTCACTGTTATGACCTCGTTCGTATCAGTGAACTGTCAGTATATCGGGCATGAGGTAATGGCTCACGCAGCACTCGAAAGTAACCGCTGCAAAACACCCCGCCCAATCACCCGCGTCGTCTCACCCCCGAAGTCCACACTGCCCTCCTCCCGCAAGAATCCATCCACCGCCTCGTCAATCCGATCCGCCAACTCCGGCAGTTGCCAGTAGTGCCGCAGCAACATGCCGGCGCTGAGGATGGCGGCCAGCGGGTTGGCGCGGCCGCTGCCGGCGATGTCGGGGGCGCTGCCGTGGACGGGTTCGGCCAGGGCGATGCCGCTGCCGAGGTTGAGCGAGGGCGCCAGGCCCAGGCCGCCGCCCCAGTGGCTGGCGAGGTCGGAGAGGATGTCGCCGAAGAGGTTGGTGGTGACGATCAGGTCGAAGGCTTCCGGGCGCTCGACCAGTTGCAGGGCGGCAACGTCGACCAGGCGTTCGTCGAGAACGTCGCCCCAGCCGTCTGCGGCCAGCAGGTCGCGGCAGGTGTCGCGGAACAGGCCGCAGGTGAGCGGCAGCACGTTGGCCTTGTGCACGAGGGTGATGCGCCGGGCCTGGCGCAGGCGGGCGAGTTCGGCGGCGCCAGCGGCGAGGCGTTCGCAGGCGGCGCGGCTGATGACCCGTTCGGCGATGGCAACGCCTTCGGCTTCCCAGTGTTCGCGGCCGCTGTAGAGGCCTTCGCTGTTTTCCCGCAGGACCAGCAGGTCGATGCCGGCGCGGGGCGAGACTACCGGACGCGAGCGCACGGGGCGCAGGTTGAGGTTCAGCGCCAGCGTCTGGCGCAGGCTGAGGATGGCGCTGCGGTAGCCCTCGACCTGATGGCTGGGCGAGGAGACGGCGCCGAACAGCCCGGCGCCGCAAGCACGCAGACGTTCATAGGTGGCGTCGGGGACGGAGGTGCCGTGGCGCTGGAAGCAGTCCCAGCCGGCTTCGCCTGGTTCCACCTGCAGGTCGGGCAGCAGGCGTTGCAGCACTTCCACGGCGACGGGCACGACCTCGCGGCCGATGCCGTCACCGGGGATGACGCAGAGGCGTCGGCTCAAGACTGGCCGAGCGGGCGCAGGCGGTATTGCGGCGGCAGTTGGTCGAGGCCGCTGACGGTGACGTTGAGGTCCTTCCAGATGCCGTCCTTGATGCCGTAGATGCAGCCGTGCACGGAGAGTGTCTGCCCACGGTGCCAGGCGTTCTGGACGATGCTGGTGTGGCTGACGTTGGCCACCTGCTGGATGACGTTGAGTTCGCAGAGGCGGTCGACGCGCTCTTCTTCCTTCTCGAACTGGGCGAGGTGGTCGCGGTATTCGTAGGCGAGGTCGCGGATGGTGCGCAGCCAGCCGTCGATCAGGCCGAGCTGGGTGTGGTGCAGCGCGGCGCGCACGCCACCGCAGCCGTAGTGGCCGGTGACCAGGATGTGCTTGACCTTGAGCACGTCGACGGCGAACTGGATGACCGACAGGCAGTTGAGGTCGGTGTGCAGCACGACGTTGGCGACGTTGCGGTGGACGAACAGGTCGCCCGGCAGCAGGCCGACGATCTGGTTGGACGGCACGCGCGCATCGGAGCAGCCGATCCACAGGTATTCGGGGGTCTGCTGGCGGGCCAGCTTGGCGAAGAAGTCAGGGTCTTCCTGCTTGATGGCTTCGGCCCAGCGGGCGTTGTTGTCGAACAGTTCCTGCAGATCGCTCATGTCCGGCTCCTCATCATTGGCTGGCCGCACCTTACGCAGCGTGGGCGTGACTGACAAGCGGCATCAGCGCACGGCGTTGAGCCGCCACCAGCGCGGCAGACGTGGCGCCTGCTGCAGCGCCAGCTGGTGCCAGGCGTCGTGCCAGGCCTGGCCCTCGGCGGCGAGGCGCGGCCAGTCCAGCGTGCGCCGATCCAGGGCGCCGAGTAACTCGGTTTCCAGCCAGCCATGGCCGGCGCGCAAGGCGTCGGCGAAACCGGGATCGGCCAGGGCGCGCTGGTGCACGGTCTCGAAGCGCCACCAGAGCGAGTCCTCGACGGCATCCTGTTCGCGGCTGAGCAAGCCTTCCCCGGCGCGTTCCTCGAAGCCCAGCGGCTGGAACATCGACAGGCACGGCGCGGAGGTGCCGGTGGCGGCCAGGCGCGGTGACTCGTCGTCGAGCCGGGCGATCAGGCTGGCGGTAGTCTGCGAGGGGCGCCAGAAGCTGCCGGCGTGCAGGCAGACCTGCCGGTTGTCGTGCAGGTTGAAGTGGTGCCCGCGGTGGCCGTGGCTGCGCAGGGCGACCACCAGCGCCAGCCAGTCGACCTGGGCCGGGCAGTGGGTGAGGAAATCTTCGTTGAGCTGGCGACGCTGGTGGGCGCCGGCGATCCAGGGCAGCACGCGACCATCGAAGGCGCGGGCGAAGTGGAAGTCGCCGCGACCGTTCCAGCAGCCGAAGCGGCGCGCCTGGGTTTCCAGATTGGAGCTGCACAGGTCGTAGTCGTGACCGAGAGTCAGGGCGTTGGAGATGGCCCAGCGCTCGACCTTCTTCGCCGCCCACAGGCGTCCGGCGGTTTCCAGTACCCAGGCTTCGTCGCGATCGGCGATCAGGTAGCTGTTGTCGTAGCGCAGGCGCTTGTTGCGGTAGCCGGCGGGGCCGCCCTGGCCGTGGCGTTCCAGCAGTTCGGTGATCACCGCCAGGGCTTCGCGGGCGCTGCCGCCGCGCTCCAGGCCCAGGCGCAGCAGGTCCATGCCCAGCAAGGCTTCGCCTTCGCGCTGGGTCAGCTTGGTGAACACGGCTTCGTTGCCGATCGCCACGCCCTGGTCGTTGACGCCCATCTCGGCGCCCCACAGCCAGGTCGGCTGGCTGAGGATGACACCGTGGCGGTCGGCGCTCTGGGGAATCTCCAGGTAGCTGGTGCGCACCGTGGCCGCGCTGTCGCCGCTGACGGCGGGCAGGCGGATCAGGCGTTGCGCTTCGGCGGGTTCGCGGTCGCTGTTCTTGGCAAACCAGGTGGCCCCGCCGCTACGCAAAACCAAGGTGTCGCACATAGTCTTCCTCTCCGTGATCTTCCCGCGCTCCGAGCACTTCCCGTGCAGCGCGTTCCCCGGCCTCGACGGCTCCATCGAAATAGCCCATCCAGCGCGTCGCCGTTTCGGTGCCGGCGAAGTGCAGCCGCCCGTAGGGCTCACGCAGCCGGGCAGCGCCAGCGCTCCACAGGCCCGGTGGGAACAGCGCGGCATAGCAGCCACGGGCGAAGGGTTCTTCGGCCCAGGACTTGTCCACGTAATCCAGCGGCTGCAGCGCCTGCTCGCCGAAGTAGCGGGCGAAGCAGTCCAGCACCTGGCCACGGCGGTCGCCATTGGGCCGGGCATTCCACTGGCGCGCCTCGTCGCCTTCGATGAAGCCCAGCAGCACGCCGCGCCCGGAGTCGGGGACGCTGTTGTCGAAGGTCAGGCGCACCGGGCCGGTCTCGCTGGTGGCCTGGCCGGAGAGGCCCTGGTCGCGCCAGAAGGGTTTGTCGTACAGCGCCATGCACTTGATCACCGCGCCTTGCGGCAGGCGTTGCAGCAGTTGGTCGCGCCAGCTCGGCAGCAAGGGTTCCTGGGTGATGCGCAGCAGTTGGGTCGGCGGGATGGCGAAGATGACGTGGGCGGCCTGGTGGACGCCACGGTCGGTCACCAATTCCACGCGGCTACCGTCCTGGCGCACGGCGCGCACCGGCTCGCCGGTGTGGACGTCGCCCAGGCGCTCGGCCAGGGTTTCGCTGATCCGCTGGGAACCGCCAAGGATGCGGTCCTGCTGGGCGCCGCCTTCGACGCCGAGGACGGTGTCGAGATTGGTGCCGCCGTGGATATAGAAGAGCACGTGGAGGAAAGAGAGGTCATGGGGGCTGGCGGCGAACACCGCGCCGCACATCAGCTCGAAGACCTTGCGCCCGGTGGCGGTGCGCACGTTGCGCCGCAGCCATTCGGCGAAGGTGAGGCTGTCCCACTGCGGCGCCCTGGGGTGCAGGCTGGGGTCGCTCAGGGGGATTTCCCGTGCCATGCGATCCAGGCGCACGTGGGCCTGAAGGACATCGAGCAGGACGTGGGGCGGAAACTTCGGGATGGTGCCGCGATAGGGCTTGAGCCGGCTGCCGAACAGGGTGAGGTTGTTGCCCTGGTTCCATTGCGGATAGGTCGACAGGCCGAGTTCTGCTAGCAGGGAGAGGATACGGTCCTGGGTCGGGCCGACCCACTGGCCGCCCACCTCGACCACTTCGCCGCTGGCGAAGCGATGGTTGAGGGTGCGCCCGCCGACGCGCTTGTTGGCCTCGATCACTTTCACCCGTTGCCCGGCTTGCGCCAGACGCCAGGCCGCGGTCAGCCCCGAAATACCGGCGCCCACCACGATCACATCGCTGCGATTCATGTTTGCGACCTTATGTTCTTGTTGTTATTGGCCTTAAGCGTAAGCCACGAATCGCCGTGGGAAAAACCCGATTGGCAGGAAATTTCGCAGATTTGCCAGGATGATCGAGGAAACCGCTCTAGCACGGGAACAGGCGTCCCGCGGTGATTGAAGGGCGGTGGCGAAAAGATCGTTTAGGGTGATTCCACGGCCGGGCGCAGGCATCGCGGACGGAGTCCGCTCCTACGTGAAGTTCTGCGCGGAGACAGCCCTCTCCCCCGCCCTCTCCCTGAAGGGAGAGGGAGCTATCCGTACCGGCTGACACCGCGGATTCAGCCGGCACCGAACCAGTCCCCTCTCCCTTCGGAGCGGGGCGCGCAGCCAGGGTTAGGGAGAGGGGAAATCCAAGGCACGAACGATCAGAAGAAGGCAGTTGCTCCTACAGCGATGGGCTCATCTTCGGGCGTTCCTGGTGACGGCGAGGCTGGGCGGGTTCGCGAGCAAGCTCGCTCCTACACGCAACGTTCAGCATCAGCGTGGATGGCAGAGCGCATCGCGTGGGGCCGCGGATCGGGGCTGAGGCAGGGGGTGGAGCGCAGCGATACCCGTGCTGTCAGCGCACGGAGCGATGGGTATCGCTGCGCTCCACGCCATCCTACGAAGAGGTAGACGCGGGGCTCAGTCGACCAGCGTGCAGGCCATCACCAGCGCATCTTCGCGGCCGCCGGCGGCCGGGTAGTAGTCGCGGCGCCGGCCGATCTCATTGAAGCCGTAGCGTTCGTAGAGGCGATAGGCGGCGGTGTTGGACGCGCGGACTTCGAGGAAGCATTCCGCCCCGCCCTTCTCATGGGCGCGCTTCATCAGGTGTTCCAGCAGCGCCAGCCCGAGGCCGCGGCCCTGGTTTTCCGGCTTGACGGTGATGTTGAGCAGGTGGGCTTCATCGAGGATCAGCTGGATCACGCCGTGGCCGACCTGCTGGGTGCCTTCGAACATCACCCAGCATTCGTAGCTCTTCAGGCCGTCGGTGAAGGTGCCGCGGGTCCAGGGGTGGCTGAAGGCGGCGTATTCGATCTTGAGTACGGCATCGAGGTCCGCCTCGGTCATCGGGCGGAAGGAAACAGCGTCGCTCATGCGGGGTTCTGACTCATCCAGCGTTGCCGCACGCGGCGCATGGCGCGCCAGAGGTCGGCTTTCAAGGTAGGTTCTTCGGCCAGGCGCTCCAGGCCCGGCAGCGCCCAGGCGATGCCCAGGCCTTCGACCTGCAGCTCGCGCAGCAGGGACTCTTCATCGCCCTCGCCGGCATAACGCACGGCAGGCATGCCGACCAGCCACAGACAGGCGCTTGGCGAACTGCCCTCCAGGCGCGCGGCGACGAAGCCCTGGACGAACTCCAGCGCGGCCTGCGGTCCCTGGTCCATGTTGCCCCGCGCCAGCAGCGGCCAACGCACGGGCTCGCCGAGGATCTGCGGGCTGTCCGGCAGGCCGGCGGCGCGCAGCAGGTCTTTCAGCAGCAGGTAGGCCGGGTCGCGGCTGGCCAGCGGCTCGCCGGTGGGCAGTTCGACCAGCAGCGTGCATTCACCGGCGCGCAGCAGTTGCAGGGCGAAGCGCGGCGGCGGTGCAACGGGAGCACGGACGACGGGTTCGGCTTGCGCTTCCGCCGGCTCCTCGGTCTTCACTGCAACGGCGGGCTTGGCCGGCGCGCCGACCTTGGGCAGCAGGCGCGCGGCGATCGAACCCGGCTCGCCAGCGGGGACCGGCGCAGGCGCAGGTGTGGCAGCCGGAGCAGCAGCCTCGCGCGCGGCAGCGGAGGGTGCCAGGGCCTGCGGCTCGGCGACGACGGGCGCGGGGGTTTCCAGCAGTTCCGGGCGCGACGGTGCAGCGAACGGCAGCACCACGCGTGGCAGCCAGCTGGCGACCTGCATGGCGCCGAGGTAGGCGCGGCGGCGGGCTTCTTCGATCAAGGGGCGTTTACCTGTGGGTGGTGCCTGCAAAGGCAGGCCGACACGACGAGGCGGGATTGTCGCGTGAAACGCGCCGGGGGGAAAGGCCGGCGGGCGGAGCGCCCGCCGAATCGCCTACGGCGTGCCGAAGACGTAGACGTTGCCGGTCAGCTTGACCGCGCCGGTAGCCTGGTAGGTGAGCAGGTTGGTCTGCTGCAGGCCGCTGCCGGAGACCTTGCCCTGGTTGGAACCGCCCAGGGTGAATTGCAGGTTGCTGGCGCTGGCGTTGGTCAGGCCGATCTTCATGGCCTGGCGGTTGAACAGCGCGCCGTCGCCGTTGAAGCCGTTGTTGATGGTCACCATGTCGATGGACATGCCATCGAAGCTGAAGGTGCCCTTGATGTTGTCCAGCACGATGTAGCCGGTGCTGTTGAGCGGCTGGATCGCCAGGCGCGCACCGCAGCCACCGCTGCAGCGGGTATCGGCGGTGTTGGCGGCGAGGTTGAAGTTGACGCTCAGGCTGACGCCGTCCTGGCCGCTGACGTCGGCCATTTCGGCATCGTCCAGGCCGCGCAGTTCGCCATGGGCGGTGGCGGCGGCCAGCAGAACCAGGGAGGCCAGGAGTCGGCTCGAAAGGCGTGCTGTGTTCACGGCGAGGCTCCTCATGCGGTCAGCGCGGCAGGTTGACGGTGCGCACGTTCAGGTAATCGATGCGCAGGCCGCGGATGGCCTGGGAACCGAGGTCGGTGCCGCTGATGTTCAGGTTGCCGATGCTGATATTGCTCTTCTGCACGTTCTGGTAGAAGGCCTCGTGGTTGGCCCAGGTGACACCCGGCGCGCTGAGCATCAGGTCACCGTTGCTGGCCACCGAGAGCGTCGCCGGCTGGTAGTTGGCGTCGCCCAGGTTGAGGTCGAAGTAGACGTTCTTGGCCACCACCTTGTCGCTGTCCGAGCAGGTCTGGCAGCCGGCGATGACCAGCTTGTCGGCGTACATCTGCAGGCTCATGGAGGCCTTCAGCCCGGCGGCGTCGCCCCACAGGCTGAGGTAGGAGCCGTTGAGGGTGAAGTTCTCCAGGGCGATGGAGAAGAAGTCGGTGCGCGTGGTGGTGGCGCCTGCGCTGCCGTTGCTGTTGTAGGCGACGCTGGGCAGGGTGAACTTGGTCGCCAGGCCGATATCCAGGCCCTGGATGCGCGTGCCGGAGGAGTTCTGCATGGCGCCGGCCACCAGTTGCACCGTGGAGACGTTCTTCTCGGTGCGGGTGATGGTGCCGCTGACGCAGGTGGTGGCGCTACCGCCTTGCGAACCGCAGAGCTGGACGAACTTGTCATAGTCGCTGGAGCGCTGGCTCAGGGTGACGCCGTTGCGGCTGACGTTCCAGGCCGCGCTGAGGTTCTGCTGCGCGGTGGTGAGGTCGCTGGTGCTGCTGTTGTAGGTGTCCACCGAGGCGTTGTAGTTCTTCACCGCAGTGTTGTTGTTGCAGGCGGCGAGGATGCCGCAGTCGTATTTGGTGCCGATGTCCGGCCGGCTCACGCACCAGAGTCCGCAGACCTGGGCCGGCGCGGCGTTGTAGCGGGTGTTCATGCTGTTGTAGTTGGTCTTCTGCGTCGCCTGCGCCGTATCGACCTGCGCCTCGCGCTGGTTGACCACGAGCATGTCGGCGTCGATGCCGCTCTTGAGCGTGACCATGTTGTTGGAATAGGCCGTCAGCAACGAGTCGCGCTGGGTCTTCAGCGCGCTCAGCTCGGCGTTGATCTTGGTGGTCGCCTGGTTGGGATTGGTGCAACCGGCGTCGCCGTACAGGCAGCCCTGGTAGTAGGACCAGAGGCCGAACTTGTGGGTGTCGTTGATCGGGTCGGTCCAGGTCGGCGTCATCAGCTGCAGCGCTTCCTGGTTGGCCGGGATGTTCAGCCCGGCCTTGTATTTCACCGGGCCGAGGGTGAAGGGGTGCATCGGCGTGCCCATGTAGGCCTTGGTGTCCAGGGTGCCGCGCTGGCTGCCGGCGCCCTTGATGTAGGCGCCGGTGATGTCGACCTGGACGTCCTGGTTGGCGCTGTTCTTCACCCCGGTGATCTTCGCGGTGGCGCTGGCCTGGTCGTAGCTGAAGCCATCGATGAAGAAGCCCAGACCGGCGCCGCTGACTTCTTCCAACTGGTCGTCATCCAACGCCTTCATGCCCAGGGCCGGCAGGCTGACCAGGCAGCCGGCCAGGCAGGCGATGAGCGTTCCGCGCCAGCTCATCTCAGCAGCCCGCCGCTTGCGAGCCCATGCAGGTGGACTGCCGGGGCAGGCCGCGCAGGGCGTCGTAGAGGTTGATCAGGATCGGGTAGACCGAGTCCGCGCCGCTGCCCACCTTGGGGAAATTGGCGAAGGCGCCGGACTGGGTGTCGACGAACTTGCCGGCGTTGGCCAGGTCCTGCCAGGGCACGTTCTGGTTCTGCAGCGAGAAGAAGATGCCCTGGGCGCCGGTGTTGATGTCGGTGGAGCCCGGCTTGCCGATGTAGATGGTCTTGTAGTTGGTCAGGTCGAAGCAGGTGGTCAGGCCCAGCGCCTGGCAATTGTTGGTGGTCGACAGGGTCGGGATCAGCGAGGCGATCAGCCCGCCGGCGTCCGAATGCAGCGAGTCGCCCTTGGCGATGCCGATCTGCGTGGCGCGGTTGATCGGCTGGCCGTTGATGGTGGCCTCACCGGTACCGGACTTGAGCAGCACCACGTCGGCGTATACCGGGGTGTCGCCGGCTACGGCCAGCACCAGGCAGTTGATCAGGTTCGGGCAGCCGTTGCGGGTGTAGTAGTCGTAGGCGATGGAGGCCGGGCCGTAGATCTGCCCCTGCAGGTTGCCGGTGAGCGAGAGGATGTCGCCGGACAGGTCGCCCTGCGCCTTGCCGAAGCCGATCCGCGCGCCCACCAGTTGGCGCACGCCATTGTTGTTCTGGAAGGCGAACTCGACGTAGGGGTCCTGGATCTGGAACGGCACCACCTTGGCATCGGCGCTGTTGGCGTTGTCCACCCGGCCGAGGGCGAAGTTGTTGATCAGGATGTCCGAAGGCTGGTTGGAGACGGTATTGGCGCCGGTGCGCGAATAGTTGCCCAGGCTGAGCTGGTCGATGTTGGTCAGCAGACTGACGTCGGCGCCGAAGCTCAGGCGGGTGTACTGGTAGTTCTGGTAGGTGGAGGCGTCGACCGTGAGCATCGCGCCCTGGCCGGAGATCGCCGAGAGCTCTTCATCATCCAGCGATTGCATGCGCGCCTGGGCGCCACAGGCCAGCAGGCCGCCGCAGAGCAAGGCAAGGGCACGCATGAGCGGACCGGAGGACAGACGCATGGCACTCTCCTTTCCCGAACCCCTTCGTGCGGGGTTCCTGTTGTTATTCATCGGGCGTATCGAGCGGGGAAACAGGTCGAGACTCGGCGCCGTGATGCCACTATAGGAATTCACCCGCCACGGCGGGCCGACCCATAGTCGAGTAAATCGCTTCGAACGATAGTCGAGGAAAGGAAATTCCGGGATGGGTTGTTACCCATCGTCACACCCGGGTGACAATGGCAGGCGCGAATGGGCTCAGTGCTGGCGGAACAGGCCGATCAGGTGTTCGGCGATGGCGCCCTTGATGCTGTCCAGGTTCAGCCGCGAGTGGGCCTGCAGCTTCGCCGTGTTCAGGCGGTGCAGGTGCAGCGAGGGCATGCGCGCCTCGTACTCGCGCAGGTCGCCCTTCACCAGCACGGGCAGGAAGATATCCCCGCGCATGCGGTAACGGTTGATCAGCAGCTTCAGGCCATCCTGGAACGGCAGCTCGCGCGACGCCACCAGCCGGTGCTCACCGGGGATCTTCAGGTACAGGCCGCTGTAGCCCATGGTCTCGCCGGGCAGGATGTGGATGCCGGTGGGCTCCACCGCTTCGGCGGGGATCTCGTGGAAGGTGTCGAACCAGGCCTGCTCGTCGGGGAGGATGGTGATGCCGCCCTCCTGGCTCTCGGGAATCACGAAGCTGTAGTTGCTGTAGAGCTTCTCGACGTACGACGAATAGATGCACAGGCGATTCTCGAAGCGCTGCAGGAAGGCGATGGCTTCGTTGCGGTCGGTGATCGCATCCAGGTCCCAGTCCAGGTCGTTCTGGCGTTCCAGTTCGGCCCAGCGGGCTTTGGCAAGTGCGGCGTCGTAGGTCATGGCGGTCGATCAGCCTGTGGAAATCTCGGCTCTGATACCAGGCTCTGGCAAAAAACTTGCCAGAAAATTCAGTGGGTTAGCCCTGATTTTCCGTGACACGCATCACATTGACGAATAGGTGCAGTCGCAATCTGACGCGTTTCGTCACCCGGTCGGCCAGGGGTAGGCCTTTGCAGTACAATCGCCCCCTTTGTTCATTCCGGGCCCAACCAAGCCGATGATCGACCCACGACGCGTACTCCGCGCCCTCGCCGAACACTGGGTGCTGCTCGAACCGCTGTGCGAGCGTTTCGACGCCGGCACCCTGAGCCTGGTGGAGCTGCGCATCCAGCTCACCAGTCAGTTGCCCGACAGCACGCCGGTGGACATCACCGCCCTGCTCGACCAGTGGGTGCGCCTGGACATCCTCGTCCCGGTGGCCAAGAGCCCCAACCGCTTCGAGCTGAACGCACAGATCCACGACTTCCTCGCCTACCTGCGCCAGGAACACCGCCTGGGCCTGTGCCTGGAGATCGAAGCCTACCTGCGCCACCTGGAACGTCTCGCCGGCTACATCCGCGAAGCCTTCGAGGCGCGCGACGGCAACGACCTGGCCCGCCAGCTGCGCCTGCTCGACATGCGCGTGCGCGACGTGCTGAAGAAACTGGCCAACGACGAACAGGCGCTGGTCGCCGTGGCCGAACGGGCCAAGACCCAGGACCGGCAGATTCCGCTGCGCCAGCGCTACGCGGAAGTCCTGGCGACCTGGGACGAGTACGTCGAGCCGATGATCCAGCTGGTTTCCGCCGACGGCGCCTTCGAACAGGGCGTGCGCCGTGTGGAACAGGTGCTGCTGCGCCTGCTCAGCGAACAGGCGCGCCTTGGCCAGCTGGTGGATGACGACCAGCTGCTGCGCACCCACGCGCGCATCCTGGAAATGCAGACCACCGCGCAGCTCACCCTGCGCCGCGCCCGCGAACTGCTGCTGCCGCTGCGCGAGGAAGCGCGCCGGCACAACGCGATCACCCGTGGCGCCGCCCTGGCGCTGTCGATCATCCGCCGCAAGGGCATCGACGCCGTACCCCAGGCCGCCATGCCGATGTTCACCCGGCCGCAGAGCAACTTCCTCGGCACCGCCTCCCAGGTCGAGAGCTACGTCTTCGCCCTGGCCAACTTCCAGCCCAAGCCGGCGCACTTCCCCAAGGCCGGCGTGCGCAAGAGCGACGGCGCGCAGCGCTCGCCGCGCACCGCGCGGGAAATGCTCGACCGTTGCCAGGCCGCGCTGCCGCTGCCGGACCTGATGACCTGGCTGCTGGAGCAGGAGCCCGAAGGCGCCACCGACGAGCTGCTCTACTGGTTCTCGCGCCTGTCGCGCGATGCCCGCTTCCAGCGCGACCGCCTCGAGCGCCGCCAATACGACACTCTCCAGCACAGCGTCAGCCTGTGCTCCTTCGCCCTGATCGCCGGCTCGACCGCTGGCAAGGACAGCAAGAGCGAATCGCATGCAGATTAATCTCACCGAAATGACCCAGCTCGCGCCGATCTTCCGCGAGCTGTTCAAGGGCTTCCACATCAGCCGCCGCGACCCGGAGCTGTACAGCCAGCTGTCCAACCAGCAGGACGCCTACCGCGCGCTGTTCCGCGGCCTGGGTTACGAGCTGGTCTGCGATACCCGTGGCTTCTACTACTTCGTCCCCGAGCAGGTCGGCGCCCAGGTGAACAAGACCGCCCAGCGCCTGGCGCTGTTCACCTTCATCCTGGTCGAGCACCTGGCAGACCAGGGCCGCGACCCGCTGGCCGTCCTCGATGGCGGCAGCATCGGCCGCGACGAGCTGCCACCTCTGCTGGAGAAGTACCGCGACCTGTTCCTGCAGGCCGAAGTGACCACCCAGGAAGAACTGGAAGAGAAGGTCATGCGCCGCCTCACCCAGCTCGGCTTCGCCGCCGAGGACAACGGCGTGTACCGCTTCCTGCCACCGATCCACCGCTTCCTCGACGTCTGCCTGTCGGTCCAGCAGGACCGCGACCTGGCCAGCAACCTGCACGCCAGCGAAATGCAGTTCAGCGCCCCGGTGCTGATGGAAGAGGACGACGAGCCGGTGGTGATCCTCGAGTCCTACACGGACGCACCGGTTGCCGAAGACGAAGAAGCCATCGTGGTGATCGACGAGCCGACCGCCGTCGTTGATGCCGCCATCGCCGAAGAAGAGAGCGAAGAAGACGCCCTCGCCCGCGCCATCGCCGAAGAACAGGAGGCCCAGGCATGACCCAGGAACGCTACGGCATCCGCCGCTTCGCCCTGCTCAACACCGCCGGCTACAGCCTCGGCATCTTCCCGCTGGAACAGCCGCTGTCGGTGTACGGTGCGAACAACCTCGGCAAGTCGGCGTCGATCAACGCGCTGCAGTTCCCGATCCTCGCGCGCATGTCCGACATGAGCTTCGGCAAGTACAGCCTGGAAGCCTCGCGCAAGTTCTACTTCGCCACCGACACCAGCTACATCCTGGTCGAGCTGGACCTGCCCAACGGCCGCCATGTGATCGGCGTCGGCGGCCGCGGCCCGGGCGGCGGCTTCGGCCACCAGTTCTTCGCCTACCAGGGCGAGCTGGACCTGGAGCACTACCAGAAGAACGGCACCTGCCTGCGCCTGCGCGAGCTGTATTCCAACCTCGAGCGCGAAGGCATCAAGTCCTATGAACTGAAACCCGACGAGCTGCGTCGCCTGCTGGTCGGCGGCCACACCTCGATCCCGCTGGACCTCACGCTGATTCCGCTGCGCTCCACCAGCGAACAGAGCCTGAAGACCTTCCGCTCGCTGTTCATCAACCTGCTGCACATGCGCGAGATCACCGCCGCCAAGCTCAAGCAGCTGTTCCTCGATGCCTTCGAGCACAGCCTGCGCTCGGGCAGCGTCGACTACATCGCCGCCTGCGAGGAAGCCTTCCGCGACGTACGTCGCATGGAGGGTGACTACCAGGCGCTGGTGGCCGCCGGCCCGCTGGTCGAGGCCCTGGCCAACGGCGTGCAGCAGCGCGAACTGCTGCGCGGCAAGATGCACCGCCTCTCGCCGCTGCTGGATAACCTGCTGGGCACCTGGGAAGACTATTCCGGCGCGCGCAAGGAAGAGCTGGTCATCCAGGCCGAGCACTACAAGCGCGAACAGGACGGCCTGCAGAACGAACAGCGCGGCAGTACCGCCGAGCTGATGCGCCTGGAGCGCGAGATCAGCGAGATCCAGCGCTGGATGGGCGAACTGGCCGTACTGAAGAACCGCTTCGCGCTGGTGGATGACGTCAAGGTGCTGGAGCAGCAGCTGCTCGCCGCCAAGGACGCCCACGACGAACTGGCCGGCGCCCTGGCACATTCCCGGCAGTTCTCCAGCGAAGACCTGGAAGAGCGCATGCGCGACCTGGAGAAGCGCGTGAAAGGCGTTCGCCAGCAGCTCGAACACGCCGACAACAACAGCTACGCCCGCCTGCGCGAGGAGTTCTCCCAGCAGGACGTCGAGCGTCTGATGCGCCTGTTCAACGGCGCGCTGTTCAGCCTGCCGCTGGGCGAGAAAGGCGTCGATCTGGATGAGGCCGGCCAGTGGGTCGGCAGCGTCGAGAAGATTCTCGATGCCTTCAAGGGCGAGCGCTTCGAAGTGCCCGGCCTCTCCATCGACCTCTCCACCATCGAGCCGCCGGCGCTGCAGGCCCTGGCCGACCGCGCCGCCCTGCGCGACCAGAAGGAGCGCCTGGAGAAGGAGCTCAAGCAGCTCAAGACCCAGCAAGCCGTGGCCGCTGACCGCAACGCGAGCAAGGCGCAGGCGGACAGGTTCTACCAGGACGTGCTCGACGCGCAGAAAGCGCTGGAAGACTTCCGCCGCAGCCAGACCCTCAACGCCGAGGAGCCGGGCAAGCTGGAACAGCTCGCCCAGCTGGAAGCGACCCAGGACGAACTCAAGCGCTCCGCCGACGCCTTCACCGAACGCGTCCAGCAGCTCTCCGCCAAGCTGCAGCTGATCGGCCGCCAACTGGCCGACATGGAAGCCAAGCAGCGCACCCTCGACGACGCCCTGCGCCGCCGCCAGCTGCTGCCGGCCAACCTGCCCTTCGGCATTCCGTTCATGGACCCGGTCGACGATTCCATGGACAACCTGCTGCCGCTGCTCAACGACTACCAGGACACCTGGCAATCGCTGCAGCGCGTGGACGGCCAGATCGAAGCGCTGTACGCCCAGGTGCGCCTGAAGGGCGTGGCCAAGTTCGACAGCGAGGATGATCCGGAACGCCGCCTGCAACTGCTGATCAACGCCTACGCGCACCGCACTGACGAGGCCCTGACGCTGGCCAAGGCGCGCCGTGCAGCGGTCACCGACATCGCCCGGACCCTGCGCAACATCCGCAGCGACTACGACAACCTGGAACACCAGCTGGCGCTGTTCAACCGCGAGATCAACAAGCGCCAGGTATCCAACCTGCAGAGCTTCCGCATCGTGCTGGCGCCGAACAAGGACGCGCTCAAGCACATCGACCAGATCATCCACAGTGCCGGCCAGTACGAAGAGGGCGAGAACCTCTCGGTGTTCGACCTGACCCAGAGCGCCGAGCAGGATGCCAAGAACGAGGAAGCCAAGGACTACCTGTCGCGCCTGGTGGCGGCGAACAACAACCAGCTGGGCCTGAAGGACCTGTTCGAGCTGGCGTTCGAAATCACCAAGATGGGCGGTCAGCCGATCATGCACACCGACATCGACGGTGCAGCATCCAACGGCACCACCATGACCATCAAGGCGCTGACCAACATGTACCTGTTGCTGCACCTGATGGACCGCGAACAGGCCGGCCGCATCCGCCTGCCCTACTACCTCGACGAGGCGGCGGACATCGACGAACGCAACCAGTCGGCGCTGCTGGAGACCAGCCTGCAGCTGGGCTTCGTGCCGATCCTGGCGAGCGTGAAGCCGCAGGTCTCGGCGCAGGTGGCCATCGACCTGGAAGGCGGCAGCGGCCCCAACGGTATCTACATCGACGAGGCGGACTGGAAGTACATCCGCCGCCGAGACACCGAGAAGGCTGCGTACAACGACGTGGAGGCCAGCGCCGAACCGGCGTGATGCCGTTGCCGCGTTGAAGAAGAGCCCCGCGATGCGGGGCTTTTTCTTTCTACTGAAAACATCGCGGACAGAGTCCGCTCCTACGCAATCCCCCGCCCGTCGGAGCGGACTCCGTCCGCGATGGGTCAGCCCCACTCCTCAACCCAACGGGAAACACTTCGTAGGATGGGTGGAGCCTGCGATACCCATGCCGTCCCAGCGCGGACTCCGATGGGTATCGCTGCGCTCCACACCATCCTGCAAATGCAGCCCGTCTATCAGCAGTGCGTGGAAAATGAAAAAGGGCCGCAATCGCGGCCCTCTTCTGATCATCAGCTGAAACTCAGTTCGCCTTGCCCAGCGGAATCTTCGGCGCCCAGTCCAGCCACTCGTCGTTGGCCTCGTCGAACAGCGCGAAGGTCTGCCCCTGCTTCGCAACAGTGCCCATCTCGGCATTGTTCGGCGTAGCGAAGGCCACGCCGCCAGCCAGGAGGGTCTCCATCGACTCGGTACGCACCTTCACGCCCTTGAACAGGCCGGCGTCCACCCCGAATCCGCTGGTGTTCCAGAAGCGGCTGCCGGTGCGCACCAGCGGCGCATAGCGCGGCTCGATCAGCACGTGAATCAACACCCGGTCGCCGGTCTCGCCCAGCTCGAAGGACGTCACCTTGCCCACCTGCACTTCGCGGTAGGTCACCGGTACGCCCGGCTTCAGCGAACCACGGCGGGCGGCGCTTAGAGTCAGGCGCAGGCCATCGGCGTCCAGCAGACGGTTCGGTTCGCTGTCCAGCAGGCTGAACGCCGCCTGTGCCTGGCCCGGTTTTTCCGCCGGCAGCACCTCGATGTACTGGCCGCTGACGATGGTGCCCAGGTTGGTCACACCGGACAGCCCGACCTGCGGCCCGACCACCCAGAACCGCGTGCCCTGGCGGGCGATGCGATCTGCGGCGCGAGTGAGGCGCGCCTTCAGCTGGACGGTCTGCAGGTCCTTGCTCAGTTCGACCTGCTCGACGCGGCCGACTTCCAGGCCCTTGTAGCGCAGGACAGTGCCTTCCTTCAGGCCGTCCGCCGTGTCGGCACGCAACTCGATCACCTGGCCCTTGAGGTGCGCATCATCCTCGCTGTCGTACAGCGCGAAGCGGCGCACCTTGGTCACCGGTGCCGCCTTGGGATCGGGGGTATCGAAGGCGATGCCGCCGGCGATCAGCGTCTGCAGCGACTCGCTCTTCAGCTTGATGCCGTCCAGGCCGCCGCTGATGGTCACACCACTGGTGTTCCAGAAGCGCGTCGAGGTGTTCACCAGATTGGCGTACTCCGGCTCGATGTGCACACCGATGATCAGCCGTGAAGGATCGCGCCGGGACAGCTGGTAGCTCTGCACGCTGCCGACCTTCATCTGGCGATAGAGGATCGGCGTGCCAACCTCCAGCGAACCGAGCTGGTCGGTCGTCAGCACCAGATGCAGGCCAGGAGCATCGAGATTCAGCGGCGGCGCCTTGGGACGGATGACGAAGTCGCGGGTAGCCTCGCCGCCACTGGCGAAGCGCACACTCAGATAGTTGCCCTTCACCAGCGCTTCCAGTCCGGTGATACCGGCCAGCGAGATGCTCGGCTTGACCATCCAGAACTCGGTCTTGCTGTTGAGGAAATCCTCGGTGCGCGGGTCCATGGACAGGGTGGCGGTGGCGCCGTTGAAATCCTTGTCCATGTCGATGCTCTTCACCGTGCCGACCTGCACGCCGTTGTACATCACCGGTGTACTGCCGGCCGTCAGGCCGCTGACATCGCTGACCTTGACCTTGACGCTGAGCCCGGCCTGGGCGGCATCGAAGTCCTCATACAGGCGGAAGGGCTTGGTCGGGTCGGTCGGCGGGCTGTCCGGATAGTTCTCCGGCGTGGCGAAGGCGATACCGCCGGCGGCGATGCTCGCCAGGGACTCGGTGCGCAGCTTCAGGCCGCTGAGGCTGCCGGACAGGGTGATGCCGCTGGCGTTCCAGAAACGCGTGTGCTTGCGCACCAGGTTGGCGTAGGCCGGCTCGATGTGGACCTTCACCTCGATGGTCTTCTGGTCAGCGGCGAGCTGGTAGCTCTTCACCTGGCCGACCTGGATCTGCCGGTAATAGATCGGACTACCCTGCTCCAGCGACCCCAGGCGTTCGGCCTTCAGCGTCAGGTGCAGGCCGGGCAGGCTGTCGGAGAGCGGCGGCGGCTCCTTCAGCGCGACGAAGTCCCTCTGCTGCTCGCCCTTCACCGGATCGATGGCGATGTAGTTACCCGACACCAGGGTCTCCAGCCCGGTGACACCGGCGATCGACACCCGCGGTTTGACCAGCCAGAAGCGCGTGCTCTGGCTCAGGTACTCGGCGGCTTCCTTGCGCATCTCCACCGTCGCAATGACCCCCAGGGTCGGCTGGTTGACGTGCACGTCGACCACCTTGCCGACGCCAATGCCCTTGAACACCACTTCGGTCTTGTTGGCCTGGATGCCCTCGCCACTCTCGAACTGGATATTGATCATGATCCCCGCCTGGTCATAGGCCCGCCAGGCCAGCCAGGCGCCGATGGCCAGCGCGATCAGCGGCAGGATCCAGATCGCCGACCAGTTGGTGGTCTTGCGCATCTTCGGTTTGGGGAGATCACTCATCGTCGTTTTCCGCGTCCGTGTTATCCCAGATCAGCCGGGGATCGAAAGTCACTGCCGCCAGCATGGTGAGCACCACCACGCAGGCGAAGGCGGCCGCGCCGAGGTTCGCCTCGATGCTGGCCAGATTGCCGAAGTTCACCAGCGTCACCAGGATGGCGATGACGAAGATGTCGAGCATCGACCAGCGGCCGATCCACTCGATGAAGCGGTACATGATGATGCGCTGCCTGGCCGACATCGGCTGATGGCGCTGCACCGAATAGAGCAGCAGGGCGATGCCGACCAGCTTGAAGGTTGGCACCAGGATACTGGCGATGAACACCACCGCCGCCACCGGCAGCATGTCCGCGTTGATCAGCTCCACCACGCCTTCCATGATGGTCGCCGGCATGCCGTTGCCGAGGAAGTTCACCGTCATGATCGGCAGCAGGTTCGCCGGTATATAGAGTACGGCGGCGGTGATCAGCAGCGCCCAGGTACGGGCCAGGCTGTTCGGCCGGCGCTCATGCACCACGGCGCCGCAGCGGCTGCAGCGCGTCTCGTCGTCTTCGTCGCGGCGATTGACCTGGTGGCATTCGCCGCACACCAGGATACCCGCATCAATGGCCCGCATCGTCGAACTCCCCGGACAGCTCGCCCCAGACCTGGTGATGGGACATGGTGACCTCCAGCCAGACCTGGGTGAACAGCAAGCCCACGAAACAGGCGAGACCGAAACTGACGTGCAGCTCGGCCATGTCGATCAGCTTGACGATGGCGACGATGATGCCCATCAGGTAGACCTCCAGCATCCCCCACTCGCGCAGGTGCTGGTAGCCGCGCAGCAGCAGCATGCCCTGCTCGCGCAGCACCTTGAAGCGGATGGTCAGCAGCACGAACAGCTGGCAGAGCAGCTTCGCCAGCGGGATCACCATGCTGCACAGGAACACCAGCAGGGCGACACCGGCCATGTTCGACTCATACAGGCCGAGTACGCCGCTCCAGACGGTATCCATGCTGGTCTGGCCGAGAATGGTGATGTGCATGATCGGCAGGAAGTTCGCCGGGATATAGAGGATCAACGCCGTCAGCACCAGCGCCAGGGCACGGCGGACCATTTGCGGGCGATGGATTTCCAGTTCATATCCGCAGCGCGGACAGACAGATCGATGTCCCAGGGGAACGGGCTCGCGGCGCATCAGCAGGTCGCACTCGTGGCAAGCCATCAGCTCTTCCAGAGGCAGGTCCTGCAAGGCGGGTCCTTCAATGTCGGGCATGTAGGAGCTCAGGAAAAATGTGACGCTATTGTAGACGACACGCCTCCCCGTTCGGTGCCGCAAAAATACTTCGAAATGCAGCGAACAGCGGTGGCGGCCGGGCGATGTTTATCGCGCGCAAAAGCAAAACCCCCGGCCAGCGATGCTGACCAGGGGTCTTGGGATAGGAGCTTGACGATGACCTACTCTCACATGGAGAAACTCCACACTACC
>NZ_JACHLI010000057.1 GCF_014204515.1 Pseudomonas nitroreducens | reverse complement strand
CCTTGAACTACCGATCCCCAAGGGAATTTCGGCGGCGCAAACAGGCAGCAAAATTAGCGTGAGTCCCTGTACTCAGATGCGGGGAGCAGACCAGACTGGACATGATCTGGGCTTCGTGGGACGCAGTGATGGCGTGGTGCAATCATCGTCCTTCAGAAATTTCCTGTCACCAGACTAAAGGTAGGCAGACACAGCCGGCCGTCAGGTTGTTGCGGCCCGCGCCGTTTCCAGCGTACCCGCGGTGTTTCCGGGCACCTCCTCGATCAGCGAGATCACCGTCCAGCCCGTGTCCGGCTGCTGCGGACGCTCGGGGCTGGCGATCCGCAGACGGCCGTTGGGGTCCCTGGCGAACAGCAGCAGGGCGCGGTCGCCGTGCAGGGCCTGGTAGTCCTGCCAGCCGAAGTTCTCGCTGAGCAGCGTCGAGCGGACTTCCGCGCCGCGGGCAATCAGGCCCGCCATCTGCGGGTAGGTGATGGTCGTCTGGCCCAGCGCTCTGCCGCGATGGCGGTCGCTGACGCGGTGCTTCTCGCTGCGCCGGCTGTCCTGGCTGCTGGGCAGGATGAAGCGCTGGCGCGGGTTGAACTCGTGGCGGAAGCTCATGCACATCAGCGCATTGAGCTCGGCATTGGGCGACAGGGCCAGCAGGTGGCCCAGGCCGATCAGGTCCAGGTGCGCCTCGGCGTGCTGCGATGCCGGGTTGCCGAAATAGGTGGGCAGGTTGTCCATGCGCGCGGCGCGGGTGTTCTCCCAGCTCGAATCGGTCAGCAGCACCTTCACCCCGGCGTTCTGCAGGCCGCTGCCGATGGCGCGGGCTACCGGGTTGGCGCCGATGATGAGGAAACCGGTGGGCACCGGTTCGGCGACCCTCAGCAGGCGGGCCAGCGGCCGCGCGGTGGCGCTTTGCAGGATCACCGTGCCGATGATCACCAGGAAGGTCAGCGGCACCAGCACGCCGGCCTGGGCGTGGCCGGCTTCCTGCAGGCGGATGGCGAAGATCGCCGAGACGGCGGCGGCGACGATGCCGCGCGGGGCGATCCAGCTCAGCAGCGCTCGCTCGCGCCAGTTCAGCGCCGAGCCGGCGGTAGCGACCAGCACGTTCAGGGGGCGGGCGACGAACTGGATCAGCGCCAGCACCAGCAGGGCGATCGGTCCCAGGCCCAGCAGTGCCGGCAGGTCCAGCCGTGCCGCCAGCAGCACGAAGAGGCCGGAGATCAGCAGCACGCTGAGGTTCTCCTTGAAGTGCAGGATGTGCCGCACATCGACGCCCTGCATGTTGGCCAGGCGCAGGCCCATCACGGTCACTGCCAGCAGGCCGGACTCGGACATCAGCGTGTTGGAGAGGACGAACACGCCCAGCACGACCGACAGCGAAGCCAGGTTGTGCAAATAATCCGGCAGCCAGTGGCGACGCAGCGCCACCCCCAGCGCCTGGCCGCCCAGCAGGCCGGCGACGATGCCGGTGCCGATCACGCTGAAGAAGGTCCGCAGGCTGTCCATCCAGCCGGAACCGGCGTCGCTGGCGGCGATGAAGGTGTAGACCACCACGGCGAGGATGGCGCCGATGGGGTCGATGACGATGCCTTCCCAGCGCAGGATGTTGGCGATGGTCGCGTTGGGGCGGACCACGCGCAGCATCGGCACGATCACCGTCGGCCCGGTGACCAGGGTCAGGGTGCCGAACAGCAGCGCCATTTCCCAGGTGAAGCCCAGCAGGTAGTGGGTGGCCAGGGCGATCACGGCCCAGGTGATCAGTGCGCCGACGGTGACCATGCGCCGCACCACGGTGCCGATTTCCTTCCATTCGTCCAGGTGCAGGGTCAGGCTGCCTTCGAACAGCACCAGGGCGACGGCGAGCGATACCAGCGGGAACAGCAGCGGGCCGAACAGGGCTTCGGGCGACAGCAGATGAAGGATCGGTCCTACCAGGATGCCGCTCAGCAGCAGGAACAGGATCGCCGGCAGGCGCAGGCGCCAGGCCAGCCACTGGCTGGCAAGGGAGGCGGCGCCGATCCCGGCGAGGGCGTAGTAGGTGCTGTGTTCATCCATGGAGCGACGGATTCCTGGCTGGGTCAGTAGAGAACGGCTTGGAGGATATGAAAGACTAAAGGTGCCGCTTTTTCCTCAGACCCGATGCCCGATGACGCCGCTTGCCCATCCCTCCATTGATCGCTTCCTCGACGCCCTCTGGCTGGAGAAGGGGCTTTCCGACAATACCCGCAGCGCCTATGGCAGCGACCTGGCCCTGTTCAACGGCTGGCTCGATCAGCGCGGCGTGGCGCTCCAGGCCGCCGGCCGCGACGTCATTCTCGACCACCTGGCCTGGCGTCTGGGCGAGGGCTACAAGGCCCGCTCCACGGCGCGCTTTCTCTCCGGGCTGCGGGGGTATTACCGCTATTGCCTGCGCGAGGGGCTGATCGCCGAGGACCCGACGCTGCTGGTGGACCTGCCGCAACTGGGCAAGCCGCTGCCCAAGTCGCTGTCCGAGGCAGATGTCGAGGCGCTGCTGGGGGCGCCGGAGACCGACGATCCGCTCGGCCTGCGCGACCGCACCATGCTCGAGGTGCTCTACGCCTGCGGCCTGCGGGTCAGCGAGCTGGTCGGGCTGACCCTGGAACAGGTGAACCTGCGCCAGGGCGTGGTCCGCGTCCTCGGCAAGGGCAGCAAGGAGCGCCTGGTGCCGCTGGGGGAGGAGGCCATCCGCTGGATCGAGCGCTACGTGCGCGAGGCTCGCGGCGACCTGCTGGCGGGCAAGCCCAGCGACGTACTGTTCCCCAGCCTGCGCGGCGAGCAGATGACCCGCCAGACCTTCTGGCACCGCATCAAGCTGCACGCGAAGGTCGCCGGTATCGGCAAGAGCCTGTCGCCGCACACCCTGCGCCATGCCTTCGCCACCCATCTGCTCAACCACGGCGCCGACCTGCGCGTGGTGCAGATGTTGCTGGGTCACAGCGACCTGTCGACCACGCAGATCTACACCCACATCGCCCGTGCTCGCCTGCAGGACCTGCACGCTCAGCACCATCCCCGCGGGTGAGCGGGGGCTCTGCAACGCATGCGTTGCCCCGCGAACGCCGGGCCATGGATGGCCGGGCCGGGGTTGAACTTGAGCAGTCGGTCTCGACAGGGACGTCTACACCTTGTTCGATCTTTGTGATCCAGCCGCATGCAGTACCGCTACACCGAAGCTTCCCGCTACAGCCTGCGGCTCGGCCTGGACCGCCCGGTGTGGTAGTCTTCGCCGACTGACTTCAGGAGTTCTCCATGCGTTTGTCCCGACTTCTGGCTGGTGTGGCCGTTGGCCTCGTCAGCACCCTCGCCCTGGCTGCCGAACCGGACCAGGCGATCCGCAGCACCCTGCAATCCCTGCAGCCTGACCTGCCCATCGAAAACATCTCCAAGGGCCCCCTGGATGGCATCTACCAGGTGCAGCTCAAGGGTGGCCGCATTCTGTACGCCAGCGCCGATGGCCAGTTCGTCGTGCAGGGCAATATCTACCAGGTCAAGGACGGCAAACCGACCAACCTGACCGAGAAGGCCGAGAGCGCCGGGGTGGCCAAGACCATCAACGCCATCGCCGCCAAGGACATGGTGGTGTTCCCGGCCAAGGGCGAGACCAAGGCGCACATCACCGTCTTCACCGACACCACCTGCCCGTACTGCCAGAAGCTCCACGCCGAAGTGCCGGAACTGCAGAAGCAGGGCATCGAGGTGCGCTACCTGGCCTTCCCGCGCCAGGGGCCGAACTCGCCGGGTGACCAGCAGTTGCAGGCCGTGTGGTGCTCCAAGGACCGCCAGTCGGCCATGAGCGACATGTTCCACGAGAAGGAAGTGAAGGCCGCCAAGTGCGAGAACCCGGTGGACGTGCAGTTCGCCCTGGGCCAGATGGTCGGTGTGCAGGGCACCCCGGCGATCATCCTCGCCGACGGCACCATGCTGCCGGGCTACCAGCCAGCCGGGCAGATCGCCAAGCTGGCCCTGGAAGCCAAGTGAGCCGCGGGCTTCGCCCGGATTGACTAATAGGGAACCGCTTCGTAATGTTCGGTTCCTTTTGACTAGGGAACAGGCGCTGCGCCTGTTCTGACCTGGTGCCTGCTGCCATGCCCGCCTCGTTGCGGGCATCGGCGTCTCAGGCACCCCGATGCTGTAATCATGGGGAGTTCAGCGTGAAACCGGTGAAAGTGGGAATCTGTGGGTTGGGTACCGTCGGTGGCGGTACCTTCAATGTACTCAAACGCAACGCCGAGGAGATTGCCCGCCGTGCCGGGCGTGGTATCGAGGTTGCGCAGATTGCCGCCCGTCGCCCCAACCCGAAGTGTGAAACCGGCAGTACCCCCATTACCGCCGACATCTTCGACGTGGCGAACAACCCGGAAATCGACGTGGTCATCGAGCTGATCGGTGGCTATACCCTGGCCCACGAGCTGGTGCTCAAGGCCATCGAGAACGGCAAGCACGTGGTCACCGCGAACAAGGCGCTGATCGCCGTGCACGGCAACGAAATCTTCGCCAAGGCCCGCGAGAAGGGCGTCATCGTCGCCTTCGAAGCCGCCGTGGCCGGTGGCATCCCGGTGATCAAGGCGATCCGCGAGGGCCTGGCCGCCAACCGCATCAACTGGCTGGCCGGCATCATCAACGGCACCGGCAACTTCATCCTCACCGAAATGCGCGAGAAAGGCCGCGCCTTCGCTGACGTGCTGAAGGAAGCCCAGGCGCTGGGCTACGCCGAAGCCGACCCGACCTTCGACGTCGAAGGCATCGATGCCGCGCACAAGCTGACCATCCTGGCGTCCATCGCCTTCGGCATCCCGCTGCAGTTCGACAAGGCCTACACCGAAGGCATCACCCAGCTGACCACCGCCGACGTGAACTACGCCGAGGCGCTGGGCTACCGCATCAAGCACCTGGGCGTCGCCCGCCGTACCGACAAGGGTATCGAGCTGCGCGTGCACCCGACCCTGATCCCGGCCGACCGCCTGATCGCCAATGTGAATGGCGTGATGAACGCCGTCATGGTCAATGGCGATGCCGCCGGTTCGACGCTGTTCTACGGCGCCGGCGCCGGCATGGAGCCAACCGCATCCTCGGTGGTCGCCGACCTGGTGGACGTGGTTCGCGCCACGACCTCCGACCCGGAGAACCGCGTGCCGCACCTGGCCTTCCAGCCGGACTCGCTCTCCGACCACCCGATCCTGCCGATCGACGCCTGCGAAAGCGCCTACTACCTGCGCATCCAGGCCAAGGACCATCCGGGCGTACTGGCCCAGGTGGCGACCATCCTCTCCGAGCGCGGCATCAACATTGAATCGATCATGCAGATGGAAGTCGAAGAGCATGACGGTCTGGTGCCGATGATCCTGGTTACCCACCGCGTGCTCGAGTCCCGCATCATCGAAGCTATCGCCGCGCTGGAAGCGCTGGATGACGTCGTCGGCAATGTCGTACGCATCCGCGTCGAACAACTGAATTAATCGGGCTGCAGGCCACTGGCTGCAGGCCGCAGGCTTATCCGCCTGTAGTCTGCAGCTTGCGGCCTGAAGCCAAAACCGAAGGTTTTGATCTATGCGCTACATCAGTACCCGCGGCCAGGCGCCCGCGCTGAACTTCGAAGACGTGCTGCTGGCCGGTCTTGCCAGTGACGGCGGCCTCTACGTGCCGGAAAACCTGCCGCGCTTCACCGTCGAGGAGATCGCTTCCTGGGCCGGCCTGCCGTACCACGAGCTGGCCTTCCGGGTGATGCGCCCATTCGTGGCTGGCAGCATTGCCGATGCCGACTTCAAGAAGATCCTCGAAGAGACCTACGGTGTCTTCGCCCACAACGCCGTGGCGCCGCTGCGCCAGCTGAACGGCAACGAGTGGGTGCTGGAGCTGTTTCACGGCCCGACCCTGGCCTTCAAGGACTTCGCCCTGCAACTGCTCGGCCGCCTGCTCGACCACGTGCTGACCAAGCGCGGCGAGCGCGTGGTGATCATGGGCGCCACCTCCGGCGACACCGGCTCGGCCGCCATCGAAGGCTGCAAGGCCTGCGAGAACGTCGACATCTTCATCATGCACCCGCACAACCGTGTGTCCGAGGTGCAGCGCCGGCAGATGACCACCATCCTGGGCGAGAACATCCACAACATCGCCATCGAAGGCAACTTCGACGACTGCCAGGAAATGGTCAAGGCCAGCTTCGCCGACCAGGGCTTCCTCAAGGGCACCCGTCTGGTGGCGGTGAACTCGATCAACTGGGCGCGGATCATGGCCCAGATCGTCTACTACTTCCACGCCGCCCTGCAGCTCGGCGCACCGGCCCGTTCCGTGGCCTTCTCGGTGCCCACCGGCAACTTCGGCGACATCTTCGCCGGCTACCTGGCGCGCAACATGGGCCTGCCGATCAGCCAGCTGATCGTCGCGACCAACCGCAACGACATCCTGCATCGCTTCATGTCCGGCAACCGCTACGACAAGGACACCCTGCACGCATCGCTGTCGCCGTCCATGGACATCATGGTCTCGTCCAACTTCGAGCGCCTGCTGTTCGACCTGCACGGCCGCAACGGCAAGGCCGTCGCCGAGCTGATGGACAACTTCAAGGCTACCGGCAAGCTGGCGGTCGAGGATGATCGCTGGACCGAAGCGCGCCGCCTGTTCGATTCCCTGGCGGTGAGCGACGAGGCAACCTGCGAGACCATTTCCCAGGTCTTCGCCGAGTCTGGCGAGCTGCTGGATCCGCACACCGCCATCGGCGTACGCGCCGCTCGCGAGTGCCGCCGCAGCCTGTCCGTGCCCATGGTGACCCTGGGTACTGCGCATCCGGTGAAGTTCCCGGAAGCGGTGGAGAAGGCCGGCATCGAGGCGGTTCCGGCACTGCCGGCGCACCTGGCCGACCTGTTCGAGCGTGACGAGCGCTGCACCGTACTGGCCAACGATCTGGCCAAGGTCCAGGCCTTCGTCAGCGCCCACGGCAATCGCGGCAAGCCGCTCTGAAGCGCGCATCGCCGTTGTAGAAAGCCCGCCTTCTGGCGGGCTTTTTCATGTCAGGAACAGCGGGTCTGAAATATGCCGTCATGACCAACGGTACTGAAACCGGCGAACTTTATCGCCGAACGTGCGGTCTTTTCCCTGTGCTTTTTCATTTCGCAACAAGGAGATACGCATGGACCGGCTGAGCGCCCTGCTGACCGAGACCTTCGCTCCCTACGCCCCTTCCCTGGGCCCGGCGCGCCCCGATGGTGGCCGCATCCTGACCCTGACCAATGTCGACGGAGAGGTGATCCTGCGGCGAGTCATCGAAGGCCAGCATCTGGCCGACCATGAGCAGAGCGAGGAGGCGGTACAGACCATCCGCCGTGACCTGCTGATCTCCGAAGGCCGCATGGAGGACGATGTGGTCTCGCAGTTGCGCCAGCGTGCCCAGGTACTGAGCTACGGCACCTGATCGGCCTGCGCTGACAACGCCGCCCACCGGGCGGCGTTTTCATTTGTGCGCTGGATGCCTATAGCCGGCCCAGGTACTTCAGGCGCGAGCGGATGCCACCGTTGGTGCGCCCATGCTCACGGGCGATGCTGGCGACCGACTCGCCGGCCTCGAAGCGCTGCAGCAGCACGGCTTCCTCTTCCGCCTGCCAGGGTTTGCCCGCCTGCTCCGGCAGGCTGCGCGGCCTTGGCGGTGGCGCTTCCAGCGCCTGGATGGCGTGGAACAGGGCGCGGATCACTTCCGGCCGCTGGCAGGCATCATCGTCGGCCAGGGGCTCGTCGTGGTGGGGATCGATGCCGTGGGCCAGCTTGCGCAGCACGGTCAGCGATTCGGTGGCGTAGTCGACGCTCATGGCGGCTCTCCTTGTTGTATCCGCCGATGCTTGGCGAGCCCTGATCGATTGTCTGTCGGATGCAGCGGGAGATGCGGCGGAAACGGCGGAGGCGCTGTAGGAGCGAGCTTGTTGGAGAACGGATTTATTGTCAGCGCCGTCGTTGGGGAGTGGTTCGCGAGCAGGCTCGCTCCTGCAAGAACGGTGCGGTCCGCTCACCAATAAAAAACGGCCCCGAAGGGCCGTTTTCAGCGCAGCGAAGGGATCAGCCGCCCAGGTACGCGTCACGCACCTTGGGGTTCACCAGCAGGTTGGCGCCGGTATCCTGCATGACGATACGACCGTTCTCCAGCACATAGCCGCGGTCGGCGAGCTTCAGCGCCTGGTTGGCGTTCTGCTCGACGAGGAAGACGGTCACGCCTTCCTGGCGCAGCTGTTCGACGATGTCGAAGATCTGCTGGATGATGATCGGCGCCAGGCCCAGCGACGGCTCGTCGAGCAGCAGCAGCTTGGGCTTGCTCATCAGCGCACGGCCGATGGCGAGCATCTGCTGCTCGCCGCCGGACATGGTGCCGCCACGCTGGCTGAAGCGTTCCTTCAGACGCGGGAAGAGCGCCAGGACCTTGTCCATCTGCTCCTGGTAGTCTCCCTTGCTGGTGAAGAAACCGCCCATGGCGAGGTTCTCCTCCACGGTCAGGCGGGCGAACACGCGACGGCCTTCGGGCACGACGGCGATGCTCTTGCGCATGATCACCGAGGATTCCTTGCCGACCAGCTCCTCACCCATGTAGGTGATGCTGCCGGAGGAGGCGCGCGGCGAGCCGCACAGAGTCATCAGCAGGGTCGACTTGCCGGCGCCGTTGGCGCCGATCAGGGTGACGATCTCGCCCTGCTGGACTTCCATGCTGACGTCGTGCAGCGCCTGGATCTTGCCGTAGAAGGTGGAAACCTTGTCGAACTTCAGCATGACTCAGGACTCCCCCAGATAGGCTTTGATCACATCCGGGTTGCCGCGGATCTGCTCCGGGGTGCCGTCCGCCAGGGGCGTGCCCTGGTTGATCACGTAGATATGGTCGGAAATGCTCATCACCAGCTTCATGTCGTGCTCGATGAGCAGGACGGTGACGCCGTGCTCGGAGCGCAGCATGGCGATCAGCGCCTTGAGGTCCTCGGTTTCCCGCGGGTTCAGGCCGGCTGCCGGCTCGTCCAGCATCAGCAGCTGCGGACGGGTCATCATGCAGCGGGCGATCTCCAGGCGGCGCTGCTGGCCGTAGGCGAGGGTGCCCGCCGGGCGGTTGGCGATGTCCTTGAGATTGACGATTTCCAGCCAGTGCGAGGCGTAGTCCAGGGCCTCGGCTTCCGCGCGACGGAAGGCCGGGGTCTTGAGCAGGCCGGAGAGGAAGTTGGTGTTGATGTGCCGGTGTTGCGCTACCAGCAGGTTCTCCACCGCGGTCATCTCCTTGAACAGACGCACGTTCTGGAAGGTCCGCACCACGCCCTTGTGGGCGATCTTGTGGCCCGGCAGGCCCTGGATCGGCTCGCCGCGCAGCAGGATCTCGCCACCGGTGGGGGCGTAGAAGCCGGTCAGGCAGTTGAACACGGTGGTCTTGCCGGCGCCGTTGGGGCCGATCATCGAGATCACCTGTTTCTCTTCGACCTTCAGCGCCACGTTGTTGACGGCCAGCAGACCGCCGAAGCGCATGGTGAGGCCGGCTACTTCAAGAATCGGTCGGCTCATTTGCGCAACTCCAGGTGCGGGCGCTGCATGGGCAGAAGCCCCTGCGGACGCCAGATCATCATCAGCACCATGAGGGCGCCGAACATCAGCATGCGGTACTCGCTGAACTCACGCATCAGTTCGGGCAGCAGGATCATCACCACGGCGGCCAGGATGACGCCGAGCTGGGAACCCATGCCACCCAGCACCACGATGGCGAGGATGATGGCCGATTCGATGAAGGTGAACGACTCCGGCGTGACCAGGCCCTGGCGCGCGGCGAAGAAGCTGCCGGCGAACCCGGCGAAGCAGGCACCCAGGGTGAACGCGGAGAGCTTGATCAGCGTCGGGTTCAGACCCAGCGCACGGCAGGCGATCTCGTCTTCGCGCAGGGCTTCCCAGGCGCGGCCCAGGGGCATGCGCAGCAGACGGTTGATCACGAACAGCACCAGCAGCACCAGCAGCAGCGCGACCAGATAGAGGAATACGACCTTGTAGTTCGAGTTGTAGGCGATGCCGAAGAACTCGTGGAAGGTCTGCATCCCCTCGGGGGCACGGCGCTCGAAGGTCAGGCCGAACAGGGTCGGCTTGTCGATGTTGCTGATGCCGTTGGGACCACCGGTCAGCTCGGTCATGTTGCGCAGCAGGATGCGGATGATCTCGCCGAAGCCCAGGGTCACGATCGCCAGGTAGTCACCGCGCAACCTCAGCACCGGGAAACCGAGGATGAAGCCGAAGAACGCGGCCATCAGGCCGGCCAGCGGCAGGCATACCCAGAAGCCCAGGCCGTAGTAGTGCGACAGCAGCGCGTAGCTGTAGGCGCCCACGGCGTAGAAACCGACGTAGCCCAGGTCGAGCAGGCCGGCCAGGCCCACCACGATGTTCAGGCCCAGGCCCAGCAGCACGTAGATCAGGATCAGGGTGGCGATGTCCACCGCGCCGCGCGAGCCGAAGAACGGCCAGGCGAGGGCGATGAGGATCAGCACCATGATGATCTTGCGTTGCACGGAGGCGTGGGTCAGGCGTTCGGCGAGCTTGGTGTGCGGGTGCGACAAGGCTTGTTTCACGCTGCCGCCGAAGGCGAAGCGATCACGCACCAGTTGCCAGACGAAAATCAGCACGGCGCAAGCGCCGATGGTCCACAGACGCGTGGGGCTGACGTTCTCCAGTTGCAGGCCGATGCCGATCACGCTGAGCTTCAGGCCCAGCACCGGAAAGGCGACAGCCAGCACCAGCAGGGCGCTGAAGAATGCAGTCTTGAGTTTCTGGCTCATACCTTTTCCACCTCCGGGCGACCGAGCAGGCCGGTGGGGCGGAACAGCAGCACGAGTACCAGCAGGGTGAAGGCCACCACGTCCTTGTACTGGTCACCGAACACGTCGGCGCCGAAGGCTTCGGCCACGCCCAGCACCAGGCCGCCGAGCATGGCGCCCGGAATGCTGCCGATGCCACCCAGCACCGCGGCGGTGAACGCCTTGATGCCGGCGAGGAAGCCGATGTGCGGGTTGATCACGCCATACTGCAGGCCCAGCAGCACCGCGGCCACGGCGGCCAGGGTGGCGCCGATGACGAAGGTCAGGGCGATGATGTTGTTGGTGTTGATGCCCAGCAGGTTGGCCATCTTCAGGTCCTCGGCGCAGGCGCGGCAGGCGCGACCCAGGCGGGAACGGGAGATGAACATGGACAGGCCATACATGGTCAGCAGGGTGACGATGAAGATCAGCACCTGCATGTACGAGATGGTCACGCCGGTCATTTCGTCGGCGCCGATCACGAAGTTGCCCGGCAGCAGGTTGGGGATTGCCTTGTCCTTGGAATCCTGGGCCAGCAGAACCTCGTTCTGCAGGAAGATCGACATGCCGATCGCCGAGATCAGCGGGATCAGCCGGTTGCTTCCGCGCAGGGGCCGATAGGCGATGCGTTCGATGGTATAGCCGTAGGCACTGGTAACAATGATGGCTGCGGCGAAGGTGCAGATGATGACGACAGGAAGACTCACGATTCCCATCATCGCCAGCCCCGTGATCACGATGAAGGCCACGTACGAGCCAATCATGTACACCTCGCCATGGGCGAAGTTGATCATGCCGATGATGCCGTAGACCATGGTGTAGCCGATGGCGATCAGGGCATAGGTGCTGCCGACGGTGAGGCCGTTGATCAGCTGTTGCAGGTAGTGATAGAGCTCAGGCATTACCTAACTCCTCGGGCGTCGCGTGAAGCGGCGCTTGTGGCGCGACGGACCCCCGGAATACTCGGATAAACAAAGCCCACTGCGTGGGCAGTGGGCTTTGTGTGGCGGCGGGTGGCTTACTTGGCTTCGGTCTTGGTGCCGTCCTTGTGCCACTGGTAGACCACGAAGTTGAAGTTCTTCAGGTCGCCCTTCTCGTCGAAGGCCAGGTCACCGGTCGGGGTCGCGAAGGTGTTCGAGCGCAGGGCGGCGGCTACCTTGTCGGTGTCCTCGCTGCCGGCTTTCTTGATGCCTTCGGCGATGACCTGGACGGCGGCGTAGGCCGGGAACACGAACGGGCCGCTCGGGTCTTCGTTTTTCGCCTTGAAGGCGTCAACCAGGGCCTGGTTCTTCGGATCCTGGTCGAAGGACTTCGGCAGGGTCACGTAGAGGCCTTCGGAAGCCGGGCCGGCAATCGCGGAGATCTCTTTGTTACCCACGCCTTCGGGGCCCATGAAGCCGACTTTCAGGCCTTTCTCGGCCGCCTGGCGCAGGATCAGGCCCAGCTCCGGGTGGTAGCCGCCGTAGTAGACGAAGTCGACCTTGGCCTGCTTGAGCTTGGCGATCATCGCGGAGAAGTCCTTGTCGCCGGGGTTGATGCCTTCGAACAGGGCGACCTTGATGCCAGCGCCTTCCAGGGTCTTCTTCACGGCAGTGGCGATGCCTTCGCCGTACTGCTGCTTGTCGTGGATCACGGCCACGGTCTTGGGCTTGATGTGCTCGGCGATGAACTTGCCGGCGGTCGGGCCCTGCAGGCTGTCCAGACCGATGGTACGGAAGATCAGCTTGTAGCCGCGGGAGGTGATGTCCGGGCTGGTGGAGGCGGCGGTAATCATCAGCACGCCTTCGTCTTCGTAGATGTCCGAAGCCGGTTGAGTGGAGCTGGAGCACAGGTGGCCAACGACGAACTTGACGCCATCGTTGACGATCTTGTTGGCAACGGCCACGGCCTGTTTCGGATCGCAGGCGTCGTCGTAGACCACGCCCTCGAGTTGCTTGCCGTCGACGCCGCCGGCCTTGTTGATCTGCTCAATGGCCATCTTCGCGCCAATGAACTGCATCTCCCCATACTGGGCGACTGCGCCGGTCACAGGGCCCGCCAGAGCGATCTTGATGGTGTCTGCGGCCATGGAGAAGCTGGTCACGCCGGCCAGTGCCATGGCGGTGAACAGCTGGGAAAGACGCTGAGTACCCTTTTTCATAGTGCTCCACTCTTCTTGTGTTTTCGTTTTTGTAGTCCTGGTTGCCAGCGGCTCACCGGACCGGGATTGCCCCGGACAGACCCACCGGCAACTGTACCGGTACAGTGTAGAGTGCCGCTTGACCGCTTGAAAAGCGGGGGGCAGCGGGTCGATCGGGGGCATGTCGCATGATTGACACAAACATACAGAAAAACGGCGCTGTCCGAGTTCGCCCCGCAGGTTTTCCGACACCCTGGAAAACGCCGTCCGAACCTTGCCTGGCGCGGTCCCGGCGCTATCATGGCGCCGTTCGTTTACCAGGTGAGATCCATGACTGAACAAGCTAGCACCCTCTATGCCAAGTTGCTTGGCGAAACCGCGAAGATTTCCTGGCAGGAGCTCGCGCCCTTCTTCGCCCGCGGCAACCTGCTCAAGGTCGCGGGTTCCGCCGATCTGGTCGAGGTCGCGATCGGCGTCGCCGAGGACGACCAGGCGAAGGTGGCGGCCTGGCTTGCCAGCGGTGACCTGGCCAAGGTCGACGAAATCCAGGCGCAGGATTTCCACCAGCGCGATCCGGAACTCTGGGCGGTGGTCATCGCACCCTGGGTACTGGTGCAGGAAAGAGTTCGAAAGGATGTCCTGCACTGACACAGGGCGATTTCCAATTCACAAAGCGCGGCTAGACTGTCGGGATTCCAAAGAAGGAGATTCGCCATGTTCGAACCGGGCCATCTGCACCTCCAGGCCATGCCGGGACTGGATCAGCAGGAGATCGACGCTCACCTTTATTACGAGGTCCGCCAGGATGCGGCGAAGGGCGCCTACGTCCACTTCACCATGAAGGGCGAGATCGATGGCAACGCCTTCACCGAGGAGTGGGACATGCCCAAGGAGCAGGCCTTCAATTTCGCCAGCGACGCCACCCGCATCGCCCAGAAACACGGCCTGCACCCGCGCTTCGGCGCCGTGGTGCGCAATCACAAGGAGTACGACGCGATGTTCGAGGATATCCGTCAGAAACTCGGCACTCACCCGGGCGACCCGATCGACCTGGACAAGGTGATCCACGGCGGCGAGTGAGCCTTGCGCCAGACAGGACGCGTTCAGAAGAAAAGCCCGGCCATGTGCCGGGCTTTTGCTTTGTGACTCTATCGAGCCTCAGTGGGAGTAGCTGGGCGGTGGCGCAAAGCCTTGTTCGGCGGGGAATGCGCGGGAAGTCCCAGTGCTGGGGGCCTGCAGCGTAAACACGGCAACACCGATGGTGCCCAGGTTGCGCAGGTCGCCCGCCGGAGTATTGGCTGCGTATGCATCGCCCGGCTTGGCAAAGCGGAAGGCGGCGACTTCCGAGCGGCTCTTGCGGAATCCTTCGATCAGCAAGGTCTTGCCCGGATACAGGACATAGCCGCGGTTCCTGAAGCTGCCGGGTGAGCCATTGAGCACATCGATGCCATCTACGGTGCTGACGATTTCATAGGTGGTCGGCCCGTAATTGCTCAGCCAGATCTGGTAGCGCTCACCGACACGACCCTGCAACTGGCTGTGGTCGCTGTTCTGCGCAAGATCGAGCTTTTTCTCTTGCTCATCGAGAATGGCCAGGCCGATGCGCCCTCGATCAAGCTGAAGTTCCTTCACCTTGCGGCCTTCCGGCTGGCGGCCGGAGTATTGAATGATCTGCACGGCCAGCGGCTCCGTACTTTCCCGCGACAGGGCAACGCTGGTGGACCTGGATTCGATCCCCTCGCCCCACTGAGTGCCCAGGGCGTCGTTGGGTTCGGTGAGTTGGCGCGGCGATTGGGCTGTGCAGGCAGTAATGAGTGCTGCCAGCAACGCGAGAGCGAGCAGGCGCGAGAGCGAACGCATGGAATACCTCTGCAGGGATGGGGTGAGTGCGGGGAGGACGGGTCAGGGCGCCGTGGCAGAGGCAATATCGTGATCCACCCAAACTGAGGCAATGAGACTTTTCTGTTAAAGGTTTAGAAGCTCACCCAGCGCTGCCGCGCCCAGGCGCTCAGGCTGTCGACGCACAGCACCAGCAGCAGCATGGCGAGGATCACCGTCGCTGCCTGGGCCTGCTGGAACAGGCTGAGGCTGAAGTACAGCATCTGCCCCAGGCCGCCGGCGCCGACGAAGCCGAGCACGCTGGCCATGCGGATGTTGTTCTCCCAGCGATAGAGCATGTACGCCACCAGTTGCGGCCAGACTGCCGGCAGGGTGCCATAGGCGAATGCGGCGACGCGCCCGCCGCCGGCCAGGCGCACGGCTTCGGCCGGAGCGGTCGGGGTGTTCTCCAGCGCCTCGGCGAACAGCCGGCCGAGCACGCCGCCGGTGTGCAGCGCCAGGGCCAGGGTGCCGGCGTTCGGCCCCAGGCCGGCGGCCAGCACCATCAGCGCGCCCCAGACCAGCTCCGGCACCGCGCGCAGGGCATTGAGCAGCAGCCGCGACAGGCTCTGCGCTATGCGCCCGAAGCGCCCCGCCGCCGGCAGGGCGAGGAGCACGCCCAGCAGCGCCGCGAGCAGCGTGCCGATGGCCGACATGGCCAGGGTTTCCAGGGCGCCGCGGCCGACCGCTGAGAGGTGTGGCGCACTCAGGTCGGGCGAGAGGAAGTCGCGGCCGTAATCGAGCATCTGGCCGAGGCCGCGGGCGTCGAACAGTCCGCCGCTGTCCATCTCCAGGTAGGCGAAGGACGCGCCGATGGCGAGCAGGATCAGCAGCAGCCAGCCCAGGCTGCGCAGCAGGCCGCTCATTCGAGCCTCCCGCGCAGGAAGCGGCTGAGCAGGTCGGCGCCCAGCACCAGCACCAGGAAGGTCAGCAGGATGCTCGCCACTTCGCCGCCGGCGAACATGCGCAGCGACAGGTCGATCTGCTGGCCGAGGCCGCCGGCGCCGACGAAGCCCATCACCACCGAGGCGCGGATCGCACATTCCCAGCGGTAGACGGTGTAGGAGATCAGTTCCGCCGCCGCCGAGGGCAGCACGCCATAGGCGAAGGCCTGCAACCGCGAGCTGCCGCCCAGCAGCAAGGCACGGGTCGGGCGCGGATCGACCGATTCGAAGATTTCCGCGTAGACCTTGCCGAGCATGCCGCCGTAGGTGATGGCGATGGCCAGCACGCCAGCGGTCGGGCCCAGCCCCACGGCGCGGACGAACAGCAGCGCCCAGACGATTTCCGGGATGCTGCGCAGCAGGATCAGCAGCCCGCGCACCGGCCAGCGCAGCGCCCGCGCCCACCAGGCCGGCAGGCCGCCGCGGGGCAGGGCGGAGATCGACAGCGCGCGGGTCGCCAGCAGCGCGGCGGGGAAGGCGATCAACCACGCCAGCGCCATGCCGGCGGTGGCGATGGCCAGGGTTTCCAGGGTGGCGCGGCCGAGCAGGGCGAGGAATTCCTCGTCATGGGCCGGCGGCCAGAAGCCGCCGAGGAAGTTGGCCATGGTCCGCGCGTTGTCACCGCTGAACAGACCGGCGATATCCAGCTCGGACAGGCGCAGCCCCGGCCACAGCAGGGCCAGGGCGAGCAGGGTGAGCAGCAGGCGCGGCAGTGCCGCCGGGTCGCGGGGCGAGCTTTTGGAGAGAGCCGGGTTCAGCATCGCGGAATCTGCACCACCACGGGATCGCCCACCGACGCCGCGGCGTCCTGCCGGCCGAGCTGTTCGTTGGCATAAAGCGCGCGCAGGTCCTCGGGGCTGACGTTCGCCGCCGGCTTGTCGAAGGCGATGCGGCCGTCGCGCACGCCGACGATACGCGGGAAATGTTCCAGCGCCAGGTCTACCGCGTGCAGGCTGGCGACCAGCGTCACATCGCGATTCTGTACCTCCCGCGTGAGCACGCCGAGGGTGTGGCCGGCGAGCACCGGGTCCATGGCCGAGACGGGTTCATCGGCCAGCAATACTTCCGCCTGCTGGTACAGCGCGCGGGCGATGCCGACGCGTTGCAGCTGGCCGCCGGAGAGCTGGTCGCAACGTTCGAAGAGCTTGTCGGCCAGGTCCAGGCGTTGCAGCTCGCCACGGGCGCCGGCTCTGTCGACGGGGTAGAGCAGGCTGGCGAGACTTTTCCACAGCGGCCACTGGCCGAGGCGGCCGGCGAGCACGGCGGTGACCACGCGCTGACGTGGCGGCAGCGGCGGAGCCTGGTGCACCAGGGCAATGCGCGAACGCAAGCGTTGGCGCGCGGCACTGCTCAGCGCCCAGGGTTGGGCGCCAAGCAGCTCGTAACTGCCCGCAGCAGGTTTCAGCGCGGTGGCGAGGATGCGTAGCAGGGTGGTCTTGCCGGCCCCGGAGGGACCGATGATCGCCACCCGCTCGCCGGCTTCGACGCTGAGGTCGATGCCGGCGAGCGAGCGCTGGCCATTGGCGTGGATGTGCTCCACGCCGGTCAGTTTCAACGTCACTTCAGCAGGCCGGCGGCGCGGGCCGATTCCTCGATGCCCTTGTAGTTCTCCGGCTTGGTTTCGATGAAGCGGCTGGCCGCCTGCAGGTCGAGGATTTCCTTGTCACGTGGCTTGCTCGGGTCCAGCGCGAGGAAGGCTTTCTTGATCTTCTCGGCCAGGGCCGGATCGAGGTTGCCGCGCACGGTCCAGTTGTAGTCGTAGTAGGTCGGGGTGGTGGCGAAGACCTTCACCTTGTTAGTGTCGACCTTGCCGCTGTCCACCAGCTTCTGCCACACCGAGGCGTTGAGCACGCCCGCGTCGACCTTGCCGGCCTGGACCCAGGCGACGGTGGCGTCGTGGGCGCCGGAGTAGGCCACGCGGGAGAAGAACTGCTCGGGCACCACGCCGTCCTTCTGCATGAAGTAGCGCGGCATCAGGCTGCCGGAAGTGGACGATACCGAACCGAAGGCGAAGGTCTTGCCCTTGAGGTCCTGGATCGATTTCACGTTGGGGTCGGCGGTGATGAATTTGCTGGTGAACTGCTGGTCCTGCTCGCGCTGCACCAGGGGAATGGCATTGCCGGTCTTCAGGCGCGCCTGGACGAAGGTGAAGCCGCCCAGCCAGGCCATGTCCAGGCGATCCGAAGCCAGGGCTTCGACGACGCCGGCATAGTCGGACACCGGGATGAACTTCACCGGCATGCCCAGCTGTTCTTCCAGGTAGGCGCCCAGCGGCTTGAACTTGCGCAGCAGTTCGGTGGGGGCTTCATCGGGAATGGCCGAGACCTTCAGTTCCTTCAGCGTATCGGCGTGGGTGAGGACGGCGGACAGGGACAGGGCAAAACCGGCGGCGAGCGCCAGGGTGCGTTTCAGCATGGGGAGAGTTCTCCGGTTCAATGGCGGAAAAAACTCCGGGAGTATAGAGGCGGTACTCCTGTTTCGCAGCCCGCTTATGGTCCGCCGGGTCAACTTTGCGCCTGCTAGAATGCCGCACCCCGTGCCCGTCCTGCTGCCGAACTGGAGCTCATCCCATGTCGTCCCCTTTGCCATACCTTGCGTTTGCCGGCCTCGGCCTGATGGGCGTGCCCATGACGCGCCGCCTGCTCGCCGCCGGTTTCCCGCTGACCGTGTGGAACCGCTCCACCGGCAAGCGCGAACTGCTGGCCGCGGAAGGTGCCAAGGCGGTGGAAGCGCCCGCGCAGTTATGCGCCGCCGCTGAGGTGGTGATGCTCTGCCTGGCCGATACCGCCGCCGTGCGCGAGGTGGTGTTCGGTGCCGGCGGCATCGTCGAGAGCGCCCGCGCAGGACAAGTGCTGGTGGACTTCTCCAGCCTGGAACCGGCGGCCACCCGCGAGATGGCCGCCGAGCTGGAAGCGCGTACCGGCATGCGCTGGGTCGATGCTCCTGTTTCCGGTGGCACGCCGGGCGCCGAGGGCGGCACCCTGGCGATCATGGCTGGTGGCCGCGAGGAGGATATCGAGCGCGTGCGGCCGATCCTCGCCCATCTGGGTCAGCGTCTGACGCGCATGGGCGACGTCGGCGCCGGGCAGGTGACCAAGGTGTGCAACCAGATGATCGTCGCCTGCAACGCCCTGGTGATCGCCGAAGTGGTGGCGCTGGCGGAGAAATCCGGCGTCGATGCGAGCCTGATCGCCCCGGCCCTGGCCGGCGGTTTCGCCGACTCCAAACCCTTGCAGATCCTTGCCCCGCAGATGGCCGAAAGCCGCTTCGAACCGGTGAAGTGGCACGTGCGCACGCTGCTCAAGGACCTGGATACCGCCGTGAAGCTTTCCCGCGAGGAAGGCTCGGCCACGCCCATGAGCGGCCTCGCCGCGCAGCTGATGCGCCTGCATGGCAGCCAGGGCCATCTCGAACACGACCCGGCTACGCTGGTCGAGCAATACCGTCTTTCGAAGGAATCCCCGCAATGAAACTCTGCGCCAACCTGTCCCTGCTATTCACCGAAGTCCCGCTGCTGCAGCGCATCGACGCCGCCGCCAAGGCCGGCTTCGAGGGCGTGGAGATCCAGTTCCCCTACGACGTGCCCGCACCGGAGCTGAAGGCCGCGCTGGACGCCGCCGGCCTGCCGCTGGTGCTGATCAACCTGCCGGCCGGCGACCTGATGCAGGGTGGTCCGGGCCTCGCCGCGGTGCCGGAACGCGCGGAGGAGTTCGAAGCCGCGCTGGCCAAGGCGCTGGAGTACGCCAGCATCGTCAAGCCGCAGCACGTCAACGTGCTGGCAGGGCGGCTGGTGGAAGGGCAGGAGCGCGAGGTTGCGCTGCAGACCCTGGCCGAGCGCCTGCGCGCCACCTGCGATGCCTTCGCCGGCAGCGGCACCGATGTGCTGATGGAGGCCATCAACTGCCACGACATGAAGGACTTCCTGCTCAATACCCCCGAGCACCTGCAGGACATGCTCGAACGCGTGGCGCGGGAAAACCTGCGCGCGCAGCTGGACCTCTACCACATGGCGCGCATGGGCCTGGAACTGGTGGACTGCATCTACGCGCTGATGGGGCAGATCGGCCACGTGCAGTTCGCCGACTACCCCGAGCGCGGCGAACCGGGCTCGGGCGAGATGGAGTTCGAGGCGCCGCTGCAGGTACTCGATGACGTCGGCTACGACGGCTGGCTGGGCGCCGAGTACCGCCCCACCGGTACCACCGCCGACTCCCTGCGCTGGCTGCCGCGCTGGCGAGCGGGCAAGTTCGACTTCTGATCCAGCCTGTGGAATTCAGGCCTGGCTGCGCAGCAGCGCCGCGTCGCTGTCCTCGCGGTAGGCGCCGAGGAAGTCCACCAGCGCGGACAAGGGCAGGGGCCGGCTGAACAGGTAGCCCTGGGCCAGTTCGCAATGGTTCTCGCGCAGGAACGCCAGTTGCTGCGCATGCTCCACCCCTTCGGCGATCACCTTCAGGTGCAGCTTCTGCGCCATGGCGATGATCGCCTGGGCGATCTCGCTGTCGCGGCGTGATTGCGGTACGTCGCGGATGAACGAACGGTCCACCTTCAGGGCGTCCAGCGGCAGCTGGCGCAGGTAGGACAGCGACGAATAGCCGGTGCCGAAGTCGTCGATGGACAGGCTGACGCCCAGCTCGCGCAGGCGGTTGAGCAGCGGGATAGCCTGGCCGATGTTGGCCATCACGGCGTTCTCGGTGACTTCCATTTCCAGGAAGCGCCCGGACAGGCCGAACTCCTCCAGGGTGTGCTGCACCTCGTCCACCAGGCTGTCGCGGGTGAGGTTGCTGGCACAGCAGTTCACCGCCACGCGCAGGTCCGCATAGCCCAGTTGGTGCAGCTGGCGCAGGTCCTGGCAGGCGCGGCGCAGCACCCAGGAGTCCAGTGCGCCGATCAGGCCGTTGGCGGTCGCCAGGCCGATGAAGCGATCCGGTGTCAGCAGGCCGTGGGTCGGGTGCTTCCAGCGTACCAGCGCTTCGAGCTGTTCCACTTCGCCATGGTCGATGCGCAGGATCGGCTGGTAGTAGAGCACCAGCTCGTCGTCCCACAGCGCCTTGCGCAACTCCTCTTCCAGCTGCAGTTCCTGGGTGGCCTTGGTCTTCAGGTGTGGGCTGAAGAAGTGGGTGACGTTGCGACCGTTGCCCTTGGACTGGTAGAGCGCGAGGTCCGCGTGCTTGAGCAGTTCCTCGGGCTGTTCGCCGTCGTTGGGGAACAGGCTGATACCCACGCTCATGGTCATCACCAGGTTGCGCCCGGCGGTGCTGATCGGCTCCTTCATGCGTTGCATCAGGCGCTGCGAGAGAATGCGCGCCTCGTGGTCCTCGCCGAGGTCGGCGAGGATGCAAAATTCGTCGCCGCCGAAGCGCGCCAGCAGGTCGCTGCTGCGCAGGGCGCTGCGCAAGCGCTCGGAGACGATGCACAGCAGCTCGTCGCCGGCCGCGTGGCCGAGGGAGTCGTTGACCCGCTTGAAGTGGTCCAGGTCCAGCAGGATCACCGCCATGCCCTGGCCCTTCTCGCGGTTGCGCTGCAGGCGGGCGGCGAATTCCTCGTTGAGTGCGGTGCGGTTGTGCAGACCGGTCAGGCCGTCGAAGCGCGCCAGCTGCTGCAACGAGGCGTTGGCGTGGTCGAGCTGGCTGAGCAGGGCGTTGACCCGGCTCAGCTCGGTTTCCTTGCTCTGCAGGCTGTCCTCGATCCAGGCCGCCCAGAGCCCGGCGAGCACCACCGCCAGCGCCAGCAGGCCGACCATCAGGCCGAGCTGGATGGCGTTGTTGCGGCCGACGTCGGCCACCGGCACCACCCAGGTCGGCAGGGTCAGGGTCAGTGCCGCCATGCCGGTGAAGTGCATGCTGGAAATGGCGCCACCCAGCAGCAGACTGGCGAGAACCTGGTAGATCCACTGGCGGTTGGCTGGCTGGCGGTTGAGCACCGGCGCCAGCACCAGCGCGACGAAGGCCACCAGTACGGCCATCAGCACCGACAGGGTGACCAGCAACGGGTCGTAGTGCTGCATGGGCGGCGATTCGATGGCGGCCATGCCGGTGTAGTGCATGCCGGCGATGCTGGCGCCGATACAGCACGCCGCCAGCAGATACTGCAGCGGACTGAGACCGGCGTGGGCGAGCAGGCGCATGGCGATCACGCAGATGGCGATGGCGATGAGCAGCGACAGCAGGGTCAGGCCGCCGGAGAAGTGCAGCGGGACCGATGAGTGGAACGCCAGCATGGCGATGAAGTGCATCGACCATATGCCGCTGCCCAGGCAGATGCCGCCGACCCACTGCCAGCGGTGGGCGTGCTGCGGCGCGCGAACCATGCGAGCGGTGATGCTCAGGGCGACGAAGCTGGACACGCAGGCGATCAGGATGGCCAGCAGGACCAGTCCGGTATTGTGGGAACACTCCAGCAGCACAGCATCGGGTAAGGCGTCCTGGTGCCATTCCATGGGCGGGAAGCTCCGAATGTGGAGGGGTGGTATAGGAGCAAATTGATATCACTTTGGTGTGAGTCTAGAAAGTCGCTTACTGCTCGCAAGGACTGACAGTGCTTTCCGACAGACAGGGTATGGCCAGACGACGTACGGTCGTGCCAGATGGTGCCGCACACCTCAACACGGTCCGGTTGCAATGTTTTGTAGCGGACTTGACACTTTTTTGACTAATCGGCGGCTAGAGTGTCGCCGCTGGCCGGGAAGGCTGGCCGATCCTTTTCCTGTCTGCCTACCGATTCCAAGGAGTGCGCTCGATGTTCGAGGGCAAGCGCCGCCTCTTCCCCCAGGTCAGTTCGACACGACTGGTCCTGTTGTTCTCCCTGGCCCTGGTGCTGTTCTACAACTTCTCCACCTGGCGTGCGCTGAACAGCCTGGTGCCGATGCAAGGCCTGTGGGGCGTGGCGTTCTTCGCCTCCTTCGGGCTGTTCCTCTGGGCCGCCTTCAGCCTGCTGCTGACCCTGGTGTCCTTCCGCCCGCTGCTCAAACCGGCGCTGACCCTGGTGGCGCTGGTCTCCGCTGCCGCGGCGTATTTCATGAACTCCTACGGTGTCGTGATCGATACCGTGATGGTGCAGAACGTCATCGAGACCAACCCCGGTGAAGCCACTGCGCTGTTCAGCGGGCGTCTGGTCGCCTATCTGCTGCTGCTCGGCGTGCTGCCGGCGGCGATCATCTGGCTGACCCCGGTGCGCTACAGCCCGTTCTTCCGTGGCCTGCTGAACAAGGTGCTGGTGATCTTCGGCTGCCTGGTGCTGGTGGCGGTCTGCGTGGGTTCGTTCTATTCCACCTACGCCCCGGTGTTCCGCCAGGAAGAGAAGCTGACCCACTTCATCAACCCGACCAACTACATCTACGCGGTGAGCAAGTTCACCAAGCAGCGCCTGGGGATCAAGGAAAACCTGGTGGTGCAGCCCATCGGCGAGGACGCGCTGATGCCGCAGAAGGTGCGCGCCGACGGCAAGAAGTCGCTGATGATCTTCGTGGTCGGCGAGACCGCCCGTGCCGACCACTTCTCCCTCAACGGCTACGCCCGCGACACCAACCCGGAGCTGAAGAAGCTCGACATCGTCAACTTCACCAACGTCAGCTCCTGCGGCACTTCCACGGCGGTGTCGGTGCCCTGCATGTTCTCCAGGTTCCCCCGCGAGGACTACAGCGACAAGAAGGGCAAGACCAACCAGGGGCTGCTGGACATCCTCCAGCGCGTCGGCGTCTCGGTGCTCTGGCTGGACAACAACAGCGACTGCAAGGGCACCTGCCTGCGCGTACCCAACCGCGACATCTCGAAGAACCAGCCCGGCCCCTTCTGCGACGGCAACCGCTGCCTCGACGAAGCCCTGCTGCAGAACCTGCAGGCCTACATCGACGGCCTGCAGGATAACGCCATCATCGTCCTGCACGCCGACGGCAGTCACGGTCCGGAATACTACGACCGCTATCCGCAGTCGCTGGAGCGCTTCACTCCGGTGTGCCGCACCAACCAGCTGGGCAGCTGCAGCAGCGAGGAACTGGTGAACGTCTACGACAACACCATCCTCTACACCGACTTCTTCCTCTCCAAGGTGGTGGAACTGCTCAAGCAGAACCAGGAGCGCTTCGACACCTCGATGCTCTACGTCTCCGACCACGGCGAGTCGCTGGGCGAGAATGGCGTCTACCTGCATGCCGCGCCCTATGCCATTGCGCCGAAGGCGCAGACCCACGTGCCCATGGTGATGTGGTTCGGCAGCGGTGCGCTGGGCGGCATGGGCGTGGATCGCGGCTGCCTGGAGAAGAAGGCCGACGGTGGCGAGCTGAGCCACGACAACCTGTTCCACACCGTGCTTGGCGTCTACGGCGTGCAGACCAGCCTGTACCAGCCGGACCTGGACATCTTCCACTCCTGCAAACGCGACATGACCGCCGCGCAGTGAACTGACGGCGAGGCCTGAAAAAGGCCCTGCGGTTCGCACCGCAGGGCCTTATTTCTTTCCGGGCGCCGTTACTTGTCGCGGACCAGCAGCACCGGGCGGTTGCTGACGCGCAGCAGGCCTTCGGCCACGCTGCCCAGCATCAGGCGGCGCACGCCACGGCGACCGTGGGTGCCCATGACGATCACGTCGGCCTTGGCGGCTTCGGCTTCGATCTCGATGCGCTCGGCGATCTCCTCGCTGGCGCGTTCCTGGCAGACCCGCTCGAAGCTGGACTTGACCGGGAACTCGGCGATCTTTTCCTTGGCCTTGCCGAGGATGTCATCGGCTGCCTTCAGCGCGGCTTCGCGCAGCGGCTCGGGGTTGTAGTACACGGCGTAATCGGGCAGATGGCGCAGCGGGCTGTCGACGATGGTGATGACCCGCAACTCGCCGCCGCTCAGCTGGGCCAGCTTGGCCGCTTCGACCAGGGCCCGATCGGACACCGGACTGCCGTCCACCGCTACCAGAATGCGCTCGTACATGATGTGTTCCCTCAATGAGTGGCTTGGTAAGGAAACTCTATCCCCCCATGGGCGAGAATCCCTTGCGCAGCGTCAATGGTAGTCGGTGTGCCTGAAAGCGCTGGGAGTAGAGCGGCCGGTTTCGCTGATTGCGGAGCTTGCCTGTAGGTAGGAGCAACTGTCTTCTTCTGATCGTTTCGTGCCTTGGATTTTCCCTCTCCCTAACCCTCTCCCTGAAGGGAGAAGGGACTGGTTCGGTGCCG
>NZ_JACHLI010000056.1 GCF_014204515.1 Pseudomonas nitroreducens | reverse complement strand
TCACTTCCATTGGGCATACGCTTAAAACCAGTCACAAGACTATCTCCTAGTTTAAGCGTGAGGCCCTGTCCTCAGATACAGGGGGCCAAACCAGAAGGGTTTCAATGTGCACTCTACAAACGCTGGTTCTGGTTCTGTGCCAGTCGCTTCTCCGATCGCGTTCTACTTCCTGTCGCTTGGTAATTAAGTGACCAAAATCTATAGATCTTACTCGTATTGATGGACGTGTGACGGCTTCAAGGCGTGGACCTTGGCGACTCGTAAACGGCCAATTTGGCTTTATAGCAATATCGACCTTTTCTGCCCTCCGCACCTCGCACCAGGGCAAACCACCCAACCGCCTCCCGGCGGTTTTTTTATGTCTGGAGAAAATCTATGAGCTTCTTTCACGGCGTCACCGTGACCAATGTCGACGTCGGTGCGCGCACCATTGCGCTGCCGTCGTCCTCGATCATCGGCCTGGTGGATACCTTCACCCCCGATGCCAAGCTGACTGCGCAGGCCGACGTGCCGGTGCTGCTCACCAGCCTGCGTGAAGCGGCCGCCGCGTTCGGTACCGCGTCGGCGATCTACAAGTCCTGCACTGCGATCTTCACCCAGTCCGCCGCGGTGGTCGTGGCAGTGGGCGTGGCGAAGGTCGAGGATGCCGCGCAGCTGACTTCCGCCATCATCGGCAGCGTCACCGAAGCCGGCCAGCGTACCGGCCTGCAGGCGCTGCTCGACGGCAAGTCGCGCTTCAACGCCCAGCCGCGCCTGCTGGTCGCGCCGAAGCATTCCGCCACCCAGGCGGTGGCCACCGCCATGGGCGCGCTGGCCGAGAAGCTGCGCGCCATCGCCATCGTCGACGGCCCGAACACCACCGACGAGGCGGCCATCGCCTACGCCGGCGAGTTCGGCAGCAAGCGCATCTACCTGGTCGATCCGGGCGTGCAGTACTGGGATACCGCCAGCAGCGCCACCGTCGATGCACCGGCTTCGGCCAACGCCGCCGCGCTGTTCGCCTGGACCGACAGCCAGTACGGCTTCTGGTCCTCGCCGTCGAACAAGGAACTGCTCGGCATCACCGGCACCGGCCGCCCCATCGAGTTCCTCGACGGCGACGAGACCTGCCGCGCCAACCTGCTCAACAACGCCAACATCACCACCGTCATCCGTGACGACGGCTACCGCCTGTGGGGCAACCGCACCCTTTCCAGCGACGCCAAGTGGGCCTTCGTGACCCGCGTGCGGACCATGGACATGGTGATGGACGCGATCCTCGCCGGGCACAAGTGGGCAGTCGACCGCGGCATCACCCGGACCTACGTGAAGGACGTGACCGAGGGCCTGCAGGCCTTCATGCGCGACCTGAAGAACCAGGGCGCGGTGATCGACTTCGAGGTCTACGCCGATCCGGAACTCAACACCGCCAGCCAACTGGCCCAGGGCAAGGTGTACTGGAACATCCGCTTCACCGACGTACCGCCGGCCGAGAACCCCAACTTCCGCGTCGAGGTGACCGATCAATGGCTCACCGAAGTCCTGGACGCAGCTTAAGGAGAACCCAAGATGATTCCGCAGATCCTGACCAACACCAACCTCTTCGTCGACGGCGTGAGCTTTGCCGGTGACGTGCCCTCCCTGACCCTGCCGGCCCTGAAGGTGAAGACCCAGGAGTACCGCGCCGGTGGCATGGATGCGCCGATCCTGCTCGACATGGGCCTGGAGGCCATGGAGGCCAAGTTCACCACCAACGGCGCCCGTCGCGAGGCCATGAAGTTCTTCGGCCTGAGTGACCAGGGTTCCTTCAACGGTACCTTCCGCGGCTCCTTCAAGACCCAGAAGGGCGGCACCGTGCCGGTGGTCGCCACCGTGCGCGGCCTGCTCAAGGAAGTCGACTCGGGCGAGTGGAAGGCCAATGAGCTGGCCGCCTGCACCTACAGCGTGGCCGTCAGCTACTACAAGCTGGAAATCGAAGGTCGCGAGATGTTCGAGATCGATCCGCTCAACTCCGTACGCAAGATCAACGGCGTCGATCAGCTCGCCGCACTGCGCGCCGACCTGGGCGCCTGAGGAGAACCCTGATGCAAGACCTGGTCAAACAGCCCGCGTGGCTGAGCCTTTCCGAGGACGCGGCAGTGGTGAAACTGTCCCGCCCGACCTCCTGCAACGGCGTCGAGGTCGACGCCCTCACCCTGCGCGCACCCACCGTGCGCGACGTCCGTCTGGCCAGCAAGGTCGCCAGCGACGACGAGGAGCGCGAGCTGCAACTGTTCGCCTCGCTGCTGCAGGTCAGCCGCCAGGACCTGGAGGGTCTCAAGCTCAGCGACTACCAGCGCCTGCAGCACGCCTACTTTCGCCTGGTGCGAGAGGACGCGGATGAGCTTCGCGCTGATGCGCCAGCTGGCGCGGCGACTGGCGACTGAGTCGGGCTTCACGGCCGGCGAACTGGAGCGCATGACCCTCAGCGACCTGCATTGGTGGCTGGGGGACTAGGCGGGCTGGTTCGCCCCGACAGGGGCGCTGGGTGACCGGCGCTCCCTTGTCGTCGAAGAGGCGAATGACGTCAGAGGGGTAAGTGAAATGGTAGTGAGTGAAAGCCCTCGGGTTACGGTAGTGATCGGCCCCGAAGTCGGTGAAGCGTTGGGGCAGTCGCTCGGCCTGGCGTTGAAGGACTCGCTCGGCGTGGCCATTGCTGATGCGCTGAGTCGCTGGGAGGGTGCGCGCGTACGGGGTGATGCCGCGCGCGTGGGTGCATCGGCACCGGTGTCGGAACTGCACCGACCTCTGCACGATGCTGCCCAGCAGGGCGATGATCTGGCACAGCAGACCCTGGATGCTCTGCAGGAGATCGCCACGCTGCTGCGCGAGTCCGGGTCGGCTACGGCACGGCCTGTCGCAGGCCAACTCGGCGGCGCTGGCATGGCGGTTGCGCTGCAGCCAGTTGCCTACGAGTGGTCGAAGAAAGAGTCGATATTGCCCGAGGCCTTATCCGGCCCGAAAGAGGCCGCGGTGGCCGGCCTGCGCAGTGCGCTGCTCTACGAACAGCGCGTACAGGAAATCTCCGTGCGTGGAGGGCTGGCGCCGGGAGCGGAGTCGGAGAGAGGGGTGGCGAAGCGTGTGGAGGCCGCGGCGAGGGACAGTGGACTGGATGCCAATGCCGCGCTGGACATGACTCGCCTGCTGATGAACAGCGGTCTCACGCTGGAGAGGAGCCTGCAGTACCTGCCGGCGGCCGCCAAGTTCCAGTACGGCAAGGCCATTGCGCCCGAGGCGGTGGTGGATCTGGTGGCAAACATCAGCCGGCAGGGCGATCTGGATGCGGCGGGGGTAGAGCGTGGCCTTGGGGTGATCTCCTGGCGTGCTCGGCAGGAAAACGTTTCCACCGAGCAACTGGTCCGTCGCCTGAACGGCGGCCAGGACGCGCGCTCGTGGACCGAGGTGACGCGTCTCCCTGGGCAAATGCGCGTCGCGCCAGCCGTCGAGCTGCAAGCGGCGGTCGATGCGCGAAGGAATACCACGCAGGGGCAGCGCACTGCTGCTCAAGTCGCCCTGGAACGCACGCTCCAAACCGGAGGCAGCGTCGCTCTGAGAACGGTTGACGTGGCGTTGCCGATGGTTACGGACATTGCCGATGGTCTGTCCCGATCGGCTTCCCTGGACGGCGCACGGGCGGCGGTAGCCACCTTGCAGTTCGGTCTGGCCCAGGACATGGCGGCGGACTTCGTGGAACAACTGGGCTACGCCGAGCAAGCCCGGAAGATTCGCTCCCTGAACCTCAATCCGCTGCAGTCTCCCGCAACGATGGGCAACTCCCGGCCGCAGGTGCGGCCCGATGCGGCCAAAGGCCTGCCGTCCGCAGGGGCATTGCCGGCGCCGTGGTTACCGTCACTGCCGTCGGTGGGCGGTGTGCTCAGAAGGTATGTCGAGAACCAGGTGCTTGGGCCTGTGAGTCCTGTTCCGCTGAACGGACCGCTGCTGCCCTTGTTCGCAGACCGATTGCCTGCGCTCAGGCCGGGTAGCCATTCGGCCGAGGCGCAAGCGTCGACTATCGAGGCCATTCTGGGGGGCGGGCTATTCGGCGCGCTGCTGCTTTCTCCGCCGGGTAGCCTGATGGGCAGCACTCTGGGCGTGCTCAGCAGTCTGCGCCGCGAAGAAACACCGCAGGCTGTCGCGCCAGGTGCTTCCAGTGATGAGGTGATGAGACCGGCTGAGCCTGTGCCCGATCCTGGCCGTGGCGACTCTGCCAGCCGAGTGTCCCCGGCAGGGCAGAACTGGACGTTCTCGCCACAGATCAGCATCAACGTGGCCGGCAACGTCAGTGACCCCGACCAGCTGGCCAATGAGCTGCTGCCACGGCTGCGGCGGATGCTGGCAGATTTCTCCCAGGATCGGCAGCGCGATGCGTTGTTCGACATGGTCGTGGTTTAAGGAGGCGGTATGGCGTATTGGGAACAGATGCAGAACGGCCTGTCGCAACTGGCCCAGGCGGCCGAGGACGGCCGCCGTGACCTGGACGAAGTGATCGCGCCGGTCAACAGCGCGGTCAGCGAAATCCGTGGTGCGGCTGTCGCGCTGGAGGGCTTGCCGGGGGTTCCGGCGGAAATGACCGGCAAGGTCCAGCGCGCGATGCAGGGCATCGAGCGTGCGCAGGTCAAGGTCAACAAGGTGGTCAACACCTACAACAGCGCCGCGCGTGCCTTGAAAGGCGTCGATGAGCGCATGCAGGGGTTGGGCGAACAGGTGGACCGGGCCAGGAAGGCGGTGGACAAGGTCATCGGCAAGGTCGGCGATTCGCTGGGTTCGATACTGCCCAGCTCGGTCCTGGCGCCCATGCCGTCGCCTGGCGATTTCATGTGCGCGATTCCCCAGCCGCACCTGCTGGTGATGAACGTCGTGGACTCGCCGACGCAGTTCTTCTTCAACATCGACACGGTGCCCTTCGAGTCGGCAGTTCGCACCAGCCAGCCCAGCTGGAAGGACCAGGCGCGGTTGGGCCGCCGGGGCGCCCTGCAATACGTCGGTGCGGGAACGGAGACGCTGGTGCTGAAGGCGACGCTCATGCCGGCCCTGTCGCGGGTAGCGGGGCAGCGCGTGGGATGGAGGATTCCGAACCAGCTGCGCGAAATCGCCCTGAGTGGCAAACCGGTGGACCTGATCAGCGGCTACGGCGATCCCCTGGGGACCTGGTGCCTGACCAGGGTCAGCGAGACGCAGACTGCCCTGCTCAGCAATGGTGCTCCGCGCAATCAAGCCTTCGAACTGGAGTTCAGCCGCTATGGCGACGACAACGATCTATCGCAGCAGTAAGGGCGACGTGCTGGATCAGCTCTGCTACCAGCGCTATGGCCATCTCAAGGGCTGCGTGGAGGCGGTGCTCGCTGCCAACCCGGGGCTGGCCGACGAGCCACAACCGCTGCGCGCCGGCGTGCTGATCCGCATGCCCGTGCTGGCGGCACCGGACAATCCCCAGGTGCGCTTGTGGGACTGACTCGCATGTTCCATCCAGGCCCCGCGCAAGTGGGGCCTTTTTTATTCGGGTGACCCATGAAACCTGTCTTTCGCATCGTCGCCGATGGGCGCGATATCACGGCACAGGTCAACGACCGCGTGCTCGAGCTGGATGTGACCGATAGGCACGGCCTGGAGTCGGACACGCTTTCGCTCACCCTCGACGATCGCACCGGCACCGTCGCATTGCCTCGGCGGGGCGCAGAGCTGGCGCTGTACCTGGGCTACGAGGAAACCGGCGTGGCGCCGATGGGCCGCTACCAGGTCGACACCATCACCTTCAGCGGGGCGCCGGACACGCTGCTGATCAAGGCCAAGTCCGCGGACTCGCGCAACGTGGCGAAATCCATCCGCAGCGACAGCTGGGAGAACGTGACGCTGGCGCAGATCGTCGAGCGCATCGCTGAACGCAACGGCTGGCAAGCCCAGTGCAAGGTGCAGACGCGGATCGTCCGCGCGGACCAGATCAACGAGTCCGACTATCACTTCATTACCCGCCTGGCGCGGCAGTACGACTGCACGGCGAAGATCGCCGACCTGCAGCTGCTGGTCATGCCGCGCCAGGCCGGCCGCAGCGCCTCGGGACAGGCGCTGGACCCGGTACTGCTCCAGCGCGAGGACGTCAGCTCCTTCAGCTTCACCCTGGATGACCGCAAGGTAGTCGCCCAGGTGAGCGTGCCTTTCCAGGGGGCCGACGGAATCCTGCGGACCGTGAAGGTGGCCAATCCGAACGCGCCGAAGAAGGTGCAGGCCGAGTATGTCGAGCGCCATGTCCAGGCCAACGAGGCGGCCGCGAAGCAGTTGGCCAGCTCGCGTCTGGCGGACTTCAATCGTCAGACCGCCGGCGTACGCCTGCAGCTACCAGGCCGCGCCGACCTGTTCGCTGAATGCCGGGTCGAGTTGCGCGGCTTCAAGGCGGGGGTCGATGGCCTTTACCTGGTCGATACCGTGACCCAGCACTACGACGCGAACGGCTGGATCACCCGTGTGCTGTGCAATGGCGGTAACGATGGCAAGGCGCAGGCCGGGGAGGGCGGCTGACATGCTGATCGACGAACGCCAGTTGCTGCTGGTCCTGCCCAACGCCCGCCCCGTCGCGGGCGTTTTTCTGCCGGTGCTCAATGCTGCCCTGGGCGACTTCGCCATCGACACGCCGACAAGGGTTGCCGCTTTTCTCGCCCAGGTCGGGTATGAAAGCGCGCAGCTGACCCGTTGCGTGGAAAGTCTTACCTACAGTGCCCAGCGTCTGGCCGCCGTCTGGCCGCGGCGTTTTCGCAGTGCCGACGGCTCGCCCACGGCGTTGGCGCGGGAGGCGGCTTACCAGCCGGAGCGCATCGCCAACCTCGTGTACGCGGGGCGCAATGGCAATGGTGACGAGGCGTCCGGTGATGGTTGGCGCTTTCGTGGGCGCGGCCTGTTGCAGGTCACTGGGCGGAGCAACTACCGCTCCGTTGGCGAGGGACTCTGCCAGCCCTTTGTCGCCCGCCCGCAATTGTTGGCCGAGCCGCGCTGGGCCTGCCGATCCGCCGCCTGGTGGTGGCAGCGCAACGGTCTCAATGAGTTGGCCGATGAGGAGCGCTTCGAGGACATCACCCGACGCATCAACGGCGGGCTGAACGGACTGGAAGCGCGTACCCAGCTGTGGCGCCGCGCCCAGGAGGTGCTGCGATGAACCGCTTCTGGCTGGCGCTGGGCATGGCCGGCTTTCTGCTCGGCGGCTTCATCGGCGGCTGGCTGACGGCGCGCTTCTATGGCGGGCAGCTGGAGAACATGCGTCTGGAGCAGGCACGCTGCAGCGACGCCGGCAAGGCGCTGGAGTCGCAGCTGGCGCTGCAGAACGCTCAGGTCGCGGCGCTGGAGCAGGCCGCCCGCCAGCGCTCGGACGCTGCCGAGCGCGCCCTGGCCCAGGCGCGCGAGCAGGCGCAGAGCCATGAGGCCGCTGCCAGCCGGCTGCTGCTGGAACGCAGCGAGGGCGAGGAATGTGCGGTGGTGCGTCAACTGATCGACCGGGAGCTGCTGCCATGAAGTGGCTACTGGTGACTCCCGTGCTGCTCCTGGCAGGCTGCGCTGCGACCGCGCCGAAGCCCGTGGAGGTGCGCATTCCCGTCCCGGTGCCGTGCCAGGTGCCGGCGCTCGGAACCCCTCGATTCGCCACCGCCGACCTGCGCCCGGCGGATGATCTGCAAACCAAGGTCCGCGCGCTGCTGGCCGAACGGCAGCAGCACCTGGCCTACGAGACTCGCCTGCGCGCGGCGCTTGAGGCATGCCGTTGAACCTTCCTACCTTCGTCGCCAGCGGCGCCGCACGTATTGCGCTGGCGCCCGGCCATGGGCTACTGTTCGGCCATTGCTAGGCGAGACCGCAACCGTGATCCACCGCAGCCGCATCATCACCTCCCTCCTCAAGGCATTCGCCCGTTGGCGCTGGCGCGCCTGATTCCTTCTTTCCCGGCAGTGCGCCGGTCTCTTCTTACGCGTCCATTTCTCCCATCCGCTGGCATAATTGCCAGATTCGCGCAGCCTACGAGGCCGCAACGGGTGTCGACGATGGCGCGATCCGAAAGCAGTGCAATCATGAGGTTCGAGCAGACATGCTGCTGATGATCGATAACTACGATTCCTTCACCTACAACCTGGTGCAGTACTTCGCCGAGTTGAAGGCCGACATCCACGTCATTCGCAACGACGAGCTGAGCGTCGACGCGATCGCCGCGCTCAATCCCGAACGTATCGTCCTGTCCCCCGGTCCGTGCACGCCGAACGAGGCGGGCGTGTCCCTGGCCGTCATCGAGCGCTTCGCCGGCAAGCTGCCGCTGCTGGGCGTGTGCCTGGGCCACCAGTCCATCGGCCAGGCTTTCGGCGGTGACGTGGTGCGCGCGCGCCAGGTCATGCACGGCAAGGTCAGTCCGGTGTTCCACAAGGATGACGGCGTCTTCGCCGGCCTGAACAATCCGCTGACCCAGACCCGCTACCACTCCCTGGTGGTGAAGCGCGAGACGCTGCCCGACTGCCTGGAGATCACCGCCTGGACGGCGCTGGAAGACGGCTCGGTCGACGAGATCATGGGCCTGCGCCACAAGACGCTGAACGTCGAGGGCGTGCAGTTCCACCCCGAGTCGATCCTTTCCGAACAGGGCCACGAGATGCTGGCCAACTTCCTCAAGCAGACCGGCGGGGTGCGCGCATGAACATCAAGGAAGCCCTCAGCCGCGTGGTCAACCAGCTGGACCTGAGCACCGAGGAAATGCAGGACGTCATGCGCGAGATCATGACCGGGCAGTGCACCGACGCCCAGATCGGCGCCTTCCTCATGGGCATGCGCATGAAGAGCGAGACCATCGACGAGATCGTCGGCGCCGTGGCGGTGATGCGCGAGCTGGCCGATCAGGTCGAGCTGGACAGCCTGAAGCACGTGGTCGACGTGGTCGGCACCGGTGGTGATGGCGCGAACATCTTCAACGTGTCCTCGGCGGCAGCCTTCGTGGTTGCCGCGGCCGGCGGCAAGGTCGCCAAACACGGTAACCGTGCGGTCTCCGGCAAGAGCGGCAGTGCCGATCTGCTGGAGGCCGCCGGCATCTACCTGGACCTGAAACCGGTCCAGGTGAAGCGCTGCATCGAGACCGTCGGCGTCGGCTTCATGTTCGCCCAGGTCCACCACAAGGCCATGAAGCACGCTGCCGGCCCACGCCGCGAGCTGGGCCTGCGTACTCTGTTCAACATGCTCGGCCCGCTGACCAACCCGGCAGGCGTGAAGCACCAGGTGGTCGGCGTGTTCAGCCAGGCGCTGTGCCGTCCGCTGGCCGAGGTGCTCAAGCGCCTGGGTAGCGAGCACATCCTGGTGGTGCATTCGCGCGATGGCCTGGACGAGTTCAGCCTCGCTGCACCGACCCATGTCGCCGAATTGAAGGACGGCGTGGTCACCGAATACGAAGTGCAGCCCGAAGACTTCGGCATCAAGAGCCAGAGCCTGATCGGCCTGACCGTGGACAGCCCGCAGCAGTCGCTGGAGCTGATCCGTGATGCCCTGGGCCGACGCAAGACCGAGGCCGGGCAGAAGGCCGCCGAGCTGATCGTGCTCAACGCCGGCGCCGCGCTTTACGCCGCGGACCTGGCGACCAGCCTGCACGAAGGCATGCAATTGGCCCACGACGCCCTGCACACGGGGCTGGCGCGGGAGAAGATGGAAGAGCTGGCGGCCTTCACCGCCGTTTACCGAGAGGAGAACGCACAGTGAGTGTGCCGACGGTTCTGCAGAAGATCCTGGCCCGCAAGGCCGAAGAAGTCGCCGAACGCCGCGCCCGTGTCGCCTTTGCCGAGGTGGAGCAGCTGGCGCGTGCGGCGGACGCCCCGCGCGGTTTCGCCAATGCCTTGCTGGAACGCGCCAAGCGCCGCGAGCCGGCGGTGATCGCCGAGGTGAAGAAGGCTTCGCCGAGCAAGGGCATCCTGCGTGAGAACTTCGACCCCGCCGACATCGCCCGCAGCTACGAAGAGGGCGGCGCTGCCTGCCTGTCCGTGCTGACCGATATCGACTTCTTCCTCGGTAGCGACGCCTACCTCAAGGAAGCCCGCGCTGCCTGCAAGCTGCCGGTGATCCGCAAGGACTTCATGATCGATCCGTACCAGGTGGTGGAAGCCCGCGCCATTGGCGCCGACTGCATCCTGCTGATCGTCTCGGCGCTGGATGACGTGCGCATGGCCGAGCTGGCCTCGGTGGCCAAGGACGTCGGTCTCGACGTGTTGGTGGAAGTGCACGACGCCCCGGAGCTGGAGCGCGCGCTGAAGACCCTGGATACCCCGCTGGTGGGCATCAACAACCGCAACCTGCACACCTTCGAGGTGAGCCTGGAAACCACCCTGGACCTGCTGCCGGAAATCCCACGCGAGCGCATGGTGATCACCGAGAGCGGCATCCTCAACCGTGCCGACGTCGAACTGATGGAAGTCAGCGACGTGTTCGGCTTCCTGGTTGGCGAGGCCTTCATGCGCGCCGACGAGCCGGGCACCGAACTCAAGCGCCTGTTCTTCCCCGAGCGCAGCAAGGTCAAGCTGGGCGCCGATCCGGACTGACGGGTAGTGTAGGAGCGAGCTTGCTCGCGAACCGCCCAGTGCCGGAGTTTCCGGCTGATTGTTCGCGAGCAAGCTCGCTCCTACAAAAGGCAAAAAACAAAAAAGCCGGCGATTGCCGGCTTTTCTGCTTTCTGGCGTTTGTTCAGCGGGTGCCGAAGACCACCATGGTCTTGCCCTTCACGTGCACCAGGCCCTGTTCTTCCAGGCTCTTGAGCACGCGGCCGACCATCTCGCGGGAGCAGCCGACGATGCGGCCGATTTCCTGGCGGGTGATCTTGATCTGCATGCCGTCCGGGTGGGTCATGGCGTCCGGCTGCTGGCACAGGTCCAGCAGGGTGCGGGCAACACGGCCGGTGACGTCGAGGAAGGCGAGGTCGCCGACCTTGCGCGTGGTCTTGCGCAGGCGGTCGGCCATCTGGCTGCCCAGGGTGAAGAGAATCTCCGGGTCCTGCTGGCTCAGTTCGCGGAACTTCGCGTAGCTGATCTCGGCGACTTCGCATTCGGTCTTGGCGCGGATCCAGGCGCTGCGCTCCTGGGCGGTGCTGCCTTCCTTGTCGAACAGCCCCATCTCACCGAAGAAATCGCCGGTGTTCAGGTAGCCGATGATCATTTCCCGACCGTCGTCGTCCTCGATCAGAACGGTGACCGACCCCTTGATGATGAAGAACAGGCTCTCGCAGCGGTCACCGGCATAGATGATGGTGCTCTTGGCGGTGAAGCGGCGGCGATGACAGTGCGCGAGCAACTTGTCGAGGTTCTTGATTTTGGGTGTGAGGGTAATAGCTACCATGCCCGAGTCCCGGAAAGTAGAAAGTGGCCTTTGCACAAGGCATCTAATTTTATGTACAGCTGTGAAGCCGTGCTTCCCTGGCGAGATCCCCCTCGATCCCCTGGGCGGCTGCATTGCCTTTTTTGCAACTTGCCTGTACGTAAACGGGCAAGAGCTTAACAGACGAGGTGTTACCAACAATCGGAAACCTGGAACAATCGTCAGGGCAATTTCCGAGAGTGTGCCAGTAAACTGACGTCAGCTTAAGCCGCAAATGCATACTGGTCGTGTGGAAATGAGACCTGCGTAGCAGCCACGGGCCCCGCTGGGCGTGCTAGAGGGCTGTGATAAGCTGTCGCCCCTTTTTTCCGGCGGAGTCCTTTGCAATGAAAGCGCGAATCCAGTGGGCAGGCGAGGCCATGTTCCTCGGCGAATCCGGCAGCGGCCACGTCGTGGTGATGGATGGCCCGCCGGATGCCGGTGGTCGCAACCTCGGCGTGAGGCCGATGGAGATGCTGCTGCTGGGCCTGGGTGGCTGCACCAACTTCGACGTGGTGAGCATCCTGAAGAAGGGCCGCCAGCCAGTTGAAAGCTGCGAGGCCTTCCTCGAAGCCGAGCGCGCCGACGAAGACCCCAAGGTGTTCACCAGGATCCATGTGCATTTCGTGGTCAAGGGTCGCGGCCTGAAGGAAGCCCAGGTCAAGCGTGCCGTGGAGCTTTCTGCCGAGAAATACTGCTCCGCCTCGATCATGCTCGGCCGCGCCGGCGTCGAGATCACCCACGACTACGAGATCGTCGAACTGGGCTGACGCGCTGCTTCATCCTTTCATCATCAAGGGTGCGCAAACTCTGGCAGAGGTCGCCTGACCTCTGCATAATGCGCCACCTTTTTTCAGGGCCGTCCGGCCCGAAACCAAGCAACCACAATCGCCATCGCGAAGAGGTGTAAACCGTCCTACGCAGGTGCCGCCGTACGCATCTGACGGGCATGCTCAACCACGCGGCAGAGCCGCATTTGATGAGAGTTCTCCCACGGTGAAAAGCAAACTCAAGCTCCACGGGTTCAACAACCTGACGAAGACCTTGAGCTTCAACATCTATGACATCTGCTATGCCGAGACGCCTGAAGACCAGCAGGCCTACGTGCAGTACATCGACGAAGAGTACGATGCCGAACGTCTCACGCAGATCCTCACCGATGTTGTCGACATCATTGGCGCAAACATCCTGAACATCGCCCGTCAGGATTACGATCCGCAAGGCGCCAGCGTGACCATCCTGATCTCCGAGCAACCGGTCACCCCGACCGACAGCCAGATCGAGGAATCCCCGGGGCCGCTGCCGGAAACCATCCTGGCGCACCTCGACAAGAGCCATATCACCGTACACACCTATCCGGAGATCCATCCGGTGGAAGGCATCGCGACCTTCCGGGTGGACATCGATGTGTCGACCTGCGGCGTCATCTCGCCGCTCAAGGCGCTCAACTACCTCATCCACCAGTTCGACTCGGACATCGTCACCGTGGATTACCGCGTGCGCGGCTTTACCCGCGACGTGGAAGGGAAGAAGCACTTCATCGACCACGAGATCAACTCGATCCAGAACTATCTCTCCGACGACACGTACGAGGCCTACCAGATGACCGACGTGAATGTGTACCAGGAGAACCTGTTCCACACCAAGATGCTGCTCAAGGAGTTCGACCTGGACAACTACCTGTTCGGTGACGCGACGCGCAACCTGTCGCCCGAGCAGCGCAAGCAGGTGGAAGAGCGTGTGAGGCACGAAATGCTGGAGATCTTCTACGCGCGCAACATGCCGCGCTGAAGATTCGCCCTGAATGAAAAAACCGCCCTTCGAGGCGGTTTTTTCATTCAGGGCGGCGGCAAGTTGCAGGCTACAGGCAAGAGCGAAAGGCTCGGCGCTCTTGCCTGCGGCCTGAAGCCTGCCGCTTGAAGCCTAGATCCTATAGGTCGACTTGGTCATCACCTTGGACAGCAGCGTCATGCCGAACTTCACCGGCGCCGGGAAGCGCAGGCCGCCGGCCTCGATGGCGCTGGTGGCGTGGTGTTCCTCGTCCTGGCGCATCTGTTCGAGGATGGCGCGGGACTTCTGGTCCTCGACGGGGATTTCCGCCAGGTGCTCGTCCAGGTGCTTGCACACCTGGTCTTCGGTGGCAGCGACGAAGCCGAGGCTGACGCGGTCGCTGATCAGTCCGGCGGCGGCGCCGACACCGAACGACAGGCCGTAGAAGATCGGGTTGAGCACGCTGGGCCGGCTGCCCAGCTCGCGGATGCGCTGTTCGCACCAGGCGAGGTGGTCGACTTCCTCGTCGGCGGCTTCTTCCATGGCCTTGCGCACCTTCGGCAGCTTGGCGGTCAATGCCTGGCCCTGGTACAGCGCCTGGGCGCAGACCTCGCCGGTGTGGTTGATGCGCATCAGGCCGGCGACGTGGCGGGCATCAGTCTCGCTGAGCTCGGCGTCGGGCTGGACGATGGCCGGGGAGGGCCGCCCTGGATGGCCGTTGAACGGCAGCAGGGTGCGCAGCGCGGCATCGGCCTGCAGCAGGAAGCGGTCGGCGGGGGAGTAGTGACGGTCGGCGGACATGGCGCACCTCCGATAAGGAACATTCGCCGGCCAGTTTACCGGATGGCGAATGACAGGTCTTGCCGAGGTGCGCGCAGCGTCTTTCCGATACTCAGCCCGGCGGCCAGTTCATCTGGCGCTGACCCAGCACGTGCATGTGGATGTGATGCACGGTCTGGCCACCCAGGTCGTTGCAGTTCATCACCACGCGGAAACCCTCGTCGCAGCCCTGCTCCTGCGCCAGGCGCTGGGCGGTGAAGAGGATGTGCCCGGCCAGCGGCTTGTCCGCCTCGGTCAGGTCGTTGAGGGTGGAAACGTGCTTTTTCGGGATCACCAGGAAATGCACCGGCGCCTGCGGGCCGATGTCGTGAAAGGCGATCACCTGGTCATCTTCATAGAGCTTGCGCGCGGGAATGTCCCCGGCGACGATCTTGCAGAACAGACAGTCCACGAAATGCTCCTCCAGCCATCAGGGTAGGAGCAGCAGTTTAGCGGCCGTCGACCACCGCGCCCAGTTCCGGGCCGGCCAACGCAAGGAGCGAGCGTGCAGAACGATATCCATGACCTGGGCCTGGTGCTCGATTCCAGGGTCAAGCTGATCGTCATCGAGTCCTGGGACGAACCCCGTGTGCTGGAGACCCTCACTGGCCTTGCGGTGCGCCGTGGGCTCAACCTGCAGCTGTGGTCGGCCACCGAAGGCCTGCAGCGCCTGGGTTTCGGCGGCGAGCCCCAGGGCGAGACCGATAGCCGCGAGGCGGAAAATGCCCTGCGGCTGATCAAGGCCGATCCGCAGCCCAACCTCTATGTGCTCTGCGACCTGCATCCCTACCTGGTGGACAACCCCCGTGCGGTGCGCCTGCTCAAGGAGATCGCCATGGCCGAAGGGAATTTCCGTCCCACGGTGGTGCTGGTTTCCCACGCACTGAAGCTGCCTGCCGAAGTCCAGCGCTTCGCCGCGCACTTTGCGCTGTCGCTGCCGTCCGAAGATGAGCTGGTGGGCCTGGTGCGTGAGGAGGCGGCCCGCTGGAGCGAGCGCAACCGCGGCGCGCGGGTACGCACCGACAACCGTACCCTGCGTCAGGTGGTGAAGAACCTGCGCGGCCTCACCCACGGCGAGGCGCGCCTGCTGGCACGCAGCGTAATCTGCAACGACGGGGCGATCACCCAGGAAGACCTGCCGGAGCTCAACCGCACCAAGTTCGAGCTGCTCAACCTCGACGGCGTGCTGAGTTTCGAACACGACACCGCGCGTTTCGCCGAAGTCGGCGGGCTGGCCAACCTCAAGCGCTGGCTCGGCGAACGGCAGAGCGCCTTCAACGAGGGCAAGGACAAGGACCTGCCCAAGGGCGTGTTGCTGGTTGGCGTGCAGGGCGGCGGCAAGAGCCTGGCGGCCAAGGCGGTGGCGGGCCTGTGGGGCTTGCCGTTGCTGCGCCTGGACTTCGGCAGCCTGTACAACAAGTACTTCGGCGAGACCGAGCGCAACCTGCGCGAGGCCCTGCGCCTGGCCGACAGCATGGCGCCCTGCGTGCTCTGGGCGGACGAGATCGAGAAGGGCCTGGCCACGGGCGACCAGGACAACGGCGTCAGCCAGCGCGTGCTCGGCACCCTGCTGACCTGGATGGCCGAGCGCAAGGCGCCGGTGTTCATGGTCGCCACCGCCAACGCGATCGATCGGCTGCCGCCGGAACTGGTGCGCAAGGGCCGCTTCGACGAGCTGTTCTTCGTCGACCTGCCGGACCCGAGCGTGCGCCAGGACATCTTCCGCATCCACCTGGCGCGCCGCGAGCTGGACGCGGGGCAGTTCGACCTCGGGCAACTGGCTGCGGCGGCGGAGGGTTTCTCCGGCGCGGAAATCGAGCAGGCCGTGGTCGGCGCCTTCTATGCCGCCCAGGCGCGGCAGAAGTCGGTGGACCAGTCGTTGCTGTTGGAGGAGATTCGCCGCACTGCGCCCTTGTCGGTGGTGATGGCGGAAGAGCTGGCGGCCCTGCGCAGCTGGGCCGACGGACGTACGGTGATGGCGGGCTGAGGGCTGGTTGGGCGTCGGCTGGGGCTCAGCCGGCCAAAGCCAGGCGGTTGATGCGCCCGGCCAGCTTGCGCTGGGCCCAGCGCGGCAGCAGGCGCACGCCGCAGGCGAACAGGCGGTTGCGCCAGCCGGGGATGATCAGCGCGGGCGCGCGACGCAGGGCTTTCACCGCGAGGAAGGCGACTTCCTCAGGGGACATGACGCGCTTGCCATCGTCCAGCTTGCCCAGGCGCATGTCGGCGTTGCGGTAGAAAGCGGTCCGGGTCGGGCCGGGGCAGAGCACCGAGACCTTGATGCCGCGTCCTTTGAGTTCTTCGCGCAGCCCTTCCGAGAAATGCAGCACGAAGGCCTTGCTGGCGAAGTAGCTGCTCATCCAGGGACCGGGCAGCAGGCTGGCCATGGAGGCGACGTTGAGAATCCGCCCGCCGCCGCTGCGCTCCATCATCGCGCCGATGCCGTGGCACAGGCGCGCCAGGGCCAGGACGTTGAGTTCCAGCAGTTCCTGCTCGCGGGACCAGTCATGGTCGAGGAAGGCGCCGGAAGTGCCGACGCCGGCATTGTTCACCAGCAACTCGATCTGCCGTCCGCTCTGCTCCAGTTCGTGCAGCAGCCCGGAAATCTGCAGTGGCTCGGACAGGTCGCAGACGCGGAACAGCACCTCCACCCCGAAGCGCTGGGACAGCTCGCAGGCGGCGCTGTCCAGCGCGTCGCGCTGGCGCGCCACCAGGATCAGTGCCTGGCCGCGGCGGGCGAGGGCTTCGGCCAGGGCCAGGCCGATGCCGCTGGAGGCGCCGGTGATGAGGGCAAAACGAGGCATTCGGGAGTCTCTGTGGCGGGGTGGCGTTCGACCACGCCCGCCACGGGTTGTTGCATCACTGTTCGGAGCTGTCGCCGCTGTCGTCCGAGTCGGCGCCTTCGGTGTCGCCGCTGTTGAACTGCTCGCTCGGGCCTTCGGGGACTGCCGCCGGGTCGGCCGGCGCCTCGTCCTGCTGGTACTGCTCGTACTGGGCATTCTCGGCCTTGTCTAGGTAGCCCTGGTAGGCGGGAATGGCGATGGCGGCGAGGATACCCAGGATTGGGACGACCAGCATGGTCCAGGCCAGCGCCACGACGCCACGGCTGTTGGGCGGCGGCGGCGGACCGAAGCGGTTCGGACCGCTGGTACCGGGGATCAGCAGCATCAGCAGCGGGAACACGCTGCCGACGACGGGGACCAGGTTGAGCAGCAGCAGCCAGCCGGACCAGCCGATGTCATGCAGGCGCTGCACACCGATCATCACACCGACCACCACGTAAGCGATGAAGGCGACGACCGCGACAGCACCGATCAGGTAGCCCAGGGTGTTGCTCAGGGCAAAGGCGCCGCCGACCAGGGCGAGGATGGCGAAGAGCACGAGGAACATCGCCATGCTCCAGCCCAGGTAGCGCACGCGGCCGATGCGGCCGTCGGTGGTGAAGACCTTGAGCTCGCCGAACTCGGGCAGCTCGTCACCCACTTGTGCCTGTGGCGGTGCATAAGGCGAGGCGGCGTTCGCTGCTACGGCCGCGGGAGCTGCTGCAGCTGCCGCGACGGCTGGCGGGTTGGCCGCCAGTTCGGCCTGGCGCGCCAGGTACTTGTCGATGACGATGCCGCAGGCGCTGCACTCGATGGCGCTGGCCTGCTCGTGACCGCACTTGGGGCAGGTCATGCGTTCGTTGCTGGCGGCTTCGCCGGCCGCGCGGGCGGCGAGGGTGGCTTCGCTGGGATGGTCCTCGGTCTCCACCAGGCTCAGGCCGGCAATCCCGTCGGTTTCCTTGCGGGCATTGGCGCCGGCGCCCTGCAGGGCGCGCAGGTACTTGTCGGCTTCGTCATCGGAGAGGTCACGCTTGAGGACCACCGGCTGGCCGCTGAACAGCGCGTCGATCTTCGACGTGTCGCTCTTGAACAGGCGGGCGAGATTTTCCTTGGCGGTTTCCAGCGGGGTCTGCGGCATCAGTGCGCCGTCGAAGACGATCTTGAAGCGGGGTTGGTCCATCGGGGCATCCTTGTCGGCGGGCTATGGTGGAGTCGATACAGCGTAATCGGGCCGCCGGGGGGCAACAAGCACCCCGGCGGGTATAACGGTGAGCCGCGTCGCAGCTCAGACCAGCAGTTGATTGGACAGGCCGGCGCTGCGGGTCAGGGCCTGGCGGTACTCATGGTCGAGACGGGCGATCAGCTCGCCCACCGACGGCAGGTCGCGGATGTCGCCGACCCCCTGGCCGGCGGACCACACGGTCTTCCAGGCCTTGGCCTCGTCGCTCACCGGCTTGAGTTTCTCGCCGTAGTTGAGCGAGCCCTTGTCGTTGAGGCGCTGCATGTCGAAACCGGCGGCCTCCAGGCTCTGGCGCATGAAGCTGGCCGGCACGCCGGACACCGCCGGGGTGTGGATGATATCGGCCGCGCGGGCGTCGAGCAGCATGTGTTTGTAGTCCTCGGAAGCGGCGCTCTCGCGGGTGGCGATGAAGCGCGTGCCGAGGTAGGCCAGGTCGGCACCCAGTACCTGGGCGGCGAGGATCTCGTGGCCGTGGTTGATGCAGCCGGCCAGCAGCAGGGTCTTATCGAAGAACTGGCGGATCTCCGCGACCAGCGCGAACGGGCTCCAGGTGCCAGCGTGACCACCGGCGCCAGCGGCCACGGCGATCAGACCGTCGACTCCGGCTTCGGCTGCCTTCTCGGCGTGGCGGCGGGTGGTCACGTCGTGGAACACCAGGCCGCCATAGCTGTGCACGGCATCGACCACCTCGCGCACCGCGCCCAGGCTGGTGATGACGATGGGCACCTGGTGTTCGACGCAGAGCTTCAAGTCTTCCTGCAGGCGCGGGTTGGTGTTGTGGACGATCAGGTTGACCGCGTAGGGCGCGGCCTGCGGGTCGGCGGCCAGGCCAGCCTCGATCTCTTCCAGCCAGGCCTTGAAGCCGCTGCTCTCGCGCTGGTTCAGCGCCGGGAAGCTGCCGACTATGCCGCTCTTGCAGCAGGCCAGCACCAGTTGCGGGTTGGATACCAGGAACATCGGCGCCGCCACCAGGGGAATGCGCAGGCGGCGGTCGAGCAGGGCGGGCAGGGACATGAACGTCTCCTTGTCGGGGTCAGAAGGGTTTGACGACCACCAGGATCACGATGGCGATCAGGAACAGCACCGGCACTTCGTTGAACCAGCGGTAGAACACGTGGCTGCGGCCGTTCTCGCCACGGGCGAAGCGCTTGAGCATGGCGCCGCAGGCGTGGTGGTAGCCGATCAGCAGGACTACCAGGGTGAGCTTGGCGTGCATCCAGCCCTGGGTCAGCCAGGCCGGATTGAGATAGAGCATCCAGGCGCCGAGGACGAGGGTGAGGACCATCGACGGGCCCATGATGCCGCGGTACAGCTTGCGCTCCATGACGCAGAAGCGTTCGCGGCTGGCGGCGTCCTCGCTCATGGCGTGGTAGACGAACAGGCGCGGCAGGTAGAACAGGCCGGCGAACCAGCAGATCACGGCAATGATGTGAAAGGCTTTGAGCCACAGGTAGAGCATCGGGACTTCCTCGGATCACGGTGAGCCGATAGTAGTGGCGCCGTGCAATGGCGTCATCCCTGCATCTATTACACTGGGGTGGTTATCGCCCGAACCGTCCGTGGCGCATTGCCGCGCACGCCGCATGGCATCCGGAAGATGCCAGGCCTCGCCGCCATGTCCGAATCCACTCCGCCGCAGAGTCCCAACGAGCAGCCCGACGAGCCGCTCGACGAGTCGGCTGGCGATTCGCCTGCTCGTTCTGTTCCCAGGCGCCCGCTGGCGCGCCATCCGCTGTTGCGCCAATGGCGGCGGAGCCTGGCCTTCTGGGTCGGTGCCTTGCTGGTGGGCCTGGTTGCGCTGGCTTTCGCCCATCTGGCGGACTTGGCCAGCGCTACCTTCCGCGCCGTGGTCGCGCACAGCCCGTGGTGGCCCTGGCTGCTCTGCCCGGTGGGCTTTGCCGGCCTGGTCTGGCTGACCCAGGGCGCGCTGCAGAATACCCGTGGCAGCGGCATTCCCCAGGTGATCGTGGCCCTGGAGCAGCGCAGCAGTCGTACGCGCAACGCCTTGCTGTCGCTGCGAATCGCCGTGGGCAAGCTGCTGATGACGCTGCTGGCGCTACTGGTGGGCGCGTCGGCCGGGCGCGAGGGACCGACTGTGCATATCGGCGCAGCCCTGATGTATTCGTTCGGCCGTCGCCTGGGGCTCTATGACAAGCGCACGGTGTCCGGGCTGATCATCGCCGGTGGCGCGGCGGGCATCGCGGCGGCCTTCAATACACCGCTGGGAGGAGTGGTTTTCGCTATCGAGGAGCTCAGCCGCACCTTCGAGCAGCGCTTCAGCGGGCTGGTGCTGACCGCCGTGCTGCTCGGCGGCATGGTCACCCTGGGCCTGATGGGCAGCTACAGCTACTTCGGTCGGCTCTCGGAAAGCATGCCGCTGGGGCCGGCATGGATCGCCGTGGTGGCCTGCGGGGTACTCGGTGGACTGCTCGGCGGCCTCTATTGCCGGTTGGTGCTGCCGACCCGCCGGGGCCCGCTGAGCTTCATCAGCCGCTGGCGCGGGCGCTGGCCGATCCGTTTCGCCGCCGCCTGTGGGCTGCTGCTGGCGCTGCTCGGCCTGCTGTCCGGACAGCACGTGTTCGGTACCGGCTACGCCGAGACCCGCTCGATCCTCGAGGGGCAGCCGGTGGTGGGGCATGATTTCCTGCTGTGGAAATTCGTCGCCAACGTGGTGTCGTTCATTGCCGGCATCCCCGGCGGGCTGTTCTCGCCCTCGCTCACCGTCGGCGCCAGTCTCGCGCCCTGGCTGACGCCGCTGATCCCCGGCGCGAGCCTGCCGGCGGTGGCGCTGTTGGGGATGTCCGCCTACCTCGCCGGGGTGACGCGTACGCCGCTGACCGCCACGGTGATCACCGTCGAGATGTCCCACAGTCCGGACATGCTCATCCCCATTCTCGCCGCCACCCTGCTGGCCAGCGGCGTTTCCGCCCGCCTGAACCCCCTGCCGATCTACCACGCGCTCGCCCGTCAGATGCAGGAAGCCCTGACTCCGACCAAAGGGGCGTAAACCCGCACGGATTCGCTCTGTTCAGCGGCGGCAGCGGCTCATATCATGATTGCCCCTGAATTTGGCCCATAGGTGGAGTGACAGGCAGATGATCAAGGTCGGTATCGTAGGCGGTACGGGTTATACGGGCGTGGAACTGCTGCGCCTGCTGGCACAGCATCCCCAGGCGCGCGTCGAAGTGATCACTTCGCGTTCCGAGGAGGGCGTGAAAGTCGCCGACATGTACCCGAACCTGCGAGGCCACTATGACGGCCTGGCCTTCAGCGTGCCGGACGTGAAGCGCCTGGGTGAGTGCGACGTGGTGTTCTTCGCTACCCCGCATGGCGTTGCCCATGCCCTGGCCGGCGAACTGCTGGCTACCGGCACCCGGGTGATCGACTTGTCCGCCGACTTCCGTCTGCAGGACGCCGAGGAGTGGGCCAAATGGTACGGCCAGCCCCACGGCGCCCCTGAACTGCTGCCCGAGGCTGTCTACGGTCTGCCGGAAGTGAATCGCGAGGCGATCAAGTCCGCGCGCCTGATCGCCGTCCCCGGCTGCTACCCGACCGCCACCCAGCTCGGTTTCATCCCGCTGCTGGAGAATGGCCTGGCCGATACCAGCCAGTTGATCGCCGACTGCAAGTCCGGCGTCAGCGGCGCTGGCCGTGGAGCCAAGGTGGGTTCGCTGTTCTGCGAGGCCGGTGAAAGCATGATGGCTTATTCGGTGAAGGGTCACCGTCACCTGCCGGAAATCAGCCAGGGCCTGCGCCGCGCCGCCAAGGGCGATGTCGGCCTGACCTTCGTGCCGCACCTGACCCCGATGATCCGTGGCATCCACGCGACCCTTTACGCGCGCGTCGCCGACCGCAGCATCGACCTGCAGAAGCTGTACGAAGAGCGCTATGCCAACGAGCCGTTCGTCGACGTGATGCCGGCCGGCAGCCATCCGGAAACCCGCAGCGTGCGCGGCGCCAACGTCTGCCGTATTGCGGTGCATCGTCCGCAGGGCGGCGATCTGGTGGTGATCCTCTCGGTGATCGACAACCTGGTGAAGGGCGCGTCCGGCCAGGCGATCCAGAACATGAACATCCTCTTCGGCCTGGATGAACACCTGGGCCTGTCCAACGTCGCGCTGCTGCCGTAAGGCAAGATTGCCCCACAAGGCGGTCGATTGATCTGGACCAATGGATGAGTCGGATTAGTTGACCGTTTTTCTGGGGTAAGCGGATAATAGTCCGCAATGTTGTAACGTACGGCTTCGGCCGGGAGAGTTGTCACCATGACCATCGAAACCTTCACCCCCACTCCGCTGATGTTCTCGCAAGGCGCTGCGAACAAGGTGAAGAACCTGATCGACGAAGAAGGCAATCCGCGCCTCAAGCTGCGGGTGTTCGTCACGGGCGGTGGCTGTTCGGGCTTCCAGTACGGGTTCACCTTCGATGAAGACACCGCGGACGACGACACCATCGTCGAGCGCGATGGCGTCAACCTCGTGGTCGATCCGATGAGCTTCCAGTACCTTGCCGGTGCGGAAGTGGATTACCAGGAAGGCCTCGAAGGTTCGCGGTTCGTCATCAAGAACCCGAACGCAGCGACCACCTGCGGTTGCGGCCAGTCCTTCTCGATCTGATGCCGTAGAAGCGAAAACGCCGCGCAGATGCGCGGCGTTTTTGTTTGTGCGGCGAACTCAGGCGGGGTAGAGCGCGCCGAGAATGCGCGGGCCCTGGGCGGCGGTGACTTCCGGGCAGTTGCCGGGCAGGCGCTCGAGGAAGCGATGGGCCAGCCAGGCGAAGGCCATGGCCTCCATCCATTCCGGCGGTACGCCACGGTCGATACTGCTGATTACGCTCGCGCCAGGCATGTGTGCGGCCAGACGGCGCATCAGCGTCGCGTTGAAGGCGCCGCCTCCGCAGACCACTACTTCCTCGCAGGCGGGCTGCGCATCCAGCAGTGCGGCGGCGATGCTGTGGGTGGTCAGCTCCAGCAGGGTCGCTTGTACGTCTTCGGCCTTTACCGGGGCGTGAGTTGCGAGGATCGCGTTCAGCCAGTTCAGGTTGAAACGCTCGCGCCCGGTGCTCTTCGGACCCCTGGCGGCGAAGAAGTCGTCAGCCAGCATCTTCTGCAGCAGCGGCTGGTCGATCTTGCCGCTGGCCGCCCAGTCACCGTCGCGATCATAGGCCTCGCCCCGCTTCTCCTGAATCCAGGCATCCAGCAGAACGTTGCCGGGGCCGCAGTCGAATCCGCGAACCGGCTGGCCCGGACTTAAAAGCGAGACGTTGCTGAAGCCGCCGACATTGAGGATCGCGCAGTCGCGCTCATCGCTGCCGAACAGGGCCTGGTGGAAGGCCGGTACCAAGGGTGCGCCCTGGCCGCCGGCGGCGACATCGCGGCGGCGGAAGTCGGCCACCACGTCGATGCCGGTGAGCTCGGTGAGCAGGGCCGGGTTGCCGATCTGCACGGTGAAGCCCAGGTGCGGTTCGTGGCGGATGGTCTGGCCGTGGCTACCGATGGCGCGAATCGCGCTGGCGCTCAGCTTCTCGCGGACGAGGAGTTCGTTGATGCCCTGTGCAGCCAGGCGGACCCAGCTGTTTTCCGCGAGGGCGGAGCGGGCAATTTCGTCAGGGCCGGAAGAGCACAGCGCCAGGAGATCGGCACGCAGTGCCGCAGGCATGGGGAGGTAGTGGGAGGCGAGCAGAGAGGTCTGCTCGCCTTGCTCGATCAGGGCGATGTCCAGCCCGTCGAGACTGGTGCCGGACATCACCCCGAGATAGAGCGGCATGACTCAGCGCTTGTTCAGGGCCAGGAAGGTTGCCTTCTCCTGGTCCATGCGCGCGATCAGCGGTTGTGCCTGAGCCATGAAGCGCTTGCGCTCCGGGCCGCTCAGCGGATCGGCGGTCGGCAGCTTGGCGCTCAGCGGGTCGACGTGCTGGCCGTTGACCTGGAACTCGTAGTGCAGGTGCGGGCCGGTGGCCAGGCCGGTCATGCCGACGTAACCGATGATCTGCCCCTGCTTCACTGCCACGCCGGAACGGATGCCCTTGGCGAAGCGGCTCATGTGGCCGTAGACGGTGCGATAGGTCTTGCCATGCTGGATGACCACGGCATTGCCGTAGCCGCCCTTGCGGCCGGCTTCGAGAATCTTGCCGTCGCCGGTCGCCTTGATCGGGGTGCCGATCGGCGCAGCGTAGTCGACGCCCTTGTGTGCACGAATCTTGTTCAGGATGGGGTGGAAACGCCCCATCGAGAAGCGCGAGCTGATGCGGGCGAAGTCCACCGGCGTGCGGATGAACGCCTTGCGCATGCTGCTGCCGTCGGCGCGCAGGTAGCTGGTGCTGCCCTGTTTGCTGGTGTAGCGCACCGCGGTGTATTCCTTGCCGCGGTTGACGAAGCGTACTGCCAGGATGCTGCCAGTGCCGACCTGCTTGCCCTGCACCTGCTGGGATTCGTAGATCACGTCGAACGAATCGCCTTCGCGAATATCCTGGGCGAAGTCGATGTCGTAACCCAGGATGTTGGCCATCGACATGATCAGGTCATGGGACAGTCCGGCATTCTTGCCGGCGACGAACAGCGAGCTGTCGACGCGGCCGTGGGCATAGCTGGCGTGCACCGAGGGTTTGACCAGGTCGCGCTTGAAGTCATAGCCCTTGGCGGACTTGTTCAGGCTGATGGTTTCCAGGTCGCTGCGCTTGACCTTCAGGCCCTGCAGGCCACCCTTGGTATCAATGAGGAAGTCCACGTCCTGGCCGATATCCAGACGGGTGAACTGCTTGGCGTCCTTGTTGGCGGCAAGCATGTCGTGCACGGCGTTCGCCGGCAGGCCGGCCTTCGCGAACACGGTGGAAAGAGTGTCGCCCTTGCCCACGGTCACGCTTTTCCAGGCAGGTTCTGCGGAAGCGGAGGGGGAGGGTTTCTGGGTGGAATCAGCGAGATCGTCGTTCTTCTGCGCGTCTTTTCCGGCGCTGTTCTGGTTGTTCGGCTGGCCTTCTATCTGGGCAAAAGGCGAAGAGCCGTTGTCTTCCGTGACCGCGTTGGGTCGAAGATCGTCTTTTTCCTGGAGGATCTGCTCGGTACCGCTGTCCAGCTCGAGATTGAGCGAGGTCTTCTTCGCCTCGACCTCGGCCGAGGGGAACACCAGCAGTGCCAGGCTGAGGAGCGCTGCTACGCCGCTTGCGGCCAGCAGATGGCTCTTCGGGTAGTACGGCGCTTTCTGATTGGATTGCGTCATGGCTTGAGTGGTGTTTTTGGAATGTGAAATAACTGCCTAAAATATAACCAAATTCCCTCTGAAGCAACCCTGATGTCGGGCTTCTGACGTCCTGTCCTCTGGCGCTGGGCAAAACTTGTTTTTAGTGTCTGTTCTTGTATCGTTGGTTCCCTTTCGCAATTCGCAACGTACAGGAACCTGCAATGAAGTCGGTCGAAGAGCAGCTGGCGCTGATCAAGCGCGGAGCAGACGAAATTCTCGTGGAGGCCGAGCTGATCGAAAAGCTCAAGCGCGGCCAGCCCCTGCGTATCAAGGCCGGCTTCGACCCGACCGCCCCGGACCTGCACCTGGGACACACTGTCCTTATTAATAAGCTGCGCCAGTTCCAGGAGCTGGGCCATCAGGTGATCTTCCTGATCGGCGACTTCACTGGGATGATCGGTGACCCCAGCGGGAAAAGTGTTACCCGCCCACCCCTCACCCGCGAGCAGGTTCTCGACAACGCCGAGACGTACAAGGTGCAAGTCTTCAAGATCCTCGACCCCGCGAAGACCGAAGTAGCCTTCAATTCCACCTGGATGGACCAGCTTTCCCCCGCTGATTTCATTCGTCTGGCTTCCCAGTACACCGTTGCCCGAATGCTGGAACGCGATGATTTCAGCAAACGCTATGCCAGCAATCAGTCCATCGCCATCCACGAGTTCCTCTACCCGCTGGTTCAGGGCTACGACTCGGTAGCGCTGCGTGCGGATGTCGAGCTCGGCGGTACCGACCAGAAATTCAACCTGCTGATGGGGCGTGAGCTTCAACGCGCCTATGAGCAGGAGCCGCAGTGCATTCTGACCATGCCGCTGCTCGAAGGCCTGGACGGCGTGAAGAAGATGTCCAAGTCCCTGGGCAACTACATCGGCATCCAGGAAGCGCCGGGCGTCATGTACAGCAAGCTGGTCTCGATCCCCGATACCCTGATGTGGCGTTACTTCGAGCTGCTCAGCTTCCGCTCCATGGAAGAGATCGAGGGCTTCAGGAAGGATGTCGAGGCTGGCGCCAACCCGCGCGACATCAAGATCAAGCTGGCGGAAGAGATCGTTGCCCGCTTCCATGGCGAAGAAGCTGCGGCGTCTGCGCACAAGTCCGCGGGCAACCGTCTTAAAGAAGGCGAGCTGCCGGAAGACCTGCCGGAAGTAGAAGTCGCCGCTGCGGAAGACCTGCCCATCGGTGCTGTCCTTAATAAGGCAGGCCTGGTGAAGAACTCGGCTGTTGCCCGTGACCTGTTGTCCTCCGGTGGTGTGCGGGTGGATGGCGAGGTCGTCGATCGCAGCTTCGTCTTCAAGGTAGGTGCAAGCCACGTGTTGCAGGCTGGCAAGAAGGCCTTCGCGCGCGTCTCCCTGGTCGCTGAGTGAAGAAAGTTTAAATTAGTCGTTGACGGCCGATTTAAACTCCCTATAATGCGCACCACTCCCAGCGACGAAGCGCTGAAAGAACTTGAAAATCA
>NZ_JACHLI010000055.1 GCF_014204515.1 Pseudomonas nitroreducens | reverse complement strand
GTCGCATTCCTGGGCTTGGACGTCAGGCTCAAGGAATCCGGGCGCTATAGCGGCCGGCGAAAACTGACCAAACAAGGCGACCCGGAAATCCGCCGCCTGCTCTACAACGCCGCCATGGCTGCCTCGCGAACCCTACGTTGGCGAGAGCTTTACCAGGGATACCTGGCGCGCGGCCTGAAGAGAACCCAGGCGCTGGTGATCCTGGCGCGCAAACTGGCTCGCATTGCCTTTGCCCTGATGACGACTGAGCAGGTGTATCGGCCTGCGGCCGATACGCGGGGGTAGACATAGAATCTCCTACGCCAAGGTTGATGCCGCGCGCAAGCTCGAGATCAGGAGGGAAGGGCGTCGCTCTGCTGGCGCAGGCGGCGGTCGCGCTCGCCGACCCAGTAGGCCACCAGCTCGCGCAGCTGCGACAGCTCCACCGGCTTGGCCATGTGGCCGTCCATGCCGACCAGCCGCGCGCGCTCCTTGTGTTCACTGAGGATGTGCGCAGTGAGCGCTACCACCGGGGTGTGCGGGCGGTGTTCGCTGGCTTCCCAGGCGCGCAGGCGTTCGGTAGCGGAGAAGCCGTCGAGCACCGGCATCTCGCAGTCCATCAGCACCAGGTCGTACTGGGTGGCCTTCATCGCGGCCAGGGCCTCCTCGCCGTTGCTGGCGGTGTCCGGCTGCAGGTTGAGCTTGCTCAGCATGCCGCGGATGACCTTGGTGGAGATGCTGTTGTCTTCGGCGACGAGGATGCGGAAGTCGCTGGGCGGCACGTTCGACACCGGCTCGCTGGCCGGTGCGATGTAGTTGCTGACGCCGCTGGGGCCGCGCTGTGACAGCTCCTCGGCAAGCGTCGCCTTGAGCGTGTAGCCGGCCACCGGCTTGGCCAGGATGCGCTTGATGCCGGCGTTGCGCGCGATGATCTTGCTCGGCGCGTTGCTGATGCCGGTGAGCATGATCAGCAGGATGTCGTGGTTGAGGTTGGGGTCTTCCTGGATCTTGGTGGCCAGCTGCATGCCGGTCATGCCGGGCATGTCCTGGTCGAGCAGGACCACATCGAAGTACTCGCGCAGGTGCGCCTTGGTGCGCAGCTGGGCCAGCGCTTCCTTGCCCGAGGACACCGCGCTGACGTTCATGCCCCAGGCGCTGCACTGCTGCACCACTACCTTGCGGCAGGTCTGATTGTCGTCCACCACCAGCAGACGCGCGCCCTGCAGCGGGCCGTCGAGGTCGGCGCCGGCCTGGTCGATCTGCTGCGGGTCCAGCGGCAGGCTCAGCCACAGCAGATTGCCTGAGTCGCCACTGCTGTCACCACTCTCAATACCAAAATCGCCGGACATCAGGCGGATCAGCTGGCGCGCGATGATCAGGCCGAGGCGGCTGCTCATGCGGGTGGCCGAGAGGAAGTCGCGGCTGTGCAGTTCGGCGGTGAGCAGGGCCTGGCGGTCGGCGCTGTCCAGCGGGCGGCCGCTGTCCTGCACGGCGATACGCAGGCGCGGCTGGGTCGGCGGGCCGTCGAGAGCGACGACGAGGAGGATCTCGCCTTCGTCGGTCTGCTTGAAGGCGTTGTCCAGCAGGCTCAGCACCGCCTGGCGCAGGCGCGTCGGGTCGCCGCTGATGATCCGCGGCACCTGCGGCTGGGTGAAGCTGATCAGCTCGACCTTCTGCTGCTCGGCCTTGGCGCGGAAGATCGCCAGGCAGTCCTCGATCAGCGCGCCGAGGTCGAACTGCACCTCGTCCAGCTCGATCTGCCCGGACTCCAGCTTGGAGATGTCGAGGATCTCGTTGATCAGCGAAAGCAGCTCGTTGCCGGCGCTGTGGATGGTCTGCACGTAGTCGCGCTGCTTGGCCGAGAGCGGCGTGCCGAGCAGCAGCTCGGTCATCCCCAGCACGCCGTTCATGGGCGTGCGGATCTCGTGGCTGATCTTGGCCAGGAAGTCGCCCTTGGCCTTCAACTCGGCGACATTGGCGGCGCGCTGGCGGCTGGCGGCGAAGTGGTCGTTCTGGATCTTCCGCTGGCGCTCGGCCAGGGCCAGGCTGAGCAGGAAGCCGACGACCGCGGAGAGCCCGAGCAGGCCACTGCCCAGCCACTCCGCACGGGTCGCCACGTAGCCCAGCAGCGAGGGCAGGCACAGGCACCAGACCAGCACGAAGCTGCCCATGCCGATGGCGAACAGGCGCGCCGGCCGGTAGGCGTGGACCCAGTAGTAGACCGCGATGCCGAGCATGCCCAGGGTCACCAGGGTGATCAGGCCGTAGACCAGGGCGCTGATCGACAAGCCCAGCAGCAGGTTGAGCGCCACGCTCAGCACCAGCAGCGCGGCGGTGCCGCCCAGCAGCAGGCGCTTGAGCGGCAGGTGCGGGCTAAGGCCGGAGAAGAAGCTGGCGGTGTAGCCCAGCGCGCAGAACAGTGTCACCACCAGGCAGAGCAGGGCGGTCAGCGGCTGCAGCGACTGGCTGCTGCCGTACCAGGGGCTGAGCAGGCCGAACAGGGTGAGGCAGGCCAGCAGCAGACTGGCGTGCACGCCGGCCAGCCACAGGCCGCTGGCGACGCGGGTATAGGCGAAGCGCACGAGGTTGTAGGCCAGCAGCATGGCCAGGCAGCCGATCAGCACGCCGAAGTGCAGCGGCCGCTGGTCGCTGCTCGGCTGGCCGGCGGCCTCGATGCTGATGTTCGGCCGCAGCGGCTGGGCCGAGGCGAGACGCAGGTAGAGGTCCAGCGGCTCGGCGCTGGCGCGCAGCGGCATGACCAGGTCGCTGCTCAGCAGCGGGCGCTGCACCGGCGAGAGGTTGCCGGCGCTTTTCTGTTCCAGGACCTTCTGGCCGTCGACGATGAACATCTCGAAGCTGTCCAGGCTCGGCGCGAACAGGCGCAGTTGCTGGGGCTCGTCGTTGGCGGGCAGGCGGTAGTGCAGCCAGGTCGCGCCGGGGCCGGCGGGGGCGTGCAGGTCGCTGATGTCGAGGGCGCTGAAGAGGGTGCGGTAACGCGGGGAGATCACATCCTGCAGCTGCAGGCGGGCGTCGTTGTCGTGGAGCTGGGACCAGCCGGGAGCCTGGCTTGCCGCATAGGTCGGGAGACAGACCAGAGCGGCCAGCAGCAAGCTGACGAGGAGTCCTGTGGCAGTCCAGAGCCGACGCACGGCGAAGTCCCTTCGGTAGTGAGTGGGCCGATTATAGCCAAGTGTGCTGAAGGCCGTAATCCACCCGGGCACGCCGGGATCGGGAGGTCGAAGGCGTCCGACGGGGGACGCCTCCGCCCGTCGGATCAGCCCTCGCCGCGTTCGCGGGCGATGGCGCGATAACCGATGTCCTTGCGGTAGAAGCTGCCGTTCCAGCGAATCTTCTCGGCCAGGCGGTACGCCTGTTGCTGGGCCGAGGAGACGGTCGGGCCGATGGCGGTGGCGCAGAGCACGCGGCCGCCGGCGGTGACGATCTGGCCGTCCTTGAGCGCGGTGCCGGCGTGGAACACCTTGCCGTCGAGCTGGGCGGCGGCGTCCAGGCCCTCGATGACGTCACCCTTGGCGTAGTCGCCCGGGTAGCCGCCCGCGGCGATCACCACGCCGACGGTGGGACGCGGGTCCCAGGTGGCTTCGACCTTGTCCAGCGCCTTGGCCAGGGCGGCCTCCACCAGCAGCACCAGGGAGCTTTCCAGGCGCACCATGATCGGCTGGGTTTCCGGGTCGCCGAAGCGGCAGTTGAACTCGATGACCTTGGGCTTGCCGCTCTTGTCGATCATCAGGCCGGCATACAGGAAGCCGGTGTAGACGTTGCCTTCCTCGGCCATGCCGCGCACGGTCGGGTAGATCACTTCGTCCATCACGCGCTGGTGCACGTCCGGGGTGACCACCGGAGCGGGGGAGTAGGCACCCATGCCGCCGGTGTTCGGACCGGTGTCGGCGTCGCCGACGCGCTTGTGGTCCTGGCTGGTGGCCATGGGCAGCACGTTCTGGCCGTCGACCATGACGATGAAGCTGGCTTCCTCGCCGTCGAGGAATTCTTCGATCACCACGCGCGAACCGGCGTCACCGAAGGCGTTGCCGGCGAGCATGTCGCGCACGGCTTCCTCGGCTTCGGCCAGGGTCATGGCGACGATCACGCCCTTGCCCGCGGCCAGGCCGTCGGCCTTGATCACGATGGGCGCGCCTTTCTCTTTCAGGTAGGCCAGCGCCGGCTCGACTTCGGTGAAGTTCTGATAGTCGGCAGTGGGGATCTGGTGGCGTGCCAGGAAGTCCTTGGTGAAGGCCTTGGAGCCTTCCAGCTGGGCGGCGCCGGCGGTGGGGCCGAAGATGTCCAGGCCGCGGGCGCGGAACAGGTCGACCACGCCTTTGACCAGCGGCGCTTCCGGGCCGACGATGGTCAGCTGCACGTTCTTCGCGGCGAAGTCGGCCAGCTCTTCCAGGGCCAGCACGTCGATGGCGACGTTCTCGCACTTGGCTTCGGTGGCGGTGCCGGCGTTGCCCGGCGCGACGAAGACCTTCTGCACGCGCGAATCCTGCGCGACCTTCCAGGCCAGCGCGTGCTCGCGACCGCCGCTGCCGATGATGAGTACGTTCATTGGAGTTCTCCTGAACAGTTCCGGACCTGCCGGATTCCCGGGTATCGCTTCGCTCCACCCAGGCTACGAAATCTCATGACCAGTCCGCTCTTGGCAAACCGATCTCAAGGGGCGCAATCGGGCCTGCAGATGCAAGGCGCCCGGCCCTTCACCCAGCGGAGTTGCCTACTGGCAATGAGCATGGGGGAAGGGCCGGGCAACGCCGCAGATGCGGGTCCGAGTGCGTCCTTACCGCTTAGTGGCGGAAGTGGCGCATGCCGGTGAACACCATGGCGATGCCGGCTTCGTCGGCAGCGGCGATCACCTCGTTGTCACGCATCGAACCACCCGGCTGGATCACCGCGGTGATACCGGCCTTGGCAGCATTGTCGATGCCATCGCGGAACGGGAAGAAGGCGTCGGAAGCCATGACTGCCCCTTTCACTTCCAGGCCTGCGTGCTCGGCCTTGATGGCGGCGATGCGGGCGGAGTTCACGCGGCTCATCTGGCCGGCTCCGACACCGACGGTCTGGCGCGCCTTGGCGTAGACGATGGCGTTGGACTTGACGAACTTGGCGACTTTCCAGGCGAAGATCAGGTCATGGATTTCCTGCTCGCTGGGCGCGCGTTGGGTGACGATCTTCAGGTCGTCGGCGGTGATCATGCCGATGTCGCGGCTCTGTACCAGCAGGCCGCCGTTGACGCGCTTGAAGTCCCAGCCCGGCGCACGCTCGGCCGGCCACTCGCCGCATTCGAGCAGGCGCACGTTGGCCTTGGCAGCGACCACGGCACGGGCGGCTTCGGAGATTTTCGGGGCGATGATGACTTCGACGAACTGGCGCTCGACGATGGCCTGGGCGGTGTCGCCGTCCAGCTCGCGGTTGAAGGCGATGATGCCGCCGAAGGCCGATTCGGTGTCGGTGGCGTAGGCCAGGTCATAGGCCTTGCGGATGCCGCCTTCGTTTTCCGGAACCACGGCCACGCCGCACGGGTTGGCGTGCTTGACGATGACGCAGGCCGGCTTGACGAAGCTCTTCACGCATTCCAGCGCGGCGTCGGTATCGGCCACGTTGTTGAACGACAGTTCCTTGCCCTGCAGCTGGATGGCGGTGGAGACGCTGGCCTCGCCCTTCTTCGCCTCGACGTAGAAGGCCGCGCTCTGGTGCGGGTTCTCGCCGTAGCGCATTTCCTGCGCCTTGATGAACTGGCTGTTGAAGGTGCGCGGGAAGGCGCCACGGTCTTCGGTGGACAGGGTGTCGCGCGCCTGGTCGATGGTGCCCAGGTAGTTGGCGATCATGCCGTCGTAGGCGGAGGTGTGCTCGAACGCCTTGAGGGCCAGGTCGAAGCGCTGGGCGTAGGTCAGGCCGCCGGCTTTCAGGCCAGCCACGATACCGGCGTAGTCACCGGCGTTGACCACGATGGCGACGTCCTTGTGGTTCTTCGCCGCGCTGCGGACCATGGTCGGGCCGCCGATGTCGATGTTCTCGATGGCGGTCGGCAGGTCGCAGTCGGCCTTGGCCACGGTCGCCTCGAACGGGTACAGGTTGACCGCCACCAGGTCGATCGGCTTGATGCCGTGCTGCTCCATCACCGCGCCGTCGAGGTCACGACGGCCGAGGATGCCACCGTGGATCTTCGGGTGCAGGGTCTTCACGCGGCCGTCCATCATCTCCGGGAAGCCGGTGTAGTCGGCCACTTCCACGGCGGCGATGGCGTTGTCCTTGAGCAGCTTGTAGGTGCCGCCGGTGGAGAGAATCTCCACGCCGAGGGCAGCCAGCTCACGGGCGAAATCGACGACGCCGGTCTTGTCGGAAACGCTGATCAGCGCACGGCGGACGGGCAGGCGGGTGGTTTGGTCGGTCATAACGAGTTCCTAGAGGCTACAGGCTGCAAGCTGCAGGCTTCAGGCCCTAGCGGCTTGCCTGCCGCCTGCGGCCTGTGGCCTGCCGCCGCGTCAGAGAAGATCGTACTGCTTGAGTTTCTTGCGCAGGGTTCCGCGGTTCAGCCCCAGCAGTTCGGAGGCTTTGGTCTGGTTACCCTTCACATGGTTCATGACGGTTTCCAGCAGCGGCGCTTCGACTTCGCAAAGCACCATGTTGTACACGTCCGTGACCGGCTGCCCTTCGAGATGGGCGAAATAGTTATGCAGTGCCTTTTCCACGCTGTCGCGAAGGGTCTGGCCCTCCTGCGTCGGAGTGGTCAGGTGCTGTTTCAGGTTGGCGTTGTCGCTCACGGGTGTCATTCCACTCACTAATGTCTCGGTCATCGTTGTCATGCGGCCACCCCTTCTCCGTTATTGTGGCGCTCGGCGAAGAACTGCCTGACGCTGGCGCTCTGTGCATCCGTGTCCTGCAAACGATTGAACTGGGAACGGAACTCCGCCGCTCCCGGTAGGGTTGCGAGGTACCAGCCCACATGCTTGCGGGCAATTCGCACACCCATTTCCTCCCCATAAAACGCATGCAATGCAGCCAGGTGTTCGAGCAGGATGCTCTGCACCTCCTGCAGACTCGGCGCCGGCAGAAGTTCACCGGTGCTCAGGTAATGATCGATCTCGCGGAAGATCCAGGGATTGCCCTGGGCGGCGCGCCCGATCAGCAGGGCGTCCACGCCCGTCTGCTCGAATACCTGCCGCGCCTTCTGCGCAGAGTCGATATCACCATTGGCGAAGACCGGAATCGAAACCGCCTGCTTGATCGCCGCGATGGTTTCGTACTCCGCCTCGCCGGTGTAGAGGTCGGCACGGGTCCTGCCGTGTACCGCCAGCGCCTGGATGCCCGACTGCTCGGCGATCCGCGCCACCGTCACACCGTTCTTGTTCGACCGGTCCCAACCGGTGCGAATCTTCAGGGTGACGGGAACCTCTACCGCCGCGACCACCGCCTCGAGGATGTCGGCCACCAGCCGTTCATCCTTCATCAGCGCCGAACCCGCGGCCTTGTTGCAAACCTTCTTCGCCGGACAGCCCATGTTGATGTCGATGATCTGGGCACCCAACTCCACATTGCAGCGTGCGGCTTCCGCGAGCATCTGCGGGTCGCCGCCGGCGATCTGCACCGAACGCGGCTGGTCCTCGTGGTCGTGCTGCAGGCGCAGGCGCGACTTGCGGCTGTTCCACAGGCGGACATCACTGGTGACCATTTCCGAGACCACCATGCCGGCACCGAGACGGCGGCACAGTTGACGGAACGGACGATCGGTGACGCCGGCCATCGGGGCCAGGATCAGTCTGTTGGGCAGTGTGTAGGAGCCGATGCGTACCACCGACTGGTTTTCCATGGTTAATGGGGCGGGAACACCGAGGCGCCGCGTGTTACGAGACTCGCGGATGCAGATCGGTCCAGCCACCGGTGCCAGCAAAAAAGGGAGGGCATGATACCCGCTCTCGATGACCGGATAAAGGCGATTTTGGATAAATTCTGAACAGCGCGGGGCTTAGCACTGCCGGTAGGAAGACGAGCGGAAGTGGCGCCCTCAGGCGCTTTGAGCTACCCGCCGGGTTATTCCGGCGAGTGGAAGCTCAGGCTGTAGTTCACCGCCTTCGGCCCCGGATCGAGGATATCCAGGGAGATGTGGATCGGCGTCTGCGGCGGCATCTCGCTCTGCCCGGCCAGCTCGCCGGAGAGGTACTCGCTGGGCTTGAAGCGGCGACTGGCGATCAGCTGGCCGTTGAGGTCGGCGAAGCGCATCTCCAGCAGCGGGAAAGGCTGGGAGAAATTGGCGCGGTTGTAGATGATCGCGTCCACCACCAGGGCGCCGCTGAAGTCCGGGTGGCTGCGTACCACCAGGTTGCTGCTGCGGATCTGCTCCACGTCGACCTTGGAGGGCAGGGTGCAACCCAGCTCCGGGCAGGCCTGGGCGAACCAGGGGCGGTACTGGTCCTGGCGGGCCAGTTCGTCGAAGTGGTAGACGATGTATTGCGCAGCGAGGCCGGCTAGGGCGAGCAGCACCAGCAGCAGCCAGAACAGGCGGCGGCCCCAGCGGCGCTGGGGTTTCTGCCAATCCAGCTGCAGCGGTTCGTCGTTCAGGTCGTGCAGGTCGCCGCCCTGCAGGCCGGGCTCGGCCCGGCGGCGGTCGCCGCGCTGGTCGGCCAGCGGCGGCTCTACGTCCTCATCGTCGTCCTCGTGGACGTCGCGCGGGTGTTCGTCACGAGCCGAGCGAAGATCATCGCGGTACGGCGGCTCATCGTCGTCGCGGCGGGCGCCGAAGGCCGGCAGGTCCTCGTCGTCTTTCGAGGCGCTGAACGGTGCCGGGTCGATCCGCGGTTCGTCGTCCGCTTCGTCCTCGTGGGGCTCTTGCGCGGGTTCGCGGTCGGCCACCAGGCGCGCAGTCGGCGCGGGCTCGTCGGCTGCTTCGGCCGCCAGGCGGCCCAGGCTGGGTTCGTGACGGGAAACGCGGCTGGCGCCGCTCTGTTCCTGCTCCAGGAGCACTTCGGCCCAGCGTTCATCGTGCGGATCGCGTTTCTCGTCCTGGCGGCTGAGCAGGGCTTCGCTGGGCTTGGGCGCGCGATCGATGCTGAGGAACTCCTGGGACAGCTCGAATTCATCGAGCTTGGCCAGTTCCTCGTCGAGATTCAGGCTGTCGAGGTCGAGGTCGTCGTGGATCCACAGGGTGTCGTCATTGCGCGCGGCAAGGCTGTCCTTCACCGGCGGGGCCTCGGCCTTTGCCGGTTCGCTGACCACCGTGGCCGCTGGCGCGAGCACTTCGGTCGCGGCGACGGGCGGCGCGCTGTCGTTGCGCGGCTTCAGCCAGGCTTCGACCTTGGGGGCGCTGGCGGCCACGGGCTCCGCTACATCGCTGGAGTGCCGGGCCGCGTGGGGCGCCAGTGGCCAGCCGAGGGTGGCGGTGGCGGGCGCGGCCGGCGCGGTCGGTTTTTCCGGGGTGAAGGTGGCGAAGGTGGGCGTGGGAGCCGGCTCGGTGGCGACGGGCTTTGGCGCTACCGGCACGACGCTCGGGGCGGGATCGCGCTGCTCCGCCGCCGGCGTGGCTATGGGGGCCGAAGAAGGGAGCGCTGGCGTCGCTTCGCCCACCATGTTCTGCGGTGCGCTGAACACCTTCAGGCAGGTCCCGCAGCGCACCGCGCCGCTGGCCGCACCCAGTTGCGCCGCGTTGACGCGGAAACGGGTCTGGCAATGGGGGCACTGGGTGATGAAGCTGTCGCTCATGCGGCGGTCCGGCGGAAAAAATCTGGCGGTTAGTCTAACTCAAGCCCCGTACGGCGGGCACTCAGCGGCGGCGGCCGCTGATGCGGATCCAGCCATCGCGCTCGGCGGTCGGGTCGAGGTCGAAGGCGTCTGCATAGGCAGCGCGCACTTCCTCGGCCTGCTCGGCAAGGATGCCCGAGAGGGCCAGCAGGCCGCCGGGCTTCACCAGGCCGGTGAGCTGTTCTGCCAATGTGACCAGCGGACCGGCCAGAATGTTCGCCACCAGCACGTCCGCAGGTGCCTTGGGCAGATCAGCGGGCAGGTAGACGGGGAATCTTGCCGGGTCGATGCCGTTGCGCGAAGCGTTGTCGCGCGAGGCCTCCAGGGCCTGCGGGTCGATGTCGGTGCCCACCGCCTGCTCGGCGCCCAGCAGCAGCGCGGCGATGGCGAGGATGCCCGAGCCGCAGCCGAAATCCAGTACCTGCTGGCCGGCCAGCTCCTGGCCGTCGAGCCATTCCAGGCACAGTGCAGTGGTCGGGTGGGTGCCGGTGCCGAAGGCCAGGCCCGGATCGAGCAGCAGGTTCACCGCTTCCGGTTCCGGGGCGTCGTGCCAGCTGGGGACGATCCACAGGCGGCGGCCGAAGCGCATCGGCTTGAAGTTGTCCATCCAGCTGCGTTCCCAGTCCTGGTCCTCGATGCGCTCGATCTGATGCTCCGGCAGCTGGCCACCGGTGAGCAGCGACAGGTGGGCGATCAGCGCGGTCTCGTCGGTATCGGCCTCGAACAGCGCGAGCAGGTGGGTGTGGCTCCACAGCGGGGTGGTGCCCAGGTCCGGCTCGAAGATCGGCTGGTCTTCGGCGTCCATGAAGGTCACCGAGACGGCGCCCACTTCCAGCAGTGCATCCTCGTAGGTTTCCGCCTGATCCGGGGTGATGGCGAGTCGGACTTGGAGCCAGGGCATGGGGCGGGACCTCGATGGTGCTGGGAAGACGACGGGCCGCTTGGACGGCCCGCAAATAAAGGCGGCAAGCTTACTGCACGGCACCTTGCCATGCCAGCGTGCAGGGGCCGCAAAGCACAAGGGCCGCCCGGAGGCAGCCCTTGTGGCGGAGCGAGGCGCGGCAAGCTTAGTGCTTGTCCATGCCCAGCTTCTTCTCCAGGTAGTGGATGTTCACGCCACCCTTGCAGAACTCCTTATCGCGGACCAGCTCCTTGTGCAGCTCGGTGTTGGTCTTGATGCCATCGACGATCAGCTCGTCCAGCGCGTTGCGCATGCGCGCCATGGCTTCATCGCGGTCCTTGCCGTAGGTGATGACCTTGCCCACCAGCGAGTCGTAGTTCGGCGGTACGGCGTAGCCGCTGTACAGGTGCGAATCCACACGCACGCCGTTGCCGCCCGGTGCGTGGAAGTGCTTCACCTTGCCGGGGCTGGGCATGAAGGTCTTCGGGTCTTCGGCGTTGATCCGGCATTCCAGCGCATGGCCACGGATGACCACGTCTTCCTGCTTGATCGACAGCTTGTTGCCCGAGGCGATGCTGAGCATCTCCTTGACGATATCGATGCCGGTGACCATCTCCGACACCGGATGCTCCACCTGTACGCGGGTGTTCATCTCGATGAAGTAGAAACGGCCGTTCTCGTAGAGGAACTCGAAGGTGCCGGCGCCACGGTAGCCGATTTCCACGCAGGCCTGGACGCAGCGGGCCAGCACTTCGGCGCGGGCCTTCTCGTCGATGCCCGGGGCTGGGGCTTCTTCCAGTACCTTCTGGTGACGACGCTGCAGGGAGCAGTCGCGGTCGCCCAGGTGGATGGCGTTGCCCTGGCCGTCGGAGAGCACCTGGACTTCCACGTGACGCGGGTTGGTCAGGAACTTCTCCAGGTAGACCATCGAGTTGCCGAAGGCCGCGCCCGCTTCGGTGCGGGTCAGCTTGGCGGACTTGATCAGGTCTTCCTCGTGGTGCACCACGCGCATGCCGCGACCACCACCGCCACCGGCGGCCTTGATGATCACCGGGTAACCCACCTCGCGGGCAATCGCCAGCGCGGTTTCCTCGTCCTCGGGCAGCGGGCCGTCGGAGCCCGGTACGGTCGGTACGCCGGACTTCTTCATGGCGTCCTTGGCGGACACCTTGTCACCCATCAGGCGGATGACGTCGGCGCTGGGGCCGATGAAGGTGAAGCCCGAGCGCTCGACCTGCTCGGCGAAGTCGGCGTTCTCGGCGAGGAAGCCGTAGCCGGGGTGGATGCCCACGGCGCCGGTGACCTCGGCGGCGGCGATGATCGCCGGGATGTGCAGGTAGGACTGCGCAGCCGGGGCCGGACCGATGCAGACCGCTTCGTCGGCCAGCGACAGGTGCATCAGCTCGCGGTCGGCGGTCGAGTGCACGGCCACCGTCTTGATGCCCAGCTCCTTGCACGCACGCAGGATGCGCAGCGCGATTTCGCCGCGGTTGGCGATCAGTACTTTTTCCAACATCGCAGGTTCCCCGCGCTTTAAACGATGGTGAACAGGGGCTGGTCGAATTCGACCGGCTGGCCGTTCTCCACGAGGATCTGACCGATCACGCCACTGGTCTCGGCCTCGATGTGGTTCATCATCTTCATGGCTTCGACGATGCAGAGGATGTCGCCTTTCTTCACGCTCTGGCCGACTTCGACGAAGTTGGCGGAGGTCGGCGAGGCGGCGCGGTAGAAGGTGCCGACCATCGGCGAGCGCACGGCGCCGGCGAGGTTCTGCGCAGCCGGGGCGGCTTCGGCGGCCGGGGCAGCAGCGGCAGCGACCGGGGCGGCGGCAGGAGCCGGAGCGTAGACCGGGGCCGGAGCATAGACCGGCTGGGCCGGGGTCTTGCTGTGGCGGCTGATGCGGACGGACTCTTCGCCCTCTTTGATCTCCAGTTCGTCGATGCCGGATTCTTCGAGCAGTTCGATCAGTTTCTTGACTTTACGGATGTCCATCAGTGTTCGCTCTCCCAGGTGAGGTCACGGGCGTTCAAGTTGTTCGAGGGCGGATTCCAGGGCCAGGCGGTAGCCTGTGGCGCCCAGACCGCAGATCACCCCTACCGCCACGTCGGAGAAGTAGGAGTGATGCCGGAAAGGTTCACGTTTGTGCACGTTGGAGAGGTGCACTTCGATGAATGGGATGCTCACTGCGAGCAATGCGTCACGTAGAGCGACACTTGTATGCGTGAAAGCAGCCGGATTGATCAGGATGAAGTCCACGCCTTCGCTGCGCGCGGCGTGGATCCGGTCGATCAGTTCGTACTCGGCGTTGCTCTGCAGGTGCAGCAGGTGGTGGCCGGCCTCGCGGGCGCGGCGCTCCAGGTCCTGGTTGATCTGCTCGAGGGTGACGGAGCCGTACTTGTCGGGCTCGCGGGTGCCCAGCAGGTTGAGGTTGGGCCCGTGCAGTACCAGTAAGGTCGCCATCTGGATGCTGTAGTCCTTGTTCTTGGCGGGATAAAGATAGGGCGGGACTATGCCGGAAAGCCGGCGTGACTGTCCAGTCATGCCGGTTTTGCCGTAGATGTCAGCATGTTGCCAGCCGATTACGGCAAAACCATTGCAATCAAACTGTGATCAGGAGCGCGTTCCAGCCTGTTTCAGGCGGTCGGCGAGGGTCGCGGCGTCGGTTTCGCCGATGATGCGCAGATCGCTCCATTCGTCGCCTTTGGGCGAGAAGAACAGCAGCGCGGGCGGGCCGAACAGGTTGTAGCGGTCGAGCAGGGCGCGCTGTTCCTCGGTGCTGGCGGTCATGTCGAAGCGCAGCAGGACGAAGCCGGGCAGTTGCGCCTGGACCTCCGGCGCCGGCAGCACCTGGCGCTCGATGATCTTGCAGCTGATGCACCAGTCGGCGTACCAGTCGAGCAGCACCGGGCGCCCGGCGGCCTGGGCGCTGGCCAGGGCGGCGTTGAGCTGCGCCGGGGTGGTGAGGTTCTGCCAGTCGCCGGGCGTGGAACTGGGCGGACCGGCATGGGTGCGTACGCCGCTGCGGCCCAGCGGGTGCAGCGGGTCGGACTCGCCTTGCAGGGCGCCGGTCCAGGCGGCCACGGCGTAGACCAGCAGCATCAGGCCGAACAGCTGGCCCAGGCGCTGCAGCGGTTTCTTCGGCCCCAGTTCGAGGGTGCCGATGGCCAGGGCGACGCCGCCGGCGAGGGTGCCCCAGAGGGTCAGCGAGACCGGGCCGGATACCAGGCGGTCGAGCATCCAGATGGCCACCGCCAGCAGCATCACGCCGAAGACGTTGCGCACGCCGTTCATCCAGGCGCCGCTCTTGGGCAGCAGCGCGCCGCCGCCGACCGCGAAGATCACCAGCGGCGTGCCCATGCCCAGGCCCAGGGAGAACAGCAGCAGACCGCCGCCGACTGCGTCGCCGGTGCTGCTGATGTACAGCAGCAGGCCGGCCAGCGGGGCGGTCACGCAGGGCGACACCAGCAGGCTGGAGAGCACGCCCAGGGTCGCCGCGCCGGCGATGGAGCCGCCGCGGGTATTGTTCGCCACGTTGTCCAGGCGTTCGCGGATGAAGCCCGGCAGGCGCATCTCGAACACGCCGAACATGGCGACGGCGAAGACCACGAAGAAGGCCGCGAAGGGGATCAGCACCCAGGGCGACTGCAGCATCGCCTGCAGGTTGAGCTTGGCGCCGAACAGGCCCATCAGGGTGCCGAGCACGGCGTAGCAGGCCGCCATCGGCAGCACGTAGGCCAGCGACAGCGCCAGCCCGCGCATGCCGCCCGGACGGCCGCGCAGGACGACGCCGGAGAGGATCGGCAGCATCGGCAGCACGCAGGGGGTGAAGGTCAGCGCCAGGCCCAGCAGGAAGAAGATCACCAGCGCGCGGCCGAGCTTCTTGATCTTGCCCGGCTCGTGGTCGCCCAGCAGGCTGGCCAGCGGGTTGCTCGAAGCGGCGGCGGACTTGGCGGCAGCGGAAGGCGCGGGGCCGGTCAGCACGCTGGCGGCCTGGCCGTCGGCGATCTGCAGGCGGGTGGTTTCCGGCGCGTAGCACAGGCCCTTGTCGGCGCAGCCCTGGTAGCTGACGACCAGGGTGAAGGGCTGGTGCTGCGGGTTGACCAGTGGCACGTCGATATCGGTGATGGCGTAATAGACGACGGTGTCGCCGAAATAGTCGTCGTGATGCTGCTTGCCCGGCGGCAGTTTCACCTCGCCGACGCTCACGCCACTGTCGGCGGGCTCGACCTTGAAGCTGAAACGGTGCTGGTAGAGGTAGTAGCCATCGGCATTGATGAAGCGCAGCTTCACCTGCTGGCTGTCGCTGTCCTCGACGCTGACGCGGAAGGCTTCGGCCACCGGTAGGAAGTCACCCTTGGCCGGTTGCGCCACGGAGAAGCCGCCCTTGTCGGCGGGTTTGTCGAACAGGCCGGCGGAGGCGGGCAGGGCGACCAGGAGCAGGAGCAGGGTGAGCAGGCGGCGCATGGACATCTCGCGGACTACGGAATGGGCGGACATATGGGTGGCGGGCATGATAGCGGAAAGCTTCCGGCGCGGCCCGCGATGCCGCCGGATCAGCTGTCACAAGACGTGATCGCGGCTGTGGGACTTCGCCCACGAGGCTCGGTTCTCCAGGCGCCGCTGCGTCAATCCGCCGCGTGCTGGCCGAAAGCCGCCAGCAGGTCGCTGACGAAGGCCTGTTCGGCATCGCCGGGATGACGGCCGCGGTGGCGGGTCAGGCTGAAGGCCACCTCGAAGTCCAGTTCCCCCGGCAGCAGTTCGCGTAGCTGGCCGCGCTCGATCCAGGGTTGCGCGACATGTCGGGGCAGGTAACCGATGTGGGCGCCGGAGAGGATGAACGCCAGGCTGCCGTCCACCTGTTCGCAGCGTGCGCTGCTGCGGCTGGTCTGCAAGGGCTCGTCGGCGGCGATGAAGCGATAGGGGTGCAGCACCTGGTCGGCGTCGGCCAGGGAATCGCGGGTCGGCTTTCCTTCCGTGAAGGCCGGATGGCCCGCGCCGCAATACAGGCCCTGGGATTCGCTGAACAGCGTCTGGTGCTCCAGCGCCGCCTGGGTGCCGGCGAAATAGCCGACCGCCAGGTGCAGTCGGTCCTGCAGTAACAGACGTTCCAGTTCGGCGGGCGTGGCGGTGAGCAGTTCCAGGCTGACCGCCTCGTTGCGCTGGCGGAATCGCCGGATGGCGTCGGACAGCCGCGCCAGCACGCTTTCCTCGAGACTTTCCGACAGCCCGATGCGCACCTCGCCCAGCAGCTTGTCGGCCACGCCGCGCGCCTCGTCGCGGAAGCCCTCGATGGCAACGAACAGCCGCCGCGTCGATTGCAGCAGGTGCTCGCCCTTGGGCGTCAGGCGGAAGCCGCCCTTGCCGCGCTCGCACAGGCGATAGCCCAGGCGCGTCTCCAGCTTGGCCATCTGGATGCTGATGCTCGGCTGGCTCAGCCCCAGCTCGCCCTGCGCGGCGCTGAAGCCACCGCACTCCACGACGGTGACGAACAGGCGCAACAACTGCAGATCGAGGTCGCGCAACTGGCTGAGCATGATCGTCTCCAAACATTGTTCGAGTGAAATGCCAAAGTAATTAACTTTGTATTTTTACAAAGTAAAGCCCGCGCCATGCTCGCCCCATAACCACAACAACCCTGAGGCGATGATCATGCGTGTGTTTCCCTGGGCGACCCTGGCGGCTTTGCTCGCAGCCCTGGCCATGCCCCTGCAGGCGCAGGAGCGGGTGCTCAACCTGTACAACTGGGCGGATTACGTCGGCGCCGATGCCCTGCAGCGGTTCCAGAAGGAAACCGGCATCCGCGTCAAATACGACACCTTCGACAGCGCCGAGGTGCTCGACAGCAAGCTGATGACCGGCCGCAGCGGCTACGACGTCGTCTTCCCCGCCAGCAGCGGGCTGGCCCGCGCGATCCAGGCCAAGGCCGTGCAGCCGGTGGACGACGCGCAACTGAAGAACTTCGCCAACCTCGACCCGGAGCTGCTGGCCAAGCTGGCCGCCATCGACCCCGGCAACCGCTTCGGCGTGCCCTACACCTGGGGCACCGTGGGCCTGGCGATCAACAAGGACGAGGTGCTCAAGCGCATCCCCGATGCGCCGTTGGACAGCCTCGACCTGCTGTTCAAGCCCGAATACGCCAGCCGCCTGGCCGACTGCGGCATCTCGCTGATCGACTCGCCCCAGGAGGTGATCAGCGTCGCGCTCAACTACCTGGGCAAGTCGCCCTACAGCACCGATGCGGCCGATCTCGTCCAGGTCAGCCAGTTGTTGCAGAAGCTGCAGCCCAACGTGCGCTACATCGCCAGCGGCAAGCACATCAACGACCTGGCCAACGGCAGCCTGTGCGTCGCGCTCACCTACACCGGCGACGCGCTGATGGGCGCCGCCCAGGCCAAGCAGGCGAACAAGCCTTTCGAGGTGATCTACCGGATTCCCAAGGAAGGCACGCTGATCTGGTTCGACACCATGGCCATCCCGGTGGACGCGCCGCACCCGCAGGAAGCCCGCGCCTTCATCGACTTCATGCTGCGCCCGGACTCCATCGCCGAGCTGACCAACACCCTGTACTTCGCCAACGCCAACCTCAAGGCCACGCCTTTGCTGAATGCCGACGTGGCGGGCGACCCGGACATCTACCCGGCGCCGGCCATGCGCCAGAAGCTGTTCGGCGAGCAGTTGCTGACCTTGAAGCAGCAGCGCGAGCGCACGCGGCTGTGGTCGGCGTTCCGGACCCGTAGCTGATTCGTGCGCGCTTGCCCTCTCCCTAGCCCTCTCCCTGAAGGGAGAGGGGACCGTTCGGTGCAGGTTGAAGCCTGAATGTCAGCCGGCACGATCTGCTCCCTCTCCCTTCAGGGAGAGGGCGGGGGAGAGGGTGGTACCGCAGGCACCGACCTAGCAGGACAAACCATAAAGACATCGATGAGGACACCATGGATCTCGCCCAAGACAACGACCAGGCCATCACCCGCGACAGCCTCTACGGCACCGCCGCCGAATCCACCTACGCCGGCATCACCAGCTTCATGCGTCGCCGCTACAGTCGCGATCTGAAAGGCGTCGACCTGGTGGTCAGCGGCGTGCCCTTCGACACCGCCACCACCAACCGCCCCGGCAGCCGCTTCGGGCCGCGGGCGATTCGCGCCGCCTCGGTGCAGATGGCCTGGGCCCGGCACTTCCCCTGGGAGTTCGACCCCTTCGACCACCTGGCGGTGATCGACTATGGCGACTGCTCCTTCGACCACGGCGTGCCGCAGGAAACCCCGGAAGTCATCGAAGCCCACGCCGCACGCATCCTCGATGCCGGTTGCGCACTGCTGACCCTGGGCGGCGACCACTTCATCAGCTACCCGCTGCTCAAGGCCCACGCGAAGAAGCACGGCCCGCTGTCGCTGATCCACTTCGACGCCCATAGCGACACCTGGCCGGACGAGGATTGCCAGCGTATCGACCACGGCACCATGTTCTACCACGCCGCCCGCGAGGGGCTGGTGGACCCGGCGCGCTCGGTACAGGTCGGCCTGCGCACCACCAACGACGACGTCATGGGCTTCCAGGTGCTGGATGCCCGCGAGGTGCACCGCAACTCGCCGCAGGCCATCGCCGAGCGTATTCGCGCGCGAGTTGGCGACAACCCCGTGTACCTGACCTTCGACATCGACTGCCTCGACCCGGCCTTCGCGCCCGGTACCGGCACCCCGGTGTGTGGCGGCCTGAGCTCGCACCAGGCGCTGGAAATCCTCCGCGCCCTGCGCGGCATCAACCTGGTAGGGATGGACGTGGTGGAAGTCGCGCCACCCTACGACAGCGCCGAGATCACCGCCCTGGCCGGCGCGACTTTGGCGATGGAGATGGTTTGCCTGTACGCGGCGCGGCACAAGCTGGGTGAGCGCTGAGTCCGCTTTGAACCGCCCCGGCGCCTGAGCCCATCGGAGAAACCGGACGTAGGATGGCGTGGAGCGCAGCGATACCCATCGATCGCCGCGTGCAGGCAGCATGGGTATCGCTGCGCTCCACCCATCCTACAAAAGCCTGATCCCAGACTCGCGCTACGTCAGACCCGGAACGCCCGCACCGCGGTATGCAACGCCCCACCCAGCTCCTGCAGCTGCTCGCCCTGGCTACGCCCCTGGCCGATCAGGCGCAGGTTCTCGCTGCCCAGCTGATGAATGCGCTCGCTATGGGAACGGATCTCGCTCACCGCACCGCTCTGCTGGGCGGAGCTCTCGGCGATGCGCTCGGCCATGCTGGCGATGGTACGGATGGCGCCGACCACCTCGTCCAGCGCGCCCTCGGCGGCGCCGGCCTGGTTGGCGGTGACTTCCGCGTGCTCGACCTGGCTGCGCATGGCATCCACCGACTGCCGCGCGGCCTGCTGCAGGCGTGCGGTGAGCTGCTGGATTTCCTCGGTGGCGCCGGCGGTGCGCAGCGCCAGTGAGCGCACTTCCTCGGCAACCACGGCAAAACCCCGGCCCTGCTCGCCCGCCCGCGCGGCCTCGATGGCGGCGTTGAGCGCCAGCAGGTTGGTCTGCTCGGCGATGGAGCGGATCACCCCCAGCACATTGCCGATGGTGGCCGATTCCTCCGCCAGGTTCTCGATGGCCTGGGCGTTGTTCTGCACTTCGTCCACCAGCGCGCGCATGCCGTTGAGGCTGTTGCCGATCACCTGCTGGCCCTGTTCCACCGCCATGCCGGCGGCGTGGCTGGCCGAGGCGGCCTGGCTGGCGTCGCCGGCCACCTGCTGGATCGCCGCTTCCATGTCGCCCAGCGCATCGCGGATTTCCCCGGTGTCGCTGGCCTGGCGTTCGGCGCCGACGTGCAGGCCGCCGCTGAGCTCGGCCAGGGCGCGGCTGCTGCCGGCCACTTCCTCGGCGCGCTGGTGGATGGTGCCGACCAGGGTGCCGAGGAAATCGCGCAGGCGGTTCAGCGATTCCTGCAGCTCCACCAGGTCGCGGGTGCGGGTGGCCAGGGCGATGGGTTTGGCGAAGTCGCCGCGCGCCCAGGTCGACAGCGCCGGGACCAGTTGCCCGAGCACGCGCGCCAGGCGCCGTTGCAGGGTGTCGATGAGCAGCGCGGTGGCGAGGATCAGGGCGATCAGTGCGCCCTGGATCACGCGCACCTGCGCCTGGATCTTCGAGCGTTCCTCGCGCACCTGCGGCTCCAGGGTCGCCAGGGCCTGCTGCACGGCGCCCAGGCGCTGGGCGGTGGCGTTGGCCAGTTGCTGGCGCTGGGTGATCAGCTGGCGGGTGCGGTCGAGTTCGTCGGGGTAGCGGCGCAGCACGCTGGCGAGGTCGCGCTTGAGGGTGACGCCGCGGTCCTCGCTCTGCGCCTGGGCGGCCGGCTGGGAGTCCAGCCCCATCATCGCGGCGAAGTCGTCGGAGGCGGAGGCCTGTTGTTCCAGCACGCCCAGCAGCGGCAGGGTGTCGATGCGCTCGGCCAACTGGCGCAGGGTTTCCAGTTCGCGCTGGATATCCTCGGCCAGCGCCGGGTTGCCGCTCTCCACCAGCTTGGCGCGGGCGTGGGCCAGGCGCGTCAGGTGCAGGCCGGCCTGCAGCAGCGGGCTGCGATAGTCGGCGGCGGCGGGGTTCTGGCTGGCGTCGGCGTAGGCGCCGAGCTGGTCCAGCGCGGCCAGCAGGTCGCGTTCGGCCTGCAGCAGCAGGCCCTGCGGATCACCGGCCAGCTTGCCGGCGGCGAGCAGTTGACTGCCGCTGAACTGGCGCAGCTCGTCGAGGCTCTGGCCGAGCAGCCGGCCGAGGCTGTCCGGCAGTTGCGGCAGTTCCTCGGCCAGCTCGTCCAGTCCCTGCTGGGCGGCTTTCTGCTTCAGCGCATCGCCACTGGCGAGGTACGCCTGGATGTTCTGCGCGACCTTGCGCTCGAAGCCCTGGGAGAGTTCCAGGTAACGGTCCATCAACGTGAAGGGACGCTCCAGGGCGCGCTGCGACCACCACAGGGTGGCGCCCAGGGCGAGGCAGACGAGCAGGAGCAGGACGGTGTTGAGGTTGGTGAGCAGCTTGAGGCGCATGGCAGGTCTCGACCGACAGCGGAAAAACGGCGAGTCCTGAACCTATTGCAGTTTGGTTACTGGCTGATGACACGGTGCCAGCATTCGGTCGGAAAATGGCGTGGCAGAGCGCCGCGCCGGACCGGCGGTGGGATCAGCGGTAGACCTCGACGCGGTTGCGGCCGCCGTGCTTGGCGCGGTACAGCGCTTCGTCGGCCTGCTTGGCGATGGTCTTGATGTCCATCTCCGGGCCCAGTTCGGCGATGCCGCAGCTGAAGGTGCAGGACAGGTCCTGAGGCTGCGCCGGGTAGTGGATCTCGGCGAAGCGCTGGCGGATTTCCTCCAGCACCTTGCGCGCCGACTCGGCATCGGTGTCCGGCAGCACCACGGCGAATTCCTCGCCGCCGTAGCGGCCGATGTGGTCGGTCTTGCGCAGGCGCTGCTTGAGGAACAGCGCCAGGCTCTTGATCACCCGGTCGCCCATGGGGTGGCCGTAGGTGTCGTTGACCCGTTTGAAGTGGTCGATGTCGAGCATCGCGAAGGTCAGCGGGCGCTCGTCGCGGCGCGCGCGGAAGCGGGCGTCGTCGAGCAGTTGCAGGGTATGGGTGTGGTTGTACAGGCCGGTGAGGCTGTCGCGCACCATGCGTGCCTTCAGGCTGCGCGCGCGGGCGGCGCGGTTGCGCACGGTGGCGATCAGGTGGCGCGGCTTGATCGGCTTGGTGAGGAAGTCGTCGCCGCCCTCGCTCATGGCGTCGAGCTGCTTGTCCAGGTCGTCCTCGGCGGACAGGTAGATGATCGGCACGCTGACATAGCGCTCGTGCTGGCGGATCACCTTGGCCAGCTCGGTGCCCAGGCATTCGGGCATGTACATGTCGAGGATGATCAGGTCGGGCTGGAACTCGGCGAGCTCGGCCATCACCGACAGCGGCGCGGTCAGCGCGCGGGTGACGATGCCGGCGCTGTTGAGCACCATCTCGGTGTGCGCGGCCTGGGCGCGGGAGTCGTCGACGATCAGCACGCGGAACGGCTCGTAGTGCGCCACGCGGGTCAGCGTCTCGATCTTCTCCAGCAGGCCGGAGGCGTCCAGCGCACCGCTGAAGAAGTCCAGGCCACCGGCGCGGGCGGCGGCCAGGCGGGTGGGAGTGTCGGTCTCTTCGTGGCTGAAGAACAGCACCGGCAGCTTCTGCTTGAGGCCGGCCTGGGCCTCGTCGGCCAGGGCCAGGCCCTGGCCTCCGGCGAAGTCGATTTCCATGACGATGGCTGCCGGATGGCGGTCGGCCATGGCGGCGCGGAAGGCGTTGGCGTGCTCGCAGGGCTGGGCGGCCATGCCGAAGAATTCCAGCTGCTGGGCCAGCCGCTCGGCGCGTTCCAGGTCCTGCAGGGCCAGGTAGACCGGCTTGCGCAGCGGCGGCAGGCTGGTCTGCTCGAACTGGTCGCCATGCCGCAGACCGGTGCGCGACAGGCGCTGCATCAGGCGGTTGAGCTCGCTGATCAGCTCGCTGGAGAGGCGCCCGCGGTTGTCCTGCACGGCGCGCAGGCACTGGTCGATGGCCTTGGCCAGGTCGGCATGCTCGGCCTGTTCGAAGCGCTCGGCGTAGCGTTGCAGGCGCAGGCAGGCTTCGGCCAGCTCGGCCATGCCGGCGCTGTTCCATTCCGAGCGCGACAGGCGCTGCCAGACTTCCAGGAGGTGGCGCGCCTGGTGGATCACTCGCTGGGCGAAGTGATGCTTGAGGCGGTCGAGAGAGGGATCGTCGAGCTCGGTCATCGCACGCTTCTTCGTAAGCCGTACCGGCGGCCTGCGGGGCGGAGATGTTTCCGCCGTGATACACACTGATGGCCCTATGCTACCAATCTTGCATGGCAATAACAGTGCCTTCGGTCAAACATTGAGCGCTTTGTAATTCACCCCATTACCGCGCACCATGCGCAGGGTAGGCTTCGCCCAGCCGCCCGCGTGGGGCATGCTGGGGCGCTGGGACCGAAGATTCCGGCACCCTTGGGGCGCAAACCGGTCCAAGCTAACTTCGAATTCGGGACGTTAAGGAACTTGCCATGTGGAACTGGAAGAAACGCGGCTCCGTGCGCGATCGCGTGGATGACTCGGTAGACAACGTGCGCGCCTATGTCGGCGGCCCCTGGCTGGTGCGCGTGCTGGGCGGCCTGCTGGGTGCCTACCTGGTGGTCTGCGCGGTGATCGGCTGGTACTGGAGCCAGGAGCCTGACCTCTTCCCGGTGCAGCAGAACGCCCAGGCCGCCGCCGAGCGCGCCGGCCGGCAGATGGTGGTGGGCTACACCACGGTGGAGACGCTCAAGGAAGTGGTCGGCACCATCCTCAACAAGCCGGGCGGCTACCTGTCCAACGACATCTTCCCGCCGGGCGTCTGGCTGGACAACATGCCCAGCTGGGAGTACGGCGCCCTGGTCCAGGTGCGCGACCTGTCCCGCGCGCTGCGCAAGGACTTCGCCCGCTCGCAGTCGCAGTCCACCGAAGACGGTGACCTGGCACGCGCCGAGCCGAAGTTCAACTTCGACAACAAGAGCTGGGCGCTGCCGTCCTCCGAGTCGGAATACGCCGATGGCATCAAATCCCTGGACCGCTACCTCGCCCGGCTCTCCGCCGATCCGGCCGGCGCGCAGTTCTATGCCCGCGCCGACAGCCTGAACAACTGGCTGGGCGACGTCTCCACCCGCCTGGGCTCGCTGTCCCAGCGTCTTTCGGCCAGTGTCGGGCGGGTCAAGCTGAACACCAACATCACGCCGATGCAGCCGGTGGTGCCCGGGCAGGCGCCGGAAGTCGAGGAAGTGATCCAGGAAACCCCCTGGCTGCAGATCGACAACGTGTTCTACGAAGCCCGCGGTCAGGCCTGGGCGCTGTCGCACATCCTGCGCGCCATCGAGGTGGATTTTGCCGACGTGCTGGCGAAGAAGAACGCCACCGTCAGCGTGCGCCAGATCATCCGCGAGCTGGAGGCCGCCGAGGCGCCGCTGTGGAGCCCGATGGTCCTCAACGGCAGCGGTTTCGGCGTGCTGGCCAACCACTCGCTGGTGATGGCCAACTACATCTCCCGCGCCAACGCCGCGATCATCGACCTGCGCCAGCTGCTGGCCCAGGGCTGATCCATGGCGCTGATCAGCGACAAGGAAGCCGCCCACCGGGCGGCTTCGGACGCCGAGAAGATCGCCTGGGTCGACGACGACGACCAGTTGCTGGGCAGCCTGCCGCGCGCCGAACTGCGCGCGCGCGGGCTGATCGGCCGCGGCACCTTCATCCTGCTGTTCAACTCTGCCGGTGAGCTGTGCGTGCACCGCCGCACCCTGAGCAAGGCGGTCTACCCCGGCTACTGGGACCCGGCCGCCGGCGGCATGGTGCAGGCGGACGAGAGCTACGCCGAATCCGCTGCTCGCGAGCTGGAGGAGGAACTGGGCATCGCCGGCGTCGAACTGCGCGCCCACGGCACCTTCTTCTTCGATCAGCCGGATAATCGCCTGTGGTGCGCGGTGTTCTCTGCCGTTTCCGATGCGCCGCTGTTCCTGCAGCCCGAAGAGGTGCTGGAAGCGAAATTCATCGACCCACACCAGGCGCTGGCCGAGGCCAAGGCGGGCACGCCTTATTGTCCGGATTCGCTGGCGGCGTTGCGCAAGTACCTGGTGAGTTTCTGACCGGGTCGGAGCGAACGTTGAGACATCGCGGACGGAGTCCGCTCCTACGCAGAGGCTGACCCTGGCGTAGGAGCGGACTTTGTCCGCGATCGCTCGATCCGACTTCCAGATACCGTGAAAACCACCGATGTCGCCAAACTGCCGATCAATGACGCATTTCCGGTCTTAGCATTTGCCCTCAATGCTGCTAAATTGCGCGACCTTTCCGGCAGGGTCCTCCACCGGGAATTGCGCAGCCCCTGCCTGAGTGGGGCGTCGCGGTCGGCGCCAGCCGGCCATTCGTTGACCTGGCCCGCAGAGGCCAATCCTGGGGAAACGCCCGGTGGTCAAGAAAGCATCCTCCCTGTCCGCCCTCGGCGGGCTCGTCTACTCCACTGATTCCGGCCGGCATTGCCCGGACTGCAATCAGCCCATTGGCGCGTGCATCTGCAAGCAGGCCGAGATTCCGGCCGGCGATGGCATCGCTCGCGTGCGTCGGGAAACCAAGGGCCGCGGCGGCAAGACCGTGACCACGGTAACCGGCGTGCCGCTGGCGGCCGATGCGCTGAAGGACCTGGCCACCGCGCTGAAGAAGCGTTGCGGCACCGGTGGCGCGTTGAAGGACGGCATCATCGAGATCCAGGGCGACCACGTCGACCTGCTGCTCGAAGAGCTGACCAAGCGCGGTCTCAAGGCGAAGAAATCCGGCGGCTGAGTCACTCGGCCAACCAGCTGCTCCCCTGTCGAGAACGGGTTCCAGGCGATGCGCACGCTGTGCATCGTCGGCAAGCCCTTTCCCTAGATGGGAGATTTATCGGTGCGCCCTGGGCGTGTCGTCGGATTTTCCTAAACTTACCGCCAGCCCCGGCGGTCAACACGGCAACGTCACGAGGCCCGGCTAGGTTTATCCCACCAGGCCTTGACGACTCACCCGCACGCCGGGCGGACGCCTGCACACATTCGCGCAATCTTGAGGAGACCACCCCGCATGGCCGCTAGACGGACCCGCAAAGACGACGGCAGCAACTGGACCGTGGCTGACAGCCGCAGCATCTACGGAATTCGCCACTGGGGCGCTGGCTACTACGCCATCAACGACGCCGGTAACGTGGAAGTTCGCCCGCAGGGCGCCGATGCCCAGCCGATCGATCTGCACGGGCTGGTCGAGCAGCTGCGCGAGGCGGGCCTGTCGCTGCCGCTGCTGGTGCGTTTCCCGGACATCCTCCAGGACCGCGTGCGCAAGCTCACCGGCGCCTTCGACGCCAACATCGCGCGCCTGGAGTACGGCAGCCGCTACACCGCGCTGTACCCGATCAAGGTGAACCAGCAGGAAGCGGTGGTGGAAAGCATCATCGCCACGCAGAACGTCTCCATCGGCCTGGAAGCCGGCTCCAAGCCCGAGCTGATGGCCGTGCTGGCCCTGGCGCCCAAAGGCGGCACCATCGTCTGCAACGGCTACAAGGACCGCGAGTTCATCAAGCTGGCGCTGATGGGGCAGAAGCTCGGCCACAACGTGTTCATCGTGATCGAGAAGGAATCCGAGGTGCAGCTGGTGATCGAGGAGGCCGCCGTGATCGGTGTGCTGCCCCAGGTCGGCCTGCGTGTACGCCTGTCCTCCCTGGCTTCCTCCAAATGGGCCGACACCGGCGGCGAGAAGGCCAAGTTCGGCCTGTCCGCCGCCCAGCTGCTGTCGGTGGTCGAGCGCTTCCGCGCCGCCGGCTTGGACCAGGGCGTGCGCCTGCTGCACTTCCACATGGGCTCGCAGATCGCCAACCTGGCCGACTACCAGCACGGCTTCAAGGAAGCCATCCGCTACTACGGCGAACTGCGCGCTCTCGGCCTGCCGGTGGACCACGTGGACGTCGGCGGCGGCCTGGGCGTTGACTACGACGGTACCCACTCGCGCAATGCCAGCTCGATCAACTACGACATCGACGACTACGCCGGTGTGGTGGTGGGCATGCTCAAGGAGTTCTGCGACGCCCAGGGCCTACCGCATCCGCACGTGTTCTCCGAGAGCGGCCGGGCGCTGACCGCGCACCATGCGGTGCTGATCACCCAGGTCACCGACGTCGAGCGGCATAACGACGAAGTGCCGACCATCCCCGACCGCAGCGAGCAGCCGGAGATTGTCCAGTGGCTGGCCGACCTGCTCGGCCCGACCGACGCCGAGATGGTCACCGAGACCTACTGGCGCGCCACCCACTACATGAGCGATGCAGCCGCGCAGTACGCCGAAGGCAAGATCAACCTGGCGCAGAAGGCCCTGGCCGAGCAGTGCTACTTCGCCATCTGCCGGCGCCTGCACAACCAGCTCAAAGCCCGCCAGCGCTCGCACCGCCAGGTGCTCGACGAGCTCAACGACAAGCTCGCCGACAAGTACATCTGCAACTTCTCGGTGTTCCAGAGCCTGCCCGACACCTGGGCCATCGGCCAGGTGCTGCCGATCCTGCCGATCCATCGTCTGGAAGAAGAGCCGAACCGTCGCGCCGTGCTGCAGGACCTGACCTGCGACTCCGACGGCAAGATCACCCAGTACGTCGACGAGCAGAGCATCGAGACCAGCATGCCGGTGCACGACGTGAAGGAAGGCGAGGACTACCTGATCGGCACCTTCCTGGTCGGCGCCTACCAGGAAATCCTCGGCGACATGCACAACCTGTTCGGCGACACCGACTCGGTGAACGTCTACCAGAACGCCGACGGCAGCTACTACCACGCCGGCATCGAGACCCACGACACCATCGAGGACATGCTGCGCTACGTGCACCTGTCGCCCGAGGAACTGATGACCCACTACCGCGACAAGGTCGCCGGGGCCAAGCTCACCGCCCGCGAGCGTACGCAGTACCTCGATGCGTTGCGCCTGGGGCTGACCCGCTCGGCTTACCTGTCGTCCTGATGTTTGTGATGCACGAGTAACGAAAAGCCCCGCTTCGGCGGGGCTTTTTCTTGCTCTTCGCAGGAGCGAGCTTGCTCGCGATCCGACCTCGCAGCTGGGTTGTTCGCGAGCAAGCTCGCTCCTACAAGAACCCATGCGCCAGTGCTCCGCACTTGTAGGGGCGGATTTATCCGCGATGTTCTCCAGCCGCGGCGGGCCATCGCGGACGGAGTCCGCTCCTACGCAGCCCTCTGGCGCCGGAGTTGGATCGTAGGAGCGGATTTATCCGCGATGCTCTCCAGCCGCGGCGGGCTATCGCGGACGGAGTCCGCTCCTACGCAGCTCTCTGGCGCTGGAGCTGGACTGTAGGAGCGGACCTTGTCCGCGAAAGCCCGCGCGGCGGAGTCGTCGTCGTCCGGGAGATACCATGGCATGGGGCGCGCTTCATCCACCGCGCACAGTCTTCCAGGCCGACGTGGCAGTGGGACTTCGCGGACAAGGTCCGCTTGTATGGCGTTAGGGTAGGAACCTGTCGGGGGTGGAGGGACAAAGTCCGCTTCTGCAAGCCAGACGGTAGGAGACTTCCCCCGCCCAC
>NZ_JACHLI010000054.1 GCF_014204515.1 Pseudomonas nitroreducens | reverse complement strand
CTGATCGTGAGGCTCAACGCAATGGTCAGGGATGGCAAACAGTGGCGAACGGAGAATGGGTAAAAGACAGTTGCTCCTACGTAAACGGGAACATCGGAGCGGTACCGGAGGATGACGGAGAGATCAGGTCTGACGCGGGATCAACTCCCGCTCCGCCCATTCGCGTGCGGCTCGGTCAGCGCCCGCCGATACTTGGCGAACAGCTCATCGGACATGCTGCTCGTACCCAGCATCTTCACGGCGAAGGACTTCACCTGTTCGTCACTGTACGGCTCCTGCTGCGGCGCCGGTTGGCTGGCGCAACCCACCAGCCACAGGGGCGTGATCAGGGAAAAAAGAGCGAGGGCACGGTTCATGGTTTTCACACACAGGCTGGTTCGGGATGGTTGTCAGGCTATCAACCGCTCGAAGTGAGCAGAAATCATCCCGTTCAATAATGGATATCGTTCTGGCGAGTTCCGACCGGCCGGTCTGTCAGAAGTTTCCCTGCCTACGGCGTTTTTCTTCGAATAGCGATATCCTTCGCGGCTGTTCATCTCTCAGCAGGACCTGCCCATGAAAGCCCAACTCGTCGAACTTCTCACGCTGATCAGCTCCGGCTGCCTGGGCGAGGAGGAGATCCGGCAGATCGCCGACGAGGCCTCGCAGGCCTATGCCGATCCCGCGGCCTTCCTCGCCGCCAATGCGGACATCAACTACGACGACGACTTCCCGATTCCGCTGGGTGAATGGGTCGTGGTGGGCAGCCTGCCGGAAATCGTGCTGTTCATGGGCGACAGCTACGAGGAGCTGTTCGGTGAGATCCGCTCCTCGTTCGACCCGAGCGTGAGCTTCGTGCTGCAGGCCAAACAGCTGCGCAAGGCCGAGCCGCTCGCCGCGCTGAACCGTATCCAGACCCAGCTGGGCGCGCTCTACCCGGAGAAGGGCGGCTACGTGCTGGTGGATTTCAGCGAGCCGCTGGACACCGAGCTGCAATGCGTACTGGTCTACCGCAACGACCTGGAGCGCGTCATGCAGCTGTGCGTGGAGATCGGCATTCCCGCCGCACCGGCACTGCAGGCGGCGCAGGCTGCCGATCAGGGCTGATCCGGCTGGCTCATCCTGATCAGGGCGCCCAGGTCCACCAGGATCTGGCCGCCGATGCGGCGTGAGGGTATTTCACCGAGCTCTATCCAGCGCTGCACAATGGTCTGGCGGTCGTTCAGGCCGATCAGCTGTGCAAAGCGCTGAGGCGTCACGTAATAGCCCCCCGCGAGCAAATCCGCGGTGAATTCCCTTTCTTCGCTCATGCGGTATCCCGCACCATCTTGAACCCCTGATCCACGGGCGTCTGCCTCGCTCTGGAGCGTCAATTTATCCCAATTGTTAGGGCGATTTGCCGGGCTTTTGCAGTCTCGGAGATGGATGACACATGGTGAAGAAGCATTTCCTGTTCACCGCAGGAGAAAGACTACGGGCGCTTCGTTCGCTCACGGGAATGTCGCGCCGCGCTTTTGCCGAAACGGTCGGTATGAAGGCCAAGGATGTGGAGAACATCGAGTACGGCAACCAGCGCATGCGCGACGAGGACTTCGAGAAGGTCTGCAGCATCTACGAGGACTTCAGCCGCTGGATCACCTACGAGGGGCCGCTGGATTCGCCCAAGGTGACCTGGCAGGTCGCCGATTCGGCCCAGCGTGCGGCGGTCTACCTGGTCCAGCGCAACCCCGAGTTGCTGGCGGGCAGCGGCCTGAGTCTGGAAGAGTGGCAGGCCCGGCATGAGGACGTGCTGCAGAGCCTGGTCGAGGAAGAGCGCCTGCTGCGGCAGGGCGAGGACGAGTGACGGCCTCAGGCGGCGCTGCCGACCCGGCGCAGGTAGGCGATCACGTCCGCGGCGCCGGCTTCGCGCAGACCGCGGCCGAGGGCGTCCGCCTGCGGATGGTCGCGGGGTAGCAACAGGCTTTCCGGGGTTTCCGAGTTGAACAGGCCGAAGCGCGCGTAGGGCATCCCGGTCTCCAGCAGCAGCGCCATGAACGCTGAGTCGCTCCAGGCCTTGGCCGGCATGCCGAGCATGTGGAAGTCGCGCTCCAGTTCATCCAGCACCGAAGCCTGCAGTGCATGGCGCTGGATGCGCGCCGGCAGGATGATCTCCAGCCCGCGCCGCCGCGCGTAGACCACCGCGCTGGCCAGCTCGCAGGGATGGCTGTCGTCGTCCCAGAACAGCCGCGAGCCATGCCAGCCGGCGCTGCGCAGGTGCAGCGGGGCCTTGCGCTCGAAGCCCGGCAGGGCCACGCCCAGCACCTTGGTGAAGTCGTTGTAGCTGATGATCCGTACCTTGCGGCACTGCTCGCAGTTGGACAGCTCCTCCAGCGTCGGCCGCGAACTGTCCAGCACGCTGCGGCAGCACAGGCCGTCGATGCTGCGCAGGTCGACTGCCGGATGCTGCTCCTGGCTGCTGACCACCAGGCGCGCGAGTACGGCATGGATGCGCGCCTTGTCTTCCTGCACCGGTCCGGAGAGGGCGCCGCGCGGCAGGTCGATCAGGCGATGCAGCGGCGGCCCGGATTGCCAGCCGATACCGCTCGCCGTTGTCGGCAGCGGGTCGAAGGGCAGCGACAGGATGCGGCTGCGCTCGGCCACGTTGTGCCCGTCGGCGGCGCCAATGCCCAGGCGCTGGGCGAGGGCGGCAAGACGACTGGTCACGCTGCGGGGACGGGTTGGTTGACTCATGGACGACGCAAGACTCCCGATGGCCGGACGGTCAGTGCAGGAAGCGCCGTGGCGGATGCGCGGCGAATTGCCCTAAGCATAGGAAACCCTGGGGCCGATTGGCGCCCGGGTTGTGGCAAAATTCTTCCCTTCACTTTCGAGGTGGCCTCCATGGCTCGCGTTGTACTCGATATCTCGCTGCCGGCAGACCGGCTGCAGGCGCTCTACCGCGGGCAGGCCAACCGCATCCAGGTGCTCAGTCGCGACGGTCGGCAGGTCAATCTGCCGGCGCATCACCTGCGTCCCTTCGTCACTCACAGTGGCATCCAGGGCTGCTTCGAGCTGGAATTCGACGATTCCGGGCGGCTGCTGGCGCTGCGTCGCCTCGCCTGAGCGAGGGCGGGCTGGCTATAATAGCGCCCCATTTTGCCGACCGATGCCCGACCATGTACAGCCTGGCCCGCGAGCTCCTGTTCAAGCTCTCCCCGGAAACCTCCCATGAATTGTCCATCGACCTGATCGGCGCCGGTGGCCGCCTGGGCCTCAACGGCCTGCTGACCCAGGCGCCGAAAAGCCTGCCAGTCAAGGTCATGGGGCTGGAGTTCGGCAACCCGGTGGGGCTGGCTGCCGGCCTGGACAAGAACGGCGATGCCATCGACGGCTTCGCCCAGCTGGGCTTCGGCTTCGTCGAGATCGGCACCGTTACCCCGCGTCCGCAGCCGGGCAATCCCAAGCCGCGCATCTTCCGCCTGCCGCAGGCCACCGCGATCATCAACCGCATGGGTTTCAACAACCACGGCGTCGATCACCTGATCGAGCGGGTCAAGGCGGCGAAGTACAAGGGCGTGCTGGGCATCAACATCGGCAAGAACTTCGATACGCCGGTCGAGCGTGCGGTGGATGACTACCTGATCTGCCTGGACAAGGTCTACGCCCACGCCAGCTATGTGACGGTCAACGTCAGCTCGCCCAATACCCCCGGCCTGCGCAGCCTGCAGTTCGGCGATTCGCTCAAGCAACTGCTTGAGGCGCTGCGCCAGCGCCAGGAAGACCTGGCCGTGCAGCATGGCCGCCGGGTGCCGCTGGCGATCAAGATCGCCCCGGACATGAGCGACGAGGAAACCGCCATGGTTGCCGCCGCGCTGATCGAATCGGGCATGGACGCGGTGATTGCCACCAACACCACCCTGGGCCGTGAAGGCGTCGAGAACCTGCCCTTCGGCAACGAGGCCGGCGGCTTGTCGGGCGCTCCGGTGCGCGAGAAGAGCACCCATATCGTCAAGGTACTGGCCGCTGAGCTGGGTGGTCGCCTGCCGATCATCGCTGCCGGCGGCATCACCGAAGGTGCCCATGCGGCGGAGAAGATCGCCGCGGGTGCGAGCCTGGTGCAGATCTACTCGGGGTTCATCTACAAGGGCCCGGCGCTGATCCGCGAAGCGGTGGACGCCATTGCGGCGGCCCGGCGGGCATAAGGACGGCAGCAGAAATAAGTAGGGCTCCTTTCGGAGCCCTTGGGCTTGCGCCCTTTTCCGCCCGGATGGGGCGGCTTGGGGAAGTCGGGGGTGACCCTGGATTCAGCCTGTTGCGTGCTGGAGTTGGTTCACACGTTGAATACCGGCCGCGCCGGTCAAACCATCCCAGTTGTCGCCACGGCCCTCACGCCAGCCATTGAGCCAGGATTGCCGGGTAGTGGGATGGGTAAACGGACAGAGGTCGCGAGATTTTCCAGTGATACCGTGCTGATATCCGCGCAAAAAGGCTCTTTCCAACGGATCACGCTTAAGTCTTCTCATAGGGTGTTGCCCTCACTTGTTGACTGTTATGTCCCGTTGGCCCCCCAGGGAGGCCGGGCGGAATGTTCCGCCAAATGGGGCGCATTGCCGGCGTGACGCGCCCCGCCCGACACCATTGCGGTGAAGGATTACCCCGAGTTCTATCGAAAGGTTCCGGGGCTGTGAATGACCAATTTGTCATAAGGACGTAACTCTTATGGGATCAAGCCATAAGGTTCCGTCGGGTTCTAAAGTGCCATTACGGCATAACCCGCCAGGGGCGGGAGGTTGCCGAGGATCAAGAGGAATGTGTGTCTAATTGCGACTTTCTCTCGCTCCGACGAGTGGGATGACTTTCTGCGACGCGAGGCCGCAGGCCGGCTCGCCGGTCCATCCCTGAAAATGAATACAAGGGTCGCCTGGATTTCGTATCGACGAACAAAAGGTGGCTGACAAGGCCGTAAGCGGCTTTGCTGAAAGGGCTGCGGCCCGGGAACTATTTGCATGGCGGATTTGCACGATCTCTTCCTTACCTGCCCGAAAGGGCTCGACGGTCTGTTGCTGGAGGAAGCCCAGGAACTCGGGCTGACCGAAGCGCGTGCCCAGGTCTCGGCCATTCGCGGCAAGGGCGATCTGGAGACGGCTTACCGCCTGTGCCTCTGGTCGCGTCTGGCCAACCGTGTGCTGCTGGTGCTGTCGCGCTTCCAGGTCAGCAACGCCGAAGACCTCTACCTGGGCGTCAACGCCGTACCCTGGGGCGACCATCTGGATGCTGGCGGCAGCCTGGCGGTGGAGTTCAGCGGCAAGGGCTCGGGCATCGACAACACCCACTTCGGTGCGCTGAAGGTGAAGGACGCCATCGTCGACAATCTGCGCGCCGAGTTCGGCAAGCGCCCGACCGTGGACAAGGTCAACCCGGACATCCGTGTGCACCTGCACCTGGATCGCGGCCAGGCCGTGCTGTCGCTGGACCTTTCCGGACACAGCCTGCACCAGCGTGGCTACCGCCTGCAGCAGGGCGCCGCGCCGCTGAAGGAAAACCTCGCCGCCGCCGTGCTGATCCGTGCTGGTTGGCCGAAGATCGCCGCTGAAGGCGGCGCATTGTCCGACCCCATGTGCGGTGTCGGCACCTTCCTCATCGAGGCCGGCCTGATCGCCGCCGACGTGGCGCCGAACCTCAAGCGCGAGCGTTGGGGCTTCAGCAACTGGCTGGGCCATGTGCCGGCGATCTGGAAGAAACTCATCGAGGAAGCCCAGCAGCGCGCCGACATCGGCCTGGCCAAGACGCCGCTGTGGATTCGCGGCTACGAGGCCGATCCGCGGCTGATCCAGCCGGCGCGCAACAACATCGAGCGCTCGGGCCTGGCCGAGTGGGTGAAGATCTACCAGGGCGAACTGGCTACCTTCGAGCCGCGTCCGGACAAGGGCCAGAAGGGCCTGATCATCTGTAACCCGCCCTATGGCGAGCGCCTGGGCGACGAAGCCAGCCTGCTGTACCTCTATCAGCACCTGGGCGAACGCCTGCGCCAGAGCTGCCTGGGCTGGACCGCCGGGGTGTTCACCGGCGCGCCGGAGCTGGGCAAGCGCATGGGCATCCGCAGCCACAAGCAGTACGCCTTCTTCAACGGCGCACTGCCCTGCAAGCTGATCATGCTCGACGTGGAGCCGCGCCAGTTCGTCACCGGCGATCGCGGTGAGCGCAGCGAAGCGGCTTCGGCACAGGGCGCCGTGGTGATCGAGCAGGCGCGCCTGAGTGAGGGTGGGCAGATGTTCGCCAACCGCCTGCAGAAGAACCTCAAGGCGCTGGGCAAGTGGGCGCGCAAGGAAAAGATCGAGTGCTACCGGGTGTATGACGCCGACATGCCCGAGTACGCCCTGGCGGTCGATCTCTACCGCGACTGGGCCCATGTCCAGGAATACGCCGCGCCCAAGTCCATCGATCCGGAAAAGGCGCAGATCCGCCTGCTCGACGCGCTGGCGGCACTGCCCCAGGCGCTGGGCATTCCCACCGAACGCATCGTCATCAAGCGTCGCGAACGGCAGACCGGCAAGAAGCAGTACGAGCGGCAGAACGCCGAGGGCCGCTTCATGGAAGTGGAAGAAGGTGGTGTGAAGCTGCTGGTCAACCTGACCGACTACCTCGACACCGGCCTGTTCCTCGACCACCGCCCGATCCGCCTGCGTATCCAGCGCGAGTCGGCCGGCAAGCGTTTCCTCAACCTGTTCTGCTACACCGCCACGGCCACCGTGCATGCGGCCAAGGGCGATGCACGCAGCACCACCAGCGTCGACCTGTCCAAGACCTACCTGGACTGGGCGCGGCGCAACCTGTCGCTCAACGGCTTCTCCGACAAGCAGCGCCTGGTGCAGAGCGACGTGATGGAGTGGCTGCGCGAGGACCGCGGCGAGTACGACCTGGTGTTCATCGACCCGCCGACCTTCTCCAACTCCAAGCGCATGGAAGGGGTCTTCGATGTCCAGCGCGACCACGTCGAGCTGATCGACCTGGCCATGGCCCGTCTGGCCAAGGGCGGGGTGCTGTACTTCTCCAACAACTTCCGCAAGTTCGAGCTGGACGAAGGCCTGTCGACGCGTTACCAGGTCGAGGAAATCAGCGCCCAGACCCTCGACCAGGATTTCGCCCGCAACAGCAGGATCCACCGCGCCTGGCGTATCAGCGTCCGCTGAGCCGCGTGACGCGCGGCCTGGCGGGCCGTGCGTCGCGTTATCACTGGGCAATTGGCCATCGGCTGCTATAAAAACTGAGTAACCCTGGGAACGGGAATCCACATGACTCAGTTTTCGGCCCACCAGCCGTTGCCCGCCGTTCAGGGGTTCGCCAGCCAAAAGAAGGCCATGCTGGCGGCCGGGCTGGTGCTGGCGGCAGGCCTGTTGCTGACGGCGTTGCTGAGCTGGAATGCCTGGCGCAACGCCCGTATCGCCCTGGAACAGCAGTTCGCCCTGGCCGCCAGCGAGCGCATCGACCGCGTCCGCGAGCGGCTGGCGCTGCAGCAGAGCGAGCTGGAGTCGATCCAGCGCTTCTTCGAGAATTCGCGCCAGGTTTCCCGCGAGGAGTTCGAGCATTTCGTCAGCCCGCTGCTGGGCGATACCCTCGGCTATGCCTGGCTGCCGCGCGTCGAGCAACAGCAGCGCGCGGCGTTCGAAGCTGCCGCCCACGCCGCCGGGATGCTCGACTACATGATCTTCGAGCTGACCCTGCAGGGCCAGCCGGTACCCGCCCAGGAGCGCCCGCGCTACTTCCCTGTGCTCTACGGCGCCTCGGAGTACCTCGAGGAAATGCCCCTGGGCATGGATCTCAACTCGACGCTGCCGGGGCGCGACCTGGTGCAGCGTGTGCTCAAGGGGCGCTCGGTGGCCGCCTCGATGCCAGTGATATTGCCGGGAGCGCCGCCGGCTGACTCCACCGGCGTGCTACTGGCGGCGCCTTTCTACCGCAGCAGCACGACGTCCAGCCCCACGGCCGAGACCCGAGTGGGCGTGCAGGGCATTCTGATGGCGGCGATCAGCTACCGCCTGCTCATCGAGCAGGGCACGGATGGGCGCCATGAGCAGTTGGCGCTGACGCTGCGTGACGCCAACGATCCGCGGGCGGACGTGCCTTTTTACCGCAGCGCGGTGGACGCGGATCGCACCGCCGAGCTGCTGTCCGAACGGCACCTGGATTTCGCCGGGCGCGATTACCTGGTGCGGGTGGAGCCGTCCAGCGACTTCCTGCGGCGCAATCAGGGCCATCCGCAACTGTGGGTGAGCCTGGGCGGGGTGCTCAGCTCACTGCTGCTGGCCGGGTACGTGCTGGCGCTGCTCAGCCAGCGGCAGCGAGCGCTGCAGCTGGTGGACGAGCGCACGGCCGAGTTGAGCGCCAACCAGCGCGAGCTGCAGGAGAACCAGGCGCGCCTGCATTTCGCCATGGACAGCGCCGGCCATGGCGTGTGGGACTGGAGCCTGGACAGTGGCCACGTGTTCTACTCCCATGCCTGGAAAGCCATGCTCGGTTACCGCGACAGCGAAGTCGGGGCGACCACCCAGGAGAGCCTCAGCCGGGTCCATCCCGACGACCGCGAGGCGCGCTGCGCCGCCTTGCGCCGTCACCTGAGTGCAGAGACCGCGCTGTACCAGAGCGAGCACCGCCTGCGTTGCAAGAGCGGGCGCTGGTTGTGGGTGCTGGACCGTGGCCAGGTGGTGGAGCGCGGCAGCGACGGTTCGCCGCGGCGGATGATCGGCACGCAGACCGATATCAGTTCGCGCAAGGCCGCCGAGCTGGAGCTGGGCGAGGTCAACAGCCGCCTGCACGGGCTGCTCGATGCGGCGACCCAGGTGGCCATCGTGTCCACGGACCTGCGCGGCTTCGTGCGTAGCTTCAACGTCGGCGCCGAGCGCATGTTCGGCTATGCCGCCCAGCAGGTGATCGGCCGCCCGGTGCCGGAGAACGTCTTCGTCAAGGACGAGATTCGTCGCCGCGCCCACGACCTCTCCAGTCTGCTGGGCCGCGAAATTCGCGGTTTCGAGGTGGTCGGCGCGCTGGTCGGCGAGGGTCACGAGGAGCACGAGTGGACCTGCGTGCGCCGCGACGGCCGGCAACTGAAGATCAACCTGATCATCACCGGCGTCCGCGATGCTGCCGGCAACATGACCGGTTACTTGGGTATCGCCACCGACATCACCCGGCGCAAGGAGGCGGAGCTGGAGTTGCGGCGCCTGTCGGTCACCGACGCCCTGACCGGCATCCATAACCGGCGCTACTTCCGCGAGCAGCTGGACCTGGCCATGGCCCGTTGCGAGCGCAACGGCGAGCCGCTGTCGCTGGTGATGTTCGACATCGACCACTTCAAGGACATCAACGACCGCTTCGGCCATGAAGCGGGGGACAGCGTGCTGGTCACGCTCTGCCAGCGCATGGCCCAGCGCCTGCGCAAGGTCGACGTGTTCTGTCGGCTGGGTGGCGAGGAACTGGTAGTGCTTTGCCCCGGCAGCACGACGGACCAGGCCTGGCAGTTGGCCGAGGCGCTCTGGCAGGCCCTGCGCGGTCAGCCGATGGAGGGGGTGGGCGTGGTCACGGCGAGTTTCGGGGTCGCCTCCTGGTGCCCAGGGGAGAACGCCGATGACCTCATGCGCAAGGTGGATCGCGCCGTCTACCGCGCCAAGCGCCTGGGGCGGGACCGCCTGGAGCGCGTCGAGGCCTGAAACGAAAACCCCGGCCAGTCGGCCGGGGTTCGTCGGGGATCAGCGCTTGGTGCTGTTGTAGAGGTCCAGCAGCACCTGGTCGAGGATCGACGAGGCACCCCAGGGGCGGTTGCTGTTGAGGATCGCCACCACCACCCAGGTGCGGCCATTGGCATCGCGGCTGAAGCCGGCGAGGGCGCGCACGGTGTTCAGGGTACCGGTCTTGACGTGGGCTTCGCCGGCCATGGGGGTGCCGCGCAGGCGTTTGCGCATGGTGCCGTCCTTCGCCACGATCGGCAGCGAGGAGATGTACTCCGCGGCATAGGGGCTGTGCCAGGCGGCCTGCAGCATGGCCGCCATCTCGCGGGCGCTGACGCGCTCATCGCGGGACAGTCCCGAACCGTTCTCCATCACCAGATGGCTCGCCGTGATGCCCTTGCGTGCCAGCCACTGGCGGATCACCCGCTGGGCCGCCTGGGCGTCATCCGCGTCGGCGCCATTGCGGTACTGGCGGCCGATGGACAGGAAGACCTGTCGGGCCATGGTGTTGTTACTGAACTTGTTGATGTCGCGGATGATCTCGACGACGTCCGGCGACAGGGCGCGGGCCACCAGGGTGGCGTTCTTCGGCACGGCGCCTTCGCGGTCCTTGCCCAGGATGCTGCCGCCCAGCTCCTGCCAGATGCCGCGCACGGCGCCGGCGGTGTAGGCCGGGTGCTCGAGCAGCGACATGTAGGTCTGCGCGCTGCAGCCCTGGGGAATCTGCCCGGTGGCCACCAGCGAGGTGCCGTCGAACTGGGTCACCGGACTGAAGCGCAACTTCGGCCACGCCGGGCAGGGCGCGGCCTTGCTCACCTGGATCTGGTTGTCGATGCGCACGTTGGCCAGCGGCGGGTCCATCAGCACGCTGGCCTTGCTGCCCTCGGTGCGGATGACCAGGCGCACGCTCTTGAGGTTGACCATCAGCGAGTCGGGGCCGACCAGGAACGGCTTGTTGTCGTCGCCGCCGTCATCGTTGAACACCGGCAGCTGCGGAATATTGAAGTAGCTGCGGTCGAGCACCAGGTCGCCGGTGACCTTGCGCACACCATTGGCGCGCAGGTCGCGCATCATCAGCCAGAGTTTCTCCAGGTTCAGCTTCGGATCGCCGCCGCCCTTGAGGTAGAGGTTGCCGTTGAGGGTGCCGTCCTTGAGCTGGCCGTCGGTGTAGAACTCGGTCTGCCACTGGTAGGTGGGACCGAGCATTTCCAGGGCGGCATAGGTGGTGAACAGCTTCATGGTCGAAGCCGGGTTCACCGACACGTCGGCGTTGAAATAGGTGGCGTTGCCGGGGCCTTCGAGGGGAATCATCACCAGCGAGAGGGCGTCGTTGGTCAGCTTGCTGTCGCGCAGCGCCTTCTGTACGCGTTCGGGCAGGGTGGAGTCGATCTGGGCAACGGCGGGCAGGGCGAAGGGCAACAGGGTCGCAAGAGCGAGGACACGCAATGATTTGAACATAGAAAAGATGACATCCCAGTGGTCGGGCATTGACTTGAAAAAATGAAAAGATGAAGCGCAACACTACAAATGGAATACTCCCTGTTGAATCGGGAGCTGTAACACATTATGCCGCAAGCTGCTGCGCTATGCGCAGGCGTTCGGCTGCCGATCGTCATCGAGCCTGACAGCGATGGCTGTGTCCGCCATTACTGTGCTTGCATACCCAGATCACTGCCTTGCCCAGGAGTTTCCCGGATGGCCACTCAGCGTTCCCGCCGCTTACGCAAGAAGTTGTGTGTCGATGAATTCCAGGAGCTCGGATTCGAGCTCAGCTTCCAGTATCAGGCCGGGCAGAGCGAAGAGGCCGTGGAAGCTTTCATCCAGCGTTTCGCCAACGATGCCGTGCAACCCAATGATCTGGTGTACAGCGGTTGTGACGAATACGGATTCATCTGTCTGGCCCAGCGTGGCTCGGTGAACGAGCAGCAACGCGGGCTGATCGAGGATTGGCTGAAGCAGCAGCCCGAACTGGCTAGCTTCAGCGTCGGCCCGTTGGCGGACGCCTGGTACCCGGATCAGCCGGTCAGGGCGCCTGAGCCCTGATCAGGGCTCGTCAACGTCCAGCACTCGCATCAGTGCCCACGGGTCCAGGGGTTTGCTCAGGCAGGCCAGAACCGGCAGGCCGCGTGCGCGCAAGCTCCGTTGCAGTGCGCCCAGCTCTTCTTCTTCCAGCCCGCTGAACAGGACCGCCTGGCGAATCCGCCCGGCATCCGCCAGTTCGCTCAGTAGCTCTACTCCACTGATGTCCGGCAGGTTGATGTCGCAGAGCAGCAGATCGAAAGGCTCCCCACGACGCTCGCATTCTGAACGCGCCTCACCGGCATCCAGGGCGGGTGTCAGGCGGAAGTAGCCCAGCCGATTCAGTTGCATCTGGGTAGCGATGAGCTGGAAGGGGTGATCTTCGACCACCAGAATGCTGAATTTTGTATCCACGAATAGGGTTCCCTTGGCGCTGGATTGATCCGTTCAGGGTTGAATGTGCGAATGAGGCTGACAAAGTGATCAGCCAACAATGCTCCTTGTTGTTTATCCGAGTTTCCTCGGTTCATAACTCCGGCTGAGAGCGCTCAGTACTTCTGGGTGTTGCTGGATTCAGTGAATTGATCGTTTCCATTCTTCCATTAGTTCTCCATTTGTCTGCCAGTCTCGCTGGGGTGTTTGTTATTGGGGAATGCCTTTATTGATTTTATAAGATGCTGGGAGCTGTCAGGGGCTCAGGGTTGATTGGGTGGGCTTCATGAGTAATTAATATTTCTTCTTCGTACTTTTCCTGATTCCTTTGGGGTTAATGTTGTCTGAATACTCTTCAGTGTATTTCTGTCCATAACCTCTTGGCACAAAAGAGAGTACCCATTGCCTCACTTCATTCCGGAAATCCATCCCTGGCTTTTTCACAGTCTTCACTTGCCGGTACAGATGGATTCACAGCCTGTCTACATGGAGTCACAGCCTGCCTGGACGATCTGGATCTGGCGATTTTCCGCTGCTTCGTGATCAGCCAATACGCTAGATAATATCGAGCGAGCGCTAGGTCGGATTAGCGGAGATGGTGCCGAGGTTTATCAGGGGCTTAAGTCAGTATTTATACTTTTCCGCGTCGGAATATTCTTTGTGGAACTTCACTCCAAGAAAACGAGCAGGGGCTCTTGTAGGATTTATATAGATGTTGCGTAGGAATTCCCTCTAATCACAAATAAATAGGGTGGCCAATCTCGACATACCGATCTTGGCATATATCTTACCCGCGGACATTTCATTTGAACGCGTAGGTGGGAGGAAGGTTGATGAGCAAGGTTCTTATAGTGGATGACCATCCAGTCATTCGGATGGCGATGCGCGTACTGCTGGAAAAGGAAGGACATCTGATTGTCGGGGAGACCGACAATGGCGTGGATGCGCTCTCATTGGTCAAGGACCTGATCCCCGACCTCGTCGTTCTGGATATCGGCATTCCCCGGCTGGATGGGCTGGAGGTGATCAGTCGTATTTCCGCCTTCGAGCTGCCGCTCAAGGTGCTGGTGCTGACAGGGCAGAGCGCCTCGCTGTTCGCCATGCGCTGCATGCAGGCCGGCGCTTCGGGCTTCGTCTGCAAGCAGGGTGGTCTGGCGGAGTTGATCAGCGCGGTGAATGCGGTTGTCGCAGGTTACAACTACTTCCCCAGCACCGCGGTGCGACAGACACGCCGCAACAACGGGCAGATGGATGATCAGGAGCTTATCCAGCGACTGTCGGATCGTGAGATGGCCGTCCTGCAATATCTGGCCAACGGCTACTCGAACAAGGAAATCTCCGAGCAGATGTTCATCAGCAACAAGACGGTCAGCACCTACAAGACGCGCCTGCTGTTGAAGCTCAACGCTCATTCGCTGGTCGATCTGATCGAGTTCGCCAAGCGGAACGCGCTGGTCTGAGGTATCTGATGTCCCGCTTTCGCTTCCTCATCGGCGCGTTACTGCTCATCTGTTGCGGATGGGCGATGGCGGAGCATTCCGACTGGGCATCTGTGAATCTGCTGGCTCGCTCGACGGACGAGCCGGTCAGGGTGCAGCTGTCTGATTCCGACTGGCAGTGGCTAAGGGAGAGGCGAGTGTTGCGGGTGGGCGTGACGGCGCCAGACTACGCACCGTTCGACATCACTGCCAGCGGAACGGATCTCGAAGGCATTACAGCCGACTTCCTTGGCATCATTGGGGACGCCCTGAATGTTCGGGTGGAGGTTCGTCGCTATTCCGACCGGGACGCCGCCGTAACGGCTCTCCAACGCGGAGACATCGATCTGCTGAGCCGCTCCACTCACTATGAGTCGTCGCGGCCAGGCACCATCTTGACCACGCCTTATTTTGTCAATCAACCGGTAGTCGTCGGGCCGTTGGGGACGCCCATGGAGCGTACTGAAGAACTGGCTGGCAAACGTATCGCAGTGGTCAGCGATTACTTTGCTACCGATGAGCGTGAAAAGTACCTGTCCGGCGCTTCCGTTCAGCCTTATCAGTCGGTACGTCAGGCTCTGGAGGCCGTTGCGTTCGGCCAGGCGGATCTTTATGTCGGCGATGCATTCAGCGCGCAGTACCTCATCAGTCAGGGCTATCTGGCCAACCTCAAGCTGCTCAACTTCGCCAGCTTCAATGGGCCGGGCTTCAGCTTCGCCCTGAACTCGTCCGATGCGGAACTGCTGAAAATCATCGACCGCACCTTGGCGGCCTTTCCCCGACAGGCCAAAGGTGCCATTCAGCGTCGCTGGAGCCCCGGCGGAGCGTTCGCGATCACCAGTCAGCAATTGATCCTGACACCTCAGGAGCAGCGCTGGCTCGATCGACATCCGCGTCCGGTGGTCGTGGTCGATCAGGCCTTGGCGCCCGTGTCGTTCTTCGACGCCCAGGGACATTTCCGTGGGATCGCCGCCGATCTGCTGGCGCTGATCCAGAGCCGTACCGGCATCGATTTCGAAGTGCGCCCGCAGGGCAGTGTCACGGCCATGCAGGATCAGGTGCGCAGCGGCAAGGCAGAGGTGATCGGCGCGCTCACTCCCACTCCGCAACGGGAAGAGTGGCTCGGCTTCACCCGCCCCTACATGACCGCCTCCTTCGTGGTCGTTGCCTCCCAAAAGTCTGACTGGCTGCACACCCTGGAAGATCTGAACGGGCGCCGCGTGGCAGCCCCCAAGGGGACGATGATCGCGGACTTCCTGCGCACCCGGCACCCGCTGATCAAGCTGGTCGAGGTCGAGAACAACGTCGATGACCTCTCGATGATCAGCGAGGGCAAGGTGGATGCCGGTATCCACCTGCTGTCGTCGGCCAACTACCTGATCTCCCGCTATTACCCCGATCTCAGGGTCGCCCTGGCGCTGGACCGCGAACCGGGACAGTTTTCCCTGGCCGTGGCGCAGACCGACCCCGAGCTGCTGAGCATTCTCAACAAGGCGATCCTGGCCATCTCTCCCGAGGACATGAGCAATATCGTCACCCGCTGGTCCGCCAGCGTGGAGCAGCCCGACAGCGTCTGGCAGGGCTATCGGACGCAGTTCGCCCAGCTGGCCTGGGCAGCGGCCCTGGCGCTGCTGCTGGTGTTGCTGTGGAACTGGCGGCTGTGGCTCAAGGTGCGCCGTCGCCAGGATTCGGAAAAGGAGCTCAACTACCGGCTGGAGTTCAAGCGTGCGCTGATCGATGGCATTCCCCAGCCGGTGGCCGTGCGTGATCGTGACGGGCGGCTGGTCACCTGCAATATCGGCTTTCTCAAGGAGGCCGGCATGCCCCGCGAGGCCGTCATCGGCACGCGGGTGCACGACTGCGCCTGGTTGACGCCACGGGATGCGCAGGAGCTGGAACAGATTCACCTGCAGGCGATGGGGCAGGACGTCAAGGTAGCCTCCGATCTGGTGCTGCGGATTCGCGGCGAGGTCCGCGAAATCCACTACTGGGCCACCCCCTACCGTGGACCGGGAGGTGAGGTGTCCGGCGTTGTCTCCGGCTGGATCGATGTCACCGAGCGCGAGCGCCTGCACCACCAACTTGAGGCCGCCAAGGAGTTGGCCGAGGCAGCCAACCGCGCGAAGAGCACCTTCCTCGCCACCATGAGCCACGAGATCCGCACGCCGATGAACGCCGTGATCGGCATGCTGGAACTGGCACTGACCCGCGCCAACCAGGGGCACTGGGAGCGCGAACCAGTCGAGGTGGCCTACGATTCGGCGCGTTCGCTGCTGACGCTGATCGGCGACATCCTCGATGTCGCCAAGATCGAATCCGGACGCCTCTCGCTGCTGCCCGAGCGGGCGCACCTGCGTGAGCTGGTGGAGTCCGTGGCGCGGGTGTTCGACGGCCTCGCCCGGCAGAAGGCCCTTGAGCTGAAGCTGGAGATCGAGGCTGAAGCGGCCTGCGATGTGTTGATCGATCCGCTGCGTTTCAAGCAGATCCTGTCGAATCTGGTGAGCAATGCCATCAAGTTCACCGATGTCGGTCAGGTGCGGATTCGCGTCTCCGGTGAACGCGTGGATGGTGAGCGGCTGGCGCTGGAGGTCAGCGTGAAGGACAGTGGCATCGGCATTTCCGAGGACGACCAGCGCCAACTCTTCGAACCCTTCAGCCAGGTTGCCCAGAGCAGCAATACCGGCCGCGGCGGCACCGGGCTGGGGCTGACCATCTGCCGCAAGCTGGCGGAAATGATGGGGGGCGCCGTGCGCATGGAGAGCCAGCCGGGGCAGGGCACCACGGTGACGGTCAAGCTGTTGCTGCAGACGCTGGAGGGGCTGCCCGACTTTCCCGAGGTCCAGGCCCCGGTGCCTTCCCCGTCGGCCCGCTCGCTGAAGGTATTGGTGGTCGACGACCATGTGGCCAACCGCCTGCTGCTGAGCCAGCAGCTGGAGCATCTGGGGCATCGGGTCGAGGTGGCGTCCGATGGGGTGCAGGCCGTGCAGCTCTGGCATCCGGGCGACTTCGACCTGGTGATCACCGATTGCAACATGCCGGTGCTCAACGGCTATGGACTGGCCAGGAAGATTCGCGAGCTGGAAGAGGAAATGGACGTCGAGCCGTGCGTGATCTTCGGCTTCACCGCCAACGCCCAGCCGGATGAGGTGGACAACTGCCGGCGCGCGGGGATGAACGATTGCCTGTTCAAACCCATTGGCCTGGAGAACCTGCGTCAGCGTCTGGAGTCGGTGCCCAAGAGTGCGGTCGGCGACGAGCTGGATGAGCAGAGCGGCAGCCACGACAGCGCTTTCAACCTGAAGGCGCTACGGGAAATGACCGGCGGCAATCCAGGGCTGATCCGTCGGCTGCTGGAGGAGCTCTACAGCAGCAACCAGATCGACATCGATCAGGTCTGGCCGCTGTGGGAAATTGGCGACTGGAAGCAGCTGGCAGACCTCGCGCACCGCATCAAGGGAGCGGCGCGTCTGGTCAATGCCGAGGCGCTGCAGGAGCTCTGCAGCAAGCTGGAGGGCGGCTGCAAGGATGGCCTTGACCGCCAGGAGTTGCGCTCCCGCGTCCTTGGTGTGAAGCAGGCCATGGCGGACCTGCAGGACAGCCTGCAGCACCAGCTCAGCCATCTCGCCGCCTGACCCCCGACGCGCTTCAGACCGGACTGGAGCGTCCGGTCATCTCGCGGGCCATCTCGGTCGCGTAGCTGTCGGTCATCCCGGCAATGAAGTCGGTGACGCGCAGGAAGGAGCGGTACAGCGTCCAGCTCGGGTCCGGTGCGTAGTGGCTGAGCAGGTCGAGGATGCGCTGGTTCTTGAATGACGGCGTGCTCTGGCGGTGTTGTTCCAGCACGGCGCCGCAGAAGGAGCTCAGCAGGATTTCCAGGGTGGTGTAGGCGCCGATCTCGTGCAGGGTCTTGCGCTTGTCCTGGAAGATCTTCTCCCGCGCCATGGCCTTGGCGCGTTGCACGCAGCGCTTGGCCGGGCCGTGCATGTGCTCCACCAGGTCGCCCTGCAGGGTGCCGGCGAGCAGTGCCGGTTCCTGTTCGACGAAGGCGCGGGCGGCGGCGTTGGTCAGGTGCTCGATGGCCTTGCCGCGCAGGATCGCCATCTTGCGTCGGCGCGAGTCCTTCGGGCCGAGCTGGCGGTAGGTTTCCGGCAGGTCGTCACCGACCAGGTCGAGCAGCAGCGCTTCGACTTCGCTGTAGTCAAGCAGCTCCATTTCCACGCCGTCTTCCAGGTCGATCAGGCCGTAACAGATGTCGTCCGCCGCCTCCATCAGGTACACCAGCGGGTGGCGCGCCCAGCGCTCGTCCTCCAGCTGCGGCATGCCCAGCTTCTGGGTGATCTGCTCCAGCAACGGCAGCTCGCTGCGGTAGCAGCCGAACTTGTGTTTCTTGTAGCCCAGGGAGTCGGCGTGGCGTGCCGTCCAGGGGTATTTCAGGTAAGTGCCGAGGGTGGCGTAGGTCAGGCGCGTGCCGCCGTCGAACTGGTGGTATTCGAGCTGGGTGAGGACGCGAAAGCCCTGGGCGTTGCCTTCGAAATGCAGGAAGTCCGAGCGCTCCTCATCGCTCATGGCGTCCAGCCAGCCGCGTCCGGCGGCCTGCTGGAACCAGTGGCGGATGGCGTCTTCACCGGAGTGACCGAAGGGCGGGTTGCCGATGTCGTGGGCCAGGCAGGCGGACTGCACGATCACGCCCATGTCGCCTGGGTCGCACCATTCCGGCAGGCGGTCGCGGAGAATCTCACCGACGCGCATGCCCAGCGAGCGGCCGACGCAACCCACCTCCAGCGAATGGGTGAGGCGGGTATGGATATGGTCGTTGCTCGACACCGGGTGCACCTGGGTCTTGCGCCCCAGGCGGCGGAAGGCGCCGGAGAAGATGATGCGGTCGTGGTCCTTGTGGAAGGCGCTGCGGCCGAGTTCGGCGCTGCTGTGCACCGGTTTGCCGAGACGTTCCCGGGGGAGCAGGGTGTGCCAGTCCATAGGTCATTATCACAATCGGGAGAGTTACCGGCAACGCTAGCCGTTCGCGCCGGCAATCTCAATCGCCGTGCTAGAGACCTTCGGCGTCGATGTCGATGAGCAGCAGGCGTCGACCCTGGTCGATGAACTGGCCGGCGGTCATGCAGTACTGGTTGGTGGTGGCGTCGCGGTAGGTGTTGGATAGGGTCAGACGGCGCTCCTCCCAGCCCTCGGCGAGCAACTGGTAGAAGTACGGCCGCCAGGACCAGTTGTGTCCCAGGTAGCGACGGTTCTCCTTCCAGAACAGCCCGTTCCACTCCAGGTTCGGCGAGGTCTGGGTACCGTGGCGGTCGCACTGGTAGATGCGCAGCAGGCGATTGAAGGAGTCCGGCGCCGGCGGCAGGCTGCTGAGCATGGCGCCGCCCTCGGCCCAGGGGCGCAGCATGTTCATCAGTTCCGCGAGTTGCTGGCGCAGCTGGATGAGGTTGGCGCGCTCCTGCAGCTTGCGGTGCACGTACTGGTCGCGGCGCTGGGCGAATACTTCGCGGAAGGCGTCGCTGGCCGGGAAGTCCAGCGCCGGCTTGGCGAACAGGAAGCCTTGCACGTAGCGCGCGCCGCACTCCAGGGCGAAGTCCATCTCTTCCTCGGTTTCCACGCCTTCGGCGATGATCCAGCAGCCGGTTTTCTCGGCCATCTGCGCCAGGGCCTTGACCACTTCGCCACTGGGGCCGCCGCGGGCGGCTTCCTGGAACAGGCGCATGTCCAGCTTGAGGATGTCCGGTTGCAGGGCCAGCACGCGGTCCAGCTGCGAGTAGCCGGCGCCGAAGTCGTCGATGGCGATGCGCGCGCCGGCGTCGCGGTAGCGCGCGACCACTTCCGGCAGGCGCTGATGGGCGCCGCCCAGTTCGGTGATCTCGAACACTACCCGCTCCGGCGCCACTCCCTGCTGTTGCAGTTGCTTGAGACTGGGCAGCGGCTGGTTCGGGCGCAGGCGGCTGATCCAGCGCGGCGAGATATTCAGGCTGAGGAACCAGTCACTGGGGGCTTCATGGATGCGCGCCAGGGCGGCATCGCGGATCTGCCGGTCGAGTCGGCGCAGTTCGGCCAGGCCGACTCGTGGGTTGAAGAACAGCGGGCCGACCGAGTGCAGGTCGCCGTTGTCCTGGCGCAACCGCCCCAGGGCTTCGACACCGGCGATCAGACCGGTCGCGGTGTCGATGAAGGGCTGGAAGCAGGCGGTGGGTTGCCCGTCGATCAAGGGACACATCCTTAGTGGCGTGACTGGAGGCGCCGTGGCGCTGGTGCTTCCAGACATTGCAAGAATGTGGCCAGTCCGCATCGCAGCGGGCGTTTTGCCTTCAGAGGTGCGTCGAGGGCGGCGGCGGTTCGTGTGGGTGGGATTTGCTGCGCATCTGCAGGACCATCGGCAACAGCGCGATCCCCAGGCGCAGGTAGCGAATCCAACGGCGCTTGCGGCCCAGCAGCAGGGCCAGCGCGGCCGCGCCGCCGGCGCCCCACAAGGGGGTGCTGCCGTGCAGGCTGCTGCGGAAATTCTGGCCGAGGCTGCGTGCCTGTCTCAACGGCTGCATCAGCAATTCGCCTTCCTGGCGTATCTGCTGGCGCTGCATTTCCAGGCGCAGGCGGATGATCGCCTTGCGCAGTTCGGCGCGGGTCAGGTTGCGCGCATCGGGCATTTCACTCATGGCAGCAGTCGCTCCCGGTCGCGGGCCAGTTCTTCGAGGGTGGCGCTGAACGGCGAGCCTTCGTCGGTGACCAGCAGGTGCAGGCGCCAGGCGCAGAACAGGCAGCCGCCGATGTAGAACAGGCACAGGCCGATGGCGGCCTGCAGCCGATAGCTGTCCCAGAAGATGATCAGGACCAGCACCGACAGCGCTACCAGCAGGAGCAGCGCGAAGACCAGCGCCAGGCCGGCCATCAGCAGCATCTGCACGGTACGGGTTTTCTGCTCCTGCAACTCGATGCCGAGCAGCTCCACATGCCCGTGCAGCAGGCCGAGAACTGCGGCGCCGAAGCGCCGCAGGGAAGGGGAGTTGGCCGAAGACTTCGGCCCGGCGTCCATTCCGTCGGTCATCGGTCAGCGCCGGCTGACCAGCAGACCGAGCAGGAAACCGACACCGGCTGCGACGCCTACGGCCTGCCACGGATGGTCGCCGACATAGTCTTCGGTGGCGTCCACGGCGGCCTTGCCCTGGTCGCGCAGCGAGTCCTTGGTCGAGTAGATGGCATCGCGGGCGCGCTTGAGGCTCTCGTGGATCTGCGCGCGCATCTGGTCGGCTTCGGCGCCGGCCAGGTCGGCCGAGCTCTGCAGGAGTTTCTCGGTGTCGCTGACGAGGGCCTGGAATTCGGCCAGGAGTTCATCCTTGGCGGCGTTCACTGCAGTCTTGCGAGGCATGTGATGCTCCTTGTGCGGTTGAGGTTCCTAGGTTTCGAGCTCCATGGTCGCGGGAAAGTTTCTCATAAATTCGCGACAAGGTCGGCGCAGGGCGCGAGCTTAAGCCTAGCCGCTGTTTTTCCCGGCGCTGGTATGCCGCTTGCATTTCCCTGGTGCGCAAGGAAAGCGAACTGCCCCAAGGCGGGGCGCGCCCGGACCGCCATCTGGCCCGGAAAGCACGCACAACTATCTGAAAAACCAAAGGAAGTACGACAAATCGCCGAGTTGACCGGAGGGCCCGTGGGCCAATCTGGATCAGCGCCAGGCCCCCGTGTGGTGCGCTGCTGCTTCAGGGTGGTGCGTTGCCCGGTGGTCGCGAGCCGTTTTGGTGCCTTCCCCTTGACCTCCGGGGCTGCCTGTCGCGATGGAAAACCTCAATAGTGCCGTAGAAACGCTGGTCCACGGCTCCAACACGCTGTTCCTGCTGATGGGCGCGGTCATGGTGCTGGCCATGCATGCCGGTTTCGCCTTCCTGGAAGTCGGCACGGTGCGCCTGAAGAACCAGGTGAATGCCCTGTCGAAGATCCTCTCGGACTTCGCCATCTCGACCCTGGCGTACTTCTTCATCGGCTACTGGATCGCCTACGGCGTCACCTTCCTGCAGCCGGCGGCGCACCTGGCCAACGAAAACGGCTACGCGCTGGTGAAGTTCTTCTTCCTGCTGACCTTCGCCGCGGCGATCCCGGCGATCATTTCCGGTGGCATCGCCGAGCGCGCGAAATTCGGCCCGCAGCTGTGCGCGACGGCGCTGATCGTGGCCTTCGTCTACCCGTTCTTCGAGGGCCTGATCTGGAACGGCAACTTCGGCCTGCAGGATTGGTTGAAGGCCGAGTTCGGCGCGCCCTTCCATGATTTCGCCGGTTCCGTGGTGGTGCACGCCTTCGGTGGCTGGCTGGCGCTGGCGGCGGTGGTCCTGCTCGGGCAGCGCAACGGCCGCTACCGCGACGGTCGCCTGGTGGCCTTCGCGCCGTCGAACATTCCGTTTCTGGCGGCGGGTTCGTGGATTCTCATCGTCGGCTGGTTCGGCTTCAACGTGATGAGCGCGCAGTCCCTGGCCGGCGCCAGCGGGCTGGTGGCGGTCAACTCGTTGCTGGCGATGGTCGGCGGCACCGTGGCGTCATTGCTGGTGGGCCGCAACGACCCGGGCTTCCTGCACAACGGCCCGCTCGCCGGCCTGGTGGCGATCTGTGCCGGCTCCGACCTGATGCACCCGATTGGCGCCCTGGCCACTGGCCTGGTGGCGGGCGCGTTGTTCGTCTGGGCCTTCACCGCGACCCAGGTGCGCTGGAAGATCGACGACGTGCTCGGGGTCTGGCCGCTGCATGGCCTGTGCGGTGCGTGGGGTGGCATTGCCTGCGGCCTCTTCGGTCAGCAGGCGCTGGGCGGTCTGGGCGGGGTCAGCCTGGCCAGTCAGGCGATCGGCACGCTGCTGGGTGTGGTGGTGGCATTCGCCGGGGGCTTGCTGGTGTATGGCGGAGTGAAGGCCGCGGTGGGAATTCGCCTGAGCAAGGAAGAGGAGTACTACGGCGCGGACCTGTCGATCCACAAGATCGGGGCACTCAGCCAGGATTGATTCCGATACCTGTGTAGGAGCGAGCTTGCTCGCGAACGAGCGGTCCGGTGGCAATGCAACTGTGTGGGTTCGCGAGCCAGCTAGCTCCTACAGAGAGCAAGAAAAAGCCCGGCACGTGCCGGGCTTTTTCGTCATGCCGCTGGGCTTACCAGAGCGGCATGGTGTAGCTGACGATCAGACGGTTCTCGTCATAGTCGTTGGTGTAGTTGGTGCGCATGGTCGCGTTGCGCCACTTCACGCCCAGGTTCTTCAGCGGGCCATCCTGGAAGACATAGGCGATGTCGGTGTCGCGCTCCCATTCCTTGCCTTCGCCGTCGGTGGTGATCAGGTCGATGTTGTCGCCCTTCACGTAGCGGGTCATGAAGGTCAGGCCGGGAATGCCGATGCCGGCGAAGTTGTAGTCGTAACGCGCCTGCCAGGATTTCTCGTCCTTGTTGGCGAAGTCGCCGATCTGGATGTAGTTAACCAGGTAGGGGTCGGTGCCGTTGATGTAGGCGAAGCCGGTGTCGCCGCTCATCTTCTGGTAGCCCAGGCCGAAGGCGTGGTAGCCCAGGGCGTAGGTGAACATGGCGTTGAGCGCCTTGTTGTCGACGTTGCTGCCGCCGTCATCATTGGACTTGGCCCAGCGGATGTCGGACTTCAGCGATTGCTTGTCGGCGATCGGCAGTACGTGGAGCAGACCCAGGTAGTGCTGCTTGTAGATGTCTTCCAGGCCGCCGTAGTGGTAGCTGGTGCTCAGGCTGTCGGTCCACTTGTAGGTCAGGCCGCCGAACAGGAACTTGTTGGACGTGAGGCTATCGCCGAGCTTGATGTTGCGCTTGCCGCCGCCGGTGATGGTCATGTCCTCGTAGTCGGAGGAGTCGCGCTGGTTGACCTGGTAGAGGCGTCCGCCGTCGACGGTCAGGCCGTCGACGGTCAGGCCGTCGAGTTCCGCGGAGTTCAGCGCGAAGCCGCTGAAGGTCTGCGGCAGCAGGCGGGTGTCGTTGAACTGCACCACCGGCATCTTCGGCATCAGGGTACCGGCCTTGAGGGTGCTCTTGGAGGCGCGCAGCTTGGCGGTCACGCCCAGGTCACCGTAGCTGTCCTCGGCGCGGCCGTCGCTGCGCGAGCGCTGCAGCAGGCCAGTGCCACTGCGGTCCGGCGAGGAATCGAGCTTCAGGCCCAGGGTGCCCAAGGCGTCGACGCCGACGCCGATGGTGCCGTCGGTGTAGCCTGATTCGTATTTGAGGATGAAGCCCTGTGCCCACTCTTCGGCCTTGCTCTGGCTCGGCGGTGGGGAGGACTGGCGGAAGTCGCGGTTGAAGTAGAAGTTGCGCAGTTCGACCGTGGCCTTGCTGTCGTTGATGAAGTCAGCGTGGGCGAGTGTCGGAAGGATAAAGCTGGTACCCAGCGTGGACAAAGCCACGGCACGGGCGATCGGGGTCTTGCTCATTGTTATTGTCTCCTCGAGCGCTTGGGGCAGTTCGGTGATGCCGGTGGATCGGGCCGGCATGTCGATCTGTTACAGCCTATCTACTAAATCATTACCGAATGTTGACGACTCTTAGACCTTAGTCGCTGCTTAGTAAGCTCGCTAATTACCTGCCGAGCGGCGGCTGGCGCGGCTTTCACTGAATCCAGTGGGGGTAGTAGCCGAGCTTGTCCTGGACCTGCGCGTCATGGGCGGGCACCACGGTGAGCTGCGGATAGGCAAGCATCAGTTCGTGCACGCGGGCGACCTCGGCCAGGGTGCGCTCGCGATCGTCGTCCACCAGCCGGCGACTGACCCAGAATTTCTCGTGCGGCCCGGTGAAGCCCTGCAGGCGCCAGGTTGTGTCGCCGCTGAAGAAGAAGCGCCGGCCGTCGTCCAGGGTGATGAACAGGCCGACCGAGCCAGGCGTGTGGCCGCGCATCGGCACCAGCACCAGGCTGCCGTCGCCGAACAGGTCGAGGCTGCGTTCGTAGCCCAGGAACGGGCCGGATTCGAACTGGAACGGGACCCACTTCACCGGGTGACGGAACTGGCTGGGAAACACGGCCGGCGGTTGGGCGATGTGGGCGTAGTTGATCTCTTCATAGGTGGCCCAGACCGGCACTTCGGGGAAGTCCGAGAGGCCCGAGGCGTGGTCCCAGTGGGCGTGGGACAGGATGATGCGGTCGATGCGGATGCCGCTGCCCTGCAATTGCTGGCGCGCGGGTTTCAACCCTTCGTACTGGAACAGCGGCTTGTCCCACCAGGGCATGTCCTGCTTGAACTGCGCGTCTGCCTGGCTGCCCAGGCCGGTGTCGAACAGCAGCGTGGCGGCATGGTGCTGGATCAGCACGGCGGTGTGGTTCAGCGGTACCTGGCGCGTCCAGTCGCCGCCCGCGACGGTGAAGGCGTCCAAGGTGGTCACCCCGGACGTACGGATCAGCGAGAAGCGCAGGTCACCGGCCTGGGCATTCAGGCCGGCGAAGGCCAGCAGCCCGGCCAGCAGCAGGGAAGGCAGACGCATGGGAATTTCCTTGTCGTGCAGCGGTGGAGCGCGCCGCCGTGGGGCGGCGGCGTGGACTTTCAGCAGCAATCGTTAGAAGAGCCCATCAGAAGGCGGGCTGCGCGACGTAGCCGGGCAGGGCGCGCACGCGGGCCAGCCAGTCATTCACGTGGGGGAAGCCGGACAACTCCAGGCCACCTTCGGGCGCCAGGGTGACGTAGGGGTAGAGCGCGATGTCGGCGATGCTTGGCTGCTCCGCCTGCACCAGCCAGTGGTGCTCGGTGAGCGCGGCATTGAGCAGTTCCAGTGCGTGACGTCCCTTGGCCTGGGCAGTGGCCAGATCACCGGGGCGCTTGAACAGCTGGATCACCCGTGCCAGCGCCAGCCCGTGCTGCACCTCGTTGGCCGAGAAACTCAGCCAGTTGGCGATGCGCCCCTGGCTGGCGGCGTCTGCGGGGTACCAGTGCGGCTCGGCATATTGCCGGGCGAGATAGACGAGGATGGCCTGGGAGTCCCCCAGGCGCAGCTCGCCATCCTCCAGCGCCGGCACCTGGCCGCGCGGATTGATTGCCAGGAAGGCCGGGCGCTTGTGTGCGCCGCCCAGCAGGTCTAGCGGCAGCAGTTCGGCCTGGCGACCGATGAGTCCGAGGAACAGGCGAACCTTGTAGCAGTTACCGGAAAGCGCGACGTCGTGGAGTTTCATGGCGAAAGCCCTGTGCATGGTGGTGGGGACGACGGCGTAGATATTAGACAGACAGGTCTGTATAGTTCAAGCGAAATGACCGACCCGTATTCGCGCACCGCCGGCGTTGCTGCCAGCGGCGCGCTCCCCACAGGCGCCGAGCCTCGCGCATAATGTCCGGTCAGGAGGGAATGCCATGGCATCCAGCAAACGCGAGCTGCTGCTCACCACCGCCCAGGATCTGTTCTACCGCGAGGGCTACCACGCCACCGGGATCGACCGCATCCTCGCCGAGTCGGGCGTGGCGAAGATGACGCTGTACAAGCACTTCAAGTCCAAGGACGAGCTGATCATGGCGGCGCTGGAAGAACGCCACGCGCGCATGGTCGAGCGCATCGCCGTGGCCGAGCGCGTGCTCGCGCCGCGCGACGCCATCCTGGCGGTCTTCGACGGCCTGCAGGAGGTGCTGGACAGCCCGGACTTCTGCGGCTGTGCCTTCATCCACGCCGCCGGCGAATTCCACGACCGCGAGCATCCCATCCATCAGCAGGCCGCCGAACACAAGGCTTTTCTCGGGCGCTTCTTCGCCGCGCAACTGGCCCGCCTGGGGGCGCCGGAGCCCGAAGCCCTGGCCCGCCAGCTACAGTACCTGCTCGAAGGCGTGCTGGTGATGGCCCACATGCAGGGCCCCGCACGGCAGGCGCGGGAGGCCCGCGCCACGGCCGACACGCTGCTCAAGCACGCCGGAGTCTGAAGCCATGTCGTCATCCCCGCAGACCTGCATGCCCCCCGAATGCCAACTGTTCGGCACCCTGGGTTGTCACCTGTGCGAAGTGGCCGAAGCGCTGCTGATGCCCTTCGTCGAGCACGGCCTGCTGGTCGAGCTGGTCGATATCGCCGACCGCGAGGAGTGGGTCGAGCAATACGGCCTGAGCATTCCCGTGCTCCGCCGCTGTGATTCGGGCGCCGAACTCAACTGGCCGTTCGATACCGAACAGGTCGCCAGCTTCCTCAGCCGCTGATGCCTTCGGCGGCTTTCCCGCTCATCCATCCAACGATGCGAGGCGCTTTGCAATGAAGATCGGATTTCTCGGACTGGGCGGCATGGGTGCTGCCATGGCTGCCAACCTGATCAGGGCCGGCCACCAGGTCACCGTGTGGAACCGCTCGCCGGCGGCAGCCGAACCCCTGGTGGAGCTGGGTGCGATCGCCGCGACCAGCCCCGTGCAGGCCTTCGATGTCGAGCTGGTGATTTCCATGCTGGCCGACGACAAGTCCACCCGCGCGGTGCTGCTCGACAGCGGTGCCCTGGCTTCGGCCAAGGCGGGGTTGGTGCACCTGAGCATGGCCACGCTGTCTACGGCGCTGGTCAGCGAGCTGGTGGAGCTGCATCGCGAGCAGGCCGTCGAATTCGTCGCCGCTCCGGTGTTCGGTCGCACCGATGTGGCCGCCGCCGGCAAGCTGAACATCCTGGTCGCCGGCCCTGAGGCGGCCATTGCCAAAGCGCAGCCAGTGCTCGATGTGCTTGGACAGAAGACCTGGCCGCTGGGGGATGATCCGCTGCGCGCCGCCGTGGTGAAGATCGCCGGCAACTTCATGATCGCCAGTGCCATCGAGACGATGGGGGAGAGCGTGGCGCTGGTGAAGAGCTTCGGCGTGGCGCCGGCCGAGCTGCTGGAGATCATGGGCAACACCCTGTTCAACGCGCCGGTGTACCGCAATTACGGGGCGTTGATCGCCGAGCAGCGTTTCGATCCGGCAGCGTTCCGCCTGGAGCTGGGCCTGAAGGACGTCGGCCTGGCTTTGTCGGCCGGCCAGGAGCAGCGCGTGCCGCTGCCGATTGCCAGCATCCTGCGCGACAACCTGCTGGAAGCCATTGCCCATGGTGATGGCGATCTCGACTGGAGCGCACTGTCGCAGGTGTCGCTGCGCAAGTCCGGGCAGCTCTGATCGGCCCATGAAAAAGCCCGTCCGGTGTGAACTGACCCCCGAAAGTTGGACAGTTGGACTGGGCCGCTAAGCTGCCAATGACTGAGCCCTGTATTGAACGGGGCTCAGTCCCTTCAACTTG
>NZ_JACHLI010000053.1 GCF_014204515.1 Pseudomonas nitroreducens | reverse complement strand
AACGAGGGAATTTTTCGCCTAAGCGAAAAACCGGATGATTGGGGCAAGACCTTTGCCTACTTTGGGGCGTTTGCCAAAGTAGGTCGCCCGAGGGGCGAAACACGAAGTCCGCGCGCGCACCGAAGCGACGCGGGAAACCCGGAGCGAGGCAGGCTCATCGCGGACAGAGTCCGCTCCTACAAAAACCGCAACCCGCAACCCAGGACGATTCGCGAGCAAGCTCGCTCCTACAACAGCCAATCCACCCGGCCCCCCCGCCGCATCAACCCGCCCCACCCCACCGCCTGCTAAGGTAATGCTCCATACCCCGCGCGGAGCGCTCCATGCTGTACGGCATCCTGCTGATCGTCACCTGGATCATCCTGCTGATCCGCTACCCCTCCCGCGCCCTGCCGATCTCCGGCGCCGGCCTGGTCGGCCTGGCGGTGGTCATCGCGCTGGCCATCTGGCAGGACAACAGCGACGCCCGCCAACTCCAGCATCTGGAACTGCGCATCGCCTACACCCCCGACCAATGCCAACCCGGCCGCCCGCTGGCCGTCAGCCTGAAGAACGGCTCGCACCGCCCCCTGCTGGAACTGCGCTGGAAGGTCGCCGCCTACCGCCCCGGCGACACCACCGACCTCGCCGAAAACCTCTACGAAGCCCCGCGTTACCGCGGCCCCGGCGCGCTGCTCGCCGGCGACAGCTGGAGCGATTGCCTGCCGCTGCCGCCACTGCGCCCCGGCTATCGCGCCGGCACCCTGGAATTCCGCGCCGAACGGGTGAACGCCCGCTTCGGCAACTGATTCACCTGCCCCGCACAATCCGCTACGGTAGGCACGCCCACAGCCCAAGGACTGCCCCACCATGCCCCAGCCCGTCGCCCTCATCACCGGATGCTCCAGCGGTATCGGCCGCGCCCTCGCCGATGCCTTCCAGGGCGCCGGCTACCAGGTCTGGGCCACCGCCCGCCGCGATGAAGACGTCGCCGCCCTCGGCCAGGCCGGCTTTCGCGGTGTCCTGCTGGACGTCAACGACGAACCGGCGGTGCAGCAACTGGCCGAACACCTGCAACGCGAGGCCGGCGGCCTCGATGTACTGATCAACAACGCCGGCTACGGCGCCATGGGCCCGCTGCTGGACGGCGGAAGCCAGGCGATCCGTCGGCAGTTCGAAACCAACGTATTCGCCGTGGTCGGCGTCACCCGCGCGCTGTTCCCGGCATTGCGGGCGCGACGTGGGCTGGTAGTGAATATCGGCAGCGTCTCCGGTGTGCTGGTCACGCCATTCGCCGGCGCCTACTGCGCCTCGAAAGCAGCGGTGCACGCGCTGAACGATGCCCTGCGTCTGGAGCTGGCGCCCTTCGGCATCGAAGTAATGGAGGTGCAGCCCGGCGCCATCGCCTCCAACTTCGGCGCCAACGCCAGCCGCGAGATGGCCGCTGTGGTCAGCGAGGATTCGGCCTGGTGGCCGCTGCGTAAATTCATCCAGGCGCGCGCTGCCGCCTCCCAGGACAAGCCCACCCCCGCCAGCGACTTCGCCCGTGAGCTGCTGGCCGCTGCGCAGAAATCCCCGCGCCCGCGCCTGGTGCGCATCGGCAACGGCAGCCGCGCCCTGCCGCTGCTCTCGCGCTGGCTGCCCAGCGGCCTGCTGGACAAGGTGCTGAAGAAACGCTTCGGCCTCGATGGACGACTGTGATGAGTTACCAGGTCCGCTATCTCGCGCTCGCCGGCATCCTCGCCGCCTTCTTCCTCAATGTGGTGGCGCGCGCCCTGCTGCGCATCGGCGGGTTGCCGGCGACCCTGCTGGTGGCGGCATTGATCGCCGCCGCCATGGCCTTCTGGTTCGTCCGCCGGCACAAGCGCCTGGCCGGGGCCGGCGAGCGCTGGCGTCTGACTGCTCTGTATGGCGGCGGTCTGGCCCTGCTCTACGCGTTCCTGGTCGGCATGGCGGCGTGGAAGAACAGCCCCAGCCCGGCGGCGTTGCTGCTCTATTTCCTCAACTACCTGTGCTACCCGCTGTGCGTCTGGTGGTTCTTCCGCCCCGGCGTACTGGCGCGCTTCCTGCCCGGCGACCCACGCTGACGTCGATTCACGTTTTCTTCACCGGCATTTCATCTGCCTGCGACTCCTTCGCGCCTATCGTGGCGCGGTCCTTTGAGGAGTCAGCATGTCCCTGTCCCGTATCCTTCGTGGCGCCATCGCCGCCACCCTGCTCGGCGCCGCCCTGCAGGGCGTGAGTCCGCTCGCCCTGGCCGCCGGCGAAACGCCGGCCGACTGGGCCAGGCCGGTGGACAAGTCGTTCAACCTCTACCAGATGTCGCCGACCCTCTACCGCAGCGCCCTGCCCGGCAGCGCCGATCTGCCTGAACTGCAGCGCCTGCAGGTGAAGACCGTGGTCAGCTTCATCAAGGACGACGACCGCGAATGGATCGGCCAGCAGGACATCGAAGCCGTGAGCTTCCCGACCCACGCCGATCGCGTCGACGACGCCGACGTGCTGAAGGTCCTGCGCATCCTGCAGAACGCCGAGCAGAATGGCCCGGTGCTGATGCATTGCAAGCACGGCCGCGACCGTACCGGCCTGTTCGCCGCCATGTACCGCACGGTGATCCAGGGCTGGAGCAAGGAAGACGCACTCAAGGAAATGGTCCAGGGCGGCTTCGGCAGCGAAGACGACATGACTGACGCCATCGCCTACGTGAAGAAGGCCGACATCGCCAAGCTGCAGCAGGCCCTGGCCAGCGGCGCGTGCAGCACCTCGGCCTTCGCCGGCTGCCAGCTCAAGGGCTGGCTGGCCGACACCTTCGGCGAGGAACGCCCGCCGCATTCGGCGCACTGATCCGCAGATCGATCACACCGTCATGGCGAGAGTGCGCTAACTTGAGCGCATTCTCACCGCTTCACAGGCTCGCCATGACCAGCTCCCGCTTCAGCGCCGTCACCCACACCCGCTACATCGACCATGCCGGCCTGGACGCCTTCTGCGCCGACTACGACGGTTTCCTGCTCGACCTCTGGGGTGTGCTGATCGACGGCGTCGACGTCTTCCCCGGCGCCCTCGACTGGCTCGCCCGCCGCGCCGCCGAAGGCAAGCCGGTGTGGTTCCTCAGCAACGCCTCGCGCAGCGTCCCGGAGATGGCCGATACCCTGGTGCGCCTGGGCGTCTCCCGCGAGCTGTTCGCCGGCATCACCACCTCCGGCCAGCTGGCCATCGACGCCTTCACCCATGAGCGCGAATTCCAGCGCGGCGGCATCTACACCGTCGGCGTCGGCGATGCGCTGACCACCTGGCCGATGGAGATCCGCGAACGCTTCTGCGACGACATCCACGCCGCCTCGCTGATCCTCGGCGTCGGCAGCTTCCCCCAGGATGAACTGGAGGAGCGCTTTGCCCCGCTGCGTGGCGCCACCGAAAAACCATTCTTGTGCGCGAACCCGGACCGCGTGGTGGTCTCCGGCGGCAAGACGGTATTCGGCGCCGGCCGCCTGGCCGAGGCTTTCGCCGAGGAAGGCGGCAAGGTGCACTGGTACGGCAAGCCCGATCCGTCGGCCTTCCGCATCGCCCAGCGGCAGCTGGAGGCTCGCGGCGCCCAGCGCATCCTGTTCGTCGGCGACTCGCTGGTGACCGACGTCCCCGGCGCGCTGGCCGCACGCATCGACACCCTGTGGCTGGCCGCCACCGGCATCCACCGCCAGGCCCTGGGCGTGCCGTTCAATGGTGAGCTGGATGCGGAGAAAACCAACGCGCTGCTCGACGGCTATCCGGTTCGTCCGCACTTTGCCGCGCCGGGGCTGGTCTGACTTCAGGACAACCACCTGAACCGGACCGCCCCATGAACGAGCTGATCGACCTGCTGCAATGGCCAGCCATGCTGGTCACCGTCCTCGCCGCCTGGCTGGTCGGTTCGCGCGACCGCCAGCGCCGCGAGATCGGCTTCTGGGTATTCCTCGCCAGCAACGCCCTGTGGATCATCTGGGGCATTCCAGCCAAGGCCTATGCGCTGGTGCTGCTGCAGGTGTGCCTGGCGGCGATGAACATCCGCGGCAGCTACAAGAACCGCCGGCGCGAGCGCGCCGGCGGCTGAACCGCTTTTCGTAGGAGCGGATCTTATCCGCGAATCCCACCAGCCACTGGGCGGTTCAGGAATTGCACCGCTATCGCGGAGAAGCTCCGCTCCTACAAAAGCAAGATTTCCTCGGTACGTAGGGCGCATAACCCGGAATGGGTTATCCGCCAATATCGGCGGATAACGCTTGAGGCGTTATTCGCCCTACGCGGATGCCGGTATGGCGCCGCGCTCCTGCCACAAACGAAAACGGGAGCCGCAGCTCCCGTTTTCATTCACCCGACCGACTCACTGCGCCGCCGCACCATCTGCCTGTTCGGCATTGCGCGACTGCGGATTGACGATCACCGTGGCGGTGATGCCCGCCGCCAGCAGCACGCCGTCCGGCACTTCGTCGATGTGGATGCGCACCGGCACGCGCTGGGCCAGGCGCACCCAGTTGAAGGTCGGGTTGACGTCGGCCACCAGCTCGCGGCTTTCCGGGTTGTCGCGGTCGTAGATGGCGCGGGCGATGCTTTCGACGTGGCCCTTCAGGCGCTCGCCGCTCATCAGTTGCAGTTCGGCCGGATCGCCCACGCGGATGTGCGGCAGCTTGGTCTCTTCGAAGTAGCCGTAGATCCAGTAGGAGCTCTCGTCGACCACGGCCATCTTCGCTTCGCCGACGCGGGCGTAGTCGCCACGGTGGACGTTGAGGTTGGTCACGTAGCCGTCCACCGAGGCGCGTACCTGGGTACGCTCCAGGTTCAGCTTGGCGGCGTCCAGCGCGGCCAGGGCCTGCTGGTAGTCGGCCTCGGAGGCGGCGGCGGTGTTGCTGGCATCGTCCAGGCTCTCGCGCGAAACCACTTCCTCGTCCATGGCGCGACGGCGCTTGGCGTTGAGCAGGCGCATCTGCAGGGTGGCCTTGCGCGAGGCGACCAGCGCTTCGGCCTGCTTCACCGCGATCTGGTAGTGGTCCGGGTCGATCTGCATCAGCAGGTCGCCCTTCTTCACCTGCTGGTTGTCGCGCACCGGTACGTCCACCACCACGCCGGAAACGTCGGCGGCGACGTTGATGATGTCGGCGCGCACCCGGCCGTCGCGGGTCCAGGGCGTATCCATGTAGTTCACCCAGAGGGCGCGGCCGATCAGCGCGGCGACCGCCAGGATGATCAGGGTCGCCAGCAGGCTGATGATGGATTTGAGAGTCATGGGTGCACGCTCGTTACTTGTAGATAGTGAGAGACAGGCCGCCGAACAGGCAGGCGAACAGGCACACGCGGAACAGCGCCGGGTGCCAGGTGTAGCGGTACAGGCCGATGGAGGCGAAGACGCGGTCGATGCCCCAGCACAGCAGCGCGGCGACGAGGAACATCAGGGTCAGGGTCGGCATGTAGACCCCGTGGAAGGCGATCTCGCGGGGCAGGTCAGGCAACATGGGTCGAGCTTCCAGAAGTGGTTTCGCCATCGCGCAGCGGCGACTGCGGGTCGAGCAGGCTGCTGCGGATGAAGTGCAGGTAGCTGAGCACGCGGCGCAGCGGCGAGCTTTCGAAGTCTGGGGCGCGCGGCTCGTCGGTGGTTTTCACGCAGTCGATGGCCTGCTCCACGGCGGCCAGGGCGCGCTCGCGGTTGGCCTCGCAGGGTTTGACGAACAGGCGGATCAGCGCGCGGCCCATGGCGCGGATTGACTGCCGCCAGGGCGTCGATTCGGCGTAGCAGGCATCGGCCGGCAGGTTCTCCTGCTCGACGCGCAGTTCGATGATCGAGTGGCCGATCTCCAGCACCACGAAGGTCCAGCGCAGCAGGCGGCGTTGCATCTGCGGGCTGCGGGCGGCAACGCCGTAGGCCTGGTTGAGCAGGTCGCGGGTGCCGCTCTCGAAGGACGAGACGAGGCCGTCGAGCTTGCCGCTGATGGCTTCCACCACGCGCAGGCGCAGGTCCTTCTCCAGGCGGCGCCACAGCCAGGCGCTGGTGGGCGGCATGATCACCGCGGCGACCACGGCGGCCAGGCTCTGCGAGATGACCAGGGCGATGTATTCGTTGAGCATGCGGCCCGGATCGTAGACGGTGAGGTTCGCCGGGATCGCGCCGAAGCTGAAGAACACCAGCAGGCCCAGGCCGTAGCCGGCGTACTTGGGCTTGATCGAGAAGAACGCGCCCACCGCGAACACCGGCGCCAGGGCGCAGGCCAGCAGGGCGAAGCCGTCCAGGTGCGGGAACACGAAGAAGGTTTCCGAGAAGCCGAGGATGGCCGCGAAGAAGGTGCCCACGGCCATCTGCATGGCCATCTTCGCCGGGTCCGGCGCGGCCGACACCAGCGCGGCGACAGCGGCGGCGTTGAGCACGAAGGTGCTGCCGCTGGGCCAGGCGGTCTCGATCCAGAAGAGGCCGAACACCAGCACCATCAGCGCGGTACGCCCGCCGGCCACCAGCGAGGCGACCAGGTTGGCCTTGGGCGAGAAGCCGTGCTTCCAGTTCTCCCGCTCGTGCTTGTGCGCGGCCAGGGAGGCGTGGGTCAGGGCGTAGTTGTAGAGGTCGTCGGCCAGGCGGTAGAGCAGCTCGCCGGCAGTGTTGTAGTCCAGCAGCGCGGCGGGCTCGTCCTGCTCGTCCAGCAGTTGCGCGCGGCCGGCGCGGATGCGTTGCATCATCCGCGTGCGGTGGCTTTCCAGCTGTGCGGCGAGGCGTTCGGCATCACGGTCGGTGACCGACTGGCCGCGCCACGGGGCGAGCACCTGGGCCAGTTCGTCCAGGCACGGCTGCAGGGCGCGCAGCACGGCTTCAGCTTCCTGCGCACGCAGGCGCGAAAGCAGTTGGTGCAGCGCGTGGTAGCGGGTGGTGAGGACCATGAACTCGTTGTTCAGGCGCGACAGACGACCCGAACGCAGGCGCATGTGCGGGTCTTCGAAACGGGTGACGCTGCGCAGTGCCTCCAGGCCCACGGCCTGGGAGGCGAAGGCGACGTTGGCGGCCTCGAATTTCGGCCGCTCGCCGCCGCCGAGGTTGTCCAGGACGAAGCCGGCGAAGGCACCGAAACGCTGGTACAGCGCGCTGCGCATGGCGGTGCTGGAGGTCTGCGGGAACAGCGTGGCGCTGACCACCATGGAGCAGAGAATCCCCAGGCTGATTTCCAGCACGCGCCAGATGGCCGACATGAACGCGGCTTCCGGGTGCAGGGTGGCGGGCAGGCCGATCAGCGTGGCGGTGTAGCCGGCCAGCACGCAGGCATAGGAACGGAAGTCGCGGTAGCGCGCGGCACCCACGGTGCACAGGCCGATCCACAGCGCCGAGACCAGCAGGAACAGCTCGCGCTGCTGGGCGAAGATGGCGATCAGCGCGACCATCACGGTCAGCCCGACCACGCTGCCGAGAATCCGGTAGAAGCTCTTGGCGAACACCTGGCCGCTCTGTGGCTGCATGACGATGAACACGGTGATGGTCGCCGTGCTCGGCTGCGGCAGTTCCAGGCGCATCGCCAGCCACAGGGTCAGCAGTGCGGCGAGCAGCACCTTGGCGATGTAGATCCAGGTGATGCCGTCGCTGCGGCCCCACTCCAGCAGCGCGCGGCGCAGGGCGTCCAGCGGCGCCAGCTGGCGGGTGGCGGTGCTGCCGTTGAAGGAATCGCCGGCCATCTCAGCGCTCGCTGGCCGCGCGGACTTCGACGGTCTCGGGGACCATCTTCGTCTCTTTCGGGCCTTCCTGCTTTTCCATCAGGCCGCCGCCCAGGGCGACGACGAGGCCGGCATGGGTGGCCAGGCGTGCGGCGCGCACCTGCTGTTCTACAAGCTGCTGCTGGAACAGGCGGGACTGCGCGTTGAGCACGTTGAGGTAGTCGGTCAGGCCGCCACGGTAGGCCTTGGTGGCGATGTCGTAGGTGCGCTGGGCGGAGGCCACGGACTTGGCGGCCAGGCCTTCCTGCACCTGCATGGAGTGCATGCGGATCAGTTGGTCGGAGATGCCTTTCAGGGCGTTGATCAGCGTCTGGTTGTACTGCGCCACGGCGGCGTCATAGCCGGCGGATTCCTGGCTCAGCTGCGAACGGCGGCGACCGCCGTCGAAGATCGGCAGGGAAATCGCCGGGCCGACGCCATAGGTGAATTTCTCGGCATTGAGGAATTCCAGCATGCCGCCACCCACCGCGCTGTAGCCGATGCTCGCGACCAGGTCGACGTTGGGGTAGAACTCGGCGCGGGCGACGTCGACGCCCTTGGCCTCGGCAGCGACCTTCCAGCGGCTGGCGACCACGTCCGGGCGATGGCCTAGCAGTTCCATCGGCAGCTTGCTGGGCAGGCCGGGTCCGGCAGCGAGCTTCAGGGTCGGGCGCTGGATCGCGGCGCCGGCGCCCGGGCCCTTGCCGGCCAGGGCAGCGATCTGGTTGCGGGTCAGCTGGATTTCCTCGTCCACCGCTTCGATCTTGCGTTCGGTTTCCGGCAGCGGGACTTCCGCCTGGCTGACTTCGAAATGGGTACCGATGCCGCCCTCGAGGCGGCGCTGGGCCAGGGCGAGGATGCCCTGCTGCTGCTTGAGCATGGCCTGGCCGATGTCCAGCTTGGCGTATTGCAGCGACAGCTGAATGTAGGCGCGGACGATGTTGCTCTCCAGCTCCAGCTGGGCGACGCGCGCCTCGGCGGCGGTCATCTTGGCGATGTCCAGGTAGCGCTCGGTGTTGCTGCGCTCGCGGCCCCAGAGGTCGAGCGAATAGCCCAGGCCGATGGAGGCGTTGTTGTTCCAGGTGGTGGTGTCGGCCAGGTCGCCCGGGCCGTAGAAGTAGTCAGTCGGCCAGCGATGGCGGGTCAGCGAGGCGTCGCCGCTGATCTGCGGGGCCTCGGCGGACTCGGCGACGCCGGCCATGGCCAGGGCCATGCGCACCCGCGCCTCGGCCTGAGCCAGGGTCGGGCTGCCCTCCAGCGCGGTCTGCACCCAGGCATTCAACTGCGGATCGCCATAGGCGCGCCACCACTGCTCGGCCGGCCAGCCCGCTTCCTGGTTGGCGTGCGCGATGGCGGCGTCGGTGGCCAGCTCGGTACTGCCCAGGCGTTGTTCCTGCGGGGCGATGCCGTGGGTGCTGATACATCCGGCGATTGTTGAAAAAATGACAAAGGAGCCGACGAACGTCAGTCCTTTCACGAGGTGACGCGACACGGTGGAGGTCCTGGAAGTGGTCTAGCTTTTCAGCGTGGGGCTTTTAAGCGTGGAGATGCCGGCAAAGCCAATGGCGGCGATTGAATTCTAGGGACGGGGAAGGGAACGGATAAGCCGGCTGATTTGTGATTGTTTATTACCGATAATGAAACAATGTGTGTCGCCATCCATGTGACAATAGGCCGCCCCCGCTCTGCTCCGCGCATTGCCGCCGATCAAGGACATGCCGCCGGCGACACCGTAACCCTTCGCCGTTCGAGACAGAGCCCCACCGTCGAGGCCCCAATGGACACACTGCAGACCATGCGTGCGTTCGCCTGTGTCGCGGAAACCGGCAGTTTCACCGCCGCCGCACAGCAGTTGAACACCACCACCGCCTACGTATCCCGCGCGGTCGCCAACCTGGAATCGCACCTGCGCACGCGCCTGCTCAACCGCACCACCCGCCGCATCGCTCTCACCGAGGCCGGCCAGCGCTACCTGCTGCGCTGCGAGCAGATCCTCGCCTACGTCGAGGAAGCCGAAGCAGAGGCCAGCGACGCCCACGCCCGCCCCGCCGGGCGCCTGCGCGTGCACTCGATGACCGGCATCGGCCAGCACTACGTGATCCGCGCCATCGCCAACTACCGCCAGTTGCACCCGGACGTGACCTTCGAGCTGACCATGGCCAACCGCGTGCCGGACCTGCTCGACGAAGGCTTCGACGTGGCCATCGTGGTGGCCTCCGAGCTGCCCGACTCGGGCCTGGTGTCCCAGCGCATCGGCGAGACCTACAGCATCCTCTGCGCCTCGCCCGACTACCTGGCCCGGCGCGGCACGCCGAAAACCCCGACCGAGCTGATGGAGCACGATTGCCTGCGCCTGATCAGCCCGGTGCTGCCGCTGGACAAGTGGCTGTTCGACGGCCCCAACGGCCAGGAAATGATCACCCTGGGCCCCTCGCCCTTCCAGGTGAACGTTGGCGATGCGATGACCGAGGCCATCGGCTCGGGCATGGGTATCAGCGCCCTGCCGGTCTACTCGGCCATCGACGGCCTGCGCGACGGCTCGCTGGTGCGCGTGCTGCCGCACTACAAGCTGCAGATACTCAACGTCTACGCGCTGTATCCGTCGCGCCAGTACCTGGACGCCAAGATCAAGACCTGGGTCGCGTACCTGCGCGAGAATCTTCCCGGTGTGCTCCAGGCCGATGGCGCCGGGCTCGCTGATGTGGGACCCTGACCGACCTTTTCGCCGTGTTTCGCGGGCAAGCTCACTGTGTAACTCCCTACCCCGGTGTTCAGCGAGCTTGCCCGCGAACCCATCTCCTTCCCAGCTCCGACCTATCCTGCGCCTGTAGGAGCGAGCTTGCTCGCGAACAGATTTCCCGGCTGCTTCGGCAATATGCGATTCGCGAGCAAGAGCTGGGCGCCCCCTCGCTCCTGCGAAGAGCCACGTTCGATAACCGCCCGCCGCGCACGCAGGCCTTGCGCCGCTCTGGCCCGGCAATGGTAGGGTTAAGCCCCTCCCGCCTCCCAGCCGTCCGAGAGCCATGAAAAAGAACGTCTTCGTCTTCAGCCGCCTTGCCGCGGAACACCTCGACCGCCTGCGCAGCCAGTTCAACGTCACCGTGCTCGACCCCAAGCAGGGCGACGTCGACGCGCAGCTGGCCGCTGCGCTGCCGACCACCCACGGCATGATCGGCGTCGGCCGCCCGCTGGGCGAAAAACAGTTGGCCCAGGCCACGCAGCTGGAAGTCATCTCCAGCGTCTCGGTGGGCTATGACAACTACGACTTGAACTACCTGAACCAGCGCGACATCCCGCTGACCAACACGCCGGACGTGCTGACCGAGACCACCGCCGATCTCGGCTTCGCCCTGATCATGGCCGCCGCCCGGCGCACCGCCGAGCTGGACGCCTGGACCAAGGCCGGCCAGTGGAAGCGCACCGTGGATGCCCAGCATTTCGGCGTCGACGTGCACGGCAAGAAGCTCGGCATCCTCGGCCTGGGCCGCATCGGCGCGGCCATCGCCCGCCGTGGCCGTTTCGGCTTCAACATGGACGTGCTCTACCACGGCAACAGCCGCAAGCCGGAGCTGGAACAGGAACTGGGCGCGCGCTTCTGCGGCTTCGATGAGCTGCTGGGCGAGGCGGACTTCGTCTGCGTGGTGGTGCCGCTGTCGGACAAGACCCGCCAACTGATCGGCAAGCGCGAGCTGGAGCTGATGAAGCCCAGCGCCATCCTGGTGAACATCGCCCGTGGCCAGGTGATCGACGAAGCCGCGCTGGTGGAAGCACTGCAGGAGAAACGCATCCTCGCCGCCGGCCTGGACGTCTACGAGAAGGAACCGCTGGCCGAGTCGCCACTGTTCGCCCTGCCCAACGCGGTGACCCTGCCGCACATCGGCTCGGCCACCCATGAAACCCGCCAGGCCATGGCCGAGTGCGCGCTGGACAACTTCGAAGCCGCCCTGCGTGGCGAGCAACCGAAGAACCTGGTCAACCCGCAAGCCTGGCGACGCTAAGCGCTCCTACAAAGGCCATTAACCCCGAGCGTGCGGCCACCTTGTAGGGCGCATAACCTGGAGCAGGTTATCCGCCGGCACCCAGGCGGCGGATAACGCTGACGCGTTATGCACCCTACGCGCTGAAGGCGAGCTGCTTCTCGTAGGATGGCGTGGAGCGAAGCGATACCCATCGATCAGCGTGCAGGCACCGTTGATGGGTATCGCAAGCTCCACCCATCCTACGGCTCACGCCCTCACCGGCTGCAAAACTGGCTTGGGTTTGCGAAACACCAGCACGTTGCCCACCATCACCAGCCCCAACCCGGCCAGGGCCGGCAGGCTCCACTGGTAACCTTCGGCGAAGGCCGAGACATTCAGCGCCACCACCGGGAACAGCACGGTGCAGTAGGCGGCGCGCTCCGGCCCCATGCGCCCGACCAGGGTCAGGTAGGCGGTGAAGCCGATCACCGAGCCGGGAATCGCCAGGTACAGCAGCGACCAGACGTACTGCGCGCTGCTATCGAAAGTCAGCGGCACGCCCTGCACCAGACAGATCGCCAGCAGGATCAGCGAGCCGTAGAGCATGCCCCAGGCGTTGGTCGACAGCGGCCGCAGCCCGGCCTTCTGTTGCAGGCTCGACAACAGATTCCCCGCCGAGAAACACAGCGTCCCCAGCAGCGCCAGGCCCAGGCCGTAGAAGGTTTCCCGCGTCGCCTGGTGCCCGGACAGCTCGGGCCAGAACAGCAGCGCCAGCCCCGCCAGGCCGAACGCGCCACCGCCCAGCACGTTGGGTGCAATGCGCTGGCCGAAGAAAATCCGCGCATTCAGCGCATTCCACAGCGTCGCCGTGGAGAACACCACGGCCACCAGCCCGCTGGGGATCCACTGGCTGGCGGTGTAGAAGCACAGGAAGTTCACGCAGAACAGGCACAGGCACAGGCCCTGGGCAAAGCAGATGGCCTGGCCGCGCCGCCCCAGCGGTTGCAGGCGCCGCGAGAGCAGCAGGATGGCGAACAGCACCAGCGCCGCCAGGCTGAAGCGATAAGCGATGGACAACGGAATGGCGACCACGCCGACCTGCAGCTTGATGGCGATCCAGGTGGTGCCCCAGATGAGCACGGTGAGCAGGTAGAGCGAGAGGTTCATGGCGGACTCCGGATTGCTGGGGAAACAGTCTCCCGCCCTGCCCCGGCGCCGGCTTGCAGATTCTTGCGCTTATTGCGACAACCGGGCTGGCAAGGCGCGCCCGCGCGGGTAGAGTGAAGGCAACAGAGGAACACTCATGTCAGCCATTTCGCAGCTCGAAGTCTTTCAGTCGATGAACGCCTCGCCCAACGCCCGCCTGGAGCGTTGTGCCGAGCTGGGCGACGGGCTGTCCGCGGCGATCTGGAGCAACAGCCACGACGCCCGCGATTACCATGCGCCCAGCCATCACACGCTGTCCTGCTACCTGAACGACGGCACCGGCACCTTCCGCCGTGGCGCCCCTGGCACCACCGGCGCGCCGGACAAGCTCTGCGTGATGCCGGCCGGCGCCGAGTCGGCGTGGATCGTCAACGGCGACATTCGCCTGGCCCACCTGTACATCGGCCAGGAACAGTTCGCCCTGGGCTGCATCCGTCTGCTCGACCGCGAGCCACGCGAACTGCAGTTGCAAGAACGCACCTTCCTCGACGACCCACAGCAGGCCGCGCGCTTCCGTCAACTGGTGAAGCTGGACTGGCACGAACCGGGCGAACGCATCCGCACCAGCACCCTGGCCCACGATCTGATCGATCACCTGCTGCTCAACCAGGTCGGCATGCGCGAAGGACTACGCCTGAAAGGCGGGCTGGCGCCGGCAATGCGCCGCCGGGTGGCCGACTACATCGAGCAACGCCTGGACCAGCCGCTGTCCCTGGGCGAACTGGCGATGCAGACGGCACTGTCGGAATACCACTTCGCGCGGATGTTCCGCGAAAGCTTCGGCATGCCGCCGCACCAGTACGTCCTCGCCCGCCGCGTGGCCCTGGCGCAACGCCTGCTGCGCGACACCCGCCAACCGCTGAGCCAGGTCGCCCTGGCCTGCGGCTTCTCCAGCGCCAGCCACTTCGCCAACCGCTTCCGCTCGGTGGTGGGCGGCACGCCAGGGGAGTACCGGCAGGCGTTCGAGGAATAAGGGTCAGGTCGGGAGGCTCATTAGGTAGGATCGGGCTTGCTCGCGAACTGCCCCCTGCCGCCCTCCCCGCAGAAAACCTTCCATGCCCATGCTGCCGGTGCACGGAATCGATGGGTATCGCTGCGCTCCACGCCGTCCTACGTTTGTGCTTCGCCGTGGGTTTCGCGTGGATGGAAGTTCCGATCGCGGACAAAGTCCGCTCCTACGAAAAGCTGATACGCCGGCGCGGGAATGGTTCGCGAGCAAGCTTGCTCCTACGAAGAGCCGAATATCCCAATGCCCCCAGCCCCCAGCCCCCAGCCCCCGGCTCAGGCTATGGCTCTGGCTTTGTGAGACTTCCAGCGCAACGTCCGCAAACTCCGAACGCCCCGTTCAGGAGGCCTCGTTGAAGCGCAGTTTCAGGGGTTGAGCGACATGGATGTCGCGAGAGCGCTGTCGGGCCAGGGATGGCCCGTCAGCGCGGGCCCCTGAAACTGCGCTTCAACGAGGGAATTTTTCGCCTAAGCGAAAAACCGGATGATTGGGGCAAGACCTTTGCCTCCTTTGGGGCGTTTGCCAAAGGAGGTCGCCCGAGGGGGCGAAACACGGAGTCCGCGCGCGCACCGAAGCGACGCGGGAAACCCTGCGCGAGGCAAACACATCGCGGACAAAGTCCGCTCCTACAAAAACCGCAACCCGCAACCAAGGACGATTCGCGAGCAAGCTCGCTCCTACAAAAAATCTCAGCCCAGCACCGCCAGTACCCCACCAATCACCGGCATCGCCGCCGCCGTCGGCAACGCCCAGCGCGGCCGCCAGGCCAGCAGCAGGACCAGCGTCGCGCCGGCAATCATCAGCAGGCACGCCCAGTAGACGATGCCCAGCTCGACACCGATGACATGGATCGCGTAAGCCAGCGCCAACGCGCCATCCACCAGCGCAGCGATGCGCAGCAGGCGTACGCGTGACGGCGACGGCGCGCTGCCGAACAGGTCTCGGTGATGGCGTGAAAGGGAAAGGCAGGCCGCCGCCAGCGCCAGCAGGTTGAGACCGAACACCAGCAGCATCAGGCGTACTCCTCTTTCGGTGCACGGCGTGCGCGCACCGGTTCGCCGCGCACCTGGCCCAGGCGCCAGCCGAGGAAGGCGCAGCAGCCGCCGATAAACAGCAGGCCCAGGTCGATACCGGCCATCATCCAGTCGCCATTGGCGAAATGCGTGGTGATGCGCCCGGGCTCAGGGCCGAACAGGCTCAGCACCGGCAGCAGCAAAGCCAGCGCCGCCAGCGCGACGAACTGCTCGCGGGCCATGGCACGGCTGCCACGACGCAGCAGCGCGTGGGCCAGCGCCAGCAGCCAGATCACCACGAAGGCCGTGGCTTCCCAGCGGGTACGCTGGAGCAGGTCGGCCGGCAGCAGGCGCGAGGCCGCCAGCAGGCCGAGGGAGGCAATCGGCAATCCGCCGCAGACCGCGCCATTGAGCGTGCGCACCAGCGCCACGCCACGGTGGCCACGGGTCTCGCGCTTGCTGACCCAGACCTGCAGGCCGCCGAACACCATCACGCAGCCCACCAGGCCGAGCACGAAGTACATCACCCGCAGCAGGTCGTTGCCGAACTGCGCCATGTGCAGGCCGGTCAGCCAGGCGTAGGTCTTGTAGCCCGGCCTGTAGGGCTTCTGCTGGTGGATCAGCGCGCCACTGCCGGAGTCGAAGGAAACGGTGCGCTGGTCGTTGACCATGCCCTTGTCCACGGCCTTGCGGATCTGCACCATCGCCGCCGCGTCGCCGGGGTTCTCGATGCTGATCCAGCCCACCTGGCTGTCGTCGCCCCAGGCTTCTCGGGCCTTGAGGATCATGTTGTCGATGGACTTGCTGGCCTTGGCCGGCTTGCCCAGCGCTTCGCGCTCGAAGGCGCCCTGCACGTCATGGAAGAAATGCTCCATGTCGTTCTTGTAGGCCACCTTGATGCCGGCGGTCATGTAGAAGGTGATGAAGATCGCCAGGCCCGTGTAGGCCATCAGCAGGTGGAACGGCAGGCCGAGCACGCCCAGCACGTTGTGCGCGTCGAGCCAGGCACGCTGCTTCGCCGCCTTCGGCCGCAGGGTGAAGAAGTCCTTGAAGATGCGCCGGTGCACGATCACTCCGCTGACCAGCGCCACCAGCATGAACACGCCGGCAATGCCGACCACGTAGAGGCCGAGAAGGCCGCCGTGCAGTTCGTAGTGCAGCTCGAAGAAGAAGTTGCCGCCGACGGTTTTGGGCAGCACCTCGCCGCTCTGTGCGTCCACCAGCAAGGACTGGAACGCGCTGAAGTCCGCCGGCTCCCAGCCAGCGGTCCAGTAAGGCATGCGCTCGGTGGGCGGGTGCATCCAGTAACCATGGGCCTTGGGCGCACGCTCAACGAGCAACTGGCGGATCTGGTCGGCGTCGACCCTGACCTCTTCCAGCTTGTGCAGCTGCGGCATCATCCAGCGGGTGAGTTCCTTGTCGAACACCGCGACGGTGCCGGAGAACAGCACGACGAAGAGGATCCAGCTGACCAGCAACCCGCTCCAGGTATGCAGGCCGGACATCGACTGGCGCAGGCTCATGGGCGCGCCCCGTAACTGCCGGGCAGGAAGGCCGCGGCCGCCAGCACGACGCTCAGCACCGCCGGCAGCCAGACCGCGCGCCAGGGGCTCTTCGCGCCGAAGGCATAGAGGATCGCCGCAACCCAGACGATGAAGCAGGCCAGGCTGGAGAGCGAGACGCGATCGGGCCGCGACATCGGCAGGTAGACGCTGAGGAAGGCGGTGGCCGCGTAGGCCAGGGCGTAGCCACCCACCACGGCACTGAGGATACGGGCAGTCACGGCGCCGGCTTGGCTGGTGGTCATGCGGCGGGTCTCGGCTGGAGCGGGTGCGGGGAGGCGCACATGCGGATGAATCCTGGCGAAGCGGCCCAGGTCCTGCCTGGGCGCGCGATTGAAAAGCGGAATTATATGATATTGCTTCTCAATTGAAAGAATTCAGCAGCGTCGTTTGTGAGTATCTGTGTCGGAAATCCGCTGTACGGCGTAGGTCGGGGTCACATCCATGGCGCGCAGCAGGTGATTCATCATCAGGTTGGCCTCGGCAGTGAGACGATCCGGCGGCTGCTCCCGGAGGATGCGTGAGCAACCGGCGGTCAGCTCCACCGCCGCCACTACCTGGCCCTTGCCGAACAGGTACTCGAAGAACAGCAGGTAGTCGGTACCGGGCCGGTCCTTGAAATAGGCGATACGCCGCAGGACGTTGATCGCGCCGACTATCCACTCCGGGCTTTCGGGGAACTCCAGCACGCCCAGGCTCCAGGTCTGGGTCGCATCATCGTAGTGGTTGAAAGCCGGGGAGCGCCGGTGCCGGCCCCAGCCGGCGATCCAGGCGGCCGCGGTGGTGCCCTGGCCCAACTCGCACAGCTCGCTCCAGGTCATGTCGCCGCGCCGACGCCGGTCGCCGTCCACCCATTGCTCCAGGTCGATGAAGCCCCCTGCCGAGCCCGCCTCCTTCTGCAGGAACGCTTCGAGCCGGGAACGGCTAATGGCAACTCTCAGGTACAGCTGGCATGGCTCGGCCATGGAACCCCCTTTTGTTCTTGTGGCGGTTGATCTGCTCCGAACACCGATGGCCCGGAGTGCTGAAACGTTAATGCTAGGGCTTCGCCTGCCTTCGTTTCAGCCTCCGCTTTCGACCGTGAAGGGATAATCTTCCGAGCGAACTGTACGAATGTTCAATTACCGCCCCAGCGGTATCGCCAGGCGGACCATTCGCAGGGGCTTGTCCTACCAGCGATAGGTCGCCGTCCCTGTGACGACACGGCCATTGCCATAGATGCAACGGGTAGCGTCGTAGCATCCGGCGATGTACTCGCGGTCGGTAAGGTTGTTGGCGTTGACGGCGAAGCGCCAGGGGCCGGTCTGGTAGTGCACGGCGGCATCGAGCAGCGTGTAGCTGGGCACGTTCAGTGAGTTGTCCGGCGCGCCGGGGTTGCGGCCGTTGTAGCGCACGCCGCCACCGAAGCCGAAACCTTTCAGCTCACCATCACGCAGGGTGTAGTCGGCCCACAGCGAGGCCAGGTTGCGCGGCGTGGGAATGCTGATCGGGGTCTTGCCATCGCTGTCGTCGTTGGCCTGGGTGATCTTCACGTCCTGGTAGGTGTAGGTGGCGATCAGGTTCAGCTCGTCGCTCAGGCTCGCTACACCCTCCAGCTCCAGGCCGCGGGAACGCACCTCGCCGGTCTGCACGCTGCTGTTGGGATGGGTCGGGTCCGGATCGAGGGTCAGCACGTCGCGCTGGGTGATCTCGAAGACCGCGGCGGTCACCGAACTGTCCGAGCCCTTGGGCTGGAACTTCACGCCGACTTCGTACTGCTTGGCCCTGGTCGGATCGAACGGCTTGCCCGCGTAGTCGGTGCCGGCGTTGGGCGTGAAGCCCTCGCTGTAGCTGAAGTACGGCGCCAGGCCGTTATCGGCCAGGTAGACCAGCCCGACCCGGCCGCTGAAGGCTTCGTCCTTCTGGCTGGCGTGGGTGTCGCCGGAGGTGCTGCTGTTGTCGGTGGTCGAGCTGGCCCAGTCATAACGCCCGCCCAGGGACAGCACCCAGTGCTCGTCGAAGTGCAGCTGGTCCTGCAGGTACACGCCGGTCTGACGCTGGGTCTGGTCGGTGTATGTCCAGTCGTCGGCGGTGAAGGCAGACTTATCCACAGGTCCGTAGGACGGGCCGCCGTAGAGGTCCAGCGGCGTGGTCAGGATGTAGGCCTGCGGGTCCTCGGTCTTCTGCCGTTGCCAGTCCAGGCCCAGCAGCAGGGTGTGGCGCAGCCAGCCGGTGCTGAAGTCGGCCTGGGCCTGGTTGTCCAGGGTCCAGCGCTCGTACTTGGGATTCTCGATCCCGGCGAAGCGCAACAGGGTGCGCTCATCGCCACCGTCCATGCCCCAGTAACCGGTGGTGCCGGCGCCGTAGACCATATTGTCGTTCAGATCGAGATGGGCGTAGCGCAGGTTCTGACGCACCTGCCAGACATCGTTCAGGCGGGTCTCGAATTCGTAGCCGAGGCCGTACTGGGTTTTCTCGTACTTGGAGAAGTGTTCATCGCCGGTGAAGTAGTCGCGGTGGATCCTGCCGTAGGTACTGCGGTTCAGGGCACCGTTGGCCGGCAGGAAGTTGTCCTGGGCATTGGTGTCGTCCTTCAGGTAATTCGCCATGACGGTCAGGTGGGTATCCTCATCCGGCTGCCAGGTCAGCGACGGCGCCAACGCCAGGCGCTTGTCCTCCCAGGGCGTATCGCGGATATCGCCTTCGTGGCCGACCATCACCACGCGGTAGCTCCACACGCCCGCCTCGTCCAGCGGCCCGGTGCTGTCGATCCCCAGTTGCTTGCGCGCGTCGGTGCCGTACTGCACCTGGATTTCATGGCTGGCGACGCTGCTCGGACGCTTCGAGACCTGGTTGATCACCCCGCCCGGATCGCCCTGGCCATAGAGCACACCAGCCGGGCCACGGAGCACCTCGACGCGCTCCAGCATGTAAGGGTCGACCATCCAGCTGGCGAGGTTGATGGTGTTGGGCAGCTGCAGGCCGTCCTGGTAGGTGGTCGGTGAGAAGCCGCGGATCACGGTGTACCAGTCGGAACGGTTGTTCGAGCCATACGACGAGACGCCCGGCGTGTAGCGCAGCGCTTCGTTCACCGACTGCACGCCCTGGGCTTCCATGCGGTCGCGGGTCACCACCGAGATCGACTGCGGCGTCTCGTGGATCGGCGTGTCGGTCTTGGTCGCGGTGACGCTGCGCCTGGCCACGTAGCCCCGCACCGGTCCCCTGGGGTCTTCCTCGGCCAGCCCGGTGATGGTCTGCGCCTTCATCTCCAGTGCGCCCTCGGTGGCGCTGGGCGCCAGGCGATAGCTGCCATCGGCGCTGGACTCGGCCGACAGGCCGCTACCGGAGAGCAGCACGGCGAAACCCGAGTCCACCGAGTAGTCACCGCTCAGGCCATTGCTGCGCAGGTTGCGGGGCAGCGCCGGGTCGAAGGTCAACAGCACGCCGGCCTGGCGCGCGTAGGCGTTCAAGGCCTCTTCCAGGCTGCCGGCCGGCACGCTGAAATGCTCCGCGGCCGACGCGGCGATGGCGGAGGAACAGGGCAGCAGCGGCAGGCTGGCGGCCAGGCCGAGGGCGGCGATGCGCAGGGCGCTGGCCAGCGGGCGCAGGCGTGCGGAGGGGGCGGCAGGCATGGAATTTCCTTGTGCAAAGAAGCGGGACTGCACAGAGGCCGTACGACGAATCAAAACCTGCAGACCAAGCTGAAAATATTTTCTGTCAGCTATCCCGCGCCTGCTGCATCGCCCGCTCCAGCCCCTCGAAGACCCGCGGCGACAGGCACTGGGCGACGTTGAAGCGCAGGAAGCCACCGGCGCTCTGGCTCAGGCTGAACACATTGCCCGGCGCCAGTACCAGGTTGTCCGCCAACGCGGCACGCGACACCTCGGCGGCGTCCAGCCCGCCGGGCAAGCGGGCCCAGACGAACAGACCGCCGCGCGGCTCCAGCCAGGGCTGGATATCCAGCGCGCGCAGGCGCTGCAACGTCTCGCCCATGGCGTCGGCCAGGCGCCCGCGCAGGCTGTCCAGGTGGCGGCGGTAGCTGCCCTTGCGCAGCAGCTCGTAGAGCATCTCGGCGCTGAACGGGCTGTTGCCGAAGCTGGTGGCCAGCTTCAGGTCCACCAGGCGCTCGCACCACTGCGGCTGGGTAGCGATGTAGCCGCAACGCACCGAGGCCGACAGGGTCTTGGAGAAGCTGCCGACCTGGATCACCCGCTCCAGCCCGTCGAAGGCCGACAGCCGCGGCGCACTCTCGTGCTCGAAGTCGCCGAAGATATCGTCCTCGACGATCAGCAGGTCGTGGGCCTCGGCCAGCTTCAACAGGCGATGGGCGATCAGCGGCGAGAGCACCGCGCCAGTGGGGTTATGGAAGGCCGAGTTGGTGATGTACAGGCGCGGCCGGTGCTGCTCCAGCAGGCTCGCCATGGCGACGACGTCCGGCCCGTTCGGCGTGTAGGGCACGCCCACCACCTGCACGCGATGCGCACGCAGCAGAGCCTGGAAGTTGAAATAGCCGGGGTCGTCCACCAGCACGCAGTCGCCCGGCTCCAGCAGGAAGCGGCAGACCAGGTCGATGGCCTGGGTACCGTTATCGGTGAGCACCACCTGTTGCGGGCCGACCGGCACACCATAGTCCGCCAGCCGCCGCGCCAGCTGTTCGCGCAAACCGGAATGACCATAGGGACGTCCGTATTCCAGCAAACCGGATTGCGGCGCACGGGCGATCTGCCGCAGCGCGCGGCGCAGTTCGTCCTCCGGCAGCCAGGACGGCGGCAGCCAGCCACAGCCGGGCTTGAGCGAGGTCTCGGCGGCCTCCAGGGATTGCCGGGATATCCACAGCGGATCGATGCTGCGGTCCAGCGTCGGGCCGACGTCTGCCAGCGACAGCGGCGGCGCATGGCCGGCGACGTAGAAACCCGAGCCCCGTCGCGCAGCGATCACACCATCGGCGGCCAGGCGATCGTAGGCTTCGACGACCGTGGTCTTGGACACTTCCAGTTGTTCGGCCAACTGGCGAATCGACGGCAGCCGCTCACCCGGCACCAGTGCACGAGCCGCCAGGCGCTCGTGCACGTGCTGCATGACCGCATCGACTCGGGTGCTCCTTGGTCTGCCCATGCCAGCCCTCGACTGCCCTGAAGAGAATGTGTACCGAGATAATTTACGGACAGTTTGTGCAAATTGTACCTTTCTGTCACTGGCCGCTCGGCGGACTCGCGCGCATCCTCGAAGCTCGCTCCCCTGCTGGATGCCCGACCATGAACAACTCTCAAACCCTCGCCAGCCACAGCAACCTCGGCGGCTGGCTCAGCGGCTTTCTCGGCGTGCTGATCTTCAGCGGCTCGCTGCCGGCGACTCGCGTGGCGGTGGCCGACTTCGACCCGACCTTTCTCACCCTGGCCCGCGCCAGCATCGCCGGCCTGCTGGCGGCGGCGATCCTGGTCCTGCTGCGGCAGAAGCTGCCGGCGCGCCAGGACCTGATCCCCCTGCTGATAGTCGCTGGCGGCGTCGTCGTGGGCTTCCCGCTGCTCACCGCGCTGGCGCTCAAGCACGTCAACTCGGCCCACGCCATCGTCTTCGTCGGCCTGCTGCCGCTGGCCACCGCGCTGTTCGGCGTGCTGCGCGCCGGCGAGCAGCCGCGCCCGGCGTTCTGGATCTGCTCGCTGCTGGGCAGCACGGTGGTGGCCGGTTTCGCCCTGTCGCAAAGCGGCGCGGGCAACTTCACCGGCGACCTGCTGATGCTCGCCGCGGTGGCCGTCTGCGGCCTGGGCTACGCCGAAGGCGGACGCATCGCCCGTCATCTGGGCAGTTGGCAGGTGATCTGCTGGGTGCTGGTGCTGTCCCTGCCGCTGATGCTGCCGCTGGCCTGGTACACCCAGCCGGCGACCTTCGCCGGCGCCAGCTGGCCGGCCTGGCTGAGCCTGGGCTACGTGTCGCTGTTCAGCATGCTGATCGGTTTCTTCTTCTGGTACCACGGCCTGGCCACCGGCGGCATCGCCGCGGTCGGCCAGCTGCAATTGCTGCAGCCGTTCTTCGGCCTGGCGCTGGCCGGCCTGCTGCTGCACGAACAGATCAGTCCGCTGATGGCCGGCGCCACAGTCGCGGTCGTCCTTTGCGTCGCCGGAGCGAAACGCTTCGCCCGCTGACCGCCGGTTTCCTTCCGCGTCCCGCCCGAGAAAAATCGCGGTATCATCGGGCGTTTGCGTACTCGGCTGGACTGCCGGAAGGACACTCGGATGAAGCCACCCGCCGAATCTCCACAGCTTGCCGTGGCGCGCGACGAACTCGCGCCGCGGCCACGGCTGACCCTGGGCAGCCACGTGCACAGCGGCTTCGACCTGCGCAGCGGGCGCATGCAGAACATCTCCCGGCACCGCGCCGCCCTGGCCTTCCTGTATGCCGACATGCCCGTCTCGGGCAGCGTCACCCCACGCTCGGGCCGCGAGATCCGGGTATTCCGCGATGACCGCATCGTCCGCGTCAGCCGCCAGCTGGAGCAGGAACAGGCCTGGCGCCTGGAGCTGCGCGAGCTCGGCTTCAAGCCGGCGATGCGCCGCAGCGACGCACTGGAAGACAGCGCCGGGGAAATGTTCGAACTGCCCGACGACAGCGCCTGGCAGGAGTTCATGCGCGCAGGCCTGCCACGGCTGCGCGAACAGGGCTGGGAAATCGACATCCGCGCCGAGTTCGTCTTCGACCTCACGCCGGTGGAGAACTGGTACGCCGAGATCGAGGAGACCGACGACCGCCAGTGGTTCGACCTGGAGCTGGGCATCGAGGTGGAAGGCCGGCGCATCAGCCTGCTGCCGGCGCTGATCGAACTGATCCGGCGCATGCCGGCGCTGCTCGACCCGGCCGCCCTCGCCCGCCATCCCGACGATGAGCAACTGGTGCTGCGCCTGGATGCCGGGCGCAACCCGATCCATACCTGGCAGACCGCCTCCGATCGTCCGCTGCGCGTGTCCCTGCCGTTCGGCAAGCTCAAACCGCTGCTGGGCACACTCTCGGAGTTCTACATCGGCGAACAGCCGCCAGTGCGCCGCCTGCGCATGGGCGCGCCGGACGCCGCGCGGCTGACCGAGCTGGAAGAACTGCCGCTGACCTGGCAGGGCGGCGAACAGCTGCGCGAGATCGCCCACCGCCTGCGTGACTACCGCGCCCAGCCGGCGGTGATTCCCGCCGGCCTCAACGCCGAGATGCGCGCCTACCAGCACGAAGGCCTGAGCTGGATGCAGACCCTGCGCGAAGTCGGCGCCAGCGGCATCCTCGCCGACGACATGGGCCTGGGCAAGACGCTGCAGTCCCTCGCCCACGTGCTGCTGGAAAAACAGGCCGGACGCCTGACCAGCCCGGCGCTGGTGATCATGCCCACCAGCCTGATCCCCAACTGGCTGGACGAGGCCGAGCGCTTCACCCCCCAGCTGCGCGTGCTCGCCCTGCACGGCGCCGGCCGGCGCAAAGCCTTCGCGAAGATCGCCGAGCACGACCTGATCCTCACCACCTACGCCCTGCTGCCCCGCGATGCCGAGAAGCTCGCCCAGCACGAGTACCACCTGCTGATCCTCGACGAGGCGCAGAACATCAAGAACGCCAGCACCAAGGCAGCCCAGTCCGCGCGGCATCTGCGGGCACGCCATCGCCTGTGCCTGACCGGCACGCCGCTGGAAAATCACCTGGGCGAGTTGTGGTCGCTGTTCCACTTCCTGCTGCCCGGCTGGCTGGGCGACGCCCGCCAGTTCGCCACGGACTACCGCACGCCCATCGAGCGGCATGGCGACCAGGGTCGCCTGGCGCACCTGGCCGCGCGCATCCGCCCGTTCCTGCTGCGCCGCACCAAGGAACAGGTGGCCTCGGAGCTGCCGCCCAAGAGCGAATTCATCCAGCACATAGAACTCAGCGAGGCGCAGCGCGACCTCTACGAAACGGTGCGCCTGGCGCTGGACCGCAAGGTCCGCGACGAGATCGCCCGCCGTGGCCTGGCGCGCAGCCGCATCATCATCCTCGAGGCGCTGCTCAAGCTGCGCCAGGTCTGCTGCGACATCCGCCTGGTGAACAAGGACGCCCCGCCGCCCACCGGCAAGTCGGCGCGCGCGGTGACCTCGGGCAAGCTGGTCTACCTGCTGGACATGCTCGAAGAGCTGCTCGCCGAAGGCCGCCGCGTGCTGGTGTTCTCGCAGTTCACCTCGATGCTCGCGCTGATCGGCGAGGCGCTGGCCGAGCGCAACCTGGAGTACGCCCTGCTGACCGGTGATACCCGTGACCGCCGTGCGCCGGTGAAGGATTTCCAGGAAGGCCGCGTGCCGTTGTTCCTGATCAGCCTGAAGGCCGGCGGCGTCGGCCTGAACCTCACCGCCGCCGATACGGTGATCCACTACGACCCCTGGTGGAACCCGGCCGCCGAGAACCAGGCCAGCGACCGCGCCTACCGCATCGGCCAGGACAAGCCGGTGTTCGTCTACAAGCTGATCGCCCGCGGCACGGTGGAAGAGAAGATCCAGTTGCTGCAGCGCGACAAGGCCGCCCTGGCCGCCGGCATCCTCGAAGGCAGCGCCACCGACTGGCAGCTGGACGACGCGGATATCGACGCGCTGTTCGCACCGCTGCCCCGGGCCGTCTAGAGCGCAGCGCAGGGATGGCCCGCGGGCCATCCCTGGGGTTCAGGTCACTGCTGGCGCGGGCGACTGGCGTCGATGAACGGCAGCGCGGTGCCCGGAATCATGGTCTCCGGCAGCTTGCCGTCCCAGCGCTCGGCCTTGGTCAGCTCGATCAGGTTCTGGTTCTGCGCCAGCGCCTCCGCCTTGGCGCGGATGGCGTCGGCCTCGGCCTGGCCACGCAGGCGGGTCGCTTCGGCATCGGCCTTGGCCTGGGCCAGCTTGGAATCGGCCTCGGCCTGCGCCTGGGTCACCTGGATCTGCGCCTGCACCTGCTCGGTGGCGAGGTTCTGCTGGCGGGTCTGGATCGCCACCTCGGCTTTCATCCGCTCCTCGATGGAACGCTCGTAGGCTTCGGAGAAGTCGATGTTCTCGACCTGCACGCTGTCGATCATCACCGGGCCGGCGATGGACGTCTTGATCGCCGTGGCGACGTCGGCGACGAACTGCCCGCGGTTCTGCACGGCCTGGATCGCGGTGTAGCGCCCGAAGACATTTTCCACCTGGGTCGGCACCTGCCGGCTGACCAGGCGATCCACCAGCGCGTCGAGGTCGCCATAGCCGGTGTAGACCTTGGCGACCTCGTCCGGCGTGACGTGCCAGGACACCGATACCGCCAGCGTTGCGCTCTGCTGGTCGCGGCTGTAGGCCTGCAGCTGTTCGTAGCGGGTGGTGTGGTTCTGTACCGAGAGGGTCTTCACCGTCTCGATGAACGGCATCTTCCAGCCCAGTCCGGGCTCGGCGACGCTCACCAGCTTGCCGTTGCGCAGCACGATGCCGCGCTCCTTCTCATCGATGGTGTAGAAGGAGCCGCCGACCGCCACCAGCAGCAGGACCGCGATCAGCCCGCCGCCGATGAGTTTCAGGGGCAGCGCGGTGGGCGGTGCAGAGGGGTTCGAATTGGCCAAGATCTCTCTCCTTGAGTGGGAAGCGTCCATTGTGGGGGCGAACCAATAACAGAAAATCGGCGGCTTCCGAAGGAGATCAGGGGAAAAATCCCACCGCTATCTCAAACTGCCGGTACCAGCGTCACCCACCAGCGGGTGCGGTATTGCGCGCGTACCGGCAGGCTGCGCTGCAGTGCGGCGACTGCCTGTTCCGGCTGGTCCAGCGGGAACACCCCGGAAATCGCCAGCTCGGCCACCGCCGGATCGCAGCGCAGCACGCCGGGGCGATAGCGCGCCAGCTCGGCACAGAGACGGCCCAGGGTCCATTGCCGCGCCACCAGGTAACCATCACTCCAGGCCAGCGCATCGACGTCCAGCGCAGTCTCGCCGTACAACCCCTGACGATCGAAGCGCACCTGGCGACCGGCACGGATCACTCCGGCGGACTCGGTGCGCAGCGCCGGCGTGACCGCCACCGCGCCCTCCTGCACCGACAACCGCGCGTCGCCGCCGTCCAGGCGCACGGCGAAGCGTGTGCCCAGGGCTTGCAGGCGACCCAGCGGGGTCTCCACCCAGAAGGCGCGGCCGGCACTGTCCGCGGCGGTCTGCACGAGCATCTCGCCGCTGTACAGGCGCACGCGGCGCGCCTGGGCGTCGTAGGCGATGTCCACGGCACTGTCGGTGTTGAGCTGCAGCCAGCCGCCATCGGGCAGTGCGATGCGCCGGCGCTCGCCCACTGAAGTGCGTTGCTGGGCGAGCCAGGGCGAATCGCGCAGGCCCAGAGTACCGCTGCCCACCACCGCTGCCGTTCCGGCGAGCAGCAACAGGCTCTTCAGCGCTCGGCGCCGGGCCGGATCGACGGCGGCCTGGCGCAGGGAGCGACTGGCGAGGCCCGGGGCGATGCCGCCCAGGCGACCGTCGAAGAACTCCAGACGCTGCCAGGCCTGCTCGTGGCTCGGATCGGAAGCCCGCCACTGCTGACACGCAGCGAGTTCGTCGGCGGCGGCCAGGCCCGAGGCCAGGCGCACGCGCCAACCGATGGCCTGCTCCACCACTGAATGCTCCAGGCGCTGGGACGCATCCGTGGCGTCGAGCCGGTTCATGGCCAGTGGTTTCATGAATAGAGCGCCTGATAACAGTGGCCGAAGGCCTGGGTCATGTACTGCTGCACCGAGCTGAGCGAGACGCCCAGGCGCTCGGCAATCTGCGGATAGGTCAGGCCGTCCAGCTGCGACAGCAGGAAGGCGCTGCGCACCGCCGGGCGCAGGCCGTCGAGCAGCCGGTCGATCTCCATCAGCGTCTCCAGGACGATGGCGCGATCCTCGGCGGACGGCGCCTCGGCCTCCGGCTGCTGCGCCAGGCTGTCGAGCCGGGCGCGCTCCAGGGTCTGCCGGCGGAAATGGTCGATCATCAGCCCGCGGGCGACGGCGGCGAGGAAGGCACGGGGCTCGCGCAGGCCCTTGAGCTCATGGCGACCGAGCAGGCGGACGAAGGTGTCCTGCGCCAGGTCCGCCGCCTGGTGCCGGCACTCCAGGCGCCGGTACAGCCAGCCGAGCAGCCAGGAGTGGTGGCCGACGTAGAGTTCGCCGATCTGCGAGTGGTGAGTAGCCGACGTCACGAGTGCCCCCTGCGCGCGCACGCCAAGCATCCAGGTGCAACTGTAATGGCACCTCAAATGCGAAAACTTATCATTTGCGCGAAAGATGCCATGCCGACGCCATCACGGCAAGCGCTGCGTGAGGGATGACGATGGTTGGTGAGGACGCTCGTTCTGCTTTTCCGTGCCCTGACGTGGATGGCGGAGCCGCCGATCGCACTCAGCGTTGGATGCAGAAACTCCTGACAGCACGTGCAGGAAAGCCACTACATAGCCCTGCCGGTGAATGTAGGAATCTACTCCTGCGCCGAGACAACGAGCTCGGACCCGGCAGAGGCAGACGCCCCGGGCAAACCAGAGATCTTTTCGGCGCACATGATTTCCCCACAGCCCTGGCCAGTCACTCCTTGCTGCGCCGGGGCTTTTTTATGCCTGGCGTCACGCTCAGCGCATGCCCCAGCCATGGCTGACCAGCACCGACTGCCCGGTGAGCGCCGCCGAGGGGAAGCTGGCGAGGAACAGCACGGTCTGCGCCACGTCGTCCAGCGTGGTGAACTCACCGTCCACCGTGCCACCGAGCATGACCTGCTTCACCACCTCGTCCTCGCTGATCCCCAGTTCCTTCGCCTGCTCGGGAATCTGCTTCTCCACCAGCGGCGTGCGCACGAAGCCCGGGCACACCACGTGGGAGCGCACGCCGTGAGGCCCGCCCTCCTTCGCCAGGGTCCGCGCCAGGCCCAGCAGCCCATGCTTGGCGGTGACGTAGGCGGATTTCAGCGGCGAGGCCTCGTGGGAATGCACCGAGCCCATGTAGATCACCACGCCACCGCGCTTGGCCGGGTACAGGTGGCGCAGCGCCGCACGGGTAGTGAGGAAAGCGCCGTCGAGGTGGATGGCGAGCATTTTCTTCCAGTCGGCGAAAGCGAAGTCCTGCAGCGGGTTGACGATCTGGATGCCGGCGTTGGACACCAGGATGTCCAACCCGCCGAGGGTGGCGACCACCTCATCGATGCCGCGGTCCACCGCCTGCTCGTCGGTGACGTCCATGGCCACTGCCAGGGCCTTGCCGCCCGCGCCTGCGATCTCGTCCACCACGCGCTGGGCGGCGTCGCGCTGCAGGTCGGCGATGGCCACCGCGGCGCCGGCCTGCGCCAGGGTCAGGGCGATCTGCCGGCCGATGCCGCTGGCCGCGCCGGTGACCACCGCGACCTTGCCGTTCAATCTGTTCATCGCAGAGCTCCAGGAGAAGTTGGAACTCTCACTCTAGACGGCTCAGTCGCGCCGCAACTCGATACTGCCGTCGCGATTCTGTCGGTAGAGGGTATAGGGCAAGGCCAGCGTATCGACGACACCGGATAAGGCCATGTCCAGCACCGGCAGGGTCGGTGGGCCGAAGGTGTGGTTGGCCGGGCTGGTAGCCGGTGTGTAGCCGGTATTGGCTGGGGGCTCGCCGTACAGCTGGCAGGCATCCCAGACCACGCCGCCGTAGACACGTGGAATGGCGCCGCAGTAGGTGCCCTTGAGGCGCAGCTCGCTGGCGTCCACGACATCGTCGCTACGCAGCGTATGGTAGGACCCGCAGCCACTGAGCAGCCCCAGGAAGAGCAGCGGCCAGGCCATATTCAGTCTCATGTCAAAGCTCCTTCTCAACGTTCCGCATCACCAGCCCTTGAGCTGGTCCCAGCGCCAGTTGCGGTACTGGTAGATCAGAGTACCCAGCAGACCATAGGTCGCCGCCATGGCGAAAAGGATGAGGATACGGTCGGCCACGGCTGAAAGCGGCAGGTTCATCTGGTTCATCTCCACCACCGCGCGGATCGCCCAGGTGGAGGGAATCGCGTCGGCCAGCAGCTGCACCCACTGCGGCATGGCCTGGGGCGGCCAGGTGAAGCCGGCCATGTAGAACAGCGGCAGGGTGATGAACGTCATGGTCAGGTAGACCGCCTCCTCCGACGGCAGCAGCTCGGCGATGAACTCGCTCATGGCGATCACCGCCAGCAGGAAGGGCAGCACCAGGCCCATCAGCATGAAGAACGAGGCCGTCTGCCGATAGCCCATCATCCACGGCCAGATCACGTAGAAGAGCATCGCCAGCACCGTCCAGATCAGCAGCTGCGCGGCATAGCGACCGAAGCGCGTCGAGGTCGGCTGGCGCAGCGAACGCGGGGTGCCGCCGCGCAGGTTGAGGTTCACCCGCGTGCAGGACAGCAGCAGGCTGTGCTGCAGGATCAGCGTCACCAATCCGGGCAGGACGATGGCGGCGAAGCTGGTGCCGGGATTGAACAGGTCGGTGAGCTGGCCGATGGCCGGTTGCAGCAGGACGTCCGCCTGCACCTCGGAGAAACCGCCGCGCATCAGCCGCTCGCGGTTGTAGCGCAGCGACAGCTCGTTGTAGGTGGCGCTGATGTCCTGCTGGATCTGCCCATTCGCCATGCGGTTGGTGGCGTCGCCGAAGATCGGCACGGTAACCGCTTCGCCACGCAGTACGCGCTTCTCGAAGTCCAGCGGGATCACCACGATGGCGAACAGTTCGCGCCAGGCCAGGTCGTGCTGTGCTTCGGGCAGTTGGTCATAGCCGACGGTGGCGATCTTCGGCGCGGCGTCGAGCAGGCGCACCAGCTCGCGGGACACCGCGCTGTGGTCCATGTCAATCACCGCCACCGGCAGGTCATCCATGGTGCGGTGGGCGTAGGGCAAGGTGGTCAGCGCCACCGACAGCACCATCAGCAGCCACAGCGGCTTGCCGAGCATGTTGCTCAGCGACTGGCGGAAGACATTCCAGAAGTTCTCCATGGCGGCTCCTTACGCCGGGCTCAGGTCGAGGCGCCGGCGCAGGCGCATCTTGGCGATCATGTAGGCAATCAGCGGGTAGAGCAGCAGCTTGCAGCAGGTGTACAGACCTGACTCGGCCGGCGCCTTGCGCAGGAACTGGTCGAACAGGCCGTGCAGGGTGTGGGTCAGCGGCTCGGCCTCGGAGATGATGCGGGCGATCTGCGGCATCGCCAGTTCCGGCAGCAGCACGCCGGAGTACGTCTGCGCCACGCCGATCAGCAGGCCGATCAGCGAATAGGCGCTGTAGCGGTTGGCGGTGAAGATGAACAGCATCAGCCCGACGCTCTGCGCCGCCGCCACATAGCAGACGGTGATCGCCAGCATCCACCAGGGATTGCCGTTGATCCGCGCGCCATTGAGCTCCACCAGCAGGAAAAGTTCGACCATCAGCAGGGTGCTGAACAGCAGCGTGTACGGCGCCATCTTGCCCAGCAGCCGTGCACCGAGGGCCTGGGCGCGCAGGATGTGCGGCGACGACGCGCGCAGCTCGGGCGCCTCGCGGGCCAGAACGTGCACGGTGGCGACTATGACGAACAGCTGCAGCAGATGGACGATGGCGGCGAACTGCTGGAAGTAGATGTAGTTGCCGCTGGCGTTGAACAGGCTTTCATAGGACACCGCCACGCTGGCCAGCGCCGGCATGGCGCGGTCCATGCCGGCGGCCAGGCGCGGGCGCAGTTCGGCGTTGAGCGAACTCATCAGCCCGCTGAAATCCTGGGTCGAGTAGAAACCGGCCGAATAGAACAGCGAGTTGTAGTACAGCTCAGCCACCGGCTGGCGCCCGGACAAGGCATCCGCCTCGAAGTCTCGGGGGATGTAGAGCAGCGCGTAGTCGTCGGCCATGCGCAGGCGCCGCAGGCCTTCCTGCAGACCGCCACCGAGCACCTCGGCCTTGGCATGGGAGCCGGCATCCAGCTCACGGACGATGCGCCGCGACAGGCTGCTGTGGTCGGCGTCGACCACCGCCGCCGGCATGTCCAGCAAGGTGCCTGCCTGGTATACGCCGCTGATCACCACGAACAGCAGCAACGGCCAGAGCCAGCCGAGCCAGTGGATGGTCCAGCTGCGCAGGGCAACCCGCGTTTCGCTGCCGAAGGCCTGGGCGAAACGCAGCAGGTTGCGTCTTACTGCTTCCACTGCCACAGCGCGCTCATGCCGGGACGCAGGCCCTGCACCGGCTGGTCCGGGTACAGGCGCACCTCGAAGGTCTTCAGGTCGAAATCACCGGTGGCGCGGGTGGCGCGCTTGGTGGCGAAGTCGCCGAGCGGTGCGATATAGCTGACCCTGGCCTTCACCTCGGCGCCCTTCAAGGCCGGAACCTGGATCTGCACTTCATCGCCTTTTTTTACATCGGCGAGGATGTCTTCCCGCAGGTTGAAGACGAAATAACTGTCGGACAGGCGCACCAGCGTCAGCAGCGGACTGTAGGCATTGACCAGCTCACCCTGTTCCGCCGGGATCGGCCCGACCTCGCCGTCCACCGGTGCGACCACGTTGAGGTCGTCGGTCTGCGCCTGCAGTTCGAGGATCTGCGCGTCGGCCCGGCGCACTGCAGCCTCCAGCGCGCGGCGGCGCTCCTCGCGGTCGCCCTGGGTGCCTTCGTCGAGATTGGCCTGGGCTTCGGCGACACGGTTGCGCGCCACGTCGCGGCCACGGCGGGACAGGTCCAGCTGCGCCTGGGAGACGAAGCCGCGCCCGGCCAGCTCCTCGTTGCGCTGGTACTCCAGCTCGGCGTTGCGCAGCTCGGCCTGGGCCTGGGACAGGCTGGCCTGCAGCGCGCGCAGGGTTTCCTCGCGGGTACCGTGGAGGGATTCGTCGAGGTTGGCCTGCACCTGGTTGCGTGCGGCGCGCAGGGAGTCCAGCTGGGCCTGCAGCTCCGGGCTGCTCAGGGTGATCAGCAGATCGCCCTGCTTGACGTCGTCACCGCGGTGCACGTGGAGCGTTTCGACGCGGCCCTTGGCCTTGGAGGCGACTATGACGTTGGTGGCGTCGGCCTCGCCCTGCAGCAGCAACGGCTGGGTGTGCAGGCGCAGGTAGAGCGTGATGGCGATGATCACCAGGATCAGCAAGGGGGCGAACAGCTTCCATCCCTTCATGGAGTGGTCTTCTCAGGCGGCGGATGCACCGATGGTAGTGCATCCGCCGGCCGCGTGGCGCACCCGGATCAATCGCCGCGTGCGATCAGCGCTCGTCGTCGCTGATCAGGTCGCGCTCGCCGCTGCGTTGAGCGCTGCTCGAGGACGGGAAACGCGAGGAGGCATAGCGCACCACCAGGATCGCCAGCGCCAGCAGGAGCAGCGCCACCGAAACCAGGATGATGCCGTCGTCGGGCACATGGTTGTGCTGGATGTCGGCGATCATCAGGCGGGTCAGCGCGGTCATCGCCACATAGATCAGGAAGCGCACCGGCATGTGGTTGGTCTTGAAGTAGATGCCGACCATGGCGCCCAGTTCGAGATAGATGAACAGCAGCAGGATGTCGTCGATGCTCGCATGGCCCTTGTTGAACATCTCGACGAAGGCCAGGGCGGCCGCCCAGAACACCGTTCCGCCGATGGCGAACAGCGCCAGGTAGTGGAAGGCCTCCACCAGCAGGTTGCCCAGGGACTCGGCACAACCGTGCATCCGTTCGCGCAGGCGCTCGGCCCAATTGAGTTTCATTAGTCGGTTCTCTCCATCACAAATCGGCATCACAAATCAGCATCGCAAGGCTGGGTTGGCTTGAAGCCTGCAAGGGCCAAGCCATTGATCTCGCGCAGTCATGGCAAAGATCGGTTACGCGAACATGACTGCAACTTTTTCGGCCGCCCCCGAGTCCATCCAGAGGCACGCCACAAAACAGGCAGGAACGAGTGATGGAAAGTCCCTTTCAGAAGCTGACCGACGCCTTCCAGGATCAGTACCGCGTCAACTTCAGCCTTGAACGGCCCGACGGCAGCATTGTCCTGACCCTCTCCACCGAGGCAGGCGTGGCCGCGCGCCGCCTGCTGCGCAACAGCCAGATGCAGGACCCGGAGCAGCTGCAGCGCTTCATCCAGAGCATCCGCTTCGGCATCGCCATCGAGCAAGGCGGCACGGCGCCGCAGCTGCTGGCGGCCATGACCCGCGGCGGGAACGGCCTGCCGATCGCGTCCTGACGCCTCTTCCTGCAAGAATTCCTTCCTACAGAGTCATCTGACTGACGCTGCCTTGCGCTAGTCACTCGGCCCTGCCGCGCGCGCCTAAGGGGCGCGCGCACTGCTTTGGGCCCAGCCCATACTGGCCCAATACCGGCACATCTCTTCCTGACGTCTACGCTGCTGCATGGATTCGTGCAGCGGTAGTAGCCATGCGCAATCAATTTACTGTATAAATACACAGTAATTTCGAACTCCCCAATCAAAGAGAAGGCTCAGAGGTGATGAATGGCCGTCGAAGTGGTGTACCGCAGCAGCCGCGATCCGGAGCGCCTGTTCATGGATAAGGCAGAGGCCGACCGGCACGACAAGATGCTGGAGCTGGCGGAAACGCTGGCCGACGTGCTGCACAAGGCGGTCCCGTCGTTGAAGGAGGATCAGGTCGAGGAGATCGGCATCTTCATGGCCAAGAACCGCGATGCCTTCGCCCGCGCCTTCAAGAACCAGCCGGATGCGCTGAGCGAGATTTTCAGTGAGGCGGCGGCTGAGGAGTAAGCTGGCAGGCTGCGTGCCTGACCTGTAGGAGCAACTGTCTTCTTCTGATCGTTTCGTGCCTTGGATTTTCCCTCTCCCTAACCCTCTCCCTGAAGGGAGAAGGGACTGGTTCGGTGCCGGCCGAATCCACGGTGTCAGCCAGCACGGATAGCTCCCTCTCCCTTCAGGGAGAGGGCGGGGGGAGAGGGCTGTCCCCCCGCAGAACTTCACGTAGGAGCAACTGTCTTTCACCCATTCTCCGTTCGCCACTGAGTGCCATCCCTGACCATTGCGTTGAGCCTCACGATCAGCACGCGCATGCAG
>NZ_JACHLI010000052.1 GCF_014204515.1 Pseudomonas nitroreducens | reverse complement strand
ATTCCTTATCGGCGCTTGTCGTGAGCGCGTGGGCGGGGGAAGTCTCCTACCGTCTGGCTTGCAGAAGCGGACTTTGTCCCTCCACCCCCGACAGGCTCCTACCCTAACGCCATACAAGCGGACTCCGTCCGCGATTGACGTCCGGCGCGATGCGGAATCGGTCGCGGACGGAGTCCGCTCCTACGTAACCCGATAGACCAACCGGGCATTTGCCCCGCCGCAATGCCGCCTGCGCCCTCACCCGCTATGCTTTGCCCTGCCGCGCCCACTCAATCCGGACGAGTCGTTCCCATGCAAGCGATGTTCAGCGTGTACCTGAAGATGCTGGTGCTCTACAGCCCGTTTTTCGTGCTGTCCTGCTTCATCAGCCTGAACCGCGGCTTCGCCCCGCGCGACCGCAAGCGCATGGCCTGGCGCGTGGCCCTGGCGGCGCTGATCGCCAGCGTGCTGCTGTACCTGTTCGGGCGTTACATCTTCACCCTGTTCGGCATCACCGCGGATGCCTTCCGCATCGGCGCCGGCAGCGTGCTGTTCATTTCCGCCCTGGGCATGGCCCAAGGGCGCTCGGCGGTGCAGGCGGACAACGTGCAGCAGGACGTCACCATCGTCCCGCTGACCATCCCCATCACCGTCGGCCCCGGCACCATCGGTGCGCTGCTGGTGATGGGGGTGAACCAGGACTGGGAGCACAAGCTGCTGGCCCTGGCGGCGATCTTCCTGGCCTGCCTGACCGTAGGGGTCACGCTGTATCTCTCCGACAAGATCGAGAAGGTCCTGGGCGAGCAGGGCCTGATGATCGTCAGCCGGCTGATGGGCCTGTTCGTCTGCGCCCTCGCCGCGCAGATCATCATGACCGGCGTGCGCGGGTACTTCGTCAGCCCCACCTGATGCGCAGCAATGGGGAGCGCCCCGCGGCAAAGCGGGTTCGGCGCACCAAAGCTGCGCACTGAAAAACCCTCCCTATACGACAGAAAATCGCGTGCAGACCGTCTGCGCCAAGGCTTTTGCCTGTTTGGCACGGATGCTGCGATGGCAGCTGCGACCCCGTCCGGGGTCGCCCCATTTCCGGGAAACTGCCGCACCGGCAGCTCCCCGCCCCTGGATAGCCAAGGAGGCTGCCGCGATGAAACGCCGTCCGCTGTTGAAAAGTACGCTGGCCATGAGCGCCCTGCTGCTCACCGGTCTGTTCCCGTTCAGCACCCAGGCTGCCGAGACCATCAAGGTCGGCATCCTGCATTCGCTGTCCGGCACCATGGCGATCTCCGAGACCTCGCTCAAGGACATGGCGCTGATGACCATCGACGAGATCAACGCCAAGGGCGGAGTGAACGGCAAGCAGCTCGAGGCGGTGGTGGTCGACCCGGCCTCCAACTGGCCGCTGTTCGCCGAGAAGGCGCGCCAGCTGCTGACCCAGGACAAGGTCGCGGTGGTCTTCGGCTGCTGGACCAGCGTGTCGCGCAAGTCGGTGCTGCCGGTGTTCGAGGAGCTCAACGGCCTGCTGTTCTACCCGGTGCAATACGAGGGCGAGGAAATGTCGCCCAACGTCTTCTACACCGGCGCCGCACCGAACCAGCAGGCGATCCCGGCGGTGGAATACCTGATGAGCGAGGACGGCGGCGCCGCCAAGCGCTTCTTCCTGCTGGGCACCGACTACGTCTACCCGCGTACCACCAACAAGATCCTGCGCGCCTTCCTGCACAGCAAGGGCGTGGCCGACAAGGACATCCAGGAGGTCTACACGCCGTTTGGCCACAGCGACTACCAGACCATCGTCGCCGACATCAAGAAATTCTCCGCCGGCGGCAAGACCGCAGTGATCTCCACCGTCAATGGCGACTCCAACGTGCCCTTCTACAAGGAACTGGCCAACCAGGGCCTGGAAGCCACCGAAGTACCGGTGGTGGCCTTCTCCGTGGGCGAGGAGGAACTGCGCGGCATCGACACCAAGCCGCTGGTGGGCAACCTCGCGGCATGGAACTACTTCGAGTCGGTGAAGAACCCGGAGAACAGCAAGTTCGTCGCCGACTGGAAGGCCTACGCCAAGGCGAAGAACCTGCCCAACTACAGCACCGCGGTGACCAACGACCCGATGGAGGCCACCTACGTCGGCATCCACATGTGGGCGCAGGCCGCGCAGAAGGCCGGCAGCACCGACGTCGACAAGGTCCGCGAGGCCATGGGCGGGCAGACCTTCAAGGCGCCGTCGGGCTTCACCCTGACCATGGATAAGACCAACCACCACCTGCACAAACCGGTGATGATCGGCGAGATCGAGGACAACGGTCAGTTCAACGTGGTCTGGAAGACCCCCGAGCCGATCCGCGCCCAGCCGTGGAGCCCGTTCATTCCGGGCAACGACAAGAAGCCGGATTACGCGGTGCGCGGTAACTGATCTCCCTGAGAGCGCCCTCACCCTAACCCTCTCCCAGAGGGAGAGGGGACCGGCCGGTGCGAGCGTCAGGTTCGCGCTCCGATCCGCTCTTCCCCCTCTCCCTCCGGGAGAGGGCCGGGGTGAGGGAATCCCAGACTCCAGCGTGCCGGGAACTGCCAATGCTCACTGCCCTGCCCCACCTGCTCCGCCTCTGCGCCCTCGCGCTGGCCCTGCTGTTGCCGCAGCTCGCCTTCGCCAGCCCCGCGCAGGACTTCGCCGGCGCCGACAACGACGCCCGCGCCAGACTGCTCGAACAATGGGCCGCCGCCCCCGACGCCGATCGCCTGCCGCTGCTGCAGGCCATCCAGTCCGGGCGCCTGGCGCTCGATGCGCAGAACCGCGCCTTCCTGCTCGGCGACGATGACCAGTACCACGCCGCCGACGGCAGCGCCGCGCCGGTCGGCGAGCCTGACAAGCTGCGCCTGAACAACCGCCTGCGCGGCCTGGTGAACACCGCCATGGCCAGCCACCAGTTGGTGGCCGACAGCGCCGACGTGCGCCTGGAAGCTGCGCGTCAATTGCAGAAAAGCGCCCGCCCGGCGCAACGCACGCTGCTCGAATACCGCCTCAACGAAGAATCCGACGACGCCGTCAAAGCCGCCCTGCAACTGGCCCTGGCCAACCTGCAACTGGCCGACCCGGCTCCGGCGGTGCGGCTGTCCGCCGTGCGCCTGCTGGGAGAATCCGGCGATCCGCAGGCACGTACCCGGCTGGAAAACCTCCTCGACCCCACCGTCGAACCCGACGACTCGGTACGCACCGCCGCCGCCACCAGCCTCGGCCAGGTCAAGCGCCGGCTGCTGGTCGGCGACCTGTTCGGCCAGGCCTTCAGCGGCCTGTCGCTGGGCTCGATCCTGCTGCTCGCGGCCCTCGGCCTGGCGATCACCTACGGGCTGCTGGGGGTGATCAACATGGCCCACGGCGAGATGCTGATGCTCGGCGCCTACTCCACCTATGTGGTGCAGTTGCTCTGCCAGCGTTTCGCACCGGGAATTCTGGAGCTGTACCCGCTGCTGGCGCTGCCGGTGGCCTTCCTGGTCACCGCGTGCATCGGCATGGCCCTGGAGCGCACGGTGATCCGCCATCTCTACGGCCGCCCGCTGGAAACCCTGCTCGCCACCTGGGGCATCAGCCTGGTGCTGATCCAGCTGGTGCGCGTACTGTTCGGCGCGCAGAACGTCGAGGTGGCCAACCCGGCGTGGCTGTCCGGCGGCATCCAGGTGCTGCCCAACCTCGTGCTGCCATGGAACCGCATCGTCATCATTGGCTTCGCGCTGTTCGTGCTGGCGCTGACCTGGCTGCTGCTCAACCGCACGCGCCTCGGCCTGAACGTCCGCGCCGTCACCCAGAACCGCAACATGGCGGCCTGCTGCGGCGTGCCCACCGGCCGCGTGGACATGCTCGCCTTCGGCCTCGGCTCGGGCATCGCCGGCCTGGGCGGGGTGGCGCTGTCGCAGGTCGGCAACGTCGGTCCGGACCTGGGCCAGAGCTACATCATCGACTCGTTCCTCGTCGTGGTGCTCGGTGGCGTCGGCCAGCTCGCCGGCAGCGTGCTCGCCGCCTTCGGCCTGGGCGTGGCGAACAAGATCCTCGAACCGCAGATCGGCGCGGTGCTGGGCAAGATCCTGATCCTCGCGCTGATCATCCTGTTCATCCAGAAACGTCCGCAGGGGCTCTTCGCTCTGAAAGGGAGGGTCATCGATTGAACCAGCCACTCACCGTGACGGCCGCGCAGAAGGCCGGCCCGAAACTCACCGCCAGCCTGGTCGGCACCGTGCTGGTCGCGCTGCTGATCCTGCCGCTGCTGCATCTGTTGCCGGAGAGCAATCCACTGCACCTGTCCGCCTACGGCCTGACGCTCACCGGCAAGATCCTCTGCTACGCCATCGTCGCCCTGGCGCTGGACCTGGTCTGGGGCTATGCAGGCCTGCTGTCCCTGGGCCACGGGCTGTTCTTCGCCCTGGGCGGCTACGCCATGGGCATGTACCTGATGCGCGAGGCGGCCGGCAACCAGTTGCCGGCGTTCATGACCTTCCTCTCCTGGACCGAGCTGCCCTGGTACTGGGCCGGCACCCAGCACTTCCTCTGGGCGCTGTGCCTGGTGGTGCTGGCGCCCGGCCTGCTGGCCCTGGTGTTCGGCTTCTTCGCCTTCCGCTCGCGGATCAAGGGCGTGTACTTCTCGATCATGACCCAGGCGCTGACCTTCGCCGGCATGCTGCTGTTCTTCCGCAACGAGACAGGTTTCGGCGGCAACAACGGCTTCACCAACTTCCGCAGCATCCTGGGCTTTTCCATTACCGCACCGGGCACCCGTGCGGCGCTGTTCATCGCCATCGTCCTGCTGCTGGCGGCGAGCCTGGCCATCGGCTTCGCCCTGGCGCGCAGCAAGTTCGGCCGAGTGCTCACCGCGCTACGTGACGCGGAAAACCGCCTGATGTTCTGCGGCTACGACCCGCGCGGCTACAAGCTGTTCGTCTGGACCCTGAGCGCTGTGCTCTGCGGCCTGGCCGGCGCGCTGTTCGTGCCGCTGGTAGGCATCATCAACCCCAGCGAAATGTCGCCGACCAACTCCATCGAAGCCGCCGTCTGGGTCGCCCTGGGCGGGCGTGGCACGCTGATCGGCCCGCTGCTGGGCGCCGGCGTGGTGAACGGCGCGAAGAGCTGGTTCACCGTGGCCTTCCCCGAGTACTGGCTGTTCTTCCTTGGCGCGCTGTTCATCGTCGTCACCCTGTACCTGCCGCGCGGCATCCTTGGCCTGATCAAGCGGGAGAAAGAGCAATGAGAGCAGTACCCCACCTGATGCTGGAACCGGCCTATGACCCCAACCGCGATCCGGGCGCCAGCCGCGATGCCATCGGCATCGGCTCGAGCGCCAGCGGCCAGCTGGACGTGCGCCACGGCACCATCCTGACCCTGGAAGACATCAACGTCAGCTTCGATGGCTTTCGCGCCCTGCGCGACCTGACGCTGTACATCGGCGTTGGCGAACTGCGCTGCATCATCGGGCCAAACGGCGCGGGCAAGACCACGCTGATGGACGTGATCACCGGCAAGACCCGCCCGGACAACGGCAAGGCGTTCTTCGGCGAGACCCTCGACCTCACCCGCATGAGCGAGGTGGAGATCGCCCAGGCCGGCATCGGCCGCAAGTTCCAGAAACCCACGGTGTTCGAGGCGCTCAGCGTGTTCGAGAACCTGGAGCTCGCGCAGAAGACCGACAAGTCGGTGTGGGCCAGCCTGCGGGCGAAGCTCTCCGGCGCGCAGAAGGACCGCATCGAGGAAGTACTCAGCACCATCCGCCTGCGCGAGTCGCGCAACCGCCCCGCCGGGCTGCTCTCCCACGGGCAGAAGCAGTTCCTGGAGATCGGCATGCTGCTGGTGCAGGAGCCGCAACTCCTGCTGCTGGACGAGCCGGTGGCGGGCATGACCGACGCCGAAACCGAGTTCACCGCCGAGCTGTTCAAGTCCCTCGCCGGCCAGCACTCGCTGATGGTGGTGGAGCACGACATGGGCTTCGTCGGCAGCATCGCCGACCATGTCAGCGTGCTGCACCAGGGGCATGTGCTGGCCGAGGGTTCACTGGAGGACGTGCAGGCGAACGAGCAGGTGATCGAGGTTTATCTGGGGCGCTGACGCTCGCTGCACAGCATGGGTATCGCTGCGCTCCACCCATCCTACGTACAAGGTTAGCCGTGAGGCACGGCGTAGGTTGGCGTGGAGCGCAGCGATACCCAACAGCTCTCGAAGCGCGCCAAGCGCCCATGGACATCAAGGAACAAACCCATGCTGCAAGTCGACAAACTGCACCAGTACTACGGCGGCAGCCACATCCTGCGTGGCCTGTCGTTCGACGCGAAGATCGGCGAGGTCACCTGCCTGCTCGGGCGCAACGGCGTGGGCAAGACCACCCTGCTGCGCTGCCTGATGGGCCTGGTGCCCGCCAAGGACGGCAAGGTCAGCTGGGAGGGCAAGCCGATCACCGGTTTCAAGCCGCATCAGCGCGTGCACGCCGGCATCGCCTACGTGCCCCAGGGTCGGGAAATCTTTCCGCGTCTCACCGTGGAGGAAAACCTGCTGATGGGCCTGTCGCGCTTCCGCGCCGGCGAGGCCAAGGCGGTGCCCGAGCACATCTACGAACTCTTTCCGGTGCTGCGCGAGATGAAGCAGCGCCGGGGCGGTGACCTCTCCGGCGGCCAGCAGCAACAGCTGGCCATCGGCCGAGCACTGGCCAGCAAGCCGCGCCTGCTGATCCTCGACGAGCCCACCGAAGGCATTCAGCCCTCGGTGATCAAGGAGATCGGCGCGGTGATCAGGAAGCTCGCCGAACGCGGCGACATGGCCATCCTGCTGGTGGAGCAGTTCTACGACTTCGCCGCCGAGCTGGCTGACCAGTACCTGGTGATGTCCCGCGGCGAAATCGTCCAGCAGGGCCGTGGCGCGGACATGGAAAACGACGGCGTGCGCGGTCTGGTGGCGATCTGAGCCGGTACCCCGCGTAGGGCGCATAAAGCGGCACGCTTTATCCGCCATTGCTGCCTCGTGGAGGTGAGGATCGGCGGATAACGCCCGGGGCGTTATGCGCCCTACGGGGTTGGCTGCTGTGCCCGGGCTTCCCCCCCTCACCCCAGCCCTCTCCCTCAGGGAGAGGGGCAGACTGTGCCGGCTGACGCCATGGTTTCATCCTGCTCCATACGGCCCCCTCTCCCTTGGGAGAGGGCTGGGGTGAGGGGCGGCCCGAGCGGAGAAGTATCGTGCAGGAGGCTGCTCGCGAACCGCCCGTACCCCGAGACGACCTGTCACTGGCGAACAACGCCGGCCGATGGCAAGCTGCCAGGCCCCGTACTGTTTTTTCCGGAGTTCGTCATGCCCCTCGTCCTGCGCCCCGCCGTCAACGATGACGCCGGTTTCGCCGCAGTCTGCGTGGCTGCCGCCTACGCCCAGTGGATTCCCAAGCTCGGCCGCAAGCCGGGGCCGATGCTGGATGACTACCACGCGATCATCGCCGAAGACCGCGTGCTGATCGCCGAGCAGGACGGCGCGCCGGTGGGCCTGCTGGTGATGCGTGAAACCGACGAGGGCTTCCTGCTCGACAACATCGCCGTGCTGCCCGAATGCGCCGGCCAGGGCATCGGCCGCGAACTGCTGATCCACGCCGAAGCCACCGCCACCCAGCTGGGCTTCAGCTCGCTGTACCTCTACACCAACGAACGCATGGTGGAGAACATCGAGCTGTACGCGAAGAACGGCTACCAGGAATACGCACGCAAGGTGGAGAACGGCTTCCGCCGGGTGTACATGCGCAAGCAGCTGGGCTGAGGCCCGGCTCTTGTAGGAGCGGATTCATCCGCGATCATGCCTGCCGCCGCGCGGGGGCGAAGCTATCGCGGACAGAGTCCGCTCCTACGCACCGATTGGGTGCACTCATGCGGGCGATGCACCGCAAAAGCGCCCTTACCTGACCGATCGGACAATCCCGCTTTTCCGCTCCGATCCCCCGCCCGCCTGATCTTCCCGTCGTCGACAACGACCAGCGCACTATCCTGGCGCGCCCGGCACGCTGATTGCTCTGTCCTGTGCATCCCTGGTTTCGCAGCTGCCCATGAACGCACCGGCCACCCTCTTCCACCCCGCCTGGCACGCCGAGCTGGAACTCGCCTACGCGCGCAGCGGCGACAGCACGCGGCCGCTCACCCGGCGCCATCTGGGGCCGCTGCGGGTGCAGAAACACCTGTACGCGGAAGGGCCGCAGGTCTGCCAGCACATCGTCGTGCACCCGCCCGGCGGCATCGCTGGCGGTGACACACTGAAGCTGGATATCCACGCCGGCGCGGACAGCTGGGCGCAACTCACCAGCCCTGGCGCGGCCAAGTGGTACCGCGCCAACTGCCCGGCCACGCAGCAGCTGGCTATCCGCGTCGCTCCCGGCGCCACGCTGGAATGGCTGCCGCAGGAAACCATCGTCTACTCCGGCGCCCAGACCGAGCTGACCACCCGCATCGACCTCGAAGCCGACGCCCGCCTGTTCTACTGGGACGTGGTCGCCCTCGGCCGCCCGGCCAGCGGCGAGCGTTTCGACGACGGCCACTTCAGCGCCGCCCTGGACATCCGCCGCGACGGCCAGCGCCTGTGGCACGAACGCCAGCGCGTAACGGGTAACGACGGCCTGCTCGACTCGCCCATCGGCCTCGCCGGCTACCCGGTGATGGCGACGCTGATCGCCAGCGGGCAGATCGACGCGACGCTGATCGAAGCCTGCCGCGCCATCCCCTGCCAGGGGCGCGGCAACCTCACCCAACTGCCCGGCCTGGTGGTCGCCCGCTGCCTCGCCCATGAGGCGCTGCACGCCCGCGCCTGGCTCATCGAACTGTGGCGCCGGCTGCGGCCCGCGCTGCTCGGCCGCGAAGCCGTTCCACCAAGAATTTGGAGCACCTGAGATGGACCTGACTCCCCGCGAGAAGGACAAGCTGCTGATCTTCACCGCCGGCCTGGTCGCCGAGCGCCGCCTCGCCCGAGGTGTGAAGCTCAACTACCCGGAGGCCGTGGCGCTGATCTCCGCCGCGCTGCTCGAAGGCGCGCGGGATGGCCAGACGGTCGCCGACCTGATGCACTACGGCACCACGCTGCTGTCCCGCGATCAGGTGATGGAAGGCGTGCCGGAAATGATCCCGGAAATCCAGGTGGAAGCCACCTTCCCGGACGGCACCAAGCTGGTCACCGTGCACCAGCCGATCGCCTGATCTACAAGATGAAATCGGCGGATAAAGCGTCCCGCTTCATCCGCCCTACGAAACAAGGAACCGCCATGCACATCCGCGACGCCAGCCAAGCCGACCTCGGCAGTCTGCGCGACATCTACAACGACGCCGTGCTCAATACCACCGCCATCTGGAACGAGGTCGCCATCGACCTGGAGAACCGCCGCGCCTGGCTTGAGCTGCGCGCGCAGCAGGGCTTCCCGGTGATCGTGGCCGAAGACGGCGGCGAGGTGGTGGGCTACGCCAGCTACGGCCCGTGGCGCGCCTTCGACGGCTTTCGCGAGACGGTCGAACACTCGGTCTACGTGCGTGCCGACCAGCGCGGCAAGGGTCTCGGCCCGCTGCTGATGCAGGCGCTGATCGAGCGCGCCCGTGCCCAGGGCCTGCACGTGATGGTCGCGGCCATCGAGAGCGGCAACAGCGCATCGATCCGCCTGCACGAGCGCCTCGGCTTCATCACCAGCGGACAGATGCCCCAGGTGGGCCAGAAGTTCGGCCGCTGGCTGGACCTGACCTTCATGCAACTGATCCTCGACCCGGAGCGGAGCGCCCCCTGATGCTGACAATCACGCGACTCTGCGCTCAAGACCTTTACCCCCACCGAACATGCTTGCGCGAGTTGCTGTTCGATGCCGTGGAAAACGGTGCTTCGGTTGGCTTTCTGTTCGACCTTGATGAGGCCCACGCAAGTCGCTATTTCGATCAGGTACAGGCCGCCATGCAGGAGGGCGAGCAGCAGGTCTGGCTAGCACTCGAAAACGGCCAAGTAGTGGGCAGCGTGCAATTGAACCTGTGCCGTAAGCCCAATGGCCTTAATCGCGCCGAAGTGCAAAAGCTACTGGTGCACAGCAAGGCGCGCCGACGCGGCATCGCTCGGGAGTTGATGCAGTGTCTGGAGTTGGAAGCCAAGGAGCTCAAGCGAGGCCTGCTCTACCTGGATACCGAGGCTGGCAGCGAAGCGGAGTCCTTTTACCGGACGCTGGGGTACACCCATGCCGGCAATCTTCCCGATTACGCCTGTAGTCCGGACGGCACTTATCGCGCCACTGCCATCTACTACAAGACACTTTCAAAGGCTCAACCATGATCCCTGGCGAATACGACATCCAGAGCGGCGAGATTGAACTCAACGTCGGCCGCCGCACGCTCGCCCTGACGGTGGCCAATAGCGGAGATCGGCCGATCCAGGTCGGCTCGCACTACCACTTCTTCGAGACCAACGATGCCCTGCTGTTCGATCGCGATGCGGCACGCGGCATGCGCCTGAACATCCCCGCCGGCACCGCGGTGCGCTTCGAGCCGGGGCAGAGCCGCGAGGTGGAGCTGGTGGAACTGGCGGGCGAGCGGAAGGTGTATGGATTTGCGGGGCGGGTGATGGGGGCGCTGTAGGAGTCATGGCTACAGGCGGCAGGCTTCAGGCTGCAGGCCACGAGCAACCAGAACCAATGCTTTTACCTGAGGCCTGCAGCCTGAAGCCTGCCGCCCAAAAAGAGGATCGAGTATGAAGATCAGCCGCCAGGCGTATGCCGACATGTTCGGCCCCACCGTCGGTGACCGCGTGCGCCTGGCCGATACCGGCCTGTGGATCGAGGTCGAGAAGGACTTCACCGTCTACGGCGAGGAAGTGAAATTCGGCGGCGGCAAGGTCATCCGCGACGGCATGGGCCAGGGCCAGCTGTGCGCGGCCCAGGTGGTCGACACGGTAATCACCAACGCGCTGATCCTCGACCACTGGGGCATCGTCAAGGCTGACGTCGGCCTCAAGCACGGGCGCATCGCCGCCATCGGCAAGGCCGGCAATCCGGACATCCAGCCGAATGTCACCATCGCCCTGGGCGCCAGCACCGAAGTGATCGCTGGCGAAGGCATGATCCTCACCGCCGGCGGCATCGACACGCACATCCACTTCATCTGCCCGCAGCAGATCGAAGAGGCGCTGATGAGCGGGGTGACCACCATGATCGGCGGCGGCACCGGGCCGGCCACCGGCACCAATGCCACCACCTGCACTTCCGGGCCGTGGCACATGGCGCGCATGCTCCAGGCAGCCGACGCCTTCCCGATGAACATCGGCTTCACCGGCAAGGGCAACGCCAGCCTGCCGCTGCCGCTGGAAGAGCAGGTGCGCGCCGGCGCCATCGGCCTGAAGCTGCACGAGGACTGGGGCACCACCCCGGCGGCCATCGACAACTGCCTGTCGGTGGCCGACCGCCTCGACGTGCAGGTGGCGATCCATACCGACACCCTCAACGAATCCGGCTTCGTCGAAACCACCCTGGCCGCCTTCAAGGGCCGCACCATCCACACCTACCACACCGAGGGCGCCGGCGGCGGCCACGCGCCGGACATCATCAAGGCCTGCGGCTTCGCCAACGTGCTGCCCAGCTCGACCAACCCGACCCGGCCCTTCACCCGCAACACCATCGACGAGCACCTGGACATGCTCATGGTCTGCCACCACCTGGACCCGAGCATCGCCGAGGACGTGGCCTTCGCCGAGTCACGCATCCGCCGCGAGACCATCGCCGCCGAAGACATCCTCCACGATCTCGGCGCCTTCAGCATGATCAGCTCCGACAGCCAGGCCATGGGCCGTGTCGGCGAGGTAATCACGCGCACCTGGCAGACCGCCGACAAGATGAAGCAGCAGCGCGGCGCGCTGCCCGGCGACGGCGCGCGCAACGACAACTTCCGCGCCAAGCGCTACATCGCCAAGTACACCATCAACCCGGCGATCACCCACGGCGTGGCCCATGAAGTGGGCAGCATCGAAGTGGGCAAGCTGGCCGACCTGGTGCTCTGGCGCCCGGCCTTCTTCGGCGTGAAGCCGAGCCTGATCCTCAAGGGCGGGGCCATCGCCGCCAGCCTGATGGGCGACGCCAACGCCTCGATCCCGACGCCACAGCCGGTGCACTACCGGCCGATGTTCGCCAGCTTCGGTGGCAGCCGCCATGCCACCTGCCTGACCTTTATCAGCCAATCCGCGTTCGAGAGCGGCGTGCACCACGAACTGGGCCTGCACAAGACCATCGGCGTGGTGAAGGGCTGCCGCAGCGTGCAGAAGACCGATCTGATCCACAACGCCTACCTGCCGCACATCGAGGTCGATGCGCAGAACTACCAGGTGCGCGCGGACGGAGAGTTGCTCTGGTGTGAGCCGGCGCAGGTGCTGCCGATGGCGCAGCGCTATTTCCTCTTCTGACCGTGCAGCCGCTCTGACCGAGCGGGCTGCTCGCGGGCCGGTGCGCAATGCCCGGTCCGCCTTCGTCTTGCCCTGAATCAAGACTTTTCCCCTCCGCCACCCCGCCGCCGGCCGATTGAGATTTGTCTTATTCGGCCACCTGAACGCTTTCTGAACAATGAGCCCACTGATCCGACGCGCCCCCTCCGCAGCGGATTGGGCAGGGCTCGAAACTTCACGGCCCTGCCCTCCCCAGGCCTGCCCCGTCAGGCGCCATCGTCCAGCGAAAGCAGGAACCGATCCGCAAGCACGCTCTTGCGATCACCAGCCAAGAACGGCTCCCGGCGCTGGAAACATGCCCCGCATCGTCGCGAGACGACGGCGGCAAGGAGGTTGCAATGCGCTTTTCGAAAACTCTTCTGGCCACGCACGTCGCACTGGCCATTGCCGTGATCGGCCAGGTCGGCACGGCCAGCGCCGCCTGCACGACCAGTGAGGACGGCAAGACCTATACCTGCAACGAATCGGTCTACTGGGGCCTGCCCAGCGGCGTCGAGAAACTGGAGATCGACACCGGCAATGTCCGCGGCAGCATGGCGCCGCTGACCGGTTTCGGCATCTACGGCAACAACGGCCGCTACGACGTGAAGGAAGCCGTCATCAGCACCGGCGTGGCCTCCGGCACCCTCAGCGGCTACAAAGCCGATGCCATCCAGGCCAACATCGGCACCAGTCTGATCTCCATCGATAAGCTCACCATCGTCACCAAGGGTCTTTCCGCCGACGGCATCAACGTCACCGAGAACGCCGTCAACTCCACGGTGACCATCGGCAACGATGCCAGCATCGACACCTCCGGCATGGGCGTGCGGGCGAACACCTCCAAGAATGGCGGGGTGAACACCATCATCCTCGGCAGCGGGGCGACCATCACCACCAGCGCCTCGGGCAGCAACACCAGCGACGGCAACGGTTATGCCGTGTATGCCGGCAACCGCAATACCGACTACCTGACCTACAAGGGCGATGCACAGGTCAGCATCGGCAACGGCAGCACCATCACCACCAAGGGTTCAGCGGCCCACGCGGTCTTCGCCAACCGCGGCGGCGTCATCGAACTGGGCAGTACCCACATCACCACCGAGAAGAACAACGCCTACGGCATCTACGTGCAGACCCTGGAAGACTTCAACGGCATGCGCGGCGGCAAGGTCAATCTCTACGGCGATACCCAGGTCACCGTCACCGACGGCAACCGCGCCATGGCCGCCAACGGCGCGGACTCCAGCATCGTCTCGCAGAACGCGGCTGTGTACCGGATCGACAGCAGCGCCGCCGACGACGCCGTCAACCGCAAGGGTGCCGCGCTGTATGCCGAGAACCTCGGCAAGCTGGACCTGAAGATGGCCGCCGGCTCCTACCTCAACGGCACCACCAGCACCGCCACCGACGGCGTAATCGACCTGGCCATGGACGGAGCTGCCAGCCACTGGTTCATGACCGGCAACTCCAACCTCACCAACCTGTCGCTCACCGATGGCGCCCAGCTGGTCTACGACCGCCACGACGAACACGGCGCCTACACCTACAAGACGCTGACCGTGGATGGCAACTTCAGCGGCGGCGGCCACCTGGTGATGAACACCTACCTGGGTGACGACACCTCCGAGACCGACAAGCTGGCGGTGACCGGCAACACCTCGGGCGAGACCCGCGTGACCGTCAACAATACCGACGGCCCCGGCGCCGAGACCCTGGAAGGCATCCAGATGATCACCGTCGGCGGCACCTCGGCCGGCGAGTTCAAATCCGACCGGATCACCGAGGGCGGCTACGAGTACGTGCTGCGCCGTGGCGGCAGCTTCGTCGGCTCCACCGGCGCGGACAGCGACTGGTACCTGACCTCGTACAAACCGACCGAACCCGATCCGGAGGAGCCGCCACCCGTTGACCCGCCGCCGGTTGATCCGCCACCGGTCGATCCGCCGCCAGTCGATCCGCCGGGCCCGGTCGACCCGACCCCGGAAGACCCCGATCCGGTCGATCCTGCGCCGGAGCAGCCCGGTCCCGTGGATCCGGCGCCGAAGCCAGGCGACAGCGACCGCGTGCGTCAGCCCGAAGGCGGCAGCTACACCGCCAACCTCGCGGCGGCCAACACGATGTTCCTGCACCGCCTGCATGACCGTACCGGCAACCTGACCTACGTCGATCCGGACACCGGCAAGGAAGTCACCTCGATGCTGTGGATGCGCAACGTCGATGGTTCGACCCGCTGGGAAGACAGCACCGGCCAGCTGAAGACCGAGGCCAACCGCTACGTCATGCAACTGGGCAGCGACCTGTACCGCAAGCAGACCGACAACGGCGACTGGGTGGTCGGCGTGATGGCCGGCTACGCCAACGGCAACTCCACCACCAAATCGCGCATCACCGGCTACCGCTCCCGCGGCGAGATCGACGGCTACAGCCTGGGCGTCTATGGCACCTGGTACGAGAACCGCGATGACGAGAACGGCGCCTACGTCGACAGCTGGGTGCTGTGGAACGACTTCGACGCCGAAGTGCGCGGCGAGCAACTGGCCAAGGAGAAATACGACGCCAAGGGCATCACCGCCTCCATCGAGGCCGGCAAGACCTTCGAAGTGGCGAAGACCGAAAGCGCCAGCTACTACGTGCAGCCCCAGGCGCAGGTGGTATACATGGGCGTGAAGGCCGACAGCCACCGCGAGGCCAACGGCACCAGGGTCACCGGCCAGGGCGACGGCAACCTCATGACCCGCCTGGGCGCCCGCGCCGCCGTGCGCAGCAACCAGGAAGGCGGCTTCGCCAACACCTACGGTGTGGAGCCTTATGTCGAGACCAACTGGATCCACAACTCCAAGGACTTCGGCGCCAAGATGGGCAGCACGAAGTTCGAGATGGATGGCGCCAGCGACATCTTCGAAGTGAAACTCGGCGCCACCAGCAAGGTGAACAGTCGGGTCAACGTCTGGGGTGAAGTGGGCCACCAGTACGGCGACAACGGCTACCGCGACCAGGCGGTGACGGTGGGCTTCAAGGTCAACTTCTGACCGCGCCGTGAACCCTTGCCGCCGCACCTCAGGTGCGGCGGCATTCTTTTATCTGCGGCGAGCCATCGCGGACGTAGTCCGCTCCTACGCAAACCTGTGGCGCCGTAGCTGAATGGCAGCGACATCGTCCAGGCCAAATTCGCGACCGTAGGAGCGGATTCATCCGCGATGATTTCCAGCAGCGGTGGGCCATCGCGGACGCAGTCCGCCCCTACGCAAACCTGTGTCGCCAGAGCTGCATGGCAGGCACGCTCGATGCCAGCTCCCACCCCGCAGACACCTGACATTTCGATCAGATTCCATCAGACATGTCCTATCCCGGTACTGCTATGCTCTGCTGCTCAAAGACGTAGAGTGGACCCGCGATGACGGCGATGACTTCGCAAATGAACGAACGCCCGGGCATCTCGCCCGCGCTGGCCGCATTACGCGCCGCCACCCAGGCGTTGCACGCCGAGCTCGACGGCCGCTCGCCACTCACCGGCCCATTGTCCCGCCAGGACTACCTCGATCATGCCGCCCGTGTACTGGGCTGGATGCGCCCGCTGGAGTCGGCCCTCTGGCCGGCCTGGCCGGACGACGCCGACGCCGCCCTGCGCCAGGGCAAGAGCCAATGGCTGGAAGCCGACCTGCAGGCCGGCGCCGCCCCCGCTGCAACGGACTGCCCGGACGCGCCGACGCCCGGCTGCCTGGCCGAAGCCTTTGGCATCGCCTACGTGGCCGAAGGCGCCACCCTGGGCGGACGGGTGCTCTACAAGCGCCTGAAGACCTCCCTCGACCCGCTGCCCCTGCGCTGGCTGCAGGGTTACGGCGAGCACACCGGCGAACGCTGGAGCAGCTTCCAGCGCCTGCTCGCCGAACACGTCAACAGCCCCGCGGACATCGCCCTCGCCCAGGCCGCAGCAGTGCGCGCCTTCACCTCGTTCCGCGACTGGGTGATCGACGCGGCGCCGAAGCGGGCGGTCCCGGCATGAGCGAGCCGACGGTCACCCTCGCCAACTGCGAAGACGAACCCATCCATCTGCCCGGCGCCATCCAGCCCCATGGGGCGCTGATCGCCCTGGACGAACAGGGCCAGGTGCTGGGTCTTAGCGACAACCTCGGCCTGCTGCTGGGCATCGCTCCGCAACTCGGCCTGCCGCTGGCCGAGGAAGACGTCGGCGGCAACGTGCTGACCATGCTCGCCGAAGGCCTGCGTACCGACGGCCCGTGGGTCAACAGCGTCGAGGCACGGATCGGCCGGCGCTTCTTCGACGTGATCGGCCACAGCCACGACGGCGTCTTCTACCTGGAATTCGAGCGCCGCGCCTCGGGCGCCGCCTCCTTCACCACCTTCGCCCTCAACGCCCAGCGCCTGGTCAGCCAACTGCAGCTGCGCAACGACGTCGAGAGCCTGCTGGTCAGCGTGACCGACGAGGTGCGGCGGATGACCGGCTACGACCGGGTCATGGCCTACCGCTTCAACGAAGACGATTCCGGCGAGGTGGTCGCCGAAGCCCGCCGCGAAGACCTGGAGAGCTACCTCGGCCAGCGCTACCCGGCCTCGGACATCCCGGCCCAGGCGCGCCGCCTGTACCTGCAGAACCCGGTACGGCTGATCGGCGACGCCGCCTACCAGCCGGTGAACGTGCAGCCCACGCTCAACCCGCGCAGCGGCCGGCCCTTCGACCTGAGCTTCAGCACCCTGCGCAGCGTCTCGCCGATCCATTGCGAGTACCTGGCGAACATGGGCGTGCGCGCATCGATGAGCATTTCCATCGTGGTCGGCGGACGCCTCTGGGGCCTGTTCTCCTGTCACCACATGAGCCCGAAGCTGGTGCCTTACCCGATCCGCATGTCGTTCCAGGTGTTCTCCCAGGTGTGCAGCGCGATGGTCGAGCGCCTGGAGCAGAGCCGCACCAGCGAACTGCTGCGCCAGGCCTCCGAGCGCCAGCAGGCACTGCTGCGCTGCACCCGCGACTCCGACGACCTGCTCAGCGCCCTGACGCGCCCCGGCGCCAGCGTCGCCGACCTGCTGCCGTGCGACGGCGCAGTGGTGATGCTGGGTGGACGCACCAGCAGCATCGGCGGCGACTTCGAGGCGCTGGCGGTCTCCATCGTCGCCCAGCTGCAGCAGGACGATGAGCTCGACCTGTTCCACAGCGACCGCCGCCTGGAACCTGCCGCCGAGCAGTACGACCCGCGCTACTGCGGCGCCCTGGCGATCCGCTTCCACCGCCAGGAGTCGGGCTGGATCGTCTGGCTGCGCCAGGAGCAGGTGCACCGCATCCGCTGGGGCGGCAAGCCGGAGAAGATTCTCAAGACCGGGCCATCCGGTTCCCGCCTGACTCCGCGCGGCTCCTTCGAGGCCTGGGAAGAAGTGGTGCAGGGCCGCTCCACGCCGTGGACCGGTATCGACCTGAGCATCGCCGAGAAGCTGCGCACCGAACTGGTGGAGCTGTGCCTGAACCGCGCAGGCGAGATCGACCGCATGCGCCAGCGCCTGATCGCGGTACTCGGCCACGACCTGCGCAACCCGCTGCAGTCCATCTCCATGGCCGCCGCCATGCTGTCCTCCAGCGATGTGCGCAACGCCGAACTGCGCCAGCACATCACCTATTCCAGCAGCCGCATGGAGCGGCTGATCAGCCAGATCCTGGAAATGAGCCGGCTGCAGAGCGGCGGCGGGATGACGGTGAAACCGGTGGCCGCCGACCTCTCGCGACTGGTCCGCGACATCGTCCAGGAAACCGACGTGGCCTATCCGGGGCTGTCCATCGAGACCGCCATCGAGGACGGCGTCCAGGGTGCGGTCGATCCGGACCGCTACCTGCAGGTGGCCGCCAACCTGCTGAGCAACGCCCGCCACCATGGCCGTCCCGGCCGCCCGGTGCTGGTGGAACTGCGCCGCGAGGAAGACTGGGCGCGGCTGAGCATCCTCAACGAAGCCGAAGCCCTGGATGAAGCGCGCCTGGCCAACCTGTTCGTGCCCTTCAAGCAGGATGTCCCCGGCCACGGCCGCAACAAGAGCGGGCTCGGTATCGGGCTGTACATCTCCCAGGCGATCGTCGGCGCCCATGGCGGGCACATCGAGGTGGAGCAGGCCGATGGCATCATCACCTTCAGCGTCCTCGTACCGCTCAATCCATCGACCTGATGCTTTTGCAGGAGCGCGCTCCTGCCATGAAGAACGGCGCCCTCGGGCGCCGTTCTTCATGGGATGCTTCTGCCGTCAGCGCAGCTGACTGTCCTTGCTGCCGCGGCGGTTGTAACCCGAATAGGCCGCCTGCTCCCGGTCATGCTCGGCCTGGCAGTTCACGCACAGGCGCACACCGGGAATGGCCTTGCGCCGCGCTTCGGGGATCGCTGCGTCGCATTCTTCGCAATGGCTCAGGCTCTCGCCCCTGGGCAGCTGGTTGCGCACCCGTGCCACGGCATCCTCGATGGTGCTGTCGATCTGTTCCTGAACCGCCCCGTCATTTGCCCAGCCGCTGGCCATGGCGACCTCCGTCATCTGATCACTTTCCATACAGATATGCCGGGTGCTGCCCGCAATTGCAAGGGACCGTCGTCTGGGGATAAAAACGGCGTTCTACGCCAGGAGTATCGGATTTGTCCTACATGCAGAGCAGGACGGGGTATCGAGAATGGCCGCCATTTCCCGCTGCTATTCCGAGGAAACACCATGCGCTCCCTTTCTGCACTGCTGGCCGGCCTGACCCTGAGCGCCGTCCTCTGCGGCCACGCCGCAGGCGCCGAGCCCCCTGCCAGCCCGACCTCGCCGCTGCTCGAAGACATCGAGCGCTACCTGCTGCTCTACAGCGCCACCGGTGACGAGCGTTTCCTCAACCGGCTCAATGGCCTCGGCACGCAGTTCGAGCAGAAACTCGGCGAACAGAAGCAGGCCGAGCCCCTCCGCGACATCTGGCAGCTCTACCAGCAGACGCTGGATCGGGTGCAGGCGGCTTACCGTGAAAAAGGCGTCGATCTGAAAAAAGCGCTGAACCAGTCGCAGGAAGTGGCTGATCTGTTTGACAGCTTCCTGGTCAGCAGCCCGCCACCCGCTGGACTCGCCAGCGATCTGCGCGAACTGGCGCTACTGGAGGCGCGCAAGGCCAACCATGCCCTGCTGGGCATCGAGGCTGCCGCGAACCAGCAGCGGATCGAGCAGCTGAGGAGCGCCATCACTGCCCAACTGGACGCCCTGCCCGAAGAGGCGCAGCGCGAGCGCCTGCTGACACACTGGAACTACCTGCGCCAGGCGCAGGCGGCCAGCGGCACGCTGCTCTATCCGTTCAACGCGCAGATCGAGTATCTCAGCGAGCATCTGCCCCAAGGCTGACGCTGCTCCGCGCGAACGTCACGACTTACTCTTTCACTTCCATGTATTCGCGCGCCCAGATCTGGTACTCCTCGGGCAGCGTGTACTTCTTCGCCAGCTCCGAGGCGGTCAGGTCCGAGGCGTGCACGCCGCGCTGCTCGCGCAGGCAGTCGTAGGTCGCCTTGATCGCGGCGAAGTAGGCAGCATGGCCATCGACCACTATACGTACGCCCAGCTCGGCCAGGCGCGTGTCGTCGCGCAGCTCGGGGTTGCCGTAGGACACCAGCATCAGCGGCACCGACAGGTGGCGGGAGATGGCTTCCAGGTGGTCGAAGTCGCGGATGCCGACCATGCAGATGCCATCGGCGCCGGCGGCCTGGTAGGCCAGGGTGCGGCGGATCACGTCATCCACCTCCAGCACCTCGGCGTTGGTGCGGGCGATGATCGCCATTTCCGGATCGATGCGCGCTTCCAGTGCTGCGCGAATCTTGCCGACACCTTCCTCGACCGGGATCAGGTCGGTGGACTTGCGGCCGAACTGCGCCGGCAGCAGGGTGTCCTCGATGGTCAGCGCCGCCACGCCGGCGCGCTCCAGTTCGACGATGGTGCGCATGGTGTTGAGCGCGTTGCCGTAGCCGTGGTCGGCGTCGGCAATCACCGGCAGGCGGGCAACGCGACCGATGCGGGTGGCCTGCTCGGTGAACTCGCTGAGGGTGATCAGCGCGAAGTCAGGCGCCGCCAGAACTTGTAGTGAAGCTACAGAACCGCCCAGGATGCCCACCTCGAATCCCAGGTCCGCGGCGATACGCGCGGACATCGGATCGAACACCGAAGCGGTGTGATAGCAGGCTGATGAATTCAGTAAGGCGCGGAATTCCTTGCGCAATTCGTGAAAGGAGGCTCTGTGCATGGTGGGATCCAACGGCTAATACGGGGTGGGAGAACGGAAATCAGATAGTAGGAAACTCTTGTAGGAAAACTACAGGAACACAATGTAGCAAAACTACAAGCTACTCCCCAAGCCCTCTTTGCCACCATAGCCTTCCGACGGATACCCAGAATTTCAATTCGCACTCGCGTACACTGCGCGGCCGTTTTTTCTCCGGACAACGCACCATGTTCCCGACCACCGCTTCCCGCGCCCTGGGCATCGACTTCGGCACCTCCAACTCCACTGTCGGCTGGTGGCGTCCGGACAGCGAACCGCTGATCGCCCTGGAAGACGACAGGATCACCCTGCCCTCGGTGATCTTCTTCAACGTCGAGGAACGCCGTCCGGTCTACGGCCGCCTGGCCCTGCACGAATACCTGGAAGGCTACGAAGGGCGCCTGATGCGCTCGCTGAAAAGCCTGCTGGGTTCCTCGCTGCTGAAAAGCGAAACCACCGTGCTGGGCAGCGCCATGCCGTTCAAGGACCTGCTGGGGCTGTTCATCGGCGAGCTGAAGAAGCGCGCCGAGGCGGTCGCCGGGCGCGAGTTCGAATCCGTGGTGCTGGGCCGCCCGGTGTTCTTCGTTGACGACGATCCCAAGGCCGACCAGGAAGCCCAGGACACCCTGGTCGCCGTGGCCCACAAGCTCGGCTTCAAGGAGGTTTCCTTCCAGTACGAACCCCTGGCCGCAGCCTTTGACTACGAGCGCGGTATCCAGCGCGAAGAGCTGGTGCTGATCGTCGACATCGGCGGCGGTACCTCGGACTTCTCGCTGGTACGCCTGTCGCCGGAGCGTCGTGAAGTGGCCGACCGCCAGGGCGATATCCTCGCCACCGGTGGTGTGCACATCGGCGGGACCGACTTCGACAAGCAGCTGAGCATCCAGGGCGTGATGCCGCTGTTCGGTTATGGCAGCCGCATGAAGAGCGACGCCTACATGCCCACCAGCTACCACCTCAACCTCGCCACCTGGCACACCATCAACGCGGTGTACGCGCAGAAGTCCCAGCTGGCGCTGCAGAACATGCGCTACGACATCGTCGACGCCACCGGCATCGACCGCCTGTTCAAGCTCATCGAGCAGCGCGCCGGCCACTGGCTGGCGATGCAGGTGGAAGCGAGCAAGATCGAGCTGTCCGACAGCGACCGCCGCGACATCGACCTGGCCCGCGTCGAAGCCGGCCTGGTCGCTGAACTGAGCCGCGAGCTGTTCGAAGGCGCCATCGGCCCGCTGCTGGAGCGCGTGCGCGGCAGCATCAGCGAGCTGCTCAACTCGGCCGACGTCGATCCGGCGCGGGTCGATACGGTGTTCTTCACCGGCGGCTCCTCCGGCGTCCCGGCGCTGCGCCAGAGCGTGGCGGCGATGCTGCCCAACGCCCGCCACGTCGATGGCGACCGCTTCGGCGGGATCGGCAGCGGCCTGGCCATCGAGGCGATGAAACGCTACGGCTGAGCAGCCGCTCACTGACGAGTGCAGCGCCATGCGCTAGTGTGGCGCTGTCCTTCACCTCACTCCCGGAGCCCGCCATGCGCGTCTTCCAACTGACCGGCCTGTTGTTCCTGGGTACCGCCCTGTCCGCCTGCGGCCTGGGCGAAACCGCCGCCACCGCCAGCCTGCAGGCCAAGCAGGCGCAACAGGCCCAGCAGCAGATGCAACAGCTCAAGCAGCAGGTCGATGCGGCCAACGTGCAGAACCAGCAGCGCCTCGACGACGCCATCAAGGATGCCGAGTAAGCGCAGCAGCGTGCAGATTTCTTGAACGCCGGATGATCACCCAGGCTCCAAGTTGAGCGAGTGAGTTGCTCAACCAAGGAGAACACCATGTACAAGCGATCACTGCTGGCGCTGTTCGTAGTGGCTTCGGTGGCAGGCTGCGCCTCTACCAAAGTGCAGAATCCGGTCAACTACATGACCTACCGCGACGAGCCGCTGGTGCGCAACGTCGAGAAGGGCATGAGCAAGGAGCAGGTCCTGCAGATTGGCGGCACGCCGTCGGCAACCCAGAAGCGCCTGATGAAGCCCGGTAGCTGCAACAGCTACATCCTGAGCAAGGACGGGCAGCAGCAGCCTTACTACGTCAGCTTCGATGGCAACGGCCAGGTTGATGGTTCGGGCTTCCTGACCTGCTCCGAGCTGGACCGCCACGAGCGTGACTACCAGCCGTGATGCAAGCCTGAACGGTATCGACAAAGCCCTCGCCTGCCGGCGGGGGCTTTTGTTTGCCGCACCCCAGGCCGCTGCGGGGATTGTTCGCGGCAGGCGACGGCGGTCTATCATCCCTGCTGCCACTTGAGGAGCCGACCATGAAATACCGCATCATCGAACTGCCCGCCTTCGACGTAGTGGGCATGGACTACCGCGGCAGCGCGCCGGGCGACAGCATCGGCCAGCTCTGGCAGCGCTTCCTGCCACGGGAGAAGGAAATCACCGCCAGCAGCAGCGACCGCACGGCCTATGGCGTCTGCACCCAGCTGGCGGGCGGCGAATTCCACTACATCGCCGGCCTGCCGGTGGACGCCGGCGCCAGCGTGCCCGAGGGCATGCTGAGCTTCACGGTGCCGGCACAGAAGTACGCCGTGTTCACCCATGTCGGCCCGGTCGGCGCCATCGCCGACAGCTTCCAGGCCATCTACTCCAGCCTGCTGGCGCGCCACGGCCTGGAACCGAAGAAGGGCGTCGACCTGGAGCGCTACACCGAACGCTTCCTCGGCCCGGAAGACCCGGCGTCGGAAACCGATCTCTACGTGCCGATCTACTAAGCAACCGGCAGGTTCCGGCATGGGGGGGCAGGAGCGGACCTTGCCCGCGAAATCCTTCGAGGCGTAAACGCTGCCTTGCGGGAAACCTCCCAGGCCGGCGCCGGCTCGGGTAGCGCCCATCCCTTCGCGTTCTGAGGTGGCGGCAAGATTTCGCGGACAAGGTCCGCTCCTACGGTCGAGTCCAGCGCTGACTTCCAATCAACGTAGGAGCGGACTCTGTCCGCGATAGACCAACCCCGCGCCGAACCCCGCGCGGATGAATCCGCTCCTACCTGAAATTCGTGCTGGGCCATGCCCTCTCCCCCGCCCTGGCTGCGCGCCCCGCTCCGAAGGGAGAGGGAGCTATCCGTGCCGGCTGACGCCGTGGTTTCAGCCGGCACCGAACCAGTCCCCTCTCCCTTCAGGGAGAGGGTTAGGGAGAGGGAAACCCGGGCACAGATTTACGGGGCAAAGACAGTTGCTCCTACCAGTCGAGCCCGGCGCCGACCTCCCATCAACGCAGGAGCGGACTCCGTCCGCGATCGGCCCAGGCAAAAGGCCGATGCTACTTACGCTTGGGCGCCGGTGCCTTCGACGGCAGCTGCAGTTGTTGCAGCAGCGCGGCGCACTGGTTGTCGTCCTGCTTGCTGGGGGCGATCAGCGCCAGCAGTGCCGCTGCCGGTCCCACGGTCACGCCCAGTGCGACCATGCCCACCCCGCGCGCCGCCAGCGGCCCGACGTGAACGCCGGCCTTCGGGTTCTTGTAGGTGCCCTGCACGTAGAGCGGCGAGCGCAGGGAGAAGATGCGCACGCCCTTGCTCTGCGGAACGATGTCCAGGTCCAGTTGCTCGGTGGCCAGGTTGGTGGTGCCCTGCACGGTGATGATGGCGTTCTCGGTGTCGAAGGCGAACACCCGCGGCTTGGCCAGGCCATTGTTGATGTCCACGTCGGCCGCTGCGCAGTTGATCTTCACCTCGTCATCGCCGAACAGCTTGTTCACCACGTAGTTGCCGACGTTGAGTCCGGCGATCTCCATCAGGCTGCGGCTGATGCGGCCGTCGTTGATCAGCAGCTTCATCTCGCCATTGGCTCCGGCCAGGATGGTCGCCACCGAGTTGCCGGTACCGCTGATGGCGGCGTCACCGTTCAGCTCACCGAAGCTGGACTGCATCGGGGCGAAGCTGGGGAACAGCTCCTTGAGCTTGAAGTTGCGCGCCTGCAGCTGGACCCGGCTCTGCAATGGCGCCTTGCTGCCGTCCAGGCGGATGTGCGAGTCCAGGGTGCCGCCAGCCACGCCGAAACGCAGCGGCTCCAGGGTCAGCAGGCCATCGTTGAGCACCACGTGGGTGAACAGGTCGCTGATCGGCAGCTTGTCGCTGTGCACGATGCGCTTGCCGGTGAACTCCACGTCGGCGTCCATCGCGCGCCAACGGTCGGTGCGGAACTCCTCCACCGGCAGCACCTTGTCCGCCGGCTGGCGGGTGCTCTGACCACGGGCCTGCTTGTCCTGGTTGGAGTCGGCGCCGATCAGCGGGCCGAGGTCGGCCATGCGCAGCTGGTCCGAACGCAACTTGCCGGACAGCTTGGGCCGCGGCTGGCGATTGACGAACACCAGGTCGCCATGCAGGTCGCTGTCGCCGACCTTGCCGTTGAAGTTCTCGTAATGGAACTGCGCCCCGCCCGAGTCGTGCAGCTCGGCCTTGAGGCGGCCGTCGGTTTCGTAGGCCGGGGTATCGGGCAGGGTTACGCCGGTCAGCGGGAAGAGGTTGGCCATGCTGGTGCCGGCCAGTTTCAGGCGCAGGTCCAGGGCGCCGAGGTTGAGCGGATCGGTCAGGGTACCGATGATGCTCGCGCGGGTGCTGCCGGCGGAGACGTCGGCCTGCACCGGGAAGGGTTTGGCCGCATCCTGCAGGGCGAGCATGCCGCCGACCTTGCCGGAGCCGGTGAGCGGCAGGCCCTTGTACTGGCCCTTGAGCTTCCAGCCGAATACGTAATCCTGGGTGCCGGCCTTGTCGCCGCCAGCCAGCGCCTTGCCCGCCAGCTGGCCGAAGGGCACCGGCTTGCCGAGCGGGTCCACCAGCAGTTCCAGGCGGGTCTTGAGGGTCTGGTCATCGAGGCTGACGCTGCCCTTGTCGAAGCCGATCTCGCCGATGTCGAGCTTCCACGCCGACTGCTCGGGCATGGCGTCGGGATTCTCCTCCTTCTTCGGCAGGTCGAAGGTCCAGGTAGCCCGGCCATCGGCCAGGCGCAGCAGGTCAGCCGTGGGGCGGGTGAGGACGATCTGCGGGATGCGCACGGTCTGCCAGATCAGCGGCAGCGGGGCGAGGCGGAACTCGACTTTCTCCAGGCTGGCGAAGTTGGCGTTACGCGTCTTGCCGGCCGCCCAGTCGGGATTGCCCAGGGTGATGTCGGCGGCGCTGAAGTGCGGCCAGGGCACGTAGGCGCGCCAGCCGCCCTCTTCAGGCTCCGTGCGCCAGAACACCTGCAGGTCGCCATTGATGGCGAAGGGTCGGCCCAGCTCGGCGGACACCTTGTCGTTGATCATCGGCTTCACCCGGTTCCAGTCGAAGGTGGCGATGAACACCACCAGCGCGGCGATCACCGCGATGAAACCGATGAAGCTCCAGAGGCAGATTCTTTTCCCGCGCGTCATACCTGAACTCCCTGCTGGCCGCGTCGGTGGAAGCAGCGACGTCCCCACGTCGCTGCCGGTATAGATGGCCGCCTGAGCATGCCGGGCCGGCATTCTCCCTTGGCCTGCTGTCTTGGACCAGCATAGCGGGGCGATGGCTCCCGCAATCTGCCGGGGATTTGCGCGCCAGGGCCTGTCGCGGAAAAAAACCAAACTTTCCCGTCCACCGGCGACTCACACCTTTGCTACCCGTTTCGAGCCGCGCGCCACCGCAGCGCCGGTTTGCCCCGCCGTAAAGGAGATACCTGATGAACCAGGCACCACTGACCGACATCCAGACCCTGCGCCAGCGTGCGCGCCAGAACATCGAAGAGGGTGCGGTGACCGAGGGCTACCATGCCGACCGCAAGACCGTGCTGCGCCTGCTCAACGAGTCGCTGGCCACCGAGCTGGTCTGCTACCTGCGCTACAAGCGCCACTACTTCATGGCCACCGGCCTGAAGGCCAGTGTCGCCGCCGCCGAGTTCCTCGAACACGCCACCCAGGAACTGCAGCATTCCGACCTGCTGGCCGAGCGCATCATGCAGCTGGGCGGCGAGCCGGACTTCAATCCCCAGGGCCTGACCGAGCGCTCCCACGCCGAATACGTGGCTGGCGCCAACCTGCGCGAGATGATCACCGAAAACCTGGTGGCCGAGCGCATCGCCATCGACAGCTACCGCGAGATCGTGGTGTACCTGGGTGACGACGACCCGACCACGCGCCGCCTGTTCGAGGAAATCCTCGCCCAGGAAGAAGAGCATGCTGACGACATGGCGGACCTGCTGCAGGACCTGAAGTAGATTTCGCAGCTGCCTTCATCGATGCCCGGCTCTGGCCGGGCATCGTGCTGAGCACCCTCTGCCGGCTTCATGTAGGAGCGAGCTTGCTCGCGAACAGCCCGATCCTCGGCGTCGCCGGTGTTCGCGAGCAAGCTCGCTCCTACCTATCAGCTCCGGCGCCAGGTACCTGCGTAGGAGCGGACTCCGTCCGCGATTGATCCGCCCCGCAGGAGGCCATCGCGGACGGAGTCCGCTCCTACAAACATCCCCTACTCCTGCCAAACCCTCGTTCCAGAGCTATCTTGGGCTATCGAGTCGACCAATACATCTACAAATACGATACTACCAATCTCGCCGATATCGCCCATCGAAGGCATTGATGCAAGTCATTTTAAACAATCAAGTAATTGTTTTTTATGGATAAAATAAACAATCATCGGCATCGATAGCGACTATCTTCCGGCTTCGTTTTCCAATCGATAATCCAGAACTGATACTGAGTCCGTGTCCAACGAACTCCCCACTCTTTCTGGAGCCGCATCATGAAACGCACCCTCGTACTTGGCTTTGCCCTCTCCGTACTTGCTGCCAATGCCGCTTTCGCCGGCTCCCAGCAGGATTCCCCGGTCATCAACGCCAGCCAGACCCAAGTGCTGGTCCAGGACGGCGCCGAACGCACCCTGGATCAACAACAGAAACAACTGGACGCCGCCAAGGCCCGCATCGCCGAAAACGGTTCCAGCCAATCGGTGGATCGCCTGATCGAGAAAATGAACGTCGCCGAGAATGGCTCCAGCCAGACCGTCGACCGTCTGCACAAGCAACTGGGCGTGGCTGAAAACGGTTCGAGCAAGACCATCGACCGCCTGCACAGCGACATGAGCGTTGCCGAAAACGGCTCCAGCCAGACCGTCGACCGCCTGCACAAGCAACTGGGCGTGGCTGAAAACGGTTCGAGCAAGACCATCGACCGCCTGCACAGCGACATGAGCGTTGCCGAGAACGGCTCCAGCCAGACCGTCGACCGCCTGCACAAGCAACTGGGCGTGGCTGAAAACGGTTCGAGCAAGACCATCGACCGTCTGCACAGCGACATGAGCGTTGCCGAGAACGGTTCGAGCCAGTCGGTTGACCGCCTGCACCAGGAAATGAAGGTCGCTGAAAACGGCTCCGAGCACACCGTCGACCAACTGCACAGCAACATGGTTGCCGAGTCCGGTGGCGACACGGTCTTCGATGCCCACCTGAAGGCGTAACGATTCAGGCAGTACACCGAAAGGTGAGAGAAAAGCCCGGCCCGCCGGGCTTTCTTATCGCGGCGATGCAGCCAAATCCCTCCCTCGATGACAGGCCAGCCGTGATTTGTAACGGCTTCTTGCCTGAAACCTTCTGAAACACGCCTGAAAACACCGCCCTAGAGCGGTTTTCGTCGTTTCATCATTGGCAACGATAGTTGAAATTAGCCGGCTAAATAATCGACATCACTGATGCTCTGTATTAGCCAGCATCGTTTTTAAATCAATTTATCCGAAGGGAAAATAACCCTGTCGCCAAAACATACCGCCCCCCTTTCGGAGCCACACAACATGAAACGCCAGATCGCCCTCAGCCTTGCACTCGCTTCCCTGATGTCCGCCAGCGCCGTCTTCGCCGCCCCGGCCATCCTCAACAACGGCCCGCGCTCCATCCCGCAGCACGAACAGCTGAAGAGCGCTGCCCCCCGCGTCGCCGATAACGGCTCTGAACGCACCATCGACCGCCTGCACAAGCAGATGGACGATGCCCGCGTCGCCGACAACGGCTCCGAGCGCACCATCGACCGCCTGCACAAGCAGATGGACGATGCCCGCGTCGCCGACAACGGTTCCGAACGCACCATCGACCGTCTGCACAAGCAAATGGACGATGCCCGCGTCGCTGACAACGGTTCCGAACGCACCATCGACCGTCTGCACAAACAGATGGACGACGTCCGCGTAGCCGAGAACGGCTCCGAGCACACCATCGACAAACTGCACAGCAACATGGTCGCTGAATCCGGTGGTGACACCGTGTTCGACGCCCACCTCAAGCGTGTTTCCTGATCCAGACGAAATACGCCTGACAGGCGAAAGAAAAGCCCGGCATCTGCCGGGCTTTCTCATTTCAGCGTTTCGCTGAGCGCGACTAGCTCTTCGACTCAGTGCCATCCGGCTCGCCATCGGAGCGACCGATGCTCGCCGGCGCTTCCACCACCAGCTCTTCCGGGACCTCTTCGACGCGTGGGTCCAGCGCGGCGGCCATCGGGCTGACGGTATCGGGCATGGCCACGTGGTGCAGCGGCGCCTCGTCGACGCGATGCACTCCGGTAACGCGCTTGGGCTGCACCCAGAAGATCAGGATCAGCGCATAGGCCGAGACCAGCATGTAGAACATGCCCGGGCCGAAGTGGCGCATCATCGCGCCGGCGAACAGCGGGCCGATACAGGCGCCGACGCCGTAGGTGGTCAGCAGCATCGCCGACAGTGCCACACGGCGGGACTGCTCGACGTGGTCATTGCCCAGGGCCACCGCCAGGGGATAGAGGGTGAACAGCAGCATGCCGGTGACGAAGCCGTTCACCAGCAGCAGCGTATAGGGCAACTCGATCAGCCCCCACATCGGCACCGCCGCCAGGCACAGCAGCAAGGCGTTGGCGCGGATCAGCCAGCTGCGGTTGACCCGGTCGGACAACCAGCCCAGCGGCCACTGCGCGCAGAAGCCGGCGACGATGCACATGCCGACGAAGAAGCTCGACTGTGCGGTGTCCAGCCCGTTGCGCGCCGCGTACACCGGCGCCAGGCCATAGAAGGCGCCGACCATCAGGCCGGCGACGAAAATGGTCCCCAGCGACTGCGGCACGCGCTTCCAGAAGAAGCCGATCTCCAGCGGCGCCGCCACCAGCTTGGCCGGGTGGACACGGCGGGTCAGCGCCAGCGGGATCAGGCACGACGAGAAGCACATGGCGACCAGCAGCAGCGGCTTGTAGTCCAGCGCCGGGCTCAGCGCCAGCAGGCCCTGGCCGACCACCAGGCCGGCGTCCACCGCCACCATGTAGCCGGCGAACACCTTGCCGCGCTGGTGACCTTCGGCCTGCTCGTTGAGCCAGCTCTCGATCACCATGTACTGGTTCATCATCACCGCGCCCATGATGAAGCGCAGGAAGATCCACACCTCCAGCTGCGAGACCAGCGCGTGGATCAGCACGATCACCGTGGCCATGCCGGCGCACGCCACGTAGGAGCGGATGTGGCCGAAGCCGGCGATCAGCTTGTGGCCGAACTTGCCGCCACAGACCAGGCCGAAGTAGTAGGCCGCCATCAGGCCGCCGACCCAGAGGTCGCTGACGCCTTCCTGGGTCAGGCGCAGGCCCATGTAGGTGGTGAACAGGCCGGAGCCGGCGAGCATCAACAGGGTGGCGGTATAGAGCGCGGGAAACGTGACGAGCGGGCTGAACATGGCAAGTCCGGCAGACAGAAGGGAAAGGGAGGTGTAGCGGCAAGGTTAGCCGTCCGCACATCGGACAGCGCTCGCGCAGCAAAGATCACATGGATCGCGGCAGCCGGCCATTATGGATTCTGGCCGAGGCGCCGGCTATCGGACCCACGCCCTTTCATCTGCCGGAAACCATCCCTGCGGGTCCGCGTCCAACGCAGTACGTACCCGGAGAAATGCCATGCCGCTCCCGGAACTGAAACCCTTCCTGCTCTACTGCACCCTGATCAACTATTTCATCCTGCTGATCTGGTTCGCCGCCTTCACCCTCGCCCACGACTTCATCTACCGCCTGCATCGCCGCTGGTTCGACCTGCCGGTGGCGACATTCGATGCCATTCATTACGGCGGCATGGCGGTCTACAAGATCGGCGTGCTGCTACTCAACCTCGCGCCGTTGCTGGCTTTGTCCCTGCTTTCCTGAGGCCCGGGCCATCAGTGCGACATCATGTCCACCGATCGGAAAGCAACTTGTTGAAATTTATTGGAAATAATCAGGTCGTAGGGTGCTCGCAGTTTTCAGGAGATCACCACTGTGCACCACGCAACCCGCAGCCTGCGCAAGACCCTCGACGCCGTCGCCGCCAACAACGAAGCCACGGCGCTGGAAGTCATGCGTGCGGTCGAACAGGTCCAGGACGACCTACTCCGGCAGAAACTGCTCAAGTCCATCTACCACCTCAATCAGGACGCCGCCGACCTGCGCGCCCTGCGTGAGGAAATCGCCTCGCCGCTGACCCGCCGCGCCTGATCCGCCTCAGGCGCTGGCCGGCAATGTCGGCACGGTTGGCTTGCGGTGTACCCAGATGCGCCTGAGCACCGTGGCGAACTGCGCCGACAGCCGGCCGCTGTTGTAGGTCTGGCCGTAGCGCGCAGCAATCCCCTGCACCTCTTTCGACAGCTGCGCATAGCGACGTGCCGGAAGGTCCGGGTAGAGGTGGTGCTCGATCTGGTGGCTGAGGTTGCCGGTGAGGATGTGGAATAACGCACCGCCCTCCAGGTTGCTCGACCCGCGCAGCTGGCGCTGGTACCAGTGGCCGCGGGTCTCGCCCTGCAGCACCTCGGGCGGGAACACCGCCGCCTTCTCGGTGAAGTGGCCGCAGAAGATCACTGTGAAGGTCCACAGGTTGCGCATCAGGTTGGCGATGACGTTGCCCAGCAGCACCGCGCCGAACGCGCCGGTAAACAACCCCAGCAGCGGGAACACGACGTAGTCCTTCAGCCACTGGCGCCCGACCTTGGCGTTGAACTGGCGCAGCAACGGGCGCAACTCCTCCTTGCTCATCCGTCCCTTCACGTACTTGTCCAGGCGCAGATGCTGCACCGCCACCGCGTACTGGAACAGCAGCGCCTGAACCGTTACCCAGACCGGCTGCCAGCGGTAGAACGGCTTCCACTTCTGCTCGGGGAACAGCCGCACCACGCCATAGCCGACGTCGTCGTCCATGCCCAGCACGTTGGTGTAGGTGTGGTGTACATGGTTGTGGGTGTGCCGCCAGAAGTCCGCGGGGCCGACGATGTCCCACTCATAGCTGCGCCCGGAGAATTCCGGATCGTTCATCCAGTCGTACTGGCCATGCATGACGTTATGGCCCAGCTCCATGTTCTCCAGGATCTTACCGAGCCCGAGCAGAAAGGTGCCCAGCACCCAGGTCGGCGGGAACCAGCCAGCCATCAGCAGTACGCGGCCACTCCAGCAGCAGAAGCGCACCGCCGCGCGGATGCGACGGATATAGCGGGCGTCCTGCTCGCCCAGGTCGTGCAGGGTGCGCTGACGCAGGGCGTCCAGCTCGGCACCGAAGGCCGCCAGTTCAGTGGCGCTGAGGTCGCGATCTTCGCGCATGGAAACTCTCCTGAAGATCAGAGATCGACGGTCAGGTCGCCCTGGGGCGCGCTGACGCAGATACGGATGGGCTGGCCCGGCTCGCTGAACAGCTCGCCGCTGCGCAGGTCACGCACGCAGCCGCTGACCAGCGTGCAGGTACAACTGGTGCAGACTCCCTGGCGACAACCGTGCAGCGGACGCAGGCCATGGGATTCCGCCTGCTCCAGCAGGCTGCGGCGACTGTCGCCGGAAACCTCCAGGGTGCTGCGGGCGAAGCGCAGACTCACGGTTGCGGCGGGCTCGTTGTCGTCCCAGGCCGGCGGGCTGAAGCTTTCCACCTGCAGGCTGCGGCTGCGCGTACCCAGCGCCTTACGCACGGTCTCGACGAAACCGCCGGGGCCGCAGGCCAGTACATGGCGGCCATCCAGATCGGCGACGTGATCGCGCTGGAAGCGTCCGGACAGTTCGCCGTCCTGCGCGGCATCGCCGCTCAGCGCCCAGCGCAGTTCGAGATTCGGGTATTGCTCTGCCAGCGCCTGAAGCCCGGCGACGAAAGCCTTCTGGCCGCGTTCGCGGACGTAGTGCAGGAGCGTCACCGGGCCGTTGTAGCCACGCTCCAGCGCTTCGCGCAGCAGGCCGAGCAAGGGCGTCAGGCCACTGCCGGCAGCCAGCAGCAACACACCCTGGCCATCTTCCGGCCAGCTCAGCTCGCCGTCCGGTTGCCCCAGCTCCAGCACGTCGCCCACGCACAGTTGCTGCAGCAGGAAGGTGGAAATCCGCCCACCCGGTTGGAGCTTCACGGCAAATTCCAGGCAGCCGTCCTCGGCAATGCGGGTCAGGCTGTAGCTGCGGCTGTGGCGCACACCGTCATGCTCGACGAACAGCTGAAGGTGCTGGCCAGGCCGTGCACCGCGCCAGTGGGCATTGGGGCGCAGGCGCAGTTCGAGCATGTCGTCCGCCACCCACTGCCGCGCCTCGACCCGCGCGAACACCCGCTGCAACGACCAGCCGCGGTTGCACGCGCGCAGTACGGCATCGACATCCGACTCGCGCAGCCACTGGCCGCGCACCAGGGTTCTCAGCGGCGACAGCAACGGCGAGAGGAAACGCAGGCCCGCAAAGGGAAGCAGGGACATGAGCGAACACCAAACAGTAAACATGTGTTCACTTAAAATCTCATGGGCAGGACTTTTCAGTCAACACATGTTCACTGTGTTGCGGAGGAACTTCCCCCACGCCCATCGGCTTTTGCTAGAGTGCCTGCGCCTTTGCCCTGGATAGCACTGCCGTATGGCCACTCCCCGCGCCGAACAGAAACAACAGACCCGCCTGGCCCTGATGGACGCTGCGCGCAGCCTGATGGACAGCGGCCGCGGCTTCGGCAGCCTGAGCCTGCGCGAAGTGGCGAAGAGCGCGGGCATCGTCCCGGCGGGCTTCTATCGGCACTTCGCCGATATGGACCAACTGGGCCTGGCGCTGGTCGCCGACGTCGACGAAACCTTCCGCGAAACCTTGCGCGTGGTGCGCCACAACGAGTTCGAGCTGGGCGGCGTGATCGAGGCCTCGGTGCGCATCTTCCTCGATGCGGTCACCGCCAACCGCACCCAGTTCCTCTTCCTCGCCCGCGAGCAGTACGGCGGCTCGCACCCGATCCGCCAGGCCGTAGGCGAACTGCGCCAGCGCATCACCGACGACCTCGCCGCCGACCTGGCGCTGCTCAACAAGCTGCCGCACCTCACCGCCCAGGACATCGACGTGATCGCCGACCTGGTGGTGAAGACCGTGTTCGCCACCCTCCCCGAGTTGATCGACCCTCCGGCCGAGAGCCTGCCCACCCACCTCTCGCCCCAGGCGAAGATCACCCAGCAGCTGCGCTTCATCATGATCGGCGCCAAGCACTGGACCGGGATCGGTTCGCGGCCCTGAGTTTCACCAACTGTCTTCTCTGGGGAGTCTTTGCCATTGCCTTCCCTCACCCCAGCCCTCTGCCAGAGGGAGAGGGGGCAGGTCGTGCCAGTTGACGCTGCGGTGTCATCCTGCAGCGGACGGTCCCCTCTCCCTCTGGCAGAGGGTTAGGGTTGAACTGACCCCCGAAAGTTGGACAGTTGGACTGGGCCGCTAAGCTGCCAATGACTGAGCCCTGTATTGAACGGGGCTCAGTCCCTTCAACT
>NZ_JACHLI010000051.1 GCF_014204515.1 Pseudomonas nitroreducens | reverse complement strand
CCTGCATGCGCGTGCTGATCGTGAGGCTCAACGCAATGGTCAGGGATGGCACTCAGTGGCGAACGGAGAATGGGTGAAAGACAGTTGCTCCTACGTATGCGGAAAACCGGAGTCATGCTGCAATCGCCGGACCTGCCGACGGTTCCCGAACAGCGCCCACTCCCACAGGGAAGGAAAGCCTCACGCCACCTCGCTCTCCACCCCCGCATCAATATCCGCCAGCAGCTCGATCATCGCCCGCGCCGCCGCCGAAAGCCGGTCGCCACTGCGGGTCACGATCCCGCAGCGGGCCTGGAGAATGTCCACGTTATGCGGCAGGTTGCGAAAGTGCAGCCGCACCAGCTCACCGCGCTCGATCGGCTCGCTCACCGCCTCCTCCACTGCAATGCCGATGGCATCGGTCTGGCTGACGATGCGTACCAGCGAGGCCATGTCCTCGCACTGCACGTTGGTGCTGATGTCGATCTTGCCGCTGAGGTTGGCCAGCATCTTCCGCGCGCTGGGCGGGATCAGCGTGGCCGCCAGCGGGTAGGCGAACATGTCGTTGGTGGAGAGGCTCTCCTTGGCCAGCAGCGGGTGCCCCTGGCGGCAGAAGAACAGCCCGCTGCGCGGCTTCAGCGCGCGGGTCTGGAAGTTCGGGTCGGCCTCGAAATGGCGGATGTCGGCGACGAAGAATTCGATCTCCTCGCGGCTCAGGCTGCGCGCCAGGCGCTCCCAGTTGTCCACGCCGAACTGGATGTGGATGCGCGGGTAGCGCTTGACGAAGCGCGACACCGCGTCGGACACCAGCTTCTGCGCCGGCGCCGGCCCGCTGCCGAAGCGCAGTTCTCCCGAGTCCAGCTTGTTCAGCCGGGCGATGGCATGGCTCAGGTTGTTGGCCCCCTGCACCAGGCTCAGCGCGTGCTGCAGCACCACCTGGCCCTCGGGGGTCGGCCGCAAATCCTTGCTGCCACGGTCCACCAGGCGGCAGCCCAGCTCCTGCTCCAGGCCCTGGATGCTGCGGCTGAACGCCGGCTGGGTGATGCCCATGGCGTCGGCGGCGCGGACGAAACTGCGGTGTTCGTTGAGGGCAATGAAGTAGCGGAGCTGGCGCAGATCCATGATGCATTTCCGGCATTGAAAATAGAGGGCAAAGGCATTTGCCGCAGGGGATGCGCTCGTTTTAAATGCAAGTTCTTATTCCGTCAACGAAGAATAAAACAAACATCTATTCTTTTATGAACTAAGAATATAGCTCAGACCAGGAGTCGCCCGATGCCCGCCTTGCACCTCCTTTCCTCGCGAATGTGCCTGTCCCGCTGTCGCTGACAGCCAAAGCCGCACGCACCACTACTGAAAAACGTCGTTCGCCACTTTTGCGTGGCGCGGCCCCGTTTTGCCTGCGATTGGCGCAGGCGGATAAGGACACAGCATGACTTCGAGACATTCGCCCTTCCCCTTCAAACCCCACCGGCTGCGCTGCGCCATTGTGCTGCTGGCCCTGGGCGGTAGCCTGCCGGCGCTCGCCGAGGAAACCGAGGAAAGCAGCACCACCAGCAAGCCAGTCAGCGCCGCGCCGGCCAAGGCCGACGCCACACTGGGCAAGGTCACTGTCACCGCCCGCCGCCGCGAGGAAGACTCGCAGAAGGTGCCCACGCCGATCACCGTGGTCGGCGGCGAAACCCTGGAGACCCAGCGCGTCTACAAGGTGCAGGACCTGCAGCAGATCCTCCCCAGCGTCAACGTCGCCTTCATCCATGCGCGGCAGTCGAGCATCGCCGTGCGCGGGATCGGCAACAACCCGGCCAGCGACGGCCTGGAAGGCAGCGCCGGGGTCTACCTGGACAACGTCTACCTCGGCCGCCCCGGCATGGCGGTGTTCGACCTGCTCGACATCGAGCAGCTGGAACTGCTGCGCGGCCCACAGGGCACGCTGTTCGGCAAGAACACCACGGCCGGCGTGCTGAACATCAGCACCCGCGCGCCGACCTTCAGCCCCGAGCGCAGCGTGGAAGTCTCCGGTGGCCAGGATGGCTACTTCCAGGGCAAGGGCACCGTCTCCGGCGCGCTGACCGACACCCTCGCCGGGCGCGTCTCGGCCTACCGTACCCGCGACGACGGCTACATCAAGAACATCCACGACGACAACTACCTCAACGGCGGCGAGCGCCAGGGCATCCGCGGGCAACTGCTGTTCAAGCCCAACGAGGACTTCGACCTGCGCTGGATCAACGACTACAACGAGGAGGATTCCAGCAACGGCAGCATGGTGGTCTACGGAGCCGCCGACCGCTTCTGGCAGCGCGCCGCCGCGGTAGGTGCCTCGCCGATCCGCGATCCGGACAAACACAAGGTCAACATCAACGCCCGCCAGCACGTCAGCGTGCACCAGGGCGGCAGTTCGGTGGAGGCCAACTGGAACCTCAACGGCGGCTACAAGCTGACCTCCATCAGCGCCTACCGCTACTGGCACTTCACCCCGGCCAACGACGAGCAGCTCGATGTCTCGGCGATCAACAACACCGGCGTGGAAGTCCACGACCGCCAGTTCTCCCAGGAAATCCGCCTGGCCTCGCCCACCGGCGGCTTCTTCGACTACGTGCTGGGCGCCTACGCGTTCAACCAGAACCTGGGCAACAAGACCTTCACCAGCTACGGCCCGCTGGCCGACCGCTACCTGCTGGGCACCGACCTGAACGCACTGAACAACACCTACTCGAAAGCCAACGGCAAGATCGAGACCGACAGCTTCGCGCTGTTCGCCCAGGGCACCTGGCACCTCACCGACAAGCTGGACTTCACCGCCGGCCTGCGCGGCACCTACGAAGAAAAGGACGCCAAGGTGCAGCGGTTCTCGCCAGTGGGTGGTACACCCGCCACCGGAGCCGGCGCGGTGGTGCGGCGCAACCAGCTGGGCGCCTATGACTCGGGTGACCTCAGCCTCTACAGCTTCGCGCCCTCGGCGCTGCTGAGCCTGAGCTACCAGTTCACCGACGACCTGCTGGGCTATGCCTCGCTGTCCCATGGCGAGAAATCCGGCGGCGTGAACCTCGCCGTGGCCAGCGCGCCAACGGCCGGCGCCGATTCCCTGCTGGTCGGCCCGGAGCGCGCCAACGATGCCGAACTGGGGATCAAGACCACCCTGTTCGACAACCGCCTGCAGCTGAACACCAACCTGTTCTGGACCGGCATCCACGGCTACCAGGCGACCACCCTGTACCAGCCGCCAGGCTCGACCCAACTGGTCTCGGTGCTCTCCAACGCCGGCAGCGTGCGTTCGCGCGGCCTGGAGTTCGAGGCTACCGCCCTGCCCGTTCGCGGCCTGACGCTGAACTTCAACGGCTCCTACAACGACGTCACCTACCTGTCGTTCAAGGACGCCCCGTGCCCGGCGGAAGTCTCCACGCAGCCCGGCGCGCCGGCCACCTGCGACCTCACCGGGCAGCGCGTGGTGGGCGCCTCGAAGTGGATCGCCAACCTCAACGGCGAATACGCCTGGAACCTCGACGACGGCATCCGCCCCTACGTCAGCGGCAGCTACTCCTACCGCTCCGAGGCCGAGGGCACGCTGGACAACTCCGACCTCTCGAAGATCGACGGCTACGGCCTGGCGAACTTCTCCGTCGGCCTGCGCAAGGACCTCGGTGACGGCCAGCTGGATGCCTCGGTGTGGCTGAAGAACGCCTTCGACAAGGACTACTACCTGGCCGCCTTCGCCAGCATCAACGGCTCCTACACCGCCTCGGTGGGGCAGCCGCGCACGCTGGGCGCGTCGGTTCGCTACGACTTCTGATCCCCATCCGCCGCGCTCCCGGCGCGGCGCCATTGCAGTACCCCTGTGACAGCAAGAGGACGATGAGATGAGCCATGCAGCACAAGCAATCCAACATGACATTCTGACCCTGGATATCCACCCGGTGGCTGGCCGCATCGGCGCCGAGATTCGCGGCGTGAAGCTGTCCGGCGAGCTGGACGCCGCCACCGTCGAGGCCATCCAGGCCGCGCTGGTGAAGCACAAGGTGATCTTCTTCCGTGGCCAGACGCAGTTGGACGACCCGGGCCAGGAAGCCTTCGCCAAGCTCCTCGGCAAACCGGTGGCACACCCCACCGTGCCGGTGCAGGAAGGCACCCACTACCTGCTGGAACTGGACGGCGCCCAGGGCCGCCGCGCCAACTCCTGGCACACCGACGTGACCTTCGTCGACGCCTATCCCAAGGCCTCGATCCTGCGCAATGTGGTAGCTCCGGAGTCCGGCGGCGACACCGTGTGGGCCAACACCGCCACCGCTTATGACGACCTGTCGCCCGAGCTGAAGACCCTGGCCGACTCGCTCTGGGCGGTGCACAGCAACGAATACGACTACGCGAGCATCAAGCCCAACGTCGACCCGGCGCGCCTGGAGGAGTACCGCAAGGTGTTCACCTCCACCGTCTACGAGACCGAGCACCCGGTGGTCCGCGTGCACCCGGAAAGCGGCGAGAAGACCCTGCTGCTGGGGCACTTCGTCAAGCGCCTGAAGGGCCTCTCGCAGCTTGACTCGGCGCACCTGTTCGCCGTGCTGCAGAGCCACGTCACCCGCCTGGAGAACACCGTGCGCTGGCGCTGGCAGCCGGGCGACGTGGCCATCTGGGACAACCGCGCGACCCAGCACTACGCCGTCGACGACTACGGCACCCAGCCGCGCATCGTGCGCCGCGTGACCCTGGACGGCGACGTGCCGGTGGGGGTCGATGGGCAGCGGAGTCGGACGATCAAGAAGGTCTGAGCTCTGGCGTCGAGTGCTAGAGCCCCTCTCCCCAGCCCTCTCCCTGAAGGGAGAGGGAGTATCCGATTGAAGCGCACTTCTCGTGCAGCCCTGCTACCTCGGGTGCAGGGCTGCACCTTAGTTTCGCCTGGCACCGATCCAGTCCCCTCTCCCTTCAGGGAGAGGGTTAGGGAGAGGGCCGCCCATGCCTGAACGGAGCACTGAAGCATGACCCAATCCGCCCTGAAACAACCCACCCCCGAACCCTTCGCCATCATCCCCCTCGATGCCCCGCTGGGCGCCGAAGTCCGCGGCCTCGACGCCCGCGAGCCGCTGACGCCCGAGCAGATCCTGGCAATCAAGCAGGCGCACCGCGAGCACCACATCCTGATCTTCAAGGACCAGCAGCTCGACGATCAGCAGTACCTGCGCTTCGCCACCCTGTTCGGCGCGGTGTTCCAGCCGCCGGCGGATATCCCGGTGCTGTCCTCCGGCGCCGACGGCAAGGCGCCGGACATCGTCAAGGTGGCCAACACCGAGGACGGCGAGCTGGGCAACTTCGCCCTGCCGGCCCACGTCGACCACCAGTGGACGCCAGTGCCCTCTTCCGGCTCCTTCCTCTATGCGCTGGAGGTACCGAAGACCGGCGGCGAAACCCAGTTCACCAACCTCGCCCGCGCCTACGAAACACTGGATGAGACGACCCGCGCCGAGATCGACCCGCTGCGCCTGATCAACTACAACCCGTTCATCCGCCTGAAAAGCGGCGGCTACAACGGCACCTTCGTGCGCTACCGCACCCCGGACATCGAGCCGATCCAGGGCACCGAGCACCCGCTGGTGCGCACCCATCCGGAGAACGGCAGGCGCGTGCTGTTCCTCTCCGTGCACACCGAGGTGGAAATCCCCGGCGCCGATCCGCAACAGGGCGCCGCGCTGGTGGAAAAGCTGCGCGAACACCTGCAGAAGCCCGAGCTGATCTACAGCCACAAATGGTCGGTGGGTGACATCGTCTGGTGGGACAACCAGGCTGTGCTGCACGGGCGCAATGCGTTTCCGGCCAGCGAGAAGCGTCGCCTGAAGCGCATCAGCCTGTCCGGCAGCCGCCCGTTCTGAGCCGACCGTAGGGCGCATAACCTGGAACAGGTTATCCGCCGACCCATGCACGGCGGATAACGCTGGCGCGTTATGCGCCCTACGAAACGGGACTCTGGTGCCTGGGCTTGCCCTCACCCCAGCCCTCTCCCGAAGGGAGAGGGAGCCGTTCGGCGCGAGAGGCGACAATGAAGTCAGCCGGCGAGCGCCGGACTAAACGCCGCTCAAGACAGTCCCTCTCCCTCAGGAGCGGGGCGCGCAGCCAGGGTCAGGATGAGGGACTCCTGATCCCGTAGGAACGGACCCCGTCCGCGATCACCTCCAGGCCACTCATGACCTGAGCGTGGGTTCGCGAGCAAGCTCGCTCCTACAAAAACCGCTCCGAAAAACCCTGCCACCAGCGCTCTCTATGCTTATGCGAAATCGTTTCTTGTCCTGAATCAACTATTCTTTTTATCCTTTCTGCAACTCGTCATAACAAGTTATGAACTATGGCCGAACTACTCCCCCTCTCCCCCGTTCCCCTGTACAGCCAGCTCAAGGAAGTCCTGCGCACGCGCATCCTCGACGGCACCTATCCGCCGCTCAGCCGCATGCCCTCGGAAGCCGAGCTGGGCAAGGCCTTCGAGGTCAGCCGCATCACCGTGCGCCAGGCCCTGGGCGACCTGCAGAAGGAAGGGCTGATCTTCAAGATCCACGGCAAGGGCACCTTCGTCGCCAAGCCCAAGGCGTTCCAGAACGTCAGCACCCTGCAGGGCCTGGGCGAATCCATGACCCAGCGCGGCTATGAAGTGATCAACCGCCTGCGTAGCTTCAAGACCGTGCCCGCCAACGCCCAGGTCGCCGCCCGCCTGCAGGTGGCCGAGGGTGACAACGTGGTGCAGATCAAGCGCGCCCGCCTGGTCAATCGCGAGCTGGTGTCGCTGGAGATCACCTGGCTGCCCGAGCACGTTGGCAAGCGCCTGGAGAAGGCCGACCTGGTCAGCCGCGACATCTTCCTGATCCTCGAGAACGACTGCGCCCTGCCCCTGGGCCATGCCGACCTGGCCATCGACGCCATCCTCGCCGACGCCGAACTGGCCCGCGCGCTGGAGGTGGAGGAAGGCTCGCCGGTGATGCGCATCGAGCGCCTGACCCACACCGCCGACGGCGCACCGCTGGACTACGAACACCTCTACTACCGCGGCGACGCCTTCCAGTACCGCCTGCGCATCGACCGCCACAAGGGACAGCATCAATGAGCCAGTTCGACCTCTCCCAGGTTCCCGCGGACAAGGAACTCGCCTACGACATCGTGGTGATCGGCGGCGGCACCGCCGGCCCGATGGCCGCGATCAAGGCCAAGGAAACCAACCGCGAGTTGCGCGTCCTGCTGGTGGACAAGGCCAACGTCAAGCGCAGCGGCGCCATCAGCATGGGCATGGACGGCCTGAACAACGCCATCATTCCCGGGCACGCCACGCCCGAGCAGTACACCAAGGAAATCACCATCGCCAACGACGGCATCGTCAACCAGGCGGCGGTCTACGCCTACGCCACCCACAGCTTCGAGACCCTGCAGCAGCTGGACCGCTGGGGCGTGAAGTTCGAGAAGGACGAGGTCGGCGACTACGCGGTGAAGAAGGTCCACCATATGGGCGCCTACGTGCTGCCCATGCCCGAGGGCCACGACATCAAGAAGGTGCTGTACCGCCAGCTCAAGCGCGCGCGCATCGAGATCACCAACCGCCTCGTCGTCACCCGCCTTCTCACCGATGCCGAGGGCGCGGTCAACGGCCTGCTCGGTTTCGACTGCCGCACCGCCCAGTTCCAGGTGATCCGCGCCAAGGCCGTGGTGCTGGCCTGCGGCGCCGCCGGGCGCCTGGGTCTGCCCTCGTCCGGCTACCTGATGGGGACCTACGAGAACCCCACCAATGCCGGCGACGGCTACGCCATGGCCTACCACGCGGGGGCGGAGCTCTCGAACCTGGAGTGCTTCCAGATCAACCCGCTGATCAAGGACTACAACGGCCCGGCCTGCGCCTACGTCACCGGCCCGCTGGGCGGCTACACCGCCAACTCCAAGGGCGAGCGCTTCATCGAGTGCGACTACTGGAGCGGCCAGATGATGTGGGAGTTCCACCAGGAACTCGAAGGCGGCAACGGCCCGGTGTTCCTCAAGCTCGACCACCTGGCCGAGGAAACCATCCAGACCATCGAGGAAATCCTCCACAGCAACGAGCGCCCCAGCCGCGGCCAGTTCCACGCCAATCGCGGCACCGACTACCGCCAGCAGATGGTCGAGATGCACATCTCCGAGATCGGTTTCTGCTCCGGCCATTCGGCCTCCGGCGTATGGGTCAACGAGAAGGCCGAGACCAGCGTCAGGGGCCTGTACTCGGCCGGCGACATGGCGGCGGTGCCGCACAACTACATGCTCGGCGCCTTCACCTACGGCTGGTTCGCCGGCGCGAACGCCGCACAGTACGTGGCCGGGCGCGAGTTCAGCGAGGTCGATGCCATCCAGGTCGAGCGCGAGCGCGAACGCGTGTTCGCCCCACTCAAGCGCGAGCACGGCCTGCCACCGGCGCAGGTGGAGTTCAAGCTGCGGCGGATGGTCAACGACTACCTGCAGCCACCCAAGGTGACGAAGAAGATGGAGATCGGCCTGCAGCGCTTCGCCGAGATCGCCCGCGACCTGGACCAGCTCAAGGCGAACAACCCCCACGAGCTGATGCGCGCCATGGAAGTCAGCGTGATCCGCGACTGCGCCGAAATGGCCGCCCGCGCCTCGCTGTTCCGCACCGAAAGCCGCTGGGGCCTGTATCACCATCGGGTCGACTACCCGCTGCGCAACGACGCCGAGTGGTTCTGCCATGCGCACCTGAAGAAGGGCGAGGACGGCGCAATGACCAGCTTCAAGAAGCCCATAGAGCCCTATGTGATCGCGCTGGATGAGGATGAGCAGCAGGCTTACGGGAAGCTGCGGGTGAAGAGCGAGGCGGCTTGAATTTTTCGTGCCCTGAAGAGCCCCTCACCCCAGCCCTGGCTGCGCGCCCCGCTCCTGAGGGAGAGGGAGCCGTTCGGCACGATTAGCGACAACGGAGTCAGCCGGCGAGCGCTGATTTCCTCACCGCTCAGGACAGTCCCCTCTCCCCCTGGGAGAGGGTTAGGGTGAGGGAAGGCCCGAGCCCCAGAACCACCCCAGGAACACCGAACAGAATCAGCCGACCGCCAAGACAGCCGGCAAAGCAACACGATGAGGACCGCGTGCAATGGCCTACCAACCCCAGGAAATCTTCTTCCGCTCCAGCGCCCCGGTGACGGTGGACGAGGACAAGTGCATCGCCGACAAGGGCTGCACCGTCTGCGTCGAGGTCTGCCCGATGGACCTGCTGGCGATCAACCCCGCCACCCAGAAGGCCTACATGGCCTTCGACGAATGCTGGTACTGCATGCCCTGCGAAAAGGACTGCCCGACCGGCGCCGTGCGAGTCGAAATCCCCTACCTGCTGCGTTGACCCTGCTGTCCCGGGAGATGCCGTAGGGCGCATAACGCGCCAGCGTTATCCGCCGCTGACTGACCGGCGGATAACCTGTTCCAGGTTATGCGCCCTACGGTGCTGCTCTGTAGGAGCGAGCTTGCTCGCGAACCAGGGCCGGCAGAGAGCTGTTCGCGTGCAGGCTCGCTCCTACGAAAAGCCCCATAAGAAACGCCATCCGGCCCCACCGCCGGACGCCTGATGCACCGCCCCTCGTTTCCCACCGCAAGGCCTGCGGCGGAGACGATTCCAACACTCACGATTCGAGGGGAACACCCATGACCTTGCGCACCACCCTGGCCGGCCTCGCGCTCGCCATTGCCAGCATCACTGCCCACGGCGAGACCATCCGCGTCGCCATCGGCACCCAGGACACCACCATCAACTGCGCCGCCGGCGGCCTGTTGATCCGCGAACTCGGCCTGCTCGACAAGTACCTGCCCCACGACGGCGCGTACAAGGACGCGCAGTACGACATCCAGTGGAAGAACTTCACCAGCGGCGCGCCGCTGACCAACGAGATGGTCGCCGGCAAGCTCGATTTCGGCGCCATGGCCGACTTCCCCGGCTCGCTCAACGGCGTCGCCCACGAGGCCGCCGGCAAGCGCAGCCTGTTCATCAGCGTGCTCTCGGGCAGCATCGAGGGCAGCGGCAACGGCATCGTCGTGCCCGCCTCGTCCAAGGTGCAGTCGCTGGCCGAGCTCAAGGGCCAGACCATCTCCGTGCCCTTCGCCTCCACCGCCCACGGCCTGCTGCTGCGCGCCATCGCCGCACAAGGCTGGGACCCGGAGAAGGACGTCACCATCATCGCGCAGCCGCCGGAAGTCGCCGGCTCCGCGCTGCAGGCCAACAAGATCGCCGCCCACGCCGATTTCGTGCCCTTCGCCGAGCTGTTCGAGAGCCGTGGCATCGCCCGCAAGATCTACGACGGTTCCCAGGCCAAGGCGCCGACCTTCCACGGCGCGCTGGTGGAAGCCGACTACGCGCAGAAGTACCCGGAGATCGTCGAGGCCTACCTGCGCGCCACCTACGAGGCCAACCAGCTGCTGGCGCAGGACCCGGAGAAATACAGCGAACTGATCGAGAAGGTCGCCGGCATCCCCGCCGAGGTGAACTACCTGTTCCACGGCCCGCTCGGCCTGCAGACCCGCGACCTGACCTGGAAGCCGGAATACCGCCAGGCCGTGGCCACCGCCATCGACACCCTCAAGCTGCTGAAGAAGGCCGACCGCGGCCTGAACGTCGAGCAGTTCGTCGACGACCGATACATCCGCGCGGCCTTCAAGGCGTCCGGCGCCGACTACGAGCAGGCACTGAAGAACTACGCGCAGCAGCCGCTGCTGGGTAACGATGCGCTGACCGGCAAGCCGATCGGCGATACCCGCAAGGTCGCGCAGATCTGGGTGCGCGGCGAGCCGAAGGTGCGCAGCTATGCCTCCGCCAAAGAGGCGCTGGGCCAACTGGCCGAACTCAAGCAACAGGGCAAGAACATCCGCGCGGTGTACGCCCAGGCCAGCGACAGCGGCATCAAGCTGCTCGCCGGGCAGGCCTGGTTCGTGCGCGGCAAGGACGGCGCGCTGGATGCCTTCCTGCTGCGCGAACAGGCCGACGCCTTCGCCCGCCAGCACGGTGGCGAGGTCGCCGACTTCGCCGCCGCCAGCCAGCAGGCCGTGGCCAGCCGCTGAATCGACAACCAGCCCCGGCGCCTGCGCGCCGGGGCTGGCGGAGACCGCAGATGAACACCAACACCCTCACCCGCTGGAGCCTGCGCCTGGCCTCGCTGCTGGTCTGCCTCGCGCTCTGGCAGGTGCTCAGCGCGCGCCACGTGAACCTCGGCGTGGTCACCTTCGCCAACGTGCCCGGCCCGCGTGACGTGCTGGACGCCGCCTGGAACCTCGCGCAATCGAGCAAGCTCGGCCGCCACCTGGGCAGCAGCCTGCTGCGGGTGCTCGCCGGCTACCTGCTGGCGGCCTTCGCCGGCATCCTCCTCGGGCTGCTCATCGGCCGTGGCCGCTGGGCGCGCGACAGCCTGCTGCCGCCGCTGGAAGTGCTGCGGCCGATCCCGGCGGTGGCGTGGATTCCGCTGGCGATCCTGATGTTCCCCAGCTCCGAGCTGTCGATGATCTTCATCACCTTCACCGGCGCGCTGTTCCCCATCCTGCTCAACACCATCCACGGCGTCGAAGCGGTCGACCCGCGCCTGCTCGCCTCCGCCCGCAGCCTCGGCGCCGGACGCCTGGCACTGCTGCGCGAGGTGGTCCTGCCGGGCGCCGCGCCTAGCATCGTCACCGGCCTGGCCATCGGCATGGGCACCTCGTGGTTCTGCCTGGTGACCGCCGAGATGATCTCCGGGCAATGGGGCATCGGCTACTACACCTGGGAGTCCTACACCTTGCAGAACTACCCCGACATCGTCGTCGGCATGCTGCTGATCGGCGTGCTCGGCATGGCCAGCAGCCTGCTGGTGCGCCAGCTCGGCGCCCTGCTCACGCCCTGGCAGCGCCAGGCCGGAGGCAAGCCATGAGTCTGCCCGCCAGTGCGCCGGGGCGCGTACGCGTCGACGGCCTGTCGATCCACCTGGGCCACGGCCGCGATGCCTTCGAGGCCGTGCAGTCGCTGAGCTTCTCCATCGAACCGGGCGAATTCGTCTGCGTGCTTGGCCCTTCCGGCTGCGGCAAGTCCACCCTGCTCGGCGCCCTGGCCGGGCACCTGACGCCCAGCGCCGGCCAGCTGGAAGTGGACGGCGCCAGCGTCGCCGGCCCTTCGCCCGAGCGCGGCATGGTGTTCCAGCACCACACCCTGCTGCCCTGGCGACGGGTGCGTGACAACGTCGCCTTCGGCCTGAAGATGCGCGGCGTGCCCCGCGCCGAGCGCCACCGCCAGGCCGAGGAGATGCTGCAGCTGGTGGGCCTGAGCGGCTTCGCCGATCGCTGGCCCTCGCAACTCTCCGGCGGCATGCAGCAGCGCGTGGAGATCGCCCGCGTGCTGATCAACCAGCCGCGCCTGCTGCTGATGGATGAACCCTTCGGCGCCCTCGACGCGCAGACGCGCATGAGGATGCAGGAGCTGCTGCTGGACATCTGGACGCGCCTGCGCACCAGCGTGCTGTTCATCACCCACGACATCGACGAGGCGCTGTTCCTCGCCGACCGCCTGCTGGTGATGAGCCCGCGCCCCGGGCGCATCCTTGAAGACATCCGCCTCGACTTCGCGCGCCCACGGCACGCCGACCTGCTCACCAGCGCGGACTTCTCCCGGCTCAAGCGCCACTGCCTGGAACTGCTGCGCCACGAAGACGGCCGCCAGCTGCCACGCCTGACCCCGCTGGGCCTGCCCACTCCACAACGGATACCGCGATTCGCCATATGACAGCTTTCAACTTGAATACCGAGAACCCCGACATCCTCGACCTGCAACCGCGCCTGCAGGATGCCGACGCCGGCGTGCGCCGCATCGCCCTGATCGAGCTGGCCGACCTGGAAGAGCCCGACGGCCTGCCCTGGCTCGCCCACGCACTGAACCATGACGCCGCCGCCAGCGTCCGCGCCGAAGCGGCGCGCCTGCTGGAAGCCTGGGAAGAACCCGAGGTGGTGGACGCCCTCTGCCAGGCCCTGGCCGACAGCGACGACGACGTGCGCGAAGCTGCCGCCCAGAGCCTGAGCGAGCTGAAGACCGCCGAGGCTGGCGTGCGCCTGCTGCCCTGGGCGAGCCATACCGACATCTTCGTGCGTCGCAGCGCCCTGCGTGCCCTGCGCGAGCTGCGCCTGGCCGCCGCCGCCGAGCCGGCCCTGGCTGCGCTGGACGACAGCGATGCCGGCGTGCGCCGTGAGGCCGTGGGCATCCTCGGCTGGCTCAAGCGCACCGACGCCCTCCCGCACCTGGCACGCCTGACCCGCGACGATCCGGACGAGGAAGTGCGTCGTGCCGCCGCCGGCGCCCTCGGCCTGGCCATCGACGCCAGCGTGCTGCCGGCCCTGCAGGCGGCACTGGCCGACCCGGCCTGGCAGGTGCGCGAGGAAGCTGCCGGCACCCTGGGCAAGCTGGCCCTGCCCGAGGCTGGCGAAGCACTGGTACAAGCCCTGGAAGACGACTTCTGGCAGGTGCGCCTGCGCGCCGCCCGCTCGCTGGGCAAGCTGCGTTACCTGCCGGCGCTGGAAGGCCTGAAGGTTGTGCTCGGCCATGGCATCAGCAACCTGCGCAAGGAAGCCGCGCTGGCCCTGGGCGAACTGGGCAGCGGCGATGCCATCGAGGCATTGCGCAATGCCGAGAACGACGGTGACCCGGAAGTGCGAAAAGCCGTGCGCATTGCCCTCACTCAGCTGGGTCAGCCGACATGAACACGCCCGTCGCGCTGCACCGTTCCAGCGCCGACGGCGAGCTACGCATCCGCTGGGACGACGGCGTCGAGCAGTGCATCGCCTTCACCCGCCTGCGCAGCGCCTGCCCCTGCTCGCAGTGCCGGGCGGCGCGCCTGCGTGGGCGGATCGACATGGCGCCGGCCGGGGTCGTCCTGCAGCAGCTGAACCTGCAGGGCTACGGCGTGCAACTGGTGTTCGACGACGGCCACGACCGCGGTATCTATCCCTGGGAATACCTGCGCGAGCTGAGCTGAGCGCAACGCCGCCTGCCGTCGGAAAGCCCGCCCACAGCCGCGAGGCGACTAGACTTGCCTCGCAGTAACGGCACGGCCCCACCGACGGAGGAAGCCACCATGCACAAAGCCACACTGACCCTGGCCACGCTCCTGCTGCTGGGCGGCACGACGGGGCTTGTCCACGCCGAGGGCGACATCGCCAAGGATGTGCGCGATCTGCACCGCGATATCGACAAGGGCGTCGACCACGACGCCAAGGAAATCGACAAGGGCTACAAGCACGACAAGGACGAAGTGGAAAAGGCCGACGACCACCTCGACAAGGAGCGCCACAAGGAAGACAAGCACCTGGACAAGGAGTGGAAGAAGGACCTCTGAGCGGCTATTCCACGCTCCGCTGCAGATGCTCGACCACCCGCTCCACCGCGCGCTCCAGGCAGCCCTTGAAGAAGTGATCAGCGCCGGTGTAGAGCAGCACCTCACGCTGCAGCGGGCGCGCCCAGTCCAGCAGATTGGCCAGCGGCGCCATCTCGTCCACCTCGCCGTGCAGCAGCAGGCAATCGCCGGGTACCGCCTGCGCGGGGTAGTCGCGGCCACCGGGCACGGTGCCCACCGGTAGGCCCATCAGCGCGAGAGCATCGGCCGGCGGTGACAGCTCACTGGCGACACGGGCGAACACGTACGCACCAAAGGAGAAGCCCACCAGCGCCAGCGGCAGGTCGGGATACTCATCGCGCAGGTGCGCGATCACCGCCAGCATGTCCTGCGCCTCGCCAATGCCTTCGGCGTACTCGCCTTCGCTGCCATCCACGCCCCGAAAGCTCGGTCGCACGGTCAGCCAGCCAGCGCTACAGAGTTTGCGCGAAAGCGTCAGCGGCACTCGGTGCTTGGGGCTGCCGCCGAGTAGCGGCTGCGGATGGCTGATCAGCGCAATGCCTTTCACCGCCACAGCCGGCCGGTCGATCAGCAACTGCAGCTTGCCTGCCGGGCCATCGATCAGGTGTGTGCTGCGCTGTTCTTCGGACATCGACTCTACTCGCGGACAGGGACGGAGCGCCGATTGTAGCGCCCCGCCCGCACTCCAGGCGCGCAGAAGACCGCCCTTGCAGGGCGGATAGCGCTGGCGCGTCATGGGCCCGGCGAGCCGAGAACATCTGCGCGTGACGTCGGGTCCTGCAGGAGCGAGCTTGCTCGCGAACCGCTTGCCGCTGAAGCGGCCGGGTAATCCATTCGCGAGCAAGCTCGCTCCTACGAAGAGCCCCTGGGGCGACCCTCAACAAGGTGCGGCATTGGCGCCTGTTACAGGATCGACAGCGGGTAGTCGACGATCAGGCGGAACTCGTTGACGTCGCCTTCGGCCTGGTCGGCGTTGCCGCGGTGGATCGCCTCGCGCAGGCGCAAGGACAGGTCCTTGGCCGGCCCGGATTGCACCACGTACCTGGCTTCCAGGTTGGTCTCGTGGTGCTTGCCGTCCTCACCGTAGCCATAGCCGCGGTACTGGCTGTCGGCGGCCATCTTCGTCCCGTCGATGCCGTGACCATTGACGTAGCGGGCCATGAAGCTCAGGCCAGGGATGCCATAGGAGGCCATCGCCAGGTCGTAGCGCAGCTGCCAGGACTTCTCTTCCGGACCGTTGAAGTCCGAGTACTGGATGGAGTTGGCAAGGAAGATCGAGTCGCCGGTATCGCCGGGACCGTTGACGCCGAATGCCACGTAGTCGAACGGCGTATCGCCGTGGACCTTCTGGTAGGCCAGGGTCAGGGTGTGCGCGGTGAGGAAGGTGTACGCGGCGGCGGCGGACCAGGTGGTGTTGTTGATGTCACCGGCCTTGGCGCTGCCATCGTCGTTGGTGCGGTAGAGGTTGAAGTCGAAGTTCAGCGACTGGTCGTCCGCCAGCGCCAGCGTGTAGTTGGCGTTGCCGTAGTACTGCCGCCACACGTCTTCCAGCTTGGAGGCGTAGAGCGAGAAGTTCAGCGTGTCGTTGACCGCGTACTTGCCGCCCACATAGTCGATGCTGCTGGCCTCGACGTTGGCGTAGGAGGCCCAGATGCCGTGGTCGCCGTTGGTGGTCACCGGACCATTGCCGCCGGTGAAATGGCCGCCGTCCAGGTCCAGCCCGGCGATCTCGCTGCTGAGCACGTTGAAGCCGGTGGCGGTCTGCGGGAATAGGCGCGTGCCACCAGCGGCGAATACCGGCGCGGTAGGTTGCAGGTCACCCCAGCGCAGCTCGGTCTTCGACACGCGCAGCTTCACGGCGCCGCCAGCGCGGCCGTATTCGCTTTCCGGCGAACCATCGTCACGCACAGGCAGGTTGCCGGTACCGGAGGTGCCGGCGCCGCCATCCAGGCGGATGCCCCAGTTGCCGAAGGCCTCGACGCCGAAGCCCACGGTGCCCTGGGTAAAGCCGGAGCTGTAGTTCAGCGAGAAGCCCTGGGTCCAGTCCTTGCGGTCGCGGTCGCCGGATTTGCGGTCGCTGTTGTAGTAGTAGTTGCGCAGCAGCAGCGAGGCCGTGCTGCCTTCGATGAAGCCGGTGGCTTCGGACTGGTCGGCAACCACGGCGGCGTGGGCCAGTTGGAACGGCATGCCGGCGGCGCTTGCCCCCAGGCATGCACCGAGCAATGTGAGTCGGAACGCGGACATCTGCTACCCCTTTGTTGGACTTGTCTTGGCAGGTGTATCGATTGAATGCTGAACAACTTTCTTATGTTGTCCTGCCATCGGCAGAACGAGCGAAGAGATAACAATCCGCCGTTCCGCTCTCCAACCAGCCTTGTCGATAGTCGATATCGAAACGAATGATTCAGCATTTGCCGCCCACGCCATTAAGCTTGCGCCCCGATGAAGAACATGAGTCCCGGATGCCCGCTCCAGAGCGTCCGAAGGATTGCTCCACTTCATCATCCTTTGGTTTGGCCGCCTCCCCAGGCGGCCTTTTTTTTGCGCGCAGGAAAGTGCTGGAACAATCGTTCCAGACCACTTTCCGGATAATTACTCCAACCACTTCAAGACTCTTCTCGTTTGAATTATCGGCAACTTCCCCGGAACTTCGCCGTGCAACTTCTGCAGGATCGGGCAACCGGTTCGCCGGTCGAAAGTTCACCCGGAAAACCGTTCATCCCCTGCGCCTTTTCTACCCTGACGAGTCACTTGCGCAAAGCAAGTGACCGGATTAGATTACAACCATAATCTTTTCCAGCCGTCCCTTGCCTGTCGCCTTGCCAGGCCCGAAACAAGGCGGCCCTATTGAATGACGACCTTCATGCAAAGAGGTGCAGCATGCGCAGATCCAGCTTCGAACACCTGCCCTGCCCGGTCGCCCAGGCGCTGGACCTGATCGGCGACAGCTGGAACGTGCTGATCCTGCGCGAAGCCTTCTACGGCTCCACCCGCTTCGACCAGTTCCTCGCACGATTGGGCATCGCCAGCAACGTCCTCACCCGCCGCCTGCGCGCCCTGGTGGACAGCGACCTGCTGCAGCGCCGCCAGTACAGCGAGCATCCGCCGCGCTACGAGTACCTGCTCACCGAGCGCGGCCGCGACCTGCGCCCGGTGCTGCTGACCCTGCTGCAGTGGGGCAAGCGCCACGCCGGCATGGCCAATACCGCCGAGCTTGTCGACACCCGCAGCGGCCGCCCGGTGCGCCTGGCCCTGGTGGATGCCGACAGCGGCGAACCCATCGGTCCGCAGCACCAGATCCACCGCCGCGAGGGCGAGCGACTCGTCCCGGTCTTCCCGCAAGCCAATCCCCAGAACATCCCCAACGCCGATAACGCCTGAGCGAGGCCGCCATGAACCAGCCCGTCACCCTCCCCGCCACGCCAGCCGTCGACACGGCCAGACCGAAATCACGCAAGGCGCTCAAGCTGGCCATCGCCACCGCAGCCATCCTCGGCGCAGGCGCCTACGCCGGGCACTGGTGGCTCGACGGCCGCTTCCTGGAGAAGACTGACGATGCCTATGTCGGTGGCGACGTCACCGTCATCAGCCCGCGCGTGGCCGGCTACATCGCCGAGCTGAAGGTGAGCGACAACCAGCTGGTGCACGCTGGCGATCTCCTCGCCCGCATCGACGACCGCGACTACCGCGCCGCGCTGGCGAAAGCCGAGGGCGCGGTGCATGCCGAAGAAGCCGCGCTGGGCAATGTCGACGCCCAGGCGTCGCTGCAGGACGCGCTGATCCGCCAGAGCCAGGCGGAGATCGACGCAGCCAGCGCCGAGGAAGTGCGCACCCGCGACGACCAACGCCGTTACGCCACCCTGGTGCGCACCAATGCCGTGTCGGTGGAAGCTGCGCAACGCGCCGACGCCAGCTTCAAATCCGCCCGCGCCAACAGCGACAAGGCCCACGCCAGCCTGCTCGCTGCGCGTCGCCAGCTCGACGTGATCCACAGCCAGCGGCAGCAGGCCCAGGCTGCGCTGGAACAGGCCGACGCCGCCCGTGACCTGGCACGCCTGGACCTGAGCTACACCGAGCTCCGTGCTCCGGTGGATGGCTACATCGGCAACCGCCGCGCACGGGTCGGCAGCTACGTCGCCGCCGGCACCCAGCTGCTCGCCGTGGTGCCCGCCCAGGGCCTGTGGGTGGACGCCAACTTCAAGGAGGACCAACTGGCGCGCATGCAGCCCGGCCAGGCGGTGACCATCGAAGCCGACATCCTGCCCGGCAAGGTCTTCCACGGCCACCTCGACAGCCTGGCCCCGGCCACCGGCGCGCAGTTCAGCATCCTGCCGCCGGAGAACGCCACCGGCAACTTCACCAAGATCGTCCAGCGCGTGCCGGTGCGCGTGCACCTGGATGACGCGGACGGCCGCCTCGGCAACCTGCGCCCCGGCCTCTCGGTGCTGGTGGCAGTGGACACCCGCGCCCATGCCCGCGACGCCGCCGACCAGCGCGTCGCCCAGGGCACGCAGCCGTGAGCCTCGCCAGCAGCAAGATCTGGAGCCATCCGTTCTGGAGCAGCGCGACGGTACCGGTGGAAAGCCTTTCCACCGGCCGCAAGGTCATCTCCTTCGCCTGCATGTGCCTGGGCATGTTCATCGCCCTGCTGGACATCCAGATCGTCTCCGCCTCGCTGCGCGATATCGGCGGCGGGCTGTCGGCCGGGGCCGATGAGCTGGCCTGGGTGCAGACCAGCTACCTGATCGCCGAGATCATCGTCATCCCGCTGTCGGGCTGGCTGTCCAAGGTCCTGTCCACGCGCTGGCTGTTCGCCGCCTCGGCGCTCGGTTTCACCCTCACCAGCCTGCTCTGCGCCATGGCCTGGAACATCCAGAGCATGATCGCCTTCCGCGCGCTGCAGGGCTTTCTCGGCGGCTCGATGATCCCCATGGTGTTCACCACCGGCTTCCTCTATTTCGACGGCAAGCAGCGGATCATCGTCGCCGCCACCATCGGCGCCATCGCCTCCCTCGCGCCGACCCTCGGGCCGGTGGTCGGCGGCTGGATCACCGACATTTCCTCCTGGCCCTGGCTGTTCTACATCAACCTGGTGCCGGGGCTGTTCGTCGCCATCGTGGTGCCGATCATGGTGCGCATCGACAAGCCCGACCTGTCGCTGCTCAAGGGCGCCGACTACCCGGCGATCGCGTTGATGGCGCTGTTTCTCGGCTGCCTGGAATACACCCTGGAGGAAGGTCCGCGCTGGAACTGGTTCAGTGACGACACCATCCTCGCCACCGCGTGGATTTCCGGCCTCTGTGGCGTCGCCTTCATCTACCGCAGCCTGACCTCGGCGCAGCCCATCGTCGACCTGCGCGCACTGAAGGAACGCAACTTCGCCCTCGGCTGCCTGTTCAGCTTCGTCACCGGTATCGGCATCTTCGCCACCATCTACCTGACCCCGCTGTTCCTCGGCCGGGTACGCGGCTACGGCGCGCTGGACATCGGCCTGGCGATCTTCTCCACGGGCATCTTCCAGATCATGAGCATTCCGCTGTACGCGGCGCTGGCCAAACGCGTCGACCTGCGCTGGATCCTCCTGCTGGGGATGCTGATGTTCACCCTGTCGATGTACGAATTCGCCCCGCTCACGCACGACTGGGGCGCGGCGCAGCTGATGTTCCCGCAGGCCCTGCGCGGCATGGCGCAACAGTTCTGCGTGGCGCCCACCGTGACCCTGGCGCTGGGTTCGCTGCCGCCGGAGCGCCTCAAGCTGGCTTCCGGTCTGTTCAACCTGATGCGCAACCTCGGCGGCGCCATCGGTATCGCCGCCTGCGCCACGGTGCTCAACGACCGCGCCAACCTGCACTTCCTGCGCCTGGCCGAGCACCTGAACAGCGGCAACGAAGCGCTCAACCATTGGCTGGCGCCGTCCCTGGACCTCAACGGCGAACCCAGCCAGCAGGCCCTGAAACACCTGTGGGACCTGACCTGGCGCGAAGCGCAGACGCTGACCTTCGCCGACGCCTTCCTGCTGGTCGGCGCGTGCTTTGCGGTGACCCTGCTGCTGGTGCCGCTGATGAAGAAGATCGCCCCGCCCGCGCAGCCGAGCGCGGACAGTCACTGAGCATTCTGTTGCCGGGGCATCAGGCCATATCGCTCTCGCCGAACTCCTCGGCGAGGAAGTCGATCAGCGTGCGCACCGAAGGCAGCAGGCCGCGGCGCGACGGGAAGATCGCGTGGACGATGCCGCACTTGGGCCACCAGCCCGGCAGCATCTCCACCAGCGTGCCGGCGGCCAGGTCCTCGCGCACCGCCACGCGCGGCACGTGGGCGATGCCGACGCCGGCGAGCACGGCGTTGCGCAGGGCCAGCAGGTCGTCGGTGACCAGGCGCGGCTTGTGCGAGATCAGCAGGCGCTCGTTGTCCTGGTTGAACAGCTCCCACTGGTATTCACGCTGCATGCTGCCCCAGTGCAGGCTGGGCAGCTGGCCCAGCCCCATGGGCGAGCTGTCGGTGTCGAGGCGCTCCAGCAGGTCGGGGCTTCCCACCAGGCACTGGGTACTGTTGCCCAGCACCTTCATCACCATGTCGGTGTTCTCCAGCGGCGGGAAGCGCACCCGCAGGGCGATGTCGAAGCCCTCGTGGAGCAGGTCGACGCGGCGGTTGGTACTCTCGATGAACAGCTCCACCAACGGGTACTTGAGCAGGTAGCGGGTGAGCATCGGCCCGACCCAGGAGTTGAGCAGCGTCGTCGGGCAGGCCAGGCGCACCAGCCCGCGCGGCTCGGCGCGGTTGCGCTCGATCACCTCGGAGGCGCCTTCCGCCTCGATGCGCATGGCCACGCAACGCTGGTAGTACTCCTGGCCGATCTCGGTCAGCGAGCAATGTCGGCTGGTGCGGTGCAGCAGGCGCACGCCCAGGCGCTCCTCCAGCTGGGCGATGCGCCGGCTGAGCTTGGACTTGGGGATGTCCAGCGCACGGCCGGCAGCGGCGAAACCACCCTGCTCCACCACCTGGGTGAAGTAGTAGAGGGTGTTGAGGTCTTCCATGGATCGTTCTCCGCATGGAACGCTGGCAAGGCTGCGCAGCTTACCGCATCGATCGAGACGAAACGCGCAGGTTTACGCGCGCGGGCGTGGGGCATCGTATGAGGAAAGACGAGGCAACAACCTCCAGGTTGCTCCCCCGCTCTCCCGACACTTAAAATCACGCCGCCCACATCCGGGCATCCCTCTCATCCGTTGAGACAGGTTTCATGTTGGAGATAGCAGTAATCCGATAACCACCGACGCCTTGCCGACAAGGCGGGATGGTTATCGATGCGCACAAACACTGGCGGACACGACGTTGTGTCTGCGGTTTCTACGCACCTACTGCATACAGGTTTCCACCTTGAACATTTCCAGACCGGAACAACGGACCCTGCACGTCCTCGCCAAGGGCGGCCACATCTCCTTCCAGCGCGACGACTCCGGGCGCGTGGTCTTCGTCGAGTGCTATACCCGTGACGGGTACGTGCTGGCCGACTGCACCCTGGCTGTCTTCAGGAAGCTCAGGACCAAGCGCCTGATCATCTCCCATGGCGGTTCGCCCTATCGCATCAACGCCACGGGCCTGGGCGCCGTGCGCCCGCAACTGGACAACCGCTGACCGAGCCGGCCGGGTCGCTCGCGGCCCGGCCGCACACCAAAGGATTTGCCCCATGCATTACCACATCCGTCCTGAACGCCCCGCCGACGCGGGCATCATCCGCCAGGTGATCGAAGCCGCCTTCGCCGTGGCTGAGCACAGCGATGGCACAGAAGGTGCCATCGTCGACGCCTTGCGCGCCGCCGGGGCGCTCAGTGTTTCGCTGGTCGCCACGGTGGCTGACCAGGTGGTCGGCCATGTGGCCTTCTCGCCCATCACCCTGGATGGCGCGGACCTGGGCTGGTTCGGCCTGGGCCCCGTGTCCGTGCGACCCGACCTGCACGGCCAGGGCATCGGCGCTGCGCTGATCCGCGCGGGCCTGGCGCAGCTGAAGGCGCAAGGAGCCAGAGGCTGCGTCGTACTGGGTGACCCACGCTACTACCCGCGCTTCGGCTTTGCCGTGGACCCGGCGATCCAGTACGAGGGCGTGCCGCCGGAGTACTTCATGGCGCTGTCGCTGGATGGCTCCAGGGCCACCGGCATGGTTGCCTATCACACGGCCTTCTCCGCGTCCTGACGCGCTGATTGGCGGCACCCTCCGGCGTCGCCAGACTCTCACGATAAGGAATGCTCATGACCGTCGTCATTCGTCGCGCCACCGTAGCCGACATCGATACCCTCTTCGACATCCGCACCAGCGTGCGGCAGAACCACCTGAGCCGCGAGCAGATGAGCGAACTGGGCATCACGCCGCAGGTTCTGGCCGAGGTAATCCAGGCATCGCCCTGCGCCTGGATCGCCGAGTGGGATGGCAAGGCCGGCGGCTTTGCCATGGTCGACGGCGAAGCTGCGGAAGTCTTCGCGCTGTTCGTGCGGCCCGAACTCGAAGGACGCGGGCTGGGCGGACTGTTGCTGGCCGCGGCGGAAGAGTTCCTGTTCCGCGACCACCCCAGCATCTGGCTGGTCACCGATGGCGGCGAGGAAATCCGCGCCAACGCCTTCTACCTCCGCCGAGGCTGGCAGCTCGCCGGGCGGGTGGACGAGCGCGATGTGCGCTATGAGAAGGTACGGCCGGCTACCTGACTTCGTGTGGAGCTGGCCGTGTCATCACCGTCGCGTAGGAGCGGACTCTGTCCGCGATCGAATCACCATCGCATCGATCAACCAGGGAGCACGGCCAACCCATCGCGGACGCAGTCCGCTCCTACGCCGACCCCGGCACCGGTCGTGCCGGCTTACGGCTGCACGTAGCGCAGCACCGCCTCGATGATCATGTCCTTGTGCCGCACCTTGATCGTCGGGTCTTCCAGCTCGACCTGGAACAGCGAACCGACGGTATGGCGGTTGGACACGCGATAGAAGCAGAACCCGCTGATCAGCATGTGCACGTCGATGGCCTGCAGGCCATCGCGGAACTGGCCGCTGGCGGCGCCGCGCTGGAGGATGTCCTCGATGGTGCGCAGGATGTTGCTGTTCATCGAGCGGATCGCTTCGGAGCCCGAAGCGAACTGGCCGTAGTGGATGTTCTCGATGCAGACGATGCGCACGAAGTCGACGTTGCGGTCGTGGTGGTCGAAGGTGAAATCCACCAGTCGGCGCATCGCTTCCAGCGGCTCCAGCTCGGCCAGGTGCAGCGTCTGCTCGGTGCCGCGGATGTCGCCGTAGAGCTTCTCCAGCACCGCCTGGTAGAGCTGTTCCTTGCTGCCGAAGTAGTAGTAGATCATCCGCTTGGAGGTGTTCATGCGCTCGGCGATGGCATCCACCCGCGCGCCGGAAAGCCCCTGCTGGACGAACTCGACGATGGCCGCCTGGAGGATGTCCTCGCGGGTCTTCTCCGGGTTGTTCTTGCGGCCGCGGCGGGCGGCTTCGGCAGGGGCCGGCTGGGTGGTGCTGTCGGTCATGGCTTGGCATCGTCTGGCAGGCGCCAGGGGCGCCTGCTGGGTGGTAGAGATGCGCGGATTATGCGCGCCCCCACACCTTTCAGGCAAAGCGCAGCGGCTCAGACCTTAGGCCGGCGCGTGGTGCCGTTGCGCGCCTGGGCCATGGCCGCCAGGCGCACGGCGACGTTGGCCGCACCGTAGCCGGCGTAACCGCCGCGGCGCTGGATGATCTCGAAGAAGAAGCGCTCCTCGAACGGCTCGGTGTAGACGTGGAACAGCTCGCCGCCGTTGGCGTCGCGGTCGTAGAGCACGTTGAAGTAGGCCAGTTCGCTGAGGAACTCGTCGTCGAAATCGAAACGCGCGGCGAGGTCGTCGTAATAGTTGAGCGGGATTTCCAGCAACGGCACTCCGGCGTCCTTCGCTCGCGCCACCTCGGCGAAGATGTCCTCGCAGGAGAAGGCGATGTGGTGGACGCCGGAGCCACGATAACTGGACAGCGCATGGGAGATCGCGGTGTTGCGATTCTCCGAGATGTTCAGCGGCAACCGCACGCTGCCATTGGTGCTACGCAGGGCGCGGCTTTTCACCAGGCCGTAGGGGTCGGGCAGCACCACTTCATCGTCGGCCTCGAAGTCGAACAGGCCCTTGTAGAACAGCACCCAGCTGTCCAGCCCGTCCGCCGGCAGCGCCATGGCCACGTGGTCGATGCGTTGCAGCTGGCCGCTCGGCTTGGCGGCGGGATCGAGGAGGAAGTCCACGTCGTAGATGGTCTGGCCGGCCGCTCGCTCCTCGACCAGATAGATCAGACTGCCGTCCGGCGCACGCACCGCAGGAATCTCCCGCTCGTTGGGGCCGACCAGGCCACGATACGGCTGGCCCTTGTAGTCCTGCGCGCGCTCCAGCGCACTGGCGGCGTCGCGCACGCGCAATGCGGTGGCGCACAGCGACGGGCCATGGGCCTCGAAGAAGCTGTGGCCGAACGAATAGGGTTCGGCGTTGAGCACGATATTGATGTCGCCCTGGCGCAGCAGGCTCACCGCCTTGGAACGGTGCTCGCCGACGCGGGCGAAGCCCAGCCGCTGCAGCCAGTTGCCCAGGCGCGCGCCGAGGGCTTCGTCGACGGCGAATTCGAGGAACTCCACGCCCTCCAGCGGGCTGGCCGGCGGCGGGGCGAACAGGCAGTCGAGCTGTTCTTTCGGCGTGCCCTCACTGAGCAGCCGCTCGCGGGTCTTCTCTTCCAGGTACAGCAGTGAGCGCAGGCCATCGGCAGCGTTGGCACGCGGCGGCGCGGCGCGAAAGCCGTCGTTGAAGATTTCCAGCGATAGCGGGCCGCGATAGCCGCTTTGCAGGATCGGTGCGAGGAAGCCCGCCAGGTCGAACTCGCCCTGGCCGGGGAAGTTGCGGAAGTGCCGGCTCCACTCCAGTACGTCCATGGCCAGGATCGGCGCATCGGCCATCTGCACGAAGAAGATCTTCTCCCCCGGAATCTGCGCGATGCCGGCCGGATCACCCTTCAGCGACAGGGTGTGGAAGCTGTCGAGGATCACCCCCAGCGCCGGGTGATTGACCTCGCGCACCAGCTCCCAGACCTGCTGCCAGGTATTCACGTGGCGCCCCCAGGCCAGGGCTTCGTAGCCCACCCGCAGGCCACGGGCGCCGGCGCGCTCGGCGGCCAGGCCGAGGTCTTCGAGGAGGAATTCGCGCACGCCCAGCGAGTCGGCGGCGACGTTGCTACACATCAGCACCAGGTCGGTGCCCAGTTCCTGCATCAGGTCGAACTTGCGTTCCAGGCGGTCGAGGTTGCGCGGCAGGCGGTCGCGGCGGCAGCCCTCGAAGTCGCGGAACGGCTGGAACAGGGTGATCGCCAGCCCCAGGTCGGCGCAGGCCCGGCGTACATCGCGCGGGCTGCCACCGTAATAGAGGAGATCGTTCTCGAAGATTTCCACGCCGTCGAAACCGGCGGCGGCGATGGCTTCGAGCTTGTCCGGCAGGGTTCCGCTCAGGGAAACGGTGGCGATCGAACGTTGCATCTGCTGACTCCTGCCGGGCGTGGTGAGGGCTTGTTGGAATCGGTCTCCGGCTGAGCCTGATTATTCTGGCGGTCCGGCCCGGCAGCAATTTAAAGTGTACTAACTGGTTAGTTTTGTGTTCGATTACCGAACCAAAGGCCGTTTATCGAATTGACGCTCCCCCGGCCGCTGCTCAAGATTTAGCCACGTCGACGCAATCCGGCTGTCCGGGGACCTGCCTCAATCCTCGCCACACCGACAGCCGCTGCGAGATGGCCTGCGTGTCATCCATAACAATTTCAAGAACGGGTAAATGCTCATGTACCTCCTCCCTCCTCGCCTCGCCGCCGCCATTCCTTATCGTCCAACCGTCCTGGCCCGCCTGATGCCAGGGTTGTGCAGCCTGCTCGGGCGCCATCGCGCGCACTGATTTTCGCCAGCCACCGCACGTCTCTCCTGCAACCTTCGCCGATCGGCGGTGGCGCGCGGGACGCCTGCGGCACGACAATAATTCCCGAGGCTGCGCGTCAGCCCGATAACGGATGGCCCCGCTCATGATCCATACGCAATCCGCTCCCCTCGCTGCGGTCACCCCGCACGGCTCCTCATTCTTCGGCAAGGTGCGTGGCGCCATGGCCGTCGGCAAGGTGCGCTGGGGCATGCTCGCCCTGGTGTTCTTCGCCACCACCCTGAACTACATCGACCGCGCCGCCCTGGGCGTGATGCAACCGGTGCTCGCCGAGAAGATGGCCTGGACGGCCATGGACTACGCCAACATCAACTTCTGGTTCCAGGTCGGCTACGCCATCGGCTTCGTCCTGCAGGGCCGGTTGATCGACCGCATCGGCGTGAAGCGCGCGTTCTTCTTCGCCGTGCTGCTGTGGAGCTTCGCCACCGGCGCCCACGGCCTGGCGACTTCAGCAGCCGGATTCATGGTCTGCCGCTTCATCCTCGGCCTGACCGAGGCTGCCAACTACCCGGCCTGCGTGAAGACCACGCGGCTGTGGTTCCCCGCCGGCGAGCGGGCCATGGCCACCGGCATCTTCAATGCCGGCACCAACGTCGGCGCCATGGTCACTCCCGCGCTGCTGCCGCTGATCCTCGCCGCCTGGGGCTGGCAGGCGGCGTTCCTGTGCATGAGCGCGCTGGGCTTCGTCTGGGTGGTGCTGTGGAGCCTGAAGTACTTCAACCCCGAGGAACACCCGACGGTGAAGCAGAGCGAGCTGGACTACATCCAGGAAGCCGCCGAGCCGCCGGCCGAGCACGTGCCCTTCTCCGCCGTGCTGCGCATGCGCGGCACCTGGGCCTTCGCCCTGGCCTATTCGCTGACCGCGCCGGTGTTCTGGTTCTACCTCTACTGGCTGCCGCCCTTCCTCAACCAGCAGTACGGCCTGGGCATCAGCGTGACCCAGATGGGTATCCCGCTGATGCTGATCTGGCTGACCGCGGACTTCGGCAGCATCGGCGGCGGCATCCTCTCGTCCTGGCTGATCGGCCGCGGCATGAACGCCATCCACGCACGCCTGCTGTCGATGTTCATCTGCGCCTGCGCCATCATCGGCGTGATCTTCGCCGCCAAGGCCAGCGGCCTGTGGATCGCCGTGGCTGCCATCGCCCTGGGCGTGGGCGCGCACCAGGCCTGGACGGCGAACATCTGGAGCCTGGTGATGGACTACACGCCCAAGCACCTGATGAGCACGGTGTTCGGCTTCGGCGGCATGTTCGCCGCCATCGGCGGGATGTTCATGACCCAGATCGTCGGCTACATCCTCACCGTCACCCACAACAACTACGCGATCCTCTTCACCATCATCCCGACCATGTACTTCCTGGCCCTGGCCTGGATGTTCTTCATGGCCCCACGCCAGGTGCCCGGCGCGAAGTCTTGAGCCCACGGCCAGTCCCCGCAAAATGCGGGGGCTGGCGGGAGCTCAGGATCAGCGCCGACGCAGCAGCCAGCGACCAGCGGCCGCCCCCGCCAGCAAGACGCCCAGCAACAGCAACAGCAGCGCATAGGGCAAGGCGCGCAGCAGCAGCGACGGTGCACCACCGGCACGCAGCTCGCCCACCTGCGCAGCACTGACCTGCAGCGCCGGATTGCCGAAGCGCTGCAGCACATAGTTGCTCAGCGCCGCCACCTGACCGTCGTCCAGCTGGTCGGCAAATGCCGGCATGGCCACCTGGTAGTCGTTGGTGTGACGCTGCACGCCACGCAGGATCGCCATCACCAGGCTGCCGGCATGCACGTCGCCCGTGGCGCCGTTGTGGCTCAGCGAGGGATAGAACTGGTCCGCCGTGCCGGCACCGTCGATCTGGTGACAACTGGCGCAAGCCGCGTTGTACAAGCGACTGCCGTCGAGCACGTCGCTGTCGGCCAGGGAGGCCGGCTGCCGGTCCAGCAGGGGCTCCAGGCCGGTGGGCGGCAACTGGCTGCCGGCGAAGGCCGAGCGCTGCACCGACTGCTGCGGATCATGGATCGGCGGCACGCTGCGCAGGTAGGCGGCCATGGCCTGCAGGTCGGCTTCGTCGAAGTGGCGCAGGCTTTCGCTGACGGCCTCCGCCATGCCGCCGCCGGCCTGTCCCCTGCCCTGCAGATGCCCCGTGCGCAGGTATTGCACCAGCTCATCCGCACTCCAGTCGCCGATGCCGCTGACCCGGTCGGAGGTGATGTTCGGCGCGTACCAGCCTGCCACTTCGGCGCCGCCCAGGTAGCTGTCGGGTATCTCCGCCATCAGCAGGTTGCGCGGCGTATGACAGCTGCCGCAATGGCCCAGGGTATCGACCAGGTAGCGCCCGTGGGCGAGTTGGCCGCCACGCGTGTCCGTGGTTTCGCGCGAGCCCAGGAACAGGGCGTTCCACAAGCCCATCAGCGGCCGCCAGGAGAAGGGAAAAGGCAGGCGCGACGCTGCGGCCGCCTGTTCCACAGGCAACACTGCGTTGCGGAAGTAGGCATACAGCGCATGGACGTCCGCGTCGCTGAGGCCGCGGTAGGCGGTATAGGGCATTGCCGGATAGAGGTTGGCGCCATCGGCCCGCTTGCCCTGGCGCAGCGCTGCGGCGAACTGCGCTTCGCTGTAGCTGCCGATACCGTAGCGCAGCGCCGGGGTAATGTTGCTGGCCACCACCGGGCCCAGCGGGGTAGCGATCTCGTAGCCGCCGGCGTAGGGCTGGCCGCCGGGACGGCTGTGGCAGGCCTGGCAGTCGGCGAGCAGCGCCAGGTAGCGACCGCGTTCAAGCAGGGCGCCGTCGATGGCAGGCGTTTGCGGCGCGGCGACGGCGCCGGTGGCCAGCAACACCTGCAGCGCCAGAAGCAGGACGAGGGTTTTCATGCTCATACCTCGCGGCCGATGGTGTCGGCGATGCGCAGGCTCAGGGCAACACCGGTGAGGGTCGGGTTGATCACCCCCGCCGCGGGGATGACCCCGGTGGTGGCCAGGAACAGGTTGGGATGGTCCCAGCAGCGGGACTCGCCGTTGACCACCGAATCCTTCGGATCGCTCCCCATGATCACCGAGCCCATCAGGTGGTCGCGGTTCTGCCAGCCCGTGTCGTCGACCACCACTTCGCCACCCAGGCGCTGCACGAACACCCGGTAGTCGGCCAGCGCGACTTCCCGCGCCGCCTTCACGTAGTCGTCCACGTCGTAGTTCACCCGCAGCGTCGGGATGCCCAGGGCGTCCTTGCGCTGGGGGTGGCAACTCACGCGGTTGCCGGGGTGCGGGAGCATCTCGAACACCGTGGAGATATCCACCCAGCGCGCCGCATCGTGGCGGATGCGCCGATCCAGTTGCGGTGCGACCACACCGGCCTGGAGCAGCCGCAGGGTGACCGCCTCGGTGGGCACCTTGTTGCTGGGCGTGTGCTTGATCGCCGCGTGGTGCCGGCGGAAATCGCCGTCGCGCCAGTTGAAGATGCCACCCTGCTGGATCGGCCCGCGGCCGGGCCAGAGGGGCTCGTCGGCAAGGAACTGCAGGCCGATGCCGGTATGGTCCATCAGGTTGCGGCCGACCTGGCCGGAGGAATTGGCGACCTCGGAGAGCAGCAGCAGCTTGGGCGTTTCCAGGCCATGGGCGGCAATCACGAAATAGCGCGCGGTCAGGCGCACGTCGTCGCCGCGCGAACTGCGGTAGTGCACGGCGACGATACGCCGGTCCGGGCCCTTCTCCAGGCGGTAGGCCGTAGCATCGGTGAGCAGTCGCGCACCGGCCTCCTCGGCGTGGCGGGCGTGGACCTCGCCGCAGTAAAGGGCTCCGATCGGGCAGACCGGCATGCAGTTGTTGTTGCCGCTGCACGCCGGCCGCCCGTCCCACGGCTGGTGGGTGCGCGCATTGGGTTCGTGGATGAAGTGGTAGTCCGGGCCGACACGCTCCCTCAGGCGCTGGAAATAGTAGGTGTCGGCCTCCGGCGGTACCGGATAGGGTCGGGAACGCGGCGGAAAGGCCGCGCCGCCCTGCCCGCTCTGGTCATCGGTGTCGCTGCCGGCCACCCCCAGGGCGTACTCCGCGCGCACGTACCAGGGCTCCAGTTCGTCATAGTCGATGGGCCAGTCGCGCCCCACGCCGTAGACCGAGCGCAGTTTCATGTCGTTGGGCAGGTAGCGCCAGGTCGCACCGCCCCAGTGCCAGGTGGTGCCGCCGACCAGCTTGAGCATCCCCGGCAGCAGCGCGAATGACCCGGTGTTGTCGAGGTAGCCGGGGGCGAACGAGGTCATCGCCCAGGGCTGGCTGGGATAGGGATCGTTGTAGTTGTTCTTGCGCGGCGAGGTGCGGAAGTTCTCGACGATCTTCCAGCGCGGGATGCGCTCGCCCGCTTCGAGGATGATGACCGATCGGCCCTGGCGCGCCAGTTCGCAGGCAGCATTGCTGCCCAGCGCGCCCGAGCCGACGACGATGACGTCGGCGTCGTATTCGCTAGCCATGGAGGTGTCCTGCCGGATGCAGTGAGGCGGGCGTCGCCCGCGGGAGGATGGATCAGTCGCTGGCGGGGCTGGCCGGCGGCCGATCCCAGTAATCGGTGCGGTCACGGGCGAAGGTCGGGATCACCGTGGCGTCGAGGGTCGGCGTGTACATGAGGGCGTAGCGGAAGGCGATGAAGCGCGCGCCATCTTCGCTGGAGTAGCTGCTGGGAGTGCCGGTGTAACCCAGGTACCAGGCCGACAGAATGGCCATGGCGGTGGCTTTCACGGCTGGCTCGTGGCGGGCGCAGAAGTCGGCGAAATGCGTCATGTCGTCGAAGCCGTCGGCGTCCACCGCCTCGGCGAGCTGCGCCAGGCGCTGAGGGAAGCGGGAATCGGCAGCGCTCAACGCGTCGCCGATGCGTACCGCCTGCAGGCCATCCAGACGCGGCCGGCCGGTCAGTAGCAGCGACAGGCGCATCAGACGGCTGTCGGCATCCTCGTCGGCAAGGGCGCTGCGCTGCACGGCGTAGAACGCCAGGCCAAGCCCGAGGGTGCCGGTAGCACACAGCAGACGGCGGCGGGTGATCGAAGCATTCAGGCTGTTCATGATGCGCGGAACCTCTGGATCGGATCGTGTAGCGCAGGTGGATTGGACCTGCCTGGAAACTCTCGACCAGATTCGCGACAAAGAGAAACCCCAATTCGAGAAAGGTCTTTCTCCATCCTCGCAACAGTTGTAAGGCCCGTCCTACAAAGCTTTGCGCGGTTTTCTGAAGCCCGGCTCCTCAACGAAAAACCCCGCCGTAGCGGGGTCCTGTTCAGTGCCTTTCGCGGTCATTGCTTGATCGGTGTCAGCACCGGCGCCTGCTCGTCCAGCAGCATCCACACCAGCAGCTTGGCCGGCTTCTGGTTGCTGGCGTTGCGCGACACCAGGTGCGGGGTGTTCGGCGCTTCGTACCAGGACTGGCCGGCCTGGTAGGTCACCGGCTTCTGCCCTTCCAGCTGGGAGACCACCGCGCCTTCGAGCACGTAGGCGAACACCGAACCGCTGTGCACGTGGGCGCCGGAGGACTGGCCCGGCGCATAGCTCACAGTGATCATCAGGCCCTTCTTGCCTGCTGCGTCGGGCAGCTTGTGCTCCTGCTGGACGTCGATCTTTTCCTGGGTGGCGTCGTGGGCGAAGAGCGGCAGGCTGACGGCCAGGCCGAGGCCGGTGAGGAGCAGTTTCAGGGAGGTGGATGCGAGCATGGCGATGACCTCAGGCAGTGGGGAGAGGGCTCCACGCTACGCTCGGTCGGATTCAGGACCAACAGCCAATTCGGCAGAAGATGGGGGAGCCATTGCACGCCCGTGCGACGCGGTTTGCCATCAACCGTGAAGATCACGTTGAACCGCAGGCGCAGATCGCACCCACGCAGTTCTGGTCACGATTTCGCGGACAAGGTCCGCTCCTGCAGGCGACATCAGACGTGCTCTTCGTAGGAGCGGATCTTATCCGCGAAATGGCCGCGCAGCGGCCACAAAAAAGCCCTCCACGACGGCGGGGCTTTCGTGGCACAGCGGCGCGAACAGATCAGCCCAGCAGCGCACTCAGGTCGAGCAAGCCGTCCTTGCGCGGCGGGCACCAGTAGTAGCCGCCGGTCAGCGGCCGGCTGAAGCGGTACAGCGCGTCGGTGATGCCGTCTTCCAGGCCGCTCATGCGGCGCAGTTGCACTTCGAAGGCATCGAGGGTGCAGCCAAAGGCGAGGAACATCAGCCCGGCGTCCTGGCCCTGGGTCCAGGGCATCGAACGACGCACGATGAAGGCTTCCGGCTCGAAGCTCTCCTGGGCGGTGCGCTTGACGTGGGCGGATTCCGGCGCGTCGTCCAGTTCCTCGTTGTCGCTCAGACGGCGGCCCATGATGTCGTCGCGCTCGTGCTGCGGCAGCGCGGCGAAGTCCTGCAGCTGGTGACGCCACTGCTGGATCGCGGCGAAGCTGCCACCGGCAAGCCCGGCTTCGCCCTCGACGATGGCGGCGGCGATGGCGTCCTCGTCCTGCGGGTTCTCGGTGCCGTCCTCGTAGCCGGTCAGGTCGTGGCCGCTGCCGTGGCGGAAGGCTTCGGTCAGGCTGCTCAGTTCCAGCGCCGGCGCCAGCAGCGCCTGGACTTGCTGGGTGCGCAGGAGCAGCTCGCCGCGCTCCTCGCCGCGCAGCCAGACCCACAGCGCATGCGGGGTGGACGGGTTGTCGACGCCTACGCCGGAGATCGCCGGAAACTCCCGCAGCCCCTCGATGCGGCGGCCCAGCGCGCGCACCAGCGACTCGCCGAAGCCGATCACCGCGCGCTCGCCATCGACCACCTGGAGCAGGCGATCCAGCGCGGCGGGCAGGTCCTGCAGCGACTTCAGGTCGAAGAACAGGTGACGGGCGTGGGCGGGAACCGGGGTGGCGAGAATGCCGGGCTGATACAGGCTCATGACTGCGTCCTTGAACGAAAGAGCGGCGATTCTAATCATCTCGCGGACGAATCCAAACCGCTCTGCATCAAGCTTCCGCCAATCAGTGCCCGGACGCCGACGCCGCACTCTTGCGCCGCTGCCGGTGGCGGCGCCACAGCGCCCATCCGCCTACCACCACCAGTACGGCGAGGAAGATCGGCAGGCGGTACGGCCGCAGGTTGCCCAGCCAGCGCTCCAGCGCCTCCCCGGCCCAGTAGCCGGCGGTGGCGAACAACAGGGCCCAGCAGAAGGCACCCAGCAGGTTGATCAGCAGAAAGCGCAGCGGCCCGACCCGGCTGGCGCCGATCAGCAGCGGTCCGGCCAGGCGCATGCCGTAGAGGAAGCGCACGGAGAAGATCGCCAGCAGCGGATGGCGCTCGATCAGCCCGGTGACCCGCTCGATGGCCAGACCGCGCCGTTGCAGCCAGGGCACCGCGCGATCGCCGGCGCGACGGCCGGTCCAGTAGAGCAACTGGTCGCCCAGGGTCCCGGCGACGGTCGCCCAGAACACCACCGGCACGTAGGCGAGCAGCCCCTGGTGGGCGGCGAGTCCGGCGAGGATCAGGATCGTCTCGCCCTCCAGCAGGCAGCCCAGGAACAGGACCGGATAGCCGTAGCTGGCCAGCAGTGGCGCGAGATCGAAGTGCTCGAACATGAAAATCCTTGAAGAGAGCCGTGCCCACAGCCTAGCGGCTTGAACGATGTTCTGCTTATCGAACATAGGCTGTAAAAAATAAACGACTAACCAGTCAGTCAGAATCGTTAGCAACCAACCAAATCAATCGCTTGCCGACACCACTCGTCCATCAATGTAATTTTTTTCGCTCATGGTCGATTCAAGTGTTTGACATATTTGACGGATTTGGCAGACTGCGGCCCGTTGTCGCAACTGGTTACGTTTTTCCGGCTTCTCCTGCCTGGTGCACCGGATGACCTCGGCCGCGCAACCCAACAAAAACAACTTTGTCAGTCGTGGCCCACCTGCCCGAGCTTCGTCTCGGCAGCACGGTTCCCGGCGAGCCAACGGAACGAACAAATGCTGATCTGGTTTGTAGCGGTGTATCTGGTGATCACCGTAGCTGTCGGTTTCTACGCCACCACCCGCGTGCACAACTCCTCCGACTATGCCGCCGCTGGCCGGAGCATGTCCTTCCCCCTCGTCGTGACCATGGTGTTCGCCACCTGGTTCGGCTCCGAGGCCGTCCTTGGCATCCCCGCCACCTTCCTGGAAGAAGGTTTCTCCGGGATCATCGAAGACCCGTTCGGCTCCTTCGGCTGCCTGATGCTGGTGGGTGTCGTCTTCGCCCGCCCGCTGTACCGCCTGAACCTGCTGACCATCGGTGACTTCTTCCGCAAGCGCTTCGGCCAGCACGTGGAAATCTTCACCAGCCTGGTGATCATCATTTCCTACATGGGCTGGGTCGCCGCGCAGATCACCGCGCTGGGCGTGGTGTTCAGCGTGCTCTCCGACGGCGGCATCACCACCACCCAGGGCATGATCATCGGCACCATCATCGTCCTGCTGCACACCCTGTTCGGTGGCATGTGGTCGGTGGCGCTGACTGACTTCCTGCAGATGATCATCATCGTCTGCGGCCTGTTCTACCTGGTCTGGCTGATCGGCGACATGGCCGGCGGCCCGGTCAACGTGATCAGCCATGCCGCCAGCGAAGGCAAGTTCACCTTCCTGCACGGCACCTCGGCCAAGGACATCGTCGCCTTCCTCGGCGCTGCGGTGACCATGATGTTCGGCTCCATTCCGCAGCAGGACGTGTATGCCCGCGTGATGTCGGCCAAGACCGAGACGATCGCCAAGCGCGCCACCATGACCGGTGCCTGCTGCTACCTGGTCTTCTGCATGCTGCCGATCTTCCTGATCTACGCCGCGCAGATGATCGAGCCGGAGATGGTCCAGCACTGGCTGACCGAAGACTCCCAGCAGATCCTGCCGCGCCTGATCCTGGAGCGCACCCCGCTGTTCGCCCAGATCATGTTCTTCGGCGCCCTGCTCTCCGCCATCATGTCCTCCGCCTCCGGTGCCCTGCTGGCCCCGTCGGTGACCCTGACCGAGAACATCGTCAAGCACTTCCTGCCCAACATGAGCGACCGCCAGGCCCTGCTGGCCATGCGTTGCAGCGTGCTGGCGATGACCGTCGCCACCTGCCTGTTCGCCCTGCTGTCCAACGCCAGCATCTACGAGATGGTCGGCAACGCCTACAAGGTGACCCTGGTCGCCGCCGTGGTGCCGCTGTTCTTCGGTCTGTTCTGGAAGCGCGCCACCACCCAGGGCGCCCTGACCGCCATCGCCTTCGGCCTGATCGGCTGGGTGTCGCTGGAGCTGGGCCACCAGGAAGGCGACTTCTGGCCGCCGCAACTGGTGGGCCTGATCTGCAGCGCCATCGGCATGATCGTCGGTTCGCTGGCTCCGCAGTTCAGCCAGCACCGTGGTGAGAGCGTGTCGGACATGGCGGCCGCTGCTGCGGCCAACTGATCGGCTGATCGGTCAAGAAGAAGCCCCGCCTGGTGCGGGGCTTTTTTGTGCCTGCAGGGTTTCCACCGGTAGGATCGGCGCCACAGGTCAGCTCCTTTGTTTCCGTATTTCGTAGGAGCAACTGTCTTTTACCCATTCTCCGTTCGCCACTGTGTGCCATCCCTGACCATTGCGTTAAGCCTCACGATCAGCACGCGCATGCAGGCGACCAGGGCAACCTTGGGGCTACGGCCTGAATTGCGCAGCCCCTGGTAACGTTTGGAGAAGACGTCCTGGCAACGGATGACCGACCAGGCGGCCATGTACAGAATGCGTCGAATCATGGCGCGCCCGCCGCGGATATGGCGTTGGCCGGTTTTCTGA
>NZ_JACHLI010000050.1 GCF_014204515.1 Pseudomonas nitroreducens | reverse complement strand
CTCTCGCGACATCCATGTCGCTCAACCCCTGAAACTGCGCTTCAACGAGGCCTCCTGAACGGGGCATTCGGAGTGCGCGGGTGTTTCTCTGGAAGACTTCAGAGCTAGAGCTAGAGCTAGAGCTGAAGCACGCGCTGAGGCGCTTCTCGTAGGAGCGGACTTCGTCCGCGATCCGACGTCCACACCGAAATCACGGCGAAGCCCGACGTAGGATGGCGTGGAGCGCAGCGATACCCATCGGGCCCAACACATCGGCAACCTGGGTATTGCCTGCTCGTGGCACGCCGCCCCTGGACAAACGGCACACAAAAAAATCCCCCGGCTCCACAAGGGAAACCGGGGGTTCAAGGGATGAACCGTTGTCAGGGGATCAATGCGCGCCCTTGGTCAGGTCGCTCTCGTTCCACTGGTCATACACGCACGCGTCGGCGGCGGCCCAGCGCACGCGGACTTCGCTGCCGGGGGCGAGCGGCTGGGTGTTGCCGGAGAGTTCCTTGAGGGTGAGCTGGGCGCCGCTGGCGGTGACCACGCTGCAGGTCAGGCTCTCGCCGAGGAACACGGTCTCGGCGACCTTCGCCGGAAGCTCGTTCCAGCCGGCGGCCAGCGGTGTGGCGGCGGCCTGGGCCGGGCTGAGCACCTGGGCTTTTTCCGGGCGCACCATCAGCAGGATGTCCTGGCCTTCGCGCAGGTTGGCGGTCGGGCGGATAGCCAGGGCGCGGCCTTCGAACTCCGCCGCGGCGTTGCCGTGGGCACGGGCGCGGAGGAAGTTGGAGTTGCCCAGGAACGAGGCCACGAAGGCATTCGGCGGGTTCTGGTAGAGGTCATAGCCGCTGCCCAGGCCGACGATCTTGCCGTGGCTGAAGATGGCGATGCGCTGGGACAGGCGCATGGCTTCTTCCTGGTCATGGGTCACGTAGACGATGGTGATGCCCAGGCGGCGGTGCAGGTGGCGCAGCTCGTCCTGCAGGTCTTCGCGCAGCTTCTTGTCCAGCGCGCCGAGGGGTTCGTCCATCAGCAGGATGCGCGGTTCGTAGACCAGCGCGCGGGCGATGGCGACGCGTTGCTGCTGGCCGCCGGAGAGCTGCGCCGGGCGGCGGTGGGCGAACTGGTCCAGCTGCACCAGCTTGAGCATGGCATCGACGCGACGGTCGCGCTCGGCGCCCTTCTGCTTGCGGATGTCCAGCGGGAAACCGATGTTGTCGCGCACGGAAAGATGCGGGAACAGCGAATAGCGCTGGAACACCATGCCGATGTCGCGCTTGTGCGGCGGCACGTTCACCAGCGACTGGCCTTCCACCAGAATCTCGCCGCTGCTGGGCGTCTCGAAGCCGGCCAGCATCGACAGCGTGGTGCTCTTGCCCGAGCCGCTGGAGCCGAGGAAGGTGAGGAATTCGCCGTCCTGGATGTCGAGGGAGATGTTGTCCACGGCGGTGAAGTCGCCATAGAACTTGTTCAGGTTGCGCAGGCTGACCAGGGTCTTCTGCTCGCGGGATTCTTGGATCACGGCACTCATGGCATTTACCTCGGCGCTCAGGCGCGGATTTCATTGCGCCGGCGCAGGGCGGCGGCGATCACCATTACCAGCACGGACAGGCCGATCAGCAGCGTCGAAGCGACGGCGATCACCGGGGTCAGGTCCTGGCGCAGGGTGGTCCACATTTTCACGGGCAGGGTCTGCAGGGTCGGGCTGGCCATCATCACGCTCAGCACCACTTCATCCCAGGAGACCAGGAAGGCGAACAGGGCGCCGGCGACCATGCCGGGGCGGATCGCCGGGAAGGTCACCTTGATCACCGCCTGCAGGCGCGACGCCCCGCAGATCACCGCGGCGTCCTCGATGGACTGGTCGAACAGCTTCAGCGAGTTGATGATCGAGATGATGGTGAACGGCAGCGCGACTATCACGTGGCTGACCACGAAGGAGAACAGCGTGCCGGTGTAGCCGAGCTTGAGGAACAGCGCGTAGACCGCCACCGCGATGATCACCAGCGGCACGATCATCGGCAGGGTGAACAGCCCGTAGAGCAGCTCGCGGCCAGGGAACTTGCCGCGCACCAGGGCGAACGCGGTGGGCAGGCCCAGGGCCACCGAGCAGAGGGTGGTGAGGATCGCCACCTTCAGGCTGGCCAGCGCTGCGCTCATCCATTCGGGGTTGGAGAAGAACTGGCCGTACCACTTCAGCGTCCAGCCCGGCGGCGGGAATACCAGCCACTGCGAGGAACCGAACGACAGCAGGACGATGAACAGGATCGGCAGCAGCAGGAAGGCCGCGATGGTCCCGGTGGTGAGGTACAGGCCGACGCGCATGCGCCGGCTCATGGCATTGGGTGAGAGCAGCATGGCTTACCTCGCGCTACTGGAAGCCACCGGCGATTCCGGCTGCAGCTTCAGGTAGAGGTAGAACAGCACCAGGGTGATAGCGATCAGCAGCGCGGCGGCGGCGCTGGCCAGGCCCCAGTTGAGGAAGGATTGCACCTGCTGGACGATGAACTCCGGCAGCATCATGTTCTGCGCACCGCCCAGCAGCGCCGGGGTGACGTAGTAACCCAGGGACATGACGAAGACCATCAGCCCGCCGGAGAACAGCCCCGGCCGGCACAGCGGGATGAACACCCGGAAGAAGTTGGCCCAGGGGCTGGCGCCGCAGATCGAGCCGGCCTGCAGCACCATCGGGTCGATGGCGGCCATGGTCGCCTGCAGCGGCAGCACGATGAACGGGATCATGATGTAGCTCATGCCGATCACCACGCCGGTGAGGTTGTGCACCATCTCCAGCGGCTGGTCGATGATACCCAGCGCCATCAGGGTCTTGTTGATCACCCCCGAGGCCTGCAGCAGCACCAGCCAGGAGTAGGTGCGCGCCAGCAGGCTGGTCCACATCGACAGCAGCACGATGTTCAACAGCATGCGGCCCCAGCCACGTGGCACCAGGGTGATCGCCCAGGCCAGCGGGAAGCCCAGCAGCAGGCTGATCACGGTGACCAGCGCGCCGACCGCGAAGGTGTTGAACAGCACCCGCGAGTACGCCGAGTTGGCGAACAGCTGGGCGTAGTTGTCCAGGCCCAGGGTCGGTTCCAGCACGCCGCGCAGCAACAGGCCGATCAGCGGCGCGAGGAAGAACAGGCCGAGGAACAGCAGCGCCGGCAGCAGGTTGCGGAAGCCACGCCAGCGGTGGGTCAGTACTTCATCCTGGCGCATGGGTTGTGCCTTCGCAGCGGCGCTGCCGGCGGCGCGGGATGCGCCTCCGGCAGGCTGGCCCGGCTGCATCACAGCCATTTTCACTTGACCAGCCATTCGTTCCACCGTGCGGCGATCGCCGGGCCGTTCTTCGCCCAGTAGGCGTAATCCAGGGTGATCTGCTCCGACGCGTAGGCGGTGGGCAGGTTAGGCGCGAGGTCGCCCTTGAGCTGGCTGACGCTGTCCAGGTTCACCGGGGCGTAGGCGGTCAGGTTGGCGAAGTCGGCCTGGCCCTTGGCGCTGCTGGAGTTGGCCAGGAATTTCATCGCCGCGTCCTTGTTCTTGGCGCCTTTGGGCACCACGAGGAAATCGGCCATGACCAGGTTCTGCTTCCAGCTCACACCGACAGGAGCACCGTCCTGCTGCAGGGCGTAGATGCGGCCGTTCCAGAACTGGCCGAGGGTCGCCTCGCCGGAGGCCAGCAGCTGCTGCGACTGCGCGCCGCCGCCCCACCAGACGATGTCTTTCTTGATGGTGTCGAGCTTCTTGAAGGCGCGGTCCAGGTCCAGCGGGTAGAGCTTGTCCTTGGCCACGCCGTCGGCCAGCAGGGCCAGTTCCAGCACGCCGGGGCTCGGCCATTTGTACAGCGCGCGCTTGCCGGGGAAGTTGGCGGTGTCGAACAGCGCCGACCAGTCCTGCGGCTGCTTGCCGCCGACCTTGCCCTGGTTGTAGCCCAGCACGAAGGAGAAATAGAAGGAACCGACGCCGTGGTCGGAGACGAAGCGCGGGTCGATGCGGTCGCGCTTGATGGTGTTGAAGTCCAGCGGCTCCAGCAGGCCCTCGGCGGCGGCGCGCAGGGCGAAGTCGGCCTCGACGTCGACCACGTCCCACTGGACGTTGCCGCTCTCCACCATGGCCTTGAGCTTGCCGTAGTCGGTAGGACCGTCCTGCACCACGGCGATGCCGGTGGACTGGGTGAAGGGTTCGGCCCAGGCCTGCTTCTGCGCATCCTGGGTGGTGCCACCCCAGCTGACGAAGCTGAGGCTGTCGGCGCCGAAGGCAGCGGTGCCGGTTGCGCCGAGGAATGCAGCGGTCAGGACCGCCATCGCACGTTTTTTGAACACCATCTTGCTTGCCCTCATTGTTGTGATTGTTCACGGCGGTCTTCGTGGATCGCCTGTCTGGAGCAGGTGGCCGTAGCGTCTTTGTAGCCAGCGCCGGAGTGGCACGCTGACTGGCAGAAAAGGTGAGGTCTACGGAATGTCATATTATGGTATTCCAAACTTTCCGCAAGTCCTCGGCGTCACCGACCATCGTCGCCGGGAAGCTTGCGTGCAGCGCCCGTCATTCCTCGTGTTGCGCAGGTGGTTGATTGAAAAGGAAATCTTTTTCAACGCTGGCCGTGCTGAAAATTTCTGGCGAAACGCCAGCACGGCGAGCGGACGAACGGATCAGCCTTCGAACGGCAGGGTTTCCACCACTTCCAGGTCGTAGCCGGTGAGGCCGGCGTACTTCAGCGGCGCACCCAGGTGGCGGATCTTGCCCACGCCGATGTCCTGGAGGATCTGCGCGCCGGTGCCGACCTCGGAGTAGATGCGCGATTGCGAGCGGGTGAACTGCCGCGGCGCCTGGGTCAGCTGTGGCACGCGGGCCAGCAGCGCCTGGGACGATTCGTTGTTGGCCAGCACCACGACCACGCCGTGGCCGACTTCGGCGACCTTCTGCAGGGCGGCCCACAGCGTCCAGTTCTTCGGCCCGGTGTACTCGGCGCCGACCAGGTCGCGCAGCGGGTCGATCACGTGGACGCGTACCAGGGTCGGCTCGTCGCGCTTGATGTCGCCCATCACCATGGCCATGTGCACGCCGCCTTCGATGCGGTCCTCGTAGGTGACCAGGCGGAAGGTGCCGTGCACGGTGGGCAGCTCGCTCTCGCCGATGCGCGCGACGGTGTGCTCGTTGCTCAGGCGGTAGTGGATCAGGTCGGCGATGGTGCCGATGCGGATGCCGTGGAGCTTGGCGAAGGCTTCCAGCTCCGGGCGGCGGGCCATGCTGCCGTCGTCGTTCATCACTTCGACGATCACCGAGGCCGGCGTCAAACCGGCCAGGCGCGCCAGGTCGCAGCCCGCTTCGGTGTGGCCGGCGCGGGTGAGCACGCCGCCTTCGCGGGCGCGCAGGGGGAAGATGTGGCCGGGTTGTACCAGGTCTTCGGCGCGGGCGCCGGGCTGCACGGCGGTGAGCACGGTGTGCGAGCGGTCGGCGGCGGAGATGCCGGTGGAGACACCGGTCGCCGCCTCGATGGAGACGGTGAACGCGGTGGAGTAGGCGCTGCCGTTGGCCGGCACCATCTGCTCCAGCCCCAGGCGGGCGCAGTGTTCGTCGGTCAGCGTCAGGCAGATCAGCCCGCGCGCCTCGCGGGCCATGAAGTTGATCGCCGCCGGCGTGCAGAGCTCGGCGGCGAGCAGCAGGTCGCCTTCGTTCTCGCGGTCTTCGTCGTCGACCAGGAGCACCATCTTGCCCTGGCGGTAGTCTTCGATGATGTCTTCGATACGGTCGAACGGCATGGTGCGTTACCTGGCTGGATCATTGGAGGAAAACTCTGGTATACCATAATACCTTTCTTGTCCAAAACAGCATCCCGCCCTGGAAACCATAGCAGCAGAGGTCAGCATGAAGGCTTACTGGATCGCCCACGTCGATATCACCGATGCCGAGCAGTACGGTGAATACACCCGCCGCGCGCCGGCGGCTTTCGCCAAGTACGGCGGCAAGTTCCTCGCCCGCGGCGGCCGTTCCGAAGCCCTGGAAGGCCGCGCCACGCCGCAGCGCAGCGTGGTGATCGAGTTCGACTCCTACGATCAGGCGGTGGCCTGCTACCGCTCGACGGAATACCAGGAGGCCTGCGCCCACCGCCAGGGCGTGGCGAAGGCGGATATCGTCATCGTCGAGGGCTTCGAGGGGTAAGTGCTTGCGGAGCAGCGCTGGTTCGCGAGCCGGCTCGCGAAGCGCTTTACGTTGCCAGCGGATGCCCCGACCTAGCTGTTCCTCTGCGACGGCTTCGGCGCGCCGATCAGCCGGCCCATGGCACCGGCGATGCCCATCTCGCGCAGTACCTGCAATTCCCCCTCGGTCTCGACCATCTCCGCGATCAGCGGCAGGTCGATGCTGTTGGAGGCGCGGTACATGGCTTCGATGAACAGGCGCTTGTCGTTGTCCTGGTCGATGGAGCGGATGTAGCTGCCGTCGATCTTCAGGTACGCCAGGCCCAGGCGGGTCAGGTTGCCGATCAGGCTGAAGCGCCCGCCGAAGTGCTGCAGGCCCAGCTGGGCGCCGACTTCCTGTACGGACTGGGCGAGTTTCTCCAGTTCGGCCGGTGGCGGCAGGTAGCGTTCGTCCACCTCCAGGGTCATCAGCCGGGCCTCCTGCGGGTGGGCACGGAGGATGTCGAACAACTGACGCAGCGGTTCGGCGCTGCGCACGGTTTCCGCCGACAGCGACAGGGCCAGCGGCGCCGGTTGCTGGGCGAGGTGGGCGAGGGCGTGCTCGAGCATCGCCAGGTCGAAGCGCGCGGACCAGCCGAAGCGCTCGATCCACGGCAGGAACTGCCCGGCGGCCACGGCCTCGCCCTTGGGATCGAGCAGCCGCGCGAGGACCTTCTGGTGCAGCAGCTCGCCATTTTCGACGCAGCCGCGCACGGGCTGGAACCATAGCTGCAGCTTGCCTTTGTTCAGCGCATCGTCGAGCCAGTCGCGCCAGGCGCGGGAGTCCTGTGCGGGCTGGCCGCCGGAGCTGTCCAGGCGCTGCCAGGGGCGATCGGGCGAGGATTGCGATTGCGCCAGTGCCTGGTCCGCGCGGGACAGCACGCTGGCCGCCGACTCGCCGGGGCGGAAGGCCGCCAGGCCGAGGTGCGCCACGGGCTTGCAATCGCTGGCGCCGGTGCCGCGCAGGTTCTCCAGGGCGGCGCTGAGCTGGTCGGCGAGCAGTTCGGCGCTGGCGCTGTCGACGCCGGGGGCGAGCAGGGTGAACTCGCCGCCACGGCTGCGCGCGGCCAGCCAGTCCGGGGTGCCGTGCTGTTCGCGCTCGCGCTCCAGCAGTTCGGCCACGTCGCGGATCAGCGCATCGGTGCGCTGCCCGCCCAGGCGCTGGTTGAGCCCGGCCAGGTCGTTGAGGCGCAGCAGCAGCAGGTAGCCGGCGGCGTTCTGTTCGCTGGGGGACAACTGGGCATCCAGCCGCGCGTCGAACAGCCGGCGGTTGGCCAGACCCGAGAGGCTGTCCTGGTAGGCCTCCTCGCGCAGCTTCTCGCTGCGGGTGGCTTCCTCGGCGAACAGTGCCTTGAGCTTGTCGACCATCTGGTTCATCGCCTGCACCACGCGCCTGAGCTCCGGGGTGCGCGGCTCCTTGGGCAGGGTGAGGAATTCGCGGCGGGTGATGGCGTGGGCCTGCTGCACCATCTGGTCCAGCGGTTTGAGCTGGGTGCGCAGCAGCCAGCCGCCGAGTACGGCGCTGACCAGCCCGCAGGCCAGCAGCCAGGCGAGGCTGCCCAGCGCGCCGTCCCACAGCTTGGCCAGGGCGAACTGCGGATGGCTGACCACCTCGACCCGCGCGGCCTGCTCCCAGCCGCGCATGATCAGCGCGTCGCCGCCCTGGGCCTTGAGGTTGACCAGCTTGGCGAACCACGCCGGGACCTTCTGGTCCTGGCTGTCGCTGTCGCGTTCGACGATGACCTTGCCGTCGGGGATGCTCACCACGCGGATGGTGGCGAAGTAGCCGGAGTCGAAGATCGAGCTGACCATCAGCTCGATCATCGCCGGGTCGTCCACGTGCGGGGTGAGCGACAGCCCCAGCGCGGTGGCGGCGTCCTGGGCATGCGAGCGCAACTGGCCGATCAGCTGCTCGCGGGAGCTTTCCAGGCTGGCGGCGAAGCTGCCGGCGAAGGCCACCACGAGGAACAGGCAGATCGCCAGGAACAGTTGCTTGAGCAATGACATGCCGGGGTTCTCCTATCGCGTCTCGTCGAGGTCCAGGCCCTCGGCGCGCATCTTGGTCAACAGGTCCTGCCAGCGCGACAGCTTCTTGCTGTCGCCGGTGCGCTTGCCGCCATTGGCGCCGGGCAGCCACAGCCCCTCGGCGTTGAAGGCATAGACGGGCAGGAGGTCCTTGCGCTGGGAGGCGGGCTTGATCTGCGGGATCAGGTTGTCCAGCACCAGCGGCTCGGCAGTGGGCGAGGCGTAATAGGTGAGCACCATGTGCGCCTGGTTCTGCTGCAGCGCCTTGACGTAGGTGATGCGCAGCTTGTCGCTGGCAACCCCGAGGCGGCGCAGGGTGACGAACTTGGCGATGGAGTAGTCCTCGCAGTCGCCGGCGCCCTTGTAGAGGGATTCGATGGGCGTTGCCCAGTAGTCCTCCTGGTGCCAGACGGTGCGGTCGTCGGTGAATACCAGGGCGCCGTTGAAGAAGGCGTTGACCGCCTTGAGCTTGGCCGGCTCGTCGAGGTTCTCGCTGTCCTGGATGAGTCGCGCCCAGGATTCGATGCGGGTCTTGGCGCTGCCGAGGTTGCCGTATTTCTGCTCGGCGTTCTTCAGGATGGTGTCGAAATTCCAGGCGGCGCCGGCGGTCAGCGCGAGGAGCGCGAGCAGCAGCACACCGGCCCGCAGACGCAGCGGGCTGGCGAACAGCCGGAGGGCTCCTCGGGGTGGCTGCATCGCCAGCGCTCCATGTGGGATGTGTGGAGTCTAGGCGCTCTTGCAGAACTTGCGCTGGCGCATCGCCATGGGCGCAAAGCCCCGTCCTGCGGGGCTTGTCGGCGAAACTGACAGGATTGTCATTTAAGGGTCAGCATCCGGACCCAGGCGCTGGCTTATAACCCCAGGATGTGGCCGCTGTGGTCGAACCAAAAGCAGGAGAGCGGGATGCAGGGGCAACGGCGGATTTGGCTGGCGGCGGCAGCGCTGGGAGTGGCGGGACTGGCGGCGGGCTTCTGGGGTTTCGCCGGCCGGCACGAGGCGCCACAGGCCGCGGCCCAGCCGGCCGGCGTGCCGGTGACCCTGGCCCGCGTGGCCCGCGAGGACCTGACGCAGAACATCGACGGCGTCGGCACCGTCACCTCGCTTGCCAGCGTGCTGGTGCGCCCGCAGGTGGAAGGCCAGCTCACCGCGCTGCTCGTCGAGGAAGGGCAGATGGTCCGGCAGGGCGAACTGCTGGCGACCATCGACGACCGTGCGATCAAGGCTGCGCTGGAGCAGGCCGAAGCCACCCGGCAGAGCAACCAGGCGCAGCTGCGTATCGTCGAGCAGGACCTGGCGCGCTACCAGACGCTGAGCCAGCGCGGCTCGATCTCCCGGCAGATCCTCGAACAGACCGAAGCCGAAGCTGCCCGCCTGCGCGCAACCTTGCGCGGCAACCAGGCGACCATCGACGCCGAGCGCGTGCGCTTGTCCTACACCCGCATTACCTCGCCGGTGGCCGGCCGCGTCGGCATCCGCAACGTCGACGTCGGCAACCTGCTGCGCACCAATGACAGCAACGGCCTGTTCAGCGTGACCCAGATGTCGCCGATCTCGGTGGTTTTCGCCCTGCCGCAGGAAAGCCTGCCGCAACTGCAACCGCTGATGAAGGGCGATTCCCCGGTGGTGGCGCGCAGCCGCGACGGCGGTCAGTTGCTCGGCGAGGGCCATCTGCGCAGCATCGACAATCAGGTTGCCAGCAGCACCGGCACCATCCGCGTGCGCGCGGTCTTCGACAACCAGGACGGCCAGCTCTGGCCGGGGCAGTTCGTCGCCATCGACCTGCAGTCCGGCGTGCTGCGCAACGGCCTGGTGCTGGACAGCCGCGCGGTGCGCCGCGGTCTGGACGGCGCCTTCGTGTTCCGCATCGAGGATGGCAAGGCGCAGAAGGTGCCGGTGCGCATCGTCGAGGAAGTGGATGGCCGCACGATCGTCGAAGGCCTGGCGGCGGACGATGAAGTGGTGCTCGATGGCCACTCGCGCCTGACTCCCGGCGCCCGCGTGGAGGTGCAGGGCGACGTGCAGACCCTGGCCCGCCGGAGCGCGCCATGAGCGTGGGGGCCGGCATGTCCGGCTGGTGCGTGCGCCATCCCATCGCTACTTGCCTGCTGACCATCGCCTCGCTATTCCTTGGCCTGCTGGCGTTCTTCCGCCTGGGCGTGGCGCCGCTGCCGCAGGTGGATTTCCCTACCATCCAGGTGCAGGCGCTGCTGCCCGGCGGCAGCCCGGAGACCATGGCGTCGTCGGTGGCGACGCCGCTGGAGGTGCAGTTCAGCGCCATTCCTGGCATCACCCAGATGCTCTCCACCAGCGCCCTGGGCTCGACCACCCTGACGCTGCAGTTCGACCTGGAAAAGAACATCGACGTCGCCGCCCAGGAGGTCACCGCCGCGATCAACGCCGCCGCCGGGCGCCTGCCGGCGGACATGCCGAACCTGCCGACCTGGCGCAAGATCAACCCGGCTGACAGCCCGATCATGATCGTGCGGATGAACTCCGAGCTGATGCCGCTGATCGAGCTCAGCGATCTGGCCGAAACCCTGATGGCGCGCCAGCTCAGCCAGATCGGCGGGGTCGGGCAGATTTTCGTGGTCGGCCAGCAGCGCCCGGCGATCCGCATCCAGGCGCAGCCGGAGAAACTCGCCGCCTACCGCCTGACCCTGGCCGATCTGCGCCAATCGCTGCAGTCGGCGAGCATCAACCTGGCCAAGGGCGCGCTGTTCGGCGACGGCCGCGTCTCCACCCTGGCGGCCAACGACCAGCTGTTCAGCCCCACGGAATACGGCGATCTGGTGGTTGCCTACCGCGCTGGCGCGCCGGTGTTCCTGCGCGACCTGGCCAAGGTGGTGAAGGCGCCGGAGGACGACTACGTGCAGGCCTGGCCGGATGGCCGCCCCGGCGTGGCGCTGGTGATCCTGCGCCAGCCGGGCGCCAACATCGTCGACACCGCCGATGCGATCCAGGCCGAGCTGCCGCGCCTGCGCGAGATGCTGCCGGCGGGTGTCGACGTGGAAGTGCTGAACGACCGCACGCGCACCATCCGCGCCTCGCTGCACGAGGTGGAGCTGACCCTGCTGCTGACCATGGGCCTGGTGGTGCTGGTGATGGGCCTGTTCCTGCGCCAGCTGTCGGCGACCCTGATCGTCGCCACGGTGCTGGCGGTATCGCTCAGCGCCAGCTTCGCGGCCATGTACCTGCTGGGCTTCACCCTGAACAACCTGACGCTGGTGGCGCTGATCATCGCCGTGGGCTTCATCGTCGACGACGCCATCGTGGTGGTGGAGAACATCCACCGCCACCTGGAGCAGGGCAAGGATCGGGTCGAGGCGGCGCTGGCCGGTGCCTCGGAAATCAGCTTCACGGTGGTGTCGATCAGCTTCTCGCTGATCGCCGCGTTCATCCCGCTGCTGTTCATGGGCGGCATCGTCGGGCGGCTGTTCCGCGAGTTCGCCGTCAGCGTCACGGCGGCCATCCTGATCTCGGTGCTGGCCTCGCTGAGCATCGCGCCGATGCTGGCCTCGCGTTTCATGGGCGCGCCCCATCATCATAAAAGCGGGCATGGGCACGATCAGGGCGGTATTTCCGGCTGGCTGCTGGCGCGCTACGCCAAGGGGCTGGACTGGTCGCTGCAGCACCAGCGCACAGTGCTCGCCGGCTTCGTGGTCTGCGTGGCCATTGCAGTGGCCGGCTATGTCGGCATTCCCAAGGGTTTCTTCCCCTCCCAGGACACCGCCTTCATCACCGGCACCACCCAGGCCGCCGAGGATATCTCCTACGCCGACATGGCCGAGAAACACCGCCAATTGGCCGAGATCGTCGCCGCCGACCCGGCGGTGCAGAGCTACAACCACGCCATCGGCATCACCGGCGGCAGCCAGAGCCTGTCCAACGGGCGCTTCTGGATCGTGCTCAAGGACCGTGGCGACCGCGACGTCTCGGTGGACGAGTTCATCAACCGCATCCGCCCGAAACTGGCCAGGGTGCCGGGCATCGTCCTCTACATGCGCTCGGCGCAGGACATCAACCTCGCCGTCGGCCCGGCGCGCACCCAGTACCAGTACGCCCTGCGCAGCAACGACAGCGCGGCGCTGGCGCTGTGGGCCGATCGCCTGACCCAGCGGCTGAAGGAGGAGGGCGGTTTGCAGGACGTCTCCAACGACCTGCAGATGGGCGCCAGCGTCACCTCGCTGGACATCGACCGGGTGGCGGCGGCGCGCTTCGGGCTGTCCGCCGAGGACATCAGCCAGACGCTCTACGACGCCTTCGGCCAGCGCCAGGTCGGCGAATTCCAGACCGAGGTCAACCAGTACAAGGTCATCCTCGAACTGGATTCGCGCCAGCGCGGCCGCGCCGAGAGCCTGGCCTGGTTCCACCTGCGCTCGCCGCTGACCGGCGAGATGGTGCCGCTGGCAGCAGTGGCGCGGGTCGCGCCGGCCAAGTCCGGGCCACTGCAGATCAACCACAACGGCATGTTCCCGGCGGTCACCCTGAACTTCAACCTGTCGCCGGGCGTGGCGCTGGGCGAGGCGGTGGGCCTGGTGCAGCGCGCCCAGGCGGACATCGGCATGCCCTCCAGCATCAGCGGCGAATTCCAGGGCGCGGCGGCGGCGTTCCAGAGTTCCCTGGCGAGCCAGCCGCTGCTGATCCTCGCCGCGCTGTTCGCTGTCTACGTGATCCTCGGCGTGCTCTACGAGAGCTTCGTGCACCCGTTGACCATCCTTTCCACCCTGCCTTCGGCGGGCATCGGCGCGGTGTTCCTGCTCTGGGGCTGGGGCCTGGAGTTCTCGGTGATGGCGCTGATCGGCCTGGTACTGCTGATCGGCATCGTCAAGAAGAACGGCATCCTGATGGTCGACTTCGCCCTGGCCGCGCAGCGCCAGCGTGGTCTGTCGCCCGATGTGGCGATCCGCGAGGCGTGCCTGGCGCGCTTCCGGCCGATCATGATGACCACCCTGGCGGCGCTGCTGGGCGCCATCCCGCTGATGATCGGCTTCGGCACCGGCTCGGAGCTGCGCCAGCCGCTGGGCGTGGCAGTGGTCGGCGGCCTGCTGGTGAGCCAGGCGCTGACGCTGTTCAGCACGCCGGTGGTGTACCTGGCGCTGGACCGGCTGTTCCATCGCCAGCCGTTGCCCGCGCCCGTCACAGGTGCGGCATGAGCCGGGGCTGGGTAGCATGGACGCTCGACGCACAGAACGGAGGCCGGGCATGCGCGTACTGATAGTCGAAGACGAGATCAAGACCGCCGACTACCTGCAGCGCGGGTTGAGCGAGCAGGGCTTCACCGTGGACGTGGCCAGCAACGGCATCGACGGCCGGCACCTGGCGCTCAACGGCGAATACGACGTCATCGTCCTCGACGTGATGCTCCCCGGCATCGACGGCTACGGCGTGCTGCGCGCCCTGCGCGAACAACGGCAGACGCCGGTGATCATGCTCACCGCCCGCGAGCGTGTGGAAGACCGCGTGCGCGGTTTGCGCGAGGGCGCCGACGACTACCTGATCAAGCCGTTCTCCTTCCTCGAACTGGTGGCGCGCCTGCAGGCCCTGACCCGCCGTGGAGCGCACCTGGAAAGCGCGACGCAGATGCGCATCGCTGATCTGGCCATCGACCTGGTCAGCCGCCGCGTGCAGCGCGGCGGCACGCGTCTGGAACTGACCGCCAAGGAGTATTCGCTGCTCTGCGTGCTGGCCCAGCGCAGCGGCGAAATCCTCTCCAAGACGGCCATCGCCGAGCTGGTCTGGGACATCAACTTCGACACCGACACCAACGTCGTCGAGGTCGCCATCAAGCGCCTGCGCGCCAAGCTCGACGGGCCCTTCGACAGCAAGCTGCTGCACACCATCCGCGGCATGGGCTACGTGCTGGAAAGCCGCGCGGCTCAGGAGCGCGAGGCGTGAGGGGGCTGTCGCTGTCCACGCGCCTGGCAGGCATGTTCGCCGCCGCCGCGCTGGGCATCTTCCTGCTCATCGGTTCGGCCATCTACTGCGTGCTCGACGGGCAGATCGAGCGCCTGCAGCGCTCGGAGCTGGACACTCGCTTCAACATGGTCGCGCGCATGCTCGACAAGCCCGACCTGGCCGAACGCTGGCCACACATGCAGCTCAAGCTCAACACCCTGAGCCAGGAGTACGAGCTGATCAGATTCTGGATCGGCAGCGACGACACGCGCTTCCGCTACGGCCAGGCCAACGAAGCGGTGCAGCGGATGCTGCGCAGCGGCAATGGCTATGCGGAGCTGGAGCTGCCCGAGCACGACTCGCCGCTCAGCGCCCGTGTCGGTGTGCTGCCGGCCAGTGGCGGGCGCCCGGCGCTGGTACTGCTGGCGGCGATCGACAGCGTGGCCTTCCAGCACGCCCGCGAGGCGACGCTGGTGACGCTGTTCGTGCTCTCCGCGCTGGGTATCGCCCTGGCTGCGCTCTGCGGACACTGGATCGCCCGCGTCGGCCTGCGGCCGCTGCATGAGCTCTCTGCCGAGGCCCGGCAGATCAGCCCGAAGCTGCTTTCACAGCGCCTGCGCCTGGAAGGCCTGCCGGCGGAACTGTCGGCGCTGGCCGGCGCGTTCAACGAAGCGCTGGGCCGGCTGGAGCAGGCCTACCTGCGACTGGAGTCGTTCAACGCCGATGTCGCCCACGAGTTGCGCACGCCGCTGGCCAACCTGATCGGCCAGAGCCAGGTGGCGCTGTCCCGCGAGCGCAGCGCGCAGGATTACGAGGAAGTCCTGCAGTCCAACCTGGAAGAACTGGAGCGCCTGCGCGCCATCGTCAACGACATGCTGTTCCTCGCCCGCGTCGACCAGGGCGGGCTGGCCGCCGAGCGGGTGGAAACCTCGCTGGCGGCGGAAGTGGCGAAGACCGTGGATTTCCTCGAAGTGATCTTCGACGAGCAGGGCGTGCAGGTGAATCTGCGCGGCGACGCGCGGGCCTGCGTCGAACGGGCGCTGTTCCAACGTGCGGTGACCAACCTGCTGTACAACGCCGCCCAGCACACCGCACCGGGCGGCCGCATCGAGGTGCGCCTGAGCGGCGAACGCGGCGCTGCGCTGGTGGAAGTCAGCAACCCCGGCGCGCCGATCACTGCCGAGCAGCGCGCGCGCCTGTTCGAGCGCTTCTACCGCGCCGACCTGGCCCGCGCCAACAGCCAGAGCAGGCATGGGCTGGGGCTGTCCATCGTCAAGGCGGTGGCGAGCATGCATGGTGGGTCGGTGTTTGTGCGCAGCGAGGGTGGGGTGAATACCTTTGGCTTCACTGTCGATGCAGTGGGGGCGGCGGTGTATCGCCCGGATGGTGACGGGGCTGTGGGGGAAGTAGTGCCCGTCTGAGAGATTTGGTGCTTGGGTTCCTTCCCTCTCCCTAACCCTGGCTGCGCGCCCCGCTCCGAAGGGAGAGGGGACTGGTTCGGTGCAGGATGACTCCGTGTCACCAGCCGGCACGGTCTGCTCCCTCTCCCTTCAGGGAGAGGGCTGGGGAGAGGGGGGGCGGGCCGGCAGAGGACTCGATCTAGTCCAACCGCCGAGTCTTCGTCCGAATCAGATAGACCGTCACCAGCGTCGCACTGGTCAGCATGAACGCCCAGGCCCACGGGCGCTGCACGATGAAGCCGGAAACCAGGATGCTGCACCACATCAGGCCGATGGCGTAGACCTTGCCCTTGAGCGGGATGCCTTCGCCGTCGAGATAGTCGCGAATCCACGGGCCGAGTTTCGGGTGGTTCACCAGCCAGTCGTAGAAGCGCTGGGAGCTGCGCATGAAGCAGGCGGCGGCGAGCAGGAGGAAGGGCGTGGTGGGCAGCACCGGCAGGAAGATGCCGATCACCCCCAGCGCCACGCTGAGCCAGCCCACAGCGAGCAGGCAATAGCGAACCCAGGCGTGGCGGCTCTGGCGGATTTCCCTTGGCATCGGCTGGCGCAGCGAATCCGGAGCCGCAGGGCGCGGCTCCGGCGGCGGATCAATGGGTGCGGGGCTTGAGCAGCGCCGGTTTTTCTTCCGGGGCCTGGCACAGCAGGAACAGGTTGGTCAGCAGCTCGGGAATCTGCGCGACCATGTCGTCCACCAGGCCGCGGTCGCTGGCGATTTCGTCGAACTCGGGCTGTTCGTCGAACAGGCCGGAACCGACCATGATCGGCAGCAGCAGCTCGCTGACTTCTTCCTCGGCCTGTTCGAACCAGATGGCCTCGCGCAGGAACACGCCTTCCATGAAGCCGATGCACCAGCCGCGGATGTCGGAGTCGTCCGGCTCGTCGCCCAGGTAGGGTTCGCAGGGCAGCTCCAGCTCTTCGTCACCGGCCATCTGGCGGATGATGTGGGCCTTGAGCTGGACCAGGGTGGCTTCGATCTGGGTGCGCTCCTTCTCGCTGCGGTAGTGCGGCGGCTCGGCGAACAGGGCGTCGATCCACTCGCGCTCCGGCACTTCCTCCGGGCAGATCGCCAGGGCGGTCAGGTAGCCGTGTGCCGCCACGTAGTCCAAGGCTTCCTCGTGCAGGTCATCGGCATCGAGAAAGGCTTGCAGGCGGGACAATTGGTCGGCGAAGGACATCAGTTACTACCTCGGAGGTGATCGGTCCCGAATTGTAGTCTTTCCCAGGCCCCGCGGCAAAAGCCAAATGCCCTTGCAGCCCGCGCCGACGCAGGGCTCCGACGCACAGCTCGGACACATGTGACGGATTTTTCCGCAGTTTCCCGGACAAGGTGCCGGCCGCAGCGGGATCGCTTGCGTATAATGCGCGGCTTCATTCGGAGTACCCCATGCTCGATCAGGCCCTGCGCATCCTCAAAGACGTTTTCGGTTACGACGCCTTCCGCGGCAATCAGGCGCGGATCATCGAGCGCGTGGCCGGCGGCGGCGATGCCCTGGTGCTGATGCCCACCGGCGGCGGCAAGTCGCTGTGCTTCCAGGTCCCGGCGCTGCTGCGCGAGGGGCTGACGGTGGTGGTCTCGCCGCTGATCGCGCTGATGGAAGACCAGGTCGCCACCCTGGACGAGCTGGGCGTGCCGGTGGCGGCACTGAACTCGTCCATGAGCCCGGAGGCCCAGCGCGATATCGCCGACCGCCTGCAGCGCGGCGAGATCAAGCTGCTCTACCTCGCCCCGGAACGTCTGGTGCAGCCGCGCATGCTGGCCTTCCTGCAGCGCCTGCAGATCGGCCTGTTCGCCATCGACGAGGCGCACTGCGTATCGCAGTGGGGTCACGACTTCCGTCCCGAATACCTGCAGCTGGGCCAACTGGCCGAGCTGTTCCCGGACGTGCCGCGCATTGCCCTGACCGCCACGGCGGACATGCGCACCCGCGAGGAGATGATCCAGCGCCTGCACCTGCAGGACGCCGAGCAATTCCTCTCCAGCTTCGACCGGCCGAACATCTTCTACCGCATCGTGCCCAAGGAGCAGCCGCGCAAGCAGCTGCTGGGCTTCCTTGCCGAGCGCCGGGGCGATGCGGGCATCGTCTACTGCATGTCGCGCAAGAAGGTCGAGGAGGTCGCCGAGTTCCTCTCCAATCAGGGCTTCCCGGCGCTGCCGTACCACGCCGGGCTGGCCAATGACCTGCGCGCCTACCACCAGAAGCGCTTCCTCAACGAGGAAGGGCTGATCATGGTCGCCACCATTGCCTTCGGCATGGGCATCGACAAGCCCAACGTGCGCTTCGTCGCGCACCTGGACCTGCCCAAGAGCCTGGAGGCGTACTACCAGGAAACCGGCCGCGCCGGCCGTGACGGCCTGCCCGCCGACGCCTGGATGGCCTACGGCCTGCAGGACGTCCTGCTGCTGCGGCAGATGATGCAGAACTCCGAGGGCGACGAACGCCACAAGCGCGTCGAGCGGCACAAGCTCGAAGCCATGCTGGCGCTGTGCGAGGAGACCCGCTGCCGCCGCCAGGCGCTGCTGGCCTACTTCGATGAGGTAATGCCCAACCCCTGCGGCCACTGCGACATCTGCGTCGACGGGGTGGAAACCTGGGACGCCACCGAACCTGCGCGCCAGGCCCTGTCGGCCATCTACCGCAGCGGCCAGCGCTACGGCGTCGGCCATCTGGTGGACGTGCTGCTGGGCAAGGACACCGAGAAGGTGCGTAGCGTCGGCCACCAGCACCTGGCGGTGTTCGGCATCGGCAAATCCCGCGCCGAGGAGGAATGGCGCACGCTGTTCCGCCAGCTGGTCGCCCGTGGCTTCGCCGATGTAGACGTCGACGGCTTCAACGGCCTGCGCCTGACCGAGGCCTGCCGCCCGCTGCTGCGTGGCGAGGAAACCCTGGCCCTGCGCCGTGACCCCAAACCGCAGCGCAGCAAGGGGTCGTCTTCCGGCGGCGCCAGCTCGGCCAGCCAACTGGTGCGCCAGGAAGAGCGCGAGATGTGGGAAGCCCTGCGCACCCTGCGGCGCAAGCTGGCGCAGGAGCATTCGGTGCCGCCCTACGTCATCTTCCCCGACGCCACCCTGCTGGAAATGCTCCGCAGCCAGCCGCGCTCGCTGTCGGAAATGGCCCAGGTCAGCGGCGTCGGCGCGCGCAAGCTGGAGCGCTACGGCCAGGCCTTCCTCGATGTGCTCACCGAGTCCGAGGCGGCGCCTGCCACCCCGGCGCCGGTGGCCGACCTCAGCCACGAACTGGTGACCCTGGCCCGCGCCGGCATGACCCCGGCACAGATCGCCCGCCAGCTCGATTGCAGCGAGAAGAACGTCTACGGCCTGCTCGCCGAAGCCATCGGCAAGCAGCAACTGGCCCTGGAACAGGCGCTGGACCTGCCCGAGGAACTGCTGGGGGAAATCCAGGACGCCTTCCTCGACGAGGACGGCGAACTGCCGCCGGTGACGGCCATCGCCGAACTGTTCGAAGGCCGCGTGCCGCTGGGTGTGCTGCACTGCGTGCGTGCCGCCCTGCAGGCCGAGCTGGAAGTCTGATCGCCTCACCGCACGCTCCGGCCGGTCCGGGAGCCGGGCCCACCCATCGCGGACGAAGTCCGCTCCTACGGCAATTTCATGGGCTGCAGGTCGCTCGTCTGACACCGTCGTAGGAGCGGACTCTGTCCGCGATCGTTTCGCCATTCGCTCCTAAGCCAAGGCAGGAATCGGCGTACGGCAGGTACCGCTGCATTGCGCGGAAATACGGCGTTACAGATGAAATATCAATGTGCCAGCAACGGCGCCTTTTCCCACCAGTCATAGCTGTCAGTACGGATCACTTTCGGAGTGACAGATGGCGAGTTGGATGCGGGTAGTGGCGGGGCTGCTGGTCGTCGGGCAACTCAGCGGATGCGCCAGTGGCGGCGGGCTGACCGAGAACGGCAAGAGCGCTCTCATCGGCGTCGCGGCGGTGGCTGCATTGGCCACCATGGTCGTGCTGTCGAAGGATCGCGATGACGATGACGACTATCGCAACGGCTACCGCCGGGACTATCGGGATTCCGGGGACTATCGCTATGGCCGCGACAGCCGTGGTTATGATCGGCGCTCCCCCAACTATTGCCCCTGATGCGTCCATGGTTACGCGCAATGGCTGCCTGGCATTCGTAGCAGCGGGCTGCGTCCGCAATCGATTAGGCGCACCCGGGAGCGGGGCATAGCCATCGCGGACAGAGTCCGCTCCTGCGGGGTGAACCTGACGCGTCGAAGGAAAGGTCCGTCAGTTTCGTGACGGGGTAAAACGACAAACTTGTGACGCACGTCCCGAAAGGCTATGGTGGCACTTAGACCTCCAAGAGAAGAGGTGAGCGTGCCACAACAACAAAGCTGGCTGGACGACGTCCGTTCCAATGCCTATGCCGAACAGCTCTCCCGGGGCTTTCGCCGGCTGCGTTTCGAGCCCGACCTCGAGACCCAGTACCGTCATTACCTGCTCGAAGACAGCTTCGATCTCAAGCGCACCGCGCTGACCATCGGCGTGCTGATCTGGCTGGCGCTGGCGGCCATCGACTTCCTCCTGATCCGCACCTCCGAACACTGGCAGATGCTCGCCGTGCGCATCGGCGTGCTGGTGCTGCTGAGCGTGTGTGGGGGGCTGATCCTGCAGCGCCGGCACATCCACCTGCTGGTGCCGCTGAGCCTGGCCTGCATCCTCAGTGTCGGCATCGGCGCGGCGGCGGTTGCCGGCATCGCCCATACCGTGGACCAGAACTATCCCTATGAGGGCCTGCTGCTGGTCAGCATGGCGGCGTACTTCCTCATCGGCCTGCGCTTTTCCGAGGCTGTCGGCAGCGCCCTGGTGATCCTGCTGGCCTATGTCGGCTGCGAGCTGTATGCCGGGCTGCCGTTGCCCAAGCTGATCAGCAACGTGGTGTTCCTGCTGTTCGGCAACCTGGTCGGCGCGGTGGGCTGCTACCTGCTGGACTACAAGTCGCGCCAGCATTTCCTCATCAGCCGCCTGCTCAAGGTCATGGCCGAGCACGATGCGCTGACCGGCCTGCACAACCGCCGCAGCTTCAATCGCCAGCTCGAACGCCTGTGGCGCCAGGCCCAGCGCGAGAGCGTCGGGCTGGCGCTGCTGCTCTGCGACGTCGACCATTTCAAGGCTTACAACGATCGCTATGGCCACCAGGCCGGCGATGGGGTTCTGCAGCGCATCGGCGAGGTGCTCCTGGCCAGCGCCCGGCGCCCGCTGGACATGGCCGTGCGCCTGGGCGGCGAGGAGTTCGCCGTGCTGCTCTACGGCGCCAGCGAACGCGAAGCCAGGGAGCGTGCCGAGGTCGTGCGCGAGTCGGTGCAGGCGTTGGGTATCACCCATGAAGGCTCGTTGACAGCGGACGAGGTGACGCTGTCCATCGGCGTTTCCTGCCTGTGGCCGGAGACCGGCCACCCGCTGCGCAGCATCTACGAGCATGCTGATCGGGCGCTCTACGAAGCCAAGGCATTCGGGCGCAATCAGGTCGTCGCCTGATGGCCCATTCGGTCCCCCGAGCTGGCGCCGTGCGTGACTGCGGCGCGCGCAGGCCCGGTGCTAGCATGCGCCGCATCCCGCCACCGAGCCCGCGCCCATGCAGCAGCTGATCCAGCCCAACGGCCAACCGCACTACGGCATCTTCCCCGGCACCCCGGCGAGCATCAATTACCGCGACTTCGACTTCCGCTCACCCATGGGCCGGCGACTCGGCGCGCTGAGCAAGTGGCGCAGCTTCCACCAGTTCCAGTACTTCGGCCTGATCAGCCCGACGCTGATCGGCGGCTGCGCGCTGGCGAACGTCAGCCTGCTCACCATCGGCTTCGTCTACCTCTACCACCCGGAAAGCGGGCGGATGATCGAACGCCAGTTCAAGTGCCCGCTGGGCATGGGCGCGAACTTCTCGCAGGCGCCCAACGATGGCGTCTGTGAACTGCGCCAGGGGCGCAACCTGCTGCGCCTGGAGAATGGCGCGACGCCGCTGGAGAAGCGTCTGCTGGTGGAACTGGACGATGGCACCCGCATCGATGCGCGCTTCAGCGAGGAACAGCCGGTATTCGAGCCCATGAGCCTGTGCACCCCCACGGCGGTGAACGGCTGGGTCTATGCGCGCAAGGTGGCTGGCGTGCATTGTCACGGCCAGGTGCGCAGCGCCCTGGGCGACTACGACCTGCGTGAACTGGATGCCTACGCCCACCACGACTGGTCCGCCGGCTATATGCGCCGCGAGACCTTCTGGAACTGGGCCTGCCTGTCCGGCGAGGCGCAGGGCCGGCGGGTCGGCCTGAACCTGTCGTGCGGGGTCAACGAGACCAGCTTCACCGAGAACTGCTACTGGCTCGATGGCCAACTGGTGAAGGTCGACAGCGTGCGCTTCGAGTTCGACCGCGATCATCCGCTGCAGCCCTGGACCATCCGTTCCTACGACGGCCAGGTCGAGCTGCGCTTCGAAGCCCACGGCCTGCACCAGGAGCGGCTCAACCTGGGCGTGCTGGCCAGCAACTTCAAGCAGATATTCGGGCGCTTCAGCGGCGTGCTGAAACCGGCAGGGCAGGCCGAGGTGCGCATCGACAACCTGTGGGGCTTCGTCGAAGACCAATATGCGAAATGGTGAGGTTCCGGGTCACACCCTGCGACAATCTGTCCTTGTACGGGCTTGATTAGCTGGCTAATAATTAGTCAAATCAATTAGCCGACTCACTTCTCCCGTACGCAGCACAATGTCAGATAACGATAAGCACTATTTCGGTACCCAACTGGCCCAGGCTTCGCGTGCCTGGCGAGCCGAACTCGACCGTCGCCTCAGCCACCTCGGCCTGTCCCAGGCACGCTGGCTGGTGCTGCTGCACCTGGCACGGCATGCCGCCGAGCCTACCCAGCGCGAACTGGCGCAATCGGTGGGCGTCGAGGGCCCGACCCTGGCCCGCCTGCTCGACGGCCTCGAAGCCCAGGGCCTGGTCCGTCGCCAGGCGGTAGCCGAGGATCGTCGTGCCAAGCGCATCGCGCTCACCCCCAAGGCCGACGTGCTGATCGCGGATATCGAGAACATCGCCGCCGCGGTGCGCAACGAGGTGCTGGCTGGCATCAGCGAAGAGGAAATCGCTCTGTGCCAGAAAACTCTCAGCCGGATTCTCGGCAACCTCGAGCGAAACTGAGCAACTCGTCACGTTAATCGGGTAAAGTAGCCATTTTTCTGGCGGTCCCCGGTGGGGCCGCTGGCCATTCGCTATCCATACCCGAACCATTCGCCGGTTTTTCGACGATTTATCTTGACCAAACCGCCCGTACCACCTAATCCGTGATATCAGACGGCCTGTACCCTGCAAGGTACAGTGGTAGTGCGTGACGGTCTGCAGTCCGGCATGGCATCAAGTGTGTGGACAGGTTCAGCCTGCTGCTTTCGAGTGGTCAGGGAATGGCGTGCAGACCCAGGACAATGGGATGGGGTTATGGCTCGAATAAATAGAATTCCTCTGACGCTAGCTGCGCTTTCGGTATTCATCTCCGCTCATGCGAACGCCCTCGGCCTGGGCGACATCACCCTGCACTCGGGACTGAACCAGCCCCTGGATGCGGAAATCGCCCTGCTGCAGACCGGCGACATGAGCTCCGACGAGCTGATCGCCAAGCTGGCGTCCCCCGCCGATTTCGAGAATGCTGGCGTCGATCGCTTCGTGTTCCTGCAGAACCTGCGTTTCACCCCAGTGATCCGTAACGGTCGCGGCTACATCAAGGTGGTCTCCACCCAGCCGGTGCACGAGCCTTACCTGAACTTCCTGCTCGCCGTGGAGCGGCCCAATGGCCGGCTGCTGCGCGAGTACACCGTGCTCCTCGATCCGCCGGAGTACAGCGCCAACCGCAGCATGGCCGCCAGCGTGGGAATGGCCGAAGGCGCACCCGCGCGCTCCTCCTCCTACCGTTCGGCGCCGGTTCGCAGCGCGCCTGCGCAGCCCCCGCTGCCGGCAGGCGATGGCCGTTACACCACCGTGCGCAACGACACCCTGTGGAAGATCACTTCCAACCTCAGCGGCAGCGGCGCCTCGCGCAGCCAATTGATGGACAGCATCGTCGCGCTTAATCCGCAGGCCTTCGTCAACGGTGACCCGCACCGCATGAAGGTCGGCCAGACATTGATATTGCCCCAGGGCCAGCAGTACGCCGGTGCCGGCAATGCCGCCCCGGCGTCACAGCCGGCGGCCAGCGCTCCGGCTCCCGAAGCGCCGCAATCGACTGGCGGTTCCCAGGCCGCAGTGACCGCTCCCAGCGCTCCGGCCCCGGCCGGCAACGCCGCGGGTGCGCCATCCACTGCGGCCGCCGGTGCCGCCGCTGGCAATGGCGACCTGGCCAAGGTCGAGGCTGACCTGCTGCTGGCCAATGCCCAGCGCGACCAGTTGAACCAGCGCATGGACGCCATGCAGAAGCAGCTGGAGTCCCTGCAGCAGGCACTGGAAAGCCGCGACCAGCAGGTGCAATCGCTGCAGGCCGAACTGGGCCAGCGTGGCGGCGCCGATGCCGTCGCTGGCACGTCCTCCGGCAATGCCGCCCCGGCGGCTCCGTCGGGCAGCGCTCCGGCGGGCAATGCGCCCTCCGTGGAGGCTCCCACGGCGAATGCTCCGACCAATGCCGTGCCGCCGGCGCCCAATGCGGTTGCGCCAGCTGCCGCCAGCCAGCCGGCACCCGTCGCCGCGCAACCGGCGACGCCGGCCAGCGACGCTCAATCCGATTTCAACTACTGGCCCTGGCTGGGCGTCGGCGCGCTCGGTGCGCTGCTGGTCGGCCTGCTGTTCGCCCGCCGCAAGCGCGACGAGAAGCCGGTGGAGAAGCCGCCGGTAGTGGCCGCGGTGGTGCCGGAGCCGGTGAGACCGGCGCCGGTGGCCAAGCCGCTGGCTGCCGCCGTCGTCGCGCCGGTACCCGTCCCGCACCCGGTGGTGGTCGCCACGCCGGAAGCCGGTGTGGCCCGTCTGCCGGCCGCCAGCGCGGACAGCCTGGAAGGCGCCGACATCTACATCGCCTACGGCCGCTTCAACCAGGCCCGCGACATGCTGCGCAAGGCGGTGATCGCCGAGCCGAACCGCCGCGAGCTGCGCATGAAGCTGCTGCTGGTGCTGGCCGAACTGGGCGATGTGATCGGCTTCCAGGAACAGGAGCGCGACCTGCTGGCCATCGGTGGCGAACAGAAGCAGATCGACCAGCTCAAGTCCCGCTACCCGGCCATGCAGGTCCGCGCCGAGGACCTGGCGTCGCCGCCCAGCGGTGAAATCCTCACCGACTGGGACGACCTGGAGCTGGGCGAGGTGGTCGAACCGGCTGCCGCTCCCCAGGCCAAGGTCGCCGAGGAGCAGCCGGACTTCGCGATGAACCTGAGCGACCTGTCGCTGGACCTGGACTGGGACAAGCTCGACAACCCCTTCGAATCGGCCAAGCCGGGCAAGGCCCCGGCGAAACCCGAAGCCGACGTGCCGGCGGACTTCCGCAGCAATCTCCACGAGCTGCCGGAAATCACCGAGCTGGACCTGGGCGAGCACGGCGACATGTTCGGCCAGGGCAGCAACGCCCAGGGCCTGGATGAGGACCTGAGCTTCGACCTGCCCGAGGATGTCGGCCACGAGCACGACGAACTGCTGGCCAGTCTCGACCGTGCCCGCCAGTGCATCGATCAGGGCAATCTGGAGGAGGCCTACGGCATCCTCAAGCAGGTGATCGCCAGCGGCGACTCCAAGGCCAAGGCCGAAGCGCGCGAGCTGTTGGCGCTGATTGCCTGACCCACGGCACGAATGAAAAAGCCCGGCGGATGCCGGGCTTTTTCTTGGGTGGGTGAAATGGCAGGGGCGGGCCTTGCCCGCCATTCGCGGACAGAGTCCGCTCCTACGAAAGCGCACCGCAGCATGGCCCGATTTTGCGTGCGGCCTTGCCCGCTGTTCGTGGACAAGGTTCGCTCCTGCAGGAATACGCCGGAATCGGTAGGTGCGTATGAGCAACTGTCTTTGCCCCGTAAATCTGTGCCTGGGTTTCCCTCTCCCTAACCCTCTCCCTGAAGGGAGAGGGGACTGATCGGCGTGAGTTGAAGCTGCTGCATCAGTCGGCACGGACAGCTCCCTCTCCCTTCAGGGAGAGGGCGGGGGAGAGGGAGGCCCTGGTACGGTGTTCAGGTAGGAGCGCCGCAGCATGGCCTGGTAGTAGGAGCGAGCTTGCTCGCGAACCGCCCAGCTGCAAACCCGCCGGATAACACCGTTCGCCAGCCAGATCGCCCCCGCAGGCCTCCTGTTCCCTCTGCGCGAGCCGTCAGAAGTTGCGTCCCAGGTTGATGTACATCGCATGCTCGTCCGCGTCGTTCAGGCCGTAGCTGAAGGACAGCGGCCCCAGCGGCGTCTCGAAGCCCATGAGGATGCTGCCGGCATTGATGTAGCCGGTGTCGTAGCTGTTGTCGTTGTTCCACACCCGCCCGCGCTCCAGGCTGCCGCCCAGGTAGAAGGGGAAGTCCAGCGGCAGGAAGGAGCGCTCGGTCATCCGCCGGTAGTAGATGACCCGGCCCAGGCTGTAGTTCTGCCCGGCGATGGCGTCCTGGCGGAAGCCCGAGAGCTGCCGCGCGCCGCCAAGCAGGAAGCTGGACACCACCACCTCGGCATCGTCGATGGTGCGCCCGTAGCCGCCGCCGAGTACCCAGGTGTTCGGCCCGCTGCTCAGCGCCTTGTCCAGGCGGAAGTCCCACTGGCGGTAGCGGTCGTCGTCGCCCAGGGACGGCGTGTGCTCGCGGAACGAGGTCTGGATGTTCTCGCCTTCGCGGGGGAAGTCGACATTGTCCATGGTGTCGAAGGAGTACTTCAGCTCGGCGTAGCCTTCGGTGAAGTGGAAGTCCGGCAGGTCCTGCTGGCCCACACGCACGTCGGCCTTGCCGAAGGCCTGGGCGACGCCCAGGCGGATCTCGCCATTATTGGCGATCTGCCGGCCGAGGTTGAGGCCGTAGCCGTAGCGCTCCAGGCGGTACTCGGCGATCGGGTCGTCGTTGTCGGTGGCCTCGACGTTGCGCGCCTCGTTGAACAGGAAGGGCGCGACGAAGTAGCGCGAGCCGACGTCCAGCGGCTGGTAGAACTCGCTGTAGATTTCCTGCTGGTCGCCGATCTGCGCGCGGGTCAGCCATTCCGCGCCGAGGCGGTTGATGCCGTTCATGCGGTAGCTGCCGCCGACGTTGAAGGTGCTGTCGCCGCGCAGGTCGTCGGAGAGGCTCAGGCCCAGGCGCAGGTAGTCGGTGCCGCTGCGCTTGCCGTAGGCGTGGATGACCAGCGCGTTGCCGTCCGGGCGATGCACCACCCGGTACTGCACCTGATCGAAGTAATCCAGGCCGTAGAGGGTGCTCATGTCGCTCTGCAGGCGCCCCAGGTCCAGGTGCTCGCCCAGGGGTTGGCGAATGTAGTGGCGGATCACGTCATCGCTGACCTTGGAGTTGTTCTCCACCTCGATACTGTTGATTACCGGCTGGCGTTCGCCGGGCTGGCGCGCTTCGGCGAGTGCCACGGTCTGGGCGTCGGCCGGCTTGCGCAGCGTGGCCAGGCGCGGGGCGAGGATGCTGGCGGCGCGGTAACCGGCGTCGATCAGCTGCGGCACGCGGCCGAAGTCGGTGGAGCTGTAGCCGCTGAGCGGCGGCTGCACGAGGATGTCGGTGGATTTCAGGGTGGCCAGCTGCGCTTCGGAATTCTTGCGCGTCATCAGGGTGACGGACTGGTTGAGCATGTCCACCACCGTCAGCAGTTGCTTGCGGTCGGCCAGCGGGTTGCCGATGTCGACCACGATGACCACGTCGACGCCCGTCTGCCGGGCCACGTCCACCGGAATGTTGTCGACCATGCCGCCGTCCACCAGCAGCTTGCCGTTGACCTCCACCGGAGCGAATACCGCCGGGATCGACATGCTGGCGCGGATCGCCTGGGGCAGGTGGCCCTTGCTGAACACCACTTTTTCGCCGGTGGCGATATCGGTGGCGACGGCGCGGAAAGGAATGGCCAGTTTGTCGAAGTCGCGGGTATCGCTGGATTGCACCAGCAGGCTTTCCAGCAGCATCGACAGGTTCTGCCCCTGGATCGCCCCCAGGGGCAGGCCGAGGGTACCGTCGTCGCGGAAGCTGAGCTTCTGCTTCACCAGGAAGTCGCGGTCGTCCTGCTTGCGGCGAAACGGCACGTCGACCCGCGGCGGCGAGTCGGACAGCGCCTGCTTCCAGTCCAGCCCGACGGCCAGCTCCTCCAGCTCCCTGGGCGTGTAGCCCGCTGCATAAAGGCCGCCGATCACCGCGCCCATGCTGGTGCCGGCAATGGCGTCGACATGAATGCCCTGTTCGTCCAGCGCCTTGAGCACGCCGATGTGCGCCAGGCCGCGCGCCGCGCCGCCGGAGAGGACCAGGCCGATCTTCGGTGGGGTGTTCGCCGCCAGGGCGCCGAGGGGGAGGAGCAGGAAGAGGGCGAACAACAGTCGGCGCATGAAGAGAAGAATCCGGTAGGGCGTGCCAGGCCGCTATTATAGGTGCGCGTCCTACAGCAGAGTCTGATTCATGTCCGTCGCCAAAGCAGAAATCGTCATCACCTATTGCACCCAGTGCCAGTGGCTGCTGCGCGCCGCCTGGCTGGCCCAGGAGCTGCTCAGCACCTTCGGCGATGACCTGGGCAAGGTCAGCCTGGTGCCGGGCACGGGCGGAGTCTTCCACATCACCTGTGACGGCGAGCCTATCTGGGAGCGCAAGGCCGATGGCGGTTTCCCCGAGGCCAAGGTGCTCAAGCAGCGGGTGCGCGATTGCATCGATCCGCAGCGCGATCTGGGCCACAACGACCGTCCCTGAATCGCGGCTGTACCGGCCAGCGAGTTTATTCGATAGCTGGCTAACTTCCTTGCTGCATATCAAAAGGTGATGGCGGTCACGCTTTTAGTCTGGGTGCATCCATTCTCCGCAAGGGTGCCCGACATGAGCATCATCGTCACAGGCGCTGCCGGCTTTATCGGCAGCAACCTCGTCAAGGCGCTGAACCAGCGCGGCGAGACCGACATCATCGCAGTCGACGATCTGACCGAGGGCGACAAGTTCGCCAACCTCGCCGACTGCGACATCAGCGACTACCTCGACAAGCGCGACTTCATCGAGCGCTACGCCCGCGGCGACTTCGGCGTGGTGCGCGCGCTGCTGCACCAGGGCGCCTGCTCCAGCACCATGGAGCGCGACGGGCGCTACATGATGGACAACAACTACCGCTACAGCGGCGAGCTGCTCGACGCCAGCCTGTCACTGGGCGTGCCGTTCCTCTATGCCTCGTCGGCAGCGGTGTATGGCGGTGGCCAGGAATTCCGCGAGGTGCGCTCCTGCGAGCGGCCGCTGAACGTCTACGGCTATTCGAAGTTCCTCTTCGACCAGCGCGTGCGCAAGGTGCTGCCCAGCGCACGCACCCAGGTGGCGGGCTTCCGCTACTTCAACGTCTACGGCCCGCGCGAGCAGCACAAGGGGCGCATGGCCTCGGTGGCCTTCCACTGCTTCAACCAGTTCCGCGAGACGGGCAAGGTGCAGCTGTTCGGCGAGTACGGCGACTACCCGGCCGGCGGCCACCTGCGCGATTTCGTCTCGGTGGAGGACGTGGCCAAGGTCAACCTGCACTTCCTCGACAACCCGCAGCTCAGCGGCATCTTCAACCTCGGCAGCTGCCGCGCCCAGCCGTTCAATGACGTGGCGCTGGCGGTGATCAACACCCTGCGCGCGCAGCAGGACCTGCAGCCGCTGACCCTGGACGCGGCAATCCGCGCCGGCCTGCTGGAATACACCGAGTTCCCCGACGAGCTGCGCGGCAAGTACCAGTGCTACACCTGCGCCGATATCGCCTTCCTCCGCGAAGCGGGTTACCGCGCGCCGATGCTGGGCGTGGAAGAGGGCGTGGAACGCTACTGCCGCTGGTTGTTGCAACAGGACTGATACCCCGTGTATCGGGCTTTTTACCCAGTCTTTACCCAGTGCTGACACTGGGACGGGGGCGGCCGCGAGACAATTCTCACCACGAAAGACGGGCGGTGGATCGCCCGTGACCGGAGGTGAAATGAAGCTGTCTTCGCGCGCCGCGCGCAAATCCATTGCCGCGCTGCTGGCCATCAGCCTGTCGGCTGCTGCCGTCGCCGGGCCCCATGGTGGACCCGGTGGCCCTGGCGGACCGGGGCCGGGCCCTGGGCCCTACCATGGCTGGGGGCCGGGCCATGGCTATGGCCTGCCCGATTACGCGCGGGAAGTGTGGATCGGCAGCATGCTCTACTTCGTCGCCGCCGGGACCTACTACCTGTGGAACGCCGACCGTAGCCAGTACGTCGCGGTGGAAACGCCGCCGGCCGTTCAGGCCGCGCCGACCACCAGCTACGAGGTGATCGCCTATCCCGCCAGCGGCCAGTCGCCCGAGCAGCAGAACCGCGATCGCTACGAGTGCCACACCTGGGCCGTCGGCCAGAGTGGCTTCGATCCGGCCGCCGCCACCCAGGCGCCGCCGCCCGGCCAGTCGGACACCTACCGCCGCGCGCTGGGCGCCTGCCTGAGTGGGCGCGGCTACAGCATCAACTGATTGTCCGGCGCCTTATCCACAGGCGCCCACCGAACAGGCCGCCTCGCAGGCTGTCGTGCGATGAATCCTTGGCATTCCCTCCCCGGGGCAAGGTTCGGGTTTCGCATGCTGCGGGGCGGCCTTCCTTTTTGGCCGTGCTTTTGTAGGAGCGAGCTTGCTCGCGAACCGATCTCGCTCCGCTGCCAAGCGGTTCGCGAGCAAGCTCGCTCCTACAGGAAAGGCGTGGCGGGGTCAGTGCGACCCACGCGCGCTGAGGAAGGTCGCAAAGATGATCAGTACGCCGCCGGCCAGCATGCGCAGGCTCGGCTGCTCGCCGAACAGCACGGCGGCGAAGGCGATGCCGTAGACCGGCTCCAGGGCGAAGATCACCGCCGCCGTGCGCGCCTTGATCAGCCGCAGGCTGGCGACGAACAGGCTGTGGGCGACGCCGGTGCAGAGCACGCCCAGGGCGACCAGCCAGAGCCAGTCCATGCCGCGCACCGAGGGCAGGTCGAGCAGCACCAGGGGCAACAGGCAGGCGATGATCGTCAGGTTCTGGCACAGCGCCGCCTGGATCGGGTCGATGCCGCGCACGCTGACCCGGTTGGCCAGCGACAGCAGGGCGAACAGCAGGCCGGAAAGGGTGCCCCAGAGCAGGCCGGCAGTGGCGCCGTCGCGCAGGTCGAGGGTCGGCGTGACCATCACCAGGCCGATGCACACCAGCGCCACCACCCCGTATTCGCCCTTGCGGATACGCTCGCGGAACAGCAGGCCCTCCAGCAGCACGGTAAAGGCCGGGAAGCTGGCGAAACCGAGGGTGGCGACCGCCACGTTGCCCACCTTCACCGCGAGGAAAAATGTCAGCCAATGCGTGCACAGCAGCACGCCGCCGCCGACCAGCATGGCGGCCTGTGTCAGCGTCGGCCGCTGCTGCTCGCGCAAGTGCCCGGCGAACACTGCCGCCAGCGACAGTGAGCCGAACAGCGCACGACCGAAGACGATGATCAGCGGGCCGGCGAGGATGAGTTTGCCGAAGATGCCCGACAGCCCGAACATCAGGGCGCCGATATGCAGGCCGATCAGGGCGCCGCGGGGAGTGAGTTGGGTAACGCGCTTCATGCCGGAGGAGCGGGGCCTTGTGGTCGGAGAGGTGAGCGCGCCGCAGCAGCCGGCGCGCCATGGAACGGAGGTCAGGCCAGTCGCGCGCCGTTGGGCAGCGGCTTGTCGAACCCGGCCAGGACCACCTTCTCGTCGCTGTCGTAGGCGCCGGTGACCAGCACCTCCGAACGCACGCCGGCGATGGACTTGGCTGCGAAGTTGCACACGCACAGCACCTGACGGCCGATCAGCTCGTTGGCTTCGTAGTGCGCGGTGATCTGCGCGCTGGAAGTCTTGATGCCCAGCGGGCCGAGGTCGACGTGGAGGATGTAGGCCGGCTTGCGTGCCTTCACATTGGGTTCGGCCTTGACGACGGTGCCCACGCGCAGTTCGACGCGTTCGAAATCCTGCCACTCGATGGTGTCTGCCGACATCGTTGCTCCCGCTGGTTGGTCCGGTTCGATGGCCGGCAGTCTAGGGCCTGGGCGCGCCGCTGTCTGTCGCGCAGCTAGCGGGAATTGTCGCGCGCCTGCTGGCGCAGCTGGCGCGGCGTGGTGCCGAACTGGCGGACCAGGGCGGCAGTGAAGGCGCTCTGCGAGGCGTAGCCGACCTGCGCGGCGATCTCGCCGACCGACAGGTGCGAGCCGCGCAGCAGGTCGCGGCCCAGTTGCAGGCGGCGCTGGCGCACGTAGTCCATGGGCGTCTGCCCGGTTTCGGCGAGGAAGCGGGCGTGGAAGCGTGCCGCGGACAACCCGGCCAGCCGCGCGAGATCAGCCACCTGCAGCGGGTGCGCGGCATGTCGGTCGACATAGCTGTCGAGGCTGGCCAGCGGCAATTGCGCTGGCTCTTCGATGCGCTGCTGGCCGGCGGCGAGGCTGGCCAGCAACAGGATCGCGCCCTGGCGGGCCAGCACCGGATCGTGCAGCGGGCTGCCCGCGAGCCATTGCACCAGCTGCGCCTGGTCGTTGCTGAGCAGGCGCTGGCCCGGGGTTTCCAGCAGGCGCCGGCCAGCGTCGCCGTGCAGACCCAGGCCTTCGAGCAGGTCCTCTTCGTCTTCCAGGTCCACCACCAGGCAACGGCTGCCGTCGGGGCTGGCGCAGGCGTGGTGCTCATCCCGCGGGACCACGGCGAAGGTCTGCCGGGTCACCCGGCTGCCGCGTCCACCGACCTCGAAATCCAGGCTGCCGGACAGCCCCAGCACCAGTTGTGCGTGGCTGTGGCTGTGGGCGAGGTGATCGTGGCTGTAGTGGCGCAGGGAGAGGATCTGGCTCATGCAGGGCGGCTTTTCAAGCTGGCGGGCAAGCCATCAGTCTAGCGCGCCGTGCGCTGTAACGGGACTGTCGTCAGTCGGTCATGTGCACTTCACCGCCTGCATCGACACTCGGAGAAACCCCTCTGGAGGTCGCCGACGATGAGCAGCGCGCCACGCATGACGCCGACGAAGAAACAACGGGTGCGGACCCTGTGGATATCCGATGTGCACCTGGGCACCCGCGACTGCCAGGCCGAGCACCTGGCGGCCTTTCTCAAGCGCTACCACGCCGATCGCGTCTACCTGGTGGGCGACATCATCGACGGCTGGAAACTGCGCGGCGGCATCTACTGGCCGCAGGCCCACACCAATGTGATCCGCCGCCTGCTGACCATGAGCAAGCGCGGCACCGAGGTGATCTACGTCACCGGCAACCACGACGAGTTCCTGCGCCGCTACTCCTCGCTGCTGCTGGGCAACATCCGCCTGGTCGACGAGATCGTCCACACCACCGCCGACGGTCGCCAGCTGCTGGTCATCCATGGCGACCAGTTCGACGTGATCACCCGCTACCACAAGTGGCTGGCTTTCCTCGGCGACTCCGCCTACGAATTCACCCTGACCCTCAATCGCTGGCTCAACCACTGGCGCCGCCGCTATGGCTACGGCTACTGGTCGCTGTCGGCGTACCTCAAGCACAAGGTGAAGAGCGCGGTGAATTTCATCAGCGACTTCGAGGAAGCCATCGCCCACGAAGTCCACAAGCGCGGCCTCAACGGCGTGGTCTGCGGGCATATCCACCACGCGGAAATCCGCCGGATCGGCGAGGTGGAATACCTCAACTGCGGCGACTGGGTGGAATCCTGCTCGGCGCTGATCGAACACTGGGACGGCAGCATCCAGCTCTATCGGCTGGCCGAGGAGCAGGCGCGCGTCGAGGAACCGGCGGTGGTCGAGTCGGCGGCATGAGGCTGCTGATCGTCACCGATGCCTGGCTGCCGCAGGTCAACGGCGTGGTCACCAGCCTGAAGGCGCTGGTGGCCGAACTGGAAGCGCTGGGCCATGCGGTCGGCCTGCTCACCCCGCAGGACTTTCGCCACCGGCCGTGCCCGAGCTACCCAGAAATCCCGTTGGCCTGGGACCTGTGGAAAGTCGGTGCGAAGATCAGCGAGTTCGCCCCCGATTGTGTCCATCTCGCCACCGAAGGCCCGCTGGGCTGGGCGGCGCGGCGCTGGCTGAAGCGCCGGGGCATGAAGTTCAGCAGCGCCATCCACACGCGCTTTCCCGAGTACGTCAACACCCGCTGGCCGTGGCTGCCGCTGGAATGGGGCTATGCCTTCCTGCGCCGCTTCCACGCACCCAGCGCGGCTGTGCTGGTCAGCAGCGAGCGCATGCAGGCGACCTTCGCCGCGCGCGGCTTCGATCACCTGGCGTTGTGGCGCAAGGGTGTGGACATCCAGCGCTTCCAGCCGGGTGCCGGCGCCACGCCGGGGGAGCCGGTGTTCCTCTACGTCGGCCGCCTGGCGCGGGAAAAGAACCTCGATGCCTTCCTTTCGCTTGCCCTGCCCGGACGCAAGCGCGTGGTCGGCGATGGCCCGCAGCGGGCCGAGCTGGAGGCGGCTTATCCACAGGTGGAGTTTCTCGGCTACCGGCATGGCGACGAACTGGCCGAAGCCTATGGCAACGCCAGCGTGCTGGTGTTCCCGTCGCTGACCGATACCCTGGGCCTGGTCATGTATGAAGCCCTGGCCTGCGGCACGCCGGTGGCCGCGTTCCCGGTGGCGGGGCCGCTGGATGTGCTGGAGGAGGGCGTGACCGGGGCGCTGGACAGCGACCTGCGCAGCGCCTGCCTGCGGGCGCTGGAGCTGGACCGCCAGGCGTGCGCGCAGTGGTCGCGCGGACAGACCTGGCGGGCCTCGGCAGAGGAGTTCCTGGCACTTCAGGTGCGTCTGACGGAGTTGCCCGTCAGCGAGGAACCCGGTTTGCTCGGCGGCTGATCAGAACAGCTGGCGATCGTGGTCCAGGCTCTGGTCCACCAGCCATTTGCCGTGGGCGATGGAGGCATGCTGGGCCTTCTCCAGGTCCGACATGAAGGCGAACTGCATCGGCAGCGTGCGGCGGCGGGTGGTCTGTCCGTCCGGGGCGGTGATATGGCAGCCGGCGGCCCAGGGGGTGGGCAGGCCGGGATGCTCGACGACATCGGCGGTGATGGTGTACTTGCGGTACTCGCATTGCATCAGGCTCATGGGGCGTCCTCCTGGCGATTCGCCAACGGCCCGGCGCGGACGGCTGGCGAGCGGAACGATGCCGACGCCGCGCGCCGGCAAGCCTTGCTGACCCCCAACATAGACCACTCTGGCAGGCCTTTCCGCCGGATACCGACGAACGCGAATGTCACCGTTGCCGGAGATTTCCCGCGGCAATCTTCCCAACCAAGGCGCACCGCGCCAGACTGTCGGGCATGCCTATCCAGACCCTTTCCCGCCTTGCCGAAGTCGACGCCCACCAGTGGGATGCCCTGCTGCCGGACGACCAGCCGTTCCTGCGCCACGCCTTCCTGTCCGCATTGGAAGAAAGCGGCAGCGTCGGCGGCCGTACCGGCTGGAAGCCGTCGCACCGCGTGCTGCTGGGCGACGATGGCCGCCTGCTGGCTGCCGCGCCGGCCTATCTGAAAGCGCATTCCTACGGCGAGTACGTATTCGACTGGAGCTGGGCCGATGCCTGCCTGCGCGCCGGTATTCCCTACTACCCCAAGCTGCTGGTGGGCATTCCCTTCACCCCGGTGGGCGGTGCACGCCTGCTGGGCAAGCCGGAGGCGGCGCTGAGCCTGGTCGGCGCATTGGCGGCCGAAGTGGATGAGGGGCATTGTTCCGGCGTCCATGTGAATTTCACCGATCCAGCCGCCGATGCGCTGCTGGGTGACGCCGACGGCTGGCTGCAGCGCCTGGGCTGCCAGTACCACTGGCGCAACCGGGGTTACCGCGACTTCCAGGATTTCCTCGACGCGCTCAGCTCGCGCAAGCGCAAGCAGATCCGCAAGGAGCGCGAGCAGGTCGCGGGCATGGGGCTGGACTTCATCTGGATGGAGGGGCGTGAGCTGTCCGAGGCGCATTGGGACTTCGTCTACGCCTGCTACAGCAGCACCTATGAGGTGCGCGGCCAGGCGCCCTATCTGAGCCGGGCGTTCTTCAGCCTGATCGGCGAGCGCATGCCCGAGGCGATCCGCGTGGTGTTCGCCCACCAGAACGGCCGACCGGTAGCCATGGCCTTCAGCCTGCTGGGCGGCGACACGCTGTACGGCCGTTACTGGGGCTGTCTGGCGGAGTTTGACCGCCTGCATTTCGAGACCTGTTTCTACCAGGGCCTGGATTTCGCCATCGGCCATGGCCTGCAACGCTTCGACGCCGGCGCGCAGGGCGAGCACAAGCTGATCCGCGGCTTCGAGCCGGTGATCACCCGCTCCTGGCATCGCCTGGGACATCCGGGGCTGCGTGAGGCGGTGGAGGAATTCCTGGTGGGGGGGAGGGCGGGGATTATCGCCTACGCCGAGGAGGCGCGTGGGGCGTTGCCTTACCGGCAGGACTGCTCCTCGTAATAGCGCTGGTCCGCTCCTGCAATTCAGCCGAACCTTGACGCTGGGCGGTTCGCGAGCAAGCTCGCTCCTACAATCGGGCGCTGTACCCGGGCGTTACCTGGGAAAACCGAATTCCGCCGCGAGGGATTTCGCGGACAAGGTCCGCTCCTACGCAAACACATCGCATCGCACCACGCCAAAGCCCTTGCACTTGCCCCCGCCCCGCCCCGCTCCCGCCCTTGCCCTTGCCCTTGCCCTTGCCCTTGTCCTTGCCGTTAAGGTCTTCCAGCGAAACATCCGCACGCGCCAAAGTGCCCCTTTCAGGAGGCCGAAGGTGATCGGAGTTCCAGGGGTCGAGCGACATGGATGTCGCGAGAGCGTTGTCGGGCCAGGGATGGCCCGTC
>NZ_JACHLI010000049.1 GCF_014204515.1 Pseudomonas nitroreducens | reverse complement strand
CCTTGAACTACCGATCCCCAAGGGAATTTCGGCGGCGCAAACAGGCAGCAAAATTAGCGTGAGTCCCTGTACTCAGATGCGGGGAGCAGACCACTGGTAGGTCTTAAGGGGCAGTGCAACATCTTCAATGAGTGCCTAGCATACAAACACCCAAGCTACCGCTTTGATGCTCCTGCCAAACAATTCGCCGGGAATTACATTCCTGAGCTTCGCGACGGTGTGCTACACCGGCCAGAGTTGGCGCTAGCGCTCTCATCCAGAGGACAGCTCATCGATAGCACCTGGTTTGAGGAGATGTGGGTATTGGCCACGCAGGAGATGGTTGAGGCGAATCCCGACGATCTTCGGCCATTCCACCCTGTACGCTTTGTCACGTTGGACACTCGCTCAGGGGAAAAGCAAATACCGCTGCATGCTTTCCATAGTCAGGAGCTAGAACGAACGCATATTCGCTCGACCTATGCCACCTGGCTGCCTGGGTTCAAAGAGGAGAAAGAGAGGTATCTCACCGATCCGATTTTTGATCAGCAGCTGAAGGGGTTGACCCTTGGTCTTCGGAGCGCAAATGAAGCGGAGACAGACCTAGATCATGAGCTATTGGTCAAGTGGACGACTGACGAGATGCAATGCGGACTGGATGCACGTCAAGTGGCCGGAATGGTTCTGTGCAGATCCACAGCTTCTTTCCTCTGCCAATTTCCACATCTGGAAGCCTCTCCCGTGGTGATGGATGAGCTTGCAGGTGTCTTGGCCAATCGGGTGCCACTCAAGGCTGGGATTTGCCGGGAGCGCCTTGCTGCAACAGCCGCTCCGCCGGGAAGTTTTCACTTCGCCAAGAACTACTCGATCCCCTTCATTCAGTCGCTTATGTCAGACATGCATTCGTTGGTGGTGCCTTTAGCCAGTGTTTGCTCAGACGACTTCTTCACCCAGCTAATCGGTATCTCAAATAGCAGCCTGCTGTTCGCTAGGATGCTCAAGGAAGTCCTGGGAATGGATGTCTCGGAAAGGGAGGTCTTTATCAATCCATCTCGCTATGAGGCAGAAAAGCTAGCTGTGACCATCCCTGCTGGCGTAGATGTGAGTTTTGGAACTGCCCGAAAGGACACTTCAGATTGGGCAGTGGCAACCCAAGCTGTTTGTCGGCTGCAAGAGGGTTCTTGCACCATTCGAGGGATTCCGACCGACATGAGCTGCGAAGAGCTGATATCCCGGTTCCGGGCTTCATGGGCTAATCCCGAGAGAGAACCCGGCCACTTGGACATACTGGCCGGTCTTGCCAAGGTTGAGGGTCAAGATTCGGTGTTGGCCATGATGGAGAGGCCCGATGACTGGGAGCTTGCGTACCAGGCATTCGGCCCGGATGTTCTGCGGGGCAGGGAAGGAGAGCTGAACGACCGCCTGCAGACCCTGGCGGCCGTTGATGTACTCGGGATCTAGTCCAGGACGTGCTTGGCCGGCTCGACCATGATCTGGCCGGAGATGGTGATCTCCCGGATGACTACGTGTCGCCCAGATGCAGATGCCGGCCCGCGTACTGGTAGCCTAAGGCTGCCGTGCTGGATCAGGCCATCCATGCTGCCAATGCCTCGCTGCAGGCGGTAAACCCGGCCGATCAATGCTGCCCGGTGCTCAAATACAGCGGAGCGAACGGCAGCGATTTCGTCTTCGCGGGCTTTCATCATCCGAGCAACCTTCGCTTTATGTCGCGCCCTGCGCTTCTGGTGGGCCGCCAGTGCGTTAAAAAGTCTTCCGGTGATCCACGGCAGCAGTTTTCCTGAGCGCGTCTTCTGATGGCCTCCCAGGAGGCTCTGGAAGGGCTCGTACTCCTCGAACGGGGAGAGTGTGCCTTGAAGGGTCGAGTTAAGCACTGGGCACCTCGTCCTGATGTTTCGAAGCCTCTGCTGAGAGACGCTGGTCACCTTTTCTGCAGATGGAGTCCATGAGGAGCCAGCCCGACAGATAGCTAAGCCCCACTGCAGCAATGGTTGGCACTAAAATGACACCTCCCACCAGAATGTCGTCCATCGTTTGATTGAAGGTGCCGCCGAACACGATCCAGCTGTGAGGGGCGTAGGTATCGAGAAAAGTGATCCCAAGCAAGGTCTTGATGTTGATGGCGAGGACGCAGAGCTGGCAAAAGCCTCCCAGGAAAAGGAGGGCTCGGCAGAAAGGCCAGAGTACTTCCTTGGCCCAAGGGCGGAGACCTACCTTGAACGATTTTGCCGAAATCCTGCGGGATGTACCCGTGGGTACCGGAGCCTGGCCAGGGATGTTGGTCGACACCTCGGGGTAGGGTGGGAAGGCGCCACCTTCGATCATTTTCATGCTTCGCTGTCCTTTGGTTGCGCTGACCTGGTTGCGCGCGCTGCGATCTTTTCCTGGCCCTTCCTGCAGATCGACTGCAGTAGCGCGCGGGACGCTAAGTGCCCGATACCCAGTAGAGCGAGACCGACGAAAGTAGGGAAAGCGCCCCCCATAACCGCCTCGAACTGGAGGTGGGGTTCGCCGATGAAGAGAATCCATACTCCCGGCGGGTTATCAAAGGGGCTCAGGCCATAGTGGTAAACGGGGCGGTAGAGCAGTATCGAGGCTTGGAAGTACAGCAGGCAAAACCCAAGGATCTCAAGTAGCCCCCTGAGGTACGGCCAGACCTCTTCCGAGATCCACGGGCCCAGGCCTACCGAAAGTGTGTGGAGGTTGCACTCCACCTTCGGCGCTGTGGGTAGGGTCAGTGGAATAGGGTTGAGCTGATCGTCGCTCATTTCTGATCGACTCCCTTTTGCGCGAGTCGCGATTGGCCCTTGTTGCAGACCGTCTTACACCACTCAGGCAGGAAAATCCCAGCCATGATGGTCAGCCAGATTGCGATCACTGTTGGGAAGAAACCGCCGGCCACGGCCATCAGGTTGGCGCTCAAGCTCCCGGTGAACAAAATCCAGATCGTTGGGTGCTGGTTAAAGGGGAAGTAGCCCAGGAAATCCAACAGCTGTGCTACCAGGATAGACACCTGGAAAAGTGCCATGCAGCCCAGGGCGAACTTGGCCGGGCGTGCAAAGGGCGGCCAGAAACAGTCAGTGACCCAAGGCCACAGACCGGCAAGGAATGTCCTTGGAGTGCAGTTTGCCGGGGCTGAGACAGCGGTATGAACCGAGACAGGGCCGTGCGGGTTCTGATCGAGTGATCTCATCACTGCACCTGTTCCGATCCAGTGGGGATGCCTTGAGTGCGTGCCAGCTGGCTCCTACCCTTGTTGCAGAGGTATTCAAGGACTGCAATAGCACCAAGAATCAGTCCGGAAATGGCGAAAACCACAAAACAGACCGCGATGATCGAATTGAAGATCCCGAGTGCCGCGTGCTTCAGGGTCAGGAGATCATCGTTGATGAACAGGGGAAGTACCTGGGCGCAGCCTTGGTCGAACCCATGGATGTAGTTCGACAGCTCACAAATGCCCGGAATGTGTGCAACCAAGAGCCCTACTTGCAGCAGAGCAACAAAGCACAGGCAAGTTGCAACAACTAGCAGTACCAGCTTCACCCCATTGAGCACCAGCCAGAAGGCGGCTTCGAACACCAGGGCGATCACCTTCAGCGCAGCGCGGCAGATGATGCCTGGGGCATTAAGCACCTTGCATACGCCGTGGACTGCCCATGCGAGTGCCCAGATCGACCAGCACACGGCATAGACAACACACAGCAGCAACGGTTTGCAGATCGTGTCATAGATGGCAGGCCACAGGCCGGCGCGCAGGGTATTGATGTCACAGGGCAGCTGGTTGTCGCTGGTGCTCATCGTCAAACCTCGGGGTCTTTGTTCTTGTCGGAGTGCTGCTTGGAGCGCTTTCGGCTCTGGTTACCCATGTGCAGCCAAAGGGCTGTGGCGAAAATGAAAGGGCCAACCAGGCCAAACCAGAGCCCAAAGATCAGAGTCAGCGCGAACAGCCCCATGAGGGTGATCGGTAGGCTGACGAGCACGTTGTTGTTGAAGAAGCACCAGTCGGCACGAGCTGCTAGGGCTACGAGCTCTGGAGGGGCACCGAGCATTGGAGAGGTGATCATCCACTTCCCGGCAACCATCGAGGTCAGGGTGCCGAAGAACGCTAGCACGATCCACGGCGCGGCATCTTGGTACAACCATCTGGTGAGCGCGTAGGTGCTCTGCTTGAGCTTGGCCATCTTGGCAGACATGGGGAGCCTTTCATGGGCTAATGCCGATAGCCAGGCATAGTGGCAGGGGAGTTGTTGGCTTGCAATATGTCTATAAAGGACGCTTTCGTGGGGGCCTGCAGGTGGGCTTTCTACAACGCTCTATGCAGGGTTGATTGTTCTTGGGCAGAATGCTGTTTTGGCAAGAAGTGGCGGAGCATTGAACACCACGCCGCACTATGCCTGGAGCTAGGCAGAATCAGGGTTGTGGGTATGATCTTTCCTGCAATAAACGATAAAAAGAAGCGGTATTTGTTGACTGAAAAAAGTGCATTCAATTATACTTGCCCCAGGTTCGGCGCTAGGCCAAAACGGACGGCAACGGACACAACAGACTGAAATTGAGGGAAACATGCGTTCGATGAAATCCGCTGCCAAGGCGCTCCTGGCTGTCGCCGTTCTCGGTGTGACCCTGCAGGGCTGCACAACCAAGCTGATCGAGGGCCAAGAGCAAGAGCTCGAAACCTATCGCCAGAAAGGCCTCGAAGTTCATGAGAAGAACCCGGCCCTGGCCGCTGGCCTCGGCGTACTCCCGATGGCGGGCTACTTCTATACGGGTCACCCATTCTTGGCGGTAAGTACCCTGCCACTATACCCGTTCCTCGGGCCCCTCTGGATGCCCTTTGACACCCACGGCGCCGCCGAAGCTCGTAACTACTACGCCACCAAGGCTTCGGTAGAGCGCGAGAAGGCCAAAGCCCTGCGTGACCTCGACCACAAGCTCGAGGACAAGGAAATCAGCTACGAGCAGCACATCCGCGAACAGCGTGCTATCGAAGCGAAGTACTCCGGCGTACTCTAAGCCGGCGCCAGTGCCGGCCCTGCGGCCTGCAGGGCCGGTATGCTCCACCCCAGCCAACCTCGAAAAGGATTCGAACATGGCCATTCCGCAGAAAGAAGAACAGCAGTCCGTCGAACACACTATCGGCGAACGCACCTTCAACGCCGTCCGCGTGGACTCCCATTCCCCCTGGCACATCACCTTCCCCGAAGGCGACCGTCACTTCTACGGTGGCGTGTCTGAGCTGAAGGCGGAGATGAAGGTGATCAACGCCCAGATCGAAGCAACCGAAGCCGAAGCAGTGGAGCAAGGGCAGGCACAAGCTGAGTCCTAACCGGCCGCTTTAGCTTGCAATTGCAGATCAGATGATAGCGGCTCCCTGATGGCATATTGCTGTCAGGTGCCGGCATCGATATCATCCCCGCGCAAAACAATCATCACAAAAGGATTGGCGATGAGTACAAAGTATCCCTTCCGCTTCAAGAGCTTCCGGGCAGCACTCATGCTCCTGGTGGTGATCTGGCTCGTTGCCGAGGTTCTGTTCGGCTATATCCGCACCCCGGTGGCAGACCACTATGTCGGTGATGTCTCCATGGGCTTCAACGTCAATGGCTATCCCCACACGACGCCCATCAACGCTCACCTCGAGCTGGACGTCATGGACAAAGGGGTCGTCTATGGCCGCGTGCCGAACGCGCTCGAGGACGGTTTCCGCATCGTCTTCTCGGGCCCGGATATCGAGAAGCTGAAGGCTGCAGGCATCCCGGAGCGCTACACGAAAGTCGATGGCTACCCGGCGTTCTCCAGGTCGTACTGTTCGATAGACCAGGGCGCCCGCAAGTACAACGCTGCCCGTGCCAACGACATCAACGCTGGCGACATGATTTACGTGGATCGAACCCAGAATGGCAAGCTCGTACCGCTGGATAATCCCGCGAACGAGTGCACCGGCATGACGCTGAAGTTCCTGGGCTACAACACCGTTGAGTTCATCATCGATGGCTTCAACAAGAACGTAGTGGTCAAGGCTGATCTGCGCCGCGACACGAATCGGAGCCCGATTCAGTCGTGGATCATGAAGACCCGGAGTTTCTCCGTGTTGTCCTGGAAAGATGGCGCCATCTGAGGAGACGTGACATGCGTGCTTACCTGATTCTCTGGCCGATCTTCATGTTTGCGATTGTCGGCCCGGCTTTCAACTTCGCGGCTATCGCGACCTTCGTTTCCTGGATCGAGCTGAAGTACATCATCCAGGACTTCTACCATGTGTTGTGGGTGCCGAACTTCCTGGCCGACTTACTCGCGTTCTTAGCGTGCATCGTGGCCAAGCTGATACCCAGCTGCCTGACGGTCATCGTCGCGGTGTTTGCTGCGTTCTTGCCGGGTGGTTTCGGTATCGTTCTGTTCAGCTTCATCCTGGCCTTCATCCCGGCTCCGTTTGCGGAGAAGATTCGCCAGAAGCTCGACGCCCGTGATCAAGCCAAGGCTGCACAGGCCGACAAAGCAACCCCGGCGTGACCCCTAAAGGCGGGCCTGAACTCTTCGGCCCGCCGTCCCCAGTCCCCTACGGGGGATTCTCAATCTGCAATCCTCGGCAGCTCCACCCAGGCGGCCGCAGCAATCCTGAGGAAGCCCCTATGCCCGTACCAATCGAGGCCGTCACCGTCGGCTCCAGCTTCAACTTCCCCGGAGGGGAGCGCCGAGTCCTGCAGTTGGCCAACTTCTACCAGGATGGCACCCAGCTGTTCGACGTGATCTGGGGTTATGTAGACGGCAAGATCCGCGAAGGCGCCCTGGGCGGTTGCATGAGAGTCGATGCCTTCGCGGAAGCGGCTACGGCTGCCGATGCGACGGACGTTGGGCCCAAGATGGATGCAGAGGAGGGCGCCCAGCGGTTGCGCAGCCGCGACACCATTGAGCATCTGCTAGCCCCGGTTGATGTCACCCTGCGAACCTCTACTCCGCAGAAGTGGCTATTCTTCGACTTGGTGAACGGGGAGGGATGGGTTCATAACGCGAATGGGTTCCGTCCGGCGCGCCTGGACGAGCTCCATGACCTGGCCTGCGAGGCGGCGCTGAGTGCGAGGATGCTTAAGGACAAGCAGGCGAAAGCCGGGTAAAGAAAAGGGGCGCAGATGCGCCCCTTTTCATGCCTGGATTAGCTTGTGCGGATCAACAAAGGACTCAATCGAGCCAAATAGCGAAATCTTCATAGTTGCAAAGCGTGATGCTCTTTGCCTGTATTCGGAGATTGATATCTCACGCTCAGGGCTTCCCGCTTTTCTTACCTCGAGTTGCGACTCAGTTTGGTCTGTGATCATGATGAGGTTAACTGCGAAAGCAGCATTTTCCACCAAGCTACTGAATCCCTCAGGCATTTTCTCATCGAAGTTCATCACTAGGATGGGGAGAGTCGGTGCACAGATCTCAGCGCCAGCGTTCTGAAGAGCGATGTGGCTGCCTACATACTCTCCAAGAGAGTTCCAGAAAGCGCCCTGCCCGTCAGAGAACAGATCGGCAATTATCACCTGGACAACGGAGCTGGCGGCGATCTGCTCGAAGAACGTGGGTGAGAGTTTGTCCTGCAAGGACGACAGAGTGGTAAGACTGTAAGGCAGCTTCAGTTGCTTAAGAGAGTCTAGAATACTGGGGCAGTTGAAGGAGTCAGCAACAATCAAGGATGGCAGAGGTAGCTCGTTGTCTGCGAAGCTCATGAGCCAGCTCTTCACTTCCCGAGCCTCAACGCCTCTTTTTGAGATAATGACAGAGTGCTTTCGCTCTTGCCGCAATAGAGTCAGGATTTCCGGGAGAGAAGCCGGGTTGGCACCGCTGACCTGCTGAGATTCTGTTTTGCATCTGGCCATGCTGTGAGTTGATCCTGTGGCTGTTGGTTTATATCAACGCAACGTTAACATCGAGGCGTATATCCTGCAATTTCCCTGAAATTCGCACTTCGTTGACAAGTGCATTCAATGCACTTAGTATTCCGTCCTAAGCCCGATTCAGAAAGGATTTGAGAGGTGATGCAATGAAGAAGATTGCACTGAGTTCTACGCGTGAGCAGACCCAATCCGCCCTAGCCGCCGTCTCGGTTTACCTGAAGGTTCTGCTGAACCAGTTCAGCGTGATCGAAGAGTTGGCTGAAGCAGGCACCATCCCCCTGCAGAACGATTCCAATCAGCCACGAGCGCTGGCTACCGACAAGCACCTGGCGGCGATGCTGCAGCCGCTGGTCGCTGCCGAACGTCTCGTCGGCGCCCCGACGGGCTCCGAAGGCATGAACGTACAGCTTTCCCCCTTCGCCCAGGGCGCTCTGTCGGTACAGAAGGCTCTCGACTTCGCTCTCCAGGAACAACCTGGTGACCGCATCAACGTCGAACTCGGCCTGGCCGAAGGCCAAACCCTGGTTAACGCGCTCGACACCTACTCGCGCATCTTGATCGGCCAATTCCAGATCGTGGAAGAGGTCTACCGCGAGTATTCGTTCTTCGACTACAAGGGGAACGACAACGAAGAGTTCTCCCGGCGCATCGAAGTTTGCAATGACGTCCGCGACTTCATCAACACGGCCAAGGCCGTTCTGGGCTACCCGGTGAACGGAAGCCATGGAATCGGCCATCCCCACATCGACATTACGGGCCTCCGGGCTTACGAGCTGAAGAAAGTGGTCAGCAAGGTGATCGCTGAGGATCGCGACCCGAACCCGCCCTTCAAGACTGTCCACTACGACGGGTTGACGCTGCGTTACACCAACGACCCGGAAGCGACGGCCGAGATCAAGGAAGTTGCGGAAGAGGGCGCCTAAGGGCGCCCTTTTCATTGGGGAGCCGTTATTTCCGGCCGTAGATGCTGAAGGTCATGTAGGAAGTCGAATCTGCCTTGGCGGCCGGGTAAGAGACACGCTTCGAGGCACCAACGTAGGACAGATCGCTCCAGTCGACGACGTGCTGATCCTGGGGCACGCGGATCACCGCGAAATCACCCATCCGCATGAACACCGACGAATTGTCTCCAGTGACGGAGTCGCAAGGCAGGAAGGTCGTCTTGTAGAAGTTGATCTTGTCGTTGCGCTTGATCGAACGGTACATGGCGCTGCCAACCTTGGTCAGCAGGGCTGAGTAGGGCAGGTTTGCCGAGATGCCTGACTCCTGGGCTGCCTTGGCCAGCTCTCGGGCGATGCCGGCGAACTGGTCGAAGCCGGCCTCATCGAACTCAACCACCTCAAATGTGATCGTGTAGTCCGACCCATCGTAGGTGTCGCTGTAGACCAGGAGGTTGGAGCCGTTCATATCGGTCTTGGGGTAGGTCGAGTCCGTGATGTACACCAGCCGGCGCTCCACCGGGTTTGTCAGGGTGCCGCCCTGGACAGGGGTAGCGTCTTTTGCCACATCTGATTTAGGGATCTCTGGCGGGGCTACCTCCAAGCCTCCTCCGGTGCTATCTGCTGGCGCTGCTGGTTTGGCTGCAGCCGCAGGTTTCGCAGCTGCAACGGCCGGCTTGGCCGCTGGCACAGCTGCGGGAGCTGCCGCAGCTGGGGTCGGGTTGTTCGGGTCGATTGCTACCGCTGGGGCCGGCGCTGCCACTACGGCACCTGTACCGGGCCTGGATTTGTTCACGGTGATGAAGACACCCAGCTCGTTCCCCGGATCGCTGGTGAGCTTCTCCAACGCGCTGTCGAATTCCCATCCGACCACCAGGCTCTGAAGTCGGATCTCAAATGTCTGTCCCGTCTGCAGGCACATCCCATCACGAGAGGAGGGGGATGAGGTGAATCGCTCGTCGAACTTGTTGGCTTTGACGAAGCGACCTTCGGCATGGCCGACCCATTTCGAGTCTTCCTCCCCCTGTGTCGAACACCCTGCCAGCCCCACCAGTACCAGCCCTAACATTGCGACGCGCATTATTGGCTCACTCCTGTGATGTTATTATGCCGCCTCGAAACGATAGCGCTTCGTATCAGGCTGTCAAAGGGCCCGCACGTCGCCTTCGGCCGGTGCCATGGCCAATGACGCACTGTCTCGCCAGGAAGTGGCATCCCCGGTAAGCTCATACTTCACACCTCCCCATCGGAGCCAAGATGCACCACCTCCCTCTGCGTAGCGCGATCCTCTGGCTGTTTGTCTCCGTGGCATCCGTCAATCTCGTTGAGTCGTTCAGGCTGCATGGTGCCAACACCACCTGGATATACGCCTTTGGCTGCTTCCTGGTCGCCCTCGGCCTGGTCAGAATGGGCGAGTACCTGGTTGATCGACGCCTGAACCAGGTGCTGCCAGGTGGGGATGATGCCTACCGCGAAAAGCTCAAGGACTTCCTCCAGCACTACTACGGGCACTTGCCTTCGTTGGTTCTTCTCGATGGCCACTGTTACTTCCGGTGCTTTGGTAGGGAGTACAAGATGTTTCCGAACGGAGATGTCGTGATCATCGAGCCCGCCACGAAGCTTTAAATCTGCCCCCATCCTGTGGCAATTTAGAGCTAATTCAGCTCTTGGGATGGCGCTATGGGCACCGTCGGAATCTACGTGGCGAGCACGGTATCGGAGAAGTCAGGCCGAGGCGGGTGGTCGTGCGTGGTGCAGTACGGCCACCAGACGAAGGAGTTCTCGGGCTCCTCGCATACGCGCAGCTCCAACCGCCTGGCCCTGCAGGCCATGCTGCAGGCGCTTCATCATCTGACGCATATCACCGAGGGCGCGCAGCTCCACGTCGAGACCAACAACGCCGAGCTGGCTGAGGGCATGGCCGGCGCCCTGGCGAAGTGGAGGGCCAATGACTGGAAGGTCGATGGTCGTCGTCTCCCCCATGAGGGGCTATGGAAGCGCATCCACAAGTTCAGCCGACGGTTCACCGCTGATGCCGAGCTCAACGTCGCGCCGGCCTTCCGCTCGCTGCTGTCCCGCGCCTGCTATCTGGCTACAGACCGCGATCACGATGACCGGCACCTGAGCGCCTACATCGACGGGGCCTACTATCCGGAGATCGGCACGGGCGGGTGGGGCGCTGTCGTCGATGACGGCCGGCGCGTGCATGAGTCCAGCGGCGGTATGCCGGCTTCCGACAACAACGCCGTGGAGCTGATTGCCGCCATCCGGGCGCTGGAGATGCTGCCTTCGGACAAGCCGATCCTGATCTACACCGACAGCGTCTACGTCACGCACAACGTGATGCAGCTACCGCTGATCAAGGAGAACGCTTGGAAGCTCCCGGACTCGGGCAAGTTGGTCTCGAACCGGGAACTTTGGGTGCTTCTCGATAGGCTGATCGCCAGCCACCAGGTAAGGTTCGAATGGGTGAAAGGGCACAGCGGGGTTAGGCACAACGAGACAGCCGACCGGCTTGCGAGGCGCGCAGCAAAGCGCGAGGCAGAGAGGTCGCATAGCTTCGAAATGTGACCTTTATGCATAAATTGTTGATTGACAGGGCGTCAAAGTGTTAAGTTGGACGTTCTTTTTCGCCCTTATTTTCAACAATTTACCGATGGAGCCGTGTTTTGTCTTTCGTTACCCGTACCGGCCTTCTTCTCTCTGTGTCGCTGCTCGCCGCCTGTTCCAGCATGCAGAAACCGAACGTACCAGACGCCGCTGTTGAGCAGTCTGGCCTCATTTCCCAGGCAAAAGAGCCTGTAGCGAAGCCGGCGGCCGCTGCCGTCAAGGCCAAGATTGATCCCAAGGATCATGGTCATCTCTACGGCATTCAACGTGTGAACGCCGCTGACCGCAAGAAAGTCACAGAGCAGGCCACCCCGGCTTCTGAAGTGATCATGGAGGCCATCGGCCTGATCGGCACACCATACCGCTGGGGTGGTACCGACCCGAGCACAGGCTTTGATTGCAGTGGTCTGATCCTGCACGTATTCGGTGACACCGGCATCGATCTGCCGCGCTCCTCTCGCGACATGGCCAGCATGGGTGCTGCCAAGACCGTCTCCCGAGATCAGCTCAAGCCAGGCGATCTCCTGTTCTTCTCGTCTCGTCGCAACAAACGCGTTGACCACGCGGCCATCTACATTGGCGACAATCGCTTCGTGCACTCGCCGTCGCGCGGTGGCCGGGTGCGCCTGGATGACCTCGAGGCTGCATATTGGAAGCGCGCCTATCTTACTGCGAAGCGCGTGCTCTGACCGGCACCTGCAATGAAGAAGCCCGCCGTTTGGCGGGCTTTTTCGTTAGAGGTAGCTGAAAATCTCTTCCAGATCATCGGCTGCCATATCTTTCAGGAGATCGTGCACCTGGTGCCCAAGCGGCGTGAGCCATGCGCCCCCGATTGCTCCGCCATGTTCAAGCCAGCCGGCCTTGTCCATCCAGCAGAGGAAGATGTGGCAGACCCCGTCGTCAGGGATCAGCTTGCTCAGGTTTTCGGTGCGACCTTCGCCTTGCACCGAGATAACCTTCAGCATGTCTCGGATGCGCTCCAAGGCATCGCCCCAGGCCCCGCAGGTGCAGAACCCTGCGTCTTCCATGTTCTTGATGAAATCCTTTTTGCTCAGTTGCTTGTTCATTCGACTTCTTTGATGGTTGGGCTGATCCAGATGAATTCGTTTCCACCCGTTAGGGAATTCTTGGCCTCTCGATTGATCAAGCCCAGTTTGAAGAGAACCTTCAGGCGAGTGCTGGCGTTCGATACGGTAATCCCGAGGGCTTCAGCAACCTGCACGGTAGTGCAGCGCGCCATCGGGGTAACCACTTCAAGGGTGGCCAGGGGGAGGGCTGGAAGGGGTTGACCCAGAAGTTCGATCCCCTTGGGGCCATATCCCCGCATCCTTTCATCGCGGATGTAACAGGCGCCGCTGATGTTATCGAGGACGTCCTGATCTGCATGGGTGACGTAAATTACGCTTTCTTCCCTGTAGAGCTTAACCAGCTGAACGAGGGAGTGCATTGCAAAACTGCAGTCCAGGCGCTCGATGCCAGCCAGATTGATAGCAACCAGGGCCCTGTCCATATTTCGTTCGATGCGTTCAGTCAGTTCGGGGAGGATTTGCTTGCCCAGAGCGCTGCCCAGGGCGTAGGACTGACCGATTACGGAAGCGAGGTTAATGATCATCGCAATCTCCTTTTGCCTGTTAATGCATTCAGGCTAGCAGTGTCTGCAATTTCGCGCAAAAAGAGTTTTGCCTTATAGTTGTTTTAAACCCAAAGCAAGGCACGCCAGATGTCTGAAACCTCCAATCCTAAGCGCCGCAACATCCTCGAGTTCTCCTGGGGATGGCTGAACATCACGGCCGCAACCGAGTATGTCCACCAGGTAGAGCGGAAGATCCGGGCCGGACTCTGCTCAAAGCAGGGCTCAATGGCTGCAGTGTTGCTGCTCGCAGCCCCTAAGATCATCAGCATCGGTTTTCTGATGGCCGTACAGCTGTGGTTGGAGGGCTGGGCCATGATCCTGAACACCTTCTGCGATATCGGTAGGGCGCTCTTGAGGCGTTGAACTTGACGGTCTCCGGCCGCGCCGGCACCATTGTAAGTGTTGCGAAAGTTCCCAAGGGCATTTCGGCCGGGCAATCGGCGATGGTGTCCGAGCCGTGTTGGGGGCTGAGGTCGCCGACTCAGTGGTAGGATCATCCTCGTTGAGGCTGGTTTCCGACCCGCCAGGTGGTGCACCGCCTGGCTGCTAAGCGAACGCTACGACTACCCGCTTGCGCGACACGAGAAAGGGGCCTTTTGGGCTCCTTTTTCATTCGTAATTCGGCTGAAGGTGAAACCGATATAGCCCAGTATCCATGCGCATTTCAGCAGACCGAATCCTGCAATACATACCAAATTGACGGTCGATCCATGACGGCTTATGATCGCTTGAATTTGTGCCCTCACCGTTTGGCTCGCTGAGCTGCCAGGGCTTACTTCTGTCGAGGTTTTGTTCATGTCTGTCAGGGCAGGTTCATCCGGCAACGCTGAATCCGCATTCGTGCGCCATCTCGGAACGCTCCGCGATCCGTCGGCTATGTGGCGCATGTCGTGCGGATATAGCGAGGATGCCCTGGAAGAGCTGGCAGCGCAGCGCCGTGCGCTGGGTATGGACGATCAGTCTGATGAGCAAGCCGCGCAGATCCTCGATGCATACCGCGAGACGCGCCTGCTGCCGGCGCCCTGGAATGGCAGTCGCTTGGCCAAGCTGGTGTCCTACTCGATGCTGGCGCCCCGTGGCGTGAAAAGAGCCGTAGTCTACCTGGGCCTCTTCGTAGCCCTGGTAGGAGGGGCGACTGCAGCAGGCATCTACTCCCTGCGGGATGCCCCGGCCGAGCGCTTCTGGGGTCTGCCAACGGCTGCAGACTGGGCGGCGCTGGCGCCGAGCAAGCAACAGATCCGGGCTTTGATGCCGCAAGCTGAAAAGCCCAACGTTTCCCAGTCCGAGCTGGACGAGAAGTTCGTCGAGTTCTCTGGCAAGGTCGCGGGTTTCACCGCCGGCTTCACCAACAAGGGTGTTCAGAACAATCCCATCGTGAACTCGGTGCTGGCGCAGGCCGCCAGCGTTGCTGAACACCGTCTGGTTGCTCAATACCCGGAGCAGCTGCAGCGTCTGCACACACTGGGCACGTACTTCGCCTGCGATTGCGACGTACAGGTCATGATGCAAAATGGCTCCCTGGCGCGCGAGAGCGGCATCGGCGCCGACGGCCGCATGCACTACTTCGTGAAGATCGTTGCGGTTCAGGACGGCCGGATCGTGGCTTCTCCGATCCTGGCCGCAAAAGACCCTGCTAGGGTTGAGTTTGGTGCATACCAGCTCTACGAGGTCTCCGAGGCGATGTACAACGATCTTTCCTATCCGTACCTGTTCCAAGAGCTGATCAAGGCCGGCGGCTCGATTGGCCGCAAGCCAGCTGGCTCCCTGGAGATCGTTATGCGCCCCCAGGCCCCTCAAACTGAGCAAGCACCCCAATGAGCGTATTCAAGGCCGGCGTGAAGGCGCTTCTGAGGCTCCCTGTTGCGTGCGCGCTGTCAGTGGCTATGGTGGGGTGCTCTACACCCGATTATCCCAAGGTGAAGCTCGGAGAGGCCCCGCTAGCCAAAGATCGCATGGCTATCGCCGTTGACCGCTACCGCGCGCGTCAGGGTGCCTACGAATTCTTCCAGCTCGACCACTACGTGGTTGGCAAGACACTGCTCACCAATGGCGATCAGTGCATCCAGGGCAATCACCTGCGCTGCCTGGAGAAAACCAGAGAGTACCTTGATGCCCTGACCTTGTTCATCGCCTCTGACTGCAAGGCAGTCCTAGCCGAAGGCCGAAGTACGCCAGGCAAGGTCGAAACCCTGGTAGAGCAGCGCAAGGGCAAGCGCACCGCCTACATGGTCACCATGCAACTGGTCGACATGGATGGCCACCCTTTGCCATTCCTTGCTCCCGGCGAGAAGGAAAACCAGGTCGTGCTTATCGACACCTGGATGCAGGAAGTCTCCAAAGCCGATTTCGACAAGATCGAGTCCGGCAAGATCAAACTCGGGCACGTCTTCGGCCTCAAGGCGGCAGGGGAGACCCGCATTGACCTGGGCCAGCCCTCGAAAGCGAAATTCAAGCCGCGCAGTCGCACCTAACCGGCCGCGCGTACCCCCATCAGTCTCCTGAAAGGATCAGAGATGAGTCAGTTCGTCGCCGGCAACGGCACTTCTAAGCGCGTCCGTCCGGACGAGTTCTTCTCCGTCCAGAGCCATTTCCGAGTCCGTGACGACATTTTGATGCTGCTTCGCAAGGAGCCGGGCATTCCGACAGAAACCCATGTGCACCGCGATGGCAGGATCTTCGTGCTGAAGGCCCTGGTGGAGTACATCTCGGCCACTCCCGAGGTCATTGTCGACGGCAAGTTCGACAAATCCGTGCTGAGCCGCCTTGTTGATCAGGCCTGGATGAAGCCGGAAGAGGTGGGCCGTTGGTGGGTAATGCCGCTGCCGTACTATCCACACCACATGCTCAACGGAAAGTATTCAATCTGGATTCGCTCATTGGCTGCACGCATCCCGGTGGAGTTCGATACCCTCCAGGAGGCCTATGCCGCAGGCGGCATGCTGTTCGCGGGCCCGATCCTGGACAACGCCGACCAGGCTGACTTCGTCCATCAAGGGCAGCCATTGAAGATGGTCTACGACTACAACATCGAGTCGTTGCCGCAGATGCCAGACTTGACAGGTATTTTCGACGTTGAGAAACCTCGCACTATCTTCCTCAAACCTAGGGGATTCGCGCCCGGTTACGGTCACGTTGACCATGAGCTCTACAACCGTTGGTGCACACTGGCTGCAGACGTCGACCACTGCGCCAGGGAAATCGGGAACATGGCGTCGAGTATCGGAGATGAAGCGTTCCAGCTGATCGCGGGAACCGATCTCTCCTCGCTCAACCTCTCTGACCAATTGCCGGCCTCTTTTGGGGGCCAGGTCACTGCGCTTCGTCAGCTCTACCCAGAGCTGACCAGCCTCAACGATTCGGCACTGTTCTGGCTGTATGACCACTTCCTTGACCCGGATAGTTCGATCCAACAGGGTTGGCAGGCTGAGCGCATCCCGAAGTTTATCGCCTACCTGGTTTGCAAGCTGGCGCCTGCACCTGAACAAGTCGAGGTAAGCGCTGATGAGGGCTTCCTGATCTTGCTGGGTATGAAGGCCGGCCGTTCCGTTGCAGAGTCAGCAGAGTGCATCCGTCAGTGGTTCCTGGCTTCGTATGCAGTGACCCAGCGTTTCCATGCCCTGTGCACTGCCATGGATTTTCTGTCCAGCGAGCAGCCGCGCATCCAGGACAAGGCTGAACCGCTGGCAACCACCAGTGACGTCATGAACATGCTGCGCAAGCGCAGAGAAATCATTTCCAGCCGCCGCGAGAGCGTCCTGGTCGCCGACGAGGCAGTAGCAGATCCTGTTGGAGAAGCGAAATGACCCAGCTGACTAGTGAAGGTGTAGAGCCGCTCCCTTTTGGCGCAATTTTCGATGAATATTCCTCTTACATGTTCCCTGACGCTCCTGGTTTGACGATCAGCTATGCCCAGCTGCGTGATGTTCCTGGCGTGCCGCAGGAGCTGTATCGCTTCACGGACGAACCCGAGCTTGGGGAGTTGGTCTTCGTCTTCGAGCGCCTGGCCAGGTCGGTTTGTGCGGATGGTGAAGCCGTGAAAGACGGCAAGATCGTCGATGAGGAACGGGTCAGGGGACACATTCCGGGTGCCTGGATCAGCCCGCTGCAGGCTGCTCTGGAGTACCAGATCATCCCTGACCCGTACTCGATTGCCACGGTCGCCGGCAGTGGTGTGTGGGTCATCCACCATCGTCAGCTCTATGCCTGTATCGAAGAGACGTTCCCCACAAAAGAGGCCGCATATGCTGCAGCCTCCAAACTCTGGAGTTCGCCGCTTCCTGGTGTGCTGGGCACAGTTCTCCACAAGGGCCAGCGTCTTGAGATGCGCGACCCTGAAGAGCTCATGATCCTTCCGGATCGTCCGGATTTTACCCGGCTGCACCAGGTCGATGCTGAACCGCTCCACCTTGGGCGGGTTGAGAACTTCGCGCCAGGCTACGGCGACATCACGGAGTCGTATCTCGGGACGCTTAACGCGCTCAGCAAAGACTGGGGCACCAATGCCTCAAGGTCACTCAGGTTCGCCCACGACAATCTGGCGTTGGCCTGGTCGCTTCCGCAACTCAACGACCTGGGTATCTTCAACGGCTCGCCGGCCCCTGATTTTCCGGAGGGAATGGAAACTGTTCGGCAGCTCCGCGAACTCTACCCTGAGCTTTCGGCGCTGTCGGATGGAGACCTGTACTGGAGCTGGGACTCGACAGATATCTGGCCGGTCGAACGAACTGATGATTTCCTCATTGCGCTGCTGGACTACAACGGCGGCATCCGCGTGGACATCCACACCGAGTTTGGCCAGTTCGGCAAAATCGTCTTGATGTACCTCCTCGCGGGGGAGAGTCTCGAAGACTCACTGACCCTGGCTACCGCCTGGCGTGATTACGATAGTGCGCTCAAGCACCGGATCAGCAGGCTCAGCCAGGCAATGCGTTTCCTCGCAGGTGATAACCCACGGGTCAACCTGATCGGCTACAAGGCGTTAGGCCTTCTCGAAGGCATGCGCAGTCTCAATTACAGGGTAATTCAAGCTACTCAGGACGCAGTAGAACTCGGAGCAGTACATGAAGGGTAACGATGTTCAGGCCCGTATGGAGTCGCATCTCAACGACCTCCGGGAGTCCTCGAACCGCCTTGAGCTGGACGTCACTCGGTTGCAGACCGAGCTGAAGGAGGTAAGGCGCAGTAAAGCCGAATACCTGGGCGAGATGGTCGATCTGCGTGTCCAGGGCTTGCTGCTGGGTGAATCTGCATCCGCAGACCTTGAGGTGCTGGTGATGCAGCGGTCGCAGGAGATCGGCCGACTTGAAGGCCGCCTGGCCGAGGCCAACGCCACTCAGGCTAACCTGATCCGAGACATCGCCCAGACCGAGAAGTCCTTGGAAGATGCCCAGGCTAACGTGCTGCTGATCCGTAAGGGCAGCCGGGAGCTGCAGGAGATCCTGGAGTCTCTGGACATCCAGGCTGCACAGGTACAGGACTACCGCAGCTACCTGCGGGAACTCATCTTCGAGTGTCACGTCAAGCGTGAAAAGTTCGAGCGCGACTCGGTGTTCACGCACCTGGCGGCCAAGCAGTATGGCAGCAAGGATTACCGTGCCGGCGTCTTCAGCCGCATCCTTGATCGATATCTGGCCAAGCGCACTTCCTTCGCTGTGAACCAGGATCGCTATGTTCTGCTCGGGCTCCTGGAACAGCACGCCAAGGACGACCTGGAGCAGCACGAGTACAAGCTCACCACCCTGAAGGCCTGCGAAGATCAGTTCCTTGCTGACCTGGACGCACGGAACAACATCCCGGCACTGACGGCGCGTCTGGATCGACTGAAGAAGTCTTTGGGGGTAACCCAGGCTGAGATCGTGCAGCTCTTCGAGACGGAGGAGTCGTACAAGGAATCCAGGGATAGCACCATGATCGGTATCCGTTCGCGGGTATCGAATGACTTCGGGCGTATGGGCTCGGGTGTGGTGCGCAGGATGCTTGAGGCGAGTACCAACGACCGTGAGCGCCAGTTGGTGGGTGCCTATCTGGAACAGCTGTTGCGCGAGGAAGCCTTGAACCAGCGCATCGAGAGCACGCTGCAGGCCCAGGTTGAGGTTGACTCGAAGATTCCCAGGGCGAAACAGATGATCAGTGCTGCGCGTGAGATGGGGGCCTTCAACGGCCGGCGTACCTACGAGCCTGGTTTCGACCTGGACGTGGTGATAGCCAGCTACGTGAACGACTCCATCGAGCTACTGACCTTCCAGAATCACCTGCGCCACAACTCGGAGATCGAGCTTGGCCGCTCGGGTGGTCAGGAGGAGGGGGCTCGTGAGAGCTCGGGCTCTGATGATGACACCCGGCGTGGTTCAGGCGATAGCTACGACTCGCCATCAAGCTCCGACGGCGACTGAAACAAAAAGGCCCGGCATCTGCCGGGCCTTCTCATTGTTGCGAGCGCTACGCGTAGAGGCGGTCGCCTACACTGCGGGCGGTACTGACGATTTCCTGCTGGCGCTCTTGATCCATCCTGTACACGGTCACGATCACGCGCAAGCCTTGGCCTTGGGGTTCATCACCCAGGATCATCGCCCAATTGCCAGAGCCGGCGGTGACGGTGTTGTTGTTGTGCTTGAGTCGGCTGAAGGGGCGGGCGCCGGCCAGTAGCTCCAGGCCCTCGCACAGCTTCAGCAGGCGCCCCCAGGAGTTACCGGCGCCGTCAGGGACGTATCGGGCAGCCATCTTCTCGACAGCGTGAATGGTCACGCGTACCGGCCCGACAGGCGTCTGCACGAACTCTTCGTTCCGGTTGCCGTTGATCAGCTCGACTGTCTCGTAGGCCTCTCTGTCCGGGAGTAGATTGGTGGACAGAGGGAGGATGCGGCTGCCCTTGAGTCGGGCGCCCAAGTAGGCCGACTCGGAGACGAACATGCCTGGCAGTACATGTGTGTGGTTCAGGAGCTGGCGCGCGGCCAGGTTCGATACTTCCACGACTACCTGTTCTGCACCCACATAGCGGTCTTCGCCGGCACCCAGCTGGTGCAGGAAGACCTGGCGCAGGGCCTGCAGTTCTGCCCGAGCAATGATCTGCTCGTGCATGTTGATCTCTGTCTTTCGCTTGATAGCGAATCGCTTGGCGATAAGTTCGTTCTCGGCGTTTCGAACGAATACCATTCGTTGCTTCGTGGTCTTGCCCTTGTAGTTGACCTGCACCAGGACAGTGACGTTCTTGCTGGTGGCATCCGCGTGGCTGCGGATGTGCAGTAGCGTCGGGACGAAGCGGCGCACTTCCTCGGCGAGGTACTCGTTGGGCTTCTTCAGCGGCTGGTCTTTGGCGATAAGTCCGTGGAAGTAGAGATGCTGCTGCAGCTCTTCTCGGGACGAGTTCGCTGCATTCGGCACCTCATGGATCATGTTCACGTAGGCGGCTGTGTTGACGTTCTTGTTGATGACCATCTTGCCGATCATCAGGACGTTACGCATCTCGGGATTGATCAGGCAGACGACCGCTTCACTCTGTGGGCCGCGATAGCTGTTGCCGGCGATGTAGAGCTCCCACTTGCGGAATCCGGTCAATGCATCGCGCATGTCCAGGAAGTTCGCTACTGCGACGTCGATGGCTGACTGGCGGCCCTTAAGCTGGAATTTGACCTGAAACCTGACACCCTCGGAGCTCACAGCCTCGTAGGTACGGTTCGAGGAGTAGAGCTCCAAGGGGGTCTTTGGGGCCTGAAGCGGTGAAGCCATTGCGCACCTCCATGAAATCGAGCCAAAGGGTCTGGGCTGGGCGAACCAACCCGGTCAAAAGGATCGATTTTTTATCATGGAGAATGCCTCCTTTTCAATGAAATTGCGGAGGCGATTTTGGCAGGCGTTCAAGCTTCGTAGATGTACCGCACTTCCTGGGAGACCCACTCCAGGATCACGCCGGCACTGATCTCGCGGCCGTTCTGGAAGGTCGAGAAGCGCTGGATCGCAGTCTGGTCGAGCTGCTGATAGCGGGTCATGCAGGAAAAGAGCTGCTGCGCCCAGGTTTGCAGTGGTGGGTTCCTGCGCAGGCGTCGGAAGATCCACACCGCAGTGCCGGCCGCGATGACGATGGTACCCCCCGCAGCAATCGGTACTCCTGACCAGTCTGGCCCGGACGAGAAACAGATCCAGAGCACGGCGCTGAGCAGGAAGAAGTACTTCAGGCCTGAGAAAACCAGGTGCCCTTTTGGTGTCCAGTTCCCATCCCGCCAAACCTCAGCCTGATCGGCCATGTCCTGTAGTGCATCGAGTTTTTGCTTATGGAGTCGTGCCATGAAGGCTCCTTATGTGGCGACGGCACAGCATACCGCTGGGAGCATGCCGGAAATAGGGAATTCGCGTGACAGAATTGTGACGGCGAGTGAGTGCTTAATGTCACCCCTTCAGAGACCTTGAAGGCCGCTAAGCGGCCTTCAGTTTTGATTCACCAGGTGGAGATGGCGCTCAGGTTAGCTATCGGAATTTCGACTTCACCCAAGGGGAGCTTGTCGTCACGCCAGATTGCATCCACGATGGCAACGATTTCTTTGCCGTTATGGGCGAAATTCGTGATCGTTCCTTTGATTTTGATCCCAGAGAAAACCCCTGTGTAGAGTTTCCCTTCGATCAGCATTCCTTTGACCAGGGGGAAGTGTGGGCCGCTCATTGGGATCTCCTTGATGGTATCAGATCGGGGCATCTTGCCCGGCGGGCCCAGTGCTGTCACCCCTAGAGTTTCATTGGATCAGTCGCTGCCCGGCTGCCGGTGTCGGGGCTGGGGAGAATAGCTCCAGGAAGTCCTGTGTGGGCGCCATTGTTATGATCCTGGCTTGGCCGTCGACAACGCGGTACATAGCTGACACCACATTGCCAATCGAGACGCGGATACTTGTCCCTGGGAGGCTGAGGATGTGACGTTTGGATTGAGGAACACCATCAGGAAGTCGGCCGTTCCCCTCCCGGACATATCCAGAGGAGAAGAGAGTGCTCAACAACTCGAATGCGGAGTCCTTTGCCGTATGGAGCATTCTTAGTGTGCTCTAGGGGGTAAGTCGAAAGTTTACTACCTGTCGATATCAGATTCGATGCCTGGAAGCGGCGTCGCAACTGGATAAAACGCGTTGCCGGCATCCCCCGGAGAAGGTGGTTCTAGACGCTCCTTTTCAGCGAAATTGACAGAAAATTACTGCTGAGGTAGATTAGCCGCTGCCGTGAGATCTCCTTCCCATGGCTCCTAGCATTTGTTTTTACAGCCCGCTCCGTTTAGGAGCGGGCTTTTTTTCTTGTGTGGTGGCGCATGGCTAGTTCATCCTTATGGGGAGCGCTACATAACGCTTGGGACGCCTGCCATGGAACTCGAAAACTACGATCTTCACTTTGACTGCTGGTACGAAGAGCTCTGCGTGCTCGCGCGGAAGTTCGGGCTCAATGTGAGCGACCAGGGAGCATGGCACGAACCCTTCGATGACGACTTCTCTCCGCTCGAAGCTCTGGCGGAAGAGTACCCCTACGTTTTGATCCCAACCGAACTGGATGAGGCTCTGCCGTCGGCAGAGGAGGTGGCGAGGGTCATCAACGTTCCGCTCGAACGTTGGCCGGGGAACTGCTTCGGCATTGCCATGGCCATCGTCAATGCAGGGATCATCAAAGGCACTGCGGTTTACGGGCACTACAACGGATTCGTGGCTGACGATAGCCTGTTCGCGGGCAAACCTCTGATCCACCATGGCTGGATCGTGAAGGATACCGGGCACCTGATCGACCCCACCCGCTGGGTTTTCGAGAGCGAGAAGCCCTACCTATGCCTGGTAGGCCCGCGCCAGCTCGTGGACTACGACGAGGGTGGTAACATCTGGCGCCTGCGTAACGCGCGCCCTGCGCCCGCCTACGATCACACAGAGAAGCAGTACCAGCTCTGTTCGGAACTCCGCCCGGTGCTCAGCGTCATGCTCGGCCGAAAGGTCTCCGGCTTGATCAGCACATCGGAAGCTCTCTGGGTGGCCAACCTGTCCACCCACTCCCTGGGCATCCTGGCCAAACCGATCTACGAGGAGTTCATCCGCCTTGGCATTGGCGCGCTGATCCCTATCGATAATGTCCGCATGGTGTTGGGCACCTTCCACCCCAGGAAGGTGACTGAGGACTCCGGCTTCGAGCCCTGATCGCATACTCATTCAGGCTGTCTGAGAACCACCGAGCGAAGATTTGACCGAATCGCTCGGTAGTCTTAGCATTCGGTTCGTCGGCGATGCCAGCGCCGGGAGACTCCTCTCCAAAGCCCCTCGAGGGCATGCCAACCGGCGGGTTCTGTGAGCCCGTGACGGATTCCACCAACAGGAGTCCAACCCATGAAACATTTCGCCCATAGCACCCCGTCCCTGAGCCTCCTTAAGCGAATCAAGCAGGAGGCCAAATCGCGCTCGCGTGAAGGGGGCGGAAAGCACAGTACTGAACTTGAGGCGGTATCCAGAGAGGCTGGCTTCTCTAGCTTCGAGAATGCCAGGCTAGCCTGCGTGTCCGGCAGCGAGGCTAATCTTATCAAGCGACTCCTCGGAACTATTGCGCCAGACCTTTCGCACCAGCACCACCTGTTGATCTTGAGGGTCAAACAGAGCGAGTTGCTGGGCCTGGGTGGCGCCTCGGAGGTGCATAACCTTGAACAGGAGGAGCGTTCGGAGTTTATGTTCTCGGGGATGAAGGTGCTCAAAAGGGCCTGGGCGCAGGCTGGTAGGGACGAATTCTTTGGTTTCTCCATTGAGACCGATGTGATGAAGGATCTTCGAGCTGCAAGTTCGTCAGCTCCCTTCTAGGGCTAGCTCTACTGGCCCAGGTTGGTGTCTAACCTGGGCCTTTTAATTCCGGAGCGGGAGCTACAGAGCTACATTGGCCACCTGGCCGGCCAGCCCTTCCATATGCGGCATGGCCCCAACAGCCTGTCTGTGGACTAGCATCATCTGCTGGACTCCTACAGGGCAATTCCTTCATGAAACCTCTCCTCGCATTGATTGGCGCCTGTTGCTTCGCACTCGCCGGCTGCTCCACCACCTCAGTTCCTCTGGAGCAATCTATTGCCGCCCCGGCAGATCGTGTCCTTCTGCATCAGGCTCAAATACCTGGCTCGGGCCACCTCATAGTCATCAGAGATAGCGGCTTCATTGGCGGAGGCTGTTTCGCGACAGTTTTCATCGATGGTGAGCGTGCTGCCCGGTTGGACACCAGGGAGAAGGCAAGCTTCTACATCACTCCGGGGGAGCACCTTCTCGGCGCCGCGTTGGAAGGCTCAGGCCTATGTGCGGCCAATCCTGGTAAGCGTGAGAGAGACCTCTCAATCAAGTCTGGACAGGTAAGGCTCTATAGGGTCTTCACCAGCCAGAATGGCGATCTCGACGTGTTGCCATCAAGTTCTGACTGAGGCGAAGGGTGTGGAGAACCACTCCAGGGCCTGGACATCTTTCAGTCCTCGGGGCTACTGTTATGGCGGCTCCTGCAGAAGCCTGCCTCTCGGCGAAGCGAAGTGTGGAAACACCCTGCGAACACCTCTGATGAAGGCCCACGGGCAGCAATGGTAGCCGAGAGACATTGTGCTGATCCCAGGAGCCTCTCATGTTCGATCTGTCTCAGTACTCTAAGTCCTTTGCCCAGCGCCCATCCATTGCGCTTCTTGAGCAGCTTAAGCGTGATGCAAAACGGTTTAAGCTTTTGGCTGGCGTTACCCATGCCCAGGCACTCGATGAGCTTTCTCGGCGGGCTGGCTTTTCCAATTTCACTGATGCGCAGCGCAGGTGCACTGCTGAGCCCTCCGTTCCCCGTCAGGTATACAGTTTGGAGAAAGCCCGAGAATACCTGGCCCAATGGGTGGATCTAGTCAAAATGATTCCTGAGGGTGCCGATACACCAGATTCGGTATCTCTACGCGTCAGTAAGGCTCAGCTGCTGGATGTTTTGGAGAGACTTCCTGTGACTGAGCCTTTTGAGCTTGATGGTTTTACTCAGGATCTTCAATTTGCGTTGTATCAGACGATTCTGCACGAAGGGGTTAAGGGCTATAAGGTTCACTTCCCGCTTGACGTTTAGTGGGGAGCACCGGGGCCTGGACAATACCAGGCCTAGGGGCTAATGTTGCGGCGGCTCCAGCAGAAGCCTGCCTCTCGGCGATGCAAAGTGGGAATCCACGCTGCGTACACCTATCTATGTAGGCCATCCTGGTCAGCAATGGTTGCCGAGAGACATTCCGCTGAAACCGGAGGCTTCCATGTCGCAGTTCGATTTCTCCCGTTACACCAAGTCCCTCGCTGCCCAACCTTCCGATGCTCTCCTTGAGCAAATCAAGCGCGATGCGAAGCGCCTGAAGAAGGCTGCTGGCTGCACTCACGTCGAGGCCCTGGCCGAGCTTGCTCAGCGCGCCGGCTTTGCCAACTTCACTGATGCCCAGCGCAAGTGCGCAGCGGCGCCTGGTGGGCCAGATATTCGTGCTTCCCTCCCGAAGCTTCCTGCTGGGGTCACTGATATGCGCCACATCTCGATCCATGAGGTGATGGCGACCCGAAAAAAGACCTACATCGCGCTTGATGCGCGCTACGCTGCTGCAAAGCAGGCTTTGGGCTCTGGCGCAGCTCCTAATGCCATCGTCGACCTCGAGGTATCTAAGACCGAGCTGCTCAATGTCATGGCCCTGGTATCCGACAGAGAGTTGGATCAGCGGACGGTTTCTACGCTGATCCTACATGGGATGCGTGATATCGCTGAACACTTCCAGGTGCCAGTAGCCCAGATCCGGTTCAACATCCGCGACCTGGGAAGGCCTCTTAACTACGAAGCTGCAGCTGCCCTGAACGCACCGCGCGAAGAGAAGGGGATCATCTCGTTCGAGAACTCTGGAGATCTCTTCGACAAGCTAGGTTTGTAGCACGAGTAAGGTGTTGACCGGCCAGGGGGCGTAACCTACGATTCTGGCAGGCCCTGGCAGGGGCCTGCCTCTCGACTCAAGCGAAGCCACTGGCGCTGCAGCAATACCTCAATCGAACATCGAGCTTCGGTTGATCGGATGGTGGTCGAGAGACGTCTGCAGGCAACCCAGAGGCTACCGATGACCAGTACTACCCCGTCCAATGTGCGCGTCGATCATCTCGGCGGCCGCGTGCCTTCGCTGCAACTCCTGGAAGACATCAAGCGCACTGCCAAGCTGCTCAAGAAAGCCTCAGAGCTAACTCACGCCCAGGCCCTGAACCAGTGCGCGTTGCTTGCAGGATTCAGCAACTACCAGCACGCCGAGCGCACATGCAGTGCGACGCCAGGGCAGTTGGCTGGCCAGGTTCAGATCATCACCCTTGAGCAGAAACTCGACATCATCAAGATGTACAACGACACCATGATGATGGTGGCCACGGCCGCCAAGTTGGGGATTCCCTACCAGTTCCGGGGGCGCCAATTCACTGAAGAAGAGCTCAGGCAGGGCGTCCCTCAGTTGTCCAATGCCGCCACCGGCCTCCAGATTGTGGAGGCGGTGGAGAAGTACATTGGGCCTATTTCGAGCATGTTTAGGGTCACTCGAGAGGAACTCATCCAGATGATTGACCGCGCCGTTGATGTTCCTCTGGTGGCACCTGCGCCTCGTTGAGTTCCTCTGGTCGGCTGGTAACCGGGAATTACCTGTATTGCCTTCCGGGTTGCCTTCCAGGTTGCCTTCCCAATGCCTCCCTTAAGTTGTCGAGCAGCCTGGGATGACGTCGTCGAAGGCCATGTACCTGAAGTCAAGCGGGTGGCCATAGCGCTCGAAGTATTCCATGGTCGTAACATAGCGGTCACGGCTCCTGGTGCCGCCGAGCTCCAGGGGGTGTGGGCCGTCCGTCACATATACTTCGCTGGGGCTGTGAGACGCCACCTCTGATTCGTCGATCTTCCAGAAGGCAGGCTTGTAAACCGTGGCGTGCTCATTGAGGCGGTAGTAACAGGGTTGCGAGGCGCTGGTGGTGGCCATGGTGATCGCGCCGGCAGTTAGCCGAGCTGGCCCGTTCACCGGACGAGCGACGCCCCCTGTGAGCTTGTAGGTGCCGCTGCGCGTTAGCAGCTCCGCGAGTACTTCATGAGCGTCCCGAAGAGAAATGCTGGCCGGTATCCCGTAGGTGTCCAAGCAAACCAGGTGGCTCTCGCTAAGGGCCTGTGCTGACAGAGTGCTGGCATCCAGGATTTCGACAAGGCCGCCCTCAAGCGCTCGCTCCAGATCCTGGCCGGCGACGAGGATGGGGCGAGAGCCGTGATCAGTGATCTTCGCGTAATTCTGCAGTGCGATCAGGGCCTGATCCTTCTCCTGCAGGACGCGGTTATCTTTGATCTGCACAGTCAGACGCTCCCGTGCGAACCCGCTCCAGGCGTCCAAGCACTGGAATCGCTCATCCCAGACCAACATTTCATCATTCAGGACGATAGGTTGGCGGGTAGATCTCAAATTTTCGATGAGCATGCTCGCGGGGGCGAATTCGTAGTCGCCGACTCCGAACCTTAGAAGCAGGTCATCCTCGTCAATGGTCTGTGCTCCATCGAGCGAGCCGACGATTGCGTCTGAGACTCCAGCGACTCCCCAGGCAACGATATCGACCTCTTCGCCTGGTTGACAGTTGGGCTGGCGCTTTAGCCGGCTGTTGACCTGTTCTTGGGTAAGGTCGCAAGGAGGGTGCACTCGGTTCCTATGTGTAGAACTCCGGCCACCAAGGCTATCGATGACCTTGTCATAGTCCTCCTCGCCAGTGGAGAAACCCCTGGATTCGCAAAACTCTTCCCATTCACTCATCTCGGAAGTCCTTCTCCACTGAGGTTCCCGCTAGGGCGTCAAATCACGCTGCCACGAGCTTATTCGTGAAAAGCAGGTCTTGGTCGGGGCGAGGGGTGTCCAACGCATCCTGGAGGCTCTCAGCACCCCAGACGACCCTGCAGGTCGTAACGTCGCCCAGATCCTGATCAGAGTCGATCTCGGTCACGATCCCAGGCTGAGGGTCTTTGATGTGCTGGACGGTGGAGCCTACTGTGAATCCGTAGCGCTCCAGTTCGATTTGTTCTTTGCTGAGTGTATTTGTCATCTCCGCACCTCCTGTGGGCGATGTATCCTGAAGGTCGCTACTTCGCGAAGCGCCCTAGCAGGCAAGGCAGACCAGTTTGCAACGGCCACATCCCGCTTGCAATCCCCGATCAGTTAGCCAAACACATCGCCTCGCACCAGAAGTTGGCGCCTGCCGTTCCGTTGACCTGGATATCCAAGTACCACCCAGATAGATCAGGATGCACCTGGCAGTGTGACTCGTTGAAGTGAGACTGATAGCTCCCGGTGAGCACGCAAATTTGCTGAGCACCGAGGGGAACACTCTTTTGAGTGCCGATGCCTGCTGAAGGTGTTCCAGCAGGAATGCTTACCGAGTAGACGCCCACGTTGTGGCCGAGGATTGGTCTCTGCCAGAGATCACCGAACACAGAAGCTGTGCATGCGACCAAGTGACCTGCAGTGTCTCTTGCGAAGGCTCCTCTAGGTGAGCACCAGGTGGATGTTCCAACTGCTGTCGTGAAATTGAGCTGGTTGTACGTGTCGGCGTGGAGGTTCGTCGTCCAGTTGCCGTCGACGTTCATGTTGGCGATGACGGCGCTGTACATCGCTGTAGTGCCTGCGGGATCTACGTAGTACGACGTGTTATCCCGGTCGTAGAAAATCGGCGCCACGGTGTTGAGTGAGTTGTTGCCGACGTTCATCACGCTGGTGTTGTTTGGGTCGATGTAGTAGCCCGTGTTGTCCTTGTCGCGCATGATTGGGGTGTAAATGGCACCTCCAGCCACCAGCTGACTGGGAGTCTCCATGCCGCCGGCAGCCACGACGATATTGCCCCGCGTGAGGGTGACGCCGTTGGCTTTGCCCTGCACGTTCTGAACGACCTGGTTGCCCGTGACGGTCTCGTTCGCATCAACGATGATCGAGTAACCGGCCGCACCGCCGCCGGCATTGCCGAGGGTCAGGGCGTTTGCCGCGATGTTCTGCACTCGGGAGACGTTCTGCAGCTCACGCTGGCCGGCAGCCAGGGCTGTGTTGAATCGAATGGCGCCGTTCTGAAGGTTGCTGCCGTCGGTGCGCAGCCAAGAATCCGTTGAGCCGCTGTTGCCGGCCGTCATGGTGATCATGGCGGTTGACTGGTTCGAGTTGAAAGAGGTGTCGCTGCCGGCAGGATAGATGGACTTCTTCGAGCCGGCGGCGGCGATGATGGCGGCCAGGCCCGAGAGGTCTGAGCGGGTTTTGCCGAAGACGATATAGGCGGATGTCGTGGTGGTCACTACCGTCTGCTGGTTGGGCGCTGTCCCTGTTGTGTTGACCGTAGAGGTCAAGGCGAGCTTCCCACCAGGAAGGGGTTTGGCGGTCGTCGCGTCCGGGAACGAGCAGGGGAGGTATCCCACTGAGCTCAAGCCCCCTGTGCAGCTTGTCGACTTCAGCCAGGCGCTTCCGGTCTTTACCGATGCGGCGGCGCCGATGTTGTCGCTTACCCATGCACGCACGGCGTTGTTATAGGCGAACAGCTGCTGCCCAGTTGTCCTTGCCTGGTTCTGATCCCTGTCGTTGCTCGAATTCTGGAAGCCCAAGAGGGTCATCCCGCTCGCAATTATTAGGAAAAAACAAAGCTCCAGGAGCGTCATGCCTCTCTGATTTTTCATGTGCATGGCCCTAGTTATCGAAGCAGGTTGCATAGCAGCGATGCTCTGTTGCGCCGGAGTTTTGCACCCAGTCGTTGATCCACCAGTTACCTCCGCCATCGGTGACGATCTGGCAATAGGCTTCGGTGGTGGCTTGCGAGTTCGACAATGCTCCAAAGCCGCAGAGTCTGTGGGTGCCTATGTAGGTTTGCTTCAAGCCTGCCACTGTTGGTGACTGATACGACTGGTAGTTGGAGATACCGTTACCAACGAGCTTGTTCCAGACACCGCCCAAACAGTTCAATACTTCACCGGCCGCGTTTGAGCTGATTGCACCTTCAGGCGAGCATCCTGTCTTCCAGACGTTCTGGGCTTTTTGCGTCCAGGTTCCCTCGACCAGGAAATTCCCGCCAATCGACACGTTCCCGTTGACCTTGGTGAACAGACTGGCGAATTGGTTGAGGTTGGAGTAGTTCGCCGGCTGCATGTAGTACCCAGTGTTTTGGGAGTCGATCAATGCCGGCGTTGTGAGTGACGACGTGAACGTGGCAGCGTTGAGCACCGAGGTGTTGGTCGGATCGAGGTAGTAGCCGGTGTTGTCGGTGTCGTAGAGCCTATTGGCTTGGGCGTAGGAGCCAATAGTAGAGAGACCATTGGCAGAAATGTCGCCGAACTGGGCCTGAATCTGACCTGAACTGATATCGAGGCCGTAGGTGAGGTTCTGTACGTTCTGGATGGCCAGGGCGCCGTAGTTCGTCTTGGCGGCATCGAATACCACTGAATATCCGGAGGCGGCCCCGTTCGGGTTGCCAATCGTGAGAGTGTTCGAGGCGATGTTTGCGATCCGGGATACGCCCTGGATTTCCCTATTGGCGGCAGCAACGCCTGTATTGAACTTGAGGTTCGAGTCCATCGAGTTCTTGCCGTCGGTGCGCAGCCACACATCCGTCAGGGGGTTGTTGCTGGCCACCATTGTAATCACCGCCGTTGATGGGCTGGATTTGGCCTCCCGGTAGCTGCTGGCCATCGATGGAGTGAAGCTCTTGGCGCCTGCCGCTGCGACGAACGCAGCCAGGCCGGCAAGGTCAGCACGCTTTGCGCCCCCAGCGAGAGCGTAGGGCGTAGTTGTCGTTGTGACGGTGGTGACCTGGTTCGGTGCAGTGCCAGTTGTGGTGATCACACTGGAGAGCGTGAGCTTGCCGCCGCTCAGCGGCTCAGTCGCGTCACCCTTAGGGAAGTTGCAGGGCAGGTAAGCAACAGCGCTGGTGCCGCCCAGGCAGCTACTGGATTTCAGCCAGTTGGTGTCCGTGTAGGTGACGCCGGCAGCCCCTGCGTTTGCTGCTGTCCACGCGGCGATTGCCGAGTTCAGCTGGTAAAGCTGCAAACCGGTGATCTTTGCCTTGCGCTGCTCAACCTCCAGCAGCTGAGTTTGCAGCGTCATCAGGCTGAGGACGCCCGTCAGGCCCAGGGCCAGAATCACTTCGAAAAGGGTGAACCCTCTCTGTGCCTTCTTCACATTGAGCATGAGACCTGACACCAGATAGCGCCGTTAGGCTGAGTCCACAGGAAGGTCGTGATAGTCCAGTTCAAGTTGGCGTCATACGAGACGATGCAACCATGCGAGGACAGGTAGTTCATCTCCATGCCGGTGATGAAGCAGGCCCTGTAGTAACCGATGGGGTCGTTCTGAATCCCGGTAGGTGTCGGTTGTCGAGTGATCGTGATGATGTTGCCGCCGTTCGGGAACCGGCCGCCCTGCATAGCTCCTTGGTAGCAGTAGAGGAACATGCCGTCGGAGCGCCGCCAGTTCATATCGCCTACCGAGCATGTGTCCCCGAGCTGAGGGTTGGTGCTTACGCCTATCCCGTCGACTTTCGCGTAGCCGCCGATGGTGGTCACGGCCCGGAAGTCCGTCATTAGTGTCGACCCGGCGGCTGCGTGCACTTGGTTCAGGTTGGATACGTTGTTCGGGTCGGCGTAGTAACTCGTGTTGTTCCTGTCGTAATAGATCGGCGCCGACACAGAACCGGTGGCCCAGATTTGTGCGAATTGTGAGGTTCCGCTGGGTTTGATCGCGTAGGCGGCGTTCTGGCTTGGGAGGTATCTGGGTGTGGTCAATCCACCGTAGGCCATTACATTGCCGCTGGCGGTGATCGCGCCGTTCCCGGTGCGCATGGAGCCTTTGGATACCAGGATGCCAGCGGTGGCCGAGCCGGCATTCTGGACTACCAGGTCTCCGGTGATCGTCGAGTTGGCATCAACAGTCGTTGAGTAGCCGGCAGCTGCGCCACCGGAGTTGCCGATTGTCAGTGCACTCAGAGCAACGTTCTGAAGTCTCGAGACACCTTGAATTTCACGCATATTGCTGGCTGCGGTCGAGGAGAAGGCCAGGTTGGCGTTCATGGTGTTCGAGCCGTCAGTGCGCAACCAAGGGTCAGTGGCGCCGCTGTTGCTGGCAACCAGGGTGATCACGCCTGTGCTCACGGTCGATTTGATGGTGCCGTCGACACTTCCGCCGGTTGGGTCGGTGTTCTGAGAGCCAGAGGTGGCTGTCAGCGCAGCCAGGCCGGACAAGTCCGAACGAACCTGGCTGCCCTTGACCTTGTATGGGGAGGTGACAGTCGTGGCCACCGTTATGAGGTTCGGCGCGGTACCCGTGGAGGTGATGGTCGTCGTGAGGTTCAGTGCGCCGCCCGGTATGGGGCTGGCAACGGTGGCATTTGGGAAGTAGCAAGGTAGGTACGCAACTGCGCTCAGGCCACCGGGGCAGCTGGTTGACTTGAGCCAGGCGCTGCCGATCTTTGTGGCGGCGGGTGCTCCGATATTGGCACTGACCCACTCCCTCACGGCATTGTTGTACTGCAGTAGGTACTGGCCGGACTCTTCTGCCTGCTTTTGCTGCAGATCGATGAGCTTTCCCTGGAAGGACAGCAGAGTGCCGAAGGCCAAAAGGCCCACAGCTAGGGTCAACTCAATGAGGGTGAAGCCTCTTTGATGCCGCAATGTCGGTTTCCCCGATCTTATTATTCTTCGCAAATGAAGGTAGACTTTGCGTGTATATCGAAGGATACCTTAGTTGCTCGATATTTAGTACGCCATCAGTGACTATAACAAAAACAAGAAAGCTAACAAGGCATTACCGTGCAGCCTGCGCAACCTGAAACTGTTTGGACGTCTGACTCTGAAGAACTGGAGCTACTGAAGTTAGCGCTTTCTAGCATGGGATTCGATACTTCAGCTTTGCTGAGCTACATGAAAGAGGAAGGGGCATGGTTGGCCAAAATACGATGCCTTGCATTGACTGGCCTTGATGAGGCGAAGCTTGCCAAGGACTCCTACAAAGAGCCTGAAGGCTGGCGCCAAGCATTCGACAATTTGCGTCTAAAGCGATAGCCATAAGGCATAGAGCAGATGCCATTGCGTAGTGTGTGAGAGGAGGGCATGATTGTGGGGCATTGGAAGGAGCCAATCATGCAATCGCTTACCCCTTCGCCTTACCAGCTTGGGCTCGAGTTTGTGATGAAGCGCCCAGGGACGAAAGCCTCTTTCGCGATGGCCAAGTTACTGATTTCTTTAAAGGATCAGCGGCCCACGTTTACCATCCGCGAGACCATGGATGACCTCGATGAGGCCGCCCAAGAGCTGGCGATGTCGCTGATGATGCACTTCCGCAAATGTTCGGTGACCCTCGACCTCCTGCACGCTGCAGACCAGGTCGCCAAGATGTACCCGACCATCATTGCTATGGGGCAGGCCAACTCTGCCAGCGCTAACTCCCCTGAAATTGACTGGCTGACTGGCACCTGATGGTGCCAGTTGCTCATATCAGTTGAAATCAATGCACTGAGCGTAGCACCAGTGGTCAGACAAGTTGCTGCTGGCTGTATCAGTTGACTGCTTATTGTAAGTTTGGCTTTTCAAATACCAGCCACTGAAGTCCCCCGTAAGATCGCAGGTATGATCTTGAATCGTTGAGGTCTGAATGCCTACTAGTGCGCAGAAGAAATGCTGGCCTATGGGTTTGTTTTCTTCTGTGTTTGTTGTGCCTACAGCATGAAATACAGTTTGGAGCGACTGCTTGGCATAGGGCTGCCTGAACCAGGCATGACCATAAGCTCCTGCGTCATAGCAGGATGCAATACCACCCCCTGCAAATGCAGTCATAAGACCAAGCTTAGGGCAAGCCGTCTGGCCGACTGGATTGGCAACCTGAAGACCAGCGTTTGCCCATGTGCGGAACCAGTTGGACATGTTCCCCCAGACAGCTAGGGACTGAACTTGCATTGAGTTCAGATAGCTATACCCGTTTGGATCAAGGTAGTAGTTCGGGTCGTTTGCATCGTAGACGATAGGGGTGTTTGTTCCGCCTGTTGTGAACCCTTGGTAAAGCTGGCTCGTCCCGTTAGGGTCAAGGTAATACCCGAGGTTGTTAGAGTCGTAGAAGGCCGGGGCAATCATCTGATTGCCGGCAATCAGTTGACCTGACGCGCGTAGGTTACCGTACTGTGTGCGGATGCTCCCTCTGGTCACATCCACTCCGTAAGCCGCGTTCTGCACGTTCTGTACGCGAATGTTCCCGAGTATGTTCTGCTGTGCATCCACGATGACGCTATAGCCTGCCGCTGCACCGCCAGAGTTACCGACCGAGAGCACATTTGCAGCGATATTCTGGAGACTCGATGCTCCTCGGATCTCTCTCTGAGCGGCTGGCAATGCAGCTTGGAACTGTAGATTGCCGTTCATGGTGTTCGACCCATCAGTACGAAGCCAGGCGTCAGTAGTTGCCTGGTTGCTGGCGGTAAGTGTGATAACGCCAGTACTGATGTTCGAGTTGTAGGTGCCGTCTGTCCCACCTTTCTGCGCGACGGTCTTTGATCCTGCAGAGGCTACGATGGCGGCTAGCCCGGAGAGATCAGATCGAATTTGACCAGACTTGAGCGTGTAGGGCGTTGCCACTGTTGTGACGGTGGTGACCTGGTTGGGTGGTGTACCTGTTGTCGTGATGGTTGAAGTCAGTGCGAGTTTCCCGCTTGGAAGGGGATTCCCAGCACTGAAATCCGGGAACGAGCAGGGGAGGTAATTCACCGCTCCGGTGCCTCCAGGGCAAGCGGTAGATTTCAGCCAGGCTGTACCGTTCTGAGTCGCAGGTGCTGCGCCTATGTTGGCGCTGAGCCATTCTCTTGCAGCGTTGTTGTACTCGAAGAGTTTTCCGCCGGCCACACGAGCCTTCTCTTGCTCCCTCTGCAGTGTTTGGCTCTGGAAGCTGATCAGCGTAATTACGGTGGAAATGAACAGCGCGAATAGCAGCTCAAGCAGTGTCAGCCCGGTCTGGCGGCTTTTTTTCGAGTTCATCATAGATCCATGCATGAGATTTGGCACATGTGCGAGGACACGTTACCTGTGGTTCGTTCTTGGATGTACCAAACACCACCAGACTCTGAGACGCTGCAGTGGGCGTCTCCGACTGTTCCAGCGTTCGAGAAGCCGGCGAGGGCGCAGTATCGGTGAGCACCGAGATTCGTCGTCCTGGTTCCTGCTGGGGCTGGGCTGGCCTGCACGGTATAGAGCGAGGTGAAGTCGTAATAGGATCGGTTCCATACGCCGTTTTGGCACACGTTGATCATGCCGTTTGGTTCAGTTTTAACCAGCCCCTCCGGAGAGCATGGAGCTCCGTGTGAAGCATTAGTCGGAAGCTGGAAAAATTCGGCCGTGTCTAGCATCCCGAAGATGTTTGTGTTTCCGAACACGGTGAGGACGTAAGTGCTTGGTGTCCAGAACACCGAGCTACCAGAAGGTATCGCGCGATAGTTACCGTCGTTCAGGTCGTAGAGGGCAGGGGTCTGAAGGCTGTGGTTGAACCTGGCGACATTCAGCACGGTATTGCCACTAGGAATGGAATAGTACGCACCATCCTGACTATCGACGAATGCGGCTGCGATCCCATTTGTGCCTGCCACGACCTGGTTGCTTGCGCTTGCGTTACCCGCGAGCGTTCGAATCCTGCCGGTGTCCAGGATGAGACCATTGGCAGCGTTCTGGGCGTTTTGAATGGTGACGGCGCCGCTAGTCGTCTCATTGGCATCTACGGCTACGGAATATCCCGAAGCTGCGCCCCCTGGATTACCTAGAGTCAGGGATGTCGCGGCAAGAGCTTGAATCCTGGACACGTTCTTCAGTTCGCGTGCTGTAGCTGCGCTTGCTGTATTGAACCGAAGATTGTTGTTCATGGCGTTTCCGCCGTCGGTTCTTAGCCAGGAGTTGTTCGAGCTGTTGTTCGTGGTGACCATGGTGAGGACACCACTGGACGCGTTCGATATTACCTGACGGCCAGTGCTCGCAACGGAAGGGCTATAGCTCTTCGCCCCGGCGAGGGCAACGAAGCCAGCCAGGCTGCCAAGATCTGACCTAACCCTGCCACTGGAAAGAACATAAGGCGTCGTCGTCGTCGTAACCGTTGTCACCAGGTTCGGAGCTGTGCCTGTGGTGGTGATCGCTGCTGTGATGCTCAGCTTGCCACCATCAAATGGGTCTAGGGCGTTGCCGGCAGGGAAGGAGCAGGGAAGATAGGACACGGCACTCGTCCCGCCTGGGCAGGTCGTAGATTTGAGCCAATTCGTGTCGGTATAGGTTGCATTTGAAGCCCCGGCGTTGGCCGTTGTCCAGGCCGCCACTGCGTTGTTGTACTGGTACAGCTGTGCCCCGGTTATTCTGGCTTTTGCCTGATCAAGCTCCAGAAGATCACTTTGGAAGCCCATCATCGAGACGAACGCAGCCAGGCCCAGGGCCAGGATGAGTTCGATGAGGGTGTAGCCGTTTTGTCTCTTCATCAGTTTGTGCAGACGTAGTGGCAGTAAAGGGCTTCGCCCGGTTTTATTGCGTCGACATACGAGTCAACGAGCCAGTTTGACCCTGACTTCCGAAGCGTGCATGACCCGTAATAGGTCTGAGGAACTCTCATGGTTCGAATGGCGCAGTAGCGCCAAGCGCCCATATCGTTGGTGACCCACCCGACACGGTCTGCAGTCACGAAGTTGTGAGTGACCGGGTCGTAGTAATCCGATGTGTTTCCGTATTCACGGCCAATGTTGAACCAGTTCCAGCCGAAGGTGTTCGGGCTCTTCCAGGCGTTGTTTACGCAAGAGATTTGTAGCCCTTGGGCGTTGTGGGAGAGCATGCCGTTTGGAGTGCAGAAGGCGCCTTCAGTCACAACTGTCTCTGCAACGAAGCCGGTCTGTGAGGTCACTATTCCGTTGAACGTAATGTTCGACCGGTTTGTGAAGTCGCTGTTGGTCACCAGGCTGTTGAGGTTGGTCGTGCCGTTTGGGTCTACGTAGTAGCCAGTGTTGTTCCTGTCGTAGACGATAGGCGTGGTGACGTTTCCGTAGGCGAAGAGTGTGTTCAGAGACGTCGCAGCGTTGGGGTCAACATAGTAGGCACCATTGTTCCGGTCGACGAAGTTTTGCGCAATGGCGCCGCCGGGCCCGACGATGTTGTTGGACGCCTCGATGTTCCCGTTGCTGGCTACGATGTCGCCTCGTACCACATCCAGGCCATTGGCCGTGTTGGTGACGTTTTGGATGGCCAGCGATCCGACGTTGGTCTTGTTGGCATCTACCACAACTGAGTATCCGGAGGCTCCGCCGCTTGGATTCCCGATAGTCAGCGCATTGGCCGCGATGTTGCTGATCCTGGAAACGCCCTGGATATCCCGCATGTAGCTAGGGCGCGCCCCATTGAAGTTCAGAGGGTTGTTCATCGTGTTCGACCCGTCGGTACGCAACCATGGATCGGCGCCGCCGTTGTTTCCGGCAGTCATGACTATGACACCGGTCGACACCATGGATTTGAACGAACCGTCGATATTCCCGCCCTGTGGCGCTGCACTTGGAGATGAAGAGGCTGCTGTAACTGCAGCCAGGCCGGCCAAGTCAGACCGGATCTTGCCGGGGCCAACCTGGTAGGGAGTCGACGTGGTGGTGGCCACAGTTGTGATGTTCGGGGCCGCACCGCTGGTGGTGATCGTCGTGCTGAGCGAAAGCTGTCCGCCGGGGATAGGGTTGCTGGTAGTCGCTGCAGGGAAATAGCAGGGCAGGTACCCAACTGCACTCAGACCGCCAGGGCAGGTGGTCGGTTTCAACCATGCTGAGCCGGACTTGGTGGTCGAAGCCACTCCAACGTTAGCGCTGACCCACTCGCGCACGGCGTTGTTGTACTGAACCAGGTACTGGCCTGTCTCACGAGCCTTCATTTGCTCAAGTTCTAGCATTTTCACGTTAAAGGAGACGATGCTCGATGCGGCAACAATGCCGAGGGCAAGCATGAGCTCAATTAGTGTGAAACCGCTTTCTCTTGTGCGCATTGGAAAGCTCTCTTTTCCCGAATATTACCATAGAGCTGATCATGGATATTGGGATTGTGATGGGTGTGCTGCAGTTGTACATCTGGGGCCTTACTTGGCCCCCATAGATCAGCCTCAATGGCCAGGGTTGTGGTGCTTCCTACTCCACCATTTTGGTTTCTTTAAGCAGCCTCAGGGGCCAGGTTCTCGGTCAGGAAGCCGACTTCTTGGCCTTCATGGCTTTGCGGCGTGTTGCGATCTCGATGGCGAAACTGCTTGGCTTGATCAGCCGTGCGATCAACTTGCACCAGGCTGAAATGGCCTTGTAGTAAGCCACCAGGCTGTAGCCGAACATGAGTGTGATCGGGATGCTGCAGCTATAGAAAATTGCGTAGCTGATTCCCTGCAGAGTGAGGTATTCGTCTTTAGAAAGGGCGAAGTTTGAAACGATGCCCCAGTACAGGAGCGCTACAGCAATTGCGCCCAGAATAAGGCCGGCAAAGAGAAAGCCAAGGGTGACGCGGTGTGTGATTACGTTGTTACTCATGACTTTCTCCGCCGGGAATTTGGGCTTTTTTTGATACCTATCGGATATTCCGGAGAAAACCTTTAGCGTCAATTTGTAGGAAATTGGCTATTCCGAATGATTCTTTTGTTTCGGAAATGAAAAAGCCCCTCGGTTGAACTGACCCCCGAAAGTTGGACAGTTGGACTGGGCCGCTAAGCTGCCAATGACTGAGCCCTGTATTGAACGGGGCTCA
>NZ_JACHLI010000048.1 GCF_014204515.1 Pseudomonas nitroreducens | reverse complement strand
TGTAAGTACTTGATTTTCAAGTTCTTTCAGCGCTTCGTCGCTGGGAGTGGTGCGCATTATAGGGAGTTTAAATCGGCCGTCAACGACTAATTTAATCTTTCTGCAAAAAACTGTCCGCCTGATCAGTTTATCGCCATTTCCCGCCCTGCCAGCCGACGCTCCTGGCGCAGCAGGTAGGCTCCCACCAGCAGGCCAACCACGCAAAGGGCGACAACGTAGTAAGCCGGGCCCAGCGGGTCCTCCTTCATAAGGAGAGCAACCACCATGGGGGTCAGGCCGCCGAAGATGGCGTAGGCCAGGTTGTAGGAGAAGGACAGGCCGGTGAAGCGCACGACCGCCGGGAAGGCGTTGACCATCACGTAGGGCACCGCACCAATCACGCCGACGCACAGGCCGGTCACCGCATACAGCGGGAACAACCAGTCCGGGTGCGCCTTGAGGCTGGTATAGAAGGTCCAGGAAACAACAGCCAGCAGGATACTGCCCACTATAAAGGTACGACCCGCGCCGAAGCGGTCGGCGAGGCGTCCGGCCAGGATGCAGCCAAGGCTCAGGCAGACGATGGCCACGCTGTTGGCCTTCAATGAAGTGGCCGCGTCGAAGCCATAGTAGGCAGACTGCAGCACCGACGGGGTCATCAGGATCACCACCACGATGCCGGCAGACAGCACCCAGGTCAGCAGCATGGACAGCACGATGGCCGGGCGATGCTCACGCACCACCACACCCAGCGGCACTTCCTCGGCCAGCTGCTTGCGTTGCTGCAGTTCGGCGAACACTGGCGTTTCGTGCAGCCAGCGGCGCAGGTAGACGGAGAACAGGCCGAAGATGCCGCCCAGCAGGAACGGAATCCGCCAGGCGTAGCCCTGCACTTCCTCAGCGCTGTAGACGCTGTTGATCAGGGTCGCCACCAGCGAACCGATGAGGATGCCCGCGGTCAGACCCGACGTGAGCGTGCCGCAGGCATAGCCCACATGACGATGCGGAACGTGCTCGGCGACGAAGACCCAGGCACCCGGCACCTCACCGCCAATGGCTGCGCCCTGGATCACGCGCAGCAGCAGGAGCGCCAGCGGCGCCCAGATGCCGATCTGCGCGTAGGTCGGCAGCAGGCCCATGATCAGGGTGGGAACGGCCATCAGGAAGATGCTCAGGGTGAACATCTTCTTGCGGCCCAGCAGGTCGCCGAAGTGCGCCATGACTACACCACCCAGCGGACGGGCCAGGTAGCCGGCGGCAAACAGGCCGAAGGTCTGCAGTTGGCGCAGCCAGTCGGGCATGTCGGCGGGGAAGAACAGCTTGCCGACCACGGTGGCGAAGAACACGAAGATGATGAAGTCGTAGAACTCCAGGGCGCCGCCCAGGGCGGACAGCGAAAGAGTCTTGTAGTCGCTGCGGGTCAACGGACGTGACGCGGGCGCGGCAGGAGCGTTCACAGAAGGCATGGTGCTTATTATCTCTGCAGGCAAGGAAGCTGCGGCCGGCAGCCGCAGGTGCCGCACCATAGCAAATTGCGCGATAGCGACACAGCGGCCGCACCTACGGCAGTTTCTCGAAATGCCGCGGTCGTCGTGCCGGCCCGCCCTCTATATAATGTGCGCGGGCCGATCGAAAGCTGTCCCAAGGCCTTGCGCCGGCAGGTGTCTTGGGAGAGTTTTTCCACAACCTCACCATGAGTACGCCGGGGGCAAGAGGCCCTTACCTATGATCGAGCTTGAACAAGAAGATCCCATCCCGCAGGGCGACCTGGCCTTGCAGATCACCGCCCTGCCGCGCGAGACCAACGGCTTCGGCGACATCTTCGGTGGCTGGCTGGTGGCGCAGATGGATCTTGCCGGCACCGCCATGTCCAGCCGCATTGCCGGAGGCCGCGTGGCCACGGTAGCCATCGACCGCATGGCCTTCCTGGTCCCGGTCGCTGTCGGCGCGCAGCTCTCCTTCTATACCCAGACCCTGGAAGTGGGCCGCAGCTCGATCCGCATGCTGGTCGAAGTCTGGAGCGATGACCCGCTGTCCAGCGAATGGCGCAAGGTCACCGAGGCGGTGTTCGTCTTCGTCGCCATCGACGGCAGCGGCCGCACCCGTACGGTTCCTCCGCGTCGTGGCTGATAACTGAAAACGCCGGCTCTCTCGCCGGCGTTTTCGTCTCTGCTTTAGAGAATCAGCGCTGCGGCTTGCCGCGCACTGGCGCACCTTCCGCCTTGAAGTAGTCGGCGGTGCTGCGTGGCAGTGCCGGGCGACCGCGCACCTTATCGGCGAGTTTCTCGGCCATCATGATGGTGGTGGCGTTGAGGTTGCCGGTGATGATCAGCGGCATGATCGACGCATCGATCACCCGTAGCCCTTCCATACCGTGCACGCGGCCTTCGCCGTCGACCACCGCCATGTCGTCCTCGCCCATCTTGCAGGAGCAGGACGGGTGGAAAGCCGTTTCCGCATGTTCACGGACGAAAGCATCCAGGTCGGCGTCGCTCTGCTTGTCCAGGCCCGGGCTGATCTCGCGGCCGCGATAAGGATCGAGCGCCGGCTGGTTCATGATCTCGCGGGTGATGCGGATGGCGTCGCGGAACTCCTGCCAATCCTGCTCGCAGGACATGTAGTTGAACAGGATGCTCGGGTGCTTGCGCGGGTCGCGGGAGGTCACATTGATCCGCCCGCGGCTGGGAGAGCGCATGGAGCCGACGTGGGCCTGGAAGCCGTGTTCGCTCACCGCGTTGCTGCCGTTGTAGTTAATCGCCACCGGCAGGAAGTGGTACTGGATGTTCGGCCACTCGAATTCCGGACGGCTGCGGATGAATCCGCCGGCCTCGAACTGGTTGCTCGCGCCCAGCCCCGTACCCAGGAACATCCACTCGGCGCCGATCTGCGGCTGGTTCCACCACTGCAGCGCCGGATAGAGCGACACCGGCTGCTTGCAGGCGTACTGCAGGTACATCTCCAGGTGGTCCTGAAGGTTCTGGCCGACGCCGGGCAGGTCATGCACCACTTCGATACCGAGGTCGCGCAGCAGGGCGGACGGGCCGACGCCGGAGCGCTGCAGCAATTGCGGCGAGGCGACGGCGCCGGAGCACACCAGCACTTCACGGCGCGCACGAACCTCTTTCAACGCGTTGTCGTCGCCATGCAGATAGGTCGCGCCGATGGCGCGCTTGCCGCTGAAGAGGATGCGGTCGGTCAGCGCGTGGGTGACGATGGTCAGGTTCGGCCGTTCGCGGGCCTGGTCCAGGTAGCCACGGGCGGTACTGGCGCGGCGACCCTGCGGGGTGACGGTACGGTCCATCGGGCCGAAGCCTTCCTGCTGGTAGCCGTTCAAGTCCTCGGTACGCGGGTAGCCGGCCTGCACACCGGCCTCGACCATGGCGTGGAACAGCGGGTTATTGCCGGCCTTGGGTGTGGTGACGCTCACCGGACCGCTGCCGCCGTGGTAATCGTTGGGCCCGATGTCACGGGTTTCGGCCTTGCGGAAGTACGGCAGGCAGTCGAGGTAGGTCCAGTCTTCCAGGCCCTTGTCCTGCGCCCAGCCGTCGAAGTCCATGGCGTTGCCGCGGATGTAGCACATGCCGTTGATCAGCGAGGAGCCGCCCAGGCCCTTGCCCCGTCCGCACTCCATGCGGCGGTTGTTCATGTGCGGCTCAGGGTCGGTCACATAGGCCCAGTTGTAGCGGCGGCCCTGCAGCGGGTAGGCCAGCGCGGCGGGCATCTGCGTGCGGAAGTCGGCGCGGTAGTCCGGGCCGCCGGCTTCGAGCAGCAGGACGCTGACGTCGGCGTCCTCGGTCAGGCGGGTTGCCAGTACGTTACCGGCGGAACCCGCGCCGATGATGATGTAGTCGTATTCCTGGGACATGCAGGCCTTCCTCTTTTTCAGGCATGACACCGCCCGCGACGCGTGCGCGCCGGTGTCTGCGTGTTCGGGATGGCCGGTGGTCAGGGAGTCATGCCTGCGACCGGCCTTTCATGGCTCGATCGCGGCGATCAGAACACCGAGGTGTAGTCGCCCAGCTCTACCTGTACGGATTTGATGCGAGTGTAGTGAGCCAGGGTGGTCAGGCCGTTCTCACGACCGACACCCGATTGCTTGTATCCGCCAACCGGCATTTCGGCCGGCGACTCGCCCCAGGTGTTGATCCAGCAGATGCCCGCTTCCAGGCGGTGGATCGCCCGGTGCGCGCGGGTCAGGTCCTGGGTCACGACGCCGGCGGCGAGGCCGTACTCGGTGTCGTTGGCACGGCGGATGGCCTCGTCCTCGGTGTCGTAGACGAGAATGCTCATGACCGGCCCGAAGATTTCCTCGCGGACGATGGTCATGTCGTCACGGCAGTCGGTGAACACGGTCGGCGCGACGTACGCGCCCTTGCCGAACTCGCCCTGGGTGACGCGCTCGCCACCGCACAGCAGGCGGGCCTTCTGTTCCTTGCCGGACTCTATATAGGAGAGAACGCTCTCCATGTGCGGGAAGCTCACCAGCGGGCCGAAGTTGGTGTTTTCGTCCTGCGGGTTGCCCAGGCGGATGCGCTTGACGCGCTCCAGCACCTTGGCCTCGAAGCGCGCCTGCAGGTTGCGCGGGATGAACACGCGGGTGCCGTTGGTGCAGACCTGGCCGGAGCTGAAGAAGTTGGCCATGACCGCGATGTCGGCGGCGCGGTCGAGGTGGGCGTCTTCGAAGATGATCAGCGGCGACTTGCCGCCCAGCTCCATGGTGACTTCCTTGAGCGAGGAGCTGGACGCGCTGGCCATGACTTTCTTGCCGGTGGAGGTGCCGCCGGTGAAGGAGATCTTCTCGATCAGCGGGTGCTCGGTCAGCCACTGGCCGACTTCGCGGCCGCTGCCGGTGAGCACGTTGAACACGCCATCGGGCAGGCCGGCCTCGGTGTAGACCTCGGCGAGCTTGAGCGCGGTCAGCGGAGTGACTTCGCTGGGCTTGAAGATCATCGCGTTGCCGGCGGCCAGGGCCGGGGCGGATTTCCACAGGGCGATCTGGATCGGGTAGTTCCAGGCGCCGATGCCGGCGACCACGCCCAGCGGCTCGCGGCGGGTGTAGACGAAGCTGGTCTCGCGCAGCGGGATCTGCTCGCCTTCGATGGCGGGCACCAGGCCGGCGTAGTATTCCAGCACGTCGGCGCCGGTGACGATGTCGACGAAGCGGGTCTCGGCCAGCGGCTTGCCGGTGTCGAGGGTTTCCAGCTCGGCGAGTTCGTCGTTGCGTTCACGGAGGATGTCCACGGCGCGGCGCAGGATGCGCGAGCGCTGCATGGCGGTCATTGCCGCCCAGACTTTCTGCCCTTGCACCGCCGCCTGCACGGCGCGCTCGACGTCGTCCCTGGAAGCGCGCTGTACCTGGGCGAGGACTTCACCGTTGGCCGGATTGATGGTCTCGAAGGTGGCGCCGCTGGTGGCTTCCACGTAGCGACCGCCAATGTAGAGCTTCTGTACTTCGAATCGAGCCATGGTGCGGTGGTCCTCTCTTGTCGGTGTCAGCGCAAGGCTGCGCCCGCTATCCGGGGCGCTTGGCCAGTTGTTGGTCGAGGTAGTCGTTGGCAATCGCCAACGCCTGCTCGGTGTCGAAGGCGTCGCCCGAGAGCGCGCCCCGCAGCCAGAGGCCGTCGATCAGCGCGGCCAGCCCGCGAGCGGCGCTGCGGGCCTGGGCCAGCGGCAGTTCGCGGCGGAACTGGCTGCACAGGTTCGAATACAGCCGGTGATCGTTGATCCGTTGCAGGCGGCGCAGCTGCGGCTGGTGCATGCTGCTGGCCCAGAACGCCAGCCAGGTCTTCATGGCCGGGCCGTTGACCTGCGAGCTGTCGAAGTTGCCGGCGATGATCGCCCGCAGGTGCGAGCGCGGTTCGTCGTTGCGCAAGGTAGCGCGGCGCTCGGCGACAGCCTTGCTCAAGGCCGACATCAAATGTCGCATCGTCGCGTCCAGCAGCCCGTTCTTGTCCTGGAAGTAGTGGCTGATGATGCCGTTGGAGACCCCCGCCAGGCGGGCGATCAGGGCGATGCTGGCGTCGCTCATGCCCACCTGGTCCACCGCCTCGAGGGTCGCGTGGATCAGCTGGGAGCGGCGAATCGGCTGCATACCGACCTTGGGCATTTTCAATCTCCTCATCACCGGGCGTACCTGTGCCGTCCGGCGAAACTGTGGGCCAGTCTATTCGTTTTTTATTGAACGCTCAATCAACTAAGAATATGCTGCGTGGCATCAACTCCTTCGAGGCGCCCGCATGGCGGGAGCCCGTACCGTTCATCGCTACGCCGCATTCCAACCCGCAAGGATCGCAGAATCCGCGCCGGATGTGTCGCAGCCGCTCTCCCCGGTGACGTCGCCAGACGGCACCCGCCCGTTGCGACGGGCCTTCCACAGCCCGGCCCCGTGCCGGGCTTTCTTTTGGGCTCTTCAGTAGGAATCATGCGCGGCGGAGTGGTCAGGGCTATGGTTTCAGCCATATCCGCGAAGAGGATCGTCGCCATGTCGCAACACCCGCTCTGGCAGGCCCTGGGCCGCCACTGGAAATGGATCGCCCTGCGCGGCGTGGCCGCCCTGCTGTTCGGCATCCTGGCCATGGTCTGGCCGGGCATCGTGCTGACCGTGATGGTGCTGTTCTTCGGCGCCTACGCCTTCGTCGACGGGCTGTTCACCCTGATCGCCGCCGCGCAGATGCGCGAATCCGGCCGGCCCTTGTGGCCGCTGGTGCTGGTGGGCTTGCTGGGCATCGCCGCCGGACTGGTCGCCTTCCTCTGGCCGCAGCTGACGGCCCTGGGCCTGCTGATGCTGATCGCCGGCTGGGCGCTGGTGATGGGCGTGCTGCAGATCATCGCTGCGATCCGTCTGCGCAAGGCGCTGCAGAACGAATGGTGGCTGGGACTTTCCGGAGCGGTGTCGGTGCTGTTCGGCGTGCTGATGATCGCCAACCCCGGAGCCGGGGCGATCGCCGTGGCCTGGGTGATCGGCGCCTACTCGATGTTCTTCGGCGCCCTGCTGATCCTGCTCGCGCTGCGCCTGCGCAAGACTTCGACCTTCAATGCCTGAGGAGCGCGACTGGTGCCTGCTGCGCCTGGACGACAACGGCAACCGCTTCATCATGCGCCGCCAGCTGAGCCGCGCCGAGGCCGAAGCCCTGGCGCGGGACTACCAGGCCCATGGCCACAAACAGACCTACTGGGCGGAGCGCGAAACGCCCCGCCCAGCCTGACTCAGCAGCCGGTCAGGCGCTCTTCCACGCGCTCGGCGGGGAAGAAGATCGGCCGCAGACGCACACCCACGGCATTACCGAAGAACGCCGCCACCAGCCACAGCCAGCCATGCAGGCTGCCGGAGGCGATGCCGCTGAAGTACGCGCCGATGTTGCAGCCGTAGGCCAGACGCGCGCCGTACCCCAGCAGCAAGCCACCGATCACCGCGGCGATCAGCGAGCGCGCGGGAATCTTCAGGCTCGGCGCAAAACGACCGGCAAGCCCGGCAGCCAGCAGCGCACCGATCATGATGCCGAAGTCCATCACGCTGGTGACGTCCTGCCAGACCGGCGCGGCCAGCGCCTTGGCGTTGGCGTCGACCTGCCAGAAGGCCCACTGGTCGACGGCGATGCCCAGGCTTTCCGCCGCCTTCGCGCCCCACAGGGCGAAGGCCGAGGTGACACCCCACGGGCGCCCGGCCAGCGCCAGGGTGGCAAAGTTCAGCAGCGCCAGCGCCACCGCGCCCCACACCAGCGGCCAGGGGCCGCGGAAGAAGCGGCCGATGCCTTTCTCGCCGTTACTGGCGATCAGCTCCAGCACGCCATGGCGACGGCGCTCCAGCACCACGCTGATGGCGGCGATGGCAGCGAACAGTGTCAGGCTCAGCGCCAGCGCCGGGAACAGGCCGAGGGACTGCACGATGGAGGTCGGCGGCAGCGACGGCAGGGCGAACCACCAGCCGATGTGGTGGGTGGCGACCACCGAACCGATGATGAAGAACAGCAGCGTGACCAGCATCCGCGCGTTGCCGCCACCGACAGTGAACAGGGTGCCAGAGGCGCAACCGCCGCCCAGCTGCATGCCGATGCCGAAGATGAAGGCGCCGACGATGACCGAGGTCCCGGCCGGCGAAACCAGCCCCTTCACCGGTTCGCCGAACAAGGTGCCAGCCGCCAGCGCCGGGAAGAACAGCAGCACCGCCAGCGCCAGCATCACCATCTGCGCGCGCAGGCCGGCGCCACGGCGTTCACGGATGAACACGCGCCAGGCCGAGGTGAAGCCGAAGGCCGCGTGGTAGAGCGTCAGCCCCAGCGCACCGCCGACCAGGAACAGCAGTGCCTGCCGACCGCTCACCACCTGGGCGAGGAACAGAGCACCCGCCAGCAGCAGGAGGAGGCGACCCAGGGCGCAGTCGACTTGCGCTCGGGGACGGTGGACAGGGCTAGGCTCATGGCGGCTCCGGGGTATTTTCGAGAGGGGCGATATTCTAGGGAGCGTAGCGCCTGTCGCCAACTTCGTAAGGCAGCTAAGGAAATAGCCGGAAGTTACAAGCCACTGGGAAAACGTAGGGCGAATAACGCCCCAAGCGTTATCCGCCCCCCGCGAGGTGTCTGAGATCCGACGGCGGATAACCGTGCACGGTTATTCGCCCTACGCTCTGACATTGTCATCTGCGCGGAAGCTGAACGCGCCCGCCAGGGAGAGGGGCTCTTTAGCGCCAGACCTTGCGCAATGCCTTGAGCGCCTCGGCAATTCGCGCCTCCGGCACTGCCGCAAAGCCCAGCACCAGTCCGGCGCGCTGATCTTCCGGCTCATCAGAATCCGGCAGCCAGTAATCGCTCAGCGCATTCACCTCCACACCAACCGCCGCCGCGCGCTGCACCAGCTCCAGCTCACGCGCGCGGCTGTCGACCCGCACGCACAGGTGCAGTCCCGCCTCCACCGCCGGCATCGGCGCGCACCCGGCGACTTCCGGCCAGCCACGCAGCAGGGCATCGCGGCGACTGCGGGCGGCGCGGCGCATGCGGCGGACGTGACGCTGGAAATGTCCTTCGCTGATGAAGTCGGCCATCACCCGCTGGGTGCCGACTTCGGAGTGACGCACGTCCAGCGCGCGGCGGCGGGCGAAGGCCTGCGCCAGCGCCGGTGGCACGACCAGGTAGCCCAGGCGCAGCGCCGGGAAGGCGATCTTGCAGAAGGTGCCGACGTAGAGCACACGGTCATGGCGGTCCAGCGCGGCCAGCGGCATCAGCGGGGTGCCGCTGTAGCGGTACTCGCCGTCGTAGTCGTCCTCGACTATCCAGCCGCCGCTGCGCTCGGCCCACTCCAGCAACTCCAGGCGCCGCGCCAGCGACAGGGTCACGCCGGTGGGGTATTGGTGCGAGGGCGTGACATACACCAGCCGGCAATCCGGCAACCGGGCCAACTGCTCCGTGCACAGGCCATCGGCATCCACCGGCACGCCATGCAGGCGCGCGCCCGCCGTGGCGAAGGCGTGGCCGGCGGCGCGGTAACCGGGGTTCTCGATGGCCGCGCCATCACCTTCGGCCAGCAGCACCTGGGCGCACAGCGCGATGCCCTGCTGGGCGCCGCTGGTGATGATGATCTGCCCGGCATCGCAATGCAGGCCGCGAGTGCTGCGCAGGTAGGCGGCGACCAGCTCGCGCAGACGCTGCTCGCCGGCCGGGTCGCCGTAGCCCAGGCAATCCAGAGGCGGATCACGCCAGAAGCGCGCCTGCAGCCGCGCCCAGGTATCGAAGGGGAAGAGGTCGAAGGCCGGCACGCCCACGCGGAAAGCGCGCGGCGCACCCGTCGGCGGCATGGGCAGATGGTGCCGCGCAAGGCGCTCCAGGGACGGCGCATCCGGGCTGCGTGCTTCGTTGCGCACGGTGTCAACCGAAGGCTGCACCCGCTCGGCCACATAGGTACCGTCGCCGGTGCGGCCCTCGATGTATCCCTCGGCGTAGAGCTGTTCGTAGGCGCGCACCACGGTATTGCGGGAGACCCCCAGCGCTGAGGCGAGGTCGCGGCTGGCCGGCAACCGCGAACGCGCCGCCAGGCGCCCGTCGAGGATGCGCTCGCGCAACGCCTGGAACAGCTGCACGCCCAACGGGCGAGCCGGATCGAGGCGGATACCGGAGGGATTGAAGGGCAACGGGACGCTCATGGAGTCGGCTTCCAGACGGCGGCAATGGTTCCTTTGATTTCACCATGAATGGCTCTTTAGCAGAACCAATTCCCGACCTAGGCTGGAAGCATTCCAACGCACACAAGGCCTTCACCATGTCTTCCGCCATCGAGATCCGCCCGATCAGCGCCGCTGATCACGCCGCCTGGCTGCCGCTCTGGCAGGGCTACCAGCACTTCTACAAGACCACCATCGACGAGGCCACCACGGCCGTCACCTGGCAGCGCTTCCTCGACGCGGCCGAACCGATGCATGCCGCCCTCGCCTGGCGCGACGGCGTGGCCATCGGCATGGTGCACTTCATCTACCACCGTTCCTGCTGGACCCAAGGCGACTACGTCTACCTGCAGGACCTGTACGTCGCCGAAGGCCAGCGCGGCGGCGGCATCGGTGCGCAGTTGATCGAGTACGTCTACGCCGACGCCCGCGCCAACGGCGCCGCACGGGTGCACTGGCTGACCCACGAGAGCAACACCGACGCCATGTTCCTCTACGACCGGATCGCCGACCGCTCCGGGTTCGTCCAGTACCGCAAGATTCTCTGAGCCGGAGCGCCCATGAACGACCAACCCCTGCTGAACTGGCGCCCCGCCGCCAGCCCCGAACGCCGCACCCTGACCGGTCGCTACATCAACCTCGTAGCGCTGGACGTCGCCACCCACGGCGATGATCTGTGGCAGGCATTGCAAGGCCCGGATTCCGACCCGGTGCTGTGGGACTACCTGCCCTACGGCCCCTTCCCCGAGCGCGCGCCCTTCGATGCCTGGCTGGCGGGCAACGCGGCGAGCAACGACCCGCTGTTCTTCGCCGTGATCGATCGCGCGAGCGGCCGAGCGGTCGGTCTGCTCAGCTACCTGCGGATATTCCCGAAGGACGGCAGCATCGAGATCGGCCACATCGCCTATGGCCGCGTGATGCAGCGCTCGCCCGCTTCCACCGAAGCGGTCTACCTGCTGGCGAAGTGGGCCTTCGAGATGGGCTATCGGCGCCTGGAATGGAAGTGCAACGCACTCAACGCCCGCTCCATGCGCGCCGCCGCGCGCCTGGGCTTCACCTTCGAGGGCACCTTCCGCCAGGCCACCGTGGTCAAGGACCGCAACCGCGACACCGCCTGGTTCTCCATCATCGACAGCGAATGGCCGCGCTGCCAGCACGCCTTCGAGCGCTGGCTGGACGCGTCCAACCTGGATGCCGACGGTCAGCAACGCAAACGGCTCGAAGACCTGCGCCAGGGCTGATCTTTTCATTCTCCGGGAACTGCCTGCTGCGCGAAGGATCGGTGATACTGACCCTTTCGCAGCGCAGTTCCGGAGACCACCATGAGCAGCGACATCCAGACTCCCCGCGTCGAACAGGTGCAGATCGACCAACTGCCCTGCTGGCGCATCCACACCGCCCATGGTGAAGCCCTGATCGCCCAACAGGGCGCGCAGTTGCTCAGTTACCAGCCCCACGAGCAGCCGCCGCTGGTGTGGCTGAGCGAAACCGCCGAATACCGCCACGGCCAGTCCCTGCGCGGCGGCGTGCCGGTGTGCTGGCCGTGGTTCGGCAACCTGGAACGCAACCCGGTGGAAATCCGCACCGCCTACCAGGGCGACAAGGCGCCGGCCCACGGCCTGGTGCGCATGGTGGACTGGCAGCTGGACGATATTGCCGACGAACTGGGCCAGCTCTCCGTGCACTTCAGCTTCGACGCACGCCATGGCCTGCCCGGCTGGCCGCACTCGGCGCGGCTGGGGCTGGTGATGCGCTTCGGCGAGCGCCTGACCCTGGAGATGACCACCCACAACCTGGGCGATGCGCCGCTGCCGGTCAGCCAGGCGTTGCACACCTACTTCGCCGTGGGCGACGTGCGCCAGACCAGCATCGACGGACTGCAGGGCTGCCGCTACGTGGAAACCCTGGAGAAGTGGGAGTTGCGCGAGCAGCACGGCGTGGTGCGCATCGCCGGGGAAACCGACCGCATCTACCTGGACGTGGAGAAACCACTGGTGATCCGCGATCCGGCCTGGGAGCGCGGTATCCACATCCAGGCCAGCGGCTCGCGTTCGGCGGTGGTGTGGAACCCGTGGATCGACAAGGCCGCGCGCCTGTCGCAGTTCGAGGCCGACGCCTGGCAGGGCATGCTCTGCATCGAGACGGCGCGGGTCTGGGACGACGTGATGAGCGTGGCGCCGGGGCGCAGCGAGACCATGAAGGTGGAGATCTGGAGCGAACCGCTGCAGGCGTGATCTTCCCGTAGGGCGCATAACGCGCCAGCGTTATCCGCCGCAGACAATCCGGCGGATAACCTGTTCCAGGTTATTCGCCCTACGCTCCTGACGGCACGCGATATCGCAAGAGCGGACGCCGTCCGCGATTGGCCCCGCATTGCGCCGGATAGCATCGCGGACGGAGTCCGCTCCTACGTAAAGTTCTTCGCGGGGACTGCCCTCTCCCTGAAGGGAGAGGGCGGGGGAGAGGGGAAATCCGAGGCACAAGCGATCAGAAGAAGACAGTTGCTCCTACGCGAGCAATCGCTTACAGGTCGCTCTCTTCCACCGGCCGCACCTTGGCGTCGTCGATGGCATAGGCCGCATCGGCCAGGTCATTGCTGACCTTCTCCACCTTCAGCGTGCCGCTGACCCAGATCGGGTTGTAGATGTCGTCGATCCGGATGCCCTTGGGGTAGCGCACCAGCACGATCTGGTTCGGCGGCGGCGGCGGCACGTGGATGCAGGCGCCCGGATAGGGCACCAGGAAGAATTCGGTGACACGGCCCTTGGCATCGTTCTCCAGCGGCACCGGATACCCGCCCAGGCGCAGAGCCTTGCCATTCAGGGCGGCCACGGTCTTGGTCGAATACATCACCTGCGGCAGCTTCTTGTCGTGCTGCTTGAGGCCGCCCTTGCTGTCGAAGGTGCCGTTGGCCTCGGGGCCGTTGTGGGTGATTTCCGGCATGTCTTCCAGCGCCTTGCGGTCGCTGGGCGGCATCAGGGACAGCCAGTCGGTTTCGGGAAGTTCGGCGGCGGACGCCAGGGAAGTCAGCAGCGCGAGGCTGCAGGCGAGCAATGTACGGCGCATCTTGGACTCGAATGGCCCGGTCGGGCACAGGCGGGATAAGCTTCCTGCGCCCTCCCCCATGGCGGGAGAGGGGCGGAAATCACCGTCAATTCTTCTTGATCAGACCGTAAATGACCAGCAGCACGATGGCGCCGATCACTGCGCCGATGAAGCCTGCCGCCTGACCGGCCGCGTAGATGCCCAGGGCCTGGCCGCCGTAGGTGGCGAGCAGCGAGCCGCCGATGCCGAGCAGGATGGTCATGATCCAGCCCATGCTGTCGTCGCCCGGCTTCAGAAAGCGTGCGATGAGTCCGACGATCAGGCCGATGACGATGGTTCCGATGAAGCCCATGACAGTCCCTCCTTATGGGATGTGCGCGGTGGGTTCGCGCGTGTCATGGGACAGTGTAGGAAAGCCTCGCGTTCCGTGTATTCCCGCGCGCCAGAGCGAGCGCAGGTGTTTCGCGGGCCTTACAGCATTCTGCCAATCGCCCATGAAAAAAGCCGCGTCAGCGATTGACGCGGCTTTCTCATGTCCAGCGTGATCGACGCAGCCTCAGCCCTTGGCGATCAGCGCCTCGACTTCGGCGATGCGCACCTTGAGCGTCGGCAGGTCGACGCTGCGCAGGGTGGCGTGGCCGACCTTGCGTCCGGCCTTGAAGGCCTTGCCGTAGTGGTGCAGGTGGCAGTCGACGATGTTCAGCACCTGCTCCACCGGCGGTACTTCGCCGATGAAGTTGAGCATGGCGCTCTCGCCCACTTTCGCGGTCGAGCCCAGCGGCAGGCCGGCGATGGCGCGTACGTGGTTCTCGAACTGGCTGCACTCGGAGCCTTCGATGGTCCAGTGCCCGGAGTTGTGCACACGCGGAGCGATCTCGTTGGCCTTCAGGCCGCCGTCGACTTCGAAGAACTCGAAGGCCATCACGCCCACGTACTGCAGCTTGTCCAGCACGCGGCCGACATAGTCTTCGGCCAGCGCCTGCAGCGGGTGGTCGGTGCTCGCCACGGAGAGGCGCAGGATGCCGTTCTCGTGGGTGTTGTGCACCAGCGGGTAGAAGCGCGTTTCGCCGTCGCGGGCGCGCACCGCCACCAGCGAGACTTCGCCGGTGAAGGGCACGAAGCCTTCGAGGATGCACGGCACGCTGCCCAGTTCGGCGAAGGCGCCGCTGACGTCCTCGGCCTTGCGCAGGACCTTCTGGCCCTTGCCGTCGTAGCCCAGGGTGCGGGTCTTCATCACCGCCGGCAGGCCGATGCTGGCCACCGCGGCGTCGAGATCGGCCTGGGACTGCACGTCGGCGAAGGCCGGCGTGGGGATACCCAGGTCCTTGAACATGGACTTCTCGAACCAGCGGTCGCGGGCGATGCGCAGCGACTCGGCGTTCGGGTAGACCGGCACGAACTGCGAGAGGAAGGCCACGGTCTCGGCCGGCACGCTCTCGAACTCGAAGGTCACCAGGTCGACTTCATCGGCCAGCTGGCGCAGGTGGTCCTGGTCGCTGTAGTCGGCACGGATGTGCTCGCCCAGGGCTTGCGCGCAGGCGTCCGGCGCCGGGTCGAGGAAGGCGAAGTTCATGCCCAGCGGAGTGCCCGCCAGGGACAGCATGCGGCCCAGCTGGCCGCCACCGATGACACCGATCTTCATGGTCGTACTCAGGCCTCGCGCGGATCGGGATTGTCCAGCACCGTCTCGGTCTGGTTGGCGCGGAACTGCTTCAGCGCCTCGTGATACTGCGGGTATTTGGCGCCCAGGATGCTGGCGGAGAGCAGGGCGGCGTTGGTTGCGCCAGCCTTGCCGATGGCCAGGGTGGCGACCGGCACGCCCGCGGGCATCTGCACGATGGACAGCAGCGAGTCGACGCCCGAGAGCATGGAGGACTGCACCGGCACGCCGAGGACCGGCAGGTGGGTCTTGGCGGCGCACATGCCCGGCAGGTGGGCGGCACCGCCGGCGCCGGCGATGATCACTTCGATGCCGCGGCCATCGGCTTCTTCGGCGTACTGGAACAGCAGGTCCGGCGTACGGTGGGCGGAAACCACCTTCACTTCGTACGGAATGCCGAGCTTGTCCAGCATGTCTGCGGTGTGGCTCAGGGTGCTCCAGTCGGATTTGGAACCCATGATCACGCCAACCAGTGCGCTCATCGTCGTGCCTCTCTCAAGTGCGCTCTTGGGCGCGTCAGAAACCAACAAGCCACGACTCCGTGAGGGCGTGGCTTGTACGTGGCCAAACCGGCGGGCAGTGCCGGCTTGAAGGCGACGCAGTATACCGCAAAGGATGTGGCGCAGTGCACTGGGCATGACCGTTGGTCCCGATTTCGTCATTCCGGCACCGACACGGCCTACGACGACCTCGGAAAAGCTTGCCGCAGCTCAAGATGGCCTAGGCTCAGAGGCTCAGACTCGTCTGACACGATCCTGCCCGGACGGGCAGGTCCCTCACCCTTCAAGGAGCGAGCGCAATGTCCACGACCCTGCCCACGACCATGAAAGCCGCCGTCGTCCATGCCTTTGGCGAGCCGCTGCGGATCGAGGAAGTCAAAGTCCCGCTGCCCGGCCCCGGGCAGATTCTGGTGAAGATCGAAGCCTCCGGCGTCTGCCACACCGACCTGCACGCCGCCGAAGGCGACTGGCCGGTGAAGCCGAGCCTGCCGTTCATTCCCGGCCACGAGGGTGTCGGCTTCGTCGCCGCTGTCGGTGCGGGCGTCACCCGGGTGAAGGAAGGCGACCGCGTCGGCGTGCCCTGGCTGTACACCGCCTGCGGCTGCTGCGAGCACTGCCTGACCGGCTGGGAAACCCTCTGCGAGAGCCAGCAGAACACCGGCTACTCGGTGAACGGCGGCTACGCCGAGTACGTGCTGGCGGACCCGAACTACGTCGGCCTGCTGCCGAAGAATGTCGGCTTCACCGAGATTGCGCCGATTCTTTGCGCCGGCGTCACCGTCTACAAGGCGCTGAAGGAAACCGAGGCGCGTCCCGGCCAGTGGGTGGCGATCTCCGGCATCGGTGGCCTCGGCCACGTCGCCGTGCAGTACGCCAAGGCCATGGGCCTGCACGTGGTGGCGGTGGACGTGGATGACGCCAAGCTGGAACTGGCGCGCAAGCTCGGCGCCAGCCTGACCGTCAATGCGAAGAAGGAGGACCCGGTCGAAGTGGTGCAGCGCGATATCGGCGGCGCCCACGGCGTGGTCGTCACCGCCGTGTCCAACAGCGCCTTCGGCCAGGGCATCGGCATGGCTCGCCGCGGCGGCACCGTGTCGCTGGTCGGCCTGCCGCCGGGCGACTTCCCCACGCCGATCTTCGACGTGGTGCTCAAGGGCCTGCACATCACCGGCTCCATCGTCGGCACCCGCGCGGACCTGCAGGAAGCCCTGGACTTCGCCGGCGAAGGCCTTGTGAAGGCCACCGTCGCCGCCGGCAAGCTGGACGACATCAACGCCATCCTCGACCGCATGCGCGCCGGGCAGATCGAAGGGCGGATCGTGGTGGAGATGTAGCCGCCGCACTCTACGGTCGCACTCCACCCATCCTACAAAAGCGTCCCGGCCTCTTTACCGGCTCGCAGGACGCTCCCGCCTCAGAACTCCACAGTGGTGGAGAACTCGAACTGCCGCGGCTCGCCCACGGCAACGTAAAGGTTGTTCGCCGCCGATGGGTAATAGGTGCGATCGAACAGGTTCTTCACGTTGAACTGGAAGCCGACGTTGTGCCCGCCCAGCCGGGTGTCGTAGCTGGCGAAGGCATCGGTGACGGTGTACGACGGCAGCTCGAAGGAGTTGGACGGATCGCCGGCGCGCTTGCCGACGTAGCGCGGGCCGCCGCCCAGGCGCAGGTTGTCGCCGCCGAAGATCGCGCCGGCGTCGTACACCGCCGCCAGCGAGCCAGTCTCCTTGGCCACGTTCTGCAGGCGGTTGCCTTCCAGCACCGGGTCCTCGGTCACTTCCGCATCCAGCCAGGCGTAGCTGCCGATCAGGCTCCAGCTCTCGCTCAGCTGGCCGCTGACATCCAGTTCGGCGCCGTAGGAGCGCACCTTGCCGGCGGTGCTGACGTAGCTGTCACCGTTGGCCTCGAGCTGGGTGACCATCACGTTGCGCTTGCGGATGTCGAAGAACGCCAGGTTGGCGGTGACGCGGCCGGGGATGTCGAGCTTGCCGCCGATCTCCCAGGACGAGGCCTCCTCGGGCTGGATCGCCGAGTCGATCACCTCGCCGGTGGAGAGCGGCGCGATGGTGGAGTTGGGTTTGAACGACTGGGTGTAGCTGCCATACAGCGACATCTCGTCGTTGATCTTGTAGATCACCCCGGCCCGCGGCACCCACTTCTGCCCACTGATATCGGTATTGGCCTTGAACGGCCGGCCACGCCCGGCGTACTGGTCGTACATCTGGTAGCGCGCGCCGGCCACCAGGATCCAGTGCTCGTCCAGGTGCCAGGAGTCCTGCAGGAACAGCGAGTCGCTGCGCAGCTTGTCGGTCTGGTCGCTGTCGCCGGGGCTGACGGCGGTGGCCGGGGATATCTGCCCGTAAACCGGATCGAGGTAGTTGAAGGTGGTGTTCCTGGTGTCGCGGATCAGGTCGGCGCGGTAGATCTTGCGCTTCTCGCTGTCGATGCCGAAGGTCAGTTCGTGGCGGAAGCCACCCAGCTGCAGGTCGCCGTTCAGGCCGGCGGTGGCGAAGCTGTCGCTGCTCACCGCGCCGTGAGTGGCGTCGGTGCGGCGGGTCAGGGTGCCGTTGCTGTTCACCTTGGTCACCCGCGCCTGGTTGTCGTCGTAGGTTTCGCGGGTCCAGCCGTAGGCGAAGTGTGCCTTCCAGGCGTCGTCGAGGCGGTGCTCGATGTCCAGGCGGGTCAGGTCGGAGCGGCCTTCAGTGATGTTGAACGGCTCGTCCAGGCGGCGGGTGCGCGGGATATCCAGCGGCTTGTTGGTGCGCGGGTCGATGGCGGTGCCGCGGTCGAACGGCGTCTTGAACTCGCGGTGTTCGTAGCTGAGGTTGACCGTGGTGTCCTCGCCGTACCAGGCCAGCGATGGCGCGACGAGGGTCTCGCGCTGCTGGCCGAAGTTGCGCCAATAGTTCTCGTCCTGATGGTCGACGATCAACCGATAGGCCAGGTTGCTTTCACCCAGCGCGCCGGTCGTGTCGATCTGCGCTCCACTGCCCTGCTTGCCATGGGCGTAGGTCGAGCCGCGCAGGGTGACGGCGTTGTACTGCTGCAGCTGCGGCTTCTTGCTCACCACGTTGACCACCCCGCCGGGGTCCTGGATGCCGTAGAGCAGCGAGGCCGGGCCCTTGAGCACTTCGACGTGGTCGGCGGTGGCAGTGAGGTTGCGGCCCAGCACCGAGGGCAGGCCGTCGCGCATGATCGAGCCGTCGCGGTTGTCGCCGAAGCCACGCTTCATCACCGCGTCCTGGGTCCCGCCGAGGGTGTTCGCCTGGGTCACGCCACTGATGTTGCCCAGTGCGTCGTCGAGGTTGCGCGGCTGCTGGTCGCGCAGCGCCTGGGCCGGCACGGTGACGATGCTCTGCGGGGTTTCCAGCACCGGCGTGTCGGTACGGCCGATGGAGGCTACCGGTGCCGGCTGGTAGCTGCTGGAGGCGGCCTGGCCGGTGACGGTGGTGTCGGTGAGGCTCAGGGTGTCGGCGGGCAGGCGTTCCAGGGTCAGGCTGCGGCCGTCGAGGGCACGGAAGCGGTAGCCGGAACCGGCGAGCAGGCGATTCAGCGCGTCATTGGCGCTGAACTGGCCGGAGACTGCCGGGGCCTTGAGGTCGTAGGGCGCCTCATCGGTGTAGACCACGCTCAGCCCAGTCACCCGGCTGAACTCGCTGAGTGCCTGGGGCAGCGGCTGGGCGGCGATGGCGAAAGCGTATTTCGCCTGCAGCGCGGAGCCGGCAGCGGCTTCTTCGGCCAAGGCGGCCGGTGCCTGCGCAGCGGCCAGAATGGCACCGAGCACGAAGGCGGCGAGCGGTTTCAGGGACAGTTCGGGGACAGCGCGGCGCAGCGGGGTCATCGGGGCTCACTTGCTCGAAAGGTCGATACACATGCGAATAAATCGCATTCATGACCACTACACGGAGCAGCCGGCGCAGTACCTCACCCCTTTTCCGAAAATATTTTCTGCGCTCAGCGAATCAGCACGAAGCGCCCGAGCAGCGGCTGCTGACGGAAGCCCACCACCGCCTGCAGCGAATCCAGCGCGGCCTGCGGGTCGGCGCTGCGGAAACTGCCGCTGACCCGACGCTGCGCCAGTTCGTTGTCCAGCAGGACTATGCGGCCCGGATAGTAGGTGCTCAGGCGCTCCAGCACCTCGCCCAGCGGCGCGCGGTAGAAGGTCAGCCAACCCTGGCGCCAGGCCAGCGCAGCCTGGGCGTCGGCGGGCTGTGCCTCGCCCAGACGGGTGCCATCGATGGCGACGCGTTCTCCGGCGCCGAGCACCACTTCCGGGACGCCAACCGCGTGGCTGCCGCGTACCGAGACACGGCCTTCGGCGACGGTGATGCGGGTCTGTCCACCCAGGCGACGGACTTCGAATTCGGTGCCCAGCACTCGCGCTTCGCCTTCGCCGGCACGCACCACGAAGGGTTTGGGCAGATGCTTCACGGCAAAGGACGCCGCACCGCGCAGCAGGTCGACGCGGCGCTGTTCGCCGTCCAGGGAAACGGCAACGGCACTGTCGGCATCCAGGGTCAGGCGCGAGCCGTCCGCCAGGGTGATCTCGCGGACCTCACCCGGCGCGCTGACGTAGTCGGCGGACAGGTCGGCAAGCCAGTGGCCCGGCGACCACCAGCCGCCGGCCCAGAGCATCAGCAGCAGGCAGGCGGCGCTGGCCAGCGGGTAAGTCCAACGCCTGTGGCCATGCGGCCGACGCCGGGAAGCCGGGCGGTCCATCGCGGCAAGATAGGCATTCAATGCATCGCCCTCCTCCGCCGCCAGGCGCTGCGCCGGCCTGGCGCTGGCCTGCCAGAGTGCATCGACCTCGGCATAGGCACTGGCATGTTGCGGATCGGCCGCCAGCCAGGCCTGGAATGCGCCCAGCCAGGCCTCGCCGCCGCGATCCTGCAAGCGCAGCAGCCACTGGCGCGCCTGGCGCTGGGCGTCCTCGGGCGAGGTGGCGATTTCGGGCTTCATCGGTTGGCGGCTCCACGGCGATCGGCCGGCGCGGCGAGTTCGAGACTCGCCTTGCAGGCATCGAGGGCGCGCATCATATGTTTTTCCACCGCGCTCTGGGAAAGCCCCATGGCCGCGGCGATCTCGCCATAGGTGCGGCCATGCACGCGGCTGAGCAGGAAGATGTGCCGGGTGCGTTCGGGCAATTGCCGCAACGCGTCTTCTATAAGGTCCAGCTCGGCGCCGGCCTGCACCGCCTGTTCGGGGGAGGGCTGGGCGTCATCCTCATCGGGGAGTAGCGCGCTCAGGGTGCGGCCGCGCGAATCCTCGCCGCGCAGGTGATCGATGGCCAGATTGCGCGCGCTGCGCAGCAGGTAGCTGGCGAGTTCTTCCACCGGCGCCTGCGGGCGTTTCCAGAAGCGCAGAAACAGGTCCTGCACCAGGTCCGCCGCGGTAGCGCGGCAGCCGACGCGGCGGCGTACCAGAGCCTCCATGCGCGGGCGCTGGGACAGGAACACCTGCAGGAATTCCTCGCGCGGCAGCGCTTCGGCGGGCGCCGGGGCGTCCGCGGCGCGGGAGTCGGCCGGGCGGTCGGAATGGGACATCGTGGGATGCAGGCTCGCCAGCGGTCCGCACCGAAGCCGGCGCGAGGGGAAGACCCTGGAAAGCCGCAAATGATAATGCTTATCAAATAAACGGAACAGCCCCGGTCGTCCGCCTCCGTCTGCGGATCAGGGCGTCTCGTCCAGCCCCAGGCCGCCTTCCAGCTTGCGCCAGAGCAGACGGATCTGTGCCTTGCGCACCAGGGCGCAGCGGTACAGGCGGATTTCCTGCGGGACGATCCAGTGCGGGCCGCCGCACAGCGCCAACTCACCGCGCGCCAGCTCCGACTCCATGCTCAGGCGCGGCACCCAGGCCACACCCATGCCCTGCAGCGCCATGCTCTTCAGGCTGTCGGCCATCGCCGTCTCATAGACGGTGGTGTAGCGCAGGTTGCGCTGGCGCAACAGCAGGTTGACCCCGCGACCGAGGAAGGCGCCAGCGCTGTAGGCCAGCAGCGGCACGCTCTGGCCGCTGTCCAGGTCGTAGAGCGGCACGCCGGCGGAGTTCACCGCGCACACCGGCAGCATCTCGGTGCGGCCCAGGTGCAGCGAGGGGAAGACTTCCGGGTCCATCTGCAAGGCGGCGTCCGGGTCATAGAAGGCCATCATCAGGTCGCAGCCGCCTTCGCGCAGCAGATGCACCGCCTCGCCGACGTTGGTCGCCACCAGGCGACTGGCGATGTTCAGGCCCTCGGAGCGCAACCGCGCGATCCACGCCGGGAAGAAGCCCAGCGCCAGCGAGTGCGCAGCGGCGAACTGCAACACCTCGCCCTGCCCGCCTTCCAGGTGATGCAGGTGGCGCACTACCTGGCCAAGCTGCTCGACCACCGCGCGGGCGGTGACCAGGAACAGCTGGCCGGCCTCGGTCAGTTCGATGGGCGTGCGCTGGCGGTTCACCAGGGTCAGGCCGAGGGCGTCCTCCAGGCTGCGGATGCGCCGGCTGAACGCGGGCTGGGTAACAAAGCGCTTTTCAGCAGCCTGGGAAAAACTGCGGGTCGTGGCCAGGGTGCTGAAATCTTCCAGCCATTTGGTTTCGAGATTCACGTCAACTCCAACGCGATCACAGGTTGATCGACAGAACAGGATTCCGGCTCGCGTAGCACACCCACACGCTCGCCGTCATCAGTTCGTCACAGAATACATTATGCCGTTCGTGCATGAGGCAGCCTCCAACAGCATTGGCCGACAAATGGCGAAATCCTTAGTCTACCGGGCATCGCGGCACTGGCCGTGTCCTCCTGAGACAAACTACGTCATGTCCCCTGTTGCATCGTTCCGCATCGAGAAAGACCTCCTCGGCACCCTCGAAGTATCTTCTGACGCCTACTACGGCATCCAGACCCTGCGCGCTGTGAACAACTTCCGCCTTTCCGGTGTGCCGCTGTCGCACTACCCGAAACTGGTCGTCGCCCTGGCGATGGTCAAGCAGGCGGCAGCCGATGCCAACCACAAGCTCGGCCACCTGCCGGCAGACAAGCACGCCGCCATCAGCGAAGCCTGTGCCCGTCTGATCCGCGGTGACTTCCACGACCAGTTCGTGGTGGACATGATCCAGGGCGGCGCCGGCACCTCGACCAACATGAACGCGAACGAAGTCATCGCGAACATCGCGCTCGAAGCCATGGGCCACACCAAGGGTGAGTACAAGTACCTGCACCCGAACAACGACGTGAACATGGCGCAGTCGACCAACGACGCCTACCCGACCGCCATCCGCCTGGGCCTGCTGCTCGGCCACGACACCCTGCTGGCCAGCCTCGACAGCCTGATCCAGGCCTTCGCTGCCAAGGGCGTCGAATTCGCCGGCGTACTGAAGATGGGTCGTACCCAGCTGCAGGACGCGGTACCGATGACCCTGGGCCAGGAATTCCACGCCTTCGCCACCACCCTGGGCGAAGACCTCGACCGCCTGCGTCGCCTGGCGCCGGAACTGCTGACCGAAGTGAACCTGGGCGGCACCGCCATCGGCACCGGCATCAACGCCGACCCCGGCTACCAGAAGCTGGCCGTCGAGCGCCTGGCCGAAATCAGCGGCCAGCCTGTCGTCCCGGCCGCCGACCTGATCGAAGCCACCTCCGACATGGGCGCCTTCGTGCTGTTCTCCGGCATGCTCAAGCGCACCGCGGTCAAGCTGTCGAAGATCTGCAACGACCTGCGCCTGCTGTCCAGCGGCCCGCGCACCGGCATCAACGAGATCAACCTGCCGCCGCGTCAGCCGGGCAGCTCGATCATGCCCGGCAAGGTCAACCCGGTGATCCCGGAGGCGGTGAACATGTGCGCCTTCGAAATCATGGGCAACGACCTGGCGCTGACCATCGCTGCCGAAGGCGGCCAGCTGCAGCTCAACGTGATGGAGCCGCTGATCGCCTACAAGATCTTCGACTCGATCCGCCTGCTCCAGCGCGCCATGGACATGCTGCGCGAGCATTGCATCACCGGCATCACCGCCAACGTCGAGCGCTGCCACCAGCTGGTGGAGCACAGCATCGGCCTGGTCACCGCGCTGAACCCGTACATCGGCTACGAGAACTCCACCCGCATCGCCAAGATCGCGCTGGAAACCGGCCGCGGCGTACTGGAACTGGTTCGCGAGGAGCAACTGCTGGACGAAGCCACCCTGGCCGACATCCTGCTGCCGGAAAACATGATCGCCCCGCGCCTGATTCCGCTGCGCGCCTGATCATCCGCCCGGCGCGAGCCGGGCACATCTCACCGGTTGAGGGGGAGTATTCCTCCCTCACCTTTCAGGGATTGGTTACCCCCACTCCCTTCTTTTATGCCCGGCGCGGCGGACTTGTCCGAAGCGCCACGTCTCACCGGTTGAGGGGCCTTCTGGCCCACTCTCCTTTAGAAGGGACACCGCTTACCCCGGTGTCCCCTTTTTTTGCCTGTGATTTGGGTAGTGCGGCCGTGGTCTGCTCTTACCGGATAACTCTGAGCTTGGATCGGCCCTCACTCTAGCCCTCTCCCACAGGGAGAGGGGACCGTTCGGTGCAGGATGAAGCCATGGTGTCAGCCGGCACGGCCTGCCCCCTCTCCCTGAGGGAGAGGGCTGGGGTGAGGGGTAAGCACAGGCACGGAATCATCCATGACAAGACAGCAGCGACCTAGGGCGCATGGGAGCAGAACAGTAGGAGCGAGCTTGCTCGCGAACTCGATCGCTCCCGGCGATTCCGCTGTAGGAGAGGTTCGCGAGCAAGCTCGCTCCTACAACGGGAAAGGGCGCGCGGGGATCAGTCCTGGCTTTGCAGGTGATCGAGAATCCGTCGGTTGAGAGCGGCGATACGCTCCACGGCGTCCGCCTCGTCGCACTCCTGATCCTCGCCGCCGAGCTGGCGGGCGCAGAGGTTGAGCGCGGAAAGCACCATCAGCTCATTGCTGGTGACGTAGGGGAATTTCTTCTTGCTGGCGGTGATCTCCGCCTGCAACAGCGCGGCCGCGTCCTGCAGCCGGCGCTCTTCACCGGCCGGCGCGCGGACGCTGTATTCGCGTCCGAGGATGCGCAGGACGCGGACGCCGTCTCCACTCATGCGTGGGCGCGGCTGTCGCTGACGCGGCGGATCAGCGCCTGCAGGCGGGTGGCGGTCGCGTTGTGCTTCTCTTCCTGCTCCATCAGGGACAGCTGCAGGCTGTCGTTTTCCTCACGGGCCTTGAGCAGCTCTTCGCGCACCTGGGCGTTGTCCTGCACCAGCACGTCGTTCTGCTGCAGCAGTTCGGCAACCAGCTGTTCAAGTTGTTCGAGGGTGGAATCGAGCATGGGGAGCCTCCGCAAAGCCTTTCAAAGGGTGCGGAGGATAAAGAAAGGGGCGCGGCGGGGCCAGTGAAAACGGCGATCTTCTGACAAGCCGTATACTGTCAATTCAATAGCTTACGAGACTATTCTCGTGTCATTTCAATGATTTCCGTCCCGCATCCGGAATTTGGACCGAATAATCGCGGACAAAGTCCACTCCTACGATAATTTCCGTGCGTAGGAGCGGACTCCGTCCGCGATCGCTATCCGACAACGCCTTGCTCACACGCGAATCACGCCCTCTTCGCGCAACAGCTTGAAGATCGCCTCGGCGCCCGCCTCGGGCGTGACGTCCTTGAGCACCTGCCCGGTGCCGCCGGAAGCCTTGGCAGTCGCGGCCTTCATGCGTTCGGCGCCGGTCTTCGCCTTGATCACCTTCAAACGCTTGGGCCGCGGGCGCGCCGGTTGCAGGCTACCTTCGGCGAGCAGCGGGTCATCCACCACTTCCACTTCATGAGCTTCCAGGTAACCACGACGGGCCGGGCCGAAGGCACTCTGGCGAGCGACCGGGGCGGCATTGTCGACGCTGGCGACGAAGGGCAGGCGCACCTTCAGCCGGCGGCGCTGGCCACGGGGCAAGGCTTGCAGTACCTGGGCGCTACCGCCTTCCACCTTCTCCACTTCCGCCAGGCCGACCACCAGCGGCCAGCCCAGGCGCTCGGCCAACAGGAAGGGCAGCATGCCGGAGCCTTCGCCGGTTTCCGCTTGGGTGCCGGTGAGCACCAGCTGCGCATCGCTGTCGCCCAGATAGGCCGCCAGCGCAGGGAGAGCGTCAGCGCCAGCGGGCTGCTCGAGCACCGCCAGTTCGTCCAGGCCCATGCCGAGGTAGCCGCGCAGTGCTTCTTCGCCGGCATCACCGGCATGCACCACGCGCAGGCGCTTGCCAGCGAGGCCCATGCCCAGTTCCACCGCGCGGGCATCCTGCTCGGCGCGACGCGCACGGCCGGACGCCGGGTGGGCGCCGATGGAGACCAGGGCGACGATGTTCAGATCGTTCATGCTGCAATCTCGACGTAGGGCGAATAACGCGCAGCGTTATCCGCCGATGGGGCCGTGATGGCGGATAAAGCCTGCGGCTTTATCCGCCCTACGAATGGGTTGAGCGCCCGCGCTTCATACCGATCTTGCCTGAAGCCTGCCGCCTGAAGCCTGCTGCTGTTATGCCGCATCACGCGCCGCTCCATTGCGATGGGCTTCGGCCAGGGCCATCAGCGCCTTGAGGATCGCGGCGGAGTCGCCGATCACCGAGAGGTCGGCGCGTTTGATCATGTCGCAGCCCGGGTCCAGGTTGATCGCCACCACCTTGTCGCAGGAGCCGATGCCCTGCAGGTGCTGGATCGCCCCGGAAATGCCCACCGCCAGATAGACCCGCGCGGTGACCCAGGTACCGGTAGCGCCGACCTGGCGGCCACGCGGCATGTGGCCGTCATCCACCGCCACGCGGGAGGCGCCTTCGGTGGCGCCGAGGGCGACGGCTGCGCGGTGGAACAGGTCCCAGTCCTTCACGCCGTTGCCGCCGGAAAGGATGAACTCCGCCTCCGCCATGGGAATCTGCGCCGGGTCCACGGCTACCGGGCCGAGGTCCTCGATACGCGGCAGGTTGCGTGCGACCTTGCTCTCCAGCTCGACGGCGCGGGCTTCGTGGCGGGTCTCGCTGACCGGCTCGGCGCACTCGGCGGCGGCCAGGATTAGCCGTGGCAGCTCGCGGTGCAGGTCCTGCCGGCCGGCACCGGCACGGCCGACGCAGCGCTCGCCTTCGGCCTGCCAGACGCGGGTTGCCGGGCGTTCGCCGAGGCTGGCAGCCAGTCGCCGACCCAGCTCGCCGCCACCGCTGCGGCTGTCCGGCAGCAGCCAGTGACGCGGGGCGAACTGGCTGTTGACCGAGCGCAGCGCCAGCACCCGTTGTTCCGGGGCGTAGCCATCGTACTCGTTGCCTTCGATCTGTAGCAGACGGTCGACGCCGGCCGTGTCGAAAGCGGATTCCTTGTGCTCACCGAACACCACGGCCAGCACCGCGCCGTCGCTGCCGGCGAGCTTGCGGGCCAGGCCCAGCAGGTCGCGGTCGTGGCTGGAAAGACGGCCGCCGACCATGTCCGGCACTACGGCAATCAGGAACGCCGGCTGTTCGAGGATCAGCAGCGGCAGCTGCACGACTTCCGCCGCGCTGCTGCGCTTGCCGCCGGTGCCTTGCTGGCCACCGGAGCGGTCGATGCGCTTGATGCCGTTCGGGCCGATGAAACCCACCGCGTGGGGGTTCTTGCGCACCACGCCGTTGGGGCCCATCCAGCGACTCTCGCCGCCCTGGGCCGATTGCATGGCCGCGTGCAGCGGATGCAGGCGGTTGCGGGCGATCCACTCGGCACGCGGGTCGCGGCGGATGATGTCGCTCATGACAGAGCCTCCAGCGCGAAGGTGCTTTTCGTGGGAGCGAGCTCGCTCGCGAACGGATCAGCACCGAAGTTTGGGCGGTTCGCGAGCAAGCTCGCTCCTACAGGTTCAGGTCTGTGCAACGAGTTCATCAATGCACCTCCACCGCTTCTTCACGGCGCGCCAGCGAGGGCTTTTTTGCCGGCACCTCGGTGGCCTCGATGAGGACCTCGGCAACCAGTTCGGCGATGTCCTTGATCTCCGGGCGCGGCGCGACCACGCCTTCGAGCATCGCGGTGCACTGCGGGCAGCCCACGGCCACCACCTCGGCGCCGGTCTCCTTGATGTCGACCATGCGCATGTCGGGAATCCGCTGCTTGCCGGGGATGTCGGTGATCGGCGCGCCGCCGCCACCGCCGCAGCAGCGCGAGCGGAAGCCGGAGCGGGCCATTTCCTTCACTTCGATGCCGATGGCCTTGAGCACGTTGCGTGGCGCTTCGTACTCGCCGTTGTAGCGACCGAGGTAGCACGGGTCGTGGTAGGTCACACTGGCGGCCTTGCTCTGGCCGAGGTTCAGCGCACCCTTCTGCACCAGCTCGTCGATGAAGGTGGTGTGGTGCAGTACCTGGTAGTTGCCGCCCAGCGCGCCGTATTCGTTCTTCAACACGTGGAAGCTGTGCGGGTCGCAGCTGACGATGCGCTTGAAGCGGTATTTGGCCAGGGTGGCGATGTTGCGTTTGGCCAGGGTCTGGAAGGTGGCTTCGTCGCCCAGGCGACGGGCCACGTCGCCGCTGTCGCGTTCTTCCAGGCCGAGCACGGCGAAGTCGACGTGGGCGGCCTTGAGTATCTTCACGAAGGAGCGCAGGGTGCGTTGGTTGCGCATGTCGAAGGCGCCGTCGCCGACCCAGAACAGTACGTCGGCCTCCTGCTTGTCGGCCAGCAGCGGCAGGTTCAGGTCCGCTGCCCAGTTCAGCCGGCCGCCGGGGGCGAAGCCGCCGGGGTTGTCGGTGGCGATGAGGTTTTCCAGCACCTCGGCGCCCTTGTTCGGGGTCGCGCCCTTTTCCAGGGTGAGGTGGCGGCGCATGTCGACGATGGCGTCGACGTGCTCGATCATCATCGGGCATTCCTCGACGCAGGCGCGGCAGGTGGTGCAGGACCAGAGGGTGTCGGCATCCACCAGCGCCTTGCCGTCCAGCGCCACGATGGGCTGGTGCGGGCCGCCACTGTGTTCACCCAGCGGTTTGCCCGGATAGGGGGAACCGGCGAAGTGGGCGTCACTGCCACCGGCCAGGCCGATGACCATGTCCTGGATGAGCTTCTTCGGGTTCAGCGGCTGGCCGGCGGCGAAGGCCGGGCACATCGCCTCGCACTTGCCGCACTGCACGCAGGCGTCGAAGCCGAGCAGCTGGTTCCAGGTGAAATCGGTGGGCTTCTCGACGCCCAGCGGCGCCATCGGGTCCTGCAAATCCAGCGGCTTGAGGCCGGTGGAACGACCGCCTCCGAAGCGCTCAGAACGACGATGCCAGGCCAGGTGCAGGGCGCCGGCGAAGGCGTGCTTCATCGGGCCGCCCCAGGTCATGCCGAAGAACAGCTCGGACACGCCCCAGGCCACGCCCACCGCGAGGATCGCCGCGAGGAACCAGCCACCGAAACCTTCGGGCAGGATGCCGGCCACCGGCAGGGTGGCAATGAAGAAGCTCGCCGAGAACATCAGCAGGCTTTTCGGCAGGCGCATCCACGGACCTTTCGACAGCCGCGACGGCGGGTCGAGGCGACGCCTGGCGACGAACAGCGCACCGCCGAACATCAGCGCGGTGGCGGCCAGCAGGGCGAAGCCGAGAATGCGGCTGTGCAGGCCGAAACCATGCACCAGGATGGCCAGCAGCGCAGCCAGAACGAAGCCGCCGGCGGTGGCCACGTGGGTCTTCGACATGTACTTGTCGCGCTCGACCACGTGGTGCAGGTCCACCAGGTAGCGGCGCGGCATCTTCAGCAGGCCGCCGAGCCAGTCGACCTGGGCGGGTCGGCCGCGGCGCCACATCGAGAAGCGCTTCACGGCGCCCAGCACGGCAAGGCCGAGGGCGGCGAAGAGCAGGATGGGGAGGATGATGTTGAGCATTGTTATGGGTCTCCCTACGGGACCTCAGGGGGCGCTGGACAAGCTCCCTCTCCCGCTGGCGGGAGAGGGCGGGGGGAGAGGGTGTTTCCGGTCGGTTCAGTCACCCGGCCCACCACCCTCTCCCCAACCCTCTCCCTGAAGGGAGAGGGGGCTGTCCGTGCCAACCGGACATCACGAGGCGTGTCTTAGAAGTCCTTGCACAGACGCAGCGCGTCGTAGATCGCCGCGTGGGTGTTGCGCGGGGCCACACAGTCGCCGATGCGGAACAGCAGGTAGCCGTCGCCCGGCTCGGCGAGACACGGCTGCGGCTTGATCGCGAACAGCGCCTCGACGTCGATCTGGCCCTTGTTGCGCGAGCCCTGCTTGAGCGCGTAGTACAGACTCTCGTCCGGACGTACGCCGTTCTCCACGACGACCTGGTCAACCACCCGCTCCTCTTTCGCGCCGGTGTATTCGTTCTCCAGCACCGCCACCAGCTTGTCGCCCTCGCGGTAGACCTTTTCCAGCATCAGGTCACCGGTCATGATCACTTCCTTGGGGTACATGCTGCGGTAGTAGGTCGGGAAGGTGGTGCCGCCCATGGCCACACCCGGCTTGATGTCGTCGGTGACGATTTCGACCTGGGAACCCTTGTCGGCAAGGAAGTCCGCCGCCGACATGCCGCCGAACTCGCAGATGGTGTCGTAGACCAGCACGTTCCTGCCCGGCGCCACCTTGCCGTCGAGCACATCCCAGCTGCTGACTACCAGCCCGTCGGCGGCGCCCCAGTGCTCGTTCTGTTCGACGAACGGATGGCCGCCGTTGGCCAGCACCACCACGTCGGGGCGCAGGTCGAGGATGGTGTCGGCGTCCGCGCCGGTGCCCAGGCGCAGGTCGACGTTCAGCCGCGCCAGCTCCAACTGGTACCAGCGGGTGATGCCGGCGATCTGGTCACGCTGCGGGGCTTTCGAGGCGATGGTGATCTGCCCGCCGAGCTGGTCCTTCTTCTCGAACAGGGTGACGTCGTGACCGCGCTCGGCGGCGACGCGCGCCGCTTCCATGCCGGCCGGACCACCACCGACCACCACCACCTTGCGCTTGACGCCGGTGGTCTTCTCGATGATGTGCGGCAGGCCCATGTACTCGCGGGTGGTCGCGGCGTTCTGGATGCACAGCACGTCCAGGCCCTGGTACTGGCGGTCGATGCAGTAGTTGGCGCCGACGCACTGCTTGATCTGGTCGACCTGGCCCATCTTGATCTTGGCGATCAGGTGCGGGTCGGCGATGTGCGCACGGGTCATGCCGACCATGTCGACGTAGCCGCCTTCGAGGATGCGCGTGGCCTGGTTCGGGTCCTTGATGTTCTGCGCGTGCAGCACCGGCACGTTGACCACTTCCTTGATGCCGGCGGCCAGGTGCAGGAACGGCTCCGGCGGGAAGCTCATGTTGGGGATGACGTTGGCCAGGGTGTTGTGGGTGTCCGCGCCGGAGCCGACCACGCCAATGAAGTCGAGCATGCCAGTGTCGCTGTAGTACTTGGCGATCTGCTTCATGTCCTCGTGGGACAGGCCATCCGGATGGAACTCGTCACCGGAGATACGCAGGCCGACACAGAAGTCGTCGCCGACTTCCTGGCGCACGGCCTTGAGCACTTCCAGGCCGAACTTCATCCGCCCCTCGAAAGTACCGCCCCATTCGTCGGTGCGCTTGTTGACGCGCGGGCTCCAGAACTGGTCGATCATGTGCTGGTGCACGGCGGACAGCTCGACACCGTCCAGGCCCCCGGCCTTGGCGCGGCGGGCCGCCTGGGCGAAATCGCCGATCACCCGCCAGATTTCCTCGATCTCGATGGTCTTGCAGGTGGCCCGGTGCACCGGCTCGCGCACGCCCGAGGGCGACATCAGGGTCGGCCAGTTGAAGCCATCCCAGCGCGAGCGGCGGCCCATGTGGGTAATCTGGATCATGATCTTGGCGCCATGCTTGTGCATGGCGTCGGCCAGGTTCTGGAAGTGCGGGATGATGCGGTCGGTGGAGAGGTTCACCGAACTCCACCACTCCTGCGGGCTGTCGCTGGATACGACCGAGGAGCCGCCGCAGATGGCCAGGCCGATGCCGCCCTTGGCTTTCTCCTCGTAGTACTTCACGTAGCGCTCGGTAGTCATGCCACCATCGGTGGCGATCACTTCGGCGTGGGCGGTGGAGAGCACGCGGTTGCGGATGGTCAGCTTGCCGATCTGGATCGGCTGGAACATTGCCTCGAAAGCCATTGCGGCATCCTCACGGGATCAGAGGTTTCTTGTTGTCTGGCGGCCCCGAGGGCCGCTGGTTCGCGAGCAGGCTCGCTCCTACGAAGATCAGGTCAGAGCGGCTTGACGACGAACAGGCCGTCGTCGTGGCCTTCCTCGGAGCCGCTGTAGACCTGCTCGGCCACGGTGCGCAGGTCACTGCCGCGCGCCTGGAGAATCTGGTCCATGGCGCCGGCGAACCAGCCGGTGAACATGTAGTCGACCTTGCGGTTGACCTTGCCGTAGACGTAGACGAAGGCCGAGTGCTTCAGGCGCACCTGGGCGGTGCCTTTGTCGAGATCGATCTGCTCGATCTGGAACAGGCCCCAGCCGCGCTGGGACAGGCGCTTCATGTAGTGCTCGAAGACTTCGACGCCGACCAGGCCGTGGCACTCGGCTTCCTTCTCGCACCAGTGCCAGGCGGACTTGTAGCCGGCCTTGTAGAGGATTTCGGCATAGCGCTCGGCGCCCAGCTCTTCCTCGATGCCCATGTGGTTGTTGACGAAGAAGTGCCGCGGTACGTAGAGCATCGGCAGGGCGTCGGTGGTCCAGACGCCGGTTTCGCTGTCGACTTCGATGGGCAGTTCGGGGGCGTGTTTGGCCATGGTGTTTCGCTCCAATTCTCTGGCTCCCTCTTGCCTGAGCAGAGGGTGGGGATGAGGGGGACTACGGGTGAGCGCGGTTGGCCCTCACCCCGGCCCTCTCCCGGAGGGAGAGGGGGAAAAGCGGCTTACTCGCCCCAGACTTCGCCGAGGACCCTGACCCAGTTCTCGCCCATGACCTTGCGCACCACGCGCTCGGGCATGCCGCGCTTGAGCAGGGTCTCGGTGAGGTTGGGGAATTCGCCCACGGTGCGGATGCCCAGCGGGTTGACGATCTTGCCGAAGCTGGTGAGGCGGCGGGCGTAACCCTTGTCGTGGGTCAGCCACTCGAAGAAGTCCTGGCCGTGGCCCTGGGTGAAGTCGGTGCCGATGCCGATGGCATCCTCGCCGACGAGGTTCATCACGTACTCGATGGCTTCGGCGTAGTCGTCGATGGTCGAGTCGATGCCCTTGGCGAGGAACGGCGCGAACATGGTCACGCCGACGAAGCCGCCGTGGTCGGCGATGAACTTCAGCTCGGCGTCGGACTTGTTGCGCGGGTGTTCTTTCAGGCCCGACGGCAGGCAGTGGGAATAGGTGACGGGCTTCTTCGACTCGAGGATGACTTCCTCGGAGGTCTTCGAGCCGACGTGGGACAGGTCGCACATGATGCCGACGCGGTTCATCTCCGCGACGATCTCGCGGCCGAAGCCGGAGAGGCCGCCGTCGCGCTCGTAGCAGCCGGTGCCGACCAGGTTCTGGGTGTTGTAGCACATCTGCACGATGCCCACGCCCAGCTGCTTGAACACCTCGACGTAGCCCAGCTGGTCCTCGAACGCATGGGCGTTCTGGAAGCCGAAGAGGATGCCGGTCTTGCCCTGTTCCTTGGCCTTGCGGATGTCGGCGGTGGTGCGTACCTGCAGCACCAGGTCGCTGTTGTCGCGGATCAGCTTGCTGCTGGAGACGATGTTGTTCACCGTCGCCTGGAAGCCTTCCCACACCGACACGGTGCAGTTGGCGGCGGTCAGTCCGCCCTTGCGCATGTCCTCGAACAGCTCGCGGTTCCATTTGGCGATGATCAGACCATCGATGACGATGCTGTCGGCGTGAAGTTCGGCTGGGCTCATCTTGGCGTCTCTCTATTCAGGCAAGGCTGGTGCGACGGGACTTGTGCCGACGCTTTGCAGGCAGGATATCCCTGCCCCCGGAGGCGACCCGGTTCGAAAACGACCAGGGTCGTGCCGAAAGCGTCAACCTCACGACACGGGCGACAGCGTTTGCGTCGTGCTGGGGAATGTGGGGGCTGGAGGTCACGAACTGCGGGCTGCACAGAACCTGTGGGAGCGAGGGGGACGCCCAGTTCTTGCTCGCGAACGCTCTTCATTGCGGGGCGCGGCGCTGCTCGGAGTAGCCGGCTCGCTTAGAGTTTCGCTTGATGCTTTACAGTCCCCTCTCCCTTCAGGGAGAGGGTTAGGGAGAGGGTGATACGGCGGCGGCACGGAGCCTTACGGGAAGAGGTTCGCGAGCAAGCTCGCTCCTACAAAGGGCAGGCGAGCGCGTCGCTCGGCCGAAATTCAGCGCTTGCGCCAGCAGGCAAAGAGGTTCCACGCCACCAGGCCGGTGACGAAAGCGGAGCTGCTGTAGAAGAGCATGGCGTCCACGTGGCTTCCTCGGTAACGACAGCGCATAACGAAAACGCCCCCGGGAACGGGGGCGCTGGTTGGGCGGGGCTTACTTCTCGGCGACCAGGCGGGCGTGGGCGGACTCCTCGCCCAGGTTGTTGAGCATCCGCTCGCTGTACCAGTCGAGGAAGTTGATCACGCCGAACTCGTAGGTCTTGGAGTAAGGCCCCGGCTGGTAGGCGGTGGAGTTGATGCCGCGCTGGTTCTCCTCAGCCAGGCGACGGTCCTGGTCGTTGGTGGCGTCCCAGACTTCGCGCAGGCGCGCCACGTCATAGTCGACGCCTTCCACCGCGTCCTTGTGTACCAGCCACTTGGTGGTGACCATCGTCTGCTGCGCGCTGATCGGCCACACGGTAAAGACGATCAGGTGGTCGCCCATGCAGTGGTTCCACGAATGCGGCAGGTGCAGGATGCGCATCGAGCCCAGGTCCGGGTTCTGGATGCGGCCCATGAGCTTCTTGCTGCCCTGCTTGCCGTCCATGGTCATGGACACGGTGCCCTGCAGCAGCGGCATGCGCACGATGCGGTTGCGCAGGCCGAAGCTTTCATGGGCGTAGGGGATCTTCTCGGCCTCCCAGGCGGTGGTACAGGCGGCGACCTGGTCCTTGAACGCCTGGCTGGCGCGCGGATCGGTGACGTCGTCCCACTCCAGCAGGGTGTTGAGCAGCTCCGGATGCGACCCGTTGCAGTGGTAGCACTCGCGGTTGTTCTCCAGCACCAGCTTCCAGTTGGCCTTTTCCATCAGCGTGGTCTGCACCGCGACCTTGGTGTTCTCCATGTCGTACGGCTCCATGTAGTGCTCGAGCGTACGCAGGAAGTCATCGATGGCCGGCGGATTCTCCGACAGCGAGATGAAGATGTAGCCGCCGGCGGTCTTCACGTTCACCGGTTTCAGGCTGTAGTCCTTCATGTCGAAGTCGGTGCCCATCTCGGTGCCGGCGAACAGCAGGCGGCCGTCCAGCTCGTAGGTCCACTGGTGGTAGGGGCAGACCAGCTTGGCGACCTTGCCCTTGTCGCTGACGCACAGGCGCGAGCCGCGGTGGCGGCAGACGTTGTGGAAGGCGTGGATCTTGCCCTCGGCGCCACGTAGAACGATCACCGGGTTGTCGCCGATCTGCAGGGTGAGGAAGTTGCCCTTGGCGGGGATCTCGCAGGTCATGCCGGCGATCAACCACTCCTTGTGGAAGATCTCCTGCATGTCCAGCTGGAACAGGCGCTCGTCGTTGTAGAAGGGCTGCGGCAGCGAGAAGCTGTGGTCGCGGCTGCGCAGCATCTCGGCGGTGGCCTTGCGGGCCGGTTCCAGCGGGTCGCCCAGACTCAGGGTAGTGGTGACGTCCATTGCTAGGTCCTCATGCCGCAGCCGCATCGGCTGCTGGCGGAAATAAGTGGCTGATACGGTTTGCCACGCAGGGCAATTGCAGCAGGTGCCAGGCGCGCCGAGTGCGCCGTTTCCCGCCGTCTCGTTCAACCTTGGGGGGTTGCTCGGCATGAGGCTGAGTGTGGGGCCGCGCCCCGTAGGAACCCTTATCCATGGGCGACACGGCCACGTCATTTCCCGACGCGCAATGGCGCGCCCCAGGCGGCAGGTCGCGATAAGCATGCAAATGTCGCTGGCAGGTAAATGCGCAGGCCGGCGTCGTGCACACAATCCGCCCCATCAGGCATGCCGACAGGCCCCGAGCCTTCTGCGTCCGGACGACGCAGACAGACGGGCCCCGGCGCTGCCCCATCAGGCCCAGCACGGCCCGCGTGCGCGGAGAGACAGCATGTCGACGAACACCTTCCTCAACCCGGTCAACACCCAGACCTGGGCCAACGGCCGCCACCTGGTGCGCTGCGTCAAGGCCATCCAGGAAACCTGGGATGTGCGCACCTTCTGCTTCATGGCCGACGCGCCGATCATGTTCTTCTTCAAGCCTGGGCAGTTCGTCACCCTGGAACTGGAGATCGACGGCCAGCCAATCATGCGTTCCTACACCATCTCCAGCTCGCCCTCGGTGCCCTACAGCTTCTCCATCACCATCAAGCGCGTGCCCGGCGGCAAGGTGTCGAACTGGCTGCACGACAACCTCAAGGAAGGCGACCAGATCCCGGTGCACGGGCCGGTGGGCAACTTCAACGCCATCGATTTTCCCGCCGAGAAGGTGCTGTTCCTCTCCGGCGGCGTCGGCATCACCCCGGTGATGTCGATGTCGCGCTGGTTCTTCGACACCAACGCCAACGTCGACATGGTCTTCGTGCACAGCGCGCGCACACCCAAGGACATCATCTATCACCGCGAGCTGGAGCACATGAACTCGCGGATCAACAACTTCAAGCTGTACCTGGTCTGCGAGAAGTACGAGATGGGCGAGTCCTGGGCTGGCTACCGGGGCTTCCTGAACAAGGCGATGCTGCAGCTGATGGCGCCGGACTACCTCGAGCGCGAAGTCTTCTGCTGCGGGCCGACGCCCTACATGCACGCGGTCAAGCGCCTGCTCGAAGCCGAGGGCTACGACATGTCGCGCTACCACGAGGAGGCCTTCGGCCCGACCCCGCCGGAAGTGCGCGCCGACGTGAAGGAACTGGCCGCCGAAGCCGCCGAGGCGCCGGCCGTGCCGCTGGCCGAGCAGAACCTGGTGGAGTTCTGCGAGACCGGCAAGAGCATCCGCGTGGCGCCGGGCGAGACCGTCCACGCCGCCGCCGCGCAGCTCGGCCTGCACATTCCCAAGGCCTGCGGCATGGGCATCTGCGGCACCTGCAAGGTGATGAAGCGTTCCGGCGAGGTAGAGATGGAACACAACGGCGGGATCACCGACGAAGACGTTGCCGAAGGCTACATCCTGTCCTGCTGCAGCGTGCCCAAGGGCGACGTGGTGATCGAGTACTGATCACAGCCTGCCCCCACCTGCCCCACACGTTACCCACCGAGTTATCCACAGGCTGAAGGTGTTCCGGCGCAAGGCCGGAGACACCTCCGGCCGAACCGTCTGGCCGCCTCGATCCCGTCTGCAACCCGCATGCCAGCTGACTTTCGCTCTGTCGGCGAAAACGTCGGACAGGAGCGCGCGGACGCCCAGCCACGGGCCTTTTCGGGCAACCGCCGCGACGAATATCCACATTCGCTCAGTCTTCTTCCGGGACCGCCTTGTAGCCACTGGACAGGCGTTGCTGCACGTCCTGCGGGACGGCGCTGTAGTGGCTGGCGGCAAGGCTGTAGAGGCCTTGGCCGGCAGTGATGGACTTCAGTCGGTTGGCATAGCCGTCCAGCTCCGCCAGCGGCACCTGCCCGCGCACCAGCGCGACGCTGGTCGACAGCGACTCGGTGCCCAGCACCTGGCCACGGCGGCCGGTAAGATCGGCGGTGATATCGCCCAGATGGGTGTCCGGCGTGGTCACCTCGATCTGCATCACCGGCTCCAGCACGATGCCGCCGGCATTGCGCAGCGCATCGAGCATGGCCTTGCGCCCGGCGGCCTGGAAGGCGATGTCCTTGGAGTCCACCGAGTGGCTCTTGCCGTCGTAGACCGTGACCTTCACATCCTCAACCGGGAAGCCGGCCAGCGGGCCAGCCGCCAGCGCCGAGCGCACACCCTTCTCCACCGAGGGCAGGAAGTTGCCGGGAATCACCCCGCCCTTGATCGCATCGACGAAGGCGAAGCCTTCGCCACGCGGCAGCGGTTCGATGCGCAGGAACACCTCGCCGAACTGCCCTGCCCCGCCGGTCTGCTTCTTGTGCCGGCTGTGGCCCTCGGCGCTGCGGGTCGCCGTTTCCCGGTAGGGCACGCTGGGCGCACGGGTCTGCACCTCCAGCTTGTACTGCCCGGCCATGCGCTCCAGCAGGTAGCGCAGATGCATCTCGCCCATGCCGCGCAACACGGTTTCCTGGGTGGACGCGTTGTAGTCCAGGCGCACGCAGGGGTCTTCGGCCTGCAGGCGCTGAAGGATTTCCGCCAGGCGCTGCTCATCGCCACGCCGGCTCGCCTCGATCGCCAGTCCCTGCATGGGCGTGGGGAAATCCAGGGGCTTGAGGTGGATATGGTCCTCGTCGTGGGAATCGTGCAGCACCACGCCGTACTCCAGTTCGTCGACCTTGCTCAGCGCGCCGAAGTCACCGGGAATCAGCCACGGCGCCTCCTCGTGCTTCTTTCCCTGCAGGCGCAGCAGGTGGCCGACCTTGAACGGCTTGCGTCCATCGCCGGCGAACAGCTGCATTTCCCGGCGGATCGTGCCCTGGTGTACGCGGAACACCGCGAGACGGCCAACAAAGGGATCGATCACCACCTTGAACACATGGGCCAGCACGTGGGCCTTGGGATCGGGGTGGCAGGTCACCGGATTCTCCGCGCCCTGGTCGTCGGTGCGCAGGAGCAGCGGCGGGTTGCCCTCGGTGGGATTGGGCGCCAGTCGCGCGAGGATATCCGCCAGCTCCGGCACACCGGCGCCGGTGCGGGCGGAGACGAAGCACAGCGGAATCAGGTGGCCTTCACGCAGGGCACGTTCGAAGGGTTCATGCAGCGCCTCGGGCGCCACCTCGCCCTCCTCCAGGTAATGCGCCATCAGCGCCTCGTCCACCTCCACCACCTGGTCCACCAGCGCCTGGTGCGCCTCGGCCACGGAGGAGAAGTCGGCCGCGCCATCGGGATTGAAGAAGCAGTCTGCCACCCGCGCGCCGCTCTCGGCGGGCAGATTGATCGGCAATACCTCCTTGCCGAATGCTTCGCGCAAACGCGCCAGCAGACCCGGCAGGTCGATGCGCTCGGCGTCGATCTTGTTCACCACCAGCATGCGGCACAGGCCGCGCTCGCCGGCCCAGTCCATCATGCGGCGGGTAGTCAGTTCGATGCCGTTCTGCGCATTCACCACCACCAGCGCGGTTTCCACCGCCGCCAGCGCCGGCAGCGCGTGGCCGATGAAGTCGGGATAGCCGGGGGTGTCGATCAGGCGGACGTGGGCGCCCTCGTGCTCGAAGTGCGCCAGGGCGGCGGCCAGGGAGTGGTGATACTCGCGCTCCAGGGGGTCGGAGTCGCACAGGGTGTCGCCGCGCTCCAGTGAGCCCATGCTGGGGATGGCGCCGGCGTGCTGCAGCAGCGCTTCGGCAAGCAGGGTCTTGCCGCTGTCGCCGTGGCCGACCAGGGCCACGGTGCGGATCTGTTCCACCGAGTAACTGGACATGCTGAATCTCCCGCCCCCAGGGTGTTTCAAGTATAGGCAGCCGGCCCTGCAACCCTGGACAAATATTGACCAGTCTGGCGCGGGCCAGCGGCCGCGGGCTTCCCAGCGATCCATCCACAAACCGCCCACAAGTTCCTGGCAGAACGCTGCACAGCGGATGTGGAAAACCCAGCGCAAAATTCGCCGCAAGCCAGTATTGGCGCGACTTTCGCCATTTGCTCAAAAAACGTACTGACGCGATGGACGCCCGCCCCGCCTGGCCTGCAGCGATCTGGGTACAGGTTGTCCACACGTTCTGAAAGATTCGCCCCACAGGCATTGTGGAAAGTTTCCTGCAGCCCCCGCCACTGGGGAAAAGTCGCTGTGGATCAGTCGTTTGCCGGCGCCACTGGTCAATCCTTGAACAGCTTCGTGGAAAGCCCGCCGAACGTGACCCAGGCGATGTTTTCCACAGGACGCGCACAAGAGACTCAACATAAACCGGGGATAGCGCTGGAGAGATCATGCACAGGGAATCCGCCGAAATTGCTACACAGGCTCGCAAGTGCTTGAAAAAGCTGTACTGATCAAGAAATAGCCAGCTTTCGCGAAGCCCCGTCCGATCAGCTCCGCAGGCATCTCCCAACAGTTTTTCCACAGGTTGGACAAGCGCGCCTCCACAGCCATTGTGGAGATCTCCACTTCAGCCTTATCCAGGTCTTGAAGCCACGAAATACGCGGCTTCAGTGAAAATAGGCGGCGATTTTCGCTCATTCATCAAAGCGTCATCGCAGTGTCATTTTCCACCAGGTTGTCCACAGCTTTATCACAAGCTTGCCCACGGATTTTCGCCAAATGCTGAAACACAGCCGGCGCGGCCTTCGCTGGGTGCGCGGCTATGCTGGATTTGCCCAGCAGAGGAGCCAGCCCATGATCCTGACCACCACGCCCACCATCGAGGGCAAGACCATCCAGGAATACCGCGGCATCGTGGTCGGCGAGGCGATCCTCGGCGCCAACGTGTTCCGTGACCTGTTCGCCGGCCTGCGCGACATCATCGGCGGCCGCTCCGGGGCGTACGAGAAGGAATTGGGGCGGGCGCGGGAGATCGCCTTCGAGGAACTGCAGGAACGCGCCCAGGAGCTGGGCGCCAATGCCGTGGTCGGCATCGACCTGGATTACGAGGTGGTGGGACAGAATGGCAGCATGTTGATGGTCAGCGTGAGCGGGACGGCGGTGCGGATCTGACGTCGATGCCTCTTTCGTAGGAGCAACTGTCTTTCACCCATTCTCCGTTCGCCACTGAGTGCCATCCCTGACCATTGCGTTGAGCCTCACGATCAGCACGCGCATGCAGGC
>NZ_JACHLI010000047.1 GCF_014204515.1 Pseudomonas nitroreducens | reverse complement strand
GAGAGCCGCGATGGGCCAGGGATGGCCCTTCGCGGCGGGCCCCTGAAACTGCGCTTCAACGAGGGAATTTTTCGCCTAAGCGAAAAACCGGATGATTGGGGCAAGACCTTTGCCTACTTTGGGGCGTTTGCCAAAGTAGGTCGCCCGAGGGGGCGAAACAAGGAGCCCCCGCGCACGCCGAAGCGGCGCAGGACACCCAATCACGAAGCAGGCATCGCTTGCCCACGCACAACCACCCTGCGACACAGCACCGCACCCCACCTCCCGTCAAACCCAACCCCCCACCGCAAAATTCCCCGCCAACCGGCCTGCGGCGGGAAATTCCAGGGCGCTCCGCCCGTCCCACGGCAGGAACTGATCATTTTATGAACGGCTCTGAACGAGCAGGCACCGCATGCGTATAATGCGCGCCTTCTTCACCACCACCGCGTCCCGGCGTCCCTCGGACAACCTCCGCACCGGGCTGGAGCTGTAATGAACGAAAGTTTCGAAGACTGGATGATGTACGGCCTGGTCACCGGCCTGATCCTGTTCATGGCCTTCATCGTCTGGGACCTCGCCAAGAAGTCCAAGGCCGGCCGCATGGGCACCATGGTGCTGTTCTTCGCACTGGGCCTGGGCGTGCTCGGCTTCCTGATCAAGTCCGTGGTCGTCGCCGGGCTCGAAGGCGGCTTCTGACGCCTCGCCCAAGCCTCAGAGCTCGGGGCTGACTTCCCGCCACTGCCCTGGCTGCAGCCCATCCAGCTGCCACGGCCCGATGCGTACGCGCACCAGGCGCAGCGTGGGCAGGCCGACGGCTGCCGTCATCCGCCGGACCTGGCGGTTGCGTCCTTCGCGGATCACCAGTTCCAGCCAGGCCGTGGGCACCGACTTGCGGAAGCGTACCGGCGGGTCGCGCTCCCACAACTGCGGCTCATCCAGACGCCGCGCCTCGGCCGGCAGGGTCGGGCCGTCATTGAGCTGCACGCCCTTGCGCAACTGCTCGAGCTGCTCGTCGCTCGGCTCACCTTCCACCTGCACCCAGTACGTCTTCGGCAACTTGTGCTTCGGATCGGCGATGCGCGCCTGCAGGCGGCCGTCGTTGGTCAGCAACAGCAAGCCTTCGCTGTCCCTGTCCAGGCGGCCGGCCGGGTAGACGCCCGGCACCTCGACGAAGTCCTTCAGCGTCGCGCGGCCGTCGCTGTCGTTGAACTGCGTCAGCACGTCGAACGGCTTGTTCAGCAGGATCAGCTTCGGCTGCGCCGGCGGCGCCTTGGCCACTCGGCGAGGGGCGGGACGGGCAGCGGGACGACGATTGGCGGGGCGCGGCGGACGGGGCATGGCGAAAAGACTGGTTACCGAGGATGGGGGTGAAGCGAATGCCCGGCATGCTAGGTTGTGCCGAGTCCTCACTGCAATAGCAGGCACGAGCATGCCCATGAGCCACCCCACCTGGCTGATCACCCTGCAGAACCTCAGCGGCCGCCTCGGCGCGCGATATCGCGGCCCGCAGAGCGCGCATTTCGACGGCACGCGCTTCCATAACCTCGACCGCCAGCCACACAACGGCCTGCGCGCCTTCCTCAAGTGGCAGCGCGAGCGTGGCCGCCAGCAGGAGTGGATTGCCCAGCCCGGCCGCGAATCCCGCGCGGAGACTCCAGCCCGCGTTGACGGCGACGAACTGCGCGTCACCTACATCAACCACGCCACCCTGCTGATCCAGCACCGCGGCCTGAACATCCTCACCGACCCGCTGTGGTGCGAGCGCACCAGCCCGTTCAGCTTCGTCGGTCCCCAGCGCATGCACCCGCCAGGTCTGGCGCTGGACGAGCTGCCGCCGATCAACCTGATCCTGGTCAGCCACAACCACTACGACCACCTGGATATCCACAGCCTGCGCGAACTGGCCGCGCGCTTCCCCGCTGCGAAAGTGGTGACCGGGCTGGGCAACGGCGAACTGATCCGCGCCTGCGGCTTCGACGACGTGGTCGAGCTGGACTGGTGGCAGAGCCTGCCGATGCCCGAGGGCATGCTGCTCACCGGTGTGCCGGCACAGCACTGGTCGGCGCGCTCACGGCGCGATACCAACCGCACGCTGTGGATGGGCTTCGTGCTGGAGTCGCCGGACGGCCCGCTGCTGTTCCCCGGCGATACCGGGCTGGGCGAAGAATTCGGCCTGATGCACCAGCGCTTCGGCCCCATGCGCTTCGCCGCCCTGCCGATTGGCGCCTACGAGCCGCGCTGGTTCATGCGCCACCACCACATGAACCCGGATGACGCCGTGCAGGCGCATCAGCATCTGGACTCGCAGTGCAGCATGGCGATCCACTTCGGCACCTTCCGCCTGAGCGACGAAGGGCAGTTCACCCCGGTCAGCGACCTGGCAGCGGCGCTGCAGCAGCGCGGCGTCGCCACGGAGCGCTTCCGCGCGCCGAAGCCGGGCGAGCAGTGGCTGGTGCCGCCGATGCCGGATGCTTCCCTGTAGGGGTCGATCGCGGACAGAGTCCGCTCCTACGGTCGGTTTGGCGTAGGAGCGGACTCTGTCCGCGCTTGGTCCGACTCAGGTATTACTCGATTGGCCGCCTGGGCTTCACGAGCAAGCGTGCGCCCTCAAGAAACGACCCTCAGTTTTCCCGCACCCGCTTGCTGCAGCAGTTGCGATAGCGCTTGCCGCTCTTGCAGGGGCACGGTTTGTCACCCCGTCCGCCCAGCTCCAGCCAGCTTTCCAGGCGCTGGCGCATGGATTCGCACACTTCCCGGCGCTCGTCGTCCATCAGCGGCTTGCCCAGCTCACGGCTGAGCCAGAGGTAATCCTCCAGCAGCTCGTCGCGCTCCAGCGCGTGCAGTTGCTCGGCCAGCGGCACGCCTTCGTAGCGGCGCGTCGGGTCGGGCAGGAAGGCGATAGCCTCGCCGCCCGGCAGCACGTTCCACAGACGCCCCTGTGCATCTCGCCAGCAGGCGCTGAAGCGGGCGCGCAGGGCCAGGCCCGGCCACTCTTCCAGGCACCAGCCATCCACCCGTTCACCGCCCAGCCCTTCCACCGCCTTGCCCACGGAGAACCAGGGTTCGCCGGCGATGCTGTCGGGCAGCGGCAACGGTACAGCCACTTCGGGTGTGCCGTTTTCCACCAGTCGACGGGCGAAGCGGCGCAGCGGGTTGGTCAGGTTCGTGGGAGCGCGGAACGGCATGGAATCACCAGCGAGAAAGGTCGGCGAAGGTCCGACCGGAGGGACGCACCACGGTTCCCCGTGGCGCGAAAGGCGAGCATTCTAGGCCCGCCCCGAACAGCGTCAACGTCCCGCGCAGGGCGGATAACCTGCAGCAGGTTATCCGCCGGGATTGCCAAGGCCTGGGGACGATCAATAGTCCCGTGTGGAGACCGGCGTCGCCGCACCGCTGAGCTCGCGCAGCAGGTCGTCGAGCAGTGAGGACGCACCGAAGCGCAGGTGCTCCGGCTTGATCCAGCCCGCGCCGAAGCGCTCTTCCGCCAGCTTCAGGTAGACCTGTGCATCGGCCAGCGTGCGCAGCCCGCCGGAGACTTTCAGGCCGACCTTGCCGCCCTCTTCCTCGATGGTCTGCAGCATCAACCGCACGGCTTCGGGCGTGGCGTTCACGGATGCCTTGCCGGTGCTGGTCTTGAGGAAATCGGCACCGCCGGCGATGGCTTCGCGGCAGGCTGTGCGAATCAGTTCCGGGTCGGCCAGCTCGCCGGTTTCCAGGATGACCTTGAGCCAATGGTAGGGTCCGCAAAGCGTCTTGCAGGTACGGATCAGCTCCACCGCACCAGTCTCCTGGCCGGCCTTGAGCTTGCGCCAGGGGTAGACCAGGTCGATCTCGTCGGCGCCCTCGGCGAGGGTCTTGCGCACCTCTTCCACCACCTCGGCCAACGGCGCATCGCCAGCGGGGAAATTGCACACGCTGGCCACGCGCACACCGCGCCCACCCAGGGTGTTGAGCGTGCGCCTGGCCACATGCACCAGCTTCGGCCAGACGCACACCGCCGCCACTTCGCCGTATGGCGTCAGGGCGCGGCGGCACAGATCGACAGTGCTTTGCAGGTCATCGCCAGGATTCAGCGAAGTCAGGTCCAGCAGAGCGAGCACGCGGCCCGCCGGGGTCTTGCGAGGATCGGTCATCGGCAACACTCTCCATCGGCGTTTTTCAGCAGCGTAGGGCGCATAACCTGGAACAGGTTATGCGCCACAACTTCCACGGCGGATAACGCTGGCGCGTTATGCACCCTACGCGGCTTTCGTGATCTGGCTGAGACGCCCACCATCTCCCTGGCAGCCGCCCCGTGCCCTGTCGCAGATCAGCGGAACGGCGGCTCGTCGAAACTGCGCAGCTTGCGCGAGTGCAGCGAGTTGAGCTGGGTGCGCAGCAGGTCGACGGCAGCCACACCGATGGACAGGTGCTGGCTTACGGCGCGTTGGTAGAAGGCCGTGGCGGCGCCGGGCAGCTTGATCTCGCTGTGCAGCGGTTTGTCCGACACGCACAGCAGCGTGCCGTACGGCACCCGCAGGCGGTAACCCTGGGCGGCGATGGTGCCGCTCTCCATGTCCACCGCGATCGCCCGAGCCAGGTTGATCAACGGGCGCTCCTGGGCCCAGTGCAGCTCCCAGTTGCGGTCGTCGTAGGTGAGCACGGTGCCAGTACGCAGGCGACGCTTGAGCTGGTCGCCACGCTCGCCGGTGACCAGCGCCGCGGCTTCCTGCAGCGCCAGCTGCACCTCGGCCAGCGCCGGGATCGGGATGTGCGGCGGCAACACGCGGTCGAGGATGCCGTCGCGGCGCATGTAGGCGTGGGCCAGCACGTAGTCGCCGATGGTCTGCGACTGACGCAGGCCGCCGCAGTGGCCGACCATCAACCAACAGTGCGGACGCAGCACGGCGAGGTGGTCGGTGATGTTCTTCGCGTTGGACGGACCAACGCCGATGTTCACCAGGGTCACACCGTCGCCATCTTCGGCTTGCAGGTGATAGGCCGGCATCTGGAAGCGGTGCCACTCGACGCTGGCGACGATGGCATTGGCCTCGCCCTCGTCGGTGCCGCGCTCGATGATCACGTTGCCCGGCAGGACCATGCGCACGAAGCGCGGGTCATCGCGCAGGCGCTCCAGGCCCAGGTGGATGAACTGGTCGACGTAGCGGTGGTAGTTGGTCAGCAGAATCCACGGCTGCACATGCCGCCAGTCGCTGCCGGTGTAGTGCACCATGCGGCGCAGGGAAAAGTCGGTGCGCGCGGCGTCGAACAGCGCCAGCGGCATCGGGTCGGCGTTCTCCCATTCGTACAGGCCATCGGCCACGCCATCGGAGGTGGCCGACAGATCGGTGCTGGGGAACACCCGCGCGAGCTCGGCGGCGGTCACGCCGGAACCGCCCAGCTCATCGCCGCCTTCAACCACGTAAGGGTACGGAATATTCTGCGCACTGACGCCGACTTCCACGCGCACGGTGAAGTCTTCCATCAACGGGCGCAGCTGCTCCAGCAGGTATTTGCGGAAGGCCTTGGGCTGGGTGATGGTCACAGCGTAGGTACCGGGCACCTGGACCTTGGCGTAGGCGCGGGTGGTCGAGGGTACTTCGCCCTGGCACAGGTAGGTCACCCGCAGCAGCGGGTAGCGGAATTGTTCGCGCTGCTGCGCGTCGGGGACTTCGCGGTCCTTCAGGTACTGCTTGAGCGCCTGCCTTAGAGCGCCGGTGGCGCGCTCGTGGAGCACAGCCAGTTGATCGACGGCCTCTTCGGCAGTCTGGCAGACGAAGAACTCGTCGCCGGTCGGTTGCGTCATGGTGGGCATCCTGTCTGAACGATCAGCTCCATCTTGCCTGCTTCCGTCACAGAAAGGGATGACAGATTCCGAACTGGCAGGACGAGCGGAAGGGAGCCGACCGCGCTCCTGGCCCACACGGCACATCCCGGCCATCCCGGCCCTGCGTACCGGCACGCAGCCGCTGGACTGACCGGATGACAGTGAGTGGATCTTCTGTGCTTGGAGCGAGTTGCGTGAACAACGGGAGCTGACTAGGCTAACTCAACCAACCAGGCTGGTTGAGTTGGTTCACGAAAGCGAAGGTATAAGCCCAATGAGCAGCACCCTTGAGATCGTCAATATCCATGACGCCAAGACCAACCTGTCCAAGCTGGTCGATCAGGCAAGCCGCGGCTCCGCATTCATCATCGCCAGAGCGGGTAAACCCCTGGTAAAGGTCGTCGCCCTCACCGATGAACCCGCCCAACGCATCGGTATGCTCGAAGGGCAAATTGTCGTCCCCGACGATATCGACTCGCCGTTTGCCAGCGACATCGAAACGATGTTCTACGGCGAGAACGACTGATGCAGCTGCTTCTCGATACGCACATTCTCTTGTGGGCGACCGCGAACTCCGCCTCGCTTCCAGCGGTTGCTCGCGACATGATCAATCATCCTGCGAATCAGCTGTTTTTCAGCGCCGCCAGTATCTGGGAAGTCTCCATCAAGAACGCTCAGGGCAAATCCAGCTTTCAGGTAGATCCCAGCCTTCTCACCGCGGCACTGTTGAATGCGGGATACCAGGAGCTGCCGATCAGCAGCCAGCACACCATCGGGACAGGGTCTCTACCGCAGATTCACCACGACCCGTTCGATCGCCTGCTGGTCGCGCAAGCCATTGCTGAGGGGATACTCCTGCTGACGCACGACGCCAATGTTGCGAAGTATCCCGGCCCTATCAAGCTCGTGTAGAGCTGACCAAGGGTTTCTCCCGGTGAACGGAAGAAACCTGGCCAGATCGATCACTCAAGAACAGCACTGCCTTCGATACAGGCTCGCATCGTCCAGGTGCGGGTCACCTCACACCCGATGCGGCGTCGCCCGCGCCACCAGCGCCTCGACATTCACCCCGCGCGGCAGGGTGCCGTAGACGCGGCCGCCGTCGTCCAGGCGGCTGGCGATGAAGGCGTCGGAGACCACCGAGTTGCCCGCTTCCAGCAGCAGCTTGGCCTGCAGGGCGATGGCGACGTTTTCGGTGAGCTGGCGGGCGCGGTACTGGATGTCCTGGGTGTCGGCGAAGGACGCCTTGAGGTTGCCGATGAACGAGGCCAGTCGCGCATCGCCGTGGCCGTCGCCCAGTTCGCTGAACAGCGCGTCGAGCACTCCCGGCTCCTTCGACAGGGCGCGCAGTACGTCCAGGCACTGCACGTTGCCCGAGCCCTCCCAGGTGGAGTTGACCGGCGCCTCGCGGTACAGGCGCGGGAGGATGGTGTCCTCGACGTAGCCGGCGCCGCCCAGGCATTCGGCGGCTTCGTTGATCATCGCGGGGGCGCGTTTGCAGATCCAGTACTTGCCCACGGCGGTGACCAGGCGGGCGAACTTGTCTTCCTGTTCGTCATGCAGGTTGTCCAGGGCGCGGCCCATGCGCATGGTCAGGGCCAGCGCGGCTTCGCTTTCCAGGGCGAGGTCGGCCAGCACGTTCTGCATCAGCGGCTGCTCGGCCAGCACGCGGCCGCCGACCTGGCGGTAGGCGCAGTGGTGCGCGGCCTGGGTCAGCGCCTGGCGCATCAGCGAGCTGGAACCGACCATGCAGTCGAAGCGGGTCATGGCGACCATCTCGATGATGGTCGGCACGCCGCGGCCTTCCTCGCCAACCATCCAGGCCAGCGCGCCGCGGTATTCCACTTCGCTGGAGGCGTTGGACCAGTTGCCCAGCTTGTTCTTCAGGCGCTGAATGTAGAACTCGTTGCGGCTGCCGTCAGGGCGGTGGCGCGGCAGCAGGAAGCAGGTCAGGCCCTTGTCGGTGTAGGCCAGAGTGAGGAAGGCGTCGCACATGGGTGCCGAGCAGAACCACTTGTGGCCGACCAGTTCGTAGGCCTGACCGGGGCCGGGAATGCCGACCGGATAGGCGCGTGTGGTGTTGGCGCGCACGTCGGTGCCGCCCTGCTTCTCGGTCATGGCCATGCCGATGGTGGCGCCGGTCTTCTGCTCGATGGGCAGGTTGCGCGGGTCGTATTGGGTGGAGAGGATTTTCGGCAGCCATTTCTCGGCGAGGTCCGGCTGCAGACGCAGGGCGGGTACGCTGGCGAAGGTCATGGTCAGCGGGCAGCCGGTGCCGGCTTCGGCCTGGCTGTGCAGGTAGCTCAGGCCGGCGCGGGCGACGTGGGCGCCGGCGCGCGGATCGGTCCAGGGCATGGACGGGATGCCGGCCTGGATCGAGGCGCGCATCAGCTCGTGGTAGGCGGGGTGGAATTCGATCAGGTCGACGCGGTGGCCATAGCGGTCATGGGACTTGAACACCGGCTTGTTCTCGTTGGCCAGGAAGCCCGCCGCCATCAGCGGCCCGCCGGCCAGTGCGCCATAGGCGTCGAGCTTCTGCTCGGCCCAGCCGCCGCCATAGCGGCGCACCCACTCCTGCAGCGGCACGTCGACACGGTAGAGGTTGGCGCCATCCAGCGGCGGCACCTGGTTGGTCACTTCGTGGGTTTCGGCGTACTCGTGCGGGATCATGGCTGGTCCTCCGTAACAGGCGTGGGCTTGGCTGGCTTGGGCAAGGCAGGCGTGGACGCGCCGACGGCGCGCAGGCAGAAGCTGGCGAGGGCGTCACTGACGTCCTCCAGGGAAACGCTGGATTGCCCGGCATCCCGCGCGGCGCGGGCGGGCGGCGAGAGCGGGCCGATCAGCGCCTCGGCAATGGCGCCGACCAGGCAGGCGGCGGTGAGCTGCACCGGCTGCGGCTGGAATTCACCGGCGGCGATGCCCTGCTCCAGCAGGGTGACGAACAGCGCGGCGTAGGCCTCGCGGTAGATCAGGCGCTGCTCGTCGACTTCCGGGTCGACCGGTTCGGCGATCAGCGCAAAGGCCAGGCGGCGGCTGCCCCAGGCGCGGGCGGCAAACTGGTGCAGGCCACGGTTCAGGCGTTCGGCGGCGCTGCCGGGCGCTTTCAGCAGTGCACCCAGGGCGTCGACCTCGCGCTGGCTGGCGCGGGCGAAAACCTCCGCGGCCAGTTCGCCCTTGCCGCTGAAATGCCGGTAGAGGCTACCGGTGGCAATACCGGCGTCTTCCGCCAGGCTCTGCATGGTCAGGGCGGCGAAACCGCCGTCGGCCACTCGCGCCAGCGCCAGCTTGAGAATGCGCTCGCGCAGCTCGCCGTCCTTTTGCTGCCGCGCGGGGGAGTGTCGGTAGGCCATGATCTGAATCCGGATTCACTACATCGACTAGCAGTGAATCACGGTTCAGACCTTGGCTTAAAGGGGCATTCCGGCCACGAACGGAGCGATTCTGGCCATGCAGCCACCCTCCACTCCCAAGTTCACCAGAGCGGCATCTGGTAGCTGACGATCACCCGCGTCTCGTCGATATCGTTGCCGAAGTCGCTGCGGAATGCCCCGTTGCGCACCTTGAAGCCGAGATTCTTCAGCGGACCGTTCTGCACCACGTAGCCGATGTCGGTGTCGCGTTCCCACTCCTTGCCGCGCCCCTGGCCGTTCAGCAGGTCGATATGGTCACCCTGCAGGTAGCGCGTCATGAAGGTCAGGCCGGGCAAGCCGAGGCCGGCGAAGTCGTAGTCGTAGCGCGCCTGCCAGGAGCGTTCGTCCTTGTTGGCGAAGTCGCCGATCTGCACGAAGTTGGTCAGGTACGGATCGGTGCCGGACAGGTAGGCGAAGCCGGTGTCGCCGGACATGCGCTGGTAGCCGACGCCGAAACCGCTGCCGCCGATGCGGTAGGTGAACAGCGCGTTGAGCGCCCGGTTGTCGACGTTGCTGCCGCCATCATCGGTGGAGCGCGCCCAGCGGATATCCGATTTGAGCGACTGGCCCTCGGTGATCGGCAGGGTGTGCACCAGGCTCAGGTAGTGCTGGCGGTAGAAGTTCTCCAGGCCGCCGTAGTGGTAGCTGGTGCTGAGGTTGTCGGTCCAGCGGTAAGTGCCGCCGGCGAGGTTGAAGCGGTCGCTGCTGGTGTGGCTGCCGAGGACGATGTTGCGCTTGTTGCCACGGGTCATCGACAGGTCTTCGTCGTTGGTCGAGTCGCGCTGCTTAACCTGGCGCAACTGGCCGAGTTGCGCAGTGAGGCCGTCGATCTCGTTGACCTCGGCGAGACCGCCGGTGAAGGTCTGCGGGGCCAGACGGGTGTCGTTGTACTGCACCACCGGCAGCTTGGGCAGCAGGGTGCCGACCTTCAGCGTGCTCTTCGAGGCGCGCAGCTTGGCGGTCACGCCGAGGGAGCTGTAGTCGTCGGCGGCGCGCTTGTCGCTGGCCGAGTACGGCAGCAGGCCGGAGCCGGTGCGGTCGGGGCTGGAGTCGAGCTTGAGGCCGAGCAGGCCCAGCGCATCGACACCCACACCCACCGTGCCCTCGGTGTAGCCCGACTCGAAGCGCAGCAGGAAACCCTGCGCCCACTCCTCGGACTTCGACTGCGCGGCGCCGCTCTGGCGGTAGTCGCGGTTGAAGTAGAAATTGCGCAGTTCCAGGTTGGCCTTGCTGTCCGCGATGAAGTCCGCGTGGGCGAACAGGGGCAGGCAGGCGAAGCTCGAAACGAGCGCCCGTACGGGAAGATTTTTCATTGTTGTTGTCTCTTCGTCAGGTGAGGTGAAGGCGGCGCCGCTGCTTTCCTGGATGGTTCTGCGCTGGGCGTTGCCCTCTCCCCCACCCTCTCCCTGAAGGGAGAGGGAGCTGTCCGTGCCGGCTGATGCAGTGGTTTCAGCCTTCACCGAACGGTCCCCTCTCCCTTCAGGGAGAGGGTTAGGGAGAGGGATCCCCCGGTACAGTCCACCAGAAGTTCGCGGTTGCTCCCACGCCGCCACAGTGGATTCACTGGGTGAGCAGCCCCTCCAGTCGCTGGCGGATCAGACCCTGCGCCTGCTCGACGATGCTGCGCAGCAGTTCTTCGCAGCTGGGTTCGTCATCGATCAGGCCCTGGACCATGCCCGCCGACCAGATGCCCAGGTCGGTGTCGCCCTGCTCGTAGACCGTGCGCCCACGCAGGCCGCTGACCAGTGTGGCGATGTCGGCGTAGGTGGCGTTGCCGCGCGCCTCGATGGCCAGCACTTCCTGGCTGATGGCGTTGCGCGCGACCCGTGCGCTGTTGCGCAGCGAACGCATGATCACATCGGTGGAGCGCTCGTCCGCGGCACGGATGGCCGCCTTGACCTGCGGGTGGATCGGGCACTCGCGGGTGCTGAGGAAGCGCGTGCCCATGTTGATCGCATCCGCCCCCAGCGCCAGCGCCGCCACCAGTCCGCGGCCATCGGCAAAACCACCCGAAGCGATGATCGGCACGCTCAGCCGATTGGCCGCCGCCGGCAGCAGGACCAGGCCGGGAATGTCGTCCTCCCCCGGATGCCCGGCGCACTCGAAGCCGTCGATGGACACCGCGTCCACCCCCAGTTGCTCGGCCTTCAGCGCATGGCGCACGGCGGTGCATTTGTGGATGACCTTGATGCCGTGCTGGCGGAACTCGGCGATGTGCTCGCCGGGATTGTTGCCGGCGGTCTCGACCACGCGGATACCGCCCTCGATGATCGCTGCGCGGTACTCGGCGTAGGGGATCGGCTTCTGCGTCGGCAGCAGCGTGAGGTTGACGCCGAAGGGCTTGTCGGTGAGTTCGCGGCAACGCGCGATCTCATCCGCCAGCGCGTGCGGAGTCGGCTGGGTCAGCGCCGAGAGCGTCGCCAGCCCACCGGCGTTGGCCACCGCCGCGGCCATCTCGGCGCGGCCCACCCACTGCATGCCGCCCTGCATGATCGGGTGCTGCACGCCGAAGGTTTCGGTGAATCGGGTCTTGAACATGCGCCTGCCCTCCGGCGGTTCAGAGCGGGTCCCAGGAGAACACGTCCGGGCTGCGCGCCAGGTCCATGAAGCTGCCGCGCAATGCCGGCATGCCGTGCTCGGCGATGCTCTGCGGCGTCCAGCCGTTGTCGCTGTGCACGCTGCGCAGCGGGCGGCTCTGGCTCATCAGGAACAGCTCGTGGTTGCGCGTGGCGAAGACCTGGCCGTTGACCGCACTGGCAGCGTCGGAGGCGAGGTACACGGCCAGCGGCGCGTTCTTGTCCGGGGTCATGCGCTGCAGGTTTTCCACCCGCGCTTTCTGCTCCGGGGTCTCGGCCGGGATGGAGTCGGTCATGCGGCTCCAGGCGAAGGGCGCGATGCAGTTGGAGCGCACGTTGTAGCGCTGCATGTCGAGGGCGATGGACTTGCTCAGCGCGACGATGCCGAGCTTGGCTGCCGAGTAGTTGGCCTGGCCGAAGTTGCCGATCAGCCCCGAGGTGCTGGTCATGTGCACGAAGGCGCCGCTGTTCTGCGCGCGGAAGTGTTCGGCGGCGGCGCGGCTGACGAAGAAGCTGCCGTTCAGATGCACGTTGATCACCGACAGCCAGTCTTCGGCGCTCATCTTGTGGAAGATGGTGTCGCGCAGGATGCCGGCGTTGTTCACCACGATGTCGACGCGGCCGAAGGCATCGATGGCGCTGGAAACGATGCGCCGGGCGCTGTCCCAGTCCGACACGCTGTCGGTATTGATCGCGCCGTCGCCGCCGCGCTGGCGGATCAGCCCAAGGGTTTCCTCGGCCGGCGAGGCCGAGCCGCCCTCGCCCTGCAGGGACACGCCGATATCGTTGATCAGTACCCGCGCGCCGCTGTCGGCCAGGGCCAGGGCGATCTCGCGGCCGATGCCGCCACCGGCGCCGGTGACGATCGCTACCTTGCCTTCGTTGAGTCGTTGGGTCATCGCTGATTCCTTACTGTTCGTTCAATCGGGGAGTTCGTTGCGCGCACGATCAGCTCGGCAAGCCGAGCACGGCCTTGGCCAGGATGTTGCGCTGGATTTCGTTGGTGCCGCCGTAGATGGTGGTGGGCCGCGACTGGATGAAGATGCCCGCCGGGTGCAGCTCGGCATCGTCGCTGAAGGGCTGCAGCAGCGCCGAATCGGGGCCGGCGATCTCCAGGCCCAGCTCGCTGATGCGCTGGTACAGCTCGGACTGGTGGATCTTCAGCAGGGAAACATCCGGGCCCAGCTCCTCGCCGCGCCGCAGGCGTTCGGCGAAGCGCTCGTAGAGCGCCTTGTGGCAGTCCAGGTCCATGCTCAGCGCGGCGAAGCGTTGGGCGAACACCGGGTCGTCCCACAGGCCCTGGTGACGGGCCAGGCGCACCAGGCGTTCGAGGGCGAAGGTGGCCTGCTTGGGGGAACCCAGGAAGATGCGCTCGAAGCCCAGCAGCGCCTTGGCCATGCCCCAGCCGTGGTTGACCGCGCCGACCAGGTTCTCCTGCGGCACGCGCACGTCGTTGAAGAACACCTCGCAGAATTCGCCCTGCAGTTCCAGGTTGAGGATCGGCCGCACCTCGACGCCGGGGCTGTCCATCGGCACCAGCAGGAAGCTGATGCCCTGCTGCGCCTTGGCGCTGCGCTCGGTGCGCGCCAGCACGAAGATCCAGTTGGCCTCGGTGCCCATGGTGGTCCAGGTCTTCTGGCCGTTGATCACCCACTCGCCGTCCTGCAGCACCGCCTCGGTGCGCAGACTGGCAAGGTCGGAGCCGGCGTTGGGTTCGCTGTAGCCCTGGCACCAGATGTCTTCACCGCTCAAGATGCGCGGCAGGAAGCGCTCGCGCTGGGCGTCAGTGCCGTAGCGGATCAGCAGCGGGCCGAGCATGGTGATGCCGCTGTCGGGCAGGCGCGCGCAGCCGTAGTTTTCCATTTCCTCGATCATGATCAGCTGCTTGCCGGCGGCCAGGCCCATGCCGCCGAACTGGACCGGCCAGCCGGGGCACAGCCAACCTTTTTTCGACAGTGCCTGGTACCACTCCCTGGTGTCGTCGCGGCCCAGGCGGTGGGCCGGGTTGCGGATGCGTTGCGGGTAGTTGGCGGCGACCCACTCACGAACCAGCCGGCGGAACTCGTCATCGCCCAGGGCGTTGTAATCGGTCATGTCACTGCTCTCTTGATTACTGGCCCCGGAAATTCGGGGAACGTTTTTCGAGGAACGCCGCCTTGCCTTCGGCATGGTCGGCACTGAGGAACAGCTGGCTCTGGAAATCGCCTTCGCGTTCGAGCAGCAGTTCCAGGCCGTCGGCCAGCAGCGCCTTGGTCAGCGCCAGCGGCAGAGGTGCCTGTTGCTCGACCTTCGCGGCCAGCGCGAGGGCGGCATCCAGCGCGGCACCCGGTGCGCAGAGCTGGTCCACCAGGCCGATGCGCTGCGCTTCCTCGGCTTCGATGACCTGGCCGAACATCAGCACCTGCCGCGCGCGGCCGATGCCGATGCGCGCCGGCAGGGTGTGCAGTTGGCCCAGGTCAGCGATCAATCCGACCTTGCCGAAGCCCGCGGCGAAGCGCGCCGTGCCGCCGCACACCAGGCTGTCGCAGGCCAGCGCCACGGAGAGCCCGGCGCCTACCGCCCAGCCTTCGATGGCGGCAATGATCGGCTTGCCCATGCGCAGCATCTGGCGGATCAGGTCGGCGTTTTTCTGCATGCGCACGCGGCCGGCGTTGAGGTCGGTGACGTGCATGTCACTGAGGTCGCCGCCGGCGCTGAAGACTTCCGCCGAGCCGGTGAGGACCACGCTGCGCACGGCGGGATCGGCGTCCGCTTCGCGCAGCGCTTCGAGCAGTTCGGCGCGCAGTGCGGGGGACAGCGCGTTGCGCCGAGCCGGATTGTTGAAGCGCAGGAGGCGCACCGAGCCGAGCGTTTCCTGCAGCAGCATCTCGCTCATCACGCCACCTCCCCGTGCAGCAGGCCGATGTAGCGCGCCCGGTGGAAGGCCAGCGAGCCCTGGCTGTTGAGCAGCACCATGGCGCGGCGCAGGAACAGGCCGATGTCGGCCTCGTCGGTGTAGCCGATGCCGCCGTGCAGCTGGATCGCCTGGCGGGTCACCAGCATGGCCGCTTCTGCGGCACGCACCTTGGCGGTGGAGACCAAACGCTGTACCTGCGCGGCGGGGGCGCCGACGTCCAGCGCGGTAGCCGCTTCGCCGACGATGGCGCGGGCCAGTTCGATCTGCAGTTTCAGGTCGACCATGCGGTGCTGCAGCGACTGGAAGCTGCCGATCTCACGGCCAAACTGGCGGCGTACGCCGAGGTAGTCGCGGGTCTGCTCGAAGGCCGCATCCATCAGGCCGACGAGATAGGCGGCGCAGGCCAGTGCCGACTCGTCGAGGGCAGCAGGCGCAGCTTCGACGAGTTGCACGGGGGTGCCATCGAAGCGCAGGCGTGCCAGATGGCCGCCGTCCTGGGTCGGCTCCTGGTGCACACTCAGGCCCTCGGCATTGCGCTGCACCAGCGCGAGGCCAGCGTCACAGGCGACCAGCCAGGCATCGGCGGCAGCGCCCAGGGCGACGTGGGCGATCTCGCCGCGCAGCTGGCCGTCGCGCAGCACCGGCAGCGCGGCGCCAGCCTCAAAGCCGATGCCAGCGGGCAGGATCAGCCGCTCTCCGGCCAGCAGCGCAGCGCGCTCTGCGGCGGGCAGCAAGGGAGCGACCAGGCTGGCTTCGATCAGCGGCTCGGGCAGCAGACCACGCCCGAGTTCTTCCAGCAGCGCGGTGTACTCGGCCATGCCCAGACCGCTGCCGCCGAGTTCTTCGGACAGGCGCAGGCCCGGCCAGCCCATGGCGCAGACTTCACCCCAGGCGTCGCGGTCGACGCTGGCCGCCTGGAAGCGCAGGCGGCGCACCCGACCCAGGTCGCCGCCACGCGGGACCAGGGAGGCGGCGCTGTCACGGATCAGCCGCAGGCGCTCTTCGCGCTCCTCGGCCATCGTGGTGTGCTCGGTCATTTCATCATTCCCGTGTCGGTTGAACGGTGCCGGCCGCAGCGGGCCGGTACTTGAAACTGCCGGTGGCGCTGGCGACCAGCTCACCGGACTCATCGAAGATTTCCGCCGCGCAGAAGCACAGCGTGCGGGTGCGCTTGAGCACCCGGCCGACGGCGTTGATCTCGCCGCGGGTGCTGCCCATGAAGTGGGTGGCCATGTCGATGGTGACCATCGAGCAACCCGGCATCTGCGCGCGAATCGCCCCGGCCATGGCGGCATCAAGCACGCTCATCAGCACGCCGCCGTGGAAGCTGCCGATGTAGTTCATCAGCTCCGGACGGTGGGGCAGGCGCACCCGCACCACGTCGCCGTCGATCCAGCGTTCCAGGCCGAGGAATTCCTGGAAGGTGAAGCGGTCGCTGGGGAACATGTCCACGGCCCTGGGGCTGGCGGTCGGGTTGCTCATTGCAGGCTCTCCTGCCTCACGGGCTGTGCCACTGCGCGCACGCCGCCGTTGTCGGCCGGGCGGGCCTGGGCAGCCGGCGCGCTGGGGGCAGTGGCCGTGCGCGCTTCGCGGTTCGGGTCATACAGGCGGTTGGGGATCATCAGCGCCGGGATCAGGCCGGTGATGACGTAGGTGATGCCCATCACCAGGAAGCCGGCGCCGATGGACACGTGGGAAGCCAGCAGGCCGATGGCCGCCGGCGCCACCGCCGCGCCGATGCGGCCGAGGTTGTAGGAGGTCCCCACGGCAGCGCCGCGCACCTGGGTGGAGAAGCTCTCGGTCATGTAGGTGGCCAGCACGCCCACCGGCACGCCGTAGATGAAGCCGAACAGGGCGAGGATCCAGACGATGTTGTCCGGCGTGTGCCAGAACACGATCACCGGCATGAAGATGGCAGTGCCGATGGCCCCGGCGGCGAAGGTGGCGCGACGGCCGAAGCGGTCCGAGGCGATGCCGGCGAGCACCTTGCCGAGGATCATCGCGGTGTAGGTGCCGACCATGTAGCCGGTCATGGACTTGAAGTTCATGCCCAGCTCGCTTTCCAGGTACGAGGGCATCCAGTTGTTGGTGCCGTAGTAGCCGAACAGCAGGAAGCACGAGGTCAGGCTCCAGAGAATGAACATGCGCCGCGTCGACGGATCGACCAGCAGCTGGCGCATGCCGCCGCTGGGCGCGCTCTGCGTCCGGCCGTTAGCCACTTGCTGCGCACGCTGGGCACGAGCGGCCAGCCAGGACGGCGACTCCGGCACCCAGGGCCGCAGCGCCAGGCAGATCAGCGCCGCGCCGATGGCGGTGAAGAACAGCGCGCGCCAGCCGTAGTCGGGGATGATCTGCCCGGCCAGGATGGTCGCCACCAGGTAGCCCACGGTCCAGCCGGCCTGCATGGTCGCCAGGATGGTGGTGCGGTACTTGGCGGTGACGAACTCGGACATCAGGATGTTGCACGCCACGAACAGCGAGCCCAGGCCCAGCGAGGAGACGAAGCGGATCAGCGCGAAGGCCCAGAAGTTGTGCGCCAGCCCCAGCAGCGCGGTGCCCACGGAGAACACCAGGATGGTCCAGGTGACCACGCGCACCCGGCCGAAGCGATCGCACGCCCAGCCGCCGTAGATGCCGCCGATGGCCATGCCGGCCAGGGTGATGCTGCCCAGCGAGCCGGCCTCGAAGTTGGACAGGCCGAACTCGGCCTTCAGGCTGTTCAGGCTGTAGGCGAGGAACATCAGGTCCGCGCCGTCGGCGAGCAGACCCAGGAAGCAGAAGAGGAAGGCGATCACCAGGGTCCGCCGGGAGAGGACGGTGCCCTGGGCCAAGCTGTCGGGTGCGTTCATTGTTGTTGTTCTCGCAGGTTGGTTGAGGTCGTCGTCGCGCTAGGCCCGCCCGGCGTGTTCTCCGCTGTCCGGGGTGAGGCACACGCGGCCGTTGTCCAGCACCACCACGTCGCGCTCGACGACGCGGGTGCGGAAGGAGCCGTCATTCCAGATTTCCGTACGCAAGGTTTCGCCGGGGAACACCGGGGCCGAGAAGCGCACCTGCAGGTGCGCGAAGCGCTCTGCGCGGTAGTCGGCGTAGCCGCGCAGCAACGCGTGGAAGGCCACGCCGAGGGTGCACAGGCCATGCAGGATCGGCCGCGGGAAACCACCGCGGGCGGCCGCTGCGGGGCTGGCGTGGATCGGGTTGTCGTCGCCGTTCAGGCGGTAGTGCAGCGCCTGTTCCGGGCGGGTCGGCAGGTCGACGGTGAGGTCCGGCGCGCGCTCGGGCAGGCGATGCGGCTGGCTCAGCGACTGGCTGTCGCCGCCGAAGCCGCCGTCACCACGCAGGAAGGTGGTGCCGCGGGCAATCGCCAGCACCTCGCCGCTGTCGGCGTCGCTGACGACCTTCTCGCTGTAGAGCAGCGCGCCCTTGCCGGCGCCCTTGTCGACCAGGCCGGTGACGCGGGTGCGACCGATCACTTCGCCTTCCACCGGCAGTGGTTTCAGCCATTCGATGCTCTGCTCGCCATGGACCAGGCGCAGGGCATCGACGCCGGTGTCCGGGTTGCCCAGCCAGAAGCCTGGGTGACCGAGCACCACGGCCATGCAGGGCAGCGCCTGGAGCTCGCGATTGGCATCGACGAAGGTCAATTGGTGCTCGTCCATCGGGTCGGCGCCAAGGCCCACCGACAGCGCGTAGAAGGCGCTGTCGTGGCGGCTGAAGCGCTGCCGGACTTCGGGGATCGGGTAGTTCAGCAGGTGCTCAGGATTCAGCGCCATGGGCCACCTCCTCTACTTCCAGCACAGCGTCGGCGGCCCAGGCGCCCTGCCCCTCGGGCATGGCGAAGACCGGGTTGAGGTCTACCGAACGCAGACGCGGGCCGGCCTCTGCGGCGAACTGCGAGAGCTGCGCAAGCACCCGCGACAGCGCCCGGATGTCGGTCACCGGACGACCACGCGCCCCTAGCAACAGCGGCGCGCCCTTGATGCTGCGGATCATCTGCTCGGCTTCCTCGACGCCGAACGGGCAGCGGCGGAACACCACGTCCTTGAGCACCTCGACGAAGATGCCGCCGAGACCGAACACCGCCACCGGGCCGAACTGCGGGTCACGCTGGATACCCATGAAGCACTCGACGCCGCCCTGCAGCTGACGCGCCACCAGCACACCGTCGAGGCGGGCATTGGGCGCATGCTCGGCAGCGCGATCGAGCAGCAACTGATAGCCCTCGCGCACGGCCTGGGCACTGTCGACATTGAGCAGCACACCGCCGATTTCCGACTTGTGCAGGATGTCCGCCGAGGCGATTTTCAGCACCACCGGGAAGCCGATCTGTTCGGCGAAGGCGGCGGCTTCGGCGGCGCTTTTCAGTACCCGCTCCGGTGCCGATTCGATTCCGGCGCGCGCCAGCAGTTGCTTGGCTTCGGCCTCGCCGGGCGTGCTGGCCGGCAGCTCGACGCCGCCGGGTACGGGAATCCTGCGCAGCGGGCGGGCGAACGCTTCGCCCAGCTGGCCCATGGCCTGGATGGCGCGCACGGCGCGGGTCGGATCCTCGAACAGGGCGAAGCCGGCCTTCTGGTACGGCGCCAGCTCCTCGCCCTCGCCCATCACCGAGACCACGAACAGGCGGTCCGGGTGATCGGCCTTGATCCGGCTGAACTGCTCGGCCAGGCGCGGGCCGATGGAGGCAGCGGTGCCGGCCTGGGTGAAGAAGGCGATCAGCGAGCGGTAGCCGCCGTCCACCACCATGGATTCGGTGAAGTCGTGCACCAGGCTGAGGTCGTTGAGTGCCTGGGCGGTGCAGTCCACCGGGTTGAGCGGCGAGGCGTAGTGCAGGCGCTGCTTGAGGCGCGCCTGGGCCGCTTCGGGCATCGCCGGCATGGGCAGGCCGACGTCTTCGGCGGCATCGCTGACGATGATGCCGGCGCCGCCGCTGACGGTGATCATCCCCAGGCTGTTGCTCACCGGGTAGATGCGCTGGGTGGCGAGGTAGGCGATGTCCACCAGCTCCTCGGTGGTGCGTGCGCGAACCACCGCGTAGTCGGCAAGAACGGCATCGAGCACCTTGTCGTCGCCGGCCAGGGAGGCGGTGTGCGACATCGCCGCGCGGCCACCCAGCTCGCTACGCCCGACCTTGTGCAGGATCACCGGCTTGCCGGCGCGATGGGCCGCTTCGAGGGCGGCGAGGAAGCTGTCGACGTTGCGGATGGATTCGGCGTAGGCCATCACCACGTCCACCTCCGGCGACTCCACCAGCCAGCCGATGGCGTCGCCCAGGGTGACGTCGGCCTCGTTGCCGGTGGCGACACAGATCGGCGTGCCCAGCCCGCGTTGCCGCGACAGGCCGAGCAGGTGCGCGCCGTAGGCGCCGGACTGGGTGGCGATGCCGACCCGCCCAGCCAGCGGAATGCCGCGCTCAAGACTCGTGGAGAAGAACGCGTAGTAGCCCAGGTTGCCGTTGAACACGCCCAGCGCGTTCGGCCCGAGCAGGCGCATGTTCGCCGCACGGGCGGCTTCGACGATGGCGTCCTGCATGGCCACGCCCTCCTCGCCGACTTCGCTGAAGCCGGAGGAGAACACGATGGCGCTGCGTGCGCCCTTGCGGCCCAGCGCCTGGATGGTTTCCAGCACGGCCGGCGCCGGCACCGCGACGATGGCCACGTCCGGCGCCTCGGGCAGCGCCTCGACGCTGGCGTAGGCCGGCAGGCCCTGGACCTCGGCGTGCTTGGGGTTCACCGGCAGGATACGACCGCTGAAACCGTTGCGCAGCATGTAGGCGATGGGCCGGCCGCCGATGCGGTGCGGGTCGCTGGAGGCGCCGACCACGGCGACCGAGCGCGGCTCGATCAGCGGGGTGAGGCTGGCAAATCCTGTGTGTTGCAAGTGACTCACTGACATGACGTTCCACCTGAACAAGTGACGAGTGCCGGACGCTGGCGGGCCGGCGCGAGGGCGAACGCGTCCACGGCAGGCTGCGGGGAGCAGCCACCGGGAGCGTCAGCCCTGGATTTCAGAGCTCGGTATTTCGGCGCACGGGACTCAGAGCACGGACTGGGTGCCGAGCAGCGCCGTGACCTGGCTGGACAAGGTCCCGCCGTTGCCGTGCAACAGCGCCACGTCGGCCTTCTTCAACTGGCGTTCACCAGCCTGGCGACGCAGCTGGGTGACCGCCTCGATGATCAGGAACATGCCGTACATGCCCGGATGCACACAGGACAGCCCGCCGCCGTTGGTGTTCACCGCCAGCTCGCCGCCGGGGGCGATGCGCCCGCCCTGGACGAAGCGGCCGCCCTCGCCCTTCGGGCAGAAGCCGAGGTCTTCGAGGAACAGGATCGTATTGATGGTGAAGGCGTCGTAGACCATCACCAGGTCGATGTCCGCGTGCGTCACCCCGGCCATCTGCATGGCGCGGGGTCCGCTCTCGGAAGCGGCGGTGACGGTGAGGTCGGGCATCGACACGATGGAGCGGTGCCACTGCGCACCGGCCGCGCCGAGGAAGTAGATCGGCGCCTTGGGCAAGTCGCGCGCGCGGTCGGCGCGCACCATCACGCAGGCGCCGCCGCCGTCGGTGACCAGGCAGCAGTCGGCCTTGCTCAGCGGGTCGCTGACCATCCGTGCGGCGAGCACGTCATCGATGCTCAGCGGACCACGGGCGAAGGCCTCGGGGTTCAGGTTGGCCCAGCCCCGCGCGGCCACGGCCACTTCGGCCAGGTGTTCGCGGGTGGTGCCGTATTGATGCATGTGGCGGCTGGCGGCCAACGCGTAGGCGGTGATCGGGTGGCGCGGCTGGTAGGGCGTCTCGTGCCACTGCGGCTCGCTCATCGACACCAGCTTGCCGCCGGCGGTGCGCTGGTTGGAGCCGTAGCAGATCAGCGCCGCGTCGCACAGGCCGGCTTCCAGGGCCAGGGTGGCCTGCAGCAGGTGCAGTTCGAAACTGGAGCCGCCGACGTTGGTGCCGTCGACGAACTTCGGCTTGATGCCCAGGTATTCGCAGACCGAGAGGGTCGGGAAGGCGTGGGAGCTGGTGGCCGAGAACACCGCGTCGATGTCCGAGAGCTTCAGCCCGGCGTCGGCGATGGCCTTCAGCGAGGCCTGGCCGAGCAGTTCCATGGCGCTGTAGCCGTGGGCTTCGCCGATACCGGCGCTGCCGATGCCGACGATGGCGGTCTTGCCGCGCAGGACCTGACTCATGACTGTACCTCCTTCATGACTGCACCTGCGCCAGGGGCTCGAAGACCACGGCCGGGCCGCTGTCCAGCTGGGCGATGCGCGCCTTGACGCGGGTACCGATGGGCAGGCTGAGGTGGCCTTCGATGCGCGACATCATGCGCACGCCTTCATCGAGGTCGACCAGGGCAACGTTGTAGTCACCGCTGCGGTTGCGATTGACGGTCAGGGCATACAGGGTGCCCGTCCCACAGGCGGGAACCCATTCCAGGTCCGTTTCGCCGCTGCCCGGCACCTGGGTGCGCGGGTAGAACACGTGCTGGCCGGTGGAGGCGCTGCGCTGCAACATGAAACGCCCCTGGGCGAGGAAGGCAAGGTACTGCGCCTCGGGCCCTGGCATGCTGCGGTCGGGGAAATCCACCATCGAGGTTTCTCCTTTGTTCTTGTTCTGACTTTGCTGCAAAGTGCGATACCGCCACTGCCTCATTTGCCGAACCGAGGCCGTTGCAGGCATCGCAGGGACAGAATACATTCACGATACTGAATGTCAATCAGAATACAGAATATGAAAAACGAAAAGACCGTCGACGAAGCCAGCAGCAAACGCACCGGCAGCGCCAAGGATGTCGGCGCAGTGGTGAATGCCATCCAGATCCTCCGCCACCTGGCCAATGCCGAAGGGCCCGAAGGCGCGACCGCCATCGCCCGCGCCACCGGCATCAGCCCCAGCACCACCTTCAATATCCTGCGCACACTGAGCAACGAACAGCTGACCTCGTTCGACAACGAGACCAAGACCTATCGCCTGGGCCTGGGCCTGTCGGAGCTGGCGGTGAGCTTCATCGGCCGCAGCTACGCCGACCTGATCCAGCCGGAGCTGGAGCGCCTGAGCACCAGCCACCACATCCTCATCACCCTGTGGCAGGTAACCGATGACGCGCACATCCGCGTGATCGCCGTGTCCGCGCCACCGATTGCCCATGTCAACGTCGCCATCGGCACGCGCCTGCCAGAACTGGTGGGCGCTGCCGGGCGCTGCATCGCCAGCCTGCGCAACCTGCCCGACGACGAACTGCGCCGCCGCCTGACCCGCGTGCGCTGGGAGAGCCCACCCAGCTTCGAGGAATACCAGAGCGACGCCCAGCGCGCCCTGGAGCAAGGCTGGGCAGTGGACGAGGAGCACCTGTACCGCGGCGTGAGCATGGTCGCCAGCGCCATCACCGACCACGACCGCCAGCCGCGCTTCGTCATCTCCGGCATCGGCATCAGCGCCCAGCACGAGCGCGAGAAGCTGGAGCAGATCGGCGCGAGCCTGCACGAAACCGCCCGCTTCATCAGCCGCTCGCTGTTCCCGCAACGGAACACCGAGCAACCCGTGTGATGGCATTTTCATTCCGCATAGGAAATGTCATTCACAAATAAATGGATCTTTCCTTTATAGAAAGCGAGCAATCCCTGGCAGAACCGGGGAATGCCTTCGGCGAGACGGCCGGCACAGCCGACCAGCAACGCGACTGATGGCAGGGATATTCGCAGGCCGGCACCCACAGCCACGACTATCGCCGGTATCATGGCAAGTCTTGATGGAGTCCTGGCGGTGACCATCCCGCGGCGAACAACGTTCCCGCCCCACGCCCGAATCCCTTTGCGATTCGGGCAGCCCGCCGCCAGAGCCCGCCAAACCCTCTGCCCGGATGTCCGCCGGCCTTGCCTGGCTCGCGGCCGCCGCAGGTAATCCCATTGAATTGAGGCAACCATGGAACAGAAAGACATCGATTGGGGCACGCTCGGATTCGATTACATCAAGACCGACTTCCGCTACATCTCCCACTGGCGCGATGGTCTGTGGGACGACGGCAAGCTGACCGAAGACAACACCCTGCACATCAGCGAAGGCTCCTCGGCCCTGCACTACGGCCAGCAGTGCTTCGAAGGCCTGAAGGCCTACCGCTGCAAGGACGGCTCGATCAACCTGTTCCGCCCCGACCAGAACGCCGCGCGCATGGCCCGCAGCTGCGCCCGCGTGCTGATGCCGCAGGTCTCCGAGCAGCAGTTCATCGATGCCTGCCGCCAGGTGGTCCGCGCCAACGAGCGCTTCATTCCGCCGTACGGCTCCGGCGGCGCGCTGTACCTGCGCCCGTTCGTGATCGGCGTGGGCGACAACATCGGCGTGCGCCCGGCTCCGGAATTCATCTTCTCGGTGTTCTGCATCCCGGTCGGCGCCTACTTCAAGGGCGGCATGAAGCCCCATGACTTCGTGATCTCCACCTACGACCGTGCCGCGCCCAACGGCACCGGCGCCGCCAAGGTCGGCGGCAACTACGCCGCCAGCCTGATGCCCGGCGCCCAGGCCAAGAAAGACGGCTTCGCCGACTGCATCTACCTCGACCCGGCCACCCACAGCCGCATCGAGGAAGTGGGCTCGGCCAACTTCTTCGCCATCACCCACGACAACGAGTTCGTCACCCCGCGCTCCAGCTCCGTGCTGCCGGGCATCACCCGCCTGTCGCTGATGCAACTGGCCGAACAGCGCCTGGGCCTGAAAGTGGTCGAGGGCGACGTGCAGATCGACGACCTGGCGCGCTTCAAGGAAGCCGGCGCCTGCGGTACCGCCGCGGTGATCACCCCGATCGGCGGCATCCAGTACCAGGACAACCTGCACGTGTTCTACAGCCGCGAAGACGTCGGCCCGGTGACCCGCCGCCTCTACGAAGAGCTGACCGGCATCCAGAAGGGTGACGTGGAAGGCCCGGAAGGCTGGGTCGTCAAGGTCTGAGCCTGACTGCTCGCTGAAACGCAGAACGCCGCGATACCGAAAGGGATCGCGGCGTTTTTCGTTGGCGGGGCGTGATTTCGGTACAGGAGTGGTTCGCGAGCAAGCTCGCTCCTACGAACAGCGCCGGAGCATACCTGTAGGAGCGAGCTTGCTCGCGAACCGCATGGCACGGATCAGCCGGAAACCATCGTGGACGGAGTCCGCTCCTACGGGTTCAGTTCGGCACAAGCCATGCGCGAGATCGCGGGCATGGCTCGCTCTTAAAGGGAGCACAGCGCTGACGGCAAGATGCGGACTATCCCACCCCGCAGGAGCGGACTCCGTCCGCGATCGACTCGCCCCCGCGCACGACTCCAGCTAAACGGCGTGGCTCGGCAAAGCCGGCTGGCAAAGCGTCCAGTCATGCAGCAGAGCCTGCAACTCCTCGAACTTCACCGGCTTGGCCATGTAGTCGCTCATCCCCGCGGCCAGGCAGCGCTCGCGGTCGCCGCTGTGGCTGTGGGCGGTGATGGCCAGTACCGGCAGGTCGCCGCAGCCGGGCAGGGTGCGGATCGCCCGGCAGGTGGCGAAGCCATCCATCACCGGCATCTGGCAATCCAGCAGCACCGTGTCGATGGCTTCCCGGCGCAGCAGCTCGATGGCCTCGGCGCCGTTATCGGCAGTGCGCACGCGGTAACCGAGCTTGAGCAGCATGCCGCGGATCACCAGCTGGTTGATGGCGTTGTCCTCCACCACCAGCACGGTGCACTGGTCCGGGCTGCGCAGCGCCTGCCCGCCAGCGCGCCGCGGCGGCGGAGCGATGCCCTGCGCCGGCTGGCCGACCTGCAGGGTCAGGGCGAAGCGGCTGCCCTGCCCCGGCACGGATTCATGCACCAGTTCGCCACCCAGCAGCGCCACCAGCTTGCGGCACAGCGCCAGGCCGATGCCCAAGCCGCCGTATTCGCGGGTCAGCGAGCCGTCGAGCTGGAAGAAGCGCTGGTACAGCGCACCGTCCGGTGGTGTGGAGAAGCCGATGCCGCTGTCCTGCACCTCGATACGCAGCGCCAGCCCGTCGGCATTCGGCGTGCCGCCGACCCGCAGGTTGACGCCGCCGTGATGGGTGAACTTGATGGCGTTGTCGATCAGGTAGTTCAGCGCCTGGGCCAGCTTGGCGGCGTCACCTTCGAGGGTATCGGGCAGGCCCTCGTCCAGCTGCAGGACGAAGCGCAGGCCACGCTCCTCGGCGCGCGGCGCGTGCTGGGCGCGCAGCCCGTCGCACAGTCCGCGCAGGCTGAACGGCTCGCGGCGCGGATAGAGCTTGCCGGCCTGCAGTTCGATCAGCGCGAGGATGTCGTTGACCATGCGCATCATGTCGCGCGCCGAGCCGCTGGCGGTCTTGTGGTACTGGGTCAGCTCGATGTCCATGGGCACCGTCTGCATCAGCTCCAGCGAGCCGATCACGCCGCTCATGGGCGTGCGCAGCTCGTGGGTGACGGTGGCGAGGAACTCGTCCTTCAGGCGGTTGCTGCTGGCCAGCTCGAGGTTGAGCTGCTCCAGCTTGCGGCTGGTTTCCTGGAGGATGCGCGTGCGCTCTTCCTTCATGGCGTTGATGCGGTCGGCCAGCGCCAGCGACAGCAGGCCCACTTCCAGCGCCGAGCCGATCTGGCTGGCGTACATGGTCAGGAAGATGTTCGGCAGCAGGCCCAGCACCATCAGCGTGTTGATGATGCCGCCGAGCAGGAAGGCGCTCCAGGCGAAGATGAAGTAGCGCGCCACGCGCATGCCGCGCAGCCAGGCGAGGATGCCGGCGGTGAAGATCACCACGGTGAAGGCCAGCGCCAGGTAGGTGGCCAGGCGCAGGGCGATGGCGTAGCTGACGGTCAGCGCCAGCACCATCACCAGCGCACCGACGCCCATCAGCACGCGCAGGATGCGGTCGATCCACAGGCTGTGCTCGCGGGTGTGCAGGAAGCTGCGGGCGAACTGGCAGCCGAACAAACCGGCCGAACCGATCAGGAACGGCGTGGAGGCATTCGCCCACCAGGGATTGTCCGGCCAGAAGTATTCGATGCCGGCACCGTTGACCGAGATCTGGTAGATGCCGAACGAGGCGATATAGAGGATGTAGTAGAGGTAGCTGGTGTCGCGCACGCTGAGGAAGATGAACAGGTTGTAGATCAGCATCACCAGCAGCACGCCGTAGATGATGCCGAGCACGTAGATGCGTCCGGGTTGTTCCTCCAGGTAGGCCTGGGGCGACCAGAGCGTCAGCGGCGCCTGGATCGAGCCCTGGCTTTCCAGGCGCAGGTAGACGCGCAGCGGCTTGCCCGGCTCCAGCTTGAGGTCGAACAGGTAGTTGTTCTGGCGGATCGGCCGGCTGGCGAACGGCAACGTATCGCCAGTGCGCTGGGCCAGCTTGAAGCCGCCCTGGCCGTCGGGCAGGTAGAGGTCGAGCTTGTCCAGCGGCGGGTAGGCCAGCTCCAGCAGCCAGTTGGCCGGGTCGTTCGAGGCCCTGGGCTGGTAGTCCAGGTCCAGGCGCAGCCAGAACACCGAGCGCGAGTAGCCGGCATTGAGCACGTCGCGCTCATGGCGGCGGAAGCTGGCGGCCAGCGCCGGCGAGCTGATCTCGGCGATATCGGCGGTGCCGCGCACGTCCTCGAAGACATCCATCGACTGCCCCAGGGGCAGTTGCCCGACGTGCTCGTCGAAGCTGATGGCGCTCGCCACCGGCGAGAGGATGAGAAGGATCAGGAAGATCAGCCAGTGCCGCATGGTGCCCCGCAGTGCCGCCGACGACCGCGCCGGAGATCCCCATCTCCCGCTTTGGCGCCCCGTGGTGGCGTTGTGTTGGAATCGGCGAACTCTAGCACAGGCCTTGTGCGCCGTGGCATTCGACCATCCGGGCAGGCCCCGGCCGGGTGGCGCCAATCGGACCGTTCGGTCAGCTCAGCGGCGCATTTTGGTGATAAGCTCCCGCGCCATGAAAACACCTGCCTCCCGTCCCGTAGTGCTCTGCCTGTCCGGCCACGATCCCAGTGGCGGTGCCGGCCTGCAGGCCGATATCGAAGCCCTGATCGCCCAAGGCTGCCACGCGGCGCCCGCCGTCACCGCGCTGACCGTTCAGGATACCGTCAACGTTTCCGACTTCCGCGTGCTCGACCGCGAGTGGGTGCTGGCCCAGGCCAACGCGGTGATCGCCGACCTGCCGGTGGCTGCGGTCAAGCTGGGCATGCTCGGCTCGGTGCAGATGGTCGATACGGTGGTGGAAATCATGCAGTCGCTGCCCGGTATCCCGCTGGTCTGCGACCCGGTGCTGCGCGCCGGTGGCGGCGGCTCGCTGGGCAAGGACGACGTCGGCTACGCCATGCGCGAGCGCCTGCTGCCGATCGCTGCGGTGGCCACGCCGAACCTGCCCGAGGCACGCATCCTCGCCGAGCTGCCCGAAGGCAGCGCCGACGAATGCGCCGAGAAGCTGCTGCCTTATATAGAGACACTGCTGATCACCGGCGGCCACGGCGACGAGTCGCAGGTGCACAATCGCCTGTACACCCGCGACGGCCAGCGCCATACCTTCACCTGCCAGCGCCTGCCCGGCAGCTACCACGGCTCGGGCTGCACCCTGGCGAGCACCCTCGCCGGCCGCCTGGCCCTGGGCGAGGAGCTGGTGAGCGCGGTGCGCAGCGCCCTGGACTACACCTGGCGCACCCTGCGCGACGCGGAAGCCCCTGGCCACGGCCAGTACGTACCGCGCCGCCTGCCGCTGGACTTCTGTTCCTGACATGCCTGCGCCCGTCGCGGCGGGCGCGAAGATCGAGGTTGTGATGAAACTGCGCGGACTCTACGCCATCACCGACAGCCAGCTGCTCGACGGCGGCCGCCTGTTGCCCTACGTCGAAGCCGCCCTCAAGGGCGGGGCGAAACTGCTGCAGTACCGCGACAAGTCCGACGACGCCTCGCGCCGCCTGCGCGAAGCCGAGGCGCTGCGCGAACTCTGCGCGCGCTACGGCGCCACGCTGCTGATCAACGATGACGCCGAACTGGCCGCGCGCCTGGGCGTCAGCGTGCACCTGGGGCAGACCGATGGCTCGCTGGCCGCCGCCCGCGCCCTGCTCGGCCGCCAGGCCGTCATCGGCGGCACCTGCCACGCCAGCCTCGAAATGGCCGAAAAAGCCATCGCCGAGGGCGCCAGCTACGTCGCCTTCGGCCGCTTCTTCACCTCCCAGACCAAACCCGGCGCCTCGTCCGCCAGCGTCGAACTGCTGGAACAGGCCCGCGAGCGCTTCCCCAACGTGCCGCGCGTGGCCATCGGCGGCGTGACCCTGGACAACGCGCCGGGGCTGATTGCCCGTGGCGCCGACATGATCGCCGTGATCCACGCGCTGTTCGCCGCCGACTCCGCGGCCGAGGTCGAGCAACGCGCCCGCGCCTTCAGTCAACTCTTCGAAACCCGCTGAGCGCCCGCGCGCCCGGCCCTTCACAGCTTCGCGAGGTACACCATGTCCCGTTCCGAAACGCTTTTCGCCAATGCCCAGAAACACATCCCCGGTGGCGTGAACTCGCCGGTGCGCGCGTTCAAGAGCGTCGGCGGCACCCCGCTGTTCTTCAAGCACGCCGAAGGCGCCTACGTGGTGGACGAGGATGACAAGCGCTACGTCGACTACGTCGGCTCCTGGGGCCCGATGATCCTCGGCCACAGCCACCCGGACGTGCTGGACGCCGTGCGCAAGCAGCTCGACCACGGCCTGTCCTACGGCGCGCCGACCGCGCTGGAAGTGGAAATGGCCGACCTGGTCTGCTCCCTGGTGCCGTCGATGGACATGGTGCGCATGGTCAGCTCCGGCACCGAAGCCACCATGAGCGCCATCCGCCTGGCCCGTGGCTACACCGGCCGCGACAGCATCATCAAGTTCGAAGGCTGCTACCACGGCCACTCCGACAGCCTGCTGGTGAAAGCCGGCTCCGGCGCCCTGACCTTCGGCGTACCGAACTCCCCGGGCGTGCCGGCGGCCTTCGCCAAGCACACCCTGACCCTGCCCTACAACGACATCGCCGCCGTCGAGAAGACCCTGGCCGAAGTCGGCAAGGACGTGGCCTGCATCATCGTCGAGCCGGTCGCCGGCAACATGAACTGCGTCCCGCCGGCGCCGGGCTTCCTCGAAGGCCTGCGCAGCCTGTGCGACAAGCATGGCGTGGTGCTGATCTTCGACGAAGTGATGACCGGCTTCCGCGTCGCCCTGGGCGGCGCCCAGGCGCACTACGGCATCACCCCGGACCTGTCGACCTTCGGCAAGATCATCGGCGGCGGCATGCCGGTGGGCGCCTTCGGCGGCAAGCGCGAAATCATGGAGCAGATTTCCCCGCTGGGCCCGGTCTACCAGGCCGGCACCCTGTCGGGCAACCCGCTGGCCATGGCCGCCGGCCTGACCACGCTGCGCCTGATCAGCCGCGCCGGCTTCCACGACGAGCTGACCACCTACACCACCCGCATGCTGCAGGGCCTGCAGGAGCGCGCCGACGCCGCCGGCATCCCCTTCGTGACCACCCAGGCGGGTGCCGCGATGTTCGGCCTGTACTTCACCGACAGCCCTGCCATCGTCACCTTCGACGACGTGATGACCAGCGATGCGGAGCGTTTCAAGCGCTTCTTCCACCTGATGCTGGACGCTGGCGTTTACCTGGCACCGAGCGCCTTCGAGGCCGGTTTCACCTCCATCGCCCACGGCGAAACCGAGCTGAAGCTGACCCTGGACGCCGCCGAGCGCGCGTTCGCCGCGCTCAAGTAAGCCCCTCGCGAAGGCGCCCGAGCGGGCGCCTTCCGCTCTGCGCTGGCACTTTCCGCGCTTTATTCGTACTTTACGTGGAGCTACCGCTGTCATCGCCTTCTGACGAAAGAATAGAAAAGAAGGTAAAGACTTTGTAAGGAAGCGCCTGCTTATTTCATAATGTGAAGGCTGGCGCATTTCGCTGGCCGGGTTTTACCCGCCCCGATCCTGGAGGCCGTTTCTCCCCATGTACCGTTCCGGTCGCACCCTGCTGGGTTGCCTGTTGCTCGCACTGCCCCTGTTCACTCAGGCGGGCGGCAACTCGCTGCTGATTCCAGCCACCGGACGCTGCACCTTGAACACCGTGCCCGAACAGCTGCAACAGGCCCTGGCCAGCTGCCAGCAGGCCGCCAACAGCGGCGACGCCCAGGCACAGTTCGAACTGGGGGAATTCTTCTACACCGGCGAACGCGCCCCGCGCGACTTCCAGGCCGCCCTGCACTGGTACGAGAAAGCCTCGCTGCAAGGCCACGCCGACGCGCAGCTGCGCCTGGGCACCATGTTCTTCCGCGGCGAAGGCGTGAAGGCCAACAACGTGCAGGCCTACATCGTGCTGAAGATGGCCGCGGTCAACGGCGCCGAAGACGCCATGGACAGCGCCGACCTGGTCGCCGAGCAGATGAACAAGGACGAACTGGACATCGCCACCAAGGTGCTCGGACAGATCTTCCGCAACTACCTGATCGAACTGCAGACCGCCGGCAACACGCCGTTCTCGCCGCTGCCGTAGCGGCCGGAGGCCACAGCCTCAAGCCTCAAGCCTCAAGCCTCAAGCCTCAAGCCTCAAGCCTCAAGCGATCATGCTCTAGCTTGCCGCTTGAAGCTTGTCGCTTTCAGCTGCTCTTGTCCGGCATCGGCATGGGGAACGGCATCACATTGCCACTGGGCTTGGCCTCGCTGATCTTCGCGGTGCCCAGGCGCTCCACTTCGTCGATGCGGATGATCGAGTGCAGCGGCACGAAGCTGCGGATGACGCCATCGAACTGCGCCTTGAGCTTCTCCTCGCTGGGGTCGACCACCACCTGGGTGCGCTCGCCGAAGACGAACTCCTCGATCTCCAGGAAACCCCACAGATCGCTCTGGTAGATCTGCTTGGCGTACATCTCGTACACCTGGCCCTGGTTGAGGAAGACCACCTTGTAGATCGGGTTCTCGCGCTTGCTCATGAACGAAGGATGACAGCTTTGCAAAAAGGGCACGCAGCATAGCACATGCGGGCGGCCAGCCATGCGCCGGCAGGTCGATACCACTACAATCAGCGGGCATTTGCCAAGGACGCGCCATGCCCATCTATTCTTCTGCTCGTTGCTCCGCCGCCCTGCTGATCGCCCTCTGCCCGCTCATCGCCTCCGCTGCGCCGGATTGCTCAGCGGCCGCACTGGCTCGCCCCCTGGTGAATGACCTGTTCGCCCGAAAGGACTACAGCGAAGCGATTGTGCGCCTGGAAGCCGTCAGGGACAGGCAATCCCAATGCTCAAGCAAACCTGACCGCAACTGGTACTGGCTGCGCAGCGACCTTGCACTGGCCTACCTGAAAGCCGGCAGGGAGCAGGATTGCCGCAAGCAATTGCAGCCGCTGATCAACAACCCGCGCAGCTCATCCGACGTGAACGCTGTCTTCCCGGAGGATGCCAGGCTTGCCCGCGCGCTGGAGATCAACCAGCGCCTTTGCGAAGAAGCCCATGAAAAGCGCCTGGCGAACTTCACGCAGACGACCTGCCAGACTTCGATCCCGGGTGCGCTGGCCGGTGCGCTGACAGCACAGGGCACCTGTATGGCGCTGCTGCCGGCCACGACTGACACGTCAGGCGCCTGCCCAAGCCTGGAGGAGTGGCAAGGCAGCAAGCGACTGCGTCGGTTGCACCTGGTCGCCAGCGACAACCGCTCGCCCCTGGGCGACGCGTCGCTTTGCTGCAAGATCCACTCGATCCGCGTCGCCCAGGCCGACGGAAAGCCGCTACTGCGCTTGCAGGGTGAGGGGCGCGACTGCTTCGGCGGCAGCGCCTATGACCTACTGGATGCGACCTACGAGCTCAACGGCAGCGAGCTCAAACCGCTGGAAGACTTCTCCCTCGTCTATTGACGCGGTAGCAGACAGGTCTGTCGGGCCTTATAATACGCGGTCATTTTTTAACCAGCTCAAGACAGGTTCCATGGCCAAGAAGCTTTTCATCCAGACCCACGGTTGCCAGATGAACGAGTACGACAGCTCGCGCATGGCCGATCTGCTGGGTGAGCACCAGGCCCTGGAAATCACCGAGAAGGCCGAAGAGGCCGACGTCATCCTGCTCAACACCTGCTCGATCCGCGAGAAGGCCCAGGAGAAGGTGTTCTCCGAACTGGGCGCCTGGCGCACCCTCAAGCAGCAGAACCCGAACCTGATCATCGGCGTCGGTGGCTGCGTGGCCAGCCAGGAAGGCGCGGCGATCCGCGATCGCGCGCCCTATGTCGACGTGGTGTTCGGCCCGCAGACCCTGCACCGCCTGCCGGAGATGATCGACGCCGCCCGCACCACCCGCAAACCGCAGGTGGACGTGTCCTTCCCGGAGATCGAGAAGTTCGACCGCCTGCCCGAGCCGCGCGTCGACGGCCCCACGGCCTTCGTCTCGGTGATGGAAGGCTGCAGCAAGTACTGCACCTTCTGCGTGGTGCCCTATACCCGCGGCGAGGAAGTCAGCCGCCCGTTCGACGACGTGCTGGCAGAGGTGATCCACCTCGCCGAGAACGGCGTGCAGGAAGTCACCCTGCTGGGCCAGAACGTCAACGGCTACCGTGGTCAGACCCATGACGGCCGAATCGCCGACTTCGCCGAGCTGATCCGCGTGGTGGCCGAGGTCGATGGCATCGAGCGCATCCGCTACACCACCTCGCACCCGCTGGAGTTCTCCGACTCGCTGATCGCCGCCCACGCCGAAGTGCCGCAGCTGGTGAAGTTCGTCCACCTGCCGGTGCAGGCCGGTTCCGACCGCATCCTCGCCGCCATGAAGCGCAACCACACCGCGCTGGAATTCAAGTCGCGCATCCGCAAGCTGAAGGCCGCGGTGCCGGACATCTGCATCAGCTCGGACTTCATCATCGGCTTCCCCGGCGAGACCGAGAAGGACTTCGAGCAGACCCTGAAGCTGGTGGAGGACGTCGGCTTCGACTACTCCTTCTCCTTCATCTACAGCTCGCGCCCGGGCACTCCGGCCGCCGACCTGGTGGACGACACCCCGGACGAAGTGAAGAAGCAGCGCCTGCTGATCCTCAACAGCCGCCTCAACCAGCAGGGCTTCGAGATCAGCCGACGGATGGTTGGCAGCATCCAGCGCATCCTCGTCACCGACTACGCCAAGCGCGACCCCGGCCAGCTGCAGGGCCGCACCGAGAACAACCGGGTGGTCAACTTCCGCTGCGACAACCCGCGCCTGATCGGCCAGTTCGTCGACGTGGAAATCTACGAGGCGCTGCCCAATTCCCTGCGCGCCACCCTCGTGGAAACCCGTCACTGACCGTTGAAACACATCACTGACCAACGACCGTTGAATACCCCGGCGGCGACTGAACTTTCGTACTCGGTCGGCTGGGGTTATCCTTCGACCATCTCCCTTTGAAGCACGGCGACTTAGACAACACCTTGAACGCCCCCCTGGATATCCATCGTTTCCTGCTCGAGCCCTTCGAGGCCCGCAGCTTCGCCAACCTGTGCGGCCAGTTCGACGAACACCTGCACCAGATCGAGAAGCGCCTCGGCATCGAGATCCGCAATCGCGGCAACCAGTTCGAACTGGTGGGTGCCCCCGAGCGCACCCAGGCGGCCGAGAACCTCCTGCAGCGCCTCTACCGCGAAGTGCAGAACGGCACCGAGATGACCCCTGACCTGGTCCACCTGTTCCTGCAGGAGTCCGGCCTGGAAGAACTCGCCGTCGAGCCTGTCATCCCGCAGATCACGCTCAAGACCCGCCAGGCGCACATCCGCCCGCGCGGCGCCAACCAGCAGCGCTACGTGAAGGCGATCCTCGACCACGACATCAACTTCGGCATCGGCCCGGCCGGCACCGGCAAGACCTACCTCGCCGTGGCCTGCGCGGTGGACGCCCTGGAGCGCGAGCAGATCCGCCGCATCCTGTTGGTGCGTCCGGCGGTGGAAGCCGGCGAGAAGCTCGGCTTCCTGCCCGGCGACCTGTCGCAGAAGATCGACCCCTACCTGCGCCCGCTGTACGACGCGCTGTACGAGATGCTCGGCTTCGAGACCGTGGCCAAGCTGATCGAGCGCCAGGTGATCGAAGTCGCGCCGCTGGCCTACATGCGCGGCCGCACGCTGAGCAACAGCTTCATCATCCTCGACGAAAGCCAGAACACCACGATGGAACAGATGAAGATGTTCCTCACCCGGATCGGCTTCGGCTCCACCGCGGTGATCACCGGCGACGTCACCCAGGTCGACCTGCCCAAGGGCACCCGCTCGGGCCTCAAGCACGTGATGGAAGTGCTGCGCGATGTCCCCGGCATCAGCTTCACCCACTTCAAGTCCAAGGACGTCGTGCGCCACCCGCTGGTGCAGCGCATCGTCGATGCCTACGACGCCTACGAGAATCGCCTGACCGGCGTAGACGGCCAGGACAAGAAAAATGCTTGAACTGGACCTGCAGGTCGCTTGCCAAGCAACCGGCCTGCCAAGCGAAGCGCAGTTTCGCCAGTGGTGCGAACTGGCGCTGCGCCAGCGACAGAATGATTCTGAACTGACCATCCGCCTGGTGGACGAAGTCGAAGGGCGCGAACTGAACAAGACCTGGCGACACAAGGACTACGCCACCAACGTACTGTCCTTCCCCGCCGACGTTCCCGACGAGCTGCTGGACATCCCGCTGCTCGGCGACCTGGTGATCTGCGCTGCCGTGGTGACCCGCGAGGCTGCCGATCAGGGCAAGTCCGCCGAGGCCCACTGGGCCCACCTGGTCATCCATGGCTGCCTCCATCTGCTCGGCTACGATCACATCGACGACGTCGAGGCCGAGGAAATGGAAAGCCTGGAACGCGAATTGCTGGCTGAACTGGGTCACCCGGACCCGTATGCGGCCGACGAAGAATAAAGCCACCGAGCAAGGAAAAAATGAGCGAAGACCGATCGAGCAATGGGCACAAGTCGTGGTTGGACAAGATCACCCAGGCTTTTGCCCATGAGCCGAGAAACCGCCAGGAGCTGCTTGAGCTGCTGCGCGAAGCCCACGACAACAAGCTGCTGGACAGCGAAGCGTTGTCGATCGTCGAAGGCGCGATCCAGGTGGCGGACCTCCAGGTCCGTGACATCATGATTCCGCGATCGCAGATGATTTCCATCAAGTCGACGCAGAAGCCTGCCGACTTCCTCCCCGCCATCATCGAAGCGGCGCACTCGCGCTACCCGGTGATCGGCGAGAGCCTGGACGACATCATGGGCGTCCTGCTGGCCAAGGACCTGCTGCCGCTGATCCTCCAGGACCCGAGCCAGGCCTTCAACATCAAGGACCTGCTGCGCCCGGCCACCTTCGTGCCGGAGTCCAAGCGCCTGAACGTACTGCTGCGCGAGTTCCGCGCCAACCGCAACCACATGGCCATCGTCATCGACGAGTACGGCGGCGTGGCTGGGCTTGTGACCATCGAGGACGTGCTGGAGCAGATCGTCGGCGACATCGAGGACGAGCACGACGTCGAGGAGGACAGCTACATCAAGCCGCTGCCCAGCGGCGACTTCATCGTCAAGGCGCTGACCCCGGTGGAAGCCTTCAACGACTTCTTCGGCGCGGAGTTCTCCGACGAGGAATTCGATACCGTCGGCGGTGTGGTGATGAGTGCCTTCGGCCACCTGCCCAAGCGCAACGAGACCACCGAGCTGGGTGGCTACCGCTTCCGCGTGCTGAATGCGGACAGCCGCCGCCTGCACCTGCTGCGCCTCACGCCCTTACAGGACTAACGGCCAGCACCTGTAGGAGCGAGCTTGCTCGCGAACCAAAGCCGCTACGGCGGCCATTCGCGAGCAAGCTCGCTCCTACAAACATTCTCAGCCTTTCCTGCAACACCCTGCCGCAGTCGGCCCATGGCTTTTGGCTTGCATCCCCATAGCCTACCGTTCGTCTCTCCATTACTCTTGCGCATCGCTTAACCGCCACAAGGATTCCCGATGCGCTGGATCACCCGCCCCGGCCTGCCAGGCCATTTGCTCGCCCTGGCCGCTGGCGCGCTCACCCCGCTGGCCCTGGCCCCGTTCGGCTACTGGCCGCTGGCGGTGTTGTCGCTGGCCCTGTTCTACCTCGGCCTGCGCGGCACGACCCCGCGCTCGGCGCTGTGGCGCGGCTGGTGGTACGGCTTCGGCGCCTTCATCGCCGGCACCAGCTGGATCTACTTCAGCATCCACGACTTCGGCGGCGCCTCCGGGCCCCTGGCCGCCTTCCTGGTGATCGGCTTCAGCGCCGGCGTGGCGTTCTTCTTCGGCCTGCCGGCTTGGGTCTGGGCGCGCTTCCTGCGTCGCAACAACGCCCCGGTCAGCGACGCCCTGGCGTTCGCCGCCCTGTGGGTGGTGCTGGAGCTGTTCCGCAGCTGGTTCCTCACCGGCTTCCCCTGGCTCTACGCCGGCTACAGCCAGCTGGAAGGCCCGCTGGCCGGCCTCGCCCCACTGGGCGGCGTCTGGCTGGTGTCGTTCGGCATCGCTCTTTCCGCCGCGCTGATCATCAACCTCCCGGCGCTGACCCGCCGTCCGGGCCGCCTGGTGGCGGGGCTGCTCCTGCTGATCGCACCCTGGGCCGTCGGCCTGTTCTACCAGGGCCACGCCTGGACCAGCCCGGCCGGTGCGCCGCTGAAGGTCGCAGCCATCCAGGGCAACATCGCCCAGGAAATGAAGTGGGACCCCAAGGCCATCACCCACCAGCTGGAGCTATACCGCGATCTGACCGCCGAACAGAACGGCTTCGACCTGATCGTCTGGCCCGAGACCGCCGTGCCGGTACTCAAGGACCAGGCCGCCGGCTACCTGGAAATGATCAACGGCGTCGCCAGCGCCAAGAAGGCCGCGCTGATCACCGGCGTGCCGGTGCGCGAAAGGACTGCCGACGGCGTGCGCTACTACAACGGCATCACCGTGGTCGGTGAAGGTAGCGGCAACTACCTGAAGCAGAAGCTGGTGCCCTTCGGCGAGTACGTGCCGCTGCAGGAAGTACTGCGCGGCCTGATCGCCTTCTTCGACCTGCCCATGTCCGACTTCGCCCGCGGCCCGGCCGACCAGCCGCTGCTCAAGGCCAAGGGCTACAGCGTGGCGCCGTTCATCTGCTACGAAGTGGTCTACCCGGAGTTCGCCGCCGAACTGGCGGCGCAGAGCCAACTGCTGCTCACCATCAGCAACGACACCTGGTTCGGCAAGTCCATCGGCCCCCTGCAGCACCTGCAGATGGCGCAGATGCGCGCCCTCGAAGCCGGACGCTGGATGGTGCGCGGCACCAACAATGGCGTCACCGCGCTGATCGACCCGTTCGGCAAGCTTTCGGTGCAGATTCCGCAGTTCCAGCAGGGCGTTCTGCATGGCGAAGTGGTGCCGATGCAGGGCCTGACGCCCTACCTGAAGTGGCGCATCTGGCCGCTGGCGATTCTCAGCGCCGTGCTGATGGTCTGGGCCCTGGTACGCCGCCGCACGCACCCGGAAGAGCGCCGGCTATTCGGCTGATCCCCACGAAAAGGGCCTCATCGCGAGGCCCTTTTTCATTCGGGATGCCGGCGTCCCCGTAGGAGCGGGCTCCGTCCGCGATAGGCCCGCATCGCGCCGGAAGCCATCACTGGCGATAGAACAACCGATACCCCACCAACCCGATCGCCTCGTTAAGCAACTGCCCGCTCTGCCAGATCGCCCGCCCCTCGGGCAGCCAGCCGCCCAGGGGCACGGCGTCATCCGTGCCGATATAACCCGCGGGCGCCGGCACCACCTCAAAGCCGGCCTTCTCGAAGCTCCAGACCGAGCGCGGCATGTGGATGGCGCTGGTGACCAGCACCACCCGCCGGATGCCAGCCTCGTGCAGCATCTGCGCGCTGAACTGCGCATTCTCCCAAGTGGTGCGGCTGCGTCCTTCCTCCCAGCGCACCGGCACGCCGTAATCGTCCTGCAGGCTCTGCGCCATGATCCGCGCTTCCGAAGGTGGCGTGCCGTAGTGAAGCCCGCCGGAAGTCAGCACCGGCAATCCACTGGCCTTGGCCAGCCGGGCAGCGTAGCGGATGCGCTCGCGGGCCATCAGGCCGGGCTGGTCCTCGTCCCAGGCACGGTCGCCGCGCACCCGACCGGCGCCCAGCACCACGATGGCATCAGCGCGCTGCGCCAGCGCGGCCCACTCGGTCTGCCGCAGCGGCTCCTGCTGCCGCTCCAGTTGGCGCGCCCCCCACTCCACGGTGACCGGCAGGCTCATCAACAGCAGCCCGAGGAAACCGGACAGGAAGCAGAGGGAAGAAAAGCGCGGGTAGCGCCGGCGCAGTACGAAACCCAGGAACAGCAGCAGGAGCAGCAGCCCCGGCGGCATGAAGAACTGTTTGAGGATGAAGCGGATGGGCATTGGCGACTCCTTGTCGAGGCGCCAAGCCTAACGGATCGAGGGGTTGTCAGCGTGCTTTGGCGTTGCGGAACAGCTGCGAGCCGCAGGAATTGCAGGGCAGCACGCCCTGGTGACGACTCCAGGCCACCGGCGCTCCGCACAATGCGCATTGCAGCTGCTGCGGACGCGACACCAGGCGCGGCCGACTGGGTGGCACCGGATGACGCGCAGGGCGCGGCGCGCGATTGGGCGAGCGCTCCAGCAACGCCAGTTCCTCGGCGGCGGCGTGCCAGCCGCGCAGCCAGTTCACATCCTGATCCAGATAGGCGCGGATCAGCGCCATCTCCGCACTGCTCAAACCGCGCAACTCCAGCTCTACCGGGCATTCGTCACGCAAGCGCTCTGCGGTATCGGCCTCATCCAGGGCCAGTGCGAGCCGTTGCAACAACCGTTCATACAGACCGGAACCCGAAGCACTTGCGCGATGCAGCTCAGCCATCAGTCACCTCAAGACAGGCGGAAACCTCCCGCCTTCAGGCAAAGCTTAGCGGCCCGCTTCCGCCCGGACCGAGCGTGCGACAAACGGCGCGGGCTACCGGCTGGGGGTGGGGTCATGTATGCTACAAGGCTTTCTGTAGCCGCCCGGCCCGTGTCTTCTCAGGGGTTGGCGAAGCGGAGGGCCCCTCGACCTCCCCGGCCGCACAATTATCCTCCGTACAGGTTCAAATCGCGCCATGCACGAGCAATACCAGCCTCTCGAGATCGAATCCCAGGCCCAGAACTTCTGGAACGAACACAACTCCTTCCGCGTCGACGAAGTCGCCGGCAAGGAGAAGTTCTACTGCCTGTCGATGTTCCCGTATCCGAGCGGCAAGCTACACATGGGGCACGTGCGCAATTACACCATCGGTGACGTGATCAGCCGCTACCACCGCATGCAGGGCAAGAACGTCCTGCAGCCGATGGGCTGGGACGCCTTCGGCATGCCGGCGGAAAACGCCGCGATGAAGAACAACGTCGCACCCGCAGCCTGGACCTACGACAACATCGCCTACATGAAGTCCCAGCTCAACAGCCTGGGCCTGGCCATCGACTGGTCCCGCGAAGTCACCACCTGCAAGCCGGACTACTACCGCTGGGAACAGTGGCTGTTCACCCGCCTGTTCGAGAAAGGCGTGATCTACCGCAAGAACGGTACCGTGAACTGGGACCCGGCCGACCAGACCGTACTGGCCAACGAGCAGGTCATCGACGGCCGTGGCTGGCGTTCGGGCGCGCTGATCGAGAAGCGCGAAATCCCGATGTACTACTTCAAGATCACCGCCTACGCCGAAGAGCTGCTGTCCAGCCTCGACGACCTGCCAGGCTGGCCCGAGCAGGTCAAGACCATGCAGCGCAACTGGATCGGCAAGTCCCGCGGCATGGAGATCGCCTTCCCCTATGACCAGGCTTCCATCGGCGCAGCCGGCCAGCTGAAGGTCTTCACCACCCGTCCGGACACCCTGATGGGCGCCACCTACGTCGCCGTGGCCGCCGAGCATCCGCTGGCCACCCTGGCCGCCGAGCGCGATGGTTCCCTGCAGGCGTTCATCGACGAGTGCAAGCGCGGCGGCGTCGCCGAAGCCGACATCGCCACCCAGGAGAAGAAAGGCGTCGCCACTTCCCTGTTCGTCGAACACCCGCTGACCGGCGACAAGCTGCCAGTGTGGATCGCCAACTACGTCCTGATGACCTACGGCGAAGGCGCCGTGATGGCTGTGCCGGGTCACGACGAGCGCGATTTCGAGTTCTCCAACAAGTACGGCCTGCCCATCGTCCAGGTCATTGCCAAGGTAGAAGGCGACAACGACTTCGAAGCCGGCACCTGGAAAGAGTGGTACGGCCTGAAGGACGACTCCGTCATCACCGTCAACTCCGGCAAGTACGATGGTCTGGGCTACCAGGCTGCGTTCGACGCCATCGGCGCCGACCTCGCCGCCAAGGAACTCGGCCAGCAGCGCACGCAGTTCCGCCTGCGCGACTGGGGCATCAGCCGCCAGCGCTACTGGGGCTGCCCGATCCCGATCATCCACTGCGACACCTGCGGCGACGTGCCGGTCCCGGCCGACCAGCTGCCAGTGGTCCTGCCCGAAGACGTGGTGCCGGACGGCGCCGGTTCGCCCCTGGCCAAGCTGCCGTCGTTCTACGAGTGCAGCTGCCCGACATGCGGCCAGCCGGCCAAGCGCGAAACCGACACCATGGACACCTTCGTCGAATCGTCCTGGTACTTCGCCCGCTACGCCTGCCCGCAGTTCGAAGACGGCATGCTGGACAAGAAGGCCGCCAACTACTGGCTGCCGGTCGACCAGTACATCGGCGGCATCGAGCACGCCATCCTCCACCTGCTCTACGCGCGCTTCTTCCACAAGCTGATGCGCGACGAAGGCCTGATCGACTCCGACGAGCCGTTCAAGAACCTGCTGACCCAGGGCATGGTGGTCGCCGAGACCTACTACCGTGTCGCCGCCAACGGTGGCAAGGAATGGTTCAACCCCGCCGACGTCGAAGTCGAGCGTGATGCCAAGGCCAAGGTCATCGGCGCGCGCCTGAAGACCGACGGCCTGCCGGTGGAAATCGGCGGTACCGAGAAGATGTCCAAGTCCAAGAACAACGGCGTGGACCCGCAGGCCATGATCGACGCCTACGGCGCCGACACCTGCCGCCTGTTCATGATGTTCGCCTCGCCGCCGGACATGAGCTGCGAATGGTCCGACTCCGGTATCGAAGGCGCCAACCGCTTCCTGCGCCGCGTCTGGCGTCTGGCCCAGGCCCACGTCAACGCAGGCCCCGCCGGCGCCGTGGACAAGTCCGCGCTGGACGATGCACAGAAGGCCGTTCACCGCGCCATCCACCTGGCCATCCGCCAGGCCAGCCAGGATGTCGGCCAGCACCACAAGTTCAACACCGCCATCGCCGCCGTGATGACCCTGATGAACGTGCTGGAGAAGGCCCCGGCCGAATCCGCCGCCGACCGCAGCCTGCTGCAGGAAGGCCTCGAAACCGTCACCCTGCTGCTCGCCCCGATCACCCCGCACATCTGCCACGTGGTCTGGGAAGAGCTGGGCAAGGACGGCGCCGTCATCGACGCCAGCTGGCCGCAGGTCGACGAAGCCGCCCTGGTGCAGGACAGCCTGCAACTGGTGGTACAGGTCAACGGCAAGCTGCGCGGCCACATCGAAATGCCCGCCAGCGCCAGCCGCGAGGACGTCGAAGCGGCCGCCCGCGCCAACGAGAACGTGCTGCGCTTCACCGACGGCCTGACCATCCGCAAGGTGATCGTGGTCCCGGGCAAGCTGGTCAACATCGTCGCCAACTGAAAACAACGCTGGAAAAGACCTATTCGCCCGTGGCACCTTCGCCACGGGCACAGTGGATCAACAGGAGTGAGGGAAGCTTGATGAAACGTATTCTGACCAGCCTCGCGCTGATCGGCCTGGCCAGCGTACTGACCGCCTGCGGTTTCCAACTGCGCGGCATGGGCGATACGCACTTTGCGCTGAAGGAAATCGACGTGAGCGCGCGCAATGCCTACGGCGAAACCGTCACTCAGCTCAAGCAGGTACTTGAAGGCAGTGGCGTGAAAGTCGTCTCCCGCGCGCCCTACCACCTGATCCTCGCTCGCGAGGACGTGACCCAGCGCAGCGTCAGCTACACCAGCTCCGCCCGCAGCGCGGAAAACGAATTGACCAACACCCTGAGCTACGAGATCCGCGGCACCGACAACCTGCTGCTGCTCGCCAACCAGGTCCAGGTGCGCAAGGTCTATGTACAGGACGAGAACAACCTGATCGGCTCCGACCAGGAAGCCCAGCAGATCCGCAACGAAATGCGCCGCGATCTGGTTCAGCAGATGGCCACTCGCCTGCAACTGATCACCCCGGCCCAACTCGACGAGCTGGAAGCCAAGGCACAAGCCAAGGCCAAGGCAGAAGCCGATGCGATGAAGGCCGCGGACGAGGCAGCCAAGTCTCAGCCGCAGCAATCGCCGATCGAATTCCCGAAAGCGCAATAAGAGACAGGGGCCGGCAACACCGGCCCCTTCTTCATCATGAAGCTCAATCCCGGACAACTCGCCAAGCACCTGCAAGGCAATCTCGCGCCCGTCTACGTGGTCAGCGGCGACGAGCCACTGCTCTGCCAGGAAGCCTGCGACGCCATTCGCACCGCCTGTCGCCAGCGCGATTTCGGTGAGCGCCAGGTGTTCAATGCCGAAGCCAATTTCGACTGGGGCCAGTTGCTCGAAGCCGGCGCCAGCCTCTCGCTGTTCGCCGAAAAGCGCCTGATCGAGCTGCGCCTGCCCTCGGGCAAGCCCGGCGACAAGGGCGCGGCGATCCTCCAGGAATACCTGCAGCGCCCGCCGGAAGACACCGTCCTGCTGGTCAACCTGCCCAAGCTCGACGGCAGCACGCAGAAGACCAAATGGGCCAAGGCCCTGATCGACGGCGACGTCGCCCAGTTCATCCAGATCTGGCCGATCGACGCGCACCAGCTGCCGCAGTGGATTCGCCAGCGCCTGTCCCAGGCCGGACTGGCCGCCAGCCAGGAAGCGGTGGACCTGATTGCCGCCCGCGTCGAAGGCAACCTGCTGGCCGCCGCCCAGGAAATCGAAAAGCTCAAGCTGCTCGCCGAAGGCCAGCAGGTCGACGCCGACACCGTGCAGGCCGCCGTGGCTGACAGCGCGCGCTTCGACGTCTTCGGCCTGATCGATGCCGCCCTCAATGGCGAAGCCGCCCACTGCCTGCGCATGCTCGAAGGCCTGCGCGGCGAAGGCGTGGAGCCGCCGGTGATCCTCTGGGCCCTGGCCCGGGAAATCCGCGTCCTGGCCAACCTCGCCCAGCAGTTCAGCCAGGGCGTGCCGCTGGACAAGGCATTCAGCCAGGCCCGCCCGCCGATCTGGGACAAGCGCCGCCCACTGATGAGCAAGGCTTTGCAGCGCCATACCGCGCCGCGCTGGAACCAGATGCTGCAGGACGCCCAACTGATCGACGCGCAGATCAAGGGCCAGGCCGCCGGCAACGTCTGGGCCAGCCTCGCCCGCCTCGCCCTGCTGGTCGCCGGCCAGCGCATCAACCTGCCCGCCGCCTGACGCTTACCGGCAGGCTCTGTAGGGCGCATAACCTGGAACAGGTTCTCCGCCAGCAACTGCGCGGCGGATAACGCTGGCGCGCTATCCGCCCTACGAAACTACAAATTGATCGCGGGACCAGCCGATTGCGTAGGAGCGGACTCTGTCCGCGATGGCCTCCGGCGCGATGCGAACCTATCGCGGACGAAGTCCGCTTGTATGGCGTTAGGGTAGGAACCTGTCGGGGGTGGAGGGACAAAGTCCGCTTCTGCAAGCCAGACGGTAGGAGACTTCCCCCGCCCA
>NZ_JACHLI010000046.1 GCF_014204515.1 Pseudomonas nitroreducens | reverse complement strand
CACCTCTAGCTTGAACTTCCCATCATGCCTTGCCATGTGGACCCCTCAGAGTTGGTGTCCAACATCTGGGGGTCAGTTCAATAGAGGGGCTTTTTCTTGTCGCTGAATCAACTCTGGCTGATCAGGCCAGCTGACGGCGACGGAACAGCGGTTGCGGCTGGGTCACCGAGGTCTGGTAGACCTCGCTGAAATCATCCAGGCCGGCCAGCGCCGCTTGCGGGTCGCGGTCGGCGCGGATGGCGTAGGCGTCGAAGCCGCAGCTCTGCATGAAGAACAGCTGGTCACGCAGCACGTCGCCGATGGCGCGCACTTCGCCTTTGTAGCCGAAGCGCTCGCGCAGCAGGCGTGCGGTGCTGAAGCCGCGGCCGTCGGTGAAGGCGGGGAAGTTCACGGCGATGACCTGGAATTTGTCCAGGTCTGCGGCGATGGCTTCGGGCTCTTCGTCCGCGTCCAGCCACACGCCCAGGCCACCGTCACGGCCGCGCAGGGCAGGGCCGTGTTCCAGCCACAGGTTCAGCGGGATGATCACGTCGTCGCAGTTGGGCACGGTTTCCAGGGTCGCGTCCTTGGGCAGCAGGTGCCAGCGGTCGTCGACGACTTCGCGGTGCTTAATGATTCGCTGCATATACGCGCTCCTTGAAGGGGTCGATGCCGATGCGACGGTAGGTATCGAGGAAGCGTTCCTCTTCGGTGCGCTGTTCTACGTAGACGTTGATGATCTTCTCGATCACGTCGGCCATCTGCTCCTGGGCGAAGGACGGGCCGAGGATCTGCGCGAGGCTCGCCTCACGGCTGGCACTGCCGCCGAGGGAGACCTGGTAGAACTCCTCGCCTTTCTTGTCCACGCCGAGAATGCCGATGTGGCCCACGTGGTGGTGACCGCAGGCGTTCATGCAGCCGGAGATGTTCAGGTCGAGGTCGCCGATGTCGAACAGGTAGTCCAGGTCATCGAAGCGACGCTGGATGGCTTCGGCCACCGGCAGCGACTTGGCGTTGGCCAGGGAGCAGAAATCACCGCCCGGGCAGCAGATCAGATCGGTCAGCAGGCCCACGTTGGGGGTGGCGAAACCGTTCTCGCGCAGCTCGCCCCAGAGGGTGAACAGCTGCGCCTGCTCGACGTCGGCGAGGATGATGTTCTGGTTATGGCTGTTGCGCACTTCGCCGAAGCTGTAGCGGTCGGCCAGGTCGGCGACCACGTCCAGCTGCTTGTCGGTGATGTCGCCAGGCGCCACGCCGGTTGGCTTGAGCGACAGGGTCACGGCGACGTAGCCGGGCTTCTTGTGGGCGAAGGTGTTGCGCTGGCGCCAGCGGGCGAAGCCGGGGTTCTCGGCATCCAGCTGGGCGAGGGCGGCGTCCTGGTCTTCCAGGCTCTGGTAGGCCGGGTCGACGAAGTGCGCGGCTACGCGCTGCAGTTCGGCGTCGGTCAGGGTGCTCGGGCCGTCCTTCAGGTTCGCCCATTCGGCGTCGACCCGTTGGGCGAAGACTTCCGGCGTCAGTGCCTTGACCAGGATCTTGATGCGCGCCTTGTACTTGTTGTCCCGACGGCCATAGCGGTTGTACACGCGCAGGATGGCGTCCAGGTAGGACAGCAGGTGTTTCCAGGGCAGGAATTCATTGATGAAGCTGCCGACGATCGGGGTACGGCCCAGGCCGCCACCGACGGAAACGCGGAAGCCCAGCTCGCCGGCTTCGTTCTGCACCGCTTCCAGGCCGATGTCGTGCACCTCGATGGCAGCGCGGTCGCTCACGGCGCCGTTGACGGCGATCTTGAACTTGCGCGGCAGGTGGGCGAATTCGGGGTGGAAGGTCGACCACTGGCGGATGATCTCGCACCAGGGGCGCGGGTCCACGAGTTCGTCGCGGGCAACGCCGGCGAACTGGTCGGTGGTGGTGTTGCGGATGCAGTTGCCGCTGGTCTGGATCGCGTGCATCTGCACGGTGGCCAGCTCGGCGAGGATTTCCGGCACGTCTTCCAGTTCCGGCCAGTTGTACTGGACGTTCTGGCGGGTGCTGATGTGCGCGTAGCCCTTGTCGTAGTCGCGGGCGATCTGCGCCAGCTTGCGGACCTGCCGGGAAGACAGCAGGCCGTAAGGCACGGCCACGCGCAGCATGGGCGCGTAGCGCTGGATGTACAGGCCATTCTGCAGACGCAGCGGGCGGAATTCCTCGCCGGTCAGCTCACCCGCCAGGTAACGGTGGGTCTGATCGCGGAACTGCTTGACGCGATCCTCTACGATCCTCTGATCGTATTCGTCATATACGTACATGAATCTTCCTGCTGTCAGGCTATGGCGCTCAGGCTTACTGCGTATCCCAGCGCGCACGGCAACGCGCTCCACGCGGAGTGGGGCGCACGATACCAGTTCGGGAATATGCGCAAAAGTGATGTTTGAGTATATGGCGAGAACTTTCGGATCTAAGCCGCGCCAGGCTTGAAACACAGGTGGGACGGGGGCGTGAATCGGGACGCCTGTGCCGCTGCGCTTTGCGATGCAGCGGCTCGGCGATGATCGATCAGGCCTCGCGGCCGTGGGCGGAGTCGCGCAGTTGCGAGGTGTCGACACGGACGAAGATCGAGTCGCCGATGCAGGTCAGCACGTCGCCGGCGTAGACCTCGCAGATGATCCGGCTCTTGCGGCCGACTTCGCCGTCGACGTAGGCCTTGAGGGTCAGCGGTACGCCCATGGGCGTCGGCTTGATGTACTTGATGCCCAGGTTGCCGGTGACGCAGTCGATGCGCGGCAGGCTGCCCGGCTCGCGGCCTTCGGCGCGGTAGTGGTAGGCCATGGCGGTCCAGTTCGAGTGGCAGTCCACCAGCATGGCGATCAGGCCGCCGTAGACCAGTTCCGGCCAGCCGCAGTATTTGGCTTCGGGCAGGTGCTCGGCGACGACATGGACGCCGTCCTCGTGCCAGCGGCTCTTGATGTGCAGTCCGTGCGGGTTGCTGCCGCCGCAGCCGTAGCAGACGCCTTCGGGCGCGACAGTGTCTTGCAGTGAGTCCACGTGCATGGTCCTACCTTTCTATCCGCTTGTTCTTATGGAGCAGGCAGCCTAACGGCATTTGCGCGACGGTGGAAAGGTCCGGTTCCTTGAGGGGCGGGCGGAGCTGGTCTTAACTCTTGCCTGTGGTCCTTCAGCCAATAACGAGAAGATGGGGGAAACATGAGCGAAGAGTCGTCCAACAAGACCAGCGACAGTGTCGTCGATGCCCGCGCCGCATTCATCCTGATCCTGCTGGTGGTCGCCACCGCGGTGTTCTGGGTCAGCCATCAGTGACAGCGGTGCCGGCGGGCCGTCCTGCGGCCCGCCCGGTGCCCTGCTAGATTCCTGCGAAGTGCAGCACCAGCTGCACCAGTCCATAAAGCAGCAGCACGAACACCAGCGTGAAGAGAACGCCCATGGCGATGAAGTGGCTGGGCTTGCCGTGGGTGAAGTCGCGCGCGCGATTGCGCCCGCTCTGCACGCCGAAGGCCGCGGCCAGCACGCTGTGCAGCATCTGCCAGAAGGTCGGCGGCTTGTTCTGTTGCTCGTCCATCGTTCGTCCTCCTTTTTGCCTGCAAGCCTAGCTGCTGAGCGGGCAAGCGCTAGAGCTCGATCTGCGTCCACTGGCGCTTCTGCCACATCACCGCGAAGATCGCCGAGGCCAGCCCGCGCTGCAGGATCTGCATGCTCCAGATCGCCAGCAGCCCGCCGCCCAGAACCGGGCCGACCAGATAGGCCAGCGGCAGGAAGAACAGCCACTGGTTGCCCAGGCTGACCGCCATCACCGTGCGCACGGCGCCCGCACCCAGCAGCGCCTGGGTCAGCACCAGCGCCGTGGCGTCGATCACCATGCCCAGGCCGGTGAGCATCAGCGGCACCCGGCCCAGTTGGATCAGCGCGGGATCGCTGACGAACAGCCGCAGGATGGCCTCGGGAAACAGCCAGAACGGTGCGCCCAGCAACGCCAGTCCGCAGGCGGCGACCTTCACCACGTCCCAGCCCCAGCGGTGCGCGCTGTCGAAATCGCGCTCGCCCATGCTCTGGCTGACCAGGGTGGTCGCCGCCATGCCCAGGCCGACGCCGGGCAGGATCAGGAACAGCGCCAGGTTGATCAGCACGTGGGCCACCGCCAGCTCGCGGGTGCCGACCTGGGCGATGATCCAGAACAGCAGGGTGATGCCGGCGGCGAAGAAGAACTGCTGCAGCGAGTTGGGCAGCGACAGGCGCAGCAGGGTACGAATCTCCCGTTCGCTCGGCCGGTGCGGCTGGAAGCCCTGGGCGCGGGCATCGCGCCAGGTGATCCAGGCATAGATCAGCGAGCCCAGGTACAGCGCCAGGGTCGTGCCCAGCCCGCTGCCCACCGCGCCCATCCTGGGCAGGCCGAACAGGCCGTGGATCAGGCTGTAACTGATCGCCGCGTTGGCCAGGTGCATCACCACCAGGGTGCGCATGTACATGCCCGAACGGCGGGTGCCGTTCCAGTAGCCGCGGAAGGAGAAATTCAGGCCGACGGCGAGCACCGACAGCGCACGCCATTCGAAATAGGGGATGCCGACCGCGAGTACCTCGGGGTCATGGGACAGGGCGCGGACGATGGGTTCGGCGAACAGCAGGCAGACCAGGGTGATCGGCAGCGACAGCCCCAGAGCCACCAGTAGCCCGCTGTTAAGCGGCGCCGCCAGTTCCTCGCTGCGTCCTTCACCGCGCCGCCGTGCCACCAGCGCCTGCACGCCGGCGCCCAGACCCATCACCAGGGAGATGGCGACGAAATTGGCGTAGCTGCCGATGCCGACCCCGGCCAGGGACTTTTCCCCGAGATGCCCGACCATCGCCGCATCCACCAGGTTGAGCAGGCTCTGGCTGAGCATGCCGCCGATGATCGGCAGGCCCAGGTTGAGGATATTGTGGAACCGCTGGCGCTCTAGCATGGCGTCTCGGGGCAGTGTGCTCCGGCCTGTTGTGGACGTCCGGCGGGCCCGTGCCGGTAGGGCGCCGCTTTAGGAAATCCTAGCCGACAGGAGCCTGTCCCGCCGTCGTTCAGGGCGGAATGTGCCTAGGAATATTGCGAAGTAGTTCCAGAGATATTTCCGGTGCTTGTGTGAGATGCGTCACGCTTTTTCGCCTTGGCGTTTGGCACCGGCGTACTACGCTCAGAAGCAATTGACCAGGGCAAACCTGCGCGAAAGCCAGGGACGCAAAGCCACCGATCTACAGCCTGCAAGGGCCATGACCGCGGGGTTGCCAAGCCGGCCGGACGTTCGTCCGCGCCTTCTGCGAGCCTCGCGCTCGGCAACTTCAGAGTCCCGGTGAGCCTCCTGATCAACCCGTGCAGGTTGATGGTGTTTGTTGGCCCAAGGGAGCGCGCCGATGAATCAGCCGTATCAAGTCAGGTGCACCTATGGGTTCGCCCGGATGGCACTGCGGGATCAAGTGGTCTTCAAATCCATCGTCGGCCTGCTCAGCGGCCGTACGCTGGCGGACTGGGCCTATGTCGAGGGTCCGGCCGACCTGCTGGTGGAGGGTGAAGAGGGCGAGCCGAGAGTGCAGTTGCGCACCGTCGACGGCGAACCGCTCTGGGTGCATTGGCCGCTGCGTGCCAGCGAAGTCTTCGATTGCCTGGAGCGCGCGGCCCGCGCCATCAGCCACCAGCCTGTACAGATGGGTGGCGAGGCGTTGCGGCTCAAGCACTGGCCGGCGGCTTCGCTGCTGCAGGGCGATTCCCGCTACGTCCGCCTCGCTACGCTGCTCTGTGCACGAGCCATGAGCCTGGACGAGCTCTGCGAGCGCTCCGGCACGCCGCGGCAGGTCGCCGAAGCCTTCGTCCGCGCAATGGCCGGGCAGGACCTGTTGCAGCGCAGCGAGTCGGCTCCCGTGGCTGCCAGGCCGCAGCCTGCGGCACCGGTAGGGCTGCTGGCGCGAATCCGCCGCCACTTCGGCCTGGGCGGCAGCGAGGAAGCCAGTCGATGAGGGAGTACAAGATCCTCTTCACCGGCACCATGGGCGCGGGCAAGACCACTGCCATCGCCGCGATCAGCGATGTCGCACCGGTCAGCACCGACGTGCAGAACAACGACCCGAGCCTGGACAAGGCGCGCACCACGGTGGGCCTGGACTACGGCGAGGTGGTGCTCGGCCCGGACGAGCGCCTGCGCCTCTATGGCACGCCCGGCCAGGCGCGCTTCTCCTTCATGTGGGGAATTCTCTCCCGAGGTGCCCTGGGGCTGGTCATCCTGATCGACAACTCGCGGCCCGATCCACTGGGTGACCTGCGCATCTACCTCGACGGCTTCGCCGAGTGCATTGCCGTCGCGCCGTGCGTGATCGGCGTGGGGCGTCTGCCGGGCCATCCCCACCCCGGCCTGGACGACTATGCCGCCGCGCTGGCTCAGGCCGGACATACCTTCCCGGTGGTGGAAGTGGATGTCCGCGAGGCGCAGCAGGTACGCATGCTGCTCGACCTGCTGCTGCTGCAACTGGAATGCACGGTGGCCTGAGGTTCACCACGGACTGGAGTGGATGATGGAACACGCCTTGATGAACCTGCCGGAGCGCCTGCGCCAGGATGCCGAGAGCGCACTGGACGAGTTGAGTGCCAGCCTGGGCCGGCTGAGCGCGGCGGTGATCGCCACCACCGATGGCTTCGAGGTGGCTTCGCGCGCCGGCAAGGGCCTGGAGGTTTCCAAGCTGGCGGCCATGGCCTGCTCGATCTCGGCCCTGGGCGCCATGGTCGGCCAGGAAAGCGAAGTCGGCCCGCACCAGAACGTGATCGTCGAGGCCAGCGAGGGCTACATCGTCATCGTCGATATCCCGCACCCGAGCCATCCGATGATCCTCAACCTGGTCGCCGACCGCGAGGAGATGCTCGGCCAGGTGCTCTACCAGGCCAAGCGGACGGCCACGCGACTGGCTGACCTGTCGCTCGCCGGCTGAGACAAAAGGCTCCGTGGCGCGCGCGGCTGCGGGGCCCCTAAAACAGAACGCGCACTGAGGAGTAATCGCTATGGCTGCACTGCAACAATCGCTGGATGAACTGCTGAACCTGGATGGAGCCCTGGCGTCGGCCGTGGTGGATGCCAAGAGCGGCATGCTGCTCGGTCAGGCTGGTGGCGGCGTGGACCTGGAGCTGGCCGCGGCGGGCAACACCGAGGTGGTGCGGGCTAAGCTCAAGACCATGAAGTCCCTGGCGCTCAACGACGTGATCGAGGACATCCTGATCACCCTCGGCCGCCAGTACCACATCATCCGCCCGATGGCGAAGCACGAGGGCGTGTTCATGTACTACGTGCTGGACAAGGTCAAGGCCAACCTCGCCCTGGCACGCCGCAAGTTGCAGGAGGTGGAGGGGCAGATGGCGATCTGAGGTCCTTCCCGGGAGGCGGGCGGAGGGGGAGTTCCGCCCGAGTCGCGCCCATCTGGCTGGCCCTTCACGGGCCAGCTTCGTTTCATGCCAGCAGCAAGCCGGCAAGCTGCGCGGCGTGGTTGCGCAGCTCCGGTACTGCGGTGGCTTCCCAATGGCTGGCGCGCAGCATGGGACTGAGCAGATAGAGGTTCGGGTTGGCCTGGCCATGGACATCGAGCAAGCGGTACTGGTCATCGGTATCCAGCCCGAGGCACTGGCGGTCCTGGCGGATCACACCACGCTCCAGCAGCCCGTTCAGCAGCGTTTCCTGCACGCTGCGCAGGTTGGTGCACGGGCCCGTGCAATTGATCAGATAGTCGAACTGCTGCTCCTGGGATTGCCTGGCGCCACGTTGGCGAACCGTCACGGCGATGCCGGGATTGGTCGGCCGGGCCGCCAGCACGCGACCTGCCTGTACCCGCAATTGGCCGCTGTCTCGCAGCTCGCTGACGCGTTGCGCAACAGGCGGCGCGGCGCGGTGGCGATGCACATCCCAGTAAGGTTGCAGATGGCGCAGGAAGCGGCTGCGCTCGCGCTCTTCCAGGGCCTGCCAGAGCTGGGGCGTGAGCGGGCGGAGTGCCGCGATCACGTCGCGCCAGTCGTGGCCGTCAGCGCTGGCCTGGCGGATCAGCAGGCGCAGATCGCGCACCCGTTGGTTCAGGCCTGTGGCCTGCCGGAAGGCCTGCGGCAGCTCCGGGAGGACCGGATGGCTGGCGTTGTCACGGTGGGCCTGGGGCAGCAATGCGCGACGCGAGAGCGCCAGCAGGGGGCCGCGATGTCCCTGGTCCTGCAGGGCCAGCGCCATGTCGTACATGGTCAGGCCGGCGCCCAGCAGCAGGACACTGGCAGCGGCCGGGATGCCTTCCAGGGCGCCGGGCGTCCATGGATCGCGCAGATAGCCGGGATCGTCTTCCAGTGCCTTGAGCGGCGCCGGGGTTGCCGGGGTGAAGTTGCCGGTGGCGATGATGACCTTGCGGCTCTCCAGCGGCTGCCCGTCATCCAGCAGCAGGCGCAGATGGTCGCCCTGGTCGGTCAACTCCAGCACCTGCTGGCACAGGCTGCTGAAACGCACGCCGGGTGCAGCCTCGGCAATGGCGTGGCCGAGACGATCCTGCAGGTAGTCGCCATAGAAACGGCGGGGGAGGAAGTCACCCGGCTTCGCCTCGGGCATCTGCCTGCGCGCGAATTCGAGAAAGTCTGAAGGCTGGTCCGGGAAGAGGCTCATGCGCTCGGCCGGCACATTGAGAATGTGGCTGGCGGAGCGAGTGCCATAGGCCAGGCCGCGGGCCAGGCGGCCGGAGCGGTTGATCAGGCTCAGGCGAAGCGGCCCCTTCGCATTGCGCAGCAACTGGATGGCCAATGCGGTGCCGCAGAATCCGCTGCCGATAATGGCGATATGTTCCATGCATCCCGGTCCTTGTTCGGTTCGGGGCAGGGTCGCAGAGCGAAGCGAAGCTGACAACCTGTGGTCAGCGGCGATGCAGGGTGGAAGCGGCGGGAGGAAAGCAGAAGGCGGCCACTCGGGCCGCCTTTGCGCAGATCACTCGAACAGGCCGTGCCAGCAGTCGCTCAGCTCGCCCAGCTCGAAGGATTTCACCCAGGACTGCTTCTCCAGCCACAGGCGGGTGGTCTCACGATCGGCCTCGCTCAGGCTGCCGACCGCATTCAGGCACAGGTAACCGGTGAACTCACCATCTTCGGTGGCACCACCGACGAAAACCCAGCCCTCGGACTCGACGAAGGCGATCCACTGATCGAGCACCTCATCCAGGTCGCCGCTGTAGTTCACTTCCAGGCTGAAGCCGAACTCCTGGAATTCGCCCAGGCGCAGTTTCTTCAGCAGGCGGCGCTTGCGCGGTTTGGCCATCTGTTCGGGGGTGAGGTATTTCATGGTGACTCCTTGGAATTCGATGATCCGGCGTCGTGCCTGATCGGCGACAGCCAGTCGGCGATGGTATCACTTATCGACACTGACGCCTTCATGGGGCGCCTGACAGGAGAGCGCCGGCTCATGGCTCCTCAGAGATAGAACACCGTCAACTGCGCCGTACCCCTGACATTTCCGCCGGAGACCTGGGCTGCGGTACCTGTTCGGAAGTAGGAGACGTTCATCTTGATGGACAATGACGAGTTGCCGGAGGTTGGGCTGTAGTCGGAAACTACGTAGCTGGAGTCACCGAAGCGAATGGGGGCGGTGTTGGCCTCGTTGGTGATTCGCAGCCCCACGCCTTTGGCCATGTCGGTCCCGGTGGCATTCTGGAAGGTGCCGTCCGTGGCGCTGATGACCGTGCCGATTGGGTCGAGTTGATACCTGATGCTGTTCATCCCGCCTGGGCAGTTTCGCAGGGTCAACTGGAAGGGTTTGGTTCGTACGCTGGTTGCCGAGGCGAAATCGCTCTTCTGTGCGGTATCCAGAATCACGTCAGCGCCTTCTGCGGTGCACCCCAGAGTCTGGAAATTCACCGAGCCAATGATGTAGTTCCTGCTTCCTGTACTGGTCGAGAACACTCCGTTGGTATTCAGCGCGGTGTAGGTGAGGGTGAATGCTGGCATGGTGCCGGCTGTCAGCTTTCCCGTCTGGATGAGGCGGAACTGCAACTGGGCTCCAAAGGAATAGGAAGCGGACGGCACGCTCTCGCAGTAGCGGTTGCTGTAAGGAATGTTGCCTGAGCCGGTCATCCAGGAGTACCAGCCGATGGTGCCGCTGTTCTGATCGCAGCCGGGACCGGTGGTGTAGTAGCGAAAGCCGTAGACCACTCCCACTCCTGGAATGCTCGTATTGAAGACCTTGTAGCTTTCCCCGCCTTCGCTGTAGGTCCCCGCCTGGCCGAGTACGGGGAACTTTATGCCAATCCCCACCTGGGTGCTGTTGTCGGCTGTGCAGGTGTAGATGTTCGACGCTGAATCGCCCGAGACCCAGTTCGTCAGGGGATGCATTGAAGCCGAGTTGTCTCGAGGAACCGAAATCGGACTCGGGAAATTGAAGGTCTCCGCGCTGGAGCCGTTGAACTGGCAGGAGCTTGCCGCTGCTGAGAGCTGGCTCCAACTGGCCATCGCAACGACCAGCGATAGGTATGTCGCGAGCGACCACAGTCGCCCTGTGCCTTTACCACTGATGATTCCCCGCATTTTCATTTCGGTACTCCCTGATCAAAGAATTAAGCGGCAACTGGGTGGTCGAGGCGGTGCGCATTCGCACGTCCAGATACCTGCAGGTCTGGTGTGTCTTGACGTGCAGGAAAGCAGCCGCAGTATTTATTGGCTAAATGGATTAATACCGGTTACTTCGCTCTCGGTCTGTCCGAGAACAAGGTGCTTCATATAGAGAAATTTCCTGTTCTTGCTGCCAGATCCCGATAGGGCAGGTTCTCTTCAGGAGAGGCGAGAGTTCGTGCGCTGCCCTGATGTGCCAGAGTCACTTGGTGGGAGCAAAGCCGTAGCGGGAGGGGTGATCGGCAAGGATCCAGTTCGGATAGTCATCCGCGTAGGCCCGTTCGATACACTGCGCCACCTGCTGGGGGGCATCTGCATTCTTGAGTTCTATGGGGGCGTAGATCCGGTGGCCGAAGTGCCCCTTCGAGAACGAGATGTGGAAGCACAGCAGTACGGCGTCGGCATGGCTGCCGATGTTGAACACGCCACGGTGCAGGCGAGCAGATCGCCCGAGCATCGATACTTCGACGGTTTCCATGGGGTAGCGCTGCATGGTGTAAGGCGGCGCATCGCTGAACAGGACCGCAATACGCTCCTGGCGCAAGGCTCGCATCAGCCTCAGGCCGAGGCCGGAGCGGTTGTTTTCGTCGTAAGTGTGCAATATGCGCAGGCCGGGGATCAGCACGTCTTCGCGATTGCCATAGGCTTCGCGGGGGCTGCCCGACACCACCGCCAGCTCCTTCAGGCCCAACTGCGCGCGCATCGCGTCGACGACGTAGATGTTCGCGTATTCGGATACGTAGTGGAACGGCGAGACCACCACCGGTCGGCCGGGCGTCCTGCTCTGGATCGTCCGTACGGCAGTGGCCAATTCCCGAGCGGCCGCTTCCAGTTCAGGCCAAACATGGCCCTTGCCGTACAGCCTTCCCATCTGCATGCGGCGGTCGATAAGGGCCTCCAGCTCCTTGCTGGCCATGGTGCGCCACTTGTCTGCCCGGCTCAGGGAGACGCTGTCCGCTCCCCACTCGTAGCGGAGCCGGCCGTTCCAGCGCGTCCTGGCGCTGAACAGGCTACGCAGCCCCCAGGAAAGCAGTGCTGTCCGCTCGATTGCCCGAGCGGACAAGGACAACAACCAACGGTCCTGCCAGCGGATGCCCATCTCAGCTTTCCTGCTCATCGGACGTCAGCCAGTTGTCGAGCATTTTGATGTCCGCCATTTCCAGTGAGGCTACCTGCGCCTTGAGGGCGAGGAAGGCCGAGAGCATTTCGTACTGCGCCTTGGCCCGTTCGCCACGGCTGGCGAAGAGCACTTCCTGGGCCCTGAGCACGTCGAGGTTCGAGCGACTACCGGTTCTATAGCCGATGCGAGTTGCTGCCAGAGAGGATTCGTTCAGGCGAACGATCTCCCCCAGGGCGTTGCTCCGCTCCTGCGCCCAGTTGAAGCGCTCGAACCATTCACGTGTATCGGCGGCTGACTTGCGTGTGGCCGCGAGCAGGTTGTTCTGGGCTTTCTCCTCGCCGGCCATGGCCTGGCGAATGCGGGCCCGATTGGCGCCACCGGTAAACAGCGGGGCCGATATGGTCAGCATGGCGCTATTGGTCGTGGTCGGGTCGGAATAGCCCGATGCGGCGCCAGTCGGTGAGTGGCTGGCCGTCAGGTTGACGACGGGATAGCGCTGGGCGCGGGCCTTGTCGATGTTCTTGTCGGCATCGCGAAGTTCAAGCTGGCCGAGCTGTACAGGGAAACTGTATGTCTCCGCCTGATGGACCCACTGCTGCAGGCTCTTTGCTTTCAGCCAGGGACGGGTGCGTCGGGTCGAGGACAGCTCGGCGGGAGAAACCTTCCGCCCGGTCAGGTTGGCCAGCACGCGCTGGCACGCATCCAGGTTGCGGACGGCATCCTGTTGGCGCAACTGAGCTTCGCTCAGCCGTGACAGGGCTTCCTGGACGTCGATGACTGTCGCTTCTCCGCCGGCCTGCAACTTCTGGGTAAGTGCGTGTTGCTCCCTGACGGCGCGCAGATAGTCCGATGCGCGGGTATTTTCCTGGGCGGCGGCGAGCAGATCGAAATAGGCGTTGGCACTGCGCAGAACCAGCGCCTGCCAGGCGCTGGCATATTCAAGCTCTGCCTTGGCGCCGGCGATGCTTGCCTGGCGCAGTTCCACCCAGCGCACCCAGTCGAAGACGGGTTGGGTCAAAGTCACCATCCAGCCGTTCTGCCAGTACTTGGTGGTCGGACCGTTGTCTGTCTTGATCTGGTTGTAGGTGCGTCCCCAGCCGCCATCGAGTCTGGGCAGCAGCGCTGCGCGGGCCAGGGGCACTTCTTCGCGTTCGATGGCAATTTCGGCGTTCGCCGCCGCCAGCTCTGCGTCACGGGCGAGGGTGTCGTTAATGACTGACAGCAGTTCGCCTGCGGAGGCGGCGAGGGGCAGGAGCGCGATTGCAAATCCTGCCGAGATCAGTGCTTTCAAGGTTTTCATGTCGGGACTCCCTGGCGCTGAGCACGGGGAATGAGTCGTCCGTCGTTCAGTTGGTAGCTGCGTTCGAAGCGCGACGCCAGCGAGGGATCGTGGGTGATGACGATGATCGTGCGGTCCAGGCGTTGGAGTAACTCGGCGATGCCGGCAACCGAGGCGGGGTCCAGGTTGGAGGTCGGCTCATCGAGCAGAAGCAGTTCCGATTCCTGGTACAGAGCGCGTGCCAGCAGCAGTCTCTGGCGCTGACCGGCGGAAATGTTCGCGATCGAGTCGCTGATGACTGTCTGGGTGCGCATCGGCAATTGCATGACATCGCCCAGGAGACCGACGTCCTTGAGCAACTGGTTGATCCGGTTGTGGTCGGGGTTGGCGCTGAACAGCGAAATGTTGTCGGCGATGCTGCCATTGAGGATCAGGTCGCCTTGGCGCATCTGGGTCATATGGCGGCGGACTTCATCGACGGCAAGGTTGCTGTAGCTCACGCCGTTCAGGCAGATCTCGCCCTGCCGCACCGGTTCGGCTGCGCAAAGCAGCTTGAACAGCGTCGACTTGCCCACGCCGGAAGGCCCGACGATGACAATCTTGTCGCCCCGGCGGATATCCAGCGAAACGTCGTCGAGCACCTGACGGTCGGAAATGCCGTAGCTGAAGCTCAGGTCACGTACCTGGATGGACTCCAGATGACGTAGTTCGGCGATCCTTCCCAGTTGCTCGGGCGGCGCGTAGCGCTCCGGTTCGTGTTCAACGATATCGGCGACACGTTGCACCGGCACGCTGAGCATGAAGCGGCCGAACAGGGCGTTGATTGCCTGGGCCAGGCGCTCCGAGGACAGGGACTTGTAGATCATGAAGGAGTAGAACACGCCCACCGAAATCTTCCCGTCGAGCATCAGCCCGGCCGCCAGCCAGGTAATGACGATCACATCGGCATACTCGACCAGTTTCAGCACCGCATCGCGGCCGGCAGTCAGCTTCGCGCTGTAGAGCGCCGCGGCCGCATTGGCCCGGAACTTCGCCATGAAGATGGCGGTGCGACGGGTTTCTCCACACGCGAGCTTGATCAGCGAGGCGCCGCGAACCGTTTCAATCAGCGCGTCGTCACACTGTGCCGAGCGTTCCAGTACCAGCATATGGGCATCCCGCATCGGGGCGTACAGAGCGAAAGCCGTGCCCAGATAGAGTGCGAAGATCCCCAGGGCAACGACAGCCAGCAGGGCGCTCTGGATCAGCATGAGGGCGATTGCGAGGCAAGCGACGGTGAGGTCGATGCGCAGTGAAATGCTGGTGCGTACCGTGTAGTCGTTGATCTCCTCCTGGGACTTCAGGCGGGCGAACAAGTCGCCGACGTTGCGTTTCTCGAAGTAGGAGATGGGGTTTCTCAACAGCTGCCCCAGCAGCCCCTGGGTGACATTGACGCTGACCAGCGTCCCCGCCAGGGCGGTCAGATAGCTCTGTACGAACTTGCTGAAGGTGCCGATGGCGAAGATGCTTGAGAAGGTGATGGCGAGAATGAGCAGCAGATTTCGATTGTCGCTGGTGACCACATGGTCGAGGACCAGGTTGCCGAAGTAAGGCATGGCAAGAATTGCGAACTGGCTGCCGATGGCCACGAACATCAGCTTGGCGAGTTGGCCGCGCAACTGGGGGTTCAGCTTGCGTACCCGCGCCAATGCGCCGGGCACCTGCGATTTCGCGCGGATGCGGGGCAGCTGCGGCGTCGGCGAACATTCGAGGAGGTAGCCGGAAACGTTCGCCAGGAACATGTCCATTGCCAGCCTGCGCCGCCCGGACGCCGGGTCGATGACCACCACGTGGTTGCGCCGGGCTTTCTCGAACACCACGAAGTGGGCGCCGCCAAAGTGCAGGATCGAACCGGTCTTGAGGTTGGGCAGGTCGCTCGCATCGAACTGGAAGGCCTGCACGGCGAGGCCGAAATCAGTCGCCACATCGTACAGGTCCATCAGCGTCAGGCCATTGGACGACAGTGGGCGATGCGCAGTGATCTCGCGAACTGCGGTGGCGCGCCCCAGGTGCGTCAGTACCATGGCAAGACAGGCGTAGCCGCAGTCGGCGACTTCGTTCTGGTAGATGATTCTCACGGTCAGCCCCGCACTATCTGGAACAGCGGTTCGAGGACCCATTCAGCAATGGTTCGGCGCTCGATCACGACGCTGGCGGTACCGCGCATACCCGGAAGAATCTGCAGGGGCTTGCCCGCTGGGCCGAAGGTGTCGCCGGGCAAGGTTGCCCAGCCCATGTAATTGCTGGTCTCGACCGGCACGGTGGGTGCTGCGGCCGTGGTGCTTTCGCTTTTGTTCATGACGGAGTCGGAGATCGACGCAATGCTGGCCTGCACAGCGCCGAAGCGGGCATAGGGAAAGGAGTCCAGCTTGAGGCGCACGAGTTGTCCCACCTTGACGAAACCACGTTGGCGAGTGGGGATATTCAGTGCTGCCACCAGGGGTTGGCCGGAGTCCGTGTTGATCACCTGGGCCACATCTCCTGGCTGGAGCATGTGGCCAGCCACCAGGCTGGAAAAAGTCACGATCCCTGCCTGAGGGGCATAAACCGTGGTGTTCTGGCGCGCGGCCTCATAGCGAAGGCGAATTTCCTGCACGTCACGATTGAGCTGGGCGCCGATTTCGCGTTGTTGAGCCTTCAGCTCCTGCTGGCTGCCACGCAGGGTTTCCAATTCGCTCATCAGCGATTGGCGGCGGCCATCGCCCTGGGCGATTTCCGCAGCAGTCTGGTTGGCTTGCAGGCGTGCCTGCTCCACCCGATCAGCGGTGACATAGCCGGACAGATCTTCCAGGCGGCGGAGGGTGTTGGCGGCATCGCTGGCGATCTGCCGGGTACGCGACTGCTGCTTGGCGAGGGCCTGCAGCTCGAGCTCACGCGCGGCCACGGTGCGCTCACTGGCCTCGAGGCGTGCGGCGATCGCCGCAACGCGGTCTTCGTACTGACTTCTGGCGGTGACGATCTGCTCGTCGCGCATCGTTTCGTCGAACTTGGGTTTGGGAGTTCCGTCACTGGACAGATTCAGGTCCCGGACCAGTTCGAAGAGCGGTTGTCCTTTTTCGACAAGTTGCCCCGGGGCCGTGTGCACTGAGGTGACGAGGCCGACAAGGCCGGTAATCTTTACTTCTGAAGGCGAGACAATCTCGAAGGGGACGTCGCGCTTGAGTTCAATTTCCTGGAAGAATGCATAGACGATGGCCGATGCCACCACGGAAGAGCTGAAATAGGCGATCCAACGCCAGGAAATATCAGTGAAGCGCGGCAGCTTTTCTGCTTGGATACTCAAGGTGCCACCTGCCGTGTGTGTAACCGCCCTTAATGCTGTTTGACGGTATATGGGGATAATGTGTGTCGTGGCTGCCAAGCACTGTCCGGCACAAGGCCGGACAGTGTTGAATAGCATAGGCATGACAGGGCCGGATTCACGGCTCGCTGGCGATCAGGTTCATTTGATCCGCAGGCTTAGAGGCCCTGTGAGTTCATGCCTTTTATTGGCCGCCACCACCACCGTCACAGCCACCGCCTTTCGGCGGGCACGGTTTGGGGGTAGGGTTGGGTTGCTTCTTGGACTTGCAGCAACCACCGGCCAATTCGGACCTGACGAGTACTTCGCGCTCTACTTTTTTCATCTACAATTTATCCTTGATAAAAATGAGAGAAGCCTGCCGCCAAGTTGGCCTTGCAGGCGTGGAGCAGCGCAGTTTCCGTCAGTTACTTGTCGCCGCCGCCGCCGCTGCCGCCACCGTTTGGCGGGCAAGGGGTCGGAGCCGGAGCCGGCTTCTTCTTGGACTTGCAGCAGCCGCCGGCTACCTGAGCTTTGATCAGCTGTTCGCGTTCGATATTTTTCATGGTTCAATCTCTCGATATGAGTTGAGGTTTGGTTGCGTTGGAGTTCCAACGTTTGTTGCTATTCCCTTTTATGAAGCTTTCTCTTCCTTTAGAAACGGTACTTCCGAACAGAAGTTGATGCGGAATACGGTTGAGATTTCGACGGCTCTGCTATTTTCGTCCTGAAAAAGAATGTGCTCGTCGCTGGGCTATGGCGGCCCGTCCAGAGGCTTTATTCAATTGGCGGAGTGGGGTGGTCGAAGTCGGGGCGTATTTCTGTTCGGAAATTAAGATAGTGCGGCGATAGTCGTATTCGTATGTCAGGCGAAATCAATAAGATGCGCTGGAAGTGGGCTGATTATTCGTAATTGAACTATAGCGCGCAACGGATTTGTGTGCATGGCTGCGTAGGAAAGTTCCGGTACTCGGTAAGTTTGAGGGAATTGAAGGAGCCGTAATATTTTTGTTTATTTAATGTAGGATTTTTCTTTATTGTTTAATGAGGGATACAGTTCTGGAGAACTTGCTGAATGTGCAGTCTGGCATTGCAGCGAGGCGCGGAGATTTCGCGGTGGTGGAGCTGGGAAGGAGGGCGGGGCGCTGAGTCTTGCCTGGAGGAGGGGGCCGGGCGGCGGGGTGGAAAGGAGCCAGGAAGCTCCCTTCGATGGGTTGCATTGCGCCATTTGAAAGACCTGGGCGGAGGACGCCCAGGTCAGGAAGCTAGCGAGTTACCTGCCGGGGCACTCAGCTGTCATAGCCCAGGTTCGGCGAAAGCCAGCGCTCGCTGGTGCCGATCTCCTGGTCCTTGCGCGCGCTGTAGCGTTCGATCTGGTCCTTGTCGACCTTGCCCACGGCGAAGTACTGCGCCTGCGGGTGGGCGAAGTACCAGCCGCTGACGGCGGCGGCGGGGAACATGGCGTAGTGCTCGGTCAGGGTCACGCCGGACAGGCCTTTCGGGTCGAGCAGCTGGAACAGGGTGCCTTTCTCGGTGTGATCCGGGCAGGCCGGGTAGCCGGGCGCCGGGCGGATGCCGATGTACTGCTCCTTGATCAGCGCCTCGTTGTCCAGGTGCTCCTCGGGCTGGTAGCCCCAGTACTCTGTACGCACGCGCTGGTGCAGCCACTCGGCGCAGGCTTCGGCGAGACGGTCGGCGAGGGCCTTGACCATGATCGCGCTGTAGTCGTCTCCCTTGGCCTCGTAGGCCTTGGCCACTTCCTCGGCGCCGATGCCGGCGGTGGTGATGAAGCCGCCGACGTAGTCCTTCACGCCGCTGTCCTTGGGCGCGACGAAGTCGGCCAGGCTGAAGTTCGGCTTGCCGTCAGGCTTGATGGTCTGCTGGCGCAGGTGGTGCAGGGTGGCCAGCTTGTGGCCGTCGTCGCCGTAGACTTCCAGGTCGTCGTGGTGCACCTGGTTGGCCGGCCAGAAGCCGAAGACCGCCTTGGCGCGAATGAGCTTCTCGTCGATCAGCTTCTTCAGCATCGCCTGGGCGTCGTTGAACAGGCTCGTCGCCGCCTCGCCGACCACTTCGTCGGTGAGGATGCGCGGATACTTGCCGGCCAGGTCCCAGGAGATGAAGAAGGGTGTCCAGTCGATATACTCGGCCAGCACGTTGAGGTCGATGTCCTCCAGCACCTTGACGCCGGTGAAGCTCGGCACTGGCGGCTGGTAGCCGGCCCAGTCGAAGGTCGGCTTGGCGGCGATGGCCTGCTCGTAGGTGAGGCGCTCGGTGCGCGCGCTGCGGTTGGCGGTGCGCTCGCGCACTTCCGCGTATTCCTCGCGCAGCTTGCGGGCGTACTCGGGCTTCATTTCCTTGGACAGCAGGGTGGTCGCCACGCCCACCGCGCGGGAGGCGTCGGTGACGTAGACCACCGCGTCGTTGCTGTACTGCGGGTCGATCTTCACCGCGGTGTGCGCCTTGGAGGTGGTGGCGCCGCCAATCAGCAGCGGCAGGCTGAAGTTCTGCCGCTGCATTTCCTTGGCGACGTGGACCATCTCGTCCAGCGACGGGGTGATCAGGCCGGACAGGCCGATGATGTCGCACTTCTGCTCGCGGGCGGTCTGCAGGATCTTCTCGGCCGGGACCATCACGCCCAGGTCGACGATGTCGTAGCCGTTGCAGCCCAGCACCACGCCGACGATGTTCTTGCCGATGTCGTGCACGTCGCCCTTCACCGTGGCCATGAGGATCTTGCCCTTGGCCTCGGGCTTGTCGCCTTTTTCCGCCTCGATGAAGGGGATCAGGTGGGCAACGGCCTGTTTCATCACGCGGGCGGATTTGACCACCTGCGGGAGGAACATCTTGCCGGCGCCGAACAGGTCGCCGACCACGTTCATGCCGTTCATCAGCGGGCCTTCGATGACCTCGATGGGGCGCGCGCACTTCTGCCGGCACTCCTCGGTGTCTTCGACGATGAAGGTGGTGATGCCCTTGACCAGCGCGTGCTCCAGGCGTTTCTCGACGCTGTGGCTGCGCCACTCTTCGTCTTCCACTTCCTTGACCGCGCCGCCGCCCTTGTAGTTATCGGCGATGGCCAGCAGCGCTTCGGTGGCGTCCGGGCTGCGGTTGAGCACCACGTCCTCGACCTTGTCGCGCAGTTCCTTGGGAATCTCGTCGTAGATCTCCAGCTGGCCGGCGTTGACGATGCCCATGGTCAGGCCGTTCTGGATGGCGTAGTAGAGGAACACCGAGTGGATCGCCTCGCGCACCGGGTTGTTGCCACGGAACGAGAAGGACACGTTGGACACCCCGCCCGAGGTCAGCGCGTAGGGCAGGTTGTCGCGGATGTAGGCGCAGGCCTCGATGAAGTCGACCGCGTAGTTGTTGTGCTCCTCGATGCCGGTGGCGACCGCGAAGATGTTCGGGTCGAAGATGATGTCTTCCGGCGGGAAGCCCACTTCGTTGACCAGGATGTCGTAGGAGCGCTGGCAGATTTCTTCCTTGCGCGCCTGGGTGTCGGCCTGGCCGGCCTCGTCGAAGGCCATCACCACCACCACAGCGCCGTAGCGCTTGCACAGGCGGGCGTGGTGCTTGAACTGCTCGACGCCTTCCTTCATGGAAATGGAGTTGACGATGCCCTTGCCCTGGATGCACTTCAGGCCGGCTTCGATCACGTCCCACTTGGAGGAGTCGATCATGATCGGCACGCGGGAGATGTCCGGCTCGGAGGCGATCAGGTTGAGGAACTTCACCATGGCCGCCTGGGAGTCGAGCATGCCCTCGTCCATGTTGATGTCGATCACCTGGGCGCCGGCTTCCACCTGCTGCTGCGCCACTTCCAGGGCTTCGGCGTAGTTCTCCTCGCGGATCAGCCGGGCGAACTTGGCGCTGCCGGTGATGTTGGTGCGCTCGCCGACGTTGACGAACAGCGAGCTGCGATCGATGGTGAACGGCTCCAGGCCCGACAGGCGACAGGCCTTGGGGATCTCCGGAATCGCGCGCGGGGCGTACTTGGCCACGGCCTTGGCGATGGCCTCAATGTGGCCGGGCGTGGTGCCGCAGCAACCGCCGATGATGTTGAGGAAGCCGGACGAGGCGAATTCCTCGACCACCACGGCCATTTCCGCCGGAGTCTCGTCGTATTCGCCGAAGGCGTTCGGCAGGCCGGCGTTGGGGTGGGCGGAAACGAAGGTATCCGCCTTGGTCGCCAGCTCTTCCAGGTACGGACGCAGTTCTTTCGCGCCCAGGGCGCAGTTCAGGCCCACGGAGATCGGCTTGGCGTGGCGTACCGAGTTCCAGAAGGCTTCGGTGGTCTGGCCCGAGAGGGTACGGCCGGAGGCGTCGGTGATGGTGCCGGAGATCATGATCGGCAGCTCGACGCCCAGCTCTTCATAGACGCCCTGCACGGCGAAGATCGCCGCCTTGGCGTTCAAGGTATCGAAGATGGTCTCGATCAGGATCAGGTCCGCGCCGCCCTCGATCAGGCCGCGGGTGGACTCGCTGTAGTTCTCCACCAGCTCGTCGAAGGTGACGTTGCGGAAACCGGGGTCGTTGACGTCCGGGGAGATCGAGCAGGTGCGGCTGGTCGGGCCGAGGACGCCGGCGACGAAGCGCGGGCGGTCCGGGGTTTCGGCGGTCTTGGCGTCGGCCACTTCACGGGCCAGGCGCGCGCCTTCCACGTTCATTTCATACGCCAGTTCCTGCATGTCGTAGTCCGCCTGGGACACGCGGGTGGCGTTGAAGGTATTGGTTTCCAGGATGTCGGCGCCGGCATCCAGATAGGCCTTCTCGATGGCCTGGATGACGTCCGGGCGGCTGAGCAGCAGCAGGTCGTTGTTGCCCTTGACGTCGCTCGGCCAGTCGGCGAAGCGCTCGCCGCGGTAGTCCTCTTCCTGCAGCTTGTAGCTCTGGATCATGGTGCCCATGCCGCCGTCGAGGATCAGGATGCGCTCCTTGAGGGCTTGCTGGAGGGCTTGCAGGCGTGCGGCACGGTCGATCATTGGAATTCTCGGAAAAGGGCGTGGCAAAAGGTCGCTGATGATAGCAAAGCTGCACGGCTTTCCGGTGGTTCGCGGTTTTCCATGAATTTCGCTCATGTTGGCGATGGGGACGACTTGACGCCGCGTCAACCGCGCCCCGGCCACACCTGACAAGTCCGGAACTGCCTGGCGGCGGGCTTGCTGGAAGAATCCACGGCACACGGCGGTACGGATGAAGAAGTTTCTCGTCCGTCGGCCCGGCCCAGGAATCCATCCCGCAAGGAGACGCCCCATGTCGCAGAACGCCAACACCCTGATGCTGTTCTTCAAGGATCAGGCCCCGCACGAGCTGTGCGTGCTGTCGCTGGTCAACCTGATGCGCGACGACCCGGAGAAATCCCGCGGTTACCAGCAGCGCCTGGGCGTCGATCTCTCGCAGGTGTGGGAAGACGAGTGGTTCAACCAGCAGTTCAGCGCGCAACCCGAATACATCCGCCTGGATTTCGACACTTCGGTGAGCGCGAACCTGCCGCTGCCGTTGCTGGAGGGCCTGTTCGAACACGGGTTGCGCGCGGCGGTGATCGAGGTATTCCACGGCCAGGTCGGCGAGACCCAGCGTCATCATTTCCTCGACGGCAAGCTGGTGAACCGCGCCGACCTGTACCAGCGCGAGCCGTTCATCGAGCCCATCGTCAGTGCCCAGCTGGACGCCCGGCGCGAGGAGGACGAGGAGGACACCAGCGTCTGCGTGACGCGGCCGGTGCCGCTGCGCCAGCTGATCGAGGAACAGCGCGAACAGGAAGAGAACGCCAAGGCGCTGGTGGCGGGTATCCGCGAACTGGCCCAGGTCGCACGCCAGACCGGCGCCAGCCCCGGCGGAGTGATCAAGACAGGGCTGGTGCTCTGGCAGATGGCCAAGGGCCTGTTCCACGCGGTGATCTTCACCGTGCTGGCGCTGGTGTTCTTCAAGGGCTTCTGGATGTGGCTGGGTCTGGGTGTGCTGCTGGCCATCGTCCTGCCGCTGCTCTACGGCTGGGTCGAGTACAGCGACCTGAGCGAAAAACGCGAGGAGCCCGAGGCCGCCGAGGGGGCGGACTGAGCGACCGGCTGGTCGGTCGTGGGCGAAGAAATGCGAAATCCGTCGCAGCCAACGGTGAAACGCTGTCGCACCCATCTAGGCGCGATTCCCCGCCATGCGTATGCTGGCGCGCGGCGAGCGGTAGTGGCTATCTGCCTGCTCGCCTGGGGCCTGGCGTCGTCGACGCCAGCCCGATCATGAAGCCGGCAGCAGGGCAGGACCGGCGGGGATGGAGCGTGTGGCGCAGCTGGTCGCCCCACGCAGGCTATGGATTGGCGACCTTGGACACGGATGCTTTCTCGCAACTGCTGACGCTCTACATGCGGCGCATCCGCGCCAGCGCTTCGGGCGTGGCCACCGAAATCGGCCTGAGTCGCGAGGCGGTAAACAACTGGCGCAACGGCCTGTCGCTGCCCAATCCGAAGTCCCGCGACAAACTCATCGCCTGCGCCCGCTACCTGCGCCTGACCGAGCTGGAAACCAACCGCCTGTTCAGCGCCGCCGGCTTCGAGCCGGAATTCCCGCTGCAGGCCGAGACGGCCGGCAGCGTGCCCTTTGCGCCCTACATCGAGTCGCTGTTCGAGCAACTGCGCCGACTCACGCCGTACCCCATCGTCCTGCTGCTGTCCCAGGCGCACTGGGGCCAGCCGCCGTTCCGCCAGGAGCTGCTAGGCCGTGCCCGTGCGCTGTATGGCGAGCATTCGGTGCTGCACATCCAGCCGCCCTACAGCGCCAGCACCGCCAGCGCCGACTATTTTGCCGCCATCGGCCGCCAGTGCGGCTTTGCCGAGGTCACCTCGGACTACGAATTCGAAGCCGCCCTGGAGCGCCGCCTGCTGGCGGGGGAGCGGCTGTTCTGCCTGGTCAGCCGTTTCGAGCAGGGCACTCCGGCATTGCGCGAGATGCTCGCCGGCATCCTGCGCAGCCTCAGCGAGATGCACAGCGGTCGCCTGCACCTGCTGCTGTGCGGCGGGGAAGGGCTGGCCGACCTGAAGTACCGCAGCGGCGATCTGTCGCTGCTGAACATCGCCCAGGTCAGTCACTGGTCCGAGCTGAGCCTGGCCGACCTCGCGCTGCTCGCCCAGCGCCGCTGGCCGCAGCGGCGCTTCGACCAGGCGATGCTCGGCGAACTGCTGGAAAGCTGCGGCGGCCATCCGGCGCTGGCGGAAGAAGGACTGGAGTGGCTGGTGCAGCATGAGGCGCTGACCGCCGAGTCGCGGCTGGCCCTGCACGAGCTGCTGTCACGCAGCGCGCGCCTGTGGCAGGCCTTCCTGCCGCTGGCGGAAAGCGAGAGTTCGCGCGAACGCCTGCGCCAGCGCCTGGACGCTGTCGACCTGGGCCGCGCCAGCCCCTACCTGGCCGACGGCGAACTGCGCCGGCTGTTCTGGAACAACCTGATCACCGTGCGTGGCCAGGGCGACTCGGCGCGCCTGGCGTGGCGCTGCGAAATCATCCGGCAGACCGGTCGGCAGGTGCTGGAATCATGGGTCGAAGCCTGAACCGGCAACGCGGCGCGGTGCGGGTCAAGCGCTTGTTGTTCATCGCCACGGTCACTTTCCTGCTGTTCAGCGCCGTGCTCGCGCCGCGGCTCAACCCTTTCACCCGCGATTCGGCGCTGGGCAACGAGGCCTTCGAGCAGTTCTTCGGCGAAATGACCAGCTGGCGCACGGCGCTGATGCAGGCACAGCAGGTCGAGGGGCACTGGCCCGAGGATATCCAGGCCCACGCGCCGCCGTTGCGCGAGCCAATCCTGCAAGTCGTCTCGCCACAGCCGCAGCGCCTGGTGATGACCGTCGAGGACCGTGCCGAGCTGGGCGTGCTCGCCGGCAAGCAGGTCATCGTCGACATGCCGCCGAACAGCAGCGAGTGGAGCTGCCGCCCCGGCGATCCGCCGATCCCGGAACGCTACCTGATGAGCAGTTGCCTGGTCCGCGACGACGCTGCCCCGGCGGACAACCCGTTGGTGGAAAGCCTGCGCTGGCTGCTGATCGTCTGCGTGCTGCTGTTCGTCATCGCCGGGTTGCTCCTGCTGTTCCGCCACCCGCTGCTCGGGCCGGTGCAACTGCGCCCGCAGCGACTGCTGGACACCGACCCCGCCGACCTGCGCCAGCTGGACCGCCTGCTCGGTCTGCTGGGCCGCCGCCGGGCGACCCTGCGCGCCGCCGGTGTCGATGCGCCCAGCTGGCAGCAGGCGCTGGACTACGCCGGCGCCGAGGCCGAGCAGCGTGCCCAGGCGCTGGCCCTGGCGCTGGGGGCGAGTTGCCAGGTCAGCTGGGGCTGGTCGCTGCCCGGCCGGGTGTTCGAATGGAAGCTGCCCGACGCCGTCCCGGTCTCCCTGGACCGCTGCCTGGTCTACCTGCCGGCGCCCGACCAGCACGACGGGCAGATCGTGCAGCACCTGCGTACCGTCAATGCCGGCATCGACGTGATGCTGGTGCTGGCGAAGACCGGCCAGCCGCAGCTGCTCAAGTACTGCGCCGACACCGCCAACCTCTGCGTTGCCATCGAGCCCGGCGAGCAGACGCGCTGGCTGCTGGGCGGCAATGCCGGCGAGCTGCTGCTGCGCGTGCTCGCCGCGCAACTGCGGCTGACCCGCATCTCGCCCTACCAGACCCGTGGCGGGGTGGTGCGCGCCAGCTCGTTCTTCGGCCGCGACCAGTTGCTGGCGCGGGTGCTGGGCCGCGAGCCGGCCAACTACCTGGTGGTCGGTGGCCGGCAACTGGGCAAGAGCAGCCTGCTCAAGGCGGTCCAGCGGCGCCTGGAGGACCACCCGCAGATGGTCTGCCACTATGTGTCGCTGCGCGACCATCGCCTTTCGCCGCGCCTGGCCCTGCAGTTCGGCCTGGCGGCGGAAACGCCGCTGGACGCCATCATTGCCCACATCAGCACCCGGCAGGTGGGCAAGCGCCTGTTCCTGCTGATCGACGAGGCCGACCTGTTCTTCCGCGACGAGGCGGCCAACGGCTATCCGCAGCTTTCGACCCTGCGCGCGCTGAGCGAGGAGGGGCGTTGCTGGTTCATGCTCGCCGGCTTCTGGGACCTCTACGCCACCGCCGTGCTGGACTACCAGTCGCCGCTGCGCAACTTCGGCGAAGTGCTGACCATCGGCGCGCTGGAGCGCCAGGCCTGCCGGGAACTGGCCAGCGTGCCGCTGGCCAGCCTGCGCCTGGGCTTCGCCAGCGACACGCTGCTGGAGGACCTGGTGGACGCCAGCGGCCAGCGCGCCAACCTGGTCGCCATTCTCTGCCAGGAATGCCTGGAGGCCTTGCCACCCGGAGCGCGGGTGATCGAGCGCCTGCAGCTCAAGGGCGCCCTGGCTTCCCAGGCGGTACAGGACGCGCTGGCTGGCTGGGGCCGCCTGAGCCAGGACGAGGCGGCCTGTCGCCTGGACCGGATCATCGTCTACCACACCGCGCAGCACGGCAGCACCAGCCTGGCGCGGCTGCTCGAATTGTTCGGCGAGCAGACCGATGCCGTCGCGCTCAAGGAGTCCCTGGCGCGCCTGCAGCTGGCCTTCGTGCTCAAGCGCCGCGACGAGGGCTACGAGTTCGCCGTGCCACTGTTCGCCGGCCAGTTCGAGTCCGCCGAGCTGCCGTTGCTGTTGCGCCACGAGCTGTCGAACCGACCGCGCGCGACACGCTAGCCAAAAGGCGCGCAGCCGCCGCGCCCGCGAATTGGTAGACTTCCGCCGTTACTGGTCAAGGAACGCCCCCATGCTTCCCCGGATTCTCGTGCTGCTGGCCCTGCTCATGGCCAGTGTGGGCCTGCGTGCCGAATCGATGTCCTACACCCGCGATATCCAGCCGATCTTCACCGAGAAGTGCGTGGCCTGCCACGCCTGCTACGACTCGCCGTGCCAGCTCAATCTGACGGCCGCCGAAGGCGCGCAGCGTGGGGCGAACAAGCTGCCGGTGTACGACGGTGCGCGGACCAAGGCGCAGGACACCACCCGGCTGTTCCTCGATGCCCATGGCGCGGATGCCTGGCGACGCAAGGACTTCTGGTCGGTGCTCGACGGCCGCGGCAGCCAGGCCGCGCTGATGGCGCGGATGATCGACCTGGGCCATGAGCACCCGCTGGTGCCCAACGCGAAGATTCCCGACGGCCTGGATATCTCCATCAACCGCAGCAACCAGTGCCCGACGCCGCAGACCATCGACGACTTCGTCGCGAAGAACCCGCGCAGCGGCATGCCTTTCGCCGTCACCGGCCTGACTGACCAGCAGCTCGCCACGATCAAGACCTGGCTGGCCCAGGGCGCGCCGGTGGACGAGCAGGCCTGGCAGCCGGGCAGCGGCGAGGCGGCGCAGATCGCCGACTGGGAGAGCTTCCTCAACCAGCCCGGCGCACGCCAGAGCCTGGTGTCGCGCTGGATCTACGAGCACCTGTTCCTCGCCCACCTGTACTTCACCGAGCGTGGCGAGCCGGGGCATTTCTTCCAGCTGGTGCGCTCGCGCACGCCCAGCGGCCAGCCCATCGACCCCATCGCCACGCGGCGGCCCAACGACGATCCGGGCAATACCTTCTATTACCGCCTGTGGCCGATCCAGGGTGTGATCGTGCACAAGACGCACATCACCTATCCGCTCAATGAGGCGCGTCTGAAGCGCAACCAGGAGCTGTTCTACGGCACCGCCTGGGATACCGACAAGGTGCCCGGTTACGGCCTGAAGCACCGCGCCAACCCCTTCCTGACGTTCGAAGCGATCCCGGCGCGGGCGCGCTACCAGTTCATGCTGGACAACGCCGAGTACTTCGTCCGCACCTTCATCCGCGGCCCGGTGTGCCGCGGGCAGATCGCCACCGACGTGATCCGCGACAACTTCTGGGCGGTGTTCCAGGACCCGGACCACGACCTCTACGTCACCGATCCGAAATTCCAGCACCAGGCCTCGCCGCTGCTGGCGCTGCCGGGGCAGATCGACGACCTGGGCGCCATGCTCTCGCAATGGCGTTCCTACCGTGACAAGCGCAACCAGTACGAAGAACTGCGCCAGGACGTCTACGACGACGCCCCGGCGCCGACCTGGGCCGACATCTGGGCCGGCAACGACAACGCCGTGCTGAGCATCTTCCGCCAGTTCGACAGCGCCTCGGTGCGCAAGGGCCTGATCGGTGGCGTGCCGCAGACCCTCTGGTGGATGGACTATCCGCTGCTGGAGCGCACCTACTACGGGCTGGTGGTGAACTTCGACGTCTTTGGCAACGTCGCTCACCAGGCGCAGACACGCCTGTACTTCGACCTTATCCGCAATGGCGCCGAGCGCAACTTCCTGCGCCTGATGCCGGTGGCCGCGCGCAGGCCGCTGCTCGATGACTGGTACCAGGACAGCGGCAAGCTCAAGGCCTGGGTCGACTACTACACCGGCGACAGCGATGCGCCGACCGGCCTGTTCCTGCCGGAGAAGGGCGCCAAGAACGCCTTCGCCCAGCAACTGCTCAAGCACTACGTGGCGCTCAATGCGCGGCCCGACCCGATCAACCTGTGCGAGAACGGCGCCTGCTACCGCAACACCGTCGCCGCGCCGCTGCAGGATGCCGAGCAGGCCTTCAGCCGCCTGGTCAGCCGCCCGGCTGCCGGCCTGCCGGTGATCGACCAGTTCCCCGAGGCGACCATGCTGCGGGTGGAACTGCCCGACGGCCAGCGCGAGATCTACACCGTGCTGCGCAACCGTGCCCACAGCAACGTGGCCTTCCTGACCGGCGAATCGCTGCGCTACCAGCCGGGGCTGGACACCCTGACCATCTACCCCGGCGTGCTCTCCAGCTACCCGAACTTCATGTTCAACCTGAAGGCCGCCGAGGTCGGCGATTTCGTCGCCGCGCTGGAGCAGGTGAAGAGCGCCGCGGACTTCGAGAAGGTCGCCGACCGCTGGGGCATCCGCCGCAGTCACCCGCAGTTCTGGTTCTACTTCCACGACCTGGACGCCTACCTGCGCGAGACCGAGCCGGTGGAGGCGGGCGTGCTGGACATGAACCGCTACGAGAACCTCTGACCGGGCGCCCGCTCCTGCGATTCAGCGCGCGGTATTCGCTGACGTAGGAGCAACTGTCTTTGTTTCGAAAGTCTGCACCTGGGCTTCCCTCTCCCTAACCCTCTCCCTGAAGGGAGAGGGGACCGTTCGGTGCAGATTGAAACGATGGCGTCAGCCGGCACAGGCTGCTCCCTCTCCCTTCGGAGCGGGGCGCGCAGCCAGGGCGGGGGAGAGGGATCTCCGTGGAACGATATTCAGGTAGGAGCGGACCTTGTCCGCGAAATATTTCGCGCAGGAGTTCCGAGCGGCCTGCGCACGCCCATGCACTGCGCATGTTCGAAGGCGCCGGCTGTGCCGGCGGTTCGCGGGCATGGCCCGCTCCTGCAGGTTTCCCCCAGCTGCGAATTATTCCTACTAAATTGGTAGGGCTTTATCCCTGACCCCCGAATGGCGTAAACTGGCGCCACGTTTGCGAGGAGTTGCCATGAGCGCTATCACCATCACCGAAGCCGCACAGGATTACCTGGCCGAGCTGCTGTCCAAGCAGGACACCCCCGGCATCGGCATTCGCATTTTCATCACCCAGCCGGGCACCCAGTACGCCGAAACCTGCATCGCCTACTGCAAGCCGGGCGAGCAGAAGCCGGAAGACACCCCGGTCGGCCTGAAGGCCTTCACCGCCTACATCGACGCCATCAGCGAACCGTTCCTGGACGACGCCGTGGTCGATTACGCCACCGACCGCATGGGCGGCCAGCTGACCATCAAGGCGCCCAACGCCAAGGTGCCGATGGTCAACGAAGACAGCCCGCTGACCGAGCGCATCAACTACTACCTGCAGACCGAGATCAACCCGGGTCTGGCCAGCCACGGCGGCCAGGTCAGCCTGGTGGACGTGGTCGAGGACAACATCGCCGTGCTGCGTTTCGGCGGTGGCTGCCAGGGCTGCGGTGCGGTCGAGATGACCCTGAAGGACGGCGTCGAGAAGACCCTGATCGAGCGCATCCCGGAGCTGAAGGGCGTGCGCGACGTCACCGACCACAGCAACCGCGAGAACGCCTACTACTGAGTCGGCGTACGAGCAGCGAAAAGGCGACCTTCGGGTCGCCTTTTTCATGCCTGGATTTCCACGACTCGCAGGGCGAATAACGCCTCAAGAGTTATCCGCCATTGCGGCGGATAACCCGTTCCGGGTTATGCGCCCTACGAACTGGCCTTCGTGCGTCGACATCGATGTTGCCGGCGGCGTAGGAGCGGACTCCGTCCGCGATCGGCCTGCCCCCGACGCTGACCATCGGGGGGGCCGATTCCGGGTGGGTTCGCGAGCAAGCTCGCTCCTACAATCAAGCGACGAACTGCTGTGCTTTCCTGCTGGAGAGAACCCCGCCGCGCTGGATTTCGCGGACAAGGTCCGCTCTTGCGCCAGCCCCCGCACCGCCCGGAAACGTAGGGCGCATAACGCCTCAAGCGTTATCCGCCATTGCGGCGGATAACCCGTTCCGGCTCAAGCGCCCTACGAACCGGCAACCTGTAGGAGCGAGCTTGCTCGCGAACCGCCCAGGTGCGGAACGGTCAGGCCTGCACCAGCTCCCGCCGCCCTGACCAGAGCATCACCAGCGCCACCAGCAGCACCGGCCACACCAGCAGGTTCACCGCGCTCCAGCCGACGCTGGTGATCAGCGCGCCGGAGCTGAATGACATCAGGGCCGCCAGGCTGCCGTTGCCCAGCTCCATCAGCCCCTGGGCATGGCCGCGTTCCTGTGCCGTGTGGCCGCAGGCGAGCAGCGTGGTGCCCGCCACCAGCATCAGGTTCCAGCCCATGCCCAGCAGCAGCGAGCTGACCAGGAACTGCGCCACCGACTGCCCGCTCAGGGCCACCGCCGCGCTCACCGCCAGCAGTGCCATGCCGACCCAGGCCACGCGAAGCGCGCCCAGGCGATCCACCAGCGGGCCGGCGACGAAAGCGGGCAGGAACATACCCAGCACGTGCCACTGGATCACGCTCACCGAGCGCTCCAGCGGCAGCCCGCAGAAGCTCATGGCCAGGGGCGTGGCGTTCATGATCAGGATCATCAGCCCGTGGCCGGCGGCGGTGCAGGCCATGGCGGCACGGATCGCCGGGCGCGCCAGCAGCTCGCGCATCACCTTCCAGCCGCCAGTGGACGGTGCGGGTGCAGCACCTTCCGGAAGCCGGCTGAGCACCGCGATGGCGACCAGCGCCAGCGCGGCAATCGCCAGGTAGGAACCCACGAACGGCGTGGGCAGGGCGTTACGCGACCACAGCGCCAGGCTCGGCGCGAGCAGGGCCGCGAGTACGCCGCCGCCGATCACGTAGGCCGTGGCGCGACCCTTGTGGGTTTCATCCACGGCCTCCAGCGCGGCGAAGCGGTAATACATCGCCGAAGCCTGGTAGGCACCGATGGGCAGCGCGCCCAGGCAGAACATCAGGAAGTCCGCCAGCCACACGCCCAGCGCGCAGAGCAACCCACCGGCCACGCCACACGCGGCGCCCAGCAGCAGGCCACGGCGTCGTCCGTGGCGCTGCATGAACAGTGACAGCGGCTGCACCGCCAGCAGGTTGCCCAGCACCAGGATCGCCAGCGGCAGAGTCGCCAGGCTGTTGAGCGGCGTGAGCTGGGCGCCCACCAGCGAGGTGAGGGTGATGCCGATCAGCGAGCAGGACCAGTACAGCGCCTGGCCAGTGAACAGCAGGCGGATCGCCGGAGTGCGCAGCAGCATGCTCCGCCCTCAGTCCTGGCAGCCGGCGGGCTTGAGCACCCGCTGGGTCGAGGCCGGACTGCTCGCCAGTTTCTCCAGCGGCCGACGCGGGCGCGGCACCAGTTCACCGCCGCAGTTCGGGCACTTGCCGTGCAGTACCTGCTCTGCGCAGTCGCGGCAGAAGGTGCATTCGAAGCTGCAGATCAGGGCGTCGGCGCTGTCGCCGGGCAGGTCGCGGTCGCAGCATTCGCAGCCGGGGCGGAGTTCGAGCATGGCAAGGTCCTTGGGTGGTGGTCGTTGTCAGTGCAGCTGGCCGAAGCGCTCGGCGTATTCCTGCGGGCTGATCGCCAGGTGCTTGTGGAAGGTGCGGCGCAGGTTTTCCGGGTGGCCGAAGCCGCACAGCCGCGACACCGTGCTGATCGACGCCTGGGCGTCCTGCAGCAACGCGCGGGCGGCCTCCAGGCGGACCTTCTCGACGTAGCGCCCCGGCCCGATGCCCAGTTCGCTGATGAATACCCGCGACAGGGTGCGTGGGCTCATGCACGCCTGCCCGGCGAGGGCTTCCAGTGACAGGTCGCTGCCCAGGTGGGCCGGAATCCACTCCAGCAGCGCCGCCAGGCGCGGCGTACGGCTGGGTTCCGGGGTCAGCCAGTGGCTGAACTGCGCCTGGCCGCCGGGGCGCTTGAGGAACATCACCAGCCGTCGAGCGACAGCCAGGGCCAGCGCGCGACCGAGGTCGGCTTCCACCAGCGCCAGGGCCAGGTCGATGCCGGCGGTGACGCCGGCCGAGGTGAACACGTGGTCGTCGCCGTCGCGGCGCTGCGGATCATAGGTGTGCAGGCGGTCGCCCTGGACCAGCACTTCGGGGTAGCCGGCGCACAGGTCGTCGACATCCGCCCAGTGAGTGGTGGCCGGGCGGCCGTTGAGCACGCCGGCGGCGGCCAGGATCAGCGCGCCGGAGCACACCGAACCGAGCCGGCGCACCTGGGGTTCGGCAGCAGCCAGCCAGTGCAGCAGGTCGGTGTTCTCGCATTGTGTCGGCACGCCCAGGCCGCCAGGGACCAGCAGCGTATCCAGGGTGGAGGGGTCGATTTTCCGCCAGGCCTGGTCGGCGCAGATGCGCAGCCCGGCCGAGGTCGCCACCGGTTCGGCGCGTTCGCCCAGCACCAGCAACTCGTAGATCGGCGCCAGGCCCTGGCGCTGACGTTCGACGTTGGCCGAGGCGAACACCTGCAGCGGCCCGGTGATGTCCAGGCTCATGACCTCGGGGTAGAGCAGGCAGGCGATGCGGCGCGATTCCATGGCAGGGCTCGTTCATTGGATGCCACGAGTGTGGCGGTGAGCGCCGCTGGCGGCAACGTCAGTCATCCCACATATCTTGCCAAATCAGCTGGCAACCACCTTCAGGCCGCCGAGTCGGTAGGCGCTGGCATACAGCACCGGCAGCACGATCAGCGTCAGCAGCGTGGCGAAGCCCAGACCGAACATGATCACCACCGACATGCTCTGGAAGAAGGCGTCCAGCAGCAGCGGCGCCAGACCGAGGATGGTGGTCAGCGCGGTCAGGCAGATTGGCCGCAGACGCGCGCAGGCGGCGTTAACCAGCGCCTCGCGCGGGGCCTCGCCACCGGCCACCAGGTTGTCGACTTCCTCCAGCAGCACGATGCCGTTGCGCACCAGCATGCCGGACAGGCTCAGCAGCCCCAGCAGCGCCATGAAGCCGAAGGGGATGCCGGTGAGCAGGAAGCCGACGGTCACGCCGATCATCGCCAGCGGCACGGTCAGCCAGATCAGCAGCGCCTTGCGCGGCGAGGAGAACATCAGCACGGTGATGATGAACATCGCCAGGAACGCCATGGGCAGGCTGCCGAGCACGCCGTTGCGGGCGTCGCCGGAGCTTTCCACGTCGCCGCCCCAGGCCAGTTCGTAGCCGGGCGGAAGCTTCAGCGCTTCAATCTGCGGGCGCACTCGGCCCAGCAACTGCGAAGAGGTTTCGCCGCTCTGCGGGGCCACGTCGGCCATCACCGTCAGCGTGCGCTTGCGGTCCTGGCGCAGGATCAACGGGTCTTCCCAGACGCTGTCGAAGCCGCCGACCACCTGCTCGATGGGCAGGTAACGCTGGCTCACCGGGCTCCACAGCATCAGGTCGTTGATCTGCCCGGCGTGCAGTTCGCTTTCACGCACGACGATGGGCAGTTGCTGGGTGCCGTCGCGGTAGATGCCCACCGTCAGGCCGCTGAAGCTCATGCGCAGCAGGCCGTCGAGGTCGCGCTTGTCGATGCCCAGCTCGCGGGCGCGGGCCTCGTTGAACTGCGGGCGCACCAGCAGCGCACGGGCCTGCCAGTCGTGGCCGACGCCGGTGGCCACCGGGTCGGCGGCGAGGATGTCGCCCACCTGCGCACCCAGGCGGCGCAGTTCCTGCGGGTCCGGCCCGGTCAGCCGGACTTCGATGGCGCTGCCGCTGGAGGGGCCGAACATCAGGCGCTTGAGGCCGGTCTGCACCTGCGGGTAGTGGTTGTCGAGGTACTGCTGCAGGTCGGCGATCAGCCCCGGAATCTGTGCGCGGTTCTCGGTACGCACCAGCACCTGGGCGTAGTTGGCGTGCTGGCGCTCGGCGCCGTAGGTGAGGATGAAGCGCGGCGCACCCTGGCCGATGCTGGTCACGGTGCGCTGCACGCCGGGCAGGGCGCTGATGTGCTGGTCGATCTCGGCGGCGAGGTCGCGGGTGTGCTCGATGGCGGTGCCCTGGGGCAGCCACAGGTCGACGAAGAACATCGGCGTGTTGGCCGGCGGGAAGAAGTTCTGCCGCACCTGGGAGAAGCCCAGCAGCGAGGCGGCCAATGCTGCGGCGAGCACGATCAGGGTCAGCGCACGCTGGCGCAGGCAGGCTTCCAGCAGGCCGCGATAGGCGCGATACAGCCAGCCCTGGTGCGGCTCGGCACTGTCGGCCTTCACCAGCATATTGGCGAAGGCCCAGCGGGCGAACAGCGGCGCCAGGGTCATGGCAGTGATCCAGCTGAGCAGCAGCGACACCAGCAGCACGTCGAACAGCGAGCGGCAGTATTCGCCGGTGGAATCCGAAGACAAGCCGATGGGCGCGAAGGCCAGCACCGCGATCACCGTGGCGCCCAGCAGGGGCAGGGCGGTGAGGCGGACGATATGCCGGATCGCCGCATCGATGCCCTGGCCGCGCAGGCGCCCGACCAGCACGCCCTCGACCACCACGATGGCGTTGTCCACCAGCATGCACAGGGAAATGATCAGCGCGCCGAGGCTGATGCGCTGCAGCTCGATGCCCAGCAGGTACATCAGCAGCAGGCTGCCCAGCACGTTGATCGCCAGCACCCCGGCAATCACCACGCCGCTGCGCAGGCCCATGAAGATCAGCAGGGTGCCGACGACGATGGCCAGCGCCAGGACGAAGCTGAGCAGGAAGCCGTTGACCGCGCCGTGGACTTCCACCGCCTGGTCATAGAAGGGCGTCAGCTGCATGCCGGCCGGGCGTTCGCTTTCCAGCTGGTCGAGGCGCAGGTGCACCGCGTCGCCGACCTTCACCACGTTCACCTGCGGGGCGAAGGCGATGCCCAGCGCCAGGGCCGCATGGCCATCGGCGCGCCACAGGTGGCTGGGCGTATCGGTGAAGCCGCGCTTCACCGTGGCGATATCGCCCAGGCGGATCAGCTGGGCGCTGCCCGGCGCGCTGACCAGCAGGCGCTCCAGCTCGCCGACGTCGGCGAATTCACCGGTGGGGTGCAGGCGGATGCTCTCGCTGCCCACCCGCAGGCTGCCGGCATCGGACACCACGTTCTGCCGATTGAGCAGGTCCACCAGGCGCGCCAGCGGCACGCCCATGGCGGCCATCTTTTCCCGCGACACGTCCACCTGCACCTGCTCGGCCTGCAGGCCCGACACCACCACCTTGCTCACCCCCGGCACCAGCACCAGCTCGCGGCGCAGGAAGTCGGCGTAGTCGCGCAGTTCCTGGTAGCTGTAGCCCTGGCCGGAGAGGGACAGGAGGATGCCGTAGACGTCGCCGAAGTCGTCGTTCACCTGAGGCGGCGAGACGCCCGGCGGCAGGTGTGGGGCGAGGTCGTTGACCTTGCGCCGCAGCTCGTCCCAGATCTGCGGCAGCTCGCCAGCGCGGTACTGGGGTTTGATGTTGACGGTGATCTGCGACAGCCCGGCGCTGGAGATCGAGGTGAGCTTGTCGACGTAGGCCAGTTGCTGGATGGCGTTCTCCAGCGGGTAGGTGACTTCCTCTTCCACCTGTTGCGGCGAGGCGCCGGCATAGCGGGTGGCGACCACTGCGGTCTTCACGGTGAAGGCCGGGTCTTCCAGGCGGCCGATCTCGAGGATGGCGTAGAGGCCGCCCAGGGCCAGCAGCAGGATGACGATCCAGCTGCCTACCTTGTTGTTGAGGAAATAGCCGGTGAAGTCCATTACAGCCCCCGTTCGCGTTGCCACGGACGGACCTGCTGGCCCTGGCGCAGCTCGCTGGTGCCGGCGGCGACGATGCGCTCGCCCGGTTCCAGGCCGGCGAGAATCTGGATGCCCTCGGCGCCCGGCTGGCCCAGCTGCACGGCACGGCGCTCGACATGCAGCGCCTCGCCTTCACCTTTCACCACCCACACCTGGCTCTGCCCCGGTGCGCCGTCGTCGGCGCTGAACACCGCTTCCACGGGCACCCGCAGGATGGCCGGCGCGTCACGGCCGAGCTGGGCGAAGTCCACCTCGACAGTGGCGCTCATGCCCGGCAGCAGGGTGACGTCCTTGGGCCGCTCCAGGGTCAGGGTGACGGTGTAGCTCAGGGTCGCCGGATCGGGGCGGGTGCTGTGCTCCTTGTAGATCGCCGGGAAGTCGCGGCCGGGCACGCGGGCCAGGCGCACGATGGGCTGGTAGTCGCTGCGCAGGCTGGCGCCATCGACGCGCTCCAGCAGGCTTTCCGGGAGCTGGAACTGTACGTCATAGGTATCGGCTGATTGCAGGATCGCCACCGGCTGCTTGGGTTGCAGCATCTGGTGGTTCTGCACCGGCAGCTGGGCGATGACGCCGGCGAACGGCGCCTCCAGGCGGGCATAGCCGACTTCCTGGCGGGCCAGCTTGAGCGCGGCCTCGGCAGAGTCCAGCTGGGCCTTGCGCTGGTCCAGCTCGGCGCGGGCCACCAGTTGCCGCTCGTTGAGCGTGGCCACGCGCTGGTACTGGGCGCGGGCGAGATTGAAGGTGGCCTCGCGGTCGCGCAGGCGCAGGCGCAGGTCGGCATCGTCCAGCTCGGCGATCAGCTGGCCGCGCTCGACGCGCTGGCCCTGTTTCACCGAGAGGGTCTTGAGGTGGCCGGCGAGACGGAAGGACAGGTCGACTTCATCCGAGGCCACCAACTGGCCGGGGAACTGACGCACGCCTTCGGCGGCCGCGGCTGGCACGCTGAACAGCTTTACCGGGCGAACCACGTTGACCGGCGCCGAGGGCGTCGGGCCGCAGCCGACCAGCAGAGCGACGAGCAGGAGGCAGGCGGGCGTTTTCACGGGGGAATTCCTCAGGACTCAGTGGGTGCGGCCAGACTGCGCGCCGCTCGGAATGGTCCGCCTGACATACATCAAGGGCCGCTGGGCGGCTCTGGGAAAGTTCAGCGGCGGTACAGGAATCGTTCAGATACGGCCGCGTCGTCAGACCTTCAGCACGCCGCGAAAACCGCGCGCCGCGTAATACGACTGCACACCGTTGTGGTAAGTGAAGACCCGCTCGTAGCGACGGTCGCCGAACAACGCGCCGTCCAGCTTGCGCATCGAGCCTGGGGTACGCAGCCAACTGGAGGTCTTCAGGTCGAAGCTGCCCAGTTCCTGCAGCTGGCGGTACTGCGCCTCGTCGAGCAGCTCGATGCCGATCTGCGCGGCCAGTTCGGTGGCGCAGCCGGCGGGCTTGTCCTTCTTGCGTGCGTCCAGCGCTTCGCGGTCGTAGCACAGGCTGCGGCGGCCGGCAGGGGTTTCGGCGGAGCAGTCGAAGAACAGCAAGGCGCCGCTGGCGCTTTCGCGGCCGACCACGTCGGGTTCGCCGCCGGTTGCTTCCATCTGCTCCAGCGCCTTGAGCTTGGCCGGGGCGGCCGCCAGGCGTGCCTGCACTTCATTCCAGTCGATGCCGGCATGCCGCTGTGGATGTGCCTCGAAGCGTGCCTGCAGTGTCGCCAGAAGGGTATCGCGCTGCTGCGCATTCATCTCGCCATCTCCCTGAGCCGATTCCGTGTAGCCATGGCTCTGGAGTAAAGCAGGAAATCTTCGCAGCGCTCTGTTGCGGGCCTTAGCCGGCCTCGCCCCAGCGCTCACGCACCACGAGGATTTCCGGCAGGCAGCCGAGGAACAGCTCCACCAGCTGCGGGTCGAATTGACTGCCTTTCTCCCGGCGCAACAGCTCCACCGCGTCCTCGACGCTCCAGGCCGGTTTGTACGGGCGCACGCTGGTCAGTGCGTCGAACACGTCGGCGATGGCAACGATGCGGCCTTCCACGGGGATCTCCTCGCCGCGCAGGCCGTTGGGGTAGCCGGTGCCGTCCCAGCGTTCGTGGTGGGTGAGGGCGATACTGCGGGCCAGGGTGAGCAGCGGCGAGTCATGCTCGCCGATGATCCGCGCGCCGATCTCCGGGTGCTGGCGCATCACCGCCCACTCGTGATCTTCCAGGCGCCCCGGCTTCTGCAGGATGGCGTCGGGAATGCCGATCTTGCCCACGTCGTGCATGGGCGCGGCGTTGAGCAGGTCGTCGGCGGCCTTCTCGGCGAAGCCGGCGGCGCGGGCGAGGATGTGCGCGTAGTGGCTCATGCGGATGACGTGCAGGCCGGTCTCGTTGTCCTTGAACTCCGCGGCCTTGCCCAGGCGCTGGACAATCTGCAGGCGCGTTTCGCGCAGCTCCTCCACGCGTACCAGCGACAGGTGCGTGCGCACCCGCGCCTTGACGATGGGCGGGCTGACCGGCTTGGTGATGTAGTCCACCGCGCCTACCTCGAAGCCCCGGGCCTCGTCCGGCACGTCGGCCAGGGCGGTGACGAAGATAACCGGGATGGCGCAGGTGGCCTGCTCGGCCTTGAGCCGCTGGCACACCTCGAAGCCGGTCATGCCCGGCATCATCACGTCCAGCAGGACCAGCTCGGGGCGCTCGCGGTTGGCCAGCTCCAGGGCCTTGTCGCCGTCCTTGGCGAACAGCAGGCGATAGTCGTCCTGCAGGATGTGGCGCAGCACCTGGAGATTGGTGGCTTCATCGTCCACCAGCAGCAGGCACGGGCGAAGGTCTTGGGCGCTCAGGTTCATGCTTGCTCCAGGCGGTTGCCGAGGGTGCGGACCCAGTGCAGGGCCTGGTCGAAGTCGAAATCGTCGATGGCCAGGTTCAGCGAGGCGAAGGTCTCGTGGTACTCGCCGCGGGCGGTGCCGGCGCGCAGGCGCTCCAGCGCAGCGTCGTCCAGGCCGCCACGCGACAGCGCCAGCTCCAGGGCCTGCAGCGCTTCGCGCAGGTCATCGACGGCGGTCTGCGCCAGCACTTCGTCGAGCGCGCCATCGACGGCTGCCGGCACCAGCGGCACCGACTGGCGGACGATGACGAACTCGGCGCGGGCGCGGTCCAGGGCGCTGCCCAGCTGTTCCGCGGTGCCATGGTCGGCGGCGCCCTCCAGCGCTCCGATGGCGCCGGCCAGGCGCGGCAGCGCGAGATTGGCGGCGGCACCGCGCAGGCGGTGGGCGAGGGCGGTGATGGCGACACGGTCGCCGCTGTCGACCGCCTGTTCCAGGCTGACGAGGCTGCCTTCCTGTTCGTCGAGGAAGCGCACGACGGCCCGCGCCATGGGCAGCGGCCCGCCCCACAGGCGGGCGCCGACGGTCCAGTCGAGGGTGGCCAGCGCGGCCGGCGCCGCGTTCTTTTCACCCAGGACCACTGGCGCGGTGCCCAGCAGGCGGGCGATCTCATCGAGCAGGCCGTTGAGTTCCAGGGGTTTGCTGGCGAAGCCGTTCATGCCGGCGTCCAGGGCATTCTGCCGGTCGCGGTCGAGCACGCTGGCGGTCAGCGCGATGATCGGCACGGCCGCCGTGCCACGCTGCTGTTCGATGGCACGAATGCGTCGGGTGGCTTCCAGGCCATCCATGCCGGGCATCTGCACGTCCATCAGGATCAGGTCGAAGGCCTGCGCGCTGTAGGCGTCCACCGCGGCCTGGCCGTCGCCGACGCTGTGCGGCTGGTGGCCGAGGCGGCGCAGGTTGAGTTCGAGCAGCTCGACGTTCTGCGGCACGTCGTCCGCCACCAGGATGCGCAGGGCGGGCAGGCTCGGCGCGTGGCTGCGGGTCGCCGGCTGTACGCTGCGGCCAGCGGGCAGCGGCAGGTCGACGGTGAACACGCTGCCGCGGCCCACTTCGCTTTCCACGCCCAGGCGGCCGCCCATCAGCTCCACCAGCTGGCGCGAGATGGTGGTGCCCAGCCCGGTGCCGCCGAAGCGCCGGCTCATGGAGGCGTCGGCCTGGGCGAAGGGATCGAAGATGCGTTCCAGGCGGTCGGCGGCGATGCCGATGCCGGTATCGCGGATGGCCAGGCGCAGAGCGCCGGGTTCGCCGCTGATGACCAGCCGCACTTCGCCGCGCTCGGTGAATTTCACCGCGTTGCCCAGCAGGTTGGTCAGCACCTGCTGCAGGCGCAGCGGATCGCCGCAGAAGTACTCGCCCACGCGCTGGCCATAGTCGATCCGCAGGTCCAGGCCCTTGCGCTCGGCGGACAGCCGCAGCGCCGCGCAGACCTGCTCGCACAGCTCCGCCAGGGAGAAGTCGATGGCCTCCAGCTCGATGGCGCCTCGGTCGAGCTTGGCGGTGTCGAGGATGTCGTTGAGCAGCCCCAGCAGCGAGCGCGAGGCGGCCTGCACGGTATTGAGGTGGCGCCGCTGGTTCTGCTCCAGCGGCGAATCCAGCAGCAGCTCGGTGAAGCCCATGATGGCGTTCATCGGCGTGCGGATCTCGTGGCTCATGTTGGCCAGGAAGCTGCTGCGCGCGGCGGCGGCCTGCTCGGCGCGGTCGCGGGCGCTGCGCAGTTCCTGCTCCATGACGCGGCGTGGGGTGAGGTCGGTGGCCAGTTTCACCACCTTCACCGGCTTGCCGTCGAAATCCAGGATCGGGTTGTAGGTAGCGTGGATCCACACCTCGCGGCCGTCCTTCGCCAGCCGGCGGTACTCGCCGGCGCTGAACTCACCCTTGCGCAGTTCCTGCCAGAACGCCTGGTACTCCGCACTGCTGGCGTAGCCGGAAGGGCAGAACAGGCTGTGGTGCTGGCCCAGCACCTCGGCCTCGCGGTAGCCGAACAACTGCAGGAAATGCTCGTTGGCGGCCAGCACGTGGCCGTCGAGGTCGAACTCGATCAGCGCCATGGCGCGGCCGATGGCAGTGAACTTGCCTTCGTACTCGTTGCTCAGCAGCTTGGATTCGGTGTGGTCGAGCAGCACGCCGTCGATCCACTGCGGGTTGCCCGCCTCGTCGTAGCAGGCGCTGCCGCCTTCCCAGATCCAGCGCTCGGTGCCGCTGCGATCGAACAGGCGGTACTCGACGACATAGCTGCGCCGTTCGGCGATGGCGCGGCGGACTTCCGCGTTCACCGCGGCCTGGTCATCGGGATGGTAGAGCTGGCCGAAGGTGATGCGTCCGCTGCTGAAATCGTTGGCCGACCAGCCGGTGACGGCCTCGACCGCATCGCTGACGAACAGGACGTTCCAGGCGTCGTCCGGGAGGACGCGGAAGGCGATGCCGGGCATGTTGCGGATCAGCGAGCGGTACTGCTCCTCGCGGGTGCGCAGGGCCTGTTCCATCTCGCGGCGTTCGCTGATGTCGGCGACGAAGGCGACGAACCACGGCTTGCCGTGGTGATCGGTGACGCCCAGGCTGACCCGCACCGGGAATTCCCGGCCGTCGCGGGTCAGGCCCTCGAGTTCGATCTCCGAGCTGGTGAACTGGCGCTGGCCGCTGCGCTTGTAGCTCTCCAGCGCCATCTGGAACTGGTAGCCGTAGGCCGGGTTCATCAGCACCTGCATGGGCTGGCCGATCAGCTCGTGGGGGTGCCAGCCGAACAGGCGCAGCACGGCATGGTTGACCGAACGGATCACGCCACTGTGGTCGACGGTAAGGATCGCTTCGACGGCGGCGTCGAGCAGCGAGTCCAGGTGCTTGCGCCGCCGCTCCAGTTCCTGGAACAGCTGGCGGTAGCGCAGCAGGCCGTTCACCGCCGCCACGCAGATGCTCAGGCTGATGGTGGCCATGGACACCGCCATGGCCAGGTAGAAGCTGCCCTGCACGCCCTGCGGTGCACCGAACTCCTCCATGCCGACGAAGCGCGCCGCGGCCATCCCGGTGTAATGCATGCCGGCAATCGCCAGGCCCATCACCGCGCCGCTGACCAGGATCGCCAGGCTTGGCCGCATCCGCCCGCGCAGGCCGAAGCGCACCCACAGGGCGATGACCGCCAGCACTACGGCGACGATGATCGACAGGACGAACATCCAGGGGTCGTAGCGCAGCAGCGGCGCCATCTGCATGGCCGCCATGCCGCTGTAGTGCATGGCGCCGATCCCGGCGCCGACCAGCACGCCGCCGCCGATGAACTGCAACTGGCTGACGTTGCGCTGGGCCAGCAGGTTGAGGGCGATCCACGAGGCGAACAGGCTCGGCAGGCCCGACAGCAGGGTGATCAGCGGGTCATAGCGCACCGCGGCGCAGAGCTGGAAGGACAGCATGCCGATGAAGTGCATCGACCAGACGCCGCCGCCCAGGGCCACCGCGCCAGTGCCGATGGCCAACTGGCGGTAGAAGCGGTTGCGCGACATCCGCGCCACGCCGGCCAGTTGCAGGGCCATGGTCGAGGTGAAGATGGCGATCAGGACGGACAACAGCACCAGTGCAGCGTTGTGTTCGCCGAAGACCAGCAGGGAAGGCGTGTCGCCGAGGTAGAAATATCGCTGCAGATCGAGCATTGAACGTAGACCGTACTGCGTGCCGAAGGCCCGGTGGATGACGCGACTGGGTAGTCAGTGCGAAGCAGAGCACAGGATGGCTGCAAATTGCCATCATTGTCGGTCGCTGCTCACGCGAAACCCGGGGTGCGATGGGGGAATCTGACGAGCGGGCGGGGTGTTTTCGGAAACGAAGCTGAATCGATCCAGCAGAAGAGACACCGACAAGCTTCTATCGGCTGCGTGCAGGGGGAATTGAGGGGCGGGGGAAGGATTACCGATGATCGGCAGCCGCAATGAAAAGCCCGGCTGAGGGCCGGGCTTTTCGGGCGTTGCCTGTCTGCGGATCAGGCAGGCATGTGCCAATCCTGCAGGCTGTGGCCTTCGCGATTGAGTTCCTCGCGAGCCTGGGTCAGCAGGTTCTCGAGTTGCTGGCGGTTGGAATAGGCGGAGCTGGGAATGTGGGTGAGGCCCAGCAGCCGGGCACCGGTACGATCGAGGACGGACAGGTCGAGGCTGCCGTCGCCCCCCTGGTCAACCCAGGTCACACACTGGAAGGGTTGGAAGGCTCGTCCGGTGATCAGCAGAGCCTCGTTGAAACGAAGAGTCGCATGCATGGTTGTGATCTCTCTGCGGTGATCCATTGCGAAGGTGGCGAAAGCGGTTCATCCACTTTCGTGTTCGTTCACGCAATTGATGGATTCAGAGTCGAAGAAAGTCACAACCCATGTCGCGGTTGTACACAAAATAGTCGCAAATAAAACTGTTTGAGTCGCTGCAGGCCCCGTCAGCCGTGGCCTGCAGCGAGATTTCGGGTGCGCCATCGCGTCGCACGCCCCCTGGCTGACGGGCGACGAATGGTCAGGCCTGCATGGCCCAGCCGTCCACGTTCATGGCCGCCTGGCGCAGCGCCTCGGAGCGGGTCGGGTGCGGGTGGCAGGTGCGCGCGATGTCCTCGGCGGCGCCGCGGAACTCCATGGCCACGCAGTATTCCGCGATCATGTCGCCGACGTTCGGGCCGATCATGTGCACGCCGAGAATCTCGTCGCTGCGCTCATCCGCCAGCACCTTCACGAAGCCTTCGGTCTCGTGGTTGATCTTCGCCCGGCTGTTGGCGGTGAAGGGGAACTTGCCTACCTTGTAGGCGCGGCCCTCGGCCTTGAGCTGCTCCTCGGTCCTGCCCACGGTGGCGACTTCCGGGTGGGTGTAGATCACGCTGGGGATCACGTCGTAGTTCACTTCCCCGGCCTTGCCGGCGATCAGCTCGACGCAGGCGATGGCCTCGTCCTCGGCCTTGTGCGCGAGCATCGGGCCGGAGGTCACGTCGCCGATCACCCAGATACCCGGCACGGCGCTGCGGTGCTCGTGGTTTTCCAGCATGCCGCGCTTGTCGGTGTTCAGGCCCACGCTTTCCAGGCCGAGGCCCTGGGTGTAGGGGCGGCGACCGATGGCGAGCAGCACGTAATCTGCCTCTATCGTCTGTGCCGGGCCGCCGGCGGCCGGTTCCACGCTCAGCGTCACCTGCTTGCCGCTGACCCTGGCCTGGGTGACCTTGGCGCCCAGCTTGAAGCTCATGCCCTGTTTGGTCAGCGCGCGCTGGAAGGTCCTGGCGGTTTCCAGGTCCATGCCGGGGCAGATGCGGTCGAGGTATTCGATCACCGTCACTTCCGCGCCCAGGCGGCGCCACACCGAACCCAGCTCCAGGCCGATGACCCCCGCGCCGATCACCACCAGGTGCTTGGGCACCTCGGGGATGGACAGCGCACCAGTGGAGTCGAGGATGCGTTTGTTGTCGACCTCGACGCCCGGCAGCGGCGAGGGCTCGGAGCCGGTAGCGATGATGATGTCCTTGGCGGTCAGCGTGCTCCTGCTGCCGTCGGCGGCGGTCACTTCGACCTTGCCCGGCCCGTCGATTCGGCCCCAGCCTTTCACCCAGTCCACCTTGTTCTTGCGGAATAGGAACTCCACGCCCTTGGTCAGCGCGGCCACGCTCTCGGCCTTCTGCTTCATCATCTGCGCCAGGTCCAGCTTGGGCTTGACCTGGATGCCGAGGTTGGCGAACTCGCCGCCGGCCGCCGCTTCGTACAGCTCGGAGGCGTGCAGCAGCGCCTTGGAGGGCATGCAGCCGACGTTCAGGCAGGTGCCGCCGAGGGTCTCGCGGCCCTCCACGCAGGCCACCTTCAGGCCCAGCTGGCCGGCACGGATGGCGGCGTTGTAGCCGCCGGGGCCGCCGCCAATGACGATCACATCGTATGCGCTCATGCGGTGTTCTCCTTAACAGGGAAAGGGCAGTTGAGAAACAGTCAGTCGAGGTTAGCCGGCGGGTGCTGGATCACCAGCGCAGGGCCCGGGAATAGCGTTCCTCAATTTATATTACGAACATAATATATGATGTCGTGCAAGTCATGCACACATGACAGGCGCGGCGGGGAGGGCGAAAATGCAGGGCTTTGGCGCCCCAGGTTCGTGCGCCTACGGAGAATTCATGAAGATCGACTGCGATTTCGACAGCGGCAACATCCAGGTCATCGACGCCAGCGACCCGCGCCACGTGCGCCTGGCGCTGCGGCCAGACAGCAAAAGCCCGCACTTCCAGTGGTTCCACTTCAAGGCTGAGGGTCTGGTGCCCGGCCGGCAGTACCAGTTCAGCCTGACCAATACCCCCGGCTCCAGCTACACCGGCGGTTGGCCGGGCTACAACGCGGTGGCGTCCTACGATCAACGTGACTGGTTCCGCGTGCCCAGCACCTACGACTCCAACGGCCTGCACTTCAGCCTCGACGCCGAGCAACCCCAGGCCTGGTTCGCCTACTTCGAGCCCTACAGTCGCGAGCGCCACGCCGAGCTGGTGCAGCGCGCCCAGGCCAACGGCGCCGAACTGCTCGCTACCGGGCACAGCCTCGAAGGCCGCGAGATGCCCCTGCTACGTATCGGCAAGGGCGCGCCGGGCGCGCGCAAGATCTGGCTGATCGCCCAGCAGCACCCTGGCGAGCATATGGCCGAGTGGTTCATGGAAGGCCTGATCGAGCGTCTGCAATCAGCCGACGCCGACATCCAGCGCCTGCTGCAGCACGCCGACTTCTACCTGGTGCCGAACATGAACCCCGACGGCGCCTTCCACGGCCACCTGCGCACCAACGCCGCCGGCAAGGACCTCAACCGCGCCTGGGCCGCGCCCAGCGCCGAGGAGAGCCCGGAAGTGCTGTTCGTCCAGCAGCAGATGGCGAAGTACGGCGTCGACCTGTTCCTCGACGTCCACGGCGACGAGGAAATCCCCTTCGTGTTCGCCGCCGGTTGCGAAGGCAATCCCGAGTTCACCCCGCGCCTGGATCGCCTGGAGCAGCTGTTCCGCGAGCGCCTGGAGGCCAACGGCGAATTCCAGAGCGTGCACGGTTACCCGAAGGATGCCCCCGGCCAGGCCAACCTCACCCTGGCCTGCAACCACGTCGGCCGCACCTACGACTGCCTGTCGCTGACCCTGGAAATGCCGTTCAAGGACCACAACCTCTCGCCCAACGCCCGCACCGGGTGGAGCGGGGCGCGTTCCAAGGCGTTGGCTGCAGCCGTGTTGGTGACCGTGGCGAGCCTGGTCGAGGAGCTGCGCTGATCGGCTGGACCAGGTTCCACGCTGATTCCCCTGCGTAGGAGCGGACTCCGTCCGCGATGGGGCCGCCACGCGCCGGACGCCATCGCGGACGGAGTCCGCTTGTATGGCGTTAGGGTAGGAACCTGTCGGGGGTGGAGGGACAAAGTCCGCTTCTGCAAGCCAGACGGTAGGAG
>NZ_JACHLI010000045.1 GCF_014204515.1 Pseudomonas nitroreducens | reverse complement strand
TCGAGGACTATGAAGCCCTGCTGCCCTGGATCCTCAACGCGACTGAGTAACTGCGCCTACTCGCATCGCAAGGACGTCGTCAATCAAGCGCTTACAGCATTTCGAGCGGGTGTGGTTCCACATCGCGCCGAGCAATATCCGCTCGCAGAAAGGCACCGCAAAACTCGGCGCGACGCTGGCCTACCAGGCCGAACTGGACCTCTCCGGTACACCGGCGCCTTGGCTCTGCTACGAGTTGCCGCGCGAGCGCTGGGCTAGCGTCTCAGGCCGCTAGAAAACGCCTGCCAGCTAGAGGCGAGTAGCAGCGGCGATAACCAGGGATTTACGCGAAGCCGCCAGCGGCCATACAATTGACAATAATTATCAATTGCATGCCAGTACTCCATGGACAAGCCCGCCGATCCCCTGCGTCGCGCCCTGCACGAGCTCTACGTCGATCACCATGGCTGGCTGGTTTCCTGGCTACGCCGCGTGCTGGGCTGCCCGCACAACGCGGCGGATGTCTCCCACGACACCTTCATCCGCCTGCTGCGCTCGCCCGAGCGGCTGGCCGACCTGCGCCAGCCGCGCGCGTTCCTGAGCACCACGGCGCGCCGGCTGATTATCGATGAATCGCGGCGCAAGCGACTGGAAGCGGCCTATCTGGCGGAGCTGGCGCAGCAGAACGAACACTGCGACGGAGCACCTTCACCGGAACGGCTCAATGCCACCCTGGAACTGCTCGAACGCGTCTGCTTCGCCCTCGACGGCCTGGGCGCCAAGGCTCGCGAAGTCTTCCTGTTGCGCTACCTGAGTCAGCTGTCGCAGGCAGAAATCGCCCTGCAGCTGTCGATCTCCGAGCGCATGGTGCGGCGCTACCTGGTGCAGGCGCTGGTGCACTGCAACCAGGCGCTGGATGTCTGAGCCATGAAGGACGAAAGCATCCTGGAGACGGCCGCTGACTGGGTCCTGCGACTGGACGAGAACGACTGCTCCACAAGCGAGCGCCAGGCCTTCGAGCGCTGGTACGCCAGCGACGAGCGCCATCGCCAGGCGGTGGACCAGATGCGCGGGTTGATCGGCCAGCTGCACGGCCTGCAGAACGAACGCCAGGCCGCCGGCATGGCGATTGCCAGCACCTTCGCCAGCAAGCAGCGCCGGGTACCGCGGGCACTCCTCGGGCTGGGGGTTGTCGCGTTCGGACTGGCGGCACTTCTGGCGGCCAATGGCGACTGGCGCCAGGACCTGCAGGCCGACCTCCACACCGCTCCGGGCGAGTGGCGCCGGGAGCGTCTGGCCGACGACTCGGTGCTCCTGCTGGCCGGCAACAGTGCGGTGAAGCTGCATTACGACCAGGGCCAGCGCAGTGTCGAACTGCTGCGCGGCGAAGTGCTGGTGGAGGTCGCACCCGACCCGCAGCGACCGTTCCGGGTCACCACCGCGGACGGCAGCATGCGCGCCCTCGGCACCCGCTTCGTGGTGAACCTCCAGGCGCAGGATACGCAGCTGAGCATGCTGCACTCGCGGGTTTCCGCGCAGAGCGCCGACGGCTCGCGGACCCAGGAGGTTGCCGCCGGCGAGCAGGTGCGCATCACCCGCGACGATGTCCAGTCGCTCGGCAAGGTCGACCCGGCCAGCGTCGACCAGGCCTGGCAGCGGCACCAACTGGTGGTGCGTGACGCCCCGCTGGGCGAAGTGCTCGACCAGTTGTCCCGGCAACAGCGCGGCTACTGGAGTTACGACGATCCGGCCCTGAACCACCTGCGGATTTCCGCCGTCCTGCCGCTGGACGACAGCGCCCGCGCCCTGGCGCTGATCGAGGAGATTCTTCCGGTCAAGGTGCGCCGGTTCACTCCGTGGCTGGTGCGGATCAGCGCGGAAGCGAATCAGGAATAATTATCAGGTGAAAGTGGTTCCGCTTTTTTCGGGCGGCCCGTCATGGAAGACGCCAACCCAAGAAATGGAGCTTCACCTGATGTCGTTCTTCACTCGCAACCAGCCGCGCTGCGGCGGCTCGCTGATCCCCCTGGCACTGGCCGTGCGCCTGGCCCTGCCCCTGCCCCTCGTGGCGGCTGCCGCGCTGCCCTCGGTGGCGCACGCCGAGGCGGCGAGCTTCAACATTCCCGCCGGAGACCTGGGCGAAAGCCTCAACCGCTTCGCCCAGCAGGCCGGCATCGCCATCGTCTACCGCACCGCCGACCTCAAGGGCCTGACCTCGCCGGGCCTGCGGGGCAGCTTCGAGATCGACGAAGGCTTCTCCCGCCTGCTGGCCGGCAGCGGCTACCAGGCTGCCCAGGGCGAGAACGGCTACCAGTTGGTGAAACGCAACGTCGTGGAGCTCAGCGACACCACCATCAGCGCCCAGCGCCTGGGGGCCACCACCGAAGGCAGCCATTCCTATGCCAGCGGAGCCGTCACCATCGGCAAGGGCGCGCACTCCCTGCTGGAAACCCCGCAATCGGTCAGCGTGCTCACCCGCCAGCGCCTGGACGACCAGAACATGAACAACCTGCAGGACGCGATGCGCCAGGCCACCGGCGCCACGGTCAAGACCTACAACACCGGCTCCAGCCTGAATGACGTGTACATGCGCGGCTTCCTGGTGGACCAGGTGCAGGTCGACGGGGTCTCGCAGATCACCGGCCAGGGCGACATGGCCACCAGCTTCGACCTGGCCATGTACGACCGCGTCGAAGTCCTGCGCGGGCCGGGCGGACTGTACGCCGGCTCCGGCGAGCCCGCCGGCACCATCAACCTGGTACGCAAGCGCGCCCTGGACACCTTCGGCCTGAGCGGCGAGGTGGCCGCCGGCTCCTGGGACCGCTACCGCAGCATGGTCGACGTGACCGGCCCGCTGAACGATGAGGGCACGATCCGCGGCCGCTCGGTCATGGCCTATGAGCGCAACAAATCCTTCGTCGACTATGTGCAGAACGAGCGGCCGATGTTCTACGGCCGCCTGGAACTGGACGTGGACCCGAGCACCACCCTGTCCCTGGGCGGCTCTTACCAGAAGAACAACTCCACACCCGCCTTCGGCCTGCCGGCCTATGCCGACGGCACCCTGCTCAACGTACCGCGCTCCACCTACGTCGACGCCAAGTGGAACCGCATGAAGGAGGAAACCTGGGAAGCCTTCTCCGAGCTCGACCACAGCCTCGACAACGGCGGCCAGTGGAAGACCTCGCTGACCTACCGCGACGCCCGCCTGCCCCTGCGCGAATTCAGCTGGACCACCTGGGTGGTCAATCCCGAGACCCAGACTGCCGATGCAGCGCGCTACTCCTACTACGAGCGGATCAAGACCCTGGGCCTGGACAGCTTCGTCACCTCGCCCTTCGACTTCGCCGGGCGTACCCACGAGTTCACCCTGGGCGCGGAATACCAGCACCTGGACAAGGCCTTCACCTACGGCTCCGTGGACCTGGACAACGACGGCTACGCCGACGAGGTGCCCATCGGTATCGACGGCGCCAACGACCTGCCGCGCCTGGACATGCCGCACACCAACTTCAACTTCACCAAGAGCCGCCAGTACGGCCTCTATGGCCGCACCCGGCTGAGCGTGACCGACCGCCTGGACCTGATCCTCGGTTCGCGGGTGAGCTGGTATGACGCCGATGCGAAGAACGCCAATACCTTCTTCGACAACTTCGGCAATCCTTCCAGCCAGATCAACGCCAAGGCCATCCCCTACGGCGCAGTGATCTACAAGCTGAACCCGAGCCTGGCCGCCTACGCCAGCTACACCAGCGTGTTCAAGCCGCAGAGCGAGACCGACGGCAGCGGCCAGAAGATGATCGGCCCGCACGAAGGCAAGCAGTATGAAGTGGGCCTCAAGCAGGAACTGCTCGACGGCCGGCTCAATGCCTCGATCGCCCTGTTCCGCATCTACGACGAAAACCGCGCCCAGTGGAGCGGCAGCCCGGTGAATGCCTACGAGGCCCAGGGCAAGGTGCGCAGCCAGGGCTGGGAGACCGAGCTGAGCGGCAACCTGACCGACAACTGGAGCATCGTCACCGGCTACGCGTTCACCATGACCCGCCTGCTGGAGGACGACCCGAACAACGGCCTGAGCTCGGGCGACACCTACAGCACCATCACGCCCAAGCACAACTTCAACCTGTGGTCCAAGTACGAGTTCCTCGACGGCGCGCTGAAGGGCTTCCATGTGGCCGGCGGCACCCGCGTGGTCAGCGAGACGCTCTACACCCGCAGCAATACCGACTTCGTACAGCCCGGCTATGCCGTCTCCACCGCCCAGCTCGGCTACAAGTTCAATGAGCACCTGAGCTCGACGCTGACCGCCAACAACATTTTCGACCGCAAGTACTACGAGCGCGTCGACAGCGCCTGGGGCTCGAACTTCTACGGCGAACCGCGCAACCTGATGCTGACCCTGCGCGGCACCTACTGAGCACGACCGCTGCGCAACCTACTGCCCATTGGACTCTCACCCTGCTGCGGCGCTCGCCGCAGCCCGGAGTGAGCGTCCGGCAGCGCCGCAGCTCTGTGCAGGGCAGATGGCCGGGCCGGCGGTCGCAGGCGCTGGCAGGCAGAAAAACGTCGCTGCACTGCCTTCCCAAGCGTCACCGGCGCCCGGCAAGATAGGCGCATTCGCCGCCGCGCTTCGGCGGCCGCCTTCTGCCTTGTGCCACCGGAGTCGTATGCAACCGCGCGACCTTGCCGCCTACCTGTTCCTCGCGATCGGCTGGGGGTTGTCCTTTCTCGTGCTGCTCAAGGCCATCGCCGGCTTCGGCTGGGTTGGCGCGGTCAGCTTCCGCGCGCTGATCGCCAGCTTCACGCTGTTCGCGGTGGCCAAGCTGTCCGGGCGCCGGCTGAATTTCGAAGGGCTGTGGAAGCCGCTGTGCGTGGTCGGCGCCACCACGGTGGCCGGCCAGCTGATCGGCATGACCTACGCCACGCCGCGCATCGGCACCGCCATGGCGGCGATCTTCGTCGCCGGCATTCCGCTGTTCTCCATGCTCATCGGCCGCCTCTGGGGGCTGGAGCGCATCACCTGGAGCGGTCTGGGCGGATTGGTGCTGGGCTTCTGCGGCATGGTGCTGCTGGTGGGTTTCCCGGCAGTACCGATCACCCACGAATTCATTCTCGGCAGCGCCGCCTCGGTGTTCGGCGCGGTGTGCGCAGCCTTCGGCAGCAATTACGCGAGCCTCAAGCTGCGTACCGCCGGCCCCTGGGAAGTGACCTGCGGCGCCTTCGGCATCGGCGGCTTGCTCACCCTGCCGTTGCTGATCTGGGTGCCGGTGCCGGGCACGCCGCAGCCCATCGATTTCCTCTTCCTGCTGCTCTGCGGCTGCGTGCTCAGCGCGGTGAACTACGTCGTGTACTTCCAGCTGGTCGCACGCATCGGTGCGACGAAAACCATCAGCGTGGAGTTCGTCGTCACCGTGGTCGCGGTGCTGGTCGGCGCGCTGGTGCTGGGCGAAGCCCTGTCGCTGATGCAGGGCGTGGGCGCGCTGATCATCCTGCTCGGCTGTGCGCTGGTGCTCGGCCTGGTGCCGGGCACCAAGGCACGCGCGGTCAGTTGAGCGGCTGGACCTGGGCCGCGCCAACTGGCGCGTCGTCACGGTCGATCTCCTCCATCGGCAGGCGTGCGGTTTCCCGCAGCAGCCAGGAACACACCGCCACCAGCAACAGGGCCGCCGCGCCATAGAGCGCCACGCCGAACGGGTTGCGCCCGGTGGCGATGAGGATGGCGGTGGCGATGCTCGACGCCGTGCCGCCGCCCAGCGCCGCACCGATCTGGTAGCTGAAGGAAATCCCCGAGTAGCGCATTTCCCGCGGGAACTGCTCGGCGAGGAATGCCGGGATCGGCCCCTGGGTCGCGCCCATGAAGAAGCCCACGGCGATGTATGCCAGCAAAGCCAGCGGCAGGCTGTGCAGGCCGATCAGCGGGAAGAAGGCGAACAGCCCCAGCGCCATGATCGCCGCGCCGAAGATCATCACCGCGCGACGGCCGAAGCGGTCCGACAGGTGCCCGAAGAACGGCGCGGAGGCGACGATGACCACCGACAGCGAGAAGTCGAACAGCAAGGCGTGGCTGCTGCTGTAGCCGATATCGGTCGCGTAGGCGAGGAAGAAGGTGCTGCCGATATAGGCGATGGTGACGTAGCCGAAAGCGATGCCGATGCACAGCAGCAACTCGCGCGGGCGGCGGCGGAAGGCTTCCATCAGCGGCATGCGCGCTTCAGTCTTCGGCGCGACCTTGGGCTGCGGTGTGGTGTTATGCAGGCGCGCATAGAGACCGACCAGCACCAGCAGGCCGCCGAGCCAGAACGGGATGCGCCAGGCGATACCGGAGAGGTCGTCGTCGAAGGCGAAACTGACGATGGCGAACACCGCAGCGCCGAAGATGCCGCCGATGCCGATGCCCATGCTGGTGAAGCTGCCCCACAGGCCACGACGCCCCTTGGGCGCCACCTCGATACCGAACAGCGCTGCCCCGCCCCACTCGCCACCGGCGGCGAAGCCCTGGACCAGGCGCAGCAGTACCAGCAGCACCGGAGCGGCCGCGCCGATGCTGGCGTGGGTGGGCAGGAAGCCGATCAGCAACGTGCTCAGGCCCATCAGCACCAGGGTGGCGACCAGTGCCTTCTGCCGGCCGTAGCGGTCACCCAGGTGGCCGAATACCACGCCGCCCAGCGGCCGGGCGAAGAAGCCGGCGCCGAACGCGGCGAAGGCCACCAGCACGGCGGTCAGGCGGTCCATGCCGGGGAAGAACAGCTGCGGGAAGATCAGCGCGGCGGCGTAGCCGTAGATGACGAAATCGTAGAACTCCAGCGCGGTGCCCATGCCGGAGACGCAGAAGGTGCGGAAGGCCGAGCGCGAGCCGGGGGCGGCGGGCGTGTGGTCGATCATGGCGGTTCACTCTTGTTCTTGTGGCAACACGAAACCCGCGCGGCGGCCGATGGGCTGCCACGGGGCATTAGATTTTGAAGCGGAATCGCTTTGGGCCGGAAAGATGGGTGCCTGGGCTATGCCCTCACCCCAGCCCTCTCCCGCAGGGAGAGGGAGCCGAATGTGCCGGCTGACACCGTTGTTTCAGCCGGCACCGGTCAGTCCCCTCTCCCCCTGGGAGAGGGTTAGGGTGAGGGGCTTTTGCGGCCCGGCGCTCCAGCCCGCAGGGCGCATAACCCGGAACGGGTTATCCGCCGACTGCCTGGCGGCGGATAACGCTGGCGCGTTATGCGCCCTACGAACTCAGCGGCCTTTATCCATCGGTCTCTAGAAGCGCAGGAAGCCTTCATCGGCCAGCTTCTTCGGCGTGCCCGCGACGTACTCCAGCGCACAGCCGACGGTATCCAGGCCAATGCTCAGCAAGGTCTCCCAGCGCTCGGTATCCGGCTCGGACATATCCGGGTGGAAGCACACCACCGCCTGCTCACCGTCGGCACCGCAGAAAGCGTCGGCGCGTTCGCGCAGGGCCTTGCCGGTCATGCCGGCGGTGGCGGCCTTGAGGTGCTCCAGGCGCGCATAGGTGGTGGACACATCTGCCGTACGCTCGCCCCAGCTCAGCTCACCGTCGAGGAAGTGATTGGTATGCAGCAGCCAGCCATCCTCGCGCGGCACCACCACGGCGGTGTGCGCCGGGCTCATCTCGATGCTGGCGGCGCGGGCACGCACATCGTTGCGGGTGAAGACGGTCAGCACGGTGGAGGCACTGACCCGCGCCGAACGCGCCAGGTCGATGGCCTCGGTGACGCTGGTGGCCTCTTCCAGCACGCGGCGGGCGATGGCGTGCACCGGTACGCCGGCGCTGCCGTCGTCACTGGCGTGGTGCAGGATGTTGAAGTGCACGCCCAGCCCTGCGCTGTTCACGCCGATCTTGCCGAGCATGCCGAACTCGGTGAACAGCTTGGCGGTGAGGCCGCTGCTGCCGGTGAAGCCCAGCAGCAGGCCGTGGGGCACCAGGCTGTCGTGCCAGTCCCAGGTCTGCAGGCTGCGCGGCGCCTGGCTGCCTGCCGGGGCGTAGACCGAGGTGGAGCATTCGCCTTCCACCGGCTGCTCGGGCATCACCGCGAGAATTTCGGTACGCGCATTCAGCGCCGCCAGCTGCCACAGCGGCAGTCCGGTACCCAGGGCCAGGCCCTCGACTTCCCTGGCCAGCGCCGGGCACCAGTCGGCCAGCGCCGCCAGGCTGGCTTCGCCGATGGCGCGGGCCTTGTCCAGCTCCACGCCGACGCGCGGGAAGAAATCCAGGTACAGCGCCACGGTCTGGCGGATCTGCCCGGCGAAGGTTTCGCCGATCTGCCGGCCACGCTGCAGCGGGTCGCGGAGGTCGGTGGTGAAGGTGTGAAGGATCACGGCAAGGCTCCTGTTACTGCTTGAACTGTCGAATCAGGGAGTGCTTTGTTAACAACGATCACGGTTTGTCGCTGGAACGACTATAGACTTCGCGGCCGGCGAACCAGGTCTTCAGCACGCGGGTGTCACGCAGCACCTGGGGCTCGACCGTGAACACATCGCGATCGAGCAGGATCAGGTCGGCCTGCTTGCCGGGCTTGAGCGAGCCGATGCTGTTCTCCAGGCGAAGGGTGCGCGCAGCGTTGAGGGTGTAGGCCTGGAACAGGGTCTGCCGATCGATGTCTTCGGCGGCATTGAGCACGCCCTTCGGGCCGACCCGCTGGATTCCCTGGTAGATCGCCTTCCACGGATCGGGCGTGGTGATCGGCCAGTCGCTGGCGCCGGAAATAGTGGCGCCGTTCTTCAGCAGCGAGCGCGCCGGGTACATGTGCAGGAAGGCCATGGCGCTGACATAGGGCTTGACCAGGTCGACGCTGTTCTCGTCGGCGGCGGCCCAGTACAGCTGCATGGCGGCGATCACGTCGAGTGCCTTGAAGCGCGGAAAGTCCTTGGGGTTGACCATCTGCAGGTGGGTGATCGAGTGCGGAATGCCGCTGTGGCGATCCTTGCGTGCCTGCTCGATGCCGTTGAGCGATTCGCGCACCGCGCGGTCGCCGATGGCGTGGATGTGCACCAGCCAGCCACGGGCGTCGGCGGCGCTGACCAGCTCGCCGAAATGTTTCGGGTCGATCAGCAGTTCGCCGTACTTCTTCGAGTTGCTGTAGGGCTCCAGCATCGCCGCGCTCTGCGCCGGCACTTCGGCCACGCCGTCGGCGAAGACCTTGATGCCCGGCAGGGTCAGGTTGGGCACATCGATGAACTGCTGACGCACCTTGTCCAGTTCGTCGAGGTCGGCCGGGGTCGCCTTGGAGTCGGCCATCAGCAGGGCCGCGACGTGAGCGGTCAGCCCGCCCTCTTCCGCCAGCAGCTTGTAGGCCGGCAGCACGCCAACGGAATCGTTGTGGATGTCGCCGCCGGGGTTCTCGTTGGCCAGGGGCTCCATCCAGGCGGTGATGCCCAGTTCGTGGTAATAGCTCTGCGCGCCCTTCAGCGCCTTGAGCAGCTCCTCGTCACTCGCCAGCGGCAGCATGGCCTGCACCGGGTAGAGGCCGGCATCCACCAGGAAGCCGTTCGGTTTGCCGTCGGCGCCATGGCCGATAGTGGCCTGCTCCTCGCCCTTGAGCGACCGGACCTTGGCCGCGTCGATGCCGGCGAGGTCGAGCAGTGCCTGGTTGGCCCAGCCGGTGTGGTAGTCGCCGCCGGCCAGGAGGATCGGCTGCTTCGCCCATTCACCCTGGTTGAAGCGCTGCTGCAGTTCGCCGAGCTCGTCCCAGTAGGCCGTGGGCACGCCGCCGACATAGAGGAACTGGCCACTCCGCGCGCGGCCGTCGTCGCGCCACTGGCGCAGTTTGCTCTCGAATTCGGCCAGCGGCAGGTCCTGGTTGTCCAGGTTGGCCTGGAGCATCTGCAGGCCGCCCTTGACCAGATGGGTGTGGGAGTCGATGAAGCCGGGCATCAGCACCTGGCCGTGCAGGTCGATGACCTGCGTTGCCGGCTGCTGGAGCTTGAGGATCTGCGCGTCGGAACCCACCGCGAGGATGCGGCCGTTCTCCACCGCTACTGCCTGTTGCAGCGCCTGTCCAGGCTCGGCGGTGTAGACCTTGCCACCATGGAGAATCAGGTCAGCGGCGGCCATCGTTTCCATTGAGGAAAAAGCGCAAGCCGCCGACACCAGCGCCGGAATCAGTAGTTTCATCGCAGAGCCTTCGTTATTGTTGATCTGCGATGAAGGTTAAGCAAAAGCCCCGGCGGCTTTAACACCGACTTGCCGCACAACTTCTGTTCCTGTCAGGAAGCAATACCAGGAAGCAATCCATGGACAAGATGACCGCCCTCACCATGTTCGTCGCCACCGCCGAGCATGGCGGCTTCAGCCGCGCCGCCGAACAACTGGGCAAGACCCCGTCGGCGATCACCAAGGGGGTGGCGCAACTGGAAGCCGAGCTGGGCCAGCGCCTGTTCGAGCGCACCACTCGGCGCATGGCGCTGACCGAGGCCGGGCATATCTACCTGGAAGGCGCGCGCTCGGCGCTGATGCAACTGCAACGCGCCAGCGAGGAAGTCGAGCAGTTGCAGACCGAGCTGCGCGGCAGCCTGCGCATCGTCTCGCCACCCTCCTTCGCCCCGGCCTTCTTCAACGCGGTGTGCTGCCGATTCCTGCGCGAGCACCCGCAGGTGCGCCTGGAGGTGGACCTGCTGGACGAGTTCGTCGACCTGGTGGAAGGCGGCTACGACATCGCCCTGCGCGACGGCCCCATCGACCTGCCGGACGTGATCGCCCAGCCGCTGCTGGAGAACCGCCTGATGCTCTGCGCCAGCCCCGGGTACCTCGCGGAAAAGGGGCTGGAGGTGACGCTGGAGAATTACGAACAGCACGACTGGCTGATCTTCCGCCACCCGCTGCTGAACCGGAACTTCTGGTGGGTGCAGAAGGACGGCGAACGCATCCGCATCCGCCAGCCGGTGCCGCGCATCGCCAGCGACAACTACGACTTCCTCCTCGCGTGCCTGCTCGATGGCCAGGGCCTGCAGTTCCTCCCGCAATGGAGCGCGCTGCCCTACCTGGAAAGCGGCGAGCTGGTGGAACAGCTACCCGACTGCTGGCGCGACCAGAGCGCCTTCGGGCCCTGGGTGCATGTGCTGTACCTGCCGCACCGGCGCAGCACGCGCAAGGTGCGGGTATTCATCGAGTACCTGCGCGAGCACCTGCAGGGGAAAGGGTTGAGCTGATCGGCGCGGTGCCCCTGCCCATCCTGCCGGCAGACTCCCAGCATTCTCGCTAGCGTAGGAGCAACTGTCTTTGTTCCGGAAATCTGTGCCTGGATTTCCCTCTCCCTTCAGGGAGAGGGAACGCGCTGGCACGGTATTCACGTAGGAGCGGGCCCTGTCCGCGAAATCCCCCGCGGCGGAATTCATCCTTGCAGGGGTACGCCGAGGTGCAGCGCTCATCAGCGGGAGCACGCCATCCGCGCAATCGCGGGCGCTGCCCGCTGAAACGGGGGCCGGGACCTACACCAACCGCTGCTCCCGCAGGTAACCGCGCAGGTGTTCGATGAACGCGCTGATCTTGCGCGTCGCCCGCCGCGTGCTCGGGTATACCGCCAGCAGCTCCGAACCCAGCGCCTTGGGATGGAAGTGGCAATCGTCGAGGATCGTCCGCAGCCGTCCATCGCGCAGGTACGGCAGCACGCTCCAGTACGGGCAAGGCAGCACTCCCTGCCCCGCCAGGCAGGCTTCCACCAGCAGTTCCTGGTTGTCGCTGTTCAGCCTCCCGCTGCGTGGCAGCAGCAGTCGCTCGCCGGCTCGCTCGATCAGCCAGCTCTCGCCCAGCGCCGGATGGCGATAGACCAGGCACTCGTGCTCCACCAGTTGTTCCGGCCGGTGCGGCACGCCGTGGCGCTCCAGGTATCCGGGGCTGGCGCAGAACACGATGCGGCTCTCCCCCACCGGCTGCGCGATCAGCCCCGGCAGGTCGCTGTGCCCAAGGCGCAGGGCGAGGTCGTAGCGGCCATCGAGCATGTCGATATAGGCGTCGGTGAGGTCTACCTGCAGGCTCATGTCCGGGTGCTGCTGCAGGAAGCTCGCGCAGGCGCCATTGAGGAACGGCCGGCCGAACGCCAGCGGGCCATTGATCCGCAGGCGTCCCTTGAGGCTGTGGTGCAGCTGGGCGATTTCCTCCTCCGACTCGCGCATGCGCTCCAGCACCTCCCGCGCGGTTTCCAGGTAGAGCTGCCCGGCCTCGGTCAACGCCATGCTGCGGGTGGTGCGCTCGAACAGCCGCGCGCCGACCTCCTGCTCCAGTTGCCCGATGGATTTGGCGACAGCGGAAGGTGTCCTGCCCAGCTCTTCGGCAGCGCGGCTGAAGCTACCCAGTTCGGCGCTGATGACGAAGAGCTGCAGGCTGTTGAGCTTGTCCACGATTGAGTCCGAAATTTCCCAAGTGTTGTTCCGAGGTGCCGCTTACTCGTCGAGCGGAAGGACCTTAGCCTCTGCGCAACGTCAACAGGAATCAAGCGGCACGCGGTTCGCCGAGAAAAGCCGTGCCGCTCACTCGCCGAGCATTTTGAACTCATAAATGAAAATAAGCGGCCTTGTCAGCCTGGCGCTGCCACCCGCCGGGCTGCAGCGGCACGACCGGTGACGGGCTTGGCAAGTCTGCCTCGTCGCCGCGGCGAGAACCGCTGCGCCGTGGACGAGCAGCCCCGATCCGGGCGATACGCCCCTCTGCGAAGAGGCGCCGCTCGCCCCCGCCAACCCCTGGGCCGCACCCTTCCGTCCTACCTGGAGCCACCATGTCCACCACCGCCGAGCTGATCATCACCCACGCCGACATCCGCACCCAGGACGCCCGCCGTCCGCGCGCCGAGGCCATCGCCATCCGCGCCGGGCGCATCATGGCGGTCGACAGCAATGCCCGCATCGAAGCGCTGGCCGATGCTGCCACGCGCCGCATCGATGCCGGCGGGCGCCTGATGCTGCCAGGCCTGCAGGACACCCACGTGCACTTCCAGCTCAGTGCCGCCGACCTCTACCACAACGCCTCGCTGTACGACGCCACCACCCTCGACGAGCTGCTGGAGACCATTCGCGCCTTCGCCCAGGCGCACCCGGAAAAGCCCTGGATTCGCGGTGTCGGTTTCTCCTCCGCGCGCTTCAGCCCCGAGCAGCTCACCAGGGAGTTGCTCGACAGCGTCACCGACGGCCGCCCGGCACTGATGTTCGCCAGCGACTACCACAACGGCTGGGCCAACAGCGCCGCCTTCGAACTGGCCGGCGTCAGGCCCGGCAGCGCAGAACCGGACAACGGCGAATACCTGCGCCTGGCCGACGGCACCCCGAAGGGCTGGCTGGTGGAAGACGCCATCTGGGCGATGAACCGCATCGCTCCCGGCTATACCGAGGACGACTACCTGCGGGCCATGGCGCACTACAGCAAGGCCTTCAACGCCCGCGGCATCACCGGCGTGCTGGATGCCATGGCCGCGCGCAACTACCTGAAGAACTACCAGACTTCCTTCGAGCGCGACGAGCTCACCCTGCGTGTCTGCGCCACCTCGAAGATCTTCGCGCACAAGCCGCTGGACGAGCAGATGGCCGAGCTCAAGGACCTGCGCGCCACCTATGCCAGCGAGCGCGTGCGCCTGCATTCGGCGAAGTTCTTCCTCGACGGCGTACTGGAGAACGGCACGGCGGTGCTCGCCGCACCGCGCAGCGACACCGGTGGCAACGCCGAGCTGATGTTCAGCCAGGAGCAGATCGACGAGTTCTTCAGCGCGTTCGACCGCGAGGGCTTCCAGATCCACGTGCACAGCATTGGCGATGGCGCCGTGCGTGCCGCGCTGGACGGCCTGGAGATCGCCCGTCAACGCAATGGCCAGTGGGATTCGCGCCACCAGCTGGCGCACCTGCAGGTGGTCGATCCGACGGATATCCCGCGTTTCAGGCAGCTCGGCGTGCTGGCCAACTATCAGACGCTCTGGGCGCAACCCAACCCCGAGGCCGATGCCATCGTCGAGGCCATGATCGGCCCCGAGCGCAGCCAATACATCTACCCGCTGGGCGAGTTCGTCCGCCAGGGCGCGACCTGCATGCTCAGCAGCGACTGGGGCGTGACCGGCTACGACCCGTTCCAGATCATCCAGTGCGCCCTCACCCGGCAGAACCCGGCGCTGGGCTCAGGCAGCCCGGTGCAGACCGCCCAGCACCGCATCGGCATCGACGACGCGATTCGCGGCTACACCGTAAACGCCGCCCACGCCGCCTGGCGCGACGACTGCACCGGCAGCCTGGAACCGGGCAAGTACGCCGACCTGATCCTGCTCGACCGCGACCTCTACGCCATCTCGCCCTACGAGATAGGCCAGACGCAGGTACTGCTGACATTGCTGGAAGGCCGCGAAGTGCACCGCGACCCCAGCTTCACCGGTTGATTACCCGGCCCGCGCGACCGCGGGCCATTCCATCCCGCATCCCGATAACAAGAACAACGGAGTTCGCTCATGGGCGTTGCAGTTCCCCACGATGGCGCGCAGCTCAAGCGCACGCTCGACCTGAAAGACCTGGTGGCCTATGGCATGGCCTACATCGCGCCGATGGCGCCGCTCACCACCTTCGGTTTCGTCTGGGATGCCTCCGGCGGGCTGATCGCGCTGGCCTACCTGCTGGGCGCGATCTGCATGTACTTCACCGCGCAGAGCTACGCCACGCTGTCAGCCCAGGTGCAGAGCGCAGGCTCGGTGTATGGCTTCGCGCGGTACAGCCTGGGCGAGCTGCCGGGCTTCGTCGCCGGCTGGCTGATCCTGCTGGACTACCTGCTGATCCCGGCGCTGGTGTTCCTGATCATGTCGGTGGGCCTGCAGATTCTCGTTCCCGGCCTGGACCGCGCGCTGTGCCTGGTGCTGCTGGTGGCGCTGTCGCTGGGCATCAACTGGTTCGGCGTTGCCGTCACCACGCGGGTCAGCATGGTCTCGGTAGTGCTGCAGTTCACCGTGATGTTCGGCCTGCTTGGGTTGGCGCTGTTCGCCCTGTCCCAGGGCAAGGGCGCGGGCACGCTGAGCGCCGCGCCCTTCTTCGACAGCGCCAGTTTCGATCTCGGCAAGGTGTTTACCGCCACCTCGATCTGCGTGCTGTCGTTCCTCGGCTTCGACGCCATTTCCACCCTCGCCGAGGAAGTGAAGGACAACGACCGCCGCCTGGTCGGCCGTGCCATCCTGCTGGTGCTGCTCATCTGCGCCACGCTGTTCGTGGTAACCACCTGGGTACTGGGCAACCTGATGCCGGGCGTGACTATCAAGGACGCCTCGGCGGCCATCTACGAACTGACCTCGACCCAGGTCGGCCCCTGGCTTGCCCTGCTGCTGGCGTGGGTGATCGCGGTGATGGTCGGCCTGACCAACGCCCTGCCGATGCAGGTCGGCGTGTCCCGCGTGCTCTTCGCCATGAGCCGCGACCGCCAGCTGCCGGCGCTGTTCGCCCGCCTGCACCGCAGACACGGCACGCCGCACGTGGCGCTGGTGCTGTCGACGCTGCTGTCGCTGGGCATCGCCCTGGCGATGTGCGAACGCATCGACACTCTCGCGTCCTTCGTCAACTTCGGCGCCCTGACCGCCTTCGTCCTGCTGCACCTGTCGGTGCTGGTCAAGTTCGGTATCCAGGGCCGCAGCCGGCGCTGGTTCGCCCATTGGCTGGTGCCCATCGTGGGTATCGCGGTGGTGCTGACGGTGCTCTGCGGGATGGATGTGCACGCGCTGGCCCTGGGCAGCGCGTGGCTGGTGATCGGCGTGCTCTACGGGCTTTACCTGCGCGGCAAGGGGCGTGTGGCGCTGAGCGTGTGAGCCGCAGACAAGCCTGACGAGGGTGCGGCAGCGGGCCGATCGCGGACGGAGTCCGCTCCTACGCAAGCCGGATGGCTGAGGCATTCCCCCGCAGGAGCGGACTCCGTCCGCGATGGATTCGCCCACCTGCGCTAGCCAACAGATCAGTACCGTAGGGCGAATAACCTGGAACAGGTTATCCGCCGCTTCATCACCTCACCGGGCTTGCCTTACTTGATGTACCAACCCCACGGCTGATCGCTGAGGTACTCGGTGACCTGCTTGGTCTCCAGGTAGTTGTCCAGACCCCACACGCCCAGCTCGCGGCCGATGCCGCTCTGCTTGTAGCCGCCCCAGGGCGCCTGGGTGAAGGTCGGTTGCGAGCAGTTGACCCAGACGATGCCGGCGCGCAGGCCACGGCTCACCCGCTGGCAGCGTGCCGGGTCGGCGGACATCACCGCCGCCGCCAGGCCGAACTGGCTGTCGTTGGCCAGGCGCAGCGCCTCGGCTTCGTCCTTGAAGCGGCGCACGGCGAGCACCGGGCCGAAGATTTCCTCGCGCCACACGGCGCTCTCCAACGGCGCGTCGATGAACACCGTCGGCTCGACGAACCAACCCTTGTCGCGATGGGCCGGGCGCTTGCCGCCAGTGGCCAGCTTCGCACCGTCACGCACGCCGGCCTCGATGGCCTGCAGCACCTTGGCGTGTTGCCCGGCACTGACCAGCGGGCCGAGCAGCACGCCCGGCTCAAGGCCATTGCCGATGGTGATGCGGCGGGTTTCCTCCACCAGGCGCTCGATCAGCCGATCGTGCAGGCCGTCCTGCACCAGCAGGCGCGAGGTGGCGCTGCACACCTGGCCCTGGTTCCAGAAGATGCCGAAGAGGATCCACTCCACCGCCGCCTCGACATCCGCATCATCGAAGACGATGAACGCCGACTTACCGCCCAGCTCCAGGCTGACGTTCTTGATGTCCTGGGCGGCCGCCTGCATGATCGCGCGCCCGGTCGGCACGCTACCGGTGAAGGCCAGCTTGTCCACGCCCGGATGCGCCGAAAGCGGCGAACCGGCGTCGCGGCCCAGGCCGGTGACCACGTTGAGCACGCCCTTGGGCAGGCCCACGGCATCGGCGGCGGCGGCCAGTTCCAGGGCCGTCAGCGGGGTCAGTTCGGACGGCTTGAGCACCGCGGTGCAACCCGCGGCCAGCGCCGGAGCGACCTTCCACGAGGCCATCAGCAATGGGTAGTTCCACGGGATGATCTGCCCGGCCACGCCGACCGGTTCGCGCAGTACGCGGCAGGTGAAACGCTCGTCGGGCAGCGCCACCACTTCACCCTGGTCATTCAGCCCGTCGGCCAGCTCGGCGTAGTAGTCGAAGCAGCCGATGGCGTCGTCGATATCCCACTGCGCTTCGGGCAGCGGCTTGCCGTTGTCCTGCACTTCCAGGCGCGCCAGGTCCTCGCGGCGGCCGCGCAGGTTGTCGGCGATGGCGCGCAGGTAGCCAGCGCGCTCCTTGCCCGTGCTGCGACCCCATTCGCCCTCGTCGAAGGCCCGGCGCGCGGACTGCACGGCGCGGTCAATGTCTTCACCGGTAGCGGCAGCGACTTCGGTCAGTACCGCTTCGCTGGACGGTTCGTAGACCTCGAAGCGGCCGCCTTGCGCGGGGGCCTGCCACTGGCCATCGATGTAGAGCTGGTCGCGCATGGGAAGGTCTCCTGAGCGGGTTGGAATAGTTGTCGGTCGAGCATAGGGAAATGCGTGCGAGATTGATAACGCGCACGCTCTGCATGCGGGCACGCGCGGAGGTCGCCAGCGCTGCGGACAATAGGCAGCTCGACCTCAATGAACCAGATGGAAGCGTGGAATTTCCGGCTCGACGATGACCGAATAAGCCGGCTTCTTCGGGTTGTAGCCGACAGTGATCGGCCGGCCGGTGGGGAACTCTGCCGCTTCCCGGTTGGCCCGCGGCTCGCTCGCCGTGATTGCGACCACATAGCGGGAGCGATACTCCCTGCCACCGACCTCATAAACGTAGTGCGCGTAGACCGTGTATCGCACTCTCGGAGAACTATTGCGCGGCGCCAGCTCCTTCACCACCTCGGTGCTCTCCACCACTGCCTCGGCCCTGGGCCCGTTTCGGCTTTTGGACTCCATGCTGTACATCTTGGCGAACGCTACGACCATGATCAGGCAGATCGTCCATTTCAACAGGTTCATTGCATCATCCTTGATCGGTAAGCCATTGCCGGCCTGAGCAGAATAAATAGAGCCCGCACCCTGCGCTATTGCGTAGCCCGCTGTTCCAGATAAGCCTTGGGCGACAGCCCCGTCTCCTCGCGGAAACAGCGGTAGAAGGTCGACAGCGAGCGGAACCCCGCCGCCCGCGCCAGCTCATCGATGCGCGTGACGCTGGTGGCGCCGTCGAGCTGGCCGAGCAGGTGGCGCAGGCGGAGCTGGTTCAGGTACTGGTAGAAGCTCAGGCCGAGCACCTGGTTGAGGAAGTAGGAAATCTGGTTGCGCGTGTAGCCGGTGGCCGCTGCGACCTGGGGCATGTCCAGGTCCGGATTGAGAAACGGCCGCGACTGCTGGAAGTACTGCTGGATGTCGCCGCCCAGCTGGCTCAGTTGCCGCGCGGAGAGCCCCAGGCGGCTGTCGGCCATGCGCGGCTGCGGCTCGCCGGCAGGCTTTGGCGGCTGACCGACCAAGGCGGCATGTTCGTTGACCCGGACGATCCGCCCGGCGCGCACGGTGTAGGCCTCTGTTGTCCGGAAGGACACCAGCCCCTGGGTACCGCGCAGGGTCACCTGGTACTGCAGGAAGGCGGTGTCGCCATCTACCCGCAAACGATCGGTGTAGACCTGCGATTCGTCCCCTGCCGCCGGCATGCTGGTCTGCAGGTATTCACGCAGTTCGCTCGGCGCGATCCGACGCCCCTGGAAGAAATCGTTGTACTCCACCTGCGGATCGAACAGCGCCATCAGCGCCTCGATGTCATGCCGCCGCCAGGCCTGGTGGTAACGCATGACCACGGCATGGGTGTCGGCGCTGGCCGGGTCGGGCTGGTAGGTCGTGCCTTCCAGCGTGGCACTCCAGCCCTGTTCTTCGCTCATTGTCTTCCCTCGCCGGTCTTGGCCGGCTCTGTGTGCTCCGGGCGTGCCCGCAAAAAGCGCCGGAGCGTATGCCTGGCTCCCGGAAGCGATTACAAAACCCGAACGCGGCCCGAAGACCGCTTTTTTCTTCCGACATTCTGCCGGAGTTTTCCGATGACATCCGCCCCACTTGCGCACGCCACACCCAGACCCTTCTGGCTCGATACCCTCGATCCCACTCCCGCCGCCCCGGCGCTGGAGGCCGATCGGCGCTTCGATCTGGTGGTGGTCGGCGGTGGCTTCACCGGCCTCTGGACCGCCCTGCACGCCCGTCTGCGCTGGCCCGGAGCGAGCATCGCGGTGGTCGAGGCACGTCGCTGTGGTGGCGAGGCGAGCGGGCGCAATGGCGGCTTCTGCGCGCCGAGCATTTCCCACGGCGTAGGCAATGCCCTGCGCCGCTGGCCGGAAGAAGCCGAAACCCTGGTACGCCTGGGCCGTCAGAACCTCAACGAATTCGAGGCAGACCTCAAGCGCTTCAACATGCATGTGGAATTCGAACGGCGCGGCAAGCTCAGCGTCGCCGCCCAGCCCTGGCAAGCCGATGGCCTGCGTGCCATGCAGCACAACTACCAGCGTTTCGGCATCGACTGCCAGTGGCTGGAAGGCGCAGAACTGTCAGAGAAACTCGACTCGCCGCAGTACCGGGCCGGTGTATTCGAACCCAATTACGCGCTGCTCAACCCGGCGAAGATGGCTGCCGAACTGCGCCGCGTCTGCCTGGAACAGGGCGTCGAAGTCTTCGAGAACACCCCGGTGCACGAGCTGCACCAGCGTGGCGACCGCCTGCTGCTGCGCTGCGACCGCGGCGAGCTGGAGGCCGGGCAGATCGCCCTGGCGACCAATATCGCGCCGCCGCTGCTCGGCCACCTGAACTCCAGCGTGATCCCGGTGTACGACTACTCGCTGGTCACCCAGCCGCTGACCGACGACCAGCTGCGCGCCATCGGCTGGGTCGAGCGCTACGGCATCGCCGATGCCGGCAACCAGTTCCACTACCTGCGCAAGACCGCCGACAACCGCATCCTCTGGGCCGGCTTCGACGCCATCTACCACTTCGGCAGCCGCCGCACCGAGGCCCTGACCCAACGCCCGGAAAGCTTCCAGCGCCTGGCCGAACAGTTCTGCGAAGCCTTCCCGCAGCTCGGCCCGGTGCAGTTCAGCCACGCCTGGGGCGGCATCATCGACACCTCCGCGCGCACCACGCTGTTCACTGGTTGCGTGCTCGGCGGACGCGTCGCCTATGCGCTGGGCTTCACCGGCCAGGGTGTGGCGGCCAGCCGCTTCGCCGCGCTGAACATGCTCGACCAGCTGGGCGGCGAACGCACCGAACGTACCCAACTGCGCATGACCTCGCAGAAGCCCTTCCCGTTCCCGCCCGAGCCGCTGCGCTACCTCGGCGTGCGCCTGGCCCAGCGCTCGCTGGCCAGGGAAGACCGCACCGGCCGCCGCGACCTGCTGCTCAAGACCTTCGATGCCTTCGGCATCGGTTTCGATTCCTGATGGAGAACTTCATGTCCCTGCCCCGCCACGTCATCGACTTCGCCAACCCCGAGCTCGCCCCGCAGGAGCGCGTGATCGACGACCCGGCCATCGTCGATGCGCCCTACCAGAGCCGCAGCTGGCGGCATTTTGCGGCACCGGAAAAAAGCGCCATCGCCGGCATCTGGGAAGCCGGCGTGCACCTGGAGCGCTGCGAGTGCGATTACGACGAGCTGTGCCACATCCTCGAAGGCACGGTGCGCCTGACCGACGCCGACGGCGTGGCAAAGACCTTCGGGCCGGGCGATTCCTTCGTGGTGGCAGCGGGCTTCAAGGGCACCTGGGAGAACCTCACGCCGGTGCGCAAGGTGTATTTCATTCTCGGTTGAGTTCGGCGCTGCGGTTCTTGATCCTACGTTGTCTCTGACTTCGTCTTTGCTCCGGATCCTTCAGGGTATGTGTCCGCAGGACACAATGTCTGGTCAATCCAGCGCCAGTACCACCCGCCGCGTGCGCGCGGTCTTCTTCTCCATCTTCGACACCCGCACGCCACCGATCTCGGCGGTATTGGCCACATGGGTACCGCCGCAGGGCTGCAGGTCGATGCCCTCGATACGCACCAGGCGCACCTGGCCGAAGCCCATCGGCGGCTTCACACTCATGGTGCGCACCAGTTCGGGACTGGCGGCCAGTTCCGCGTCGCTGATGCTGGTGATGCTCACGTCCGCCGCTTGCGCCACGAAATCGGCCAGCCGCGCGTCGATGTCCTCCCGCGACAGCGGCTCCGTCGTCACGAAATCCAGCCGCGCGTAGTCGCTGGTGATGCTGCAGCCGTCCACCGGGTACGGCAGGATCGCGCACATCAGGTGCGAGGCGGTGTGCAGGCGCATGTGCCGGTGCCGGCGCTCCCAGTCGATCTCCACCTGCACCGGCTGGCCCGGGTGCAGGCCGGCGAGCAGCTCGCGCTGCTCCTCGGCGATCAGGTGCAGCACATCGTCCGGGCCGGCCCCCTCGAACGGCGCCTTGCGCGCGTCGGCGATGCGCAGGCGGGTGCCGTCGGCCAGGCTCAGCCAGCCGCTGTCGCCCGCCTGGCCGCCGCCCAGGGGGTAGAACACCGTGCGGTCGAGCAGCACGCCGGTTTCGCTGATCTGGCGGATATAGGCCTCGCAAGTGCGCAGGTAGGCATCACGGCGGAACAACGCGTCGGTGGTCATCGTCGACTCTCCTTGTTGGAAACAACAGCAAAGCACTCTACCTCGGCAGTTCCCAATCCTTGGCTGGGCGAGGCGTAGGAAGGAGCGTTGAGAGACAGTGGCAAATTCGCGACTGCCGTCGTCCAGCCGGACCTTCAGCGCGTCAAGCCAGGTCGGCAAGCCGTACGTCTGCACAAGCTCCACTGCCAACCAGAACGGGTATAACTAGCCGATCGAAACGCCAGGTCGCCCGGGGTCAATCCCGTGGCGGCGTTCCTCGTCGGCGTTTTCCCTACTACGGAGCAGGCAACCCCAGGCCTGATCGGCGCCCGCGGCGCGGAGCGAGAGTGTGAGTTCCAGAGCGTGGCAGTGGGCTCGCAGGAGCCTTCCCGGATGCATCGGCCTGGCGTTGCTGGTCGCTCCCCATTTAGCCAGCGCCCAGTACAAGTGCCTGGCGCGCGACGGTACCCTCAGCCACACCAGCCAGCCCGTTGCCGGCGCTCGCTGCACTCCCCTGAATGGCAAGGCCGGCGCCACTGGCGGCTCCAGGTCGAAGACCGCACCAGGCGCCGAGCGAAGTGACAAGCCGGGTGCAGAGCGGATCCGCGTCTATACCTTCGTCCACAAGGGCGTGCGCCAGTATGTCAGCCGCCGCCCGGTGGGGATCACGGCGCGGGTCGATGTGATCGAGGTGTACTACATCAAGGGCTGCTACCTGTGCATGGCGCCCAGGGATTTCAACGTCGCCAGCCTGCGCCTGGACACCCGCTCCTATCGCAAGGAAATCGAGGCTGCCTCGATTCGCTACGGCGTCGACCGGGCGCTGGTGCGGGCGGTGATCCACGCCGAATCGGCGTTCCAGCCCAGGGCCATTTCCATCGCCGGTGCCCAGGGGCTGATGCAGCTGATGCCCGACACCGCCGAGCGCTTCAATGTCAGCGATCCGTTCGACGCGCGGCAGAACATCCGTGGCGGCGTGCGCTACCTGGCGTGGCTGCTCAAGCGCTTCAACGGCAACCAGACACTGGCGCTGGCCAGTTACAACGCCGGTGAAATGACCGTCGACAAGTACAACGGAATACCGCCCTACAGCGAGACGCAAACCTACGTCGCCCGCGTGCAGTCCCTGACCGAGCGTTATCGCAACCACCAGTAGGAACAGGGGTCAGCGAGGGTTCGCGAGCAAGCTCGCTCCTACAAAAAGCACACCTGAGCCAGGTTCTGGCTGTAGGAGCGAGCTTGCTCGCGAACAGCGTGGCAACAACACGTAGGGCGCATAACCTGGAACAGGTTATCCGCCGGGCCTCCTTCGGCGGATAACGCTGGCGCGTTATGCGCCCTACGGATATGAAAGTCTGCGCGACCGCATCCCCTCACCCCTCTCCCGCTTGCGGGAGAGGGGTGAGGGGCTCCTGACCTTGTAGGAGCGGGCCATGCCCGCGATCCGCAGCGAAGATGCGGCCAGTCATCAGGGCTGAAAATCAGCCGAACCTCCACCCCGCCGCTGCCAGGCGTGTATCCAGCGCCGCGAGATCAGCCTCCACCCGCGCCGCCGGTTCCGGCATGTACGCCAGCGGATCGGGCAGCGTGGACGGCTGGCCGAGGAAGCCTTCGGCCGCCGCATGCAGGCAGTAGGCGCTGTACGCCGGGTTGTAGCCGCCCTCCTGCACCACCAGCAGCCGCCCCTGGCACAGCTCGTCGGCCAGCGCGCGGGCGCGGCGGGCCAGGCGGTTGAAGCCCTGCATGGTCACCAGTTGGCGGCCGTTGGGGTCGAACTGCGAGGCGTCCAGGCCGTTGGCGATGATCAGCAGGTCGGGCTTGAACGCGCGCAGCGCAGGCTCGACGAAGCGGGCGAAGACTATCTCGTAGAGCTGGTCGCCCGAGCCCATGGGCAGCGGCAGGTTGAGGTTGCTGCCCAGCCCGGCGCCGTAGCCGCGCTCGTCCGCCGCACCGGTCTGCGGGTGGCTCGAACCCCAGGCGCCGTGGTCCATGTGCAGGGACACGGTGAATACCGAAGGATCGTCGTAGAAGCCCTCCTGCGTACCATTGCCGTGGTGCACGTCCCAGTCGACGATGGCCACCCGCTCCAGCCCCGCCGCCTGGGCCGCTCGCGCGGCAACCCCGACGTTGTTGAAGAAGCAGTAGCCGTCGGCCATGGCCGGAGCAGCGTGGTGGCCCGGCGGGCGCACCAGGGCCATGGCCGGAACGCCGGTCGACAATACGCTTTCCAACGCCAGCAGGCTGGTACCAGCGGCGGCCAGGAGGCCGGCGAGGCTACCAGCGGACATCAGCGTGGTGCTGCTGAAGCGCTTGCCCTGGGCATCCGCCTCGAACAGGCCGCGCAGGTAATCGGCATCGTGGAAGCGCAGCAGTTCCTCTTCGCTGGCATGGCGGCCCGTGTGCCAGCGCAGCGAGTCGGCCACCGGCCCGCGCTGGAGGATGGCGCGCATGTTGAGCAGCCGCGGATTGCTCTCCGGGTGCTGCAGCTGTTCGGCCAGCAGGTCGCTGGGCGGCGCCTCGAAGACGCCGGCAGCGGTGTCGTGGCGCAGCACATCGTCGTGCCAGAAGACATCCATCGTGTGACTCATCGCAAACCCTCGGATTCCATCACTGCGCCCGCAGGAGCAGACACGCAACACGGATTCGCCCCCAGCAGTATGCGGACCGGGGGCGAACCTCCATCAATCGATAATGGTCAGCTCCGGCGGCAGCTCGGACAGGCTCGCCGAGCCCTTCTCGCCGCACAGCACGGTGTCGCCGAGCTTGATGCCGAAGCCTTCGTTGTACAAGGACAGGTTGGGCTCGATGGAGAACGACATGTTCGGCTGGAACACGTGGTCGTCGGCCTCGTCCACCATCATCGCTTCCAGCCAGGTCGGCGGGTAGGCCAGGCCCAAGCTGTAGCCGATGCGGTGCACGCGGGTACGCGAGAGGTCGATGCGGTCAAGGATCTGGTTGCACACGCGGTTGGACTCGCCCACCGGAGTGCCCGGCTTGGCGATGTCGATGGCGGCGTTGAAGGCCTCGGTGAGCAGGGTCGCCACCTCCTTCACCCGCGGGCTGGGTTTGCCGATCACCGCGGTGCGCATGAGGATGGCGTGGTAGCGGTTGCACACGCCGGCGTGTTCGAGGATAACCACGTCGCCATGGCTGATGGTCTGGCGGTGCGGCATGGCGTGGGTCATGGTGCTGCGCCGACCGGTGGCGCACATCGGGCTGATCGCCGAGTACTCGCTGCCGGCGCGGCCCAGGGCGTTGGCGACGATGCCGGCGACTTCCACTTCGGAGATCCCCGGACGCAGCGCCTCGAAGGCCGCCAGCATGCCCTGGTCGGCCATGCGCGCGGCGCTGCGCTGGTACTCGATTTCCTCGGCGGTCTTGATCAGGCGGTTCTCCGCGACCAGCGGGCCGGCGTCCTCGAAGCGCGCTTCGGGCAGGTAGCCCAGCAGCGCGTTGTACTGCGCCGGGGAGAAGGTCGAGGCGGTCATTTCCAGGCCGATGCGCGCCTGGGACAGGCCGGCGTCGGCGAGCACGTCGGCGACGATCTTCAGCGGGTCCTGCTTGGCGATGTCATAGAAGATCGCCTCGTTGATGCACGACAGTTCCCAGGTGCAGGGCTCTTCGCTGGTGCGGGTGAGGAACACCGGCTCGGCCAGCTTGGGCGAGATGATCAGTGCCTGGTACCAGAGGAAGCCCAGGCTGTCGAAGCCGCTCAGGTAGTTGATGTTGTCCGGGTAGTTGACCACCAGGGCATCCAGGCCACGGTCGGCCATGCGGCGTTTGACGGCTTCGACGCGTTGACGGTAGGTGCGTGCAGGGAAAGCGGTAAGCATGGGGGTTCCCTCCTCAGGGACAAGGTGCAAGCGACAGGCAGGTGCTTTGCTACAGAGAGGTTGGGGTCGCCAGCGTGGCGACCGGATGTAGATCGGGTGGATCAGGACGGCGGTCGGCGGCGCTCCAGGTACATGCGCAGCAGCATCACCACCAGGGTCAGGACGATCATCAGGGTGGACACGGCGGCGATCGCCGGGTCGAGGTTGTAGCGCAGGCCGTCCCAGATGCGCTTGGGCAGCGTCACCACGTTCAGGCCGCTGGTGAACAGGGTCACCACCACTTCCTCCCAGCTCATCACGAAGCCCATGAAGAAGCCGCCGAGGATGCCGCCGCGCACGTTGGGCAGCAGCACGTGCCAGAGCGTCGGCCAGAGCCCGGCGCCGAGGGAGCGCGAGGCCTTGTACAGGCTCTGGTCGAGCCGCGCGTAGGCCACCAGCATGGCGATCACCGAGTACGGCAGCGCCATCAGCAGGTGGCCGAAGCCGACGCCCAGCACGCTGTCGAGAATCCCCAGGCGCGCGTCGAGGTAGTAGATCGACATGGCCGAGACCACCTGCGGGACGATCATCGGCAGCAGCACGATCAGCGTCAGCACCGTGCGGTAGCGGCGCTGCAGCCAGATGCCGGTGGCGAACAGGAAGGCCAGCGCCGTGGACAGCGCGCCGACTGCCAGCGCCAGACCGAGGCTCTGCAGGATCGACAGCAGCCAGGCGCCGTCGAACAGCGTCGCGTAGTGGCGCAGCGACCAGCCACCATCGGGGAAGGCCAGGTAGCGCTGGTTGCCGAACGACAGCGGCACGATCACCAGGATCGGCAGCAGCAGGAACAGCGCGGACAGCGCCAGCGCGGCCCAGGACAGCCAGCGCCCCAGTGGCGGGCGCGGCAGTTGCGGCTTGCCCGGCTTGGGCACGGCGGAGAGGAAGGTTCCCTGCGGGGTCACAGCTCAGTCCTCCCGAGCAGGCGGCGGAAGCCGATGAGTTGTCCGAACAGCAGCGCGCAACCGACCACCAGCAGCATCAGCACGATACTCAGCGCGGCGCCCAGGCCCCAGTTCGACAGCTGGAACATCTGCACGTAGATGTACTCGGCGAGCATTGCCGCCTTGCCGCCGCCCAGCAGCGCCGGGGTGACGAAGCAACCGAGGCTGAAGACGAAGACGATGGCCGACGCGGCAACCACGCCCGGCAGGGTCAGCGGGATGAAGATGTCCTTGAGCGTCTGCCAGTGGCTGGCGCCCAGGCTGCTGGAGGCGCGCAGCAGGCTGTCGTCCACCTGTTTGAGCGAGGACAGCAGCGGCAGCACCGCGTACGGCACCATGAAGTGCACCATGCCGATCAGCGCGCCCAGCTCGTTGCGCACCAGCGGCGGCGGTGCATCGAACCAGCCGGTGGCCATCAGCCCCTGGCTGACCAGCCCACCGTTGCGCAGCAGCACCAGCCAGGCGAAGGCGCGGATCAGCATCGACAGCCAGAACGGCAGCAGCACGAACAGCTCGATCAGCTGCCGCCCGCGCGGCGTCGCGAAACGCCAGCGGTAGGCGATCAGGTAGGCGATGGCGACGCTGATCGCGGTGGTCAGCAGGCAGATGCGCAGGGTGCGCCAGATCACCGCCTGCAGGTTGGCGTTGTCGGCGATGGCCGCGTAGTTCTGCGTGCCCCACTCCGGCAGGCTGAAGCTCCAGCCCAGCACCCCGAGGGTCGGCAGCAGGTAGCCGACCACGACGAGCACAGGCAGGGGCAGGATCAGCAGGCCGTAGACCGGCAGCACGCCCGGTGCGAAACGTCGCATCTCAGCCACCGATCAGCGCCAGGTAGCGCTCCAGGGTTTCGCCGTAGTGCTCGGCGTGCCACTTGTTGTTCAGCGACACCTGCTTCTTCAGGTTGTCCGGCGCGGTGGGGTTGATCGCCTGCAGCTGGGCGCTGAGCAGCTCGTTGGCCTTCAGATTCACCGGGCCCATGTTGTAGACCTCCATGAGCCTGGCCTGCACCTCGGGGCGCAGCGCATAGGCGATGAACTCCATGGCCGCCTTGGCGCCGGCCGGGTTCTTCTGCGGCACCATCCATACCGAGGGCGAGACGATGCCGCCGTCGAAGCCCCAGTCGATCTTGCCGGCGGTGTCGTTCTTCACCAGCTCCGCGCGGGTGTGCCACATCTGCGCCATGCTCACCTCGCCGTCGCGGATCAGCTGCTGCGACTCGGCGCCGGTGGACCAGTGGGTGGCGATGTGCGGCAGCAGCTCCTCGATCTTGCGCAGCGCGCGGTCGACATCCAGCGGGTAGAGCTGCTCGGGCGGCACGCCGTCGGCCAGCAGCGCGCATTCGAGGTTGGCGCTCATCCACTTGTAGAGGGTGCGCTTGCCCGGGTACTTCTTCACGTCCCAGAAGTCGGCCCAGGACTTGGGCGGGTTCTTGCCGAACTGCTCGTGGTCGTAGCCGATCACGTAGCTGTAGGTGTAGTTGGCCAGACCGAAGTCATGCACGTCGCCGTAGCCGATCAGCGACTTGTCGACGATGCCGTAGTCGATGGGAGTGAGGAACTTGTCCTTGCCCAGGCGGTAGGACGAATACATCTCGCCGTCGCACACGTCCCAGCGTACCGCGCCGCTGCTCACCTGGGTCTTCAGCGCGCCCTCGGTGGGACCGCTGCCGTCGACTTTCAGGGTGAGGCCGGCCACCTGGTCGAAGCCGCCGAAGCTTTTCTCGAAGGCCGGCACCGCATCGCCACCCCAGTTGGCCAGCACCAGGCTGCCGCCGGCGGCGAAGGCGCGCCCGCCCATGCCGAAGGGCATGGCGCTGGCGGCGGCGAGCAGCAGCAGATTGCGGTTGAAATCGCGGCGGCTGATGCCGGCGCGCTCGCTTTTTTCAGCGGCGATCTCGATGGCGTCTTCGATGAAGCCCTGGCCTTCTTTTGCGTGATTGCTCATGTGATTGCTCCCCGATCGTTTGTTTTCGTTATGCGTATGTCAGGCGGACAACAGGTGGCAGTGCTGCGGTGACCAGCTGCACCAGTAACGCTGGCCGCTGCGCAGGCTGCCCAGCAGCGGGTGCGATACCGGCAGGCGCAGGTCGAGGCGATCGCCCTGCTCCAGGGTCAGTTCGAGATTGACGTGGGCGCCCTGGTAGGTGGCGGGGCCGGCGGTGGCGCACAGGCCGTTGTCGCGCCCGGCGTCCTCCAGCGGGCGCAGGTCGATGTGTTCCGGGCGCACCGCCAGCCAGCTCTTGCCGCTTTGGCCAACAGTGGACGAGTTGGCCACGCGCAGATGCTGGCCACGGAAGTCGCAGAGGGTGGCTTCGGCTTCGCGACCGACCACACCGACCTCCAGCAGGTTGGTGTCGCCAAGGAAGTTGGCGACGAAGCGGCTGGCCGGGCGCTCATAGACCTCGCGTGGGGTGCCGACCTGCTCCAGGCGACCCTTGTTGAACACGGCGATGCGGTCGGAGAGCGCCAGGGCTTCTTCCTGGTCGTGGGTGACGAAGACGAAGGTGGTGCCGAAGTCCTTGTGCATGCGCGCCAGCTCGCCCTGCATCTCCTGGCGCAGGCGGCGGTCGAGGGCGGACAGCGGTTCGTCGAGCAGCAGCAGTTTCGGCTTGAACACCAGCGCGCGGGCCAGCGCCACGCGCTGCTGCTGGCCGCCAGAGAGCTGGCTGATACCTCGCTCACCCATGCCGGCCAGGCCGACGCGTTCCAGCACCTCGCCAACGCGGCGCTCGATCTCGGCGCCCGGCACCTTGCGGATGCGCAGCGGGTAGGCAACGTTCTGCGCCACGCTCATGTGCGGGAACAGCGCATAGCCCTGGAACACCACGCCGAATTCGCGGGCATCCGGCGACAGGTGGGTGATGTCGCGGCCGTCCTGCTCGATGCGCCCTGCGCTGGGCTCGACGAAGCCGGCGAGCATCATCAGCGTGGTGCTCTTGCCCGAGCCGGATGGCCCCAGCAGCGTGAGGAATTCGCCCTGGCGGATGCTCAGGCTGAGGTCGCTCAGGACCTGCAGGTTGCCGTAGCGCTTGCCCAGGCCGAGCAAGTCGACGAAATGCTGCATGGCGGATCTCCAGCCGTTTGTTCTTGTGTTTGGGTGTTGGCTTGGGGTCATCTTCTGTGCAAATTTAACTAACGACAATTCAATAGTTTTCCAGCTGAATCGTTAGTCAAATTCACGGAAAGGACTTATTCATGCGTCAGAACAGTGCGTTTCGCCTGCCATCCCTGATCGCCCTGCGCGCTTTCGAGGCGCTGGTCCGCCAGGGCAGCATCAGCCGCGCGGCGCTGGAGCTGCACGTCACCCACGGGGCGGTCAGCCACCAGGTGAAGAAGCTCGAGGAGGAACTGGGCGTGGCGCTGGTGGAGCGCCAGGGCAAGGGCGTCAAGCTGACTCCGGCCGGACGCCAGCTGAGCCAGCAGATCAGCAGCGCCTTCGATCAGCTGCGCGACATCCGCCGCGCCCTGCCCACCGAGGAGCCCGCTGGCGAACTGCGCATCGCCTGCGCCCCGGCGCTGCTGGCGCGGGTGTCGTCGCTGCTGGAGAAATTCCTGCGCAACTACCAGGAAGTCGCCCTGCACCTGCTGCCGATGAACAGCGACCTGGGCGAGGTGGACATGGTGATCTCCTTCGGCGAGACGCACATCGAGGGCCAGCGCTTCGCCGCACTGGGCGACATCCGCTACTTCCCGGTGTGCAGCCCGCGCCTGCTCAACACCCAGGAGCACCTGCGCAAACCCCGCGACCTCGCGCGCCAGGTGCTGCTGCACGAGGACGACGGCTTCGACTGGAGCCGCTACTTCCTCGCCGCCGGCGTGCCCGGCCTGCAGGCGCGGCAGAACGTGTTCCTGCCCGACGCCTACCTGACCATCCGCGCCGCCGTGGCCGGCGGCGGCGTGACCATCAGCGACCACATCCTCGCCGGCGAGGAGCTGCACCAGGGTCGCCTGGTGCGTCTGTTCGACATCGACTTCCCGGCGCCCCACCCCTACTTCCTGATCATCCCGCCCCACGGCAACCAGGCCCTGGCGCGGGAGTTCGCCGACTGGCTGCTGCATGAGCTGGAGGCGATTCCGGCGTTTGATTAGCACGCGTCGGGTTGGTTGCACGCGGCAGCTTCGTAGGATGGGTGGAGCGAAGCGATACCCATGCTGTCGCCGCACGGAATCGATGGGTATCGCTGCGCTGCACACCATCCTACGGTCGGGGTTTTCCCGGGGCGTCGCAGTGGCCGGAGGGATTCGCGGACAAGGTCCGCTCCTACGGGGCGGGGCCGAGGTTTCCGTGACGAGTTCGCTCCGTCGTTGGGGATGGCGTAGGAGCGGACTCCGTCCGCGATGGGTGGGCGTTGTCTCCCTGGTCAGAAGGAGCGGCGTCGAATCGATCGCGGACGGAGTCCGCTCCTGCGAAGAAGGCCTTCATCGGGCGGCCGGACAGGGAGAAATCAGGGTGCCAGGCGCGCGGCCACGCGCTGGATGATTTCCTCCTCCTGCAAGCCCCGGCCGAAGTGGTCGAGGTAGCCGCCATCCTTGTCCAGCAGGAACAGGATGGTGGAGTGGTCCACCGTGTAGTCGCCGGGTTTGTCGCCGTAGGGGACCTTCTTGTAGAAGACGTGGTACTCGTCGGTGATCGCGACGATTTCCTGCGGCGTGCCGGTGAGGCCGACGAACTCCGGGTCGAAGTGCGAAACATAGCCCTTGAGCTGCTGCGGGGTGTCGCGCTCGGGGTCGAGGGTGACGAAGATCGGCCGCGGCTTGATGCCTTTTTCCTGCTCCACCGCGCGGGCGATGCGTGCCATCTTCGCCAGGTCCGTGGGACAGATATCCGGACAGGAAGTGAAGCCGAAGTACAGCAGCGCCGGCCGCCCTGCGTAGTCGCGCTGGGTGACGCGCTCACCGTTCTGGTCGGTCAGGCTGAACGGTCCGCCGACATCGCTGCGTGTCGCCGCCACGCTGACGCCCGTACACAGCGCCAGGCACAACAGAAAGAGCCGCATGCTCAGTAGCCCCCGGAGTAGGTCAGCGCCAGGCCGACGATGTTGGAGTTCTCGCCCTGCTGTTTCTGCGTGCCGGCGGAGACGTCGAGCTTGAGCTGCCCGGTGATGTTGTAGACCACGCTGAACTCGTTGAGGTAGTCATCCGGCGTGCCGCTCTGGCTGTAGCTCTTGTTGGTGCGCGTGAGGCCGAAGGCCCACAGGCCCCAGTCGAAGGTCAGCGAGGTGGTCAGGTACTTCGTGTCATTGCCGGCGATGGCATCTTCGTTGTCGACGTCGGCGTATTCGATGAAGGGCACCAGGTCCATGTACTGGCGATCCAGCGTCGGGCCCAGGGTATTGCCGTGGAAGGCCCAGATGTAGCGCGCCGAGGCCAGGCGGATGATCTCGTCGTCCGGCTCGCCCTGCCCCTCCACCGCATCGCCTTCGCGGCTGCGGGCGTAGCCGGCCTGCAGCTCCAGGTAGGGCACAGCGGGGATCGCCAGCCAGTTCACCATCACCGCGTAGGAGTCCAGCTTGCCGGTGTTGGCGGGGCCGCCGGCGTCCTTCTTGAGCATTTCGCCGTGGCGGAAGTACGGCCGCCCCAGGTAGGAGTTGTCGGCGGTGTAGAGGCTCAGGTTCGGTTCGATGTTGCCCAGGGTCTGGCTGAAGAAGCGGTACGAATAGGTGCCGCCGAGCATGCCATCCATGTCGTAGGTGTCGACGAAGTCGCTGGTGTACAGGCCCGGCGCCTGGTCCATGGCGCGGCCGATGGGCACGTGGTACTTGCCGACGACGAAGGCCTGCTTGTCGAACTGCTGGTAGTAGTCCAGTTCGTTGATGACCATGCCGACGTCTTCGAAGAAGCGCTTCTCGCCGTTGTTGGGCGGATCGATGGGATTGATCTCGGTGGAGAAGCGGATCTGCGCGTCACGGCTGAAACGGAAGTAGAAGGTGCTGTTGATGTCTGGGTAGCCGTCCAGGGTCTCGCGGCCGCCGGGCTGCGAGTGGTCGGCGCGGGAGTAGTCGTACTGGAAGGTGGCGTCGTAATCCAGGCCGACGTTGGGGTACTGGCCGTCGTCGGCCTGGGCGGCGGGAGCGGCCAGCAAGGCACCGAGGATCGGCAGGGTCAGGCGATGGTGATTCATGGCGGCGCCCCCGTCACTTGGCCAGCGGGTTGGTCTTGTCGACCTCCCGCCCGGTGTTTCGCAGATAGGCGCACATCTGGTTGTCGCCGTAGATGCCACCCAGGGGTTCGAGCTTGACCGCCTGCTCGTAGTCCTCGGGTTTCACCACCTGGATCGCCTGCATCATGCCGCCGTCCTCGTGTTCGAGGATGTGGCAGTGGTAGACGAACTTGCCGAGGATCACCGGGTCGCGGAACGGGATGCGCAGGGTGATCGAGCCGGTGGCAGGGATGTACACGTTGTCCCGGTAGCCGCTGAAACGCACCGGTTTGCCGTTGATTTCCACCACCTGGAAATCCACCTGGTGGATGTGGAACTGGTGCAGTTCCTGGGACGGGTTGTACAGCCGCCACTCCTCCAGGTCGCCCAGCTTCACGGTGGTGTTGACCTTGCCCGCATCGAAGCGCGTGCCGTTGATGTAGAAGGTATTGCCGTCGCTGTCGGAATCCTGGAAGGCGAACTGGCGCACCTTGGCGACCTTCTCCTGGCGGAAATCCTCGGCCTGGGGGTAGGCGCTGGTGATCTGCTTCGTCGCCACCGGCGCGCCGCTGGAATTGAGGATCGCCAGGCGCTGCGCCGGATAGGTGTCCCCGGCCGGGCCGGTGTTGGCCGCGCTCATGCTGATGTCGTGCTGGCCGGCGGGCGGGCCGACCACCAGCACACTGAAGCGCGCCGACGGGCCGATCAGCACGTGCTTGGCGTCGACCCGGCGGGTCACGGTGTTGCCGTCGCGGGAGAGCACCTGCATCGACTGCCCGTCGATGGCGATGTTGAAGTACTGGTTGGCGGCGATGTTGATGAAGTGCCAGAGCTGCGTCTCGCCAGGCTGGATGTCGATGGTCGGTTCGAACTGGCCGTTGATGGTGCGGATCGATGGCGCGCTGGTGATGACCTCGGTGGCGTTCCTGCCGGTCAGGGTCTTCTGGAAGTTGCGCAGGACCAGCACGCGCTCCTTGATGCCCTTGAGCTCCGGAAACGGGTCGAGGATGCCATCGACGATGATGGGACCTGCGATCCCCGCCGATACCTGGTACTGCGCGCCGCCGTGGAAGTGGCTGTGGTACCAGTAGGCGCCGGGGCTGTGGTCCGCCGGCAGCTTGATGTTGTAGACCCCGACCTGATGCGGGCGCGTCTCGCGGAAGATGCTGTCGCCCTCGTCCAGCGGCGACACCGTCATGCCGTGGAAGTGCACGTTGGTGATGTCGTCCATGCGGTTGTCCAGGCGCAGCGCCAGGGTGCCGCCAGGCTTGAGACGCAGGATCGGCGAATCGTAATTGCCGTTGAACACCAGGGTGCTGTACTGCGCATTGCCCACTGCCACCTCGCGGCGCTCGGCGGTGAGGGTTGCCGTGGTGGTGCCATTGGCGTCGTAGCTAAATTCCGGCGGGGGCTGCAGGGGCGCCGCGACCGCTCCCTGGAGCGAGAGCACGGCGAGCGGGCACAGCAATACGGCGTATGGCAGGCGCAGTCTGGACATGGTCGACCCCGATGGCAGTGGCAATGGACCGAAAAGCCCGCAAGGGCCTTCAGCCGTCGCCCGTACTACCGGAACTGCGCTGCGTGGGACGGCTACTGGAATTCTGTATAGACGCCCGCGTCAGGGAGTTGAAACCTTCGTGCCATATAGCTGCCGAACGGTTATCCGAAAAGGCGCAACCGCAGGCCAGAGCGTTGCGCCCTTGATACAGGTCCGCCTGTCTGCCGCGGAACTGTCTATCCTTCACCGGGCTGTCACGAAACAGGGATGGGCTCATGCCGAAGAAGCTGGTGCTGGTGGCGCTCGTGGCGCTGCTGCTGGGGGGCGGACTGTGGTGGTACCTGCAGTCGCGCGGGAACGAGGACAAGGGCCTGGTGCTCTACGGCAACGTGGACATCCGCCAGGTGTCGCTGGCCTTCATCGGCAGCGAGCGCATCGCGAAGATGAATGTCGAGGAAGGCGACCAGGTGAAAGCCGGCGACGTGCTGGCCAGCCTCGACACCCGAACGCTGCAACTGCAGATCGACAAGGCCCAGGCGCAGATTGCCGCCCAGGAGCAGAACCTGCTGCGCCTGAAGAACGGCTCACGTCCCGAGGATATCGACCGCGCCAAGGCGCAAGACAAGGCCGCCCGCGCCCAGCTAGACCTCGCCAATACCCAGCTGCGCCGTTTGCAGAACATCCGCGCCAACAGCCCCGGCGGCCGCGCTGTCAGCCAGCAGGACATCGACAGCGCCACCTCGCAGCAGAAGGTCGCCCAGGCCGAGCTGGAAGACCGACAGAAATCCCTGCGCCTGGCGCAGATCGGCCCGCGCCAGGAAGACATCGCCCAGGCCGAAGCGCAGCTCCTCGCCGCCCGCGCCGACGTGGCGCTGCTGCAGCACAACCTCGACGAAGCCGACCTCAAGGCGCCGCAGAACGCCACCGTGCGCTCGCGCCTGCTGGAACCCGGCGACATGGCCTCGCCGCAGCGCCCGGTGTACTCCCTGGCGTTGACCGACCCGAAATGGATCCGCGCTTATGTCAGCGAAAGCAACCTGGGCCGCATCAAGCCCGGCATGAAGGCCCAGGTGTTCACCGACAGCCACCCGGAGCAGGCCATCGACGGCCACGTCGGCTTCATTTCCTCGGTGGCCGAATTCACCCCGAAATCGGTGCAGACCGAAGAGCTGCGCACCAGCCTGGTCTATGAGGTGCGCGTGCTGGTGAAGGATGCGGACAACCGCCTGCGCCTGGGCATGCCGGCCACGGTACGCTTCGCCGACGAGCCGCGCTGATGAGCGACGCGCCGGTCATTCGCGCCGAGGGGCTCGCCAAGCACTTCCTGGTCAAGGGTTCCTCAGACAAACACGGGGGCAAGACGGTTGAAGCGCTCAAGGACATCAGCCTGGACATCCCGCGCGGCCAGCTCACCGCCCTGGTCGGCCCGGACGGCGCCGGCAAGACCACCTTCCTGCGTCTGGTCGCCGGGCTGCTGCGCGCCGACGCCGGCACGCTCACCGTGCTGGACCTCGACGTCCACGCCCACCCGCAGCAGGTGCAGGACCGCATCAGCTACATGCCGCAACGCTTCGGCCTCTACGAGGACCTAAGCGTGCAGGAGAACCTCGACCTCTACGCCGACCTCCACGGCGTGCCCCAGAAGGAGCGCTACCAGCGCCTGCTGGAGATGACCGATCTGGCGCGCTTCACCGAGCGCCCGGCGGGCAAGCTTTCCGGCGGCATGAAGCAGAAGCTCGGCCTGGCCTGCACCCTGGTGCGCTCGCCGGACCTGCTGCTGCTCGACGAGCCCACCGTCGGCGTCGACCCGCTGTCGCGCCGCGAGCTGTGGGAGATCATCCAGCAGCTGATCGAGCAGGAGCAGCTCAGCGTGCTGGTCTCCACCTCCTACATGGACGAGGCCGAGCGCTGCGCCGAAGTCTTCCTGCTACACCAGGGCCAGCTGATGGCCAAGGGCGACCCGGCGTCGATCCGCGAGCATGCCGACAACCTCTGCTTCATCGCCACGCCACCGGCCGACGAACCTGCCCGCACCCTGCAGGCGCGGCTGCTGGACGATCACCAGAACATCGTCGACGCCGTGCCGCAGTCCGGCGAAGTACGCTTCATCCGCCAGCCCGACGCCGACCAGGGCAAGCTCGACCAGTTGCTCGACGGCGCGCCGGTGCGCCAGGTGGAAGCGCGCCTGGAAGACGGCTTCATGTTCCTCCTGCGCGCCCGCAGCGATGCCGAGGCCGTCGACATGGAATCCCTGAAAGCCGGTACGCACCGTCACGCCGACAGCGACGAAACGGTGATCGAAGTGAAGGACCTGGTGCGCAAGTTCGGCGACTTCACCGCCGTCGCCAGCACCAGTTTCAGCGTGCACCGCGGCGAGATCTTCGGCCTGCTGGGGCCCAACGGCGCCGGCAAGACCACCACCTTCCGCATGCTCTGCGGGCTGCTGCCGGCTACCAGCGGCACCCTGCAGGTGGCCGGGGTCAACCTGCGCAACGCGCGGGCCCAGGCGCGCCGCAAGGTCGGCTACGTGTCGCAGAAGTTCTCCCTCTACGGCAACCTCTCGGTGGCGGAGAACCTGCGATTCTTCGGCGGCGCCTATGGGCTGGGCGGCAAGCAGCTCACCCAGCGGATGGACGCGGTGTCCCGCCAGTTCGACCTCAGCGGCCAGGAGGACTCGCCCAGCGGCCAGTTGCCCGGCGGCTTCAAGCAGCGCCTGGCGATGGCGGTCGGCCTGCTCCACGAGCCGGAAATCCTCTTCCTCGACGAGCCCACCAGCGGCGCCGACCCCCTCGCCCGCCGCGGCTTCTGGCAGCGCATCACCGCGCTGGCGGCCGCCGGCACCACCATCATCATCACCACCCACTTCATGGAAGAGGCCGAGTACTGCGACCGCATCGTCATCCAGGACGCCGGCAAGCTGCTGGCCATGGGCACCCCGCAGGAGGTGCGCGAGCAGGCCGGCGGCAAGGGCAGCACGCTGAACATGGAGCAGGCGTTCATCGAGATAGTCGAGAGCAACCGCCATCAAGCCAAGGTGGGCGCAGCATGAGCGCCGGCGGCTTCTGGCGGCGCCTCGCCTCGCTGACCCGCAAGGAAGTGCGGCAACTGGTGCGCGACCGCAGCAACCTGCTGATCGGCATCGGCCTGCCCATCGCGCTGATCCTGATCTTCGGCTACGGCCTGTCGCTGGACGTGAAGCGCGCCATCGTCGCCATCGTCCTCGACGACCCCTCGCCCATCGCCCGCGACGTCGCCGCCGGAATCAGCCGCACCGAGTACCTGGAGCCGCACTACGTGCGCTCCTTCGCCGAAGGCGAGGCACTGATGCGAGCGCGCGAGATCGACGCGGTCGTGCAGTTCCCCTCCGACTTCACCCGCCGCCTCAACGACGGCCACGCGCAGGTTCAGGTGGTGGTCCAGGGTTCCGACGCCACCCGCGCCGCCAGCGTCTCCACCTACGTCAGCAGCGCGCTGGCCGGCTACGGCGAGAAGCACGCCGACCGGGGCGCTGGCAGCGCCGATCAAGGCGGCGCCGTCACCATCGTCCAGCGCATGTGGTTCAACGCCGCCAACACCAGCACCTGGTACCTGGTGCCGGGGCTGATCGTGCTGATCATGACCCTGGTCGGCGCCTTCCTCACCGCCCTGGTGATGGCCCGCGAATGGGAGCGCGGCACGCTGGAGGCGCTGTTCGTCACCCCGGTGCGGCCGGTGGAAATCCTCCTGGCGAAGATCATCCCCTGCTTCGCCATCGGCATGATCGGCCTGGCCCTGTGCCTGCTCGCCGCGCGCTTTCTGTTCGACGTGCCGATCTACGGCTCGTTCTTCGTGCTGGTGGTTTCCTCGATGCTCTACATGCTGGTGGCGCTGGGCATTGGGCTGCTGATCTCAGCGGTGACCAAGAACCAGTTCCTCGCCAGCCAGATCGCCCTGCTCGCCAGCTTCCTGCCGGCGATGATGCTCTCGGGCTTCATCTTCGACCTGCGCAACGTGCCCACAGCCATCCGCGTGATCGGCAACCTGCTGCCAGCGACCTACTTCATGGAACTTGTGAAATCCCTGTTCCTGGCCGGCGACTTCTGGCCGATGATCTTCAAGAACTGCGCCATCCTCGCCGCCTACGCCGTCGCCCTGCTCGGCCTGGCGCGGCTGGTGACGCGCAAGCGGCTGGACTGACCGACATGGAATTTCTCTGGCGCATCCTCAACCTGTGGCGCAAGGAACTGCTGGTGATCCTCAAGGACCCGGCCAACCGCATCGTGCTGGTGGCGCCGGTGCTGATGCAGAGCGTGCTGTTCGGCTACGCGGTGACCTTCGACCTCAACGACGCGCCCTACGCCGTGCTCGACCTCAGCCACAGCGAATCCTCCACGCGCCTGATCTCGCGCCTGGATGGCAGCGGCATCTTCCACCGGGTGGCGACGCTGACCCGCGTGGAGGAAATCCAGACGGTGATCGACGAGCAGAAGGCGCTGCTGGTGATCCACATCCCCTCGGACTTCCAGACCCGCCTGGCCCAGGGCGATCCGGCGCCGATCCAGGTCATCCTCGACGGGCGCAACTCCAACACCGCCGGCTCCGCCGCCGCCGGGCTGGCCGTGGTGGTCGGTGAGTTCAACCAGGAGCAGGGCCTGGCCTCGGCGCCCATCGAGGTGGTGGCGCGCTCCTGGTACAACCCCAACCTGGAGACGCGCTGGCCGCTGATCCCGGCGCTGATCGCCACCCTGAGCATGATGCAGACACTGATGCTCACCGCGCTGTCGGTGGCCCGCGAGCGCGAACAGGGCACCTTCGACCAGTTGCTGGTGACGCCCTACACGCCGCTGGAAATCATGCTCGGCAAGGCCATCCCGCCGACCCTGATCGGCATGACCCAGGCGACCCTGGTGCTGCTCATGGCGCTGTTCTGGTTCGACATTCCCATGGCCGGCTCACTGTTCAATCTCTACGGCGGGCTGTTCGTCTTCACCATCGCCTGCGTCGGCCTGGGCATGTCGATCAGCGCGGTGTCGCTGAACATGCAGCAGGCGATGCTCTACACCTTCGTGCTGATCATGCCGCTGACGCTGCTCTCCGGCCTCGCCACGCCGGTGCGCAACATGCCCGAGTTCCTGCAGATCGTGACCTACGCCAACCCGCTGCGTTTCGGCATCGACCTGATCCAGCGGGTGTACCTGGAAGGCGCCAGCCTGGCCGACGTCGGACTCAACCTGGTGCCCATGCTGGTGGTGGCTGCCGTCACCCTGCCGCTGGCCTCGTGGCTGTTCCGCCACCGGCTTGCGTAGTCGATCACTGGAGATGACCCGGCAATGCAATACCCTCACCCTCAACCCACTTCAGAAGCCTCTGTCCATGAGCGAAACCAGCCAGTTCATCGTCTTCGCCGTCACCCAGCTCGCCCTGCCGTTCTGGCTGGGCTACCTGTACTGCCGTCGCAAGGGCATCCCCACCAACTCCTGGCGCGCCGGCGGCATCTACCTGATCGCCCTGTCGCTGGCGATGCTGTTCTTCATCGGCCTGCTGGGCCTGCCGACCCACGTGAAGAACGTCGGCATGGTGACCAATCGTTCCATGGGCCTGGCCTGCGGCCTGGTCGGCATTTTCGGCGGCCTGGTGATGGGCTACGTCGCACGGCGTTTCGAGGGCTCGTCCGATGACTAGCGCCCCGCGAATCTGAAAAGGTGCAATTCTGAAAAGGTGCCATCGATGAACCGCACGTCTCGCCTCGTTTCCCTCGCCCTGCTCGGCGCCGGCCTCGCCGGCTGCGCCGTCGGCCCCGACTACGAGGCGCCGAAAACCCAGTCGCCAGCCAGCTGGCAGGCCGCGCATGCCGGCGATGCGCAGCTGCACCCGGCACAGGGCAATGTGCGCCTTAGCGAAGATTGGTGGACGCTGTTCAACGACCCGGTGCTGAACAACCTGCAGCGCCGCGCCGACAAGGCCAGCCCGGACCTCAACACCGCCGTGCTGCGCTTCGCCCAGAGCCGCATGCAGCGGCAGATGGTGGCGGCCCAGCGTGGCGTGGACGTCAATGCCTCCGGCTCGGTGGCCCGCCAGCGCCTCAGCGAGAACGGCGCCAACGCCCTGATGATCCAGCGCATCGCCCCCGCCGGCGACAGCGCCGCGGTAAGCAAGGTCCTGGCGCAGCCCTTCACCCTCTACCAGGCCGGTTTCGACGCCTCCTGGGAGCCCGACCTGTGGGGCCGCATCCGCCGCTCCGTGGAGGCTGCCGACGCCAGCGTGGCAGCGCAGCAGGCGATGTTCAAGGAGACGCGCCTGGGGGTTTCCGCGGAACTGGCCCGTGCCTACTTCGAACTGCGCGGCATCCAGCAGCAGATCGCCGTGGCGAATCAGGACATCACCGCCACCGAAGAATCGATGCAGCTGATCCAGGTGCGCGCCGACGGCGGCCTGGTGGACGACTTCGACGTCGAGCGCCAGCGCGGCCAGCTCGCCGACCTGCGCTCCAGCCTGCCGCAGCTGCACGCCAGCGAAAGCGCGACGATCAACCAGATCGGCGTGCTGATCGGCGCCGAGCCCGGCAGTCTGCGCGAGGACCTCAGGCCCGTCGCCCAGAGCGCTCCGCAAACGCCTGACCTGAGCCTGGGCCTGCCTTCGGAAGTGGCCCGCCGCCGCCCGGACATCCGCGCCGCCGAAGCCCAGCTGCACGCCGCCACCGCCAACATCGGCGTGGCCGTGGCCGATCTCTACCCGTCGATCCGCCTGGGCGCCAGCTTCGGCTACGAATCGGCGGACGACGGCAAGTTCAGCGACTGGGGCAGCCGCACCTGGAACGTCGGCCCGAGCCTGTCGCTGCCGATCTTCGACAATGGCCGGCGGCGCTCGCAGATCAACCTGCGCAAGCTGGAGGAGCAGGAGGCGGCGGTGTCCTACCAGCAGACCGTGCTCAAGGCCTGGCAGGAAGTGGACGACGCCTTGAGCCACTACGGCGCCGAACGCCAGCGCAACCAGCGCCTGCAGGAAAAACTGCGCAGCAGCGACGCCGCCTACGGCATGGCCAAGGCACGCTATGCCGGCGGCATGACCGACTTCCTGGTGGAACTGGACGCCCAGCGCGCCTACCTGCAATCGCGCCGCGACGTGGTGGACAGCGATACCCAGCTGCGCCTGACGCTGATCGCCCTGTGCAAGGCCCTGGGCGGCGGCACGCCGGCGCCGGAGGCCAGCGCCAGCCGCTGATCCTCAGGGTGTCTGTGCGCCGAGCTTGCCGTCGCGCAGGTCCTTGGCGACCCGGCGCTGCATCTCGTAGGCCGGCGCTTCCACGGCGTCGAAGTCCTCCGAATAGCGCGTGGCGAAACCCTGCACGCCCCATTCCTGGTATTGCTTCACGTGCCACAGTTCGTGGGCCCAGAGGGCGACGTCCTTCTGCGCGTCTTCCTCGCGGCGGAAGACGATCACGTCCACCAGGGTGACGGCCTCGGTGTCGGGGTTCTGCATGATCGCCTGGGCGGCGTTGAACTGGTCCAGCGCGCCGGTGGAATAACGCGCCGCCATCAGCACATCGTCCGAGTAATACGGTTGCAGCTGTGCGCGGATTTCCAGCGGGATCGGCTCGGTGCCGCCCTGCGCCGCCTGCTCGCGGGACTGTTGCAGCCACACGCCCAGGGCCTGGGCGGCCATCTTGCGAGTGTCGGAAAGCACCGGGCCGAGCACGGTGCCCAGGTCCGGCAGGCAGATGCAGCTGTCCAGGCAGACCTGGCGCTGCCCGGCCGGGCACGCGGCGGCCAGGGAATCGGCGGATGCGGCCAGGCCGGCAAGCAGCGCCAGGGCGCGCAGGAGACGGGTCGCTAAGGGGGATGGCATGGAGGAAGGCTCCGCTACGGCGTGGAGTGTTCGATAGCGCTTGGACAGTGGCGCGGCGCGATCATGCCATGCCGGCAGGAAAAAAGAGCACTGGCGCAACGTGTGAAACTTCTGCTAGCTTCGGATCCATGAATGCCGCCAACCGCACCTTCCAGCAGATTATTACCACCATCGCTCCGATGGTGGGTTAGCGCATTCAAGCGAACAACCAAACCCGCCTCCCGGCGGGTTTTTTAATGCCCGTCGTCCGAGGCTCCCGATCGAGGAGACACTGATGGACCAGGCTTTCCAAGCAGAACCCCACGCGTTGCAGCATCCCCTGCAAGCGCTCATCCAGGCCGCCGACGAAGCCATCGGCCGCGAGGATTTCGATGCGCTGCTGGCGTTCTACACCGACGATGCACTGCTGGTGGTCAAGCCCGGCCTGCTGGCGCGCGGCAAGGCGCAGATCCGCCAGGCCTTCGTCGCCATCGCCGAGCATTTCGGGCACAACCTGCGGGTGCGCCAGGGCCGCCTGGAAATCCTCGAGACCGGCGACACCGCCCTGGTGGTCGCGCAGACCCTGCTCGACACCAGCCTCGGCAAGCTGAGCCGCCGCGCCACCTACGTGTTCCGCCGCGAAGCCGACGGCGCCTGGCGTTGCGCGGTCGACAACTCCTACGGCACCGACCTGCTGGAGGCCACGACATGAGTCCGCAGACAGGCACGCTGCACCTGCTGTGCGGCAAGGCGGCGTCGGGCAAGTCCTGCCTGGCGCGGCAGCTGGCCGAGGCGCCGGGCACCGTGATGCTGGCCGAGGAACAGTGGCTGGCCGAGCTGTTCCCCTGGGGCATCAGCAACCCCGACGACTACCAGCTCTACGCCCGCCGCGTGCGCAAGGTCATGGGCCCGCACGTGGTCGGCCTGCTGCGCGCCGGCACCAGCGTGGTGCTGGATATTCCCGCCAATACCCTGGCCGACCGCCGCTGGCTGATCGACCTGGCGCAACAGGCCGGCGCGGCGCACTGCCTGCATTTCCTCGACGTCGACCCGGATACCTGCCGCAGCCGCCTGCTCGCCCGTCACGCCATCGCGCCGCTGGCAGCGCCGCTGGACCCGGCCGGCTACGAGGCACTGAATCGCTACTTCGTCGCCCCGCGCCCGGAGGAAAAACTGCAGGTGCAGCGCCACGGCGCCTGAGCGCGTAGAATCGCCGCCCCGATTTGCCCATTCGCCTGTACAGAAAGACCGCCAGCATGAACACCGACGCCATCGCCACCCTGCGCGAGCAACTGCTCGCCGCCCTGAACCCCGCCCCCGCGGAAACCCGCCGCCTGTTCCATGGTCGCGGCCGCCGCTGGCCTGGGCTGGAGCAGGTCACCGCCGATTGGCTGGAGGGCGTGCTACTGGTGTCGCTGTTCCGCGAGCCAGCCGAGGACGAGCTGAACGCGCTGCGGGCGATGCTGGTGGAACTGGCCCAGGGCGACATCTGGCGCGCCACTGGCGCCCGTAGCCTGATGCTGCAACACCGCTACACCCTGGAAAGCACCCTGGAGGTGCTCCACGGCGAAACATTCGACGGCTGGCAGATCAGCGAGCACGGCCTGCGCTATCAGCTGGACCTGGGCCGCAAGCAGAACAACGGCCTGTTCCTCGATATGCGCTACGGCCGCCAGTGGGTGCAGGCCCACTCGAAGGACCTGCGCGTGCTCAACCTGTTCGCCTACACCTGCGGCTTCTCCGTGGCGGCCATTGCCGGCGGCGCGCAGCAGGTGGTCAACCTGGACATGGCCCGCGCCGCCCTCAGCCGTGGCCGCGACAACCACCGCCTGAACGGCCACGACCTGTCGAAGGTGAGCTTCCTCGACCACGACCTGTTCAAGTCCTGGGGCAAGGTGAAGAAATCCGGCCCGTACGATCTGATCATCATCGACCCGCCGAGCTTCCAGAAAGGCAGCTTCGTCCTCGACAAGGACTACGCCCGCGTCCTGCGGCGCCTGCCGGAACTGCTGGACGGCGCCGGCACGGTGCTGGCCTGCGTGAACGATCCCGGCGTGGGCGTCGACTTCCTCCTCCAGGGCATGGCCGCCGAGGCACCACAGCTGCGCTTCGTCGAGCGCCTGGAGAACCCGCCGGAGTTCGCCGATATCGAGGCAGACAGCGGCCTCAAGGCGCTGGTGTTCCGCCTGGGCTGAGCCGTCGGGCTCCCTGAGCAGCAATCCCCCCTGCCCCAAATAGAAAAGCCCCGCAATGCGGGGCTTTATCGTGGAGCTCATCCGCGCCGGCGGATCACATCGAGTACTTCACCGTGAACATCAGGTTGCGCGGCTCGCCGTAGTTCAGGTTGCCGAAGCTGATGCCGCTGTAATAGTACTTGTCGAAGATGTTGTTGAAGTTCACCCGGGTATCGATGTTCTCGTTGACCTTGTAGCCCAGCAGCGTGTTGACCACGGTGTAGCCGCCCTGCTGGAAGCCGGTGCTGGTGTCCTCGGTCTGGCTCTGGGTCACGACGTTGCCGCCCACGCGCCATTGGTGCAGCTCACCCGGCAGGGTGTAGCTGGTGGCGAGCTTGAACAGGTGGCGCGGTTTGCTCGGGTCGAACGGCTTGCCGACGTTGTCCTCGTTGCTGTCGTGCTTGTACTTGGCGTCGACGTAAGTGTAACCCGCCATGGCCTGCCAGTTCTCGGTCAGGGCACCGCTGATCTCCATGTCGACGCCCTGGCTGCGCACCTTGCCCGAAGCGCGCGAACAGTACAGCGAGGTCGGCGAGCTGGGGCACGGCGAGGGGCCGCTGGTGTCGTCGGTGGCGCGGTTTTCCTGGTCGATCTGGAAGATCGCCAGCTGGGTGTTCAGCGCACCGCCGAAGTGTTCTCCCTTCAGGCCGATCTCGTAGTTCTTGCCGGTGATCGGGTCGAGCAGGCTGCCGCTGGCGTCGAAGTTGCTCTGCGGCTTGAAGATGTCGGTGTAGCTGGCGTAGACCGAGTACACCTCGTTCAGGTCATAGACCACGCCGGCGTAGCGGGTGACGTTGCGGGTAACCTTCTGGGTGCCGCTGTCGTTGTGCGGGTCGGCCTCGTACCAGTCCAGTCGGCCGCCGAGGATGACCTTGAGCGGGTCGGCGATGTTCAGTCGGGTAGTGACGTAGGCGCCCTTCTGCTCCTGGTCGAGCTTCATGTTCCACAGGCTCATGTCGATGTTCGGCTTCTGCACCGAGCCCGGGTCCCACTGGGTCGGGTCGAACGGCGTGACCGGCGAACCGTCCTTGTAGTACAGGTCGCCCCAGCCGCCATGGCCGTCGAAGCGTTCCTCGCGGTAGCTGCCGCCGAAGGCCAGCTCGTGCTCGCGGCCGAAGGCCTGGAACGGGCCGTTGGCGAAGGCGTCGTAGCTCTGGTGGTCGTCAGTGTACGCATACTGGCCCGGCCCCTGGACCATGGTCGGGCAGTCCTGGGTGTAGTAGCAGCTGTTGTACAGGCCGAGCATGTCGATGCGCGCCCACAGCTTGTCGGCGGCGACCTTCATCTGCCAGCCGTTGTCGAAGCGGTGCACCACGTCGCCGAACAGGTGGGTGGTGGTGGTATCCCAGTGGGACCAGTCGGCGCCGTAGTAGGAGGAACGCTTGAGGTCCAGGTGACGACCACCCAGCGGCGCCGGCAGGCCCACCCAGTTGTCGTTCTTGTTGTCGTTCTGGTAGGACGCCCCCAGGGTCAGGGTGGTGTCCGGTGTCAGGTCGGCCTCGGTGATGCCGTAGAGCACGCCGCGCTCGCCGCTGACCACGTCCTGGAAGCTGTCGTGGGTTTCGTAGGCGGCCACCGCGCGGCCGCGCAGGGTGCCTTCGCTGTTCAACGGGCCGGACACGTCGACCTGGCTGCGGTAGCGGTCCCAGGTGCCGGCGCTGCCTTCCAGGCTCATGTGGAAATCCTGGGTCGGACGCTTGCGCACCATGTTGATCGCCGCCGCCGGGTTGCCCGCGCCCTGCATCAGGCCGGTGGCGCCGCGCACCACTTCGACGCGGTCGAACATCGCCAGGTCGGCCGCGGTGATCACGTCCTGGGTGTAGGTGGAGATGCCAGTGGTGAGGCCGTCGTACATGATGTTGTCGACGTCGAAGCCACGGGCGGCGTAGCTCACGCGTGCCGGGCCGTACTGCTGCACGGTCATGCCGGTGACGCCGCGGATCGCGTCGTCCAGATCCTGCATGTCCTGGTCGTCCATCTGCTGGCGGGTCACCACGCTGACCGACTGCGGCGTCTCGCGGATGGTCATGTTCAGCTTGGTGGAGGTGCGCATCACGCCGGTGGTGTAGGAGCCGGTGCCCTCGGTGGTGCCCGGTGCCACGGGAGCGGCGCCGACGATCTCGGTGGCGCCCAGGTCGACGCTGTCGCTGGCGGCGGTCTGCGTGCTGCCGCTGACCTGCGCACTGTTGCCGCTGACCGTGCCCTGCAGGCCGCTGTCCGCCAACAGACGATCGAGCGCCTCGCCCGGCTCCATGTTGCCCTTGAGTGCCGGCGCGTCGATCTGGGCGGCCTGGGCACGATCATAGGAAATCCGCATTCCGCTCGCGGACTGCAATTGCTCCAGGGAAGCGGCCAGGGGCTGCTTGGGCAGGTCGATGGCCACGGGGGCGCCGACTGCGGAGAGAGCAAAGGTGGAGAGACTGAGCAGGAGAGCGCCCGAGGCTACGTCTTTCATCTGCTGAAGGGTTCCTTTGGGGTTCGAGGTTTTGCGCTCTGTTGGCGCAATGACTCGGGTTGGCGAAGGCCTGCGTGGGACGCCGGCGGGGGCCAAAGTGTATGCAGATGTAAATTATATGTAAATACGAATATTTCGTATCTTATTTCTCACAAACAAGCTCGCCGCGAAATCTGGGTATGGCGTAGGAGATTCTATGTCTACCCCCGCGTATCGGCCGCAGGCCGATACGCCTGCTCAGTCGTCATCAGGGCAAAGGCAATGCGAGTCAGTTT
>NZ_JACHLI010000044.1:2548-48547 GCF_014204515.1 Pseudomonas nitroreducens | reverse complement strand
GGAGGCTGAGGCAAACTTCCACCGGCAACAAGCAAGCCAGGCCATGGCGGCCTGACTTAAACGAAACGGCCTCCACGAAATCCGGTGCGATTCAACCTCTTTGTGACCTGCGCTCCCCAAGCAATAATCTCTGACGGCCGAGAGCTTTGCCTGCTCTGTGTACTTTTCCATGACACTCCCAATGTTGATGTCCAACTTCTCGGGGTCAGATCATAATTAAATGGACACAATCTCTTAATTGGGCGAGACCGAACCAGACGGGATCCCCGGACGCTTACCATGTCTATCCCTTACGTTAAGGATGACACGGTGTCCGGCTTTTCAGGGGGCTGATCCAGCAGGATCGCGACGCGGCGGATGACGCGGTGGCTTACTCGAAGGAAAAATACCCGTCATTGAATACGCTCTTCGTCGACAGTGCATATGCAGGAAAAAAGGCTCAACGCATGCATCAAACGCACGCGGTCGACGCTCAAGTGATCCGAGGGCCAAACAATAGAAGAACAGGGCAATGGAGCTTCAGAACAAGGCGATCTGCTCACTGTGGCGCCCCGCCTACCCTGACCGGCTTCGTGGTGATGCTCAAGCGCTGGGTGGTGGAGCGGACTCATGCCTGGAGATGAGAGGGTTCAGCGACTGATCACGCACCACAAACGACTGCTGGTCGAGGCGCGCGCACTCGCGCGCCGGCTCACTACATGATTTTGTCTACATCCTCTTAGGGGATGCAAATTTGCTAAGCGGCGCCACAATATTCTGAGCACACATGTGCTGCAACCAACTATAGCCGCTGATCTCGCCACGCGAGAACAACGCAGACTGGGACTCTGCGTTGGCTGCAAGAGTCTGGTGGTAGGCGGCACTTCCTTGTGCCTTTCGCTGGCACCAAATTGGCGCCAGCGAAGAGCTGTATATTGTGATAGGTAGCGCTTTCAGTTAATAGGAAAATTCTGAATATCGTTAGAGGCAAAGGTTTGGTCTGCCCCTGAACTGGTGGACAGGTAGTTAAGAGTTACTGAATGGCCTCTAGCTTCGTAGACACCTCCAAGTCTCTAGGAGGGTGTAGACAAAATCAAGTAGTAAGCCGACGAGCAAGCACGCGAACCTCGGCCAGCCACACCCATGCTGCACTCACATCGAACAACCGGTCGTGGTGCATGATCAACCGCCTAGCCCGCTCATTCCAGGCGCGAGTCCGCTCCACTACCCAACGCTTGGGCATAACCACAAAGCCGCTTGTAACCGGCGCTGTCGTGAACAAATCACCTTGTTCTGAATGCCATTCCCCGGTACTTCGATTTTTTGGCCCTCAAATGACTTGAACTTCAAGCGAATGAGTGTGCTGCGTGCGCTGGGCCCACTTTCCGGCATAGGCACTGTCGACGAACAGGGTATTCAATGATGGGTACTTGCCCATTGAGGATGTCACCGCGTCGTCTGCCGCATCTCGATCCTGCACGCTGGCTGCGCTGATGCTCACCGCCAACAGCAAGCCTAAGGCAACAGCGATGAGACTGCGCTTGCGCCCTTTCACCGTCTTGCCTGCGTCGTAACCACTTTCACCGCCCTGGGGCGAGCTACGCGTTGATTGAGAATTCAGAACAGCGGCTGACGGCTTTTCATCACGATCCACACGCTCTCGCCATTGGGCACGAAGCCGATCATGCATTTGCTCAAACTTGCCCTGAGCGCTCCAGCGTCGGAAGGTTTTATAGACATTGTCCCAATGCGGAAACTCACGAGGCAGCATTCGCCAGGAGCATCCCGTGTGCACGACATAGCAGCAAGCCTCCAGAAGCGTGCGCCTGGAGTGCAGGGGTGGCACGCCACGACCGCCCGATACTTCAAACAAATCAGCGACCAGCGACCACTCTGCGTCTGTCAGGCAACTGGGGTACCGTTGCTCCGGCAACTGACGCCGATGTGCTTCGGTGTAGCCATAAGACTTACGAGGCTCGGGAGGTTGGAAACTACCTTTGGCCCGTTCCTTTACACGAACAATCCCAGCCAGCTTCAACGCCTTTGCGAACGTGTCGGGATGAGCGCTGATGCCCGTTTCAGCATGGAATGCTTGCGCCAATTCGGCCTGACTGGAATAGAGCTGCGCATGAGCAAGCTTGGTCAGCAGCGGGTAATGCTCCGCAGCAATTGCGGGCGGGCGTCCAGTTTAGACATGGCTCAATGCTGTGTAGAAGAGAGGCAAAGGGTTTACTTTATTTTATCTACACCCTCTAGGGACTATCTGAAAAAGCCTGCTCTCAAATATGCCGCCTCAGTAACCATGCGGGTTGCAGAGCAGCAATTTTGCAAAAGAAGGGCTTTTTCAGGATTTCCCTAGGGAAACCCTGAAAAAGACTTCGCGAATCTGGTGAAATACGCCGATCCCGTAGTCCGAGTTTCCCGATGAAGCAGATGGCGGGATCAGCTAGATCCGGATCTGGCCGCTATGAGCCGTGTGAATCGGCAGGTCGTGGAGACGAGCTGCTTCGGCAAGAGGCCGATCTAGCGCGGTGACTTTTTTTGATGTCCCGCCCCCCCTCAATTCTCCGAAGGAAGTTAAGCAGTCGCTCGAAGTGCGCGGTGGATTCCTGCGAATAATTGTGGGCGCATCATTGGGCATGCTCGATTCCTCCATTCCCTATAGCTATCTCTGATAGAGATGTCTGATAGTTGACGCCAATATGAATCTCCCCTACGGACATCACCTTGCAAACGCTGCCCGCCGGCGCCAGCCTGTTGCTGGTGACAGGAGTCATCGGCGGGAAGTTACCCTGAATGTAAACAGCGACGAATTTATCGGAAGAATCGGCTTACGCAAGGCGGCTCTTTGTCGCCTTGACGAAAGCCCCCTCGGTACCGCAGCTTTCCTGAAACATTTCCCACAGGCGAGATCCCTTAGGATGCTCCTTCCCAAGTACTGCGCCATTACGCTGGCGTTGATGCTGGCGAGTACCTCGGCGGCAGCCTTCATCAAGGTCATTCCCGATTTCAAGGACGAGCCCATCATGGCGACGACCTTCTGGTCGGCGATGACCACCACCGGGCCTTTCATCTCCACCACGCTCTTCAGCCAGAAGATGAGCGGCGACCTACAGGACAAGCTGCGAGCGGCGCAGGACGACGCGGCGGCCTTCATCGCATCCGACGGAGCGATATACGGGGTGTATCTGGAGTCAGCGCTGCACGCGCTACACCAGGAGGACACCTGGGCCTCCCACACCAATCCGGAGTTGGTACAGGCAATACTGGCGTGGTCGGGTGGCGCCACTCGAACTCCATCGGACTGAGATAGCCCAGCATCGAGCGGAGGCGACGGTGATTGTAAAAGCGGATGTAGTCGAACAGGTCGGTTTCGCCTTGTGGAAGCAGGCATAGCGCGTCAGGCACACCCGCTCAGCCTCCAGCGAGCGGAAGAAGCTCTCCAGCGCGGCATTGACGCTTCTATGTCAACCGAAGCCCGTCGCATCCAATAAGTCAGACAGGGTCAGGGATCGATAACTGTCGCCCCGGATCGTGGCCACCTAGCTATGATGCAGCAGGCGGTCGAGGATCGCGGTAGCGGCGACCGCATCACCGAATACCTGCCGACCGGTCGATTGCTGGTGACTAAGACGCTGGCCCGCTCGTAGCGCCGAGAAACCAACTGGAAGAACAGGTGTGCAGCGACCGGTTCGAGCGGCCAGAGCCCCCCAACTCATCAGCGACCAGCAATTTCGGCGTTGAGAGCCGCATCGGCTTCTCCTCCAATCACCCGTCGATGTGCGCTTTCGTTACGGTCGTTGTTGTTGATCAGATCCAATAAGGTAATGCTGCGCTCGTTGATCGCATCGCCGGTCAGTGCGGTCAGGCTGAAATCGCGGCCACTGATGATCCGGCCAGCAGCGTTACGAATGCTGTCTATCGCGAGCAGTGAACTGCCAGGGTTCAAACTCGGGGCGATTCAGTCTTATCAAAGCCACTTTCAAGAAATTTCTTATGGCAAGCCCTCTGCGGCTTGTCAATGCTCTTGCCAGCTAAATGAATTTTAGCTAATAAAAGCCCAACAGACAACTTAATGGAATAGATAAAATGTCGAACTTAACGAAATACAACTATTCTGGAAATGATGAAATTGATTTCATATTAAATAACAGTTTATATGCCTGGAAGTGGGAGCTACCTGAAAACAAGACAATAACTTGGTCAACTATCTCAGCTCCATACACAGGAGAGTATAAATCATTCTATGGGATCACCCAAAAACACCATTTTGACACGATCACATCAGCACTTCAAGATTACTCCGACGTAGCCAATGTAAAATTTCAACAAATGCACCACACCCCAATAGTGGCGGATTTATTATTTTACAACGAGATAAATCCAGGTCACGGGGGGATCGCAGTTGCGAACCCAGGCGACCCATATGCAACAATCGGGCTTTCAGTATACACTGATGCCGATGAATATCAATATGAAACTGTCGCTCACGAGATCGGGCACATTCTAGGGCTTAGCCACACCAATAAAAAAATCAATGACCAATGGGTGAAGGATCCGATCTACAAAAATTATGACGAGCTCGACACGGTCATGTCGTACAATCATGAATTAGCGCGCAATTATTACATTAAATCTCCAACCCCAAATAAACCACCCATATGCTTGCGGGCAGAAGTCGTAGACCTCGGGATTTATGACATTGCCGCCGCTCAGTATCTCTATGGCACCAATACAGACTTCAACAGTGGCGATACAAAATATAATTTCGATGGAAAGCCCTTCTATAAAACCATTTGGGATGGTGGGGGAAATGACACCATTGATCTTAGTAATTTTAATCTAGGATCGGCGCTCGACTTAAATAATGGCAGACGCAGCAGCATTGGTTTTGCCCCCTTTTATCCTAATATTAATGAATCCACCTACACAGGGAAAGACGCTATTGGAATTGCTTACGGTGCCAACATCGAAAACGCTATTGGCACGCAAGGCAAAGACACTATCTACGGTAACGAATTAAATAACACCATCCAGGGCGAGAAAGGAGACGATTCGCTATACGGCGGCGCTGGCAACGATAGTATCCAAGGCGGAGATGGCAATGATCTGCTCGACGGTGGCGTCGGCGCGGACGGTCTTGCTGGCGGCAACGGAAATGATGAATACTATGTTGACAACATTGGAGACTGGGTTTTCGAAAGGGCTGGATCAGCTGTAGCGGGTCTCGATACCATTTTCTTCAATGTCAACACAAAAAATAATATTATATACTCGAACATTGAGTACTTCCAACTAGTTGAAGGTTGCTCATCCATAATGGGTGGAAACGATCTTAATAATATCATGAATGGAAATTCTCTGGGCACTTGGCTCACAGGTTTGGGTGGCAATGATTTAATCCGTGGCGGCAGGGGCAACGACCTGATCACAGGCGGAGCAGGGGATGATGTTTTTGCTTTCACCTGGGGCGACGGAAGAGACACTATCACTCTGGGAAATATTGTTGCAGGGGATATCGATACCCTGCTCTTCGAAGGGGCTGTGAAATATGACCAACTCTGGTTCTCTACTGGCCTGAATAAGTGCGACCTGAAGATCAGTATTATCGGCACTCAAGATAGCGTGACCGTGCAAAATTTTTTCTACGAACGAGAGAATGCTCTTGACTTGGTAAAAGACGGCTGGGGAAAGACCCTGAATACCGCCCATGTCGACCAACTCATAGGCGCAATGTCTAGCTTTGCCCCCCCCGAATATGGACAAGCAACTCTGCCACAGCACTACTTTGATGCTCTTGAGTCAGTGATTAATACTTACTGGGTCTAAGTAACTGTTGGGCGGCTGGTGTGATCCCCAACCGTCCAACAACACCAGTCCAGCAAGCAGCAACAATACAACAACGAGCGATAAACGGGGGCGGCTCTCAGCAAGCGGCTGCGAGTGTTTATCCTGATCGGCCTGATGATGGGCAATGGATCAGCCCCCTGAAAAGCCGGACACCGTATCATCCTTAACGTAAGGGATAGGCATACGGTTGTGTTTATGACTAAGGAAACTCCGAAGAAGACTTCCTAATTTTGGCAAAATACCCTACCCGGACTCCACTCGCCGAGTTTTCCGATGAAGCAGATGACCTTCGCCGACGCCGAGTACGCCGGCAGGCGCAAGCAGACCCGCAAAGAGTTGTTCCTGATCGAGATGGATCGGGTAGTGCCGTGGAAGGGCCTGATTGCCTTGATCGATCTGCATTACCCCAAGGGTGAAAGCGGTCGGCCAGCCTATCCGCTGATGGCCATGCTGCGGGTTCACCTGCTGCAGAACTGGTTCGGCTACAGCGCCCCGGCGATGGAAGAAGCGCTGTACGAGACCACTATCCTGCGCCAGTTTTCCGGGTTGAGTCTGGAGCGTATTCCCGACGAAACTACCATCCTCAATTTCCGCCGGCTGCTGGAGAAACACGAACTGGCTGCCGGCATCCTGGCCGTCATCAATGGCTACCTGGGTGACCGAGGCTTGTCGTTGCGCCAAGGCACCATCGTCGATGCCTCGCTGATCAATGCGCCGAGCTCGACCAAGAACAAGGACGGCAAGCGCGACCCGGAGATGTACCAAACCAAGAAGGGCAACCAGTATTACTTCGGCATGAAGGCCCACATCGGCGTCGATGACGAGTCGGGTTTGGTGCACAGCGTGGTGGGCACGGCGGCCAATATGGCGGATGTCACTCAAGTCGATAAATTGCTGCACGGCGATGAAAATATGGTCGGTGCCGACGCGGGTTACACCGGCGTCGAGAAGCGCCCCGAGCATGAGGGTCGCCCAGTAATCTGGCAGGTTGCAGCCCGACGCAGCGCCTACAAGAAACTCGATAAACGCAGCGTGCTGTACAAGGCCAAGCGAAAAATTGAGAAGGCCAAGGCCCAGATGCGCGCCAGGGTCGAGCACCCGTTCCGGGTGATCAAGCGCCAGTTCGGGTATGTGAAGACGCACTTCAGTGGTCTGGCCAAAAACACCGCGCAACTGGTAACGCTGTTCGCGCTGTCAAATCTGTGGATGGCCCGCCGACACTTGCTAACGAATGCAGGAGAGGTGCGCCTGTAATATGGGAAATGGCCGCGGCGAGGTTATTGCGGCGCCCAGAAACATCGAAATAAGCCGGCAATCTGATCGTTTTTTGATCGGTTTGCCGCTTTCAAAATCGGCAGAGGCTGAAGTCGACCGGAAATACAGGGCTACTTCAGACCTTCCCTAGTAGTCCAGCTGTCGGAAATACGGCACCTAAAATATGGGTAATTTCTGACATGACTCACCAGCCTTCCTCCGCGACAACTGATTTACTATTCAGCCTTTCTCCCTTCCTAGTATGGATCGTCATGTTACAGAAACTGCTGGAAAAATTGGGGTTTGGCAGCTCGCCCACGCCCTTCGCCAAGCATGTAACTGAATGTCTGGAAGTCCTCGACATTCTGCAAGAGGGACTCACCCAACGGGCGGTCAGCTACGTGCTCGAAGGCACCGTCGAATCCGTTCTGCTTGATCTGCGCCGCGTTAATGCGGAAGAGGCCATTGTACTGCTCGACCAGCCCGCCACCCTCGGCTGGTGGCACCCCTCCAGCAACGTGCGCAACGACCTGCAGAAGCACAAGAAACGCATCAACGCAGCAGCCAACGCCCGCGTGCGCCTGTATGCCGTCGGCGCCGATGTCGACGTGCCGGCCCTGGGGCGCTTCGGCAAGGTGCTGGAAGCCGCCTGCCAAGGCGGCAATCTGGTGCGGATCGCCAAGGTGCCGGATTGGTACCTCTATCTGGTGATCGATGCGCTGGTCACCACGGTGAAACGGGTCGGTGAGAAGTACAGCAAGGACATGCGCCAGCACTGGAATCTCGACCTGCTGGAGCGCCTGCTTGCGGTCGATGAGCTGCCCACCGAGGATGCGCCGCTGCTGCTACTCGATCGCCGCGATCTGAACGCCTACCACTGGCAGGATCAGGAAGACCAACTGCTGAAACTGCCAGGCCTGGCCGAACGCCTGCTGGAGCAACCGCCGCTGGTGCGCGGCCTGCCCGAGCGCCTGTCGGCCAGCGGTTGCATCAACCTGGTGCGACTGCTCAGCCGTAACTCGACACTGGCCACCACCTACGTCGATGTGCTGGTACGCATGGCGGTAAATGCGGCGAAGGGCGTACGCGCCGAAGCCATGCCACGGGTCGAAGCCCTGCCCCTGGTCGTCAAGCTTGAGCAGTTGAGCCAGTTGCTCGAGCACGGTTCCAACGGCGAACGCATCCAGGCCGCCGAGATGCTGGCCCGTAGCGGCGACGAAGCCCGCGCCATTCTCCAGGCACGGCAAACAGTGGAAGGTGCCAAACCTGTCCAGCAGGCCCTGGCCAATGCCCTGGCACGCCTGGACAGCCAAGCCACTGCCGAGCAACAAGCGCTGCCGGAGGCCGGCGAGTTCGAATGTTACCCGGACGTACAACTGGGCGACCCCGTTCTGCAATTGCTCCGAAAGAGCCTCCAGGAATTGCTGGAGGAAAAGCGCCTGGCGGCAGAGGAGGAAATCCGCAGCAACCGGGAAGAAAAACGCAAATGGGATTGGCGGCAGAAACAGTACAAGGAAATGCAATCGGTGACAGACACCGACCTGCAAAAAGCCCTGCAATGCCTCAACGGCGAAAAGACCGGCAAACTGAATTCAGCGGTAAACGAGGTGATCGGCTACAAGCGGCACCTGGCCAACCTGCCAGAGATGAATCTGCTGCACCTGATCCGCGCCTTCAACTTCAACTGGTACCAACTGAGCTCCTGCTTCAAGGGCGACGCCCTCGCCCGCCTCGACCTGCGCACCCTGGAAGATGCCATGCAGCGCGCTGGCCACCAGCGCGCTGCGCGCGAAGTCGCAGAAGTCTGCTGTGGCTGGAATTCGCCCCTGGAGCAGATGCCGCCAGAGAACGTGTGGCCATTCTTCGCCAGCCATCCGGAATTCCTTGAAGAAGCCTTCGGCCTGCGCCCCTCGGAAAGTTCCAATCGCTACTACGGCTTCAACGAATCCTGGGGGCTGAACATCCTGCAACGCTTCCCGGTACTGCCGGCGCGCTTCATCCCGATACTGCTGGAACTAGCCCTGGGTACCAGCAAGACCAACCGCAGCGAGGCCCAGCGTCTGCTGGAAACCTTGGCGGACATCGGCCAGCGGGCCGAAGAGGCGCTGACCTCCAGCAAGCAGGAAATCCGCGGCATGGCTGCCGATTGGCTGAAGCGGCTGGGCAATCCCGCCGCCGTGCAGGCGCTGAATACGGCCCTGGTCAAGGAAAAACGTGAAACCGTGCGCGCCTCGCTGCTGGCGGCCCTGGAGGCGCTGGGCCAGGACATTTCCGGCTATCTCACGCCTGCCGTGTTGCTCAAGGAGGCGCAGAAAGGACTGCAGGCCAAGCCGCCCGCCAGCCTGTCCTGGCTCGATCTCGACCACCTGCCCGCCGCCCAGTGGCTCGACGGCAGCCCGGCGGACCCAGCCATCCCGCGCTGGTGGGTGATTCTCGCCTGCAAGCTCAAGGAGCCCGCTGGCAACGCCTTGCTCAGCCGCTACCTGCAACTGCTGACCCCGGCTAGCCGCGCCGCGCTGAGCAAGAGCCTGCTGCTCGGTTTCATCGCCCAGGACACCCGCTCGCCATCCCTGGAAGAGGCCATCGCCTACGCCCAGGCCAACCACACCCAGCGCATCCAGCAGTACAAGAGCTGGGCGCAGTACGGGGCCGAATACGCCAACGCCACGCCGGAGCAGATATTCGAAAGCCTCAAGCGTGAACACCTGGGTATCTACCTGGGCAGCGCCATTGCCGACAAGGGCATCCTCGCCCTCGCCTGGGCCCTCCCCGGCCATGAACTGGTCAGCCTGCTGCAGAGCTACATGCGCGATCACTACCAGCGTCGCGCGCAGATCGAGGCCATGCTGATGGCCGCTGCCAACAGCGACGATCCGCTGGTGATCCAGTTGCTGCTTTCCGTCGCCCGCCGCCACCGCACCGCCTCCGTGCAGGCGAAGGCGCGCGAGCTGATCGAACAGATCGCCGAACGCAATGCCTGGAGCGCCGACGAACTGGCGGACCGCACCATCCCCAGCGCCGGCTTCGACGAGCAGGGCGTACTCAACCTGCATTACGGCGAGCGACTGTTCACCGCACGCCTGGACGCGGCGCTGAAACTGGAACTGCGCAACCCCGAGAGCAAGGTGGTCAAAGCTCTGCCCGAGCCGCGCAAGAGCGACGACCCGGCGCTGATCAAGGAAGCCAAGAGCCAGCTGTCCACCAGCAAGAAGGAGATCAAGCAGGTCATCGACCTGCAGAGCCAGCGTCTCTACGAGGCCATGTGTGCCGAACGCCTGTGGCCGGTGGCGGAATGGCGCGAATACCTGTTCGCCCACCCGCTGATGAACCACCTGCTGCAGCGTCTGGTCTGGGCGGAAGTCGACGCCGAGGGCGGGCTGCGGCTGTTCCGCCCCACCGAGGACGGCAGCCTGATCGATCTGGACGACGACGAAATCGAACTGGCCGAGGGACGCCATATCCGCCTGACCCATGCCGCACTGGTGGATGGCGAAACTGCCAAAGGCTGGAGCGGGCATTTCAAGGACTACAAGATCAAGCCGCTGTTCCCGCAGATGTCACGAGAACTGCCGGAGCTCCCTGCCACCGATGCGACTCGGGAAAGCCACGAGATCGAGGACCACAAGGGCTGGATGAGCGACACCTTTACCCTGCGCGGCGTGCTGACCAAGCTCGGCTACCAGCGCGCGCCAGCCGAGGACGGTGGCTTCTTCGACCATTACTTCAAGGACTTCGCCAGTCTTAAATTGCGGGTCTGCATCGGTTTCACCGGCAACTGCCTGCCGGAAGAAAATGTGCCAGCCGCACTCACCCACCTTTCCTACGAGAAGCTAGGCCGTCGCTGGTCGGACGGTAACCTGAAGCTGGCCGACATTTCGCCGGTACTGCTCGCCGAAACCTACGCCGACTACCGCGCCGTCGCCGACGCTTGCAGCGGCTTCGATGCGCAGTGGGAGAAGAAAACACCATGGTAAGCCCCGTTCTCCGCCAGGCCGCCGAGGCGCAATATGCAGAGGAACTGCAGCGCCTGGAGCAATCCGACCAACAGGCAGGCGCCGATCTGCCGCCCGGCTGGATGCGCTCGCCGCGTGCGGTGCGGCGCTTCATCCTCGGCGATGAAGCACTGGATGTCAGCCGCAAGTTCTACGGCGACGACGCGCTGGTCGACCGCGCCATCGTCACCCTGCTCGGCCGCCAGGGCCTGATGCTGGTCGGTGAACCGGGCACCGCCAAGTCGATGCTTTCGGAGCTGCTCGCCGCCGCCATCAGCGGCGATTCGCAGCTCACTGTGCAAGGCACCGCCGGCACCACCGAGGACCATATCAAGTACTCCTGGAACTACGCCCTGCTGCTCGCCGAAGGCCCGACCCAGCGCGCGTTGGTGGGCTCGCCGCTGTACCAGGGGATGAGCCAGGGCAAGCTGGTGCGCTTCGAGGAAATCACTCGCTGCCCGCCGGAGATCCAGGATGTGCTGATCTCCTTGCTCTCGGAAAAGCAGATGATGATCCCCGAGCTCGGTGACGCCGGCCGGCTGCAGGCGAAGCCGGGCTTCAACCTGATCGCCACCGCCAACCTGCGCGACCGCGGCGTGCATGAAATGTCCGCCGCGCTGAAGCGCCGCTTCAACTTCGAAACCGTACGGCCCATCAGCGACCGCGATTTCGAGATCGAACTGGTGATGCGCCAGTTGCAACGCGAGCTGGCAGCGGATGCCGGCAAGGTCGAGGTTCCGCGCGACGTGATCGGCCTGCTGGTCACGGTATTCCAGGAACTGCGCGCCGGCAGCACCCGCGAAGGCACCACGATCAAGGCGCCGGAAGCGGTGATGTCCACCGCCGAGGCGGTCAGCGTGGCCTACGCGGCAACGCTGGAAGCGCGCTACTTTGGCGATGGCCGGCTGAGCCCGGCAGAACTGGCACGGCAACTGCTCGGCGTGGTGTTCAAGGACAACGTCGACGACCGTAAGCGCATGCGCCACTACCTGGACAGCGTGATCCGCGAACGCGCCCGCCGCGACGAGTCATGGAAGCGCTTTTTCGAGGCCAGCAAGGGCATCTGGGAATGACCGAGGGCCTGGCGAACCTGCCCACGCGCCTGCACGCGGCTCGCCAACAACGCGAGGTGTTGGCGGAGCAAGGGCTGCATTTCGCCCCGCTGCGCCACCACAGCCCGGCCTGCGCCTTCGCCCTGCGTTCGCTCCTTGAGGAACTACGGCCGGCGGCGGTGCTGATCGAAGGGCCGGCGGACTTCGACGCGCTGATTCCCGACCTGCTCGACCCACGCAGCCGGCCGCCACTGGCAATCCTCGCGCAGCGCCGCACGGCGCAGGCCGATTCCGGCCCGCAATCGGCATTCTTCCCGTTCTGCGACTACTCACCGGAATGGCAGGCCCTGCGCGAAGGGCATCGGCTCGGCGCCCATCTGGCCTTCATCGACCTGCCCTGGTCGTGCCAGGCCGAGGTCGAGACGGATCAGGAACACAGCCACAGCCTGATGACCGAGCGTTACTTGGCGCACAGCGACTACCTGGCGGCGCTCGCGCAGCAGGCGCACTGCCGCGACCACGACGAACTCTGGGAGCACCTGTTCGAACTGCGCTCCCGCGCGGACCTGGCTGATTGGCGCAGGCTGTTCGATGACACCTTCGCCTGGTGTGCCATGGCGCGCCTGGACTACGAGGACGAGGTGCTCGCCGCCGAAGGCTCGCTCGCCCGCGAGGCACACATGCTCGCCTGCATCCAGGCCTGGCGCGCGCGCTGCGACGGGCCGCTGCTGGTGGTGACCGGTGGTTTCCACACCTTGCCGCTGGTGGAGGCCCTGGCCGACGCCGCGACGCCCCATCAGCCCGCCCCGGACACGCAGGCCGGCCATGCCTGGTTGATCCGCTACAGTTTCGATCGCCTCGACGCGCTCAACGGCTATGCCTCCGGCATGCCTTCACCGGCCTATCATCAACGCATCTGGGACGCACTGCTCGACGAGCAAGCCGGCCCGCTGACGCGGCAACACATCGCTACCGACCTGCTCAGCGCCATCGCCGCGCAAACCCGCGCACAGCAACTGGCCGATGCGCTGACCTTCGCCAGCGTCAGCAATGCCGCCGAACAGGCGGCCGGCCTGGCCCGCTTGCGCGGTCATCCGGGGCCCGGCCGCTACGACCTGCTCGACGCCATTCACTCCTGCTTCGTCAAGGGCGAACTGGGCAATGGCCAGGGGCCGTTCCTCGATGCGGTGAAAAAACATCTGGGCGGCAACCGGCTGGGCGACATCCCTTCTTCCACCCTCGCCCCGCCGCTGGTGGAGGAAGCACGATGCCTGGCCTTGCAGCATCGCCTGGACCTCAGCGACAGCCTGCCCCGGCGTGCCCGTCTAGACCTGTACCGCAAGCCCCGGCACCGCGAGCGCAGCCGCTTCCTGCACCTGATGAGCTACCTCGACAGCCGCTTCGCCAAGCACCAGGGCGGGCCGGACTTCATCAATGGCAGTGGCCTCGACCTGCTGTTCGAAGAGTGGGAGTACGCCTGGTCGCCTGTGGTCGAGGCACGCCTGATCGAATGCGCCGAACGTGGCAGCACGTTGCGCGAGGTAGCCTTGCGCAGCCTGCTCGACGAGGAGCGCGCCCTGCAGGAGCACGGACAGGGCCGCAGTGCTGGCCGCGCCGTACAGCTCCTGGCCCGCGCCGGCGCCATCGGTTTGAGCGACCAGTTGCCACGTCTGTACGAGCGCCTCGCCGAACACCTGGAGGAGGACCCGGAGCTGACCTCGGTGGTGACCTGCGGCCAACGCCTGCTGCACCTCTGGCGCGGCCGTGAACTGCTGGGCTTGGACGGCCACGCGGAACTGCCGGCGCTGCTGCAGCGCATCCTGCCCAGCGCGATGTTCCTCCTGCCGGGCCTCGAACACTGCCCGACCGAACAGGAAGGCGCCGCCATCAACGCCCTACTTGGCCTGCGCGAGCTCCTCAGTCTGGGGACCAGCCAGGCCGGACTGGAACTGCCAGAAGAACTCTTGCCCGTCGCCCTCGAACGCCTACTGCCCTTGGCGCCACCGGGGCTGGCCGGTGCGCTCCAGGCGCTGCGCTATCTCGATGGGCGCTGCGACGATGCGCAGTTGACCCTGGCGCTGCAACAGCGCTTCGGTCCCGGCGCCGACAGCGAGCAGGCGGTGCGTTTCCTCGGCGGCCTGCTCCAGGCCGCCCCGGAGCTGATCCTGCGCGCGGAAAGCCTGGCGCCGGCGCTCAATGCGCTGGTCGCCGGCTGGGACGAGACAACCTTCGTCCGCCACCTGCCCGACCTGCGCCTCACCTTCACTCGCCTGAAGCCCCAGGAAACCGGGCGCCTGGCCGACAGCCTGGCGGCTCTCAACGGCCTGGGCGCCGGCGTGCTGGAGCATACCCACTACGAACTCGACAGCGCCGACCTGCTGGCCGGCGCCGAACTGCAATTGGCGCTCAATCGCTCACTGGAGCGCGATGTCCTGCTGGACTGGGCCCAGGAGGCACGCCATGACTGAGTTGGAAAATGCCCGCCGCTGGCGCCTGATCCTCGGCCGCTACGCCGATCGCGCCTTGCACCAGGCCGAGTTCGGCGAAGGCGACGCACAGATCGACAGAACCCTCGACTACCTCTACAACCGCGAATACCAGCGCCGCGGTCACCGCCAGGGCGGTCGCGGCGGATCGCTAGACCCCAGCCAGCTGAAAGCGCTGAACTGGCTGGAACAGGCGCGCAAGCTGTTCCCCCAGTCCACCTTCGAGCGCCTGCAGGTGCAGGCCATCGAGCGCTATGAAATCAGCGAACTGCTGACCGACCCGCGCAGCCTGTCTACCCTCGAACCGACCCCGGCGCTGGCCAAGGCGCTGCTCAGTGTGCGCGGCCGGCTGGGCGCCGACACCCGTGACGCGGTGCGCCGGCTTATCGCCCAGGTGGTCGAGGAAATCCTCCAGCGCCTGCGTAACACCTTCACCAATGCCCTGCACGGACGGCGCAACCGTTTCCGCCGCTCGATGATCAAAAGCGCGCAGAACTTCGACTGGCGCGCCACCATCGCCGCCAACCTCAAGCACTACGACCCGCACCGCCAGCGCCTGCTGATCGAGTCACCGCGCTTCAACGCGCGAGTACGCCGGCAATTGCCGTGGGACATCATTCTCTGCGTCGACCAGAGCGGCTCGATGCTCGACTCGGTGATGTACAGCGCCATCTGTGCCAGCATCCTCGCCAGCCTGCCCAGCGTACGGGTGCGCCTGGTGCTGTTCGATACCCAGGTGGTGGACCTCAGCCACCTGGCAGACAACCCAGTGGAAGTGCTGCTCACCGTGCAACTGGGTGGCGGCACCGACATCGGCAAGGCTCTGCGCTATTGCGAGCAACTGGTGGAAAACCCGCAACGCACCGTTCTGACCCTGATCAGCGATTTCGAGGAAGGCGCTGCCGTCGGCCCGCTGCTGGGCAGCGTGACGCGCCTCCATCAGGCGCGGGTGAAGCTGCTGGGTCTCGCCGCCCTCGACGACCGCGCCCAGCCCGTGTACGACCCGAGCATGGGCAAGCGCCTGGCCGCCCGGGGCATGCAGATCGCCGCACTGACGCCGGAACACTTCGCCCAGTGGCTGGCGGAGGTGATGCAATGAGCAGTTGGCGACAGCGCTACCTCAGTTACGACGACAATGCGCTGGAAGTATTGGCCAACGCTGGCCTTCTGCGCCGCGCCGGCAAGGATGTGGAAGCCGGCAAACTGGCCTGGCTGAAACAGAGCGAACAGGGTGGCCTGATCGAAACCGACGGCCAGCAGGTAAGCCTGGACCAGACCGGCATCGACGCCGCGCGCTGTACCTGCCCGGCCACCGGCTGTTGCAAGCACATCCTTGCGGCGGTGCTTTGGCTACGCCAACAAGAGGACGAAGCACCCGCGGCACAGGCGGAGCATGAAGACGTCAATCTCGCCCTGAACGAAGCGCTCGCCCTCGACCCGCAGCAACTGCAGAAGCAGGCCGGCAAAGTGGCCAGCCGCAAGGCGCGACAATGGTGTGAAGAATTGGGCCGGGCGGATTACCGGAGCGAGGGCCGGCGCCTAGTCCTGGCACTGCCGGCGATCTCCTGCGAGGTCCTCTACCTGGCCGGTGGCGGTTTCGCCGGCATGCTCTCGGAAAGCCGCGAGAACGAGCGCAAAGGGCTGCACCTTGCAACCCTGGCGCTGCTATTCCAGAATCAGGAACGCGCCTGGACATGGACGGATACGAGCGAAACGCCAGCTACCGATCCGCTGCGCCTGTCCCAGACCGAAGCCCACCTGCTCGATGCCATTGAGCAACTGCTGGGCGAACTGCTACGCCAGGGGCTGTCCCACGTCAGCTCGGCCAGCGCGGTGCAACTGCGCATGCTCAACCTCTCGGCACGCACCGAAGGCTTACCACGCCTGGCTGGCCACCTGCGCACCCTGGGTGGACAGGTCGAATGCCTGGCCAGGCGCGACGACCACAGCAGCGAACGCGAAAGCCTGATGCAGATGGCCCTGGTGCAGGCGTTGTGCCTGGCCCTGCGGTGCGCCGACGAAACCCGCCTGCCGGCCCTGCGCGGCCGCTTGCGGCGCACCTACCAGCCCGGCGCCAGCCTCGACCTGCTGCCGCTGGGCGCGCACTGGTGGACGACACCCGGCGGCGCCCGCGGGCTGACCCTGGCATTCTGGGACAGCCAGGAGAGCGAGGTACGCGAAGTCAGCCTGGCTCGGCCGGACGGAAACGATACCAGCTTCCAGCGTGATAGCGTCTGGGCCCAGCAATCCTTGTGGAAATCCACCCCCGAACGGCTATGCCAATCACCGCTGCGCCTGGAAGCGCCTCGTCAGGCCGATGACGGCCGCCTGGCAGCGAACGGCGAAGGCCATGGGCACCCCCTGCCGCGCTGGCCAGCCGACGACCCGCGTATCGACGGCCTGGGAATCGCTGACTGGCAGCAACTGGCCGCACTGTTCGAAGCCAGCGCCACCCTCGGTGCCGACCTTCCCACCGCCCTGCTGCTGCGGCCGAGCCATTGCGAGGAAGCGCTGCTGGACGAAACCCGGCAAGTGCTGCGCTGGACCTTGCTGGACGCCCAGAACAATCGCCTGGAACTGCAATTGCCCTGCACGCTGGAGAGGCGCCAGCGCCTGGACAACCTGGAACGCGTGCAGAAGGCCCGCGACGACATCCGTGCCGTACTGGTGCACCCCTGGCTCGATGGCCGGCGCCGGCGCCTGGAGCCACTGGCCTTGCTGATTCGCGACAAGGGCGAACTGCGCTGCCTGTCGCTGGACTTCGAAGCCACGATGCGCGGCGGGCTGAGCCTCAACCGACGCTTTCTCGAGCGCATCCAGCGACTGTTCGAGCGCAAGGCGGACGCCGCCGCCTTCATCGAGCCGCCCAGCCTCGCCATGCGCCTGGTCGAACCGGCGCTGGATGTCCTGGAAAGCCTGGCCAGTTGCGGCCGCCGGCAACTCTCCGAGTACCAACGCGACACCCTGCTCCATCAACGCAGTTTGGCGGAAAGCGCCGGTGTCGAACTGCTCGCAGAGCATCTGCGAAGATTGGCCGAAGCCAGGGAAATCACGCCCAACGCACTGCTGACGACCAGCCATCTCATGAACCGCCTTCTGGCACTTGACCCTGCCTCGATTTCACGTACAGCAAGAAGTTGGAAACTTCACAGGTACGGAGAATCGAGATGAAAGAAGGCAGGTTGCCCAAGAGGCGGTACACAGAGGAATTCAAGGCTGAGGCGGTCAGGCTAGCAGCCTCGGTGGGTGGTCACGAAGCGGCACGGCGCCTTGGCGTGCCGGTGGCCACGGTGGGGAATTGGTCCAGGCGGAGCGTTGCCTCGGCGGTTGCTGGTAGCACAGCGAGTGAGGCGCCTGCACGGCGCCCCGTCAGCGAGTTGGAGGCCGAGAACAGCCGCCTGCGTAGGGAATTGGCCGAAGCGAAGCTGGATGTAGAAATCCTACGAAAAGCGACGGCGTACTTCGCCAAGGTGTCGCGATGAAGTACGCCTGGATCGACAAGCATCGCGATCAGTACTCCGTCAGCTAGTTGTGTCGCGTGTTGGGCGTCTCACGAAGTGGCTATTGTCAGTGGCGTGTTCGTCCGCTCAGCCCCAGGGCGTAAGCTAATCAGGCACTGGATGCCAAGGTTGCTGCCATCCACCAGACCAGTCGCCGCAGCTATGGTCGTCCTCGAATCGTCCAGAGGCTACGCCAGCAGGGTCAGATTGTCAGCGCCGAGCGGGTTCGCAAGAGCCTGCGGCGCCAAGGTTTGAGGCCGGTATACAGAAGGCCGTTCGTGGTGACCACTCACTCGGCGCACCGCCTGCCGGTGGCCCCGAACCTGCTGGATCGGCGCTTCGATGGCTGGCAGCGCGATCAGGCCTGGGTGGCCGACATCACGTACGTGCCCACCCGCGAGGGCTGGTTGTACTTGGCGGCGGTGATGGACTTGGCGGGCAGGCGGATCGCAGGCTGGTCGATGTCCGACGCCATCGATGCGACCTTGGTGTGCGCCGCGCTGCAATCGGCCTGGTAGCAACGCAAGCGGGCAAGGGCCTGATGGTGCATACCGACCGTGGGTCGCAGTATGCCAGCGGCCGGCACCAGGCATTGGCGGCTGACCTGGGTATCACAATGTCCATGAGCAGGAAGGCCAACGCCTGGGACAACGCGCCGATGGAGAGTTTCTTTAAGACCCTGAAGTTCGAACGCATCTACTAGGTACGCTACGAAACACGGGCGCAGGCCAGGCTGGACATCGTCAATTGGATCGAGGGCTGGTACAACCGGCAGCGCTTGCACTCAGCTAACGGATTCCTTGCGCCTGTCGCATGGTAGAATGCACGCTTGGCTGCATGACTTGATGTACGCGGAAACGAGGCAGGGTCAGGATTGCCGGGAGCCTGGCAGCTTGCGAAATGGCTGTCGACTGAGTCGCTCCAGCAGCACCGCAATGGCACTGTTGAGTTCGCCCAAGGAGAAAAACCGACGGTCGCGCAGCGCTGCGAGCGCCCCAGCGTTCGACCAACTGCACGCCGACCTCGGCCTTGGCCCTGTCACGTGGTTTTCGGGCCAGCGCCGACACCACCGCCGCACCGTAGTGCTCAGCCACGTCACGATAGCTGGAGTTGATGTCCGGCTCGTAGCGACGGCTCTTGCTCTCCGCGCTGCGCAGGTTGTCCGGCACCACGATCGTCGGCAACCCACCTAGAAAAGCGAGGCAGCGCGCATGGGGGCCTAATCCGTCCGGCAACTGCTGTGACCAGGTGGTCTCGGCGAAGGTGTAGCTGGAAGTCCCGAGCACCACGACAAACACCTGCGCCTATCGGATCTCGCCGCTGTGGCGGTCAATCACCGGCACCGTCTGGCTAGCGTAGTCGGCAAATAACTTCTCTCCGGCACGATGCTCCTGGGGCATCACCAGATCGAGCTTGCCAGCCCACTCCCGGTAGTGCTCGCAGAACCAACTGCAGTGGGAGCCTTGCCGCTGGCTCAGACGATCCTCCTGCCAGAGCAACATCAGGATCACGCCAGGCCTGCGCAACTCGGCATGCACCTAGGCCGAGTCTGGCTTTGGCCGCTGCTCGCTGGGCAGCACTGGGGCCGAGGGAAACAGCCGGCGTACCAGCTCGACATCGGACAGCGCACACGGCCAGTTGAGCGCGCTGGCGGCTAAGCGGCTGAGGTATTCGCCGACGGTGGCACGACCAACCTGCACACTGGAAGCAATCTGGCGAGATGATAGGCCGATCTCGAATTTGAGGCGCAGTAGCTCACGAATCTCACGCATGGATAAATGCGACGTGGCTGCCTGCCTGATCGGGTGGTCGCATCACCGTGGAATCGGTGGCCGAATGCTCGTGGAATGAGTGGCCAGATGACCGTGGAATCTGCAAGCGACGAGATAATTCGATGGATTCCCGTTTGAACTTGGGGCTGTATCTCTTGGTCTTGGACATGAACATTCCTTCAGCTCGGCGTGGGTTTAATCGAAAGCGTTCGTTTTAACGGGGTAGAACCCCAGCCTTTACCCATTTATAGAGGCTATGAGTCGAGACGACGGGGCGCGCGGCGATTTGTGCCGCTGTAAATTCGCACTCGATAACTTTCCTATTGAGAAACATCTGATATCGACATCCTGAGCATTCAGGCATCAGAGTACAACGTTCCAAGGAGGCTAGAAAATGGTTAACGATCTAAAAACTGTTCTCCAACAAATACCACGTCATGTAGACAAGGCGATGTTTAGGCAGGGATGGTCGGACACTGCTGAGTTGCTGGGAACAATGATCGGTACAATCGAGCAGGAGGGAGCCGTGAAGGAAGTTTTTGCTCGACTCAGGACAGCAGCAGAGTTCAAGCCGGTAAGCTATGCTGCAGGTGTGGAGGCTCTGCTGGCGGTAGTCGAAACGGCGGTAACGCAACATCGCATGCGAGGTTCGTCAGGAGCACTGCCCAGAGGTACTTAGCTCAAAGATTTGCTATGCATGGCATGGATCCGGTTACTGCCGATAGTTGTTCATTGACGATGAAAAACCAGATCACGGATTGTGAAGATGGTCGCCAGGGTAGCGGGCTCGGCCTTCACATCCGTCTTTATTCTTACCCACGCAAGTGCAAGCCCAAGTCGGTAGTCTTTGAAGTGGTGGAAGAGATGTTCCAACGGTAGTTTGCTGATAGCACTGGCGTTCTTCGCAAACAGAAAGTTGAAGATAGCGGCGAGCGGTATAGACACTGCCTCACTCTCTTCGCCATCACCCTCCTGCGAAAAGAGTCTGATGCATTCCTGGATGTGCTTCCGAATTTCGCCAAGCTAATAGTCGCTCATATTACGCTGCAAGGTAACCTCAAGGCTGACAGATAATACTTTCTGTTGAAATCGTCGCAGCATCGTTGCTCCCAATGCATTCCCCCTTGAATGGATTTTGAAAGCCGTAAGGTCCTGGATGCAGAGGTCGGCTGAGACGATGATGCCATATGTGAAGCGAGAAATTTGGATCAAGGCGCGCAGCAGGGGACAGCGCGCTTGCGAGGGCAGTCGGAGGAGCCGCGCCGATCAGTTTAAGATTCTTCTGGTTCCGGCACAAGCTCAAGTGTGTTCCTTATTGAGGTGGAGAGCTCTCACGCAGTTGTTATCAAGGCGTTTAGTCATTTTTCTCAGGAAGATGAACATGGATACCGACAACAGTCTAGACTCGGCATTTGAAGTCACGGCGGCACTGGTGGAGAAACATCTGCTCGGATACTTGATGATCGACAACGCCCCTTGGTGGGATGTCGCTCCAGATCTGAATCCCTCAGATTTCGGGGGATACGTCAATTGCCGAATCTACCTGGCGATTGAAGAGCTAATGAGCTCGGGCTTGCCTGTAAACGTGATCGCGTTATTTGAACGCCTTGGCGGTGACGAGCTTTATCAAGAGGCAGGAGGGGTTCGCCTCCTCGCGCAAATGTCGAAAAACACCTGCGTATGTCGTGACCAAGTCACCGCATTAACTCATCTGGTTCATGGGTTTGGATTGCTCAGGGCATGCCTTGGACGCAAACATCAAGGGCAAGCAGTGTGTAGTCTACTGGCAGCCAAAGCCCATGGCTGGCCTCACGGCGATTCCTGGGTTGTGACCATCGATGATCTAGTCCGAGAGAAACAGGATATACCTGTAGAGCTTTTGGGCCAGCGCGTCTGTTACGTGTTCGGTGAAAGGGCTGTGGGCTCATTATCTGAGTAATCCTTGTCGGATCCCAGCGGGGTAGCCATTGCATATGCTCAGCGGTCAATGCGGTATTTCCCTCATCCACAGCGGAGCCCACAATGCATTAGTCCTTCGGAGTTCTTGGACATCGCATCGTGCCTTTACTTGCAGTTATCATTTTTTCTCGCCAAGTCTTTTGTAAGCGTTTGAAAATCAACGTCCTAGCCACTCTCCTCAGCAATTGACATTATTGCGTCCGCATTTTTTAGCGGACACGATTACCCTTATTGCCAGGATTTTCATGCGCCAACGAAGCTCTTACCCCAAATCTTTCAAGGCCCAGGTCGTGCAGGAATGTCTGCAACCCGGGGCCTCAGTCTCCAGCGTCGCCATCAGCCATGGCATCAACGCCAACGTCATTCGCAAGTGATTGCCGATTTATACAGCATCGCTGCCAGCCTTCGCACCCCTGCAAACGATGCCCAGGTAGCAAGTTAATGAGACGGCAGTGATCGCACTTGCGCTGGGTGACAAATCCATCACGGCCAAATGGCCAGCCTGCTACCCGGACGGTTGTGCGCGCCTCATCCGTAGCCTCTCTCAATGAATTGAGGCTGTTCCGGCCTTGCGCCTAGAAACCATACCGACCGACGGCGATTTACCGAAACTGGAAGTACTGCGTGAGGAATTCTCGCCACTGGCAGCTGAGCACCCAGTCGTTCATGTTCAGATGCCACTGCCCAGTTGCTATGACACCCTGCTAAGCCTGGTGGAATCAGCATGAATACGCCGGTCACAATTGATGCCGCCCGCCTGACGTTAATGCTCAACGAGCTACGACTGCCCACCATCGGCCGAATCTAGCCAGAATTTTCGCAGCGCGCTGATAAGGAAAGCTGGCAGGCAACCCGACTGCTCGGCGCCTTGCTTGAGCACGAGCTGGCCGAACGGGCCAAGCGGCGCATCGAACGACACCGAACAGAGTCTCGCCTCGATCCGACCAAGACCCTGGCCGCCTTCGAACCCAGTGCTGGTCTCCAAGGCACACGTGATGGCGTTGGCCAGCGGTGATGCCTGACTGGAGAAAGGGGCCAATGTGCTGATCTTCGGCCCACCGGGCAATGAGAAAAGCCACCTCGGATCAGCCATCGGACATGCCCTGATCGACGCTGGATACCGGGTGCTATTCACGCGCACCAGCGAGCTCGTTCAGAAACTGCAAGCGGCGAGACAGAACCTGCAATTGCCCGCAGCCTTGGCCAACCATGATCTAAGCCTACCGGCAATCATCCCAGCTAACCCGCCAAGATGGTTGTCGCTGTAGCCGCCGTCCTGCTTGACGATATCTACCTGCATGTGGCGAATAAAAGTCAGTTGGCCGAACAGAAGCTGCACTCAATCGGCGGTTTGTACGAAGTCGAACGGCAGGTCAAAGACATGAGCGATAAAGATCGCTGGCGATTACGCCAGGAAACGGCGGTGCCCATCGCTGAAAAGCTGCATGAGTGGATGGCGACTCAACGCGAGCTTGTGCCCGAGGGCTCAGCCACTGCCAAGGCGCTGGATACAGCTTGAAGCGCTGGGTAGCGCTGACGCGCTACATGGATCACGGTGCCGCGCCCATCGACAACAATGCCGTGGAGAACCAGATCAGGCCGTGGACGCTCAGTAGGTCAAACTGGCTCTTCGCTGGATCGCTGCACAGCGGTAAATCATGTGTCTGATCCAGTCGGCGCGCATGAACGGGCACGATCAGTACGCCCCCTCGAAGACGTACTGACGCGGTTACCGACGCAGAAGGCCTGTGAGATCGAACAGTTGCTGCCGCATCAGTGGATGCCGAGCTAACGCAAGGCGTATTCCCCGCACGCTTACAGCGCAATAACGATGCTCTGATACAGGCACGGCTGATCGCTGCTGACCGCTTGCTCTGGCGCACTCAGCGGCATGGCTTACCGCCGATGTAACCTGCCTCCCTTCACTATCGGGGGCTTGCCTGATGAGCTGCTGAGCCTCGAAGCCACAGAGAGTTTCCGAGTGGGCTCGAACACAGAGCTCGAGGAGGATGCGCTGCGCGCTGAAATAGAAACAGAGCTGATGGCTCGGTCGCGTCTTATAGTAGGCGACAATTATAAGAATATTCTCATGTGCAACTGAGAGCTTGCGTCGCAATATTAGCGGGTAAAAGTCGGGAGCTTAATATGAAAAGAATCCACTTCAGATCAGCACATGGAACTGCAAGCCTCTATGCCGATGACGCGTGCCTATCAGCACTGGATGACAATCAAGAGTACGACCTCTTAGGTATTGAAAACATATTAATCGGGCTGGAATTAGAAGTAATATTATTGAGCGTTTCAAAATTCAAGGAGCCCTCCTTCGTCGTTGCGATGGTCTCTCTGCTAAAAACACAGCTCCCTAATTCCACATTATTAATCCATATTCCAGCGGCAGACATAACCCTAATAAAAATTCTAACTCAGATTGGAGTTGGGGGGGTGATTTTAGGCACCGAAGCCATGACTCAGCAATTTTCATTAATATCGGGGGCGCTCTCGGATATGGGGAAAAGAGATGGAGAGAGAGGAAAGTTTTTCGATGAAATGGCTACGCTTACCACTGAAGAGAGAAAAATAGTTTCGATGTTCATGTCCGGACTTAGAGTTTGCGAAATAGCCAGATCACTATCCAAGAGCATCAAAACTGTCAGCGCCCAGAAGATCTCCGGAATGAGAAAGCTAGGGGTCAAGTCCAATATTGAATTACTGGTTTTCTCAGACCACTTTAAATGAATGCTACTTTTTTGCAAGTAAAGCCATATATTCAGAGTGAGCCTTGAGTGGCGCGAAATTACCTGGCGGCATATTGCGTTTCGCAGTAACGGATTCTACTCAATTTCTACTAGCGGTTTGATAAGAGCTGAAAATTTCAAATCTTGCTGGGCGACCACATGACGCATTCGAGGGCTATGAAACCGCTCAATGTAGTCCAATAGATCCCACCTGAGCTTTATCACGGTCTCGATACGACTAGCGAGACACGTACTCAGGCTGGAGCCGACCGCAGAAGCCGTCACAGGCAGCATTGTCACCGCAAGGCATTCGGACGATCTGGTTATTTTGGATCGCTCGGCCACGTTCAAAAATTGGCTAATCCTGACGTCAGCTGAAAATACCAGGCTATTTCAGGCCATCTTTAGCTTCCGTCGACTGCTGGCGAGGAGCGAGGCGATGACAGGAATTCTGATCGTGATTAACGGCTGCCAGAGGGCTGCCGCTGCGACAGTTTTACATCATTGCTGCCAAGTTGATCCACGCACCGAGTTTGGCAAAAAACAGGGTGAACGTAGTAAGACGAATGACTGCTGCGAAGCGCTTGCAGCAGCTAAAAGCAAAAAAATGAGCAACTAGTCAGATTGTTTCTGACGCCCTTCTTTACATGTCCGGCGGCTGAGTTTGATCGAAAGCTCGAGGTCGCTCCGGATTTATAAGATTTTTCTTATTCCTTATTGAGAGTCGCTAATGTGTGTATTGGCTTCTATTAGAGGAGGATAATGATGCAAATCTACCAAAGCAGAAACCGTACCGGCGATGTTATTTCTTTGAATATTCTCAACGGCCAAGTCGATGACAGAATTATGCGCTTGCTGCTAACGCAAGGAATTGAGATTGAGTTTGTTGCGATTGAAAACCAAGCTGTCCAGCTAATTATTCGCGCCCCACGTGGAATGTGGATTGTGGAGGAAATCGAAAGCCGCCCGCCGAGCGTATACGAATAGATGGAATCTGCTGTTTATAGCTTTTGATTGACTTGTCCTAGGGCTGTTAAGGATGGCCTGAAGTAGCCATGCGTTTCTGGCTAACTCCAGCGCCTGCCGATTTTGAAAGCGCCCTCTCGATCCATAACACTCAGATTCGTCGCGCTTCACTCTCTTTTTCGCTGCTGCGAGCACCCCACAGCAGCCATTTTCCGCATTACAGGCGCACCTCTCCTGCGCTGGCCAGCAAATGTCGGCGGGCCATCCACAGATTCGACAGGGCAAACAGCGTCACCATTTGCGCGGCATTCTTGGCCAATCCACGGAAGCGCACCTTCACGTAGCCGAACTGCCGCTTGATCACGCGGAAGGGGTGTTCGACCTTTGCACGCACCTGGGCCTTGGCTTTCTCAATCTTGCGAATCGCTTTGTACAAGGCACTGCGCTTGCCATGTTTCTGGTAGGTGCTGCGCCGAGCCGCGACCTGCCAGATGACTGGGCGGCCTTCATGTTCAGGGCGCTTTTCGACTCCGGTATAACCGGCGTCAGCGCACACCACGTTTTCCTCGCCGCGCAACAGTTTGTCGACCTGGGTGATGTCCGCGACATTGGCGGCGGTTACCACCACGCTGCGCACCAAGCCCGATTCTTCGTCGGCACCAATGTGCGCTTTCGCGCCGAAGTAATACTGGTTGCCCTTCTTCGTTTGATGCATCTCCGGGGCACGCTTGCCATCCTGGTTCTTGGTCGAACTGGGCGCGTGGATCAGCGTGGCATCGACGATAGTGCCCTGGCGCAGCGACAGACCCCGGCCACCCAAGTAGCCATTGATCACCGCCAGAATCCCAGCCGCCAACTCGTGCTTCTCCAACAGGCGCCGGAAGTTGAGGATGGTGGTTTCGTCGGGAATGCGCTCCAGGCTCAGTCCGGCAAACTGGCGCAGGATGGTGGTCTCGTACAACGCCTCCTCCATCGCCGGATCGCTGTAGCCGAACCAGTTCTGCATCAGATGCACGCGCAGCATCGCCATCAACGGATAGGCCGGACGGTCGCCTTCACCCTTCGGGTAATGCGGCTCGATCAGGGCTATCAGCCCCCACAGTCAGAATGAGCAAGCCATGCCCGCGATTTGCGAACATAGTGTGCTCCTGCGGTTCTCAATGGTTGAGCGGGCTCAGGACGATGCGAGCCTCCCCATCACGAATCCATTCCGCATAGCGGGCCGGGATATTGCCCGTCACCTCCCCACCACTCACGACTGCGCGATAGTCGCAGACCGCGCGCTCGCCCTCCCTTTCGCGGCGGTACAAGGTCCAGCGCACCGGGCTACCTTCCGCCAACACGCAGGGCAGGCTGAACCTGGGCGAGCCTTCTGCATATCCGACGTGAAAATTTTCCAGCATCGGCCCGCCGGGGAAGCCAGCGGCGCCGAAGAAGCCAAACATCGAGTCGTGTTGCAGCAGACTGCGTCGGGCGTAGGGCCAGACATATTCGCGCAGGAAGTACTGGTCGGCGAAGTGTCGTGAGGCCAGCGGCGCGGCGAAGAAGGGCCGAGCAAGTTCGGCCAGTTTCGGCAGCGCCCCGCCGACCACGCCCCACAGCCCTGCCAGCAGTAACTCGGTGTGGGTGCCGTTGTCGCGCATGGCGTGGAACAGCTTGTCGCTGCGCAGCCACTCGTCCACAGCTTCCACTTCGCGCCTACTTATCACCGAGTCGGCGTCACGGAACAGGATGCGCTGCGCCTGAGGGTCGTCCAATGCGAGAAAGCGCCACATCGGCCCCGGCCACCGATGCTGGGCCTTGTCGACGCGCACCAGTTGACCGCCGTGCTCAAGCAAGCGATGGACGATGGCTTCGGGCACGCTATCATCAATGTAGAAGCGGCAGGTCCAGTGCGGATATAGGTGCGGCTGCTCGATCACGTTGAGCACGGCGGTCTCGCAGTACTTGGAGCTATCGCCGAACAACGAAAATGCGATTAGGTTCCGTTCGCGGGTCGCCGCGCAGGGCGCTGGCGGCAGCGCTGGCGACTCATGAGCGATAGGCGGCTCCCCGCCGAACTGGCTCTCGCGCAGGTTCAGCGCGTGCAGTCCATGGCGGCGCACCTCGTCCCACCGGCGCAGCGCGGAGTTGGCGTGCGAAAGCGCGTCGAACAGGGCCAGGCTACTGCCGCCGCAGAGCAGGGCGCGGCTAGCGTGGTCTATCGCCTCCTGCCAGCGCTCCAGCTTCACGCAGTTAACTGCCGCGTCGACCCACACAGGTGCCAACTGCGGCCATCGCCGGGCTGTCTGTAGGCAAAGCTGTAGTGCCTCCTCGTGGCGACCCTCGGCGAACAGTTCGCTGGCGTGCTTGCCGGCGCTCTCGACTTCGCGGCGCTCGCGGTAGCTGGGCGTGCGTACTTTCATCGGTGTCACTCAGCGTTCGCGCAGCGCTTCGCGCGCGCGATTGAGCGGCTTGGTCAGGTAGTCCCAGACGGTCTTGCTGCCGGTGTGGATATCTACGGTAGCGACCATGCCGGGGAAGATCGAGAAGCTCCTTCCGTCTTTGTTCTTCAGTGCGTCGGTCTCAGTGCGCACGAATACCCGATAGTAATACTGGTCGCGCCGCACTTCATCCTGGATGGTGTCCGGCGAGATGTTCACCACCTCTCCCTTCAGGCCGCCATAGATGGAGTAGTCATAGGCGCTAATCTTGACTAGGGCCGGCAGACCGGGATGGATGTAGGCCACGTCGCGCGGCGAGATGCGTGCCTCTACCAGCAGTTGGTCCTCCACCGGGACGATGACCATAAAACGACCGTTGGGCGGAATCACTCCGCCGACGGTGCTGACCTCAATGTCCTTGATGATGCCGCGCATCGGTGAGGTGACGGTCAGACGCGACAGTGAATCGGCGCGGCCGCGGGTCACCGACTGCTGCGCCTCCACTTCGCTGTTAGCCTTCGCCAAGTCCTCGCGGGCCTTTACCAGGTACTGATTGCGTGTATCGGTGGCCTTCAGCTGCAGCTCGTTGGCCTGTCGTTGCAGCCGCAGAACTTCGACATTGCTCGCCGCGCCGACCGAGGCCAGACGCGTGGTCATCTGCAGTTCCTTGTTGACCAGGCCGAGGGCCTCACTGATGCCGTTTAGGGTCTTCTGCAGGCCCTCGCGGCGGGATTTGTACAGCGCGGTCTCGGACTTCACCAAGTCCGGCTCCTCCAGCACTTGTGCCGGAAACGCCAGCTCGCCGCCGTCCACCTCGGCACGCAGGCGCGCCGCCATGGCGAGAGCCGAGCGCACCCGTGAGGCGCTCTCTCCTACTGCGGACTCGGTCTTGGTACGGTCCAGCTGTGCCAGCACCTGGCCAGCATCCACCAAGTCGCCCTGTTTGACCCGCAACTGCGAGATAATACCGCCCTCCAGCGACTGGATGACCTGCTCGCGGGAACTAGGAATGATCTTGCCAGTGCCGGTAGAAACTTCATCCAGCTCGAATATGTAGGCCCAGGCCAGCAGCGCCAGCACGCCGGCGAAAGCACCCCTGATCAGCCGCGAGACACGCGGGGCTCGCTGTTGTTCGGTGAAAAGGTCGCCGCAGGACGCAGCCGGATGGCTCGGCGCGGAGGGCTTAGGCAGTTGAATCGAATTGACCTGCATGATAACTCCCGACGCGGGCCCGACCCGCGTCCTTAATGTATTCCATCGCTAGCCCGCTGGCCGGAACACTTAGGCGATGCGGCCTTCATCCGTCGAAGGCTGCATCGACCGCGCGGTAGCTTTCGGCGACTGCGAATGCGCGCACCGTCATGGCGGCGTGGGCGCTGGCATCGTCGCCGGCGTAGTCGTGGGGGCACGGGCGAGGGGCTGATCGGGTGTCTGCGCCGGCTGCGGTGCAGATGGTTTCGCCACCTGCTGGCTGAGTTTGTTCAGCACAGCCTGTTTGGTGTCGTCAAGCACCACCTTGCCGTTGTCGACCACGATGATTCGGTCGACCCAGCGCAGCACGCCGGGACGGTGGGTGGCCACTACCAATGTGCGGTCATGCAGCCAGAGATGCAGGTTGTTGATCAGTTGCTGCTCGGCGACTTCGTCGAGCCACGCGGTGGGCTCATCCAGTAGCAGCACGCGCGGGTCGCGTAACAAGGTGCGGGCCAGCAGCAGCGTCTGGCGCTGGCCGCCGGAAAGCCCGCGACCACCTTCGAGTATCTGGTAGTCGAGGCCTTCTGGCTGTGCCTGTACCAGGGCCAGAGCGCCGCTCAGGCGCAGGGCGTTGAGCAGTTCATCGTCGCTGGCGTTGGGCCGGCCCATGGTCAGGTTCTCGCGCAGCGTGCCGAAGAATAGGCTGGCCTGCTGGCTGAGGAAGGCCACGTCGCGGCGCACATCATACGGGTCGATCAGCTCCAGCTTCAGCGAGTCGAGCATAAGCATGCCTTCCTGCGGCCGGTACATCCCGGCCATCAGTTGCAGGAGACTGGACTTGCCGGCGCCGTTGCGGCCAAGAATGGCGACCTTCTCGCCCGCGGCGATCTTCAGCTGGGGCACTTCGATAGCTTGGCGGGCATCTTCCTGACGGTAGCGAAAACGCACATTCTCCATGGCGAAGTCACCGTGGATCACTGGGCGGTGCAACATGCGACCTGTCTCGGCGGTTTCCACCGGGCGCTTCATCAGTTCTTCAAGGCCCTCGCGGGCGACCTTGGCCTGCTGCCAGCGCGCCATGATCCCGGATATTTGCGCCAACGGTGAAATCATCCGCGACGACAATATTGACATGCCTATCAGCGCGCCAGTGGTCATGCTGCCTTCCATCACTTGGAAACAGCCGACCAAGATCACCACCGCGTAGACCAGAGTCTGCACTTCCTGGGTCCAGGTCATGAGCGCGCCTGAGATAAAGCGTTGGCGCATGCTGATGTCCGCCGACACGGCGTTGAGGTGATTCCATTGGCTCTGAAAGCGCTGCTCGGCGCGTAGTTGCTTGATGTCCTCGATGCCTTGTACCGCCTCCACCAGGATGGCATTTCGGATCGATGACTCGCGCATGCCTTCCTTGGACAGCTTGGCCAGGCGCTTCTGCGCCAGCAGGCCGGGAATGATCAGCAGCGGCAGCACCGCCATGGGCACCAGCGCCATGCTGCCGCCGACCACCCAGAGCATCAACAGGAACAGGAAGAAGAACGGTAGATCAGCCAGGGCGCCAAGTGTGGTTGAGGTAATCAGTTCACGCACTTGCTCCATCTCACGCAACTGCGAGATGAACGAGCCGGTGGACTTCGACATGGCCTCGTTGCGCAGGCGAAGGGCGTGACCGAAGACCCGGTCGGAGATACGAAGGTCGGCGCGCTTGCCGATCTTGTCACTGAGGCTGGTGCGCGCCAGGCGCATGCTGAACTCAATGGCCACCGCCAACATCACGCCGCCGAAAAGCACCCACAGGGTCGGCTCGGACTGCGCCGGCACCACGCGATCGTAGACCTGCATGGAGAAGATCATCGAGGACAGCGCCAGCACGTTGGCCACCATTGAGGCGAGCATCACGTCGCCATAGCGGCGCCAGTCCTTGAGCACAATGCCCCAGAACCAGTTCGGCTCATATGGCTTGATGTAGTCATCGACGCGCATGTCGGGCACGGCGACTTCCGGACGTAGGCAGAACACCCGCTGCACCCGCTCGCACACCTCGCTCACCGGCAGGGCCTGAAGGACGCCCTGCTCACCGCTCAGGCGCACACCGACAAGGCCCTGACCATCAACGCTCTCGATGACCCCAACTTGGTCGCCGGAGAACTGCGCAAGAACCGGCAAGCGCCAGGGATCCAGCACGCCCTTGCTCAGCGGCTCACTGCGCAGCGACATACCCATGTCGCGAGCCATGCGCTGCAGTTGCTGGTCAAGGTCCCGGGAGGGCATCCACTCCAAGTCGACCCGCACCCGCTCTTCGGAAACGTCGAGGCGGTAGTGCCGGGCCAGGAACAGCATCGCGTCCAACCAGGGAGCGTAGGCAGCTCCAGACTTCTGCGCTTGCGCGGTCATTATTAGATCTCTCCCTTGATTTGGAAGATGTCGTGCATATGGCCGGTGGCGTTGATGAAACTAACCTGGGCGGCCCAGAGTTCGTGGCGTGCGTTCACCAGGTCGCTGCGCGCCTGGAAGATTTCCTGCTCGGTATTAAGGAGGTCAAGCAGCGTGCGGGTACCCAACGAGAGGTACTGCTCACGGTACAATTGCTGGGTGTCATGAATGTTCTTCTCGCGCTCGGCGAGCACCTTCAGGCGCTCCTGCAGTCCGTTCATCTGCTGCTGCAAGGCGGTCCACTCGTCGCTGGCCTCAAGCTTCTTGGTGTATATACGCTCTTCCGCCGCACGTACCGCTTGGCCAGCGCCGCGCACCCGCGCCGAGGGGGCGCCGCCGGCGAACAGGTCGTGCTTGACGCCCACGGTGAGCGTATACACGCGATCACCCGCCATCTCGCCGGCGTTGCCCATGTACTTGCTGACGCCACCGTCGACAGTAAAGGTCGGCATGGTGTTGGATTTGGCTAGCGACAGTTGCGCCTGCGCCGCTTCCACCTCGACCTCGGCCAGGCGCACGGAGACGGGGTACTCCGGGGTCGGCTCGATTCCCTGAACGGCTTGCAGCAAGCGCGACTCCGGCACGCTGACGCCGGGTTCAGGGATGTCCCGGCCGATCATGATACGCAGCTTGATGCGCTGCTGCTGCAACTGGGTCTGGATGGCCATCAGTGATGACTGCGCTGCCTCGACCCGTGACTGCGCTTGGATCAGGTCGGCCTGTGTGCTTGCGCCTTCGCTAGCGCGCTGGCGTGCCAGCTCGCGCAGGCGTTTGATACCGTCGATCTGGCCGTTGGCGACCCCCAGCAGGTCGCTGTAGTGCGACACCTCGACCAAGGTGAGCGCCGACTGCCGCGCCACTTCGTCGGTGGTGGCCATTAACTGGAACTGCTGCACGCGCACACCGGCTTCAGCGCTCCTCACCGAACTGGACACCTTGCCGAAGTCGTAGATCATCTGCGAGGCGCTCAGCGACAGGCTTTGGCCGTTGCCGTAGGCGCCCTGCTTGCCGGTGTTAAGGCCGGTCTGGATGGTCGGCAGGTAGCCGGCCTTGGCCACATCGATGCCTTCGCGCTGCTGGTCAACCTGGGCCGCGGCATCGCGGATCGACGGGTAGGTTTCCACAGCCAGAGTCACCGCCTGCCAGAGATCGAGCCTGCCGCCAACGGGCACAGCATTGGTGTCCTCGGCGACCCAAGCGCGGGCTAGGTGGTCCACCGACATATCCAGCGCCGATCTAGCCGGAACCTTGGCGGGCGCAACAGGACGGAGCTCAGTCGAAGCCAAGCGTGGCTCTGTCGGCGCGGCATTGAGGGGCGCCTGCTTCGCTTCGCCGGCCTCGCTTTTCTCCATGGTCGCGCCCTCCGCCATGGCGGAGGGCGCGTACGCGTGCATGGGTGTAGCGCTGCCGGCGTCCAGCCACTGGCATTCGGGATTGCAAATCATCCGTTTGGCGGACTTCGCCGGCGTGTCCGACACTTCGTTCGCAACAGCGAACGGAGACATCGCCAACAAGACTAATGCACCCAATTGAAAGTTCTGGAAATACATCTGAGACACCCTGGAAAACTGTGTCGTAATGCTACAGATCGGCAAAGAATCTATAGTTAGGAAAAATCTTAAAGAGCGCGCTATTTTTAGTTACCTTGGGAGCGCTAAATAAACGAATAACCCAAATAGACCGAGACAAATCCACTCAGAAGCCTGCAGGAATAATCGCATTTACGAATCATAGCGGAGATTTCATAGATTCGATCATGCACGCCAACTGTCGAACTTAAAGAAAATGAGTCGCAGTACCGGCAGCTGCCCAGTTCGTATACTCGGATGCGCGGCCCTGGAAGCCACCCTGCTTCCTAACCGGTTTCGCGACGAGAACTGAGGGAGGCAACGCAGTGTCATGTGACACGGCGATTTACCCCTGGCGACATCGAAGATCCAACTCCTGAATTGATCAACTCTCTGACGTTATTAGACTTGCCCGGCCACTGTTACACCGTTAAGTTGATGCCTCCCCCAGGCGCCCGAATTCGCGAGGTGAGCGGTATTTCAGTGCGCTATGCGTGTTCCTCGTTGTAATGCTCTAAGGCAATGCTTAGGTTGTGCAGTGCTATCGATCAGGTCTGGGCACGTGGCGGATGTAGTCTCGCTTGATGGCCTTCACGAAGCTTTCCACCATACCGTTGCTATGGGGCTATACACTGGGGTTGCCAGGGGCAGCAGCCCTATCTGCCGAGCAAAGGCACAGGGCTGTTCGGCGGTATAGGCCAAGCCGTTATCGCTTAGCCATTGCACCGGCGATGCAGGCAACTCGCCGCCGAAGCGTTACTCGATGGCTTCCACCATCACGTCGTGGAAGTCGCTGCCACTGTAGCCGCTTGGGGCTAACCACCCAACTGATAGCCTCGCGGTCGCAGCAGTCCAGGACGTAGGCCACGCGTAGTTTTTCGCCATCCTCGCAGCGGGCTCGAAGCCATCGGAACACCTGCAGGTGTTGCTTGTATCCACGGCCACGCGACCTTTGTGACGCCTTACCACACCCGGCTGTTTGTGTCGCCGCTCTAGATTCATATCGTGGTCACGCGTGACGCGCTAACCCCACTCACGCTGACCAGCGGATGGGCTTTTTCCTCATGCTGCCGACGCAACAGACACCAGGCCCGGCGATAGCCATAGCTACAGCGGGCTTGATCTGTTCGACCAAGACAGCATCGTTGAGGGTCCGACGACGGTGCGGCTGCGTGCGGTGTTCAAGTCGAGCAGTCAATTGGGGCGCCGGATAACCGCTGGCGGATGCTCGTTTTTACCTCCAACGACATCCATGGCAGACGGCCTCCTGCGCTCAGACAGCCATAAAAAAGGCGCGAACCAAGGTCCGCGCCGTTGTCGAATAGCGACCGAGTGCGTCGGGATCGGAGACGGTGGAGCGCCAGCCAGGCAAATCAAGATTGGCAGGCTTCCACCGTTTCAGCACAGCAGCTATCAAACTACATGCAAGCCCTCCTGGATAAGCAAGTGCGCATAGGACTCGCTGGTCGACTTGTAGACGTCATAGGTGACATTCTTCTCTGTAACCTGCGCGGTCTTCGACCAAGCGCTGAGGTCGATGTCGACGGTGTCGAACACGCCGTTCTGACCCGCGTCGCCGGTGACCTTCAGGGTCTGCTCGTCGTTCGCGTCCTTGCCGGTGACGTTCAGCAGGTCGCCTATGGTCAAGCTGAGCAGTTGGCTGATGCCCTCGGTCAGATGGACGGCCTCAATGTTCTCCACTTTGTCCGCGATGGCCGCTAGGTTCAGCGGGTTGTGCGAAGCCCACACCAAGGTGTCGTGACCGGCGCCACCGTCGATATGGCTGAAGCCGGTACCGTCGATGATGATAGCATCGTTACCTCCGCCACCGCTGGCGTTGGTGTAGCCGCGGGCGTCAAGCATGTCGTTGCCGGCAGTACCTACTGCGTCGGAGACCGGGTGGTAGTCGACGTGAGTCGCGCCACCTTCCGGTACCGGTGGGGTTAGGCCGAGGGTCTCGTCCAGGTCCAGCAGGCGGCCCTTGATGGCGGTGTCGCTGCCATCGCTCACGCCGCTGTCGGTCCAGCTCACGAACAGTTTGCCGCTGTCCAGGAAGGTGGCGGAGATCTGTGTCTGATCACCTGTCACCAACTGGTTGACGTGCAGCTCCGGGCCCACCTTGTGGCCGGCGTCGTCGAAGTACTGGGCGTAGACACCGTAGGTGCCAGTGCCCGGCGCGCCTTCGCTCTTCGAGGTGTAGACCACCACGAAGCCGCCGCCCTCACGGGGCACCACAATCGGCTCGGACTGATCGCCCAGGGCGTTTCCGGACACCAGGAACTCGTTGCCCAAGGCCTCGCCCTTAGCGTCGAACATCCGCCCCCAAGTACTAAGGCCGGACTGGTCGAGGCCACTGTTGTCGTTGGAATCCCAGGTGACGATGAAGTTGCCGTTGGATAGCGGCGACACCGACGGCGAGGACTGCTTGCCAGCGGAGAGCTGGTTGGCCAGCACTTCGGCGCCCAAGGACTTGGTGACCGGATCGTAGATACGGAAGTAAGACTCCACGCCCGCAGCGCCACCGGCGTCGCGGTTGTAGGCGATCACCACGGTGCCATCCTTCAGGGTCGCCAGCGACGCCGCGTCCGGGCCTGCCGAGATGTAGTAGGTGGCATCGCCCACCTGCACATCACCGGTGACCGGCGTACCATCGGCCGAGTACTGGCGCATGAACATGGCCCACTTGCCGCTCGTGCCGGTGGTGTTCGAGCTCCAGCTGATGATGTAGCCGCCGTCGTCCAGTGCGGTGATGTTGGAGTAACGCTGGTTGCCAACATCGTTGATGTTCACCATGTACTCGCCGCCCTTGGCGACCGCACCATTGATGTGGCCCTGCAGGTCGTAGGTGTAGCCGTACTTCTGCTGCATGATGGCGTCGTTGCCGCCGGCGTAGCTGGTCCAGCTGACCACGAAGCTGCCGTCCTTGAGCACTTCCACCGCGGGTTTGCCCTGGAAGTTGGCGGTGGTGCTGTTGACCACGAACTCGCCGCCCACCGGCATGCCCTTGGCGTCGTACAGCTGCGCCATCACACAGTCGTTGGAACCGTCGCCGCTGGCCGACTCCCAGACCACCACGAAGCCGCCGTTGGGCAGGCGCGCGGTGGCCGAGTTGTCCTGGGCGCCGCTGGTGGTGCTGTTGACGCGGAACTCCGAGTAGTTGCCGGCATCGATGTCGATGACGGTGCCCTGGATGCCCCAGCTGTTGCTGTCGGCCTTGTCGCTCTGCCAGGTCACGTAGACATTGCCATCCTGCAGCAGGGTGGCGTCGAGCACGTTGGTCAGGTCGGAGCTGGAGCTGACCGCGCCCTGGTTGCCATCGGTAGTCGGGTTCACCAGGAACTCGCGGCCGAGCTTCTCGCCGCTGGCGCTGTAGCGCTGGGCGAAGACCGCCGAACCGCTGCCGTCGCCGCCTTCAGAGCCCCAAACCACCAGGTAGCCGCCATCGTTCAGCGCCACCGCGGTGGGCTTGAACTGGTCGCCCGAGAGGTTGCTGTTGACGCGCACGTCGCCCATGCCGATCTGCTGCACAGCACCGGTGGACGGGTCCACGCTGTAATGCGCCATATAGATGTCGAAGCCGGTGCTGCCCGGCGGGTTGCCCTCCCAAATAACCACGAAGGTTCCATCCTTCAAGGTGATCACGTCCGGGTAGTCCTGGCTGTTGCCGGTGGTGCTGTTGACCTGGAAGTTGACGCCCAGCGGGGTACCGTCGGCCTTGAAGATCTGGCCGATGACGCCGGTGCTCGACTTGTCGCCCGGGCCGCTGTAACCGCTCCACACGGTCACGTACATGCCCTTGTGCGCCGCGTCGCCGAAGGCTGCCATCTCCGGCGCGCCCCATGCACCGTAGCGGTTGCCACTGCCCACGGTCACGTCACCGGTCAACGGCTTGTTGTCCGCGTCGAAAGTGCGCTGCACGATCAGGTCGGTGTTGCTGCCATCGGGGTTGCTCGACCAACTGATGGTGTAGCTGCCATCGGCATGGGCCACCGCCGATGCGCCCTTCTGGCCGCCAGCGGTGTTGACGTTGACCAGGAACTCGTCGGTCAGCGGCGTGCCATCGGCGCCGTAGCGGCGCGCCATGACGCCGTCGGCGTTGGTGTCCGGGCCGGCCTGGTAAGACTCCCAGACCACCAGGTAGCCGCCGTCGGCCAGCGCGATGACCTGCGGGCTGTCCTGGTTGTTGGCGTTGCGCTGGTTGATCAGTTGCTCGGTGCCGATCTTGGTCACGCCGTCAGCCGCGAACAGCTGCATATACACATCGGCGTTGTCGGTGGAGGTGTCACCGCTCTGCCAGACGACGATGATCTTGCCGTCGGCCAGCGTGGCGCTGCTCGGGTTCGCCTGCGGGCCGGACTCGGTGGTGTTCACCCCCACGGTGTGGCGGTCCAGCTGGTAGTCGGCCAGGGCCGCGCCCTGGATGTCCACCGGCAGTGCCTCGTGGCCGTTGGCATCGCGGGCCGACAGGGTGCCCTGTTCGCCTTGCGCCAGCGGGTTGGGGTACATCGCCCAGCGGCCGTGTTCGTCGGCGGTCACGGAGTGGCTTACGCCCTTGCCGTCGACCACGGTGACGATGGCACCCGGCTCGGTGCGGCCACCGAGCTGGTCGGCGCTGTTGTGGTCCAGGCCTACGCTGAGCACGCTGACTTCCGGCGGGTTGGCCGGCTCGTAGTCGATACCGGTGACGCCTTCGCCCTTGGGCGGCGGCGGGGTCAGGCCGAAGGATTCGTCCAGGTCCACCAGGCGGCCCTTGACCGCGCTGCCGCTGCCGTCGCTGACGCCGGCGTCGGTCCAGCTCACGTACAGCTTGCCGCTGTCCAGGAAGGTCGCGGAGATCTGCGTCTGATCGCCGGTCACCAACTGGTTGATGTGCAGGGTCTGACCCACCTTGTGGCCGGCATCGTCGAAGTACTGGGCGTAGATACCATAGGTACCCGCGCCCGGCGCCGCGTCGGTCTGCGACTGGTAGATGACCACGAAGCCGCCACCCTCGCGGGCCACAACTATCGGCAAGGACTGGTCGCCCAGGGTGCTGCCGGTGGCGAGGAACTCGCCGCTCACCGGTTGGCCGGCGGCGTTGAAGATCCGCCCCCAGGTGCCGTAGCCGTATGCGTCCGGGCCGCTGTGGTCGTTGGAGTCCCAGGTGACCACGAAGTTGCCGTTGGCCAGGTGGGTCACGCTCGGCGACGCCTGGTTGTTGGCGGTGGTCTGGTTCGCCACGATTTCCGCGCCGAAGGTCTTGGTGACCGGGTCGTAGATGCGGAAGTAGGCATCGTAGCCGGCGCCGCCGCCACTGTTGCGGGTGTAGGCGAAGACCACGCGGCCGTCTTCCAGGGTGCTGATGCCGGTTGCGCGGGTGTCGACGGTGTCGGCCATGTTGGTGTCGCTGACCATCTGCTCGCTACCCATCGGGGAGCCATCGGCCTTGTACTGGCGGGTGTAGATGTGCCATTCGCCGCCTACGGAGGACTTCCAGGTCACCATGTAGCCACCGTCTTCCAGCGCGGTGATGCTGGAGTAGCGCTGGCTGCCTGCGTCGTTGACGTTGACCATGTACTCGCTGCCCTCACGGACCGCGCCTCTGATGTGGCCGTCGAGGTCGTAGGTGTAGCCGTACTTCTGCTGCATGATGGCCTCGTTGCCGCCGGCGTAGCTGGTCCAGCTGACCACGAAGCTGCCGTCCTTGAGCACTTCCACCGCGGGTTTGCCCTGGAAGTTGGCGGTGGTGCTGTTGACCACGAACTCGCCGCCCACCGGCATGCCCTTGGCGTCGAACAGTTGCGCCACGACGCCATCGTTGGAACCGTCGACGTTGGCCGATTCCCAGACCACCACGAAGCCGCCGTTGGGCAGGCGCGCGGTGGCCGAGTTGTCCTGGTCGCCACTGGTGGTGCTGTTGACACGGAACTCCGAGTAGTAGCCGGCGTCGATGTCGACGACGGTGCTCTCGATGCCCCAGCCGCCGCTGTCGGCCTTGTCGCTCTGCCAGGTGACGTAGACGTTGCCGTCTTCCATCACGGTGGCGTCGAGCAGGTTCTTCAGGTCGGGGCTTTCGCCGGCCCAGCCCTGGTTGCCCTCGGTGGTCGGGTTGACGATGAACTCGCGGCCGAGCTTCTCGCCGCTGGCGCTGTAGCGCTGGGCGAAGACCGCCGAACCGCTGCCGTCGCCGCCAGCCGAACCCCAGAGGATCATGTAGCCGCCGTCGTTCAGCGCCACCGCGGTGGGCTTGTACTGGTCGCCGGCGAGGCTGGTGTTGACGCGCTCGTCGCCCATGCCGATCAGTTGCACGGCACCGGTGGACGGGTTCACGCTGTAGTGCGCCATGTAGACGTCGTAGCCGGTGCTGCCCGGGGGGTTGCCCTCCCAGACCACAATGAAGGAACCGTCCTTCAGGGTGATCACGTCCGGGTAGTCCTGGCTATTGCCAGTGGTGCTGTTGACCTGGAAGTTGTTGCCCAGCGGGGTGCCGTCGGCCTTGTACAGCTGGCCGATGATGCCGGTGCTGGCCTTGTCGGACGGGCCGTTGTAGCCGTTCCACACGGTCACGTACATGCCGTTGTGCGCCGTGTCGGTGAACGCGTCCATCGCCGGTGCGCCGTACAGGCCGTAGCGGTCGCCGCTGCCCACGGTGACATCGCCGGTAACCGGCTGGTCATGGGCGTCGAAGGTGCGCTGCACGATCAGGTCGGTGTTGCTGCCATCCGGGTCGCTCATCCAGCTGATGGTGTAGCCGCCGTCGGCGTGCGCCACCACCACCGGCGACTTCTGGCCGCCAGCGGTGTTCTGGTTGACCGCGAACTCGTCGCCCACCGGGCTGCCGTCGGCCGCGTAGCGGCGCGCCATGATGCCGTCGGCGTTGGTGTCCGGGCCGGCCTGGTAAGACTCCCAGACCACCAGGTAGCCGCCGTCGGCCAGCGCGATGACCTGCGGGCTGTCCTGGTTGCTGTAGTTGCGCTGGTTGACCTGCTGCTCGCCACCGATGCGGGTCACGCCGTCGGCTTCGAAGAGCTGCATGTAGGTTTCGTAGTCGCTCGAGCTGCCGCCCTGCCAGACGACGACGATCTTGCCGTCCTTCAGCGTGGTCACGCTCGGGTTGGCCTGGTCGCCCGATTCGGTGGTGTTCACCTTGTCGGTGTAGCGGGTCAGGTCGTAGCTGGCCAGCACATCGCCCTGGATGGCGATGGGCTCGGACTGGTTGCCAGCGGCATCGATGACGCTGATGCTGCCGTCCTGGCCCAGGCCCAGCGGGTTGGGCTGGATGCTCCAGCGGCCGTCCTGGTCGGCGGTGACGGTGTGGCTGGCACCCGCCTTGTCGACCACGGTGACGATCGCGCCCGGCTCGGTCTGCCCGGCCAGTTGCTCGGCGGTGTTGATATCCAGGCCGACGTTCGGCGGCAGGGTATCGACCACGAACAGCCACGGCTCGCTCGGCTCGGTGGTGTTGCCGACCTTGTCGGTGATCACCGCGGTGAACGCGTGCTCGCCATCGGCCAGCGGGTTTTCCGGCATGTAGCTCCAGGTGCCGTCTTCGCCGACGACCGTGCTGCCCATGACCTTGCCGTTGTCGGAGATGGTCACCAGGGAGCCCGGCTCGCCCTTGCCGGAAATGCTCGGCGTGGTGTCGCTGGTCAGGTTGCCGGACACCTGGGTGGTGAAGTCCTTGGTGACGAACGACAGCAGTTCAGGCACCTCGGGCTCGCCGGTGTACAGCTCGATCGGGAAGTTACCGGTGGTGGTGCTCCACTGGCCGGTGCCGTCCTGGGCCTGGGCATAGAGGTACTTCATGCCGTCGCCGCCCAGCAGGGACAGGTCGGAGGTGGTGATTTCCCACTCGCCCTGGGCGTCGATCAGCGCCGAGCCCACCAGGGTGCCCGGGCCGTCTTCGCTAAGGCGCGCGTACAGGTACAGCGTGGCGCCGGCCTGGCCGCTGCCGGTCAGGGTCAGGGTGGTGTCGTCGGTGAAGTCTTCCTTCTGCAGGTAACCTTGCTCAGGGCCGAAGTCGTCGGTGACGTTGGTGATGACCGGTTCCTCTGGACCACCGACGCGGATAGTGAAGTTCCAGTCGTCGGTGCGCGGGCCCTCGTTGCCGGCGGCGTCCACCGCGGCGGCCGAGAAACTGTACGAGCCATTGGCCAGGGGCTCGGGCGTGAACGCCCAGTCGCCTTCGGCATTCACCGTGGCGGTGCCGAAAAGCTCACCGTTGCTGTAGATGTTCACGTACTGCGGGCCGGAAGCCGGGTCGACGTGACCGCTGTAGGTTGGGGTGGAGTCGTCGGTCGCCTCGGGCCCGTTGGAGACAATGGTGCCGGTGAAGGCGCCAGCGTCGTCGTACAGGTCCAGGTCGCTGATGGCGCCCGGCGCGGTGGTGTCCACGTTGACCTCGAAGACCAGGCTATGTGCGCTTTCGTTACCGGCCTTGTCGGTCGCGGTGACGGTCAGCTCGTGCTGGCCCTCGGCGAGCTTCTCGGTGTCGCCGGTGGGGTTCCAGTTCCAGGCGCCGCCCGGGCCGGCCACCACACTGCCGAGCAGTTCGCCGTTGTCGTAGATTTTGATCAGGTCGCCTTCGGCGCCGCTGGTACCGTACAGGGTCGGGCTCTGGTCATCGGTGAAGCCACCGCTGGCCAGTTCGCCGGTCTTGCTGCCGACGTCGTCGACCACCTTGCCGATCGCCGGAGCGTCCGGTGCGCTGGTGTCGATGGTCAGGGCGAAGCTGGCACTGCCTTCGGTGCCGGCCTGGTTCTTGGCCACGGCAGTGTAGTTGTGCGCGCCTTCGCTCTGCTGCGGCAGGTCGAAGTGCCAGTTGCCCGCGGCATTGGCGATTGTGCTGCCAATGGTGGTCGCGCCTTCCTTGATGGTCACCACGGCGTTGGCGGTGGCGGTACCCTCCAGGCGTGGCGTGGCGTCGTCGGTGACGCCGTTGGCACCGATGTCGGTCTGGATGCTGCCGACGTCGTCCTTGGCGCGCAGGATGCTGACCACGACGGTGCTGGTGTCCACGGTGAAGTTCAGCGGGTCGCTGGCTTTGCTGGTGTTGCCGGCCTTGTCGGTGACGCTGGCGCTGATGCTGTGCTCACCCTCGCCCAGCGGTTCGGACGGGGTGAGGCTCCAGTTGCCGCTTGCATCGACGATGGCGGTGCCCAGGACGGTGTCGCCATCCTTGACGGTGACGGTGGCGCCAATTTCCGCGCCACTGCCGGTGAATGTCGGCAGGTTGTCGTCGGTGACGGTGGAGGGGTTGATGGCACCGGTGAGCTCGCCGATATCGTCGGCGGCCACTACCATGCCCGGCTTAGCCGGCGCGAGGGTGTCGAGGACGATGTCGTACGGACCGGCAACGGAGCTTACCTGGCCCACGTCGTTGACGGCCTTGGCGGTGATGTTCTTCACGCCATCGGCACCCAGGTCGCCGGTTTCGATGCTCCACTTGCCATCGGCGCCGACGCTGGCGCTGCCGACTTCGTTGCCGTCTACATACAGGTGCACGACGGTGTTGGCGTCGGCGGTGCCCTGCACGGTCAGACTCTTGTCGTCGGTGCTGTCGCCCTTCTGCAGCGGGCCGGTGAGGCTGCCCTGGTCATCCAGCACGGTGCTGAACGAGGGCTGGCTGGGCCGGTTGCTGTCGCCTTCGACGGTGAAGCTCCAGTCTGGGGTCTTCACACCGATGTTGCCAGCGGCGTCCACGGCTTCCGCGCGGAAGTCATGATTGCCGGCTTCCAGCAGCGGCGACTGGAAGCTCCAGCTACCATCCGCGTCAACAGTGGCGGTACCCAACAGCTTGGTGCCGTCGTAGACGTTGACGTAGCTGGCTTCGCCGGCGGCCAGGCGCCCGCTGAACTGCGGACGCGCGTCGTCGGTGGGGCTGCCCCGCCCGATGGTGCCAGTCTTCAGACCGACGTCATCGTACAGGTCCAGGTCGCTGCTGACGCCCGGCGGGGTGGTGTCGACGCTGAAGCTCAGCGACGGGCCCTGGGCGCTTTCGTTGCCGGCGGCGTCGGTGGAGGACGCGCAGATCTGGTGCGCGCCTTCGGCCAACGGGGTTTCCGGCTTGTACTGCCAGTTGCCGCCGGCGTCGACGATCGTAGTGCCGAGCTTGCTACCGTTGTCATAGACGGTGATGACTTCACCCGGCTTGGCGCCGCTGCCGCCAATTACCGGCGCGTTGTCGTCGGTGACGCCGCCCGGCTGCAGTTGCCCCTGGTGCTCGCCGACCTTGTCGGCCACGGTCACGCCGGTTGGCGCAGGCGGAGCCTGAGTATCGATGGTCAGCTCGAAGCCGGTACTGGCCTCGTTGCCGTTGGCGCCCTTGGCCACGATGCCGTAACTGTAAGTGCCGTCGGTGTGCTCCGGCAGTTCGAAACTCCACTTGCCGGATTCGTCGGCAACCACCGAGCCGAGCACGGTGGCGCCCAGCAGGATGCTGACTACGGCACCGGCGCTGGCGGTGCCGATCAGGGTCGGACGGGTGTCGTCGGTGATAGACTTGTCGCTCAGGTCGCCGGTCTTGCTGCCGACGTTGTCGACGGCCTTGGTGACGCTGACGGTGATCGCGGCGGTATCGACGATGAACGCCAGCGCGTCGCTGGGCTTGCTGGTGTTGCCCGCGGCGTCAGTGGCTTCGGCGGTGATGCTGTGCTCGCCCTCGCCCAGCGGTGCCGATGGGGTAAAGCTCCAGTTGCCCTGGCCGTCGACGGTGGTGGTGCCCAGCACAGTGTCGCCGTCCTTAATGGTGATGACGCTGCCCGGCTCGGCCTTGCCGCCGAGGGTCGGCTGGTTGTCGTCGGTGGTACCGCCGGCCTCGATGCTGCCGGTGACCTTGCCCTGGGCGTCGACGGCGCCGATACCTTCCGGCTTGGACGGGGCGACGGTGTCGATCACCAGGCTGAACTCGGCACTGGCGCTGTTGGCGCCGTTGTCGATGCTAGCGACGTAGGTGTGCGCGCCGTCGACCTGGGCCGGCAACTCGAACGTCCAGTTACCCTGGGCGTCGACCAGCGCGCTTCCGATTTCGGTGCCGCCCTTCAGGCTGATACGCACGGTATCACCGGCCACGCCCTTGCCGTGCAGGCTCGGGGTGCGGTCGTCAGTCACGCCGCCCTTGGCGATCTCGCCGGTAATGCTGCCGACGTTGTCTACCACCTGGGTGATGCTGACCTTAACCTCGCTGGTGTCAACCTTGATCGGCAGTACGTCGCTGAGTTCGCTGACGTTGCCGGCCTTATCGGTGGCGGTGACACTGATGGCGTGTTCGCCATCCTCCAGCGCCGACGGGGTAAACGACCAAGTGCCGTCTTCACCGACGGAGGTGCTACCCAGAACGGTCTCGCCGTCCCTGATGGTGATGACGCTGCCCGGCTCGGCGCTGCCACCGAAGGTCGGGGTAGCGTCGTCGGTCACGCCGCTGCTGATAGCGCCGGTGACGTCGCCCTGGTCGTCGATGGCGGTGATTGAGCCCGGCTTGCTCGGCGCGCGGGTGTCGACGGTCAGCGCGAAGCTAGCGTTGGCGCTGTTGGCGCCATTGCTGGCGACGATGCTGTAGCTGTGCGCGCCCTCGGCCTGCTGCGGCAGTTCCAGGGTCCAGTTGCCGCTAACGTCGGCGATGACGCTGCCTAGCACGGTGGCGCCTTCCTTGACGGTGACCAGCGCACCGGCGGTGGCGGTGCCCACCAGGGTCGGCTTGCTGTCGTCAGTGGCGGCATTGTTGGCCAGGTCACCGGTCTTGTCGCCGGCGTTGTCCAGCGCCTTGGTCACGCTGACGCTGACCACCTGGGTGTTGACCACCAGTTCCAGGACATTGCTCGACTCGCTGACGTTGCCGGCCGGGTCTGTGACCTGGATGGTGATGCTGTGCTCGCCTTCGACCAGCGGTTCGGACGGGGTAAAGGTCCAGGTACCGTCTTCGCCAACGGTAGCAGTGCCCAGCACCTTGTCGCCATCCTTGATGGTGACGATGGCGCCCGGCTCGCTGCTGCCGCTGAAGGTCGGGGTGGTGTCGTCGGTTACGCCGTCAGTGATTGGGCCGGTAATGGCGCCGACGTTGTCTTCGCCACCCGGCACGCTTGGCTTGCCCGGCACGGTAGTGTCAAGGACGATGCTGAAGCCTCCGGTTTCCGGGCTGGACTGGCCAGCGGCATCGACTGCCTTGGCGGTGATGGTTTTCTCGCCGTCGACGCCCAGGTCGCTGGCAATGATGCTCCAGCCGCCTTCGGCGTCGGTAGCAACGCTGCCGACTTCGCTTCCGTTGACATACAGATGCACCACGGTGCCCGGCTCGGCGGTGCCGGAGACGGTTGGTGTCTTGTCGTCGGTGACTGCGCCCGGTTGCAGGTGGCCGCTAGTGATCAGACCGAAGTCATCGCTCACGTGGTTCAGCGACGGCGCCTGTGGGGCGCTCAGCTTGAGGCTGAAGTCCCAGCCATCGGTCTTGGCGCTTTCGTTGCCAGCGCCATCCACCGCCGCGGCCTGGAAGTTGTGCGAGCCGGACAGCAGCGGTTGCGACGGGGTGAAGGACCACTTGCCGTTGGCGTCCACGGCAGCCGAGCCGATCAGTACGCTGTTGTCATAGATGTTGATCGACTTCACATCGCCGACATCGGCCAGTTCGCCCTTGAATTCAGGACGCGCGTCGTCGGTCACACCGCCCTTGGCGATCGGACCAGTGATGGCGCCAACGTCATCGAGCAGTTGCAGCGAATCGGAGTTCTGCGGATCGACCGGCACGGTCGGTGCCTGAACGTCGACGGTGAAGTCCCAGCCATCGGTCTTGGCGCTTTCGTTGCCAGCGCCATCCACCGCCGCGGCCTGGAAGTTGTGCGAGCCGGACAGCAGCGGTTGCGACG
>NZ_JACHLI010000044.1:0-2452 GCF_014204515.1 Pseudomonas nitroreducens | reverse complement strand
TCGGCCAGTTCGCCCTTGAATTCAGGACGCGCGTCGTCGGTCACACCGCCCTTGGCGATCGGACCAGTGATGGCGCCAACGTCATCGAGCAGTTGCAGGCTTTCGTCGCCCACCAGGGCTTCCGGGTCGATCAGGTCGGCCGGGCCGGTGGGAGTCTTGTCGCTGATGTTGCCGGCGGGGTCGGTGATGGTCACTTCGCCGATTTCGCCGTTGCCCAGCGGGTTCTCCGGGAATTCCCAGTTGCCGCTGCCGTCCACGGTGGTGGTGACGGTGCTGCCGTCGGGCTTGGTTACGGTGACGATATCGCCTGGCTCGCCGCCGTTTCCGCCCAGGCCGCTGCCGTTGTTCTCGGTGATTACCGGCGGGGTCGGCGGAATCAGGTCGGCTACGCCGCTGTCGACATTGCCGCTGTGGTTGCCGGCCGGGTCGGTCTCGACCAGGGTGCCCTGCTCGCCGTTGCCCAGCGGGTTCTCCGGGAACGACCAGTTGCCGCTCTCGTCCACGGTGGTGGTCACGGTGCTGCCGTCAGGCTTGTGCAGGGTGATGGTGTCGCCCGGCTCACCGGTGCCGGCCAGGCCGTCGGCGTTGTTCTCGGTGACGCTGGGGGCTTTCGGCGCGACCAGGTCGGCCGGCCCGGTGGGCGTCCGGGGGCTCGGACCGTTGCCGCCGGAGACAGTCACTTCGCCGGCTTGGCCGTTGTCCAGCGGATTGGGCAAGAAGCTCCAGTGCCCGTTGTCGTCGGTGGTGGTGGTTACGGTGCTGCCGTCCGGACGATGCAGGGTGATCTGACTGCCGGGCTCGGAGGTTCCGGTCAGGCCCTGGAGGTTGTTGAAGAGGACTTCCGGTGCGCCGGGCACTGCGCCTCCCTTGTGCTTGGAGCCGCCGCTGCCGCCGCGGCTGGCCAGGTAGCTACCAATACCGATGGCGCCGATCCCGGGCACCAGCAGGCCGAGCACGGCGTTGTCGGCGCCGGACTGTGCGGCGATGAGTTCGTCGATGGAGCCCAGCTCCACCAGCTCGGTGCCGGTCCAAGGGTCGGAGTAACTGGCCAACCACAATTGGTGATTGCTCTGGTCTTCCATGACTAGGTCGTTGCGCACCCCATCCACGCTGTGGAAGAAGTTGTTGATGGTGATGACTTCACCATTCTTGAGGCGCACAACCAAGGCATCGCCACTGCGGCTAATGGATTTGACGTCTTCTGGCGAGGCGGTGATTTTCACCACGCACGACCGCATCAATGACAACAGGTTGTTGCCACTGACATCCGTCACTTGCCCAGTACTCTTCGCAATCAGTTGAATCGCAGACATTTCTACTCCTATCATTCTGACCATCTCACTAAGCACGACAGTTGCCGCAAATCACAGCACCGCGCAATTAGCCTGCTATGCTTAAAAACGTGCTTTTACTTCAAAAAAGAAAAGGCTTTGAATCGGAAAATTTCCTTCACTCAGGTTACAAAATTCCCCCGCCCATAAAATTAAGAAAATTCTGAGTTACCTTTGATCGAATAGCTTTACCTAGGCTCGCAAAGAGAATTCTCGATCCTTACGCGCCCAATTTTCGCAGACATATAAAGCGGGCCGAAGGTCCTCCAATCGAAAATCCATGCTTGCGCCAAGGCAATTGAAGGAGTGGTAGTTCTAGGTAGTGTTCTTGTTTACCACTGGATGTGCCGACCAGTAATCCCACCGCTTTTTTGGAGTGGGATTTGTCTCTATTGGCTTCATGATCATCAGAGGCAGCGGATCAAGGAATTATTGCCGGCCAAGTCCAGCGACCGGAGCGTGATGGTCAGAGATGACCGACGGTTTGTCGAGGCGGTGCTCTGGATCGCCCGAACCGACGCACCTTGGCGCGACCTTCCGGAGGCCTACGGTCATTGGCAGCGTGTGTAGGTGCGTTATAGCCGCTGGTCACGCAAGGGCGTGAGGTTACGAGTGATGGAATCGCTTGCAACTGAGCAGACTTTGAACACCTACGGTAGATGGCAGCATCGTGCGGGCTCATCAGCACGGTGCAGCAAGAAAATCGATCAGAATGCCTAGGCCAGGGCCAAATCCCGAGACGGATTGAGCGCCAAGATCCACTCTGCTGTAGAACCGGCGCGCCTGCTGCCCCCCCCGCTCAGGCCACGAATACGGTCAAGCCCAAACACTGCTCAATGGTTTTAACCCTTCGGTACTATTGGCGGACAAGGACTATGACTCCGATGCATTCACTGATGCTATCCGGCGCCAAGACGCCGATGCTGCTTTCCCATCAAGAAGACACCGCCTTGAGCCTCGGCCACTGGATCGACATCTCTACAAGGCGCGTAACTTGGTCAAGCGCTTTTCCAGAAGCTGAAACAGTGTAAGCGCGTGAAAATCGGCGTCCTGGGTGCCTGACCCCGCAGTTGAGACTATTGCGTCCGCAACTTTTCTTGCGGACGCAAGCATGACCACCG
>NZ_JACHLI010000043.1 GCF_014204515.1 Pseudomonas nitroreducens | reverse complement strand
AGGACTATGAAGCCCTGCTGCCCTGGATCCTCAACGCGACTGAGTAACTGCGCCTACTCGCATCGCAAGGACGTCGTCAATCAAGCGCTTACGCTCAATTGCACACTCAGAATGCTGCAGCTCATCGCGGTCTGCCCTTTGGTACCAGCGCTATTGTTCCTGGCCAACATCGCCTTGCTGATGTCCACCTACACCATCGACCTTCTGATGGGCTGGGGGCATCCCTTCGAGTGGGTGTTGGAGCTGCTGCTGAGTTTTGAGAACAACCTGCTGATCAGCTGTGGCATTTACCTAGTCTGGCTTGTTACCAGATTCACCCGGCGCACGGGTTTGTTTGCGCCAAGAGTTTAACGTTTCGAGCCGCGTCTACGTCGCGAATGGCAGCGATCAGCATCCTCAAGGCGAATGCCATGGGGATGAGCCCGATGACCCAGAACGGAACGACTCTGTAGGTGATCAGGGTAGTAGCCGAGCTGAATAGGCCGGCGCCGCCGAACAGCATCACCATCTTCCAGAGACCAAGGCCAATAGCCCCGCCGCCAAAAGCTACACCGATGGCGCCGATCACCAGGAAGATCAGTAGGCCCAGAAGCATTCCCATACCTCCGCCAGCAATCATCCCGCCAAAGCCCATGAACCGGAACTCGATGCGATTTCCCAGTGCTACCGCCAACATGATGCCGGAGAGCAGGAGCGCGCCGGAGAGTACAATTCGAATACCGCGCCACAACCTGGCGAATGCGTCAGCGAAGAACCAATTGAGCGCATAGCAGCTCACGGCGGTGGTAACGAGGAGGAGGATGAAAAGCTGCATGGCGACACGTCCTGGTGGCTATCTGGAATCAGATGGTAGCCGCCCCTGCTGGCGGCTAGCCAATGGACAGAATCTATCGCTGCTGCGATCAGGGCATTTACGAAATCAATCACTCCGCTTTCCTGGCCTGCAGCAGCGATGGTAAGTTGGATTGAGCTCAGATGAGCAACAACGAAGTCTCCCTCCAGGGAAGGAAAATCATGTCAAAGCAACTCGTAAAAGCTTCCAGGTTCCTATCCAACACTCTCCGTCACAACCCCCAAGACATTGGACTCGCCGTCGACGACTACGGCTGGGCGAGCATCGCCGAACTACTGGAAAAGGCGAGAGGTCATTCAGGTGTCGACATCGACGAGGCGCTCCTACACCAAGTCGTCGAGACCAGCGAGAAGAAGCGCTTCGCCATTTCGGATGATGGGCTGCGCATCCGCGCAAACCAGGGCCATAGCATCAAGATCAAGTTCGATGATCTGCCAGAGCAGGAACCGCCGGCCGCACTGCTGCACGGTACCGCAACCCGCTTCCTGGAAGCCATTATGGCCACCGGTCTGTCGAAGATGGATCGGCACCACGTCCATCTGAGCGAAACAGCCAATACAGCTGCCGACGTTGGCCGCAGATACGGAAAGCTCGTCATGCTGCAGATCGACGCCAAGGCTATGCACGAACAGGGGCACAAGTTCTTCCGCACAGAGAACGGCGTCTGGCTCGTAGACGCTGTGCCGGTTGAGTTCCTGAAGGTGATCGAGCCGGCCCCGGCCCACAATGCCGAGACAGACAAACCGGCCCAGCGCAATGTAAAGCCTACGGATGACGGCTTCACCCCCTGAACACCCAGCAATTTCTAAGCAAAGGAGTCACTGCGCCGTGCGGCGGGTATCAATCCCATGCGCGGCGATGCTAATTTGAAGGTTCAGGCAGGGCCTGCACGAATTCTTGAGGAAGTCTCCCGATGTCCAATGCGAACGATCCGAAACTGAAGCCTGTAATTGGCGGCAAAATGGCCGACGCCCAAGGCTTGCTTGCCGTCATCCGTTTCCTGCAAACCACGGATCATCCGGATCGCGATGACATTCTGATGGCAGTCAATGTTGCGCTGACTTCTCAAGCTTGGAGAGGCATCGGAAGCAGCTATGAAAACATGGTCAAAAAGGACGGTGGCTTCGTTAGAGTTCCTTCCGAGCGAGCTTATCTTAGCGAGTGCACTCGCGAGATCCGCACGATGACTGAAGATCAATCCTTCAAGATGGGTAACGACACTCCCGAGGCAATTGCCGATGCAGTGGCACTGTCCAAGAACAGTGATGGGCCCCTGAGCGAATTCGTCTATCTGGCTCACTGGGTGCGACTGAACAACCGCTTCAACGCCAACACCAGCAGGAAAGAACCCGTCAGCCCAGAGCTGGCTGGGTTCGTGAAAGACAGCCGCCGCCCGCGACTGGAGAATCTCGATGTGATCCAGGCTGTCCTGTGCAAGGACAACAAGGTAGACATGGGGCTTTATGGAAAACCTCCAGCTCCGCCGAAACCTGTAGAGCCGGTCACGTACAAGCCAAAGCTCAAACCTGTCATCGATGACAACAAGGCAAATCCGGAAGCACTGCTGGCCATTGTCCGGTCTCTGAAGGACACCCTGCCTGCTGCCAAGGAGCTCATCCTCATGGGGGTTCAGGTCTGCGGTTACTCGTCGAGACTTATGGGTTTGAGTGATCCATTCCTGGTGACGGCAAGGAAGGAGAGTATCGATGAAATTGGCGAGCTTCAGTACGACTCTGCCATCCTCGATAAGTACACGGTAGTTACAGCTCGAATCCTGGAAAAAAGTGAGGGCCCTATCGGTGAGCTGAAATACCTGGCCGCTTGGTGGGCTCTGGGCGTCAGAAGGTTTAATGCTGAAAGCTCCGGGCTAGAGATCCCAGCTGAAATTGGTGAGTTCTTGGACAAAGCACGACGTCCGCTGGTTTCCGGACTCGATGCCGTTCTTGCAAACCTGAAAATCCAGGGGATTGATACCTCCATCCCTGTACCGGCTGGCAGCGAAGGTAAGATCAAAGCTACCGCTGAACTGCCATCAGGCTTCGGCCCAACCCCAACCCAAGCAAACAAGCCCTGGCCAAATCTCAAGTCAAAAGAAGACCAAGCAGTTCGAGCTAAGAACAGTTACGCCAGCCCAGCGGTTGAGCCCTCACTTGCTTCCGCTCAGGCCCTGCTGGCAGCGGCTCGGTTCCTGATCAAAGAAGACGATCCTCAGAAAGCTCTGGGGCTACTGGGTATTCAACTTGCAGCTTGCTCCAGCGCATGGGGAGACACAAACCAGCCGTTGACCACCTCAATCAACAAGGACGGAGCCTGGGTGACTGCCCCCTCGGCAAAGGCTTACCTCGATGCGGCGATAGAGGAGACAACCGCTGTGATTGGGTACATGCGTATCCAGGAACCACCTTTCAGCGAGCTGACACTGGACGAAGTACTCAGGTTGTCCAGATCCTACGAGCCGATAGGAGATCTGATTTACCTCGGCGCATGGTTCGCGAAGAACGCGAGCACAACCTTCTCCGAAAACCCTGGAGATCTGGTTGATTTCCATAACATGCTCAACCGGCCGAAGATCAGGGGACTGGAAGAGCTCTTGCCCTACCTCCAGAAAAAAGGGGTCGATGCCACACTGCAGGTCAAAATCGCCGAACAAGAGAAGCGCGTGATGCCGACCGGGTTCGACGCCGGGCCTTCGATGTAAGGCAGGAACGAAAGAGGGGCCGAAAGGCCCCTTTTCTTTTACGGCGCAACTGCAGCCTCAGGCTGAGTAGCTTTCCTGTGCCGGGGCCTGGCTGGCACCAGGGCCTCGTTGAGCTCAGCAATGGCCACCGGCAGCCAGGCGTTCACACGGCTCATACAGGAAGCCAGGGACTCGCGGTGCTCGTGGTTGGTCACAAACCTGGGGAGGTCAGCGTGAGCGCGCTCGGCGCCGATGGACTCGACGTCGAACTGACCCTCGTTCAGATCGATCACCCGCCGGCCGAGCTTCACGTACACGTGCTGGCTGTTGCCCGCGATCCGACCACCAAATAGCGCTCTGGCGAGCAAGGCTGCGAACTTGCAGCTACCAGACCTATCCTTGGTGACCGGCTGATCTCTTTCGAGCTGGCGCTCGTTCCAGAGGCGCTGCACAACGCCCTGGGCGATGGCAATGTTGGCTGGTGTCGCCTCAAACCTGGCGGGGTGTACCGCCAGGACTTCGTCTTTGGTCATGTTGTTCGCGGCCCCCGTAGAACTGCTCCATCCACAGTACGCATGGAGCCGGGGGCGCTAACAGCATGCATCAGTCCAGTTTCGTTGCGGTCAACACTACGCGCAGCTTCTCAGCTCCACTGCCGTCGGTGGTAGCCAGAACTTGTACCGGCACTCCGGAGGTCAGCGAGATCACGCTACCGCCATCTGTCGTGTTCAGCAGCGGGACGACTCGGCCATCTATGCATTTCCCGCCATTCTCTTCCAGGCGGCTGGACTCGAAGTGGTACTCAAGCCAAATGCGGTCTTTGCCTACGTTGTTGGCTTCGAGACGGATCGCTGTGCCCAGCTGACCCTCGACGCGGAAATCACCGGTCGAGCACAGCTCACCCTTCAGCAAGACCTTGCGCATCGTGTCCTGGCTCTGACGAGAGCCATTGGCCATGACCCAGGCTTGATCAACGTCAAGCTTGCCATCGGTGTAGATCTGCAGGTGGACGTTGTAGCGCAGCTCGGGATCAAGCCAATTCTTCAGACTTTGGCGGGCAACAGCCGAGTGCGAGTCGGAGTCATTGCAGCCAGCAAGCAGAGTAGCGATAAGGGCCATGCCCAGGGCGAGGAAACGACGCATGAAGAAAGCTCCCATCAGAGGCTGTAGGCGAGGGTTTCGCGGTGGAGGATCGTGAGCAGCACGGCCAGGGCCTGCGTCGAGGCCTTGGCGGTACAAACTGAGTGGAATGCGCTTTCGGCGTTTCGACCCACACGAAGAGTGGCCATCCAGAGGTCATCATCCTGCTGGACGTCTACATCCCAGCGCAGGTTCGACTCAATCCCGCCAAGGCGGAACTTGGCCAGGGCCTCGGCTTCGAAACGGTTTACGGAAGGCGAGCCGTCGAAGCGATGACCCAGGACTTTGAAGATCTTTCGATCCAAGATCTGCGAGCCCTCTAGACCGCCCTTTTCGATTTCCGCCATGAGATCTCTGAGCGCCCACATCTCACCGGTATTGGGGATGCGCTTGAACTCGGAAGCCTCACGAATGGCCATCTCACGCCCCTGGCTGTGCATTCCAGTGCTCGACAGCTGAGTCGCAATAGCCGGCGAGCAGACCACGATCTCCCTGTCGTTGACACAGAGGGTCATAGCACGCATGAAACCACCGAGAATGCCCCCGACGGTCACCATCAGAGCAATGCTGCTCTGAACCTCAGCCGCTGGAGTTAGCAGCAGGAAGTCACGCAGGGCCTGGAAGTCAGAAATTCCGCTGCCGATCAGCGCGCCGAGGATGAAGTAGAAGCCGCCATTGATGGCGCCTTCCAGGATGGCAAAGAAAGTGGACAGAGTCGTTCGGACGAAGGGCATCGCGACACCTCAAGGACTGAGTGCCTGCCGCTACTCCGTGACTGACAGCAGAAGGGGGTTAGAGACTCCAATCCTACCAGGGTTGTGACGAAGCGCAAATTACCAATAAAAGTTGCGATGTATCTACAATGTATATACAGTTAGCTCAACGCCTTTAAACGGAAATTGTCATGAGCGTTTCGATCAGCCCTACGGGTGTACTCACCGGCCGGCAGCAGACCCTCCTGTACCTGCAGGCAGCCCTGATGTCCTTCGGCATGGTCACTCCCCTGGCGGTGCTCCTGGTGCTGGCGCCGGGCCAACTGGGTGCGTACCAAGTATTCATCATCTCCGGAGCCCTGGTTGGCTCGGCGTTGCTCATGCAGTGGCAGATCCAGGCGCGCGGCGCCGGCCCGCTGCCCTCGATGAGGCCCGACTACCCCTTCGGCATCTTCCTGGTCTTCCTGATCGCCTTCCTGGTGCTGAACTACACGCTGAGCTGGGCAACAGGCGCCTTTAACATGACGACAGGCGAGCCGGCGTCCAAGATTGCCTCGGAGAAGCTCGGCGCCTCGATGACCGAACAGGTGCTTTATTGCATAGGGGTGATCGTGCTGGCGCCGGTCAGCGAAGAGATCATTTTCCGACACTTCCTCTTCCAGGCATTTCTGCCTGAGCGCAGTCGCCTGCGGCTGGCATTAGCTGTCCTTCTGACGACTGCAGCCTTCGTGGCCATGCACGCGCAGTATGTCCATCCGATGACCTTCATCTCCATCGGGGCCCTCGCCCTGCTCTACATGCTGGCCAGACTGAAGACCAACGGGTTGTTGCTTCCGATCACCCTGCATGCCATGAATAACCTATTGGCCACCACCTCACAGTATCAAGCCCATGCCGCACTATGACGATCCTCGGGAGAAAGACAAGCGACAGCGCAGCGACGCCTACTTCAAGGCGTTGAGTGGCCCGTTCAATGTCTTGCTTCCAGACGGTGGCCATCTGTTGGGCGCGTTCTCCTACGAGAAGCGTTTCGAGGGCCACAACACGCGTGCGGTCATCTTCGAAGCCACCTCGGGTGATGGAAATACCCAGTACCGCTGGGTCTTCAACCCCGAATTCTTCACACCGGCAGTACGAGAGCAGTTCGAGCTGGGGATGAAGCACGACCCGAACTATCTCAAGCAGTTCGAGGTACCCAAGGAGCTTCCCCCGGTCGTCTCCATCGATGAACTGGAAGTGCTCTTCGTGAATGCCTGCCCGGACTTCACCATCCTGCAGACCGGAAACCTTGAGCCTGCACTGGCCAGCCTTGAGCTACCAATCAAGATCCAGCTGCATGCCAAGTTGATTGCCAGGATGAATACCGCTCTGGGCAAGCTCCCTCACCTCTCGTTGAGTAGCACTGGAATCCTTTCCACCAAAGCGAACTTCGGGAACATCCACCTGGCAAACCAGGCACTGATGGAGATGCTGCGTGACCTGGCGGCAGGGAAGAACCTGATCTCCGACCACTACGTGTTCCACGACCCAGAGAACCGCTCAATCCCGAAGAAGCCCACTCTGCCGGCGGCTATCAGCGAGGATGTCCTGAGCAGTAAAATCTCTGAGTTCAGGAGCGCTGCATCCGAGAGCACGGCCAAGGTTCTACTCAGCAAGATGGCCCCCGGCCGCGACAGCTACTCGTCAATGAAGCTGGAGCAGCTCAAGGCTCACGCAAATCCGGAGACGGTGATGCGCATGGAGGCCGAAAAGACCTTCACGGACGAGGAGCAGGCGGTATTCCTGCGCTGGTGTGCACGGGGCCTGACCTTTGATGAGGCTGCCTGGAAACTGGAACTGCTGGCTGAGAACAAAAACTACTTCAGCCCCAATCACGAACCTCGTTGATCGGCTGTCCGGAAGCTGGCAAACCAACGTCTGGTACAATCCTCTGGCCCGCAGGAGTAGGCCCAAACATGAGCGAACTGATCCCCACAAAACAGGTGTACGAGCCAGCCCACTCGCCGGCTAAAGAGCTGATCCTGGCCCAAGGTCAGGTGAACCTGGAGCGGATCAGGAACATCCCTGACGGGGAAGAGCCCTTCAAGGACTTCCTGCGCGCGGTTCAAGCCGACCTGCAGCCCCGTGCCAAGCTGCGCTACATGTGGGATGCCGCCGACCGGATCAACGAGATTGTCACGCCCCACTCCGCCTGCCGCAACGGCTGCAGCCACTGCTGCCATATCGCGGTGATCATCAGCCACACCGAGGCTGATGCCATCTCCCGCCACACCGGCCTCAAAGCGAAGAAGGTCAAGGGCCGCCCGGAAGAGAACAGCACCTCGATCCAGAAGTACTTCGGCAAGGCCTGCCCCTTCCTGAAGAAGGGCAAGTGCAGCATCTACGAGGTGCGTCCATTCGCCTGCCGGATGATGTTCAACCTCTCCGAGACTCCTTCGCTCTGCGACACCGCCGTCAAACCAGAGGACAGCGCCGTGGCAATCATGGATCTCTCGCAGCTTGAGCAAGCCCGTGTCTTCGCGTTCTACAACGACAGTTGGGGCGACATTCGTGAATTCTTCCCCGGTAAGTGACACACCCGCCCAGGGTTCTGCCGACGAAAAGGGTGTGAATCGGATTCACATCCTTTCCCTGGACAAGCCAAAGCAGGGAGATCCCTGCAATGGCTGTGGCATGTGCTGCCTGGTGCAGGTGTGCGCCCTGGGTGTGGAGCTCGGTGACTCCCAAGCGTGCAAGGCACTGCTGCACAGTTCTGATGGCAGCTATGCCTGCGGGCTGGTTCTGAACCCCTACCGGTTTGTCGCACCCGATATCGTCGAGGCTTTCCAGAAGATCGACAGCTTCTACCCTGGCGAGAACCGTGGTGAGCAGATGCTCAAGGACATGTACGCGAAAGAGCTTGGCGCTGGGCGCGGCTGTGATTCAGTTGAATTCGAAGAGCTGGATGAAGAAGACCAGTACTTCGTTCGTTTTCTACAGACCACCCCAGTCTGCTGAGCTAGGTCGGCCGGGGCCGTCCCGACTTCCTGAGCTCGGATCGACACTCCGCCCATTTCGGCGATACCACATCCTCCCGTAAGCTGAAGCTCTGGATATCGAGGGTGCGCAATGCTGGACAAGTGGTCAGAAGACATCTGGGCGGCAATCAGGCTGATCAATGGCCAGGAGACGTCTGCCGAAGTCATGGCGCAGCCGGCGCTGGCGCTTACCGCCAATAACGCCCTTTTCTCCCTGATGAAGAGCTACCTCTTCGACCAGGAGTTTGCTGGCGCCACCCTGAGCGTCCTGCAGGATGGTTCGGGTTATAGCTGGGTTACCTTGCCTGAGGCCGTCGACCCCGATATCCCCGACTTCGAGTATCGGGTGCCCACCCGCTTCAACGTCATGGAGCCCTGCTTCCAGGAACCGGAGTATCTGGAGGATGGCGAAGAGTACATCGAGCCCTGGCCCTTTGACCCCAAAGCAAGGTTCTCAGTCCTGCCGGCGCCGATGAAGGATGCAGACACCGCAGCTGTGCTCTCGCACCTGGCAGCAAGCTCTCCCTATTACGCCATGCTCCTGGAGGTTGACCGGGAACGCCAGGGGATGCACCTCTCCCAGCTGGCCAAGGTCGAGTACACGACCCTGGAAGGGGCCACACGCTGGGATGTGGAGCGTCTCAGCCACATGACTGATTCCCAAGGCGGGAACCTACAGGGAGTCCTCGGACATCAATACGTCTCCAGCGACGAACGCCCAGGCACCTACATCCTTGCCATCAACGCCCTGGGCCCGGTGGGCATCCTGTTGTTCTATGACTACGATCAGAAGGCGGCCGCTGACCGAGCAACCGGCAAGCTGGGCATCGACTTCGTTTCGGTTGCCCCGCGCTTCCGGCGCCGGGGTATATCCAGCGAACTAATGCGGCGCGCCTGCCAGCACAGCATCGACCGGCAGAAGTACCTGGTGCTGAGCTCGTCATCCGAGTTTGGGAAGGCCCACACGGAACGACACTTCATCGATACCATCGGCGGCGAGTTCCCGGAGCTGCCGTTCCTGACCTCCTCCGTCGACACCGAGCTCCACGTCGTCACCCTGCAGCCCGAGTACGCCCGGCTCACCACCTCCGGCAAATGGAAGGCCCTCAAGCGCGGCGCCAAGTTCATCGAAGACACCTTCGAGAAGCACCGACAGGCCGGCATGTCCGGCGACTCCCTCTACGGGGACGAGCGCCGGCAGTTGCTGGCAGCCGCCCTCCCTGAAGATTTGAGCCTGTCGCCCTAGGGCGACAGGCGGCCAACTGGTAGAATCGTCTTTTCGCCGAAATTGCACATGGAGCAGTAGTGTATGAGCCAAGACCTGATGCGTGAGCAGCTACGCGCCTACCTGGCGGCCAACCCGGACACCGCGAATGCCCATGTCCTGGTCGAGCTGATCGAGGACGGCGGCGACCTCTACGCCCGTGGCGACTCCAAATGCCACGTGACAGCCTCCGGCTGGATCTTGCGCCCCGACCTCAGCGAAACCCTGCTGATCGAGCATGCCAAGTACAAGGTTTTCACCCCGGCCGGCGGCCACGTAGATCCTGGCGAGACCGCGCTGGAGGCTTGCCTGCGCGAAGTCGCCGAAGAAACTGGTCTGCGCAACCTGATGGTGCTGTCGCAAGAAATCTTCGACATCGACATCCACCGCATTCCGGCAAGCGAGAAAAAACGCGAGCCCGAGCACTTTCATTGTGACGTTCGCATTGCGGCGATTGCTCCGTGGAGTGAACAGGTCGACCTCAACCTGGAGGAATGCCTGTCCTCGAAATGGATGAAGGTTGCCAGCCTGCTCACGTGCGGCGACCAATCCCTCGAACGCATGGCCAGGAAAACCGCCCGCTTCGCGTAATCGCCACAGAACACCACCACGACCAGCAAGGAGCTTTCGTGACCTCAACTACCGCAGCCGTGCGCCCTAACTGGACGTTCGACACCTTCATCATGCTGATCGCCATGGTCGGGCTTTGGGCCGTGGCTTTTTTCTTTGGGCCGGCGGCGCTGAGGGATCGCGGTATTTCGCTTGACGAAGAGCAGCTCAGGCTCCTTTTTCTGGCCTTGGCCATGACATTGGTATTGGCTGCTCATAAGGGAAAACTGATTCGTTTTACCCTCTACGAGCGAGCTCCTGGAGCTTCCTGGGTATGGATCGGCGCGCTGGTGTTCGCTTTCCTGCTGTGGCTGTTCTTCCTGGTGCTGGAGACAACTCTAAAAGTACCTCCAGAGCCCGCTATGCAGGACTACAAGAAGTCCGTTGCAGCAGGCGGAGCGGCATTGGCCATTGCGGTAGTGATGACCTGCCTTGTCACTCCAATCGTTGAAGAGCTGGTGTTCAGACTGCTCATGGTCGATGCCTTTCAGCCAGAAACTGGGCGACGCATGTTTATCCTGGTCGGCACACTGACCAGCCTTGCCTTCTCCGTTGCCCATTGCCAATACGTGAATTTGAGTTCCTACGCCTGGCTCTTCTGTGTCGGCTGGCTCTGCTACGCAGGAAGGTTCCTCTCCGGGGGGATCGCCCTGCCAATCCTTATCCATCTGACCGTGAACGCCATACCGAGCATCTCAATCTACGTGCGGTCGCTGGCCAACTGATGGGTACCGGCGCCCACAGGGGCGCCGAGTTTTTTCCGAATCATTTCCCCCACGACCATCTCGGCGACAGACATCCTAGGCCCATCACCAACCGGTGATGCCCACCAAACAAGGATGAAAGCCATGAGCAAGCACGACAACGACAACCGTTCCCGCCAACTCGATCCTGAACACGACGCCTACTGGCAGTCGCGCGGCTATGACGAACGCCCAGACGACTACCTGGATTATCTGATCTAGCAGCTCGACTCAGAAGCCGGCCAGGTCATCTGGCCGGCGCTATCCTGCTCTGTGCCGCCTGAGGACAGCGACCGGCCGAGAATGCGCCGCGCCAACCGGTACTCCTGCTCGTAGACAGCCACCACGTCGGCGATCATGGCATCAGGCATCCCGTTGTCACTCAACAGCTGACGCAAGTGCCCAGCAGCCCAGGCGAAGCGAAAGCGCTCCGAGTGATAATCCGCCCTGATTACCCCCGCACCAAAATAGACTCCCAATGACGCCAGGAGGCCATTCACAGAAGATTTCGATGGTCGGACTGGCCTCTCCTCCTCCCAGTTGCGCAGGAGCTTCTGGCGCCCCTTGATGCACGCATTGAGGGAGCTCCCCCACACAGAGCCCAGAAAAGAGGTTGCTGAGCGATACGGTGGACAGCCAGCATCTCGGCTTAGCACCTGCAGCTGGCGCTGTAGCGGTCGGCTCCAGGCGCCACTCTCGGCATCGAGCTCGGGGAGCAGCTCCAGGAACAGCACATCCTCCTCTTTCCCGGCGGCAACCATCTCTTCCCACCGAGCCAGGCTACGGTCGACCACCAGCCAGGCAATGAAGCGAACGGCTGTCGAAACACCGTCAGCCATCCTTGCAAAACCGATCTCTGGGCTGTCGCAGATGGCTGGGTCGTCAGAAGCCACCAAGGCATCCATTCGCCTTCTCGCGCCGCAGGCCCCTAGCTCCTCCACCAGAGGGTCTTGGGCTACGAGCTTAAGCCGGCTGAGTTGATCTTTTTTGTCACCAAATACCCGGACAGCAAGCTCATATTCCCGCTCGAGACGGTCAAGCCAGAACTTGCGGGTCGCTTCGTGCCTGAAGGGAAGGCCTAGAAGAAAGCCCCTCCACTCTGAATGCGGCCGCCATAGGATTGGCCGTTCAGCAGTATCTTGAGGGAGGTCGACCAGAGCGGTGTTGAACACATGGAGCGAAGCAAGACTTGTCGGGCGCGTTGGGTAAGTGACCTTACTTCCGAATATCCAGGTCTTGATGCTTTTCCAGGTCGGCATGCGCGGATACTTGTCGCGCATTTCATTGAAGGCCTTTTCCAGGCCTGTCTGTCCTGCGAACATCTCTGCCAGGTTACTCACCGGGATGAAGAAGATCATTCCGTTGTAGTGAGGTACTTCAGCCTGCGCCTGTTGTGCGCTGTCCATACCAGAATCCAATCCATGGGTGTCGGGAACTTGGTCAATGTGCAGCAATTAGGGCCCTTCGGGCAATGGGCGAGCTGGTGCGATCAGCTAGAGGGGTAGGTTGGAATGGCGACTATCGATGCAGTGTGGGTGCGCGAGAACATCAGGCTGGCCACGATGCCGGCGAGACCGGAGTGGCCGTCACCGGAGGAGCTCCTCTTCCCCGTAAACGTTGGATCCATCGGCCACAGGGAGTGGAGAATCAACCCCCTCATATCCAGCATTACGGCCTGGCTGAGAGGGCTTTGATCAATCAGATGGAGCCGCAGGCTACAGAGACGCCCTTAGGGTTATCTCCCGGCGTCCAGGTCACCTTCCCAGAGAGGTTCTCGGGAACCCTGTACGCCAACTTGGAGCGGTACTTAACCAACGGATTCAGCCCTGTCGGTGGCAAGACATAGTCCTGGCTGATCACCATCTCCACGGAGCTGAACTTGTAGGTCTTCCCATTCAACTTCACGTTGAGAGAGCCGGGATAGACCATGCGCGAGGTGGTTGCGACATTCTCGTATGTCGCATCGAGCACTAGGAACTTGGTGCCGTCCTGGTGCTGAGGCTCGGCCACTATCCCGAGAGAGCTAACCATCCGGCAGGAGTTCGCGGTGACCTTGATATCACCGACCTGGGCGCTGCTGCTGGTTGGGTTTTCGCGCTCACGCTTGGCAGCCGCTTCAGCCTGAGCCGCTCTGGCCTGCTGTTCAGCCTGTTTCTTCTCGAGCGACTTCACCTCGGCCTTATAGGCATCAGTGGCTTCGTATTGAGTCCCCTTGGCCACACGATCTTTTGCAGTCGCAATCAGAGCGTCCAGGATTGCCAATGCCTTTGCGCTCTGCTCGGATTGAGAGTCGTTCAGTCCCTTCAGGTAGCAAGCTGAAATGCCGGAAACACGGTCAGGGGTGTAGGAGCTTGAGGAAGCCATCAAGTCCTCGATTCGGTGCTTGAAGGCAGTTTCCGCATCATCTTGTTCCCACAGCACGACGTTGCGGTACTTCTCATCCAACAGCGTGTTGAGCTTGTCGAAGAAAGCTCTCTCTACTGGGTCATTGGTCTGTTTTCTGATCGGTTCCTGTTGGCCGGCTGAAAGACCGATCACGGTGTATTTCAGAGCAGCGTCGCGGAACCGGGAAATGGCCTGATCGCCTTTAGGCAGACCAGACACAATAGCTGCGCATTCGGCCTGACTAGGATCAGCGAAAGCCTGCTGGCTCACGATTCCGACCAGGACGCTTATCCCCAAAAGAAGGTGCTTCATTGGCTCTCCCCTGAGCTCTTGTAGGCCGCCAAGCTTGAATGAGCGGTGGCAGTACTGGCAAGACGCGATCATCCTCTTGCCGTGGTAGATACATTGTATATACTCCACCACCAGTTTCAGCAATATGGCTCAGAAGATGGAAACGAAGATCCAGCCCTGGGGCAACAGCATGGCCGTCCGCCTGCCGTCCTCTGTCGTCAATGACATGAAGCTCAAGCAAGGCGACGCCCTGCAGATCGACGTGCAAGATGGCGCAATCGTTCTCCGCCCGGTCAAGAAGGCCGGCCACCCCACCCTCGCCGAGATGGTAGGACAGAGCCACGAAAACGCCTATGAGGCGAGCGAAATTGTCAGCTGGCGGGGCGAGCAATAATGGACAAAAAGACTTTTCAGCAGGGTGACATCCTTGAGGTAGACCTCGTAGGCACCTCTGGCGCACGCGACCGCTTCCAGTGCATGGTGATCAGCCCGATCCTGTTCAACGACATGGGAATGGTTATCGTCGCCCTGGTCACCCGTGAAGTCCAGATGCAACGTCACGCCGGCTTTGCCGTGAACCTGGAGCCCTATGGCTTCAAGGGCGCTGTACTGACCAACAACCTGCGCACTCTCGATGTGGCCGGCGCCAATGCCGCCCTGTTGAAAGAACGCCACCCCGAAGCCACCGAGATGGTGGTTGCCCGTGTCCAGGCCATTTTTGCCGATCAAGATTCTGGTGTCGCTTGATGAACCCGCATTGTGTTGAAATCAAAACCGAGGGTGGTGCTGACCACATTTCGATGGTCGAAACCCTCATGGCTCTCTGCGCATGCCGTATCAAGGTGCGCCTGGGCGGGATCAAGTCCGACAAGCCGGTGATCATCCAGATGGAGCAGGCAACCGGCCAGATCAACGTCATTTTCTCGCCAGGGGTAATTGAGCGCCTGCAGTTTGCAGGGGATGCGCGCGGCCTGGTTGCAGCAGCGAAGGCCTATTTCATCGACCGCCAAGCCATTTGCGCAGGAGTGCCAGCATGAGACTGCTGCCAAAAGCTCGTAGCCTTGAAGAGCGTATGAATCCGGCCGAACCGAAGAAGGAACTGCTTCTAGGGGTAGTTGGTGCACTACTCGCGGCAGCAATTTGCATACTCGCAGCTGCAACCAAAACCCCAGGTTTTGCACTGTTCAGCATTATCGCCTTCTTCTACGGTACGAACCGCATTTACCCTGCCCTCGCGAAGGTTGAAGTCAATGGACTGGAGCCCACTGATCCGCTCGCTCTGGGGGCAGTTCCGTCTGAGTTTGATCCCAGGAACGAAAGGTTCTTCAAGTACGCCTTCTACACCCTTTTTGTTCTTCTCCTGATCTATTTCGGGCTGATGGGTGTTGCCTACGAGAAGTACGCTCCTTGGTATATCACTATCCCTGGCGGGCTGATTTTTGGTGCCGTTATCACCCACACTTCGTCCCAGATGATTCAGTCCTACCGGACGCTGTACCGGCGTGATTGGATAAGATCGGCTCTCAAGGCGCAGAACGATGAACTGGAAGCCAAGGTTCAGGCCATGATCGCCAATCGTCTGGACGCTGGTGCATGAGTTATCAGAAAGACATGAAAGCATACCGCCAGCGCCACTCGAGCTTTAGGCTGCTGGCCGGACTCGCCCTGATTCTGGCTGTGAATCCTGTGTTGCTGTGGTGGACGGTGAGGTCAGGAAACACGCTTCCTGCATCCCTCACCTTCTTCCTGCTCTCTGTTGGAGCGACGATGGCGCTTCCCGTCATGGCCGGGGCGGAAGCCAAAGGATTCCTGGGCATTCACCCCTTCAGCAACAAATGGGATTCGATTTACAGAGGGGCACACAAAACCCTCATCGTATTCATCTTCTCGTACACAGCCTTGGTCGGTTACCTGTACCACTTGCCCTGGAATTTGGGCGTCATCTACGCGACTGGCTTTGGCTATCTCATCTGTCGCTCCTTCAGGAGAATCCTCGAAGAGGCGCGGTCGCTGCACAGTGGCGATCTGCTGGAACACATGGCCGGATGAAAGGCCGAGTACCAGGCGAAGGAATGGAGCAACCCACCAATGCCAACAAGTGCGATGCTTAAGCAAGGAACCAAGCGCTGCCCAAGTTGCAGTGCTGACCTGCACTTTCTCAACCACGCGGGCATTCTTGTGGTTCAGGATGGAGCCTTGAATGCGCGGTGTCCCAGCTGCTCCAAGACCTACCAGGTAGCCCCCTCCGACCCGGCACTTCGCAGCAAGCCGAAAGAGAATCTCCTGGCCGCTTTGCGGGATGCCTCCTACTTCGCGAACCCGAACACCAGCTCGATCAAGCGCTATCACCTCTTCGGCGAGGACAAGCGACCACTCTGTGGTTCGAAGATGGTGCTCTGCTCCGAGGCCGGAATCGACCCCAGCCAGGTCTGTGAAGAGCTACGCTGCAAGAAACCAGGGTGCAAGTCCGCCTGGCCCGTGCTGTAAACGACATTCCAAGCAAGGACGAAACGAATGTTCCGCAGCTACTACGAGATCCTCGAGGTTGACCGGGACGCTACAGCAGCCGAGATCAATGCATGCTACCGCAGGCTGGCGAGCAGGCACCACCCCGACAAGAACCCCGGCAACGCTTATGCTGCGGCGCACATGCTGGATATCAATGAGGCCTATGAGTGGCTCAGCGATGTGGCAAAGCGCGCGCTCTATGACGCGCAGCTGGATGCGGCAACTCCCAAGGCTACCCCTCAAGAACCCGTACAGCCAACTCCTGCACCAGAGCCAATCTGGGAGAAGGAGTTGCGCAAGCGCGCAAGGGGGGAACGCTGGCGCCCATTCATGAAGGTTGTACCGACTCTCATCATCTTCACGATCATGGTGATGTCGTATTTCAGGGTCGGTGAACCGCAATACTCATCTGCACCTAAAGCAGTAGCTGCCGCACCATCGCCACAAACAAGGCTGGCGCCGGCACCAACACGGTCAATGATCGCCCAGTTGGAGCTCAAGGAGTTCTGCCTCCCGCAGGCAAAGTCACCCAGCGGACGTGCCTGGCCCAGCGTCGCTGGCTATCTGGGCAAGACACCTTCCCGGAGCAAAGGCGGATCGACCTTCACCATCGACAACACCAGCTCGTCGCACGGAATCTATGTGAAGCTGGAGGGCGGAAAGAGCCCAAACTCATACGCCAGGCGCGAGGTCTTTGTGCCGGGCGGGCGCCTGTATGGGGTCAGCGGCCTGGATGCCGGCGTCTACTACGTCCGCCACAAGGACGTAGCCTCCGGCTGTATTTACTCGGCTGGGCCAATACGTGTTGATGGCGTTGGCGGCTACGACGCGACCAAGGCTACGTTCGTCAAAACGACCGTCTTCTGAGAATGGGGTCTCGCGCGGAAGGACGGCTGCTGGCGCCGGCCTCCAGCACTCAAGCAGAACGGCCCATCGCACCAGCTTTCCCTTCATATGCCCTGCGGCTCGCAGCACCACCGACGAATTTTCTGCTGTCGCGCGAGGTGTGTACCGGCCGGTGAAGCGCACGGTACAGGAACATCATACCTCGCACTGCAGTGTCCCGTAAGACGGAGACACCCGCGTCTCCCCACCGGCATATCCAGGTCAGAGAACCGAGGACAAGAGCTGTAACAGAGTCAGCTTCGTCACCATGGCCAGGGCAATCAGAAACATTCCTGTGAACCCTGCCACCCCCATCCAGAACCACCAGGCATATAGCCTCCAGTGGCGCTTGGAAAGTTGACCGGCGCCGGCCACAACAGCCGACAAAACAAGCTGTTTTTGCAACCAAAGCACCGGCAGCCATAGAGTTCCCACCACTGCGAACACGCCAAGCGCATAGGGCAGCCACCCTGAGACGAACGAGTAGCCGGCCATCTTAGCCAGGACGGCCCCGGTGACTACCTGCAGTACTCCTGCTGCAGTGGTAATCCTGGCATCGAACCAGACCACCATCCGCCCTACTGCCTCGATTACAACAGGATTGCGTGTCCTGTGCGCCGAGACGAAGTACAAGTACGAGCCGAAGCCGAACCCGAAAAGGAAGACGGTGGAGATGATGTGGAGGTACTTGACGGTCAGGAACAGCATCTATCGCCCCTGGCGATCCCTGGTGAACACCGGCACTTCGCCGATGGCAGAGATGTACTCCTGCATGGTGATTTCACCCAAGCAAGCTCTTGCACCTGGTGCAGGGCGTTTGCCGGAAATGATCTGTTTGGTCAACGCAACAGAGCCCGACGACGGAATGTGTGGGCCATAGTCAGCCAGAGCGACTATCTCCCAGGTGTGCTGGTAAGGCTGACTGTGCAGATCTTTACCGCCCAGGGTGATGTACATCGCGCTCCTACCGTCGCCGAACCGGGCAAATCGCTTGCCCATGGTATGCAGGAAGTCTGCACACTGGCTGGCGCTTTTGACCAGCTTGAACCTGGCCAAGCAGGCAGCTAGGTAGTTGGCGAAAGTCCCGAGCTTCAAGCCGGCGCCGGCCCGGAAGCGAACTGTCTTCGCACCATATCGCGCCGGGAAGATGTCCATGTCTGGCACATCGACGTTAGCCAGGAGTCGCTGGCCCAGCCCGTCGATCTGATGGAACCTGAGATCCTGCCAGCCAAGAAGGGATTGTTCACGACCATCGATGAATTGCGTGATTTGCTTGCCTGCGTAGGCCAGGACGCCACGGATAGTGGATACGCCAGGCATCAGAGCCGAAGACGAGATACCATAATCGATCTCGTCGACCAGGGAGAATCGCTGGCTGAACTGGTCGATTACTGCGGCCGACAGCGTCGGTACCGAACTACACCCAGAGAGAATGGCCACGCCCGCAGCCTTCGCCTCCTCGTCTAGTACCGAGATTCCTTTGACAAAATGCCGGCAGTCAGAGAGGTCGCAGTAGTCGGAGCCGGCGCTGATAGCCGACCTGGCCACAGAATAGTCCTGGCCCTGGAAAGGCCCGGCCGTGTGGATCACCAGGCTCACATTTAGCTGGCGCAGAATCTTCGCAAACTCATCGGAGTGAACATGAACGTCACCGGCCCAGCAGCTGGCGGTTTCGCCATGGGTAAGCTCGCGCAGTTTGGAGCCGCTACGGCCTACGCACAGAATGTGGACGTCCGGCCCAAGGGCCTTGAGCTTGTTAAAAATGATGCGGCCGAAATTGCCATAGGCACCGACAAGGGCGATGGTGTGCATCTGGATCTACCGTACTGAATTTTCGGTGATTCTGGCACAGAAGCCCACAAGCGCCTATATAGGGAAATTGCAGAGATTTGGGGGCCTAAGCCCCCTTCGCTACCAGTACATCCAGTAGTCCCAGAGTGCGAACTTAAGCAGCGGCTGCAACATCACATCATGATCGACGCTACGCAGCGCCCGGTGAATTTCGGCCTTGTAAGCGCGCGCCTGTCTCTTGCGGTCGACTTCGCGTATGCACCTGGGTACGCCCCAATAGCCAACCTTCCACCGATACCGGTCGTTATGCTTGTCGCTATGGAAAAGGCGCACAGCCTGGTCAACGTGATCCTTGAAGCCTTGTTTGTTTTCAAAGCCCAACTCATCCTGGACAACGCCCATGCGCTGGTAGATGGCCAGGTTGCGGCTTGGCCGGCCGCGACGGTGTGTTCTCGACATGAGGTATCTCCGATGTGGTTACCACATCGGGATGTCCGGTCGTATTTGTCCATGGGATTTCCGGCTACCAGTAGTTGTAGGATTGGCCCTTATCGAGGGCAGTGAGCGCAATGTCGTAGTCACCTAGGGTAAGACCACGGTGGATCAGGGCCTTGTGTTGCCTGGACTGCCGTTTCACGTCCAGTAGGCGGCACCAGCTGGGTACGTTGCCAAGCAGGGCACAATGAAGGCCGTCGCGATGGTGTTGAAGAATGGTTAGGCGTGCGTACTCATCGTAGGAGAGATGGCCTTCATTCCCACGGCAGAGGTACTTCACCTCCGACTCCCATGAGTAATCTCCAAAGTAATACGTCTGGCGCTCTGGATACACCACGCCGATGTGCTGGTAGTAGTGAAGGTTATGGCCTGGCCGGCCCCTTCTGTAGGTTCTGGACATGTGAGTTCTCCGATTGAATGCACAATCGGGAGGCGCGGTCATGTCGGTATTTCGGGGTCATGTTCTCTTTCCTGAAGTCAGCATTCCAGATTGCCAGAACATCAGCATGATTGGAAGAGCCACGTTAAAAGAAGCCCCATTCCTTGGGGCTCGTGCCTGCTTGAGTTCTATCGGCGCGTTAGGAACGCTACAGTCCCTGGGCTCAATGTGAGCCAGCCAGTGCCGACGGTCTTCTCTACCTGGAATCTTTGGCACCGTATGCACTCACGGGCCTTGGCGTTCCAGTCTTTCTTCATCTCCCACCGATGAAGGTTCACCTTGCAAAGCACTTTCATGATCTTCCTGGTCTTGTCGCCTGGCGGCCTGGTGGGCAGGCTTTGCCAGCTGGATGGTTACTCCCCTCCTCTACAGAAGGGGGCGCGATTCGACCACAGGGTGTTAGACCGGGCAACCGGGTATGGGATGACTGGTCGGTTCTACTCAGATATCGAGCATGCCGGCCGCCACGACTGTGATCATCGAGGTCGGAACCTTCGCGGCGTGAGGCTCGAGGTCAGACGGGCTGAAGACATCGACGGCCACCCTCCACTGCGCCTTGGTTCGCAGGAGCGGGATCGCGGCATCAATGCCATGGTTCAGAAGAACTGACTTGAGGACGGCGTAGCGCGCTGGGTTGCTCGTTTTCACCCTGAGCCCTTTGAGGCCTTCCAGGGCCTCCTCAATCGGGATGTCGCAGCTCTCGCCATTGATCGAGAGTGGCCCTTCCGCCATCTCCATTAGTAGGGGGACGACTTCCTCAATCGAATGCCCTCTCCCAGGCTTCAGCTCAACAATGACGTCTGCTGCGGGCGGTAGGCGGCAACCAGCATGGAAGGCGTTGATGATGTCGGACTTATCAGCCCAGACCATTCTGATTCTGTGAGATCGCCTGAGGCGATATCCGACCCAGTTGAGCGCCTCGATTGTGGTTCGCTCACGCTCCAGGAGGCTAATGATCGGGTCGAGAACCTCAGCTGGAAGAAGGTTGCCGAGCTCTTCTGACCCTTCAAAGTCGAACATTGACTGAGCGAAGGTTGACACCGGCCAGGGGGTGTCAGTCAGTTCTGCGCAGAAGCCAGTATCCGCCTCCAACTCTCCAGTATGTGCCCAGGCAGCTTCATGCAAAGGGAATCCATGGTTCAGAGCATCCCTAGCTTGACGCAGAGCACCAGGATCAGCACTCATCATCTGGAAGCCCTTGAGGAACCCCATCGTCGTGCGACACAGCACGCGGCCGTTATGCTGCATACCCATGCGCTGGTTCTCAGGCACCAGCCAGTTGAGCAGCACTCTATCTCGGAGGGTGAGAGCCCTACCCTCCGGTGCGAGCGTAAGCGTGATGGTGGTGAGCAGCATGTCTTGCTTGCTGGCAGGGTCTAGATAGGCCTCGCTAGGCTTGTCACCAGCTGATTCTTCATCAGCTGTGAAAGCCTTCACGAGCACTCTCTTTGCCAGGTCACCACTTAGATTCTGTATCGGCAGGCAGAGCTCCCCACTGGTTGAGGCGCCGGGCCTGATCCTAAGGTTACCCAACACCTGGGGCCGGAGCGCGGTCAGGTCGTTCGGGAAGGCAGCCACCATGTCTGGAGTTGCCCAGCAGAGCGTCTCATCGAACCACTCAATGGGGAGCCCGGCTGAAGCTTCGTCCAAGGCAAGCAAGAGCTCAGGATCATGGATTGCACCGCTGTTCAGGAACGGTAGCCGGCACTCGTAGTAGCGAGCCAGGGTTACAAGCCTTGGGCGCTTGCGATGCTTGGTGCCAAATGCGGATAGAGCGCCAGCAGCACCAGCCCTCATCATGGCCCTGAAGAGGTTCCCTGCCTCCTCGCCAGACTTGAGGAGAGCCAGGAATCCGAGAGCGTCCTCCCCTTTGATCTCAAACTCTCCTGAGCCAAAGGACGAGCGATACAGCAGGACGGCATCTTCGCCTGGCTTGCTGAAGACCTCTACATGCAGGTCTGGGTAAACCACCAAGAGCTGCTCCGCCATGACGGCGCTCCCTCGCAGTATCGACTCGATAAGAGCGAGCGGAATCAGGTCGTCATCAAGCTGAACCAGGCGCTGGAAGATCTGTTGCGCGCCGCTGGCGTTCATGAAAAGGCCCTTACAGGCTGCTTTCCAACGGATTTTTGCTTGCTCCGACATGTGGTCTCCCCCTCTCTTGCTCAAGTTTACCTGGTGAGCAACGCTCGCCGGGCCCTGATTACTGGGCTCACGCCGGGGTTTCAGGGGGCTCCGGGCCCGGCCGCTTAGTGGATACCGATCTAAGGCTATTTGGCTGGTGGTGCCAGCGTTCATAGGCTTCTACCGGTCACGGACGAGGATCAGGTCTCTATATCGGTTGTTTCCGGCTCCGGAAAGTACCGGATACCGATCTAGAAAACACTTGGAGCCTGGTCGGAACACATAGGCTGGCTCTGCAATTGAGCTCGAATTGACGCTCACTCAATCTGGCCGGCGTCAGTCCGCCGGCTTATTGCGCTTGATCGAGAGGACTGGCCTGGTCGGTATGCGCGCCTCTTTTGGAGGCGGTGGATTGCCCTGCTCGTCCCGGCATTCGCACTCGCGGGCTGCAGAGGCGCTCCTGAGGGTTAGGCGCTTCTCTGTGTAGTCCTTGGTGAGGAGCTCTGATAGCTCGGCAAGTGCTTCTGCATCTGCCCATTTCGTTACGAGGTACAGACCATAGCCCCTGCAGTGGTCGCAGATTGCGAGAACTACCTCATCATCCTTGGATACGACCGGCTCCATGCCAGGCCCTTTACGTTCGGTCATCACGTGAGCTCGAAGATCAACACAGCGGCTTTGTACCACACTCCCAAGACCATTTCTCCACCCCCAGCCAACACTCCCCTTCCGGGCTAGATGTAGGCATACAGTTCCAAAGAAGTAAGTCGTGAAAGAAAGTTTGAAAAAAGTTTGAATAAGGTGTTGCATTCGTAAAAGAGCGAAGTTAATCTGAGCCTATCCATAACGCACCACCTGCGAGAAACTGCAATGACTACTTTCGAACGTATCGACTTCTCTGATGACCGGGCTGAACGCTCGGTGGAGTCCATTTAGTCTAGTTTCTCGCATGAGGGCTAGACGCCCTCAGTGAACAAAAACCGAGGGCAACCCCCTCGGTTTTTTATTGCTTACGAATTAGGAACGCCCCAATGAACAATGTAATGGTACAAGTGGAACGGAATGATCGCGACGAACGTCGCGAGGATGACCTCCGCCTGCCTGTCTAGTACCCGAAACACGGGGGCTAGACGCCCCCGAGCACAGAGAAACCGGGGGCTCCGAAAGGGCTCCCGGTTTTTTGTTAGGGGCAGGAAAAGTTAAAGGCCCGTTAGCCAAACGGTAAAGGCACCTGACTGTCTATCAGGCATGCAGGGGTTCGATTCCCCTACGGGCCGCCAAATATAATAGGTTCTCGTATTTATTTATTGCGTGAACTTTAGGGTAATTATTGCCTGGAATTTTTATATATGTAGAAAGTTTGCGCTCCTGTCGTCTAAGCGGACTAGGACAATCCCCTTTCACGGGATTAATGCGGGTTCAATCCCCGTCGGGAGCTCCAGTTATTTGGCCCGTTAGCCCAGTGGTCTAAGGCTCCGGCTTGTCTCGCCGGGAATCGTGGATTCGAATCCCACACGGGTCGCCAGTTTCATTGTTGATGTAGCTCAGCTGGAAAGAGCGCTGGTTTGCGGAACCAGGGGTCGGGGGTTCGAGTCCCTCCATCAACACCAAACACGCCTCCATACGTCAACTGGATAGACGACCGGCCTTCGAAGTCGGTGGTTGATGGGTTCGAATCCCTCTGGGGGCTCCAAACACAACGAAGGGCAGTAGGTTCGCCAGGAAATGTACTGCCGGAGAAAATTTAGGCGGTGAGCGGAAAGCCCAACCCAGAGCTCTCCACGGAAAAATCATGAATCGGAAAGCCGTCCGTGCATGGGTTTTCCGGCTTATTGTCGTCTCCTCCGCGAAGCGCCTAACGTCTTCCCGTATGGGGCAGACGAATCGACACCTCCCTCCTCCTCGACACCACACAACTGGATCTACCGATCCTGGTGAAATGGACTCACCAAAAGGCTAGCCAATATGCCGGCGTATCCTTTAGTTGTATGGACGCAGCGCTATTTTCCAGGAGGCTTACACAAACTTACAGAATCCAGCTTATCGATCCCAGAGTTCAGACCCTGAATGCCTGTCATACCTCACGATTTTGTTGGCAAATTGTCAATTTCACTTGCCCTTATCGTTGGCCGAATGTAGCCTAAATTCACCCTAAAGCTCATCGGAAAGCCAACATGTCCAAATCCCTCATCAGCACATTCCGCACCCTGGAAGAAGAAATTCGCGTCAGACAGGCTCAACTGGATGACCTGCGTGACGATCCAGCTCTCAAGAAGGAAATGGAGTTCGAGGAGAAGCTGCGCGCTCTGATGACTGGCTACAGCAAGTCCCTGAAAGACATCGTCGCGATCCTCGATCCAACGGCGAAAGTCCAGGCTGCAGCCTCCAACGACGGCCGCAAGACCCGCAACCGTAAGGTCAAGCAGTACAAGAACCCGGAAACTGGCGAAATCATCGAAACCAAGGGCGGCAACCACAAAACTCTGAAAGAGTGGAAAGCCAAGTGGGGCGGCGAAGCAGTTGAAAGCTGGGCGACCATCCTCGACTGATTCCACTGCAAATGAATGAGCCCGCCATTGGCGGGCTTTTCATTTTTGGCAGCTAGTCATCTACTCAGTGCCCTGCTTATCGGCACCGTTCAGATATGAACATCCAGGTAGCTAAATTGCTGCCAGGGTCGCTTTGCTGCCATCAGGCTAACCCCAGGATAGACGTGGCTTAACCTTGGGCCGATCTAGCTTTATATCGATCTCAAAACCTGCCGTTTCAGGAAAGTTAACCGCCTGATTATCACACTTAAAACCATACGAAATTGTCCGAGCGACGCCCGTTGGCTCCCCTTTTGAGAGATGCCATGTTGCATTGCAACCCTCGCTCCGATGGTAGAGATCGTGGCTCTATGCGACCCATCCCAGCACTTACCGGTACCCGAGGTCGCTGGCGGTCGGCATTCGTCTTCTGGAGGACGCCGGCACTCTACTCCACCAGGCCAAATCCTGCAATTTGTTGTTAAAAGAGCTTCAGCATCGTGCTAGCATCCTGCCGGTCAAAATCCCAGGCGCCAGCACAGGCGGCGTCACGCTCGGAATACGCACATGCCCCAAAGCTCAACTGCACAAGCGGCTCCTGCAGGTCTGCACTTCCTTGCCGGTAAGACCGACCTTGATCTGCTCCGTGAAATGGCCGGTGCACCTGTACATGTCCGCCTCCGCGACGGCCTGGAGCTCGTACTGCGTGGTGAGAACTTCATGGATCTCGAGGCCTCGGGCCTGCTCAACGGAAGCTTCCCCATTGAGGTTGGCGTATCGTCCGACGGGTATGAATATGAGTCACTGATAGCCCCGCAACCCGACTGGAAACTCTGGGACAAAGCCGCAGAAGCGATCCATGGGCGTGCTAGGCATGAACTGATCCTTCATGGGGTTCCATGCAAAGGCATCGTTCATGACCTCAACGGCATGTACGAAGGCAAGCTCATTTGGGTCAGCAGCTCCCACGACATCGCCTGGCTGCAGATGATATACAGCGCCAGCGAAGCCGAACCTACCTTCGGGGTAGCCAAGGTATACGACTTCATCCCAGTGCCTCTATGGCAGATCCTCAAGAACCGCCTGCCTGAGCCGGATCGCCACACCGCCTTGAGAGACGCTAGGGCGCTTCGCGCGGGGATCGATGGGCTGAGAAGCTATGTCGAAGCTCGGAACCTCAAGACCGAGTGAAAGCTTTCACTCTCATCCTCTTCCTGGCCATGGTACCGGCAACATCATTCGCTGGTATGAAGGAGGCCCTGGTAGCTTGGGATCGGCAAGCTTACGCCCAGGCCGGCGCCGAGCTGATCAACGTGCTTTCTCGAAGAGGGGCCCTGCGCCAGCACAGCATCAAGGAGATCAAAAGCCTCGATGCTGATTTACCAGTGCAGCTTGAAGGCACCGCTGCGGCCGTATTACTTGCGAAGATTTATGGAGAAGGCCTGGGCACCAGGAGAGACCAAGTCATTGCCTACGCGCTCCTGGGCGCCTTGGCTAGGCACTCGCCTCCAGGTGATCGAATTGCACTGTCCGCTCAGGTCGGTATTGCCACACGAATGACGCGCCTGCAGATTGCCCGTGGTGACAACCTGGCCAAGCTAATGGACGACCGCCCTGGGCCGGCGATAGATCTGTACATCAACGAGCAGATGCCTCGAATTTAAGTCTCGTGAACCACTGTGGACGTCACCCTGTACCGTGTTTAGAATCGCTTCCCACTCGTACCTGCCTGTAAGGCGGGCTTCTCCTCGAGAACCCGCACTACCAGCTTGGAATGCAAGGCCTACGCAGTCAGGGAGACACAGTGATGGCGGGACAAAAACATGGCAAGCTCCTCCGGGGTTTTCCGAATCCAGTGCGCGAGAAGTCCGCATGAAGGCGCCACTCACAGAGCAAGAGGCCAATGCTCTCTACGACATCCTGGTGGAGTGCTGCGCCGCACCGGAGTCGAGCCGATTCGCCTTTCTGCTGCATCACTCACATACCCGCCCACGGGGAGAGTGGAGGCTCACATCGCTGAGCTCCTACGTGTACCGGGCGCGCCGAAATGAGATCGAGCTTATTGGGGGCGACGGCTGCGAAGATACTGCGGCACGCATCCAGATGATCAACCAGCGCCTGCGGGTAGCTGCAGAGGTAATACGGGTCGGGCGCGGCAGCTAGCGCCAGCGAATCATGAACCTTTGGGTATAGCCTTTAGGGTGAAAATACCCCACTGGGAACAGGAAACCGAAGCGTGAGAAAACTCTACCTACACACAGACCCGCAGTGGATGCGCGCGAACGTGCACCCCATCGTGAACCTGGACTTCCCGACGTCCGAGCTTACCTCGACCTGGACAATGGGGTGGAACGGTCGCCTCCATCAGGTCGAACACCCGGCCGCAGCCATCAGCACCCTGTTCCATGTTCTCCGGCACCGGATGGAGAAAGGAATCACCACGGCGGTGAACGCTGCTCTCTTCGAAGATGACCCTTCCCTTTTGCTCGATCTGGCCGCTGAGTTCTGCTACTCAGTTGCGTTCGTGGCCACACCTGGCACCTTCCTGCCGGCATTCCTGGCCAACATTCCTTCATTGAAGGCCGAACGCTTCCTGCAGGCTATGTCAGAAGCCCCAGTTGACCTGACCTCCAGTTATCGCCGAATCATGATCATCGGCGACGTGCAGGGATGTGCTGCTCCCCTCGAGACCATCCTCGGCACCAGACTCGACCCGCACACCCTTTACATCTTGGTGGGCGACCTGTTTGATCGAGGCCCGTTGAATGGTCGCGTTCTTCAGATCATCCGCGAGCTACTGAAACTCCCAAACGCGATCCTAATATGCGGTAACCACGAACTCTTGCTGATGAAGTGGGCTGCCGGCAAAGCAACTTACAAGGAATTCGAGGAGCGGACTCTTCCTCAACTTCTGGCTGAAGGGTTTACCAAGGACGAAGCGCGCGAGATCGTGCTGAAGTCGCTCGACCTCTTCCAGTTCAGGTTCCACGGCAACAGCTGGCAAGTGTGTCATGGCGGTTTGCCTGGGTTTGCTGATCCTCAACTCGTAACAGGCGCCGACTGTTGGCGGGGGATCGGAAGTTACGAGGACGATATCGATTCCGTCTTCGAGAGGAACTGTCACGGGAAACAGTATCAGGCCCATGGGCACCGTAACGACATTTGCCGAGATCTGCTTCCCAATCAACGAAGCTTTTCCCTCGAGGAAGGCGTCGAGTATGGAGGCCCGTTGCGATATCTCGTCCTTGATGCTCACGGAATCCATACCGGCCTAGTGACCAACGAGGTGTATGTGCCAATGGCTCACCGGGAGCTCAAATGGCACAAGGTGATTCCCGACTGGATCAAGGGCCGAGCAGACCAGAATCAGGATCACCGCAACCCCATAGTCAACGAGCACCGTCGACCTCCAGTGGAGATTCCGGGATATCCTCCGGCGATTTACACCGTCAGTCAGTGCGGCACATATGGCACTCAGGCGGCCACAGGAGCGGTGGTTTGCATGGTTCACGCTCCTGGCCATGGCCCAGAGAACGTTGAGTCAAGCTTGAGTGCCGGGCTCGCCTACGATCCTTACACGCATGAACTGGTGGTCATGGGCCAGGCTGACCTGCATGCCTTCAAGCAAGGTCGAACAGCGACTGAGTTTCGGCGACTGACCCGGTTCCTGAGGGATAGGGAGCTTTGCGTCATCTACTCTCACCTGGGCGGAGATTCCCTGACCCTGACAGGTCTTCGCCGGCAGTCATTGAAGGTTGAGTACCTGGACGATGTGGCTGCCGAGGAGTTTAAGCAACTCGGCTACGTACCGCTTGAAATTCCCATCAGTTTCTAGACCGCTCGGTCAGACTCTCTGGTCACGAAAAATGCAGACGAACGGTCATACGGTGCCCGTTCGTTTTGTTGCACACGTAAATATTACATGCCATGATCCGCGCCCCCTCGAATATTGCGTAAATTGACTGCCAAACTGTGGACGGCTCTCGTGCAGCCGCCCCAAAGATCACCGAGAGGAAGCAATGGAAAGCCGTGGTTCTGGTCGAGTTAAGTGCTATTTGTCGGGTTTCGACATCTACGCGAGCGATGCTATGGAGCGAGGCTTCAAGCTCAAGCGTTTATGCCTAGCCCACAACATGCTGGCGCTGTATCCGGGCGACAACCGTGCGCCACTGGAGCTCCCTAGGCATGAGGCTGCACAGTGGCTGACGTTCAGGAACCTGAACCTGCTCCGGCAGGCCGATTGTGTACTCGCGAACCTCAACGATTTTCGAGGCGGGGAGCCGGCGCCGAACGTGTGCTTTGAAGTGGGAATGGCTGTCGCTCTTGGTAAACCGGTTTGGGGTTACTGCAGCGACCTGCGCGCAATTACCGACAAACTACCATCGGAGAATGGCCGGTGCGACAAGGGCTTCGAGCTCGAGAGCTTCAACCTTCCCCACAACAAGATGATCGCCTGCACCTGGAGCGGCGTCAGCCTGCGAGTGGATGATGCCGTGGCCAGCCTTGCAACCCACATGGTAAAGCGTGGAAAGCGCCCCGAACCAACGTTCAGAGCGCCTGCCGATCTCGATATGATGCTGCTGACCAGGGTTTCCTAGTAGTCGCGCTCGTCGAGGAATCTCGGATGAGCCTTTGCCAGAGGTAACGCCTTTAGAGTCTCTGCACTCACAACACCACCCGTAGCATTCGCCATGACCTTGGTGAAGACCTCAGGCTGCACGTTGGAGACTACCTCGAGAATGCGCTTGCCATCGTAGTTACCCCCGCCATAGACCGCCTCAGCGTCCTCGGGCAGGCTCTCACATAGGCGCTCCGAGAAGTCCATGAAGTCGAAGCTCTCCGGGACGATTGTCGAGTAGAGGTATTTCATGCTGAACCCTTTGCAAGGTGGTGGAGCCAGGAGTCTAGCTCCACATACCAGGCTGGGATAGATCAGTAGACGGCAGCCATGCGCATCGCAGTACGGAGGCCGTAGGCCGAGTCCTGCAGGCTCATGTGCAGACGGTTGGTGAAGTCCTTCACCACCGGAGCCACCTGCTCTTCACCGCCCAGGAAGCAGTAATGCTTCAGCGCCTCGTTGGCGCGGGCAATGTAGGGCAGCGGGATGTTATTGCGGCCGGAAACGTGCAGGAACGACTGGCGCGCGATACCCCCATCGGCGTAGCCAAGGGTCGCAGACACCATGGAGCCGAGGAGCAGCGCGGTCACAGCGCCACAGTCACCAGGCTTGGCCGGCGAGATGGACGCCGACGGTGCGGTGAAGATGGTGTAGGACATCTCGCGAGCCCGGTCTGGGTCGAAAGGGACGACGAGGCCGTAGTCGTACTGCAGTACGTCCCGAACGTCTTTGCTGTGCTGGATCAGCAGCTCTGTAGCGCTTTCGCGTTCGTCGTTGTAATAGGTAGAGCCCCACTCACGCCAGGCGCTGTCGCTATGGGCGAATTTGCTGAAGAACTCCTCCGAGCGGGTGAAATCTTGGGCAGCGGCCTCACAAGTGACCAGCGCCAGCAGCGCCATGATCGCTTTCATCTGTAACAGTCTCCATTCAACACGATGCGCGGCTTGGGGAGGGGCTCCAGCCACGTTTTAACGGCCGGCGATTCTCCTTCATCGAAGCAGCAATTGAAAGACAATTCCGCTCACCGGCCTGGAAATTTCTTCAATAAAGAGCTTGCGCCATTGCACTCCTTCCAGGTGCATGCCAGGATCGGCGAGTAATTTCACGAGAATTGCGGGCCACTCCGTGACCAAATGGTCATAACCGCCCGTGCGCGAACACAGGATGTCCTCATGAAAAGTCCCCTACCCAAGGTCTATCTGGCCGGTTTCGACGTTTTCCTCCCCAACTCACTGGCCAAAGGCGAGTATCTGAAGGAGCTCTGCACATTCCACGGCTTCCAGGGCCTCTACCCGATGGACAACCAGGTTCCGCCTCGCATGTCGAAGGCAGAGATGGCCGCCTGGATCTGCAAAGCGAACCAGGCAATGATCCACGAAGCTGACTACGTCCTGGCCAACCTCAACCCCTTCCGTGGCCATGAGCCCGATAGCGGCACCGCCTACGAGGTAGGCTACGCAAGCGCGCTCGGCAAACCAATCTGGGGCTACTCTCAGGATCACAGCCCGATGATTGAGCAGGTGCCCAACCGTGATGGCTTCGACGAAGAAGGGTTCGCCGTTGAGGACTTCGACCTCTCCCACAACCTGATGATCGCTACCTCCTGGGCCGGCCTGAGTACCAGCGTAGAAGTGGCGATTCAGGAGCTCCTGCAGTACCACCTGATGCACAAGACGCTGAAGGATCAGGACGCAGCGCCAGCAAAGGTTACCCGCGAGGCCAAGGAGCTGGCTCTTGACCCGCTATGAGTTTGCCTCGATGGCTTGGTTTGTTCTTTCAAGAACCATCTTTGCAGCGAGCATCGTCTGTGTACTGCTGTGGGCAAACTCCCTCGTGGCAGCATTGGCGACCGAGAATCTTTTCTACAAGATCTCGATCACTTTTGGCTTGTTAGCACTTGAGATGTTCACCTGCTTGTTCTTCATGATGCCCAAGTCCAGAAAGTAGTCAGGTCGCCCCTCCCTGCCAGGACTCAGCGCTCAGCGGTGGCCTGGCAGACTACCCTCCGCACCGGGCCATCAGGGCATCGAACTTGGCTGGGTCTTCGATTGAAAGATTCGTTGCGCTCATAGCGTCATCCAGGATCGCGCAGTCTCCGCCGGCAACCTTTGCCTTTGCAGGTGCTGCAGAGGATGTTGCGGGTGGCCTGGTCGACTCTAGGCGCTTCATGGCAGGCTCGCGCATGTCGCCGAAGGTACTGATCGCAGCACCCAGTCCGTTCATTTCCAGGAGCATCTGCTGGTGAATCCCAGCAAGGCCATTGAAGCTCTCGCTCTGGATGGCGTTGATCAGCGGGTTATCGCTAAGTAGCCCACTATCCACAGTTGATCGTTTAAAGCCCCAGTCATACAGCTCATCAGCAGCCTCGTACCCGAAGGGGGTCAGCTTCCCATTCTCGTTGAGAACCGTCTTACGTAGGCCCTGCCTGGAAGCTTCGGTAGCCTTGTCGATCACGTATTTGGCCACAAACGCGTCTGGATCACTGATGAAGTCGTGAATCTTTCTGGCAGTACTCAGCGCTTCGTCCGCAGACTTAGCCGTTTCGAGTGTGTCCCGGAGTCCCTGCTTATCCTTCGCATTCTTTCTGGCCTGTGCCATGCAATCAAACGAGTCATTGAACGCAGCCTTGAGAGCGCAATGTCTCTCTGCATTCTGGCAATGAGGCCAGGCCATGATTCCATGGTGAACACTCATCGTGAGTTCGTTGCATTCAGACCCCTGAGAGATATTTGCCCTGGTCGATGACATGCACTGCTGCTCCCGGTCATATTCGGCATGCAGAGCCGCCCAGGCGTCACTTGAATACTGTCTGCAGGTTGCTTCGGTGATGTTGTTGGGTCGCTCTGGGACAGACTCTTCGGCGAGAGTGAAAGAAGGGGCCAGCCCAAGTGCGCTAATCAACAAAAGCGCATTAGCCGCTCGGTACGATGGGGAACACTTTTCCATGGCTGCAGCCCCTAAATTTGGAGGTCGGTCAGGCTGAGACTTTGCCGGTGCGCTTGTAACACATCAGGTTCGCTGCTGTTGCTCGTGAAGCTATTGATCCGTACTTCATGACCACTGCTGCGCACAGAGCGGGGCCACGAATACCTGAGTCACATGGGTCGAGTCTAAGCTGTCCGGATTTCATGGCAGATTCGAACTGTTCATCACTTGTCCCGTAGGCGTCGACCTCACTTGCCGCTGTAAACGCGTTCTTGGATTCACGATCATTCGCCTGGGCTTGGAGAAGCGACTGCTGTATTGCCGTATCGATGGAAATGCCTTCTCGCTTGATACCGGCAAGTATGTCGCTCATTGTGGTGCCCAGCACGCCCGCACGGTACTGATCAACCTCAGCCTGATTCGTGATCGGCAATTTGTCGGCCAAGTAGGACAAGTCATCCGCGCAGGCACCTCCACTGGCTGAGCCACCTTTCGAGTACCTATCCGGGTTGAATGACGATGCCAGTTGCTCGCCAGATAGGGCTGCAGGCTCAGCCTGGGCGCTGCTGCTTACCGAAGAACCATATCCACTGTCACTCGATGAGCTTGCATAAGCATCCTGAACGTCCGCACCGGTCGACGAGCCGCTGGAAGTCAGCGAGTTGAAGGCGCTCATCGATTGCTGCATGACGCTTTGGCCCTGGGCAGCACTACCAGACGACTCTGCGGCAGCCATGCCCAGCAGGGCGCTGAAGACTGCACCTATGATCTGCATGCTTCCGTCATCTCCGCTACTGCTGCCGGCGGAGGAAGAGCTGTCTCCTGTGGAGGCGCAGGACGCGAGGACAAATGTGAACGAGAGGAGAAACAGATGTGTCCGTTTCATCGTGATCACCTGAATGTGTTGGCTTATTTGAACTGGTGATTTCGGCCAGGCGCCGGGATCTGGGCCGGCGCCTATTCAGGTTAGCTCTGCGTGTTACGGGGTGTTGCGGGATGGAGGCTGAATGATGCCCTAGTGATACACAATCCGTCGATTTATGTGACAGGAATCACATTTTATTGAGAGATTTTTTGAGCCTTATTCCTCCCAATTCCATCGAAATTGCTCTCTTAAATCAAACAATTCCAGGGTTATTCATCCATATGAATGATGACATGATTAGGGGCTGCTCAGTAGGCGTACATCGTGGCAATCAGGAGAATAGATCGATCTGATCCCCCGGCTGCTTTGCCGGGGCCTCATCATCTGGATCAGGCATTCCGCCCAGGTGTCTCTCGCGATACCAGGCCTCGGCAGCTTCAGGGGGCCCGAACTTTCCAGTCTCGCGCCTGCGCTTGCACATCAGCCCGGTTTGTCGCCAGGTGACCTCGATGGCGCCGGCCGCTACTGCCAGCGCACGCTTGGTCAGCGCGATGTCGTAGTGGCTGTCTTTCGCTGGCGGGGCCTGCCACCAGCGCCGGGAGACACCGATCTTGTCCGCCATCTGGTGGAGCTCCTCGTCGGTATCCGCCGTCATGTGGCACATGATCATCCTGCCAAAGGGGGCACGCATTGAGTCAACATAGACGGCCATCAGGATCTCCAGATCGGGGGCACGCATCAATTATCGCCTAAAGGGCTTGATCCCGGCGAGGGTGTTTTAACGTCTGTTGGCTCTGATAGTCTGGTCAAAAGGAGATTCTCATGAGCGAAGATCACGTCCACAACCTGGTATTTCATCTCACAGGAGAGCTGGCCTCCGACGTCTACTCACGGGACGCGGCGAACCACCGAATTCGCGAGATCGCCCGCTGTGGCATCAACATTCAACAGCATCTCATGAATGAGATGCTCTGCCTGAGCGAAAGCGACCAGGAGTTGAACAGGCGATTCACCGCTCGGGTGATCGATCACCTGGTGGAAATGGATCTCACCCTATCCACTCGACTCACCCTCTCCTACCTGCTTATCGGTATGGTTGATGGAGCCACCTACAAGCAACTGTTCGGAGCCGGCGGCCCGATGGCTTTTGACCCCCAGCATCTCGAAGACCTGCCCAACAGCTACGTTCCCTTCTTCGATGGCCCCCTTGTGACCAAAGACCCCTCCTCGGCCAAGGCATACCTGGAGATTTTTGAGGGGTCGACAATGATTGCCAACACAATCCGCCAGCGCTTCGTAGATCTGGAACCTTCGGTGGCCGGCGCCATCCTGGAGGTGCCGTGGATTGCGAGATCACTGAGCTACCAGGTGCTTAATGTCAGCCTGCAGCAGATAAGTAACCCGGTCGTGTACGCATTTGCCGTGGATAACCACCTGATTCAGCTGAACAGCAGCTCAGCAGTACTAGCACGCTATCCCAGTCGTGACGGGGCAATTCTTCGCAAGGTTGCGCGAACTATCGTTGACCTCCTGGATGCCGAGGGCCAGCTTCCGCTCGCGAAAACAGCGAGAGAGATGACTGACGCCGCAGTCTCGCAGATGAAAGCTCTCGGCCGCTCTGATGACGACGTGTCTCTGCTGAAGCTCGTCATGCTAGAGGAGACGGTCAAGGGGCCTAGCCGCTTGCGCGAAGTCTACGACTCCCCCTCTCCTTAACCCTGCGGGCAGTTCTTGCACCAGGGCCCTTCGATGGGCCCTTTTCATGCCCAGCGAAAACTTCATTGCGGACTTCCATTCCACTTGAGGATCAGTCAACCAGCCTGTTCTCTTCAAACTCCAGCTTCCCAGGCAAGGCTTTCTACTGCACAATTTCGAGCAAATTTGTGCACCTCTAAGGACGCCCATGAAGTCCGAGATTGAGCGTAAGTACCGGGTCACCGAAGCGTTCCGGCTTGAGCTGGAAGAGATGGTGAAGAACCCGCTGTGCAACATGAAGCGCATCAGCCAGGTTTACCTGTCCGACGACCCAGCCTTTACTGCGCGTATCCGTCGCAGCGGAAGCGACGGTGTGTTCACCGTGAAAGGGCTGGGCGATGCCGAGGGCGTCGAACGTCCGGAGCTTGAAACGGATCTGCCGCTGGAATTCGTTGAGTCTGTTGTGCAGCTGGCGCAGCAGGCCGGCCGGCAACCGGTCGACAAGATCCGTGTCCTCATCCCGTGGAAGGAGCACACCTTCGAGGTCGATCTGTTCCAGGGCGACAACTACCCTCTGGTCATGGCTGAGATCGAGTTCAGCGACCGCAACAATGCGAACCTGGACGAGAAGCCTACATGGCTGGGGGATGAAGTGACCGGGCAGGCCAAGTACTACAACTCCTACCTGGCCAAGAGGCCCTACTCCACCTGGGGTGTGCAAGGCTGGTTCCGCTGGAAGCTCAGGAAGCTGATAGCCCTGTTGAAGCGCTGATCTCTAGCGCCAGCCGCCCTGATGCATTGAGCATCAGGACGGTATCGGAATCGTGCTTTCAGACTCTGGGGCGGCCAGCTTGTAGCCCTCTGGCAGCTTAAAGCCAAGCTCCAGGAGGTTGGCCAGGACACCCGGCGGGATGACATCAAGCTCCACGGGCTGGACGGTGCAGCCAAAACCGAACCCCTTGCGGACGGTGTTGGCGACTTCCTCGGAGCTATACAGCCCGTAAACTTGACCGGTGCCTGCATCTTCACGGGCGTAGCCCCCGGCAACTCCTACCACGGCATACAACGTCATGCTCGATCTCCTGACTGGGCGCTGACTCGATCCTCGCACCAAACCTCGGCGCCAGCAATGGTTCTACTCCGAGACGTGATCTCGTAACTCATCTAGAATTCCAGACCCAGACACAGGAGGTGCTCATGGTAGTCACTCCCGCCCTGCGATTCCAGGCAGAGCTCAATGCACGGTCTTACGACCCGACTGCAGCATCGCGCCAAGCCATGATGTCCGTCATCAAGTGGCTGCGCATGAAGCAGAAGATGGCCATCCCGGATTGCGCGGTGGACGGCGCCGGCTTCGAGCTGCAGGACGCCTCCGGCAAGGAAGTGCATGTGGACTCGGCTTCGCACTGGGCAATGCGATACGACAACCCGGATGCCGTAGTCTACGGCCGCACCTGGCGCACTGAAGTCGTCCTGGACATGGACTCTGCCGCGCCGCGCATGTGCTTCGAGCTGTCGGTTCTCGACTCCGAGGAGCAACCTCCGCAGTGGTTCCCCTCCATCCCGGCACTAGCCTTTGACCTGATTCGCTCCCCCGGCATGAAGGATTACGGCCAGTTCCTCACCGATTCCGCCCTGGTGGCCTCAACCCGAGAGGACATGGCTGACCTGGTGGATCTGATCAACAATCCGGAGCGCACGCGCCCGGTGCTGGTTATCAGCGAAAGCCATGGAGATCGGGTTGGCCATGTTCTGGCAACCAAGGCTGGCGGGCGCCTGCCAGGCGTCGCACACGTCGCCTTCATCCCTCGAGAGGCCCAGCAGTACGAACGCGGGTTTCTGAAGCACCACATCCCGGAAGGGATGATCCGCAGCTTCTGGCCCGGCTTCGACCAGAACGTCAAGACCAACAACGTCCAATGGATTGACCGTGACTACCTCCGCAAGAAGTACGGCCCCCTGGATGACTTCATCACTGGGCAGAAGGCGATGTACAACCTGCTGTCGACGAAGGTGCCCTCCAGGCTGCCGAGTTACGCGCAGTTGACCGGCAAGGCGTCCTGAGATGGCGCCGCTGACCTCACCCCTGGATGGAGTCAGTGCCGGCGCTTACCGCAGCAGGGGCAGTACTTGCCCTTGCACTTGCATCGTTCGCTATCGTCATCAAAGCCCGCGAGTAGCCCGCAAATCATCACGACCACTATTGCAGGCCCACAGAAGGTCATGAACAGCTTAAGCGGCTCACACATCAGGAACACCACGGTCAGCCCGGCTACCAGAATTCCCAGGAAAACCAATTCTGGATGCACATGCTTAGCCAGGAATGCCCCAAGATCTCGGAACATGTCCTGCAAGAGGTAGGGCTTAGGGAGTCCTCGGTCGCGGGAGCAGCGGCCGGTTCTCCAGAGCTGCAAGAGCTCCTTATCAACTTCCCCCGGCTGGCTCAACGGAAGAACCTCCTCACCATCCTTCGCGTACCCTCAACGATCAGCATTGCCGCCCCGGCGAAGAGCCAGTCATTGACGGTGAGCTTGGGCATGTCCGTATAGGCCTGCGCACCTAACAATCCAACCCACGAGAGGAACAGCGCCGAGGCGCCCAAGCAAAGACGCTTCAGTCGTTGGAGAACCACCTGCAGACGCTCAGGGCTAAGGCCAAGGTCGCTACCGTCAGCGGACACTTTGGCGCGACGGAACCAGGCCCAGATGTCTCTGAATCCAGGCAAGGTGAAGAGAAGGACGCCAACAACAGAGGCCAGCAAGCAGGTCAGACCGTAGCTCTGGGCATACCCTCGGTTATCCGCAATCACCGTGGCCACACCTGTCGAGACAGTCGCGAACAGGAAGGCAGCGCCAACAGACGCGACCGGGTACAGCTTCACGACGTTGTTCAGGTAGGTATCGGCTTCGGCAGCCGAGGTTTTCTCCTCAGTCTTCGCCGGCTCAGCTGTCGGCTGGGTCTGATCCTGTTTGTCTTCAACATTCGGCACAGGGCATTCTCCTTTGCATTTGCTGTCACCCTTCAAGAGTTTATAGCCGTGCCAGGACGCCTGATCCTTCAGCACGTCCACGAAACGTTGCATGTCCACCTCATCCCCGAATGTTGGCCAGCTGCACTCGAGGAAGAAGTGCGCCACCATGAAGGCAAGCTCGTCCTCTGTTGAAGTGCACTCCAACCCCTCGGTGGCAAGAGCGATCCTGGATTTGGGGTAGAGCATCAGCATCTCCCCCACCTCAGCCGCGCTAAGGTCGATCTCGCTGATTTCCCGGATATAGGCAGCCGCCTCTTCCAACTGGCCGGCGGTGGGCTGGGCGTTGCGGTTCGCCATGAGGAAGGAATTCTTGTGGAACGAGATGTAGCGTGGGGCAACACCCAGCTCGCTGGTCGGCTTGGTGATGTACTTCGGGCTCAGAATGAACATCAGGCCTCCAGGGCCGGAACGATGGAGTGGTATGCGAATTATCCACAAATTGCAAAGCGGAACTACTACAATCGCTGCCCTTGCTGGGGCGACCGCGCGCCGCGTAACCTGAAGTCTGATCGATAGCCACCTGGCCCTGGAGCCTTCATGCCCATCACGAACAAACTTGAGCTGGCCAACGAGATCTACGACAGCCTTTGGGGCGTAAAGATCAAGCAACCGGCGCACTCGAATTTCATCAAGCGAGGTGCCATGAACCTGGCCAAGCTGGCCTACCTCTCGATGGCCATCGACCGCACCCCTGTTCGAGCCATGGATGAAGCCCAAAGAGTCATCTACGCCATCGCCAAGCAGTTTCCGAACGAGAATCAGGAGTTCCGCGTAGAGAGCATTGAGGAGCTCGAGGCGGCCCTGCACGACCTCAAGGACAAAACGGACACCATCTCCAGGATAGGCTACCGCTCAGCACATACCTGCCTGATCCAGATGAGTTCCTTCGTCAAAGACCCTGAAGTCCAGGAGAAGATTCTCAAGCTGCTAGCCGAGTACCCTGCCAGGGTCTGCGCCGACAGCGCGCCCTTCTACCAGAACCTGGGCCTCAACTGCACAATCGTGGTTGAGGATGACTTCGACTACCTGGCGATCCTGCGCCCTGTTGCGGCGCCACGCCCGCAGGCTGCGAAGGATGACGGCCACCCGGCTCCCTGAGAACCTACTCGAGACTGAGGCCCCGGCATGATGAATGACCGGGGCCTCTTTCGTTAAGATGACAGTAATTGGAGGGTCGTCTGATGGACAATAACAAGAAGAACACCGTGAGCGATGCTATAAAGGCTTTTTCATCCAGCAACACTCTTGGCACGAACGACAAGAGTGTGATCGAGGAAGCCATGAAGGCAGTAGATAGGCTCTACACACAAACGCCCCTCGCTAAAGCAGCAATCTCGATGCTAAGCCGCGCGAACATATATTTGGCTGATGCAAGTCCTGGCTCGCTGAAAGTTTATATCTTCGGCGGTTGCGCCATTCACCTTCTGACCAACGCCAGGGGTAGTGCTGATATCGATGCTGAGTTTATTGCATCTGCTAACGTAAAAAAGCGCGACATATTCGCTTTGTACGGCCGGGAAGAATCATTCGAGGATAAGGGCCGTGAAATGTCCCTGAGCATCGACGGCCAGTTCAACACTTCGCTTGGCGTTCTTCACGAGGATTACCTGGAGAGGGCGATTCCTATCGCCGGCACTGACTCCAACGCGGCACTGCAGATCTTCGTCGCCGCTCCGGTCGACGTTGCAATCAGCAAGCTTGGGCGATATGGTGACAGGGACATGGAGGATATCCAGACACTGTTCAAGATGAAGCGCATGACGGTCGAGGATTTCCGTCGGTTGGCCACCGAGGCCATCGACTATGCTGTAGGAGACAGAAGCACACTCCTCAGCAAGATGAACCATGCAATTGACACCTTCGAGCACGGCGAGCAGGAATATGAAAGTCCACAGCCCTAACGAACAATTTCGCGAACTTCTTGAAGAGCTTTCATCGAAGCCTTTCAAAGACATGTCGCCTGAGAAGTTCAAGGAGTTCGTTATTCTATTCTGGCACTCGAAGAAAGACTTCAGCCAAGACCTGAAACTTGAAGTTGATACCAAACTCAAGTCCAAGGAACAGAAAGTTCGTGCGCTGTATCTTCTCGACACTCTTCGTCGCAACTGGCTTATTTCTGATGAGCAGGACAAGAACATCAAAGAAGTTCTTGCATCCTACAAAGAACTTCGTCCAGCCAAGAAGTCTGAAAGTGCCGAGTTGAAGGTGAAAAACTATCGGCTGAGCACAATTGCCTTTGAGTGGGGCCTGGAAGAAGACGCCTGCGATCAGATGCAGAACGTGATTCAGTACCAGACCCGCCATTACGCCAACACTGGCATCGCCAATAAGTACGGCGACCCTACCCCCTGATCGCACATCATAAGGGCAGGGCTACCCTGCCCTTATGATCCTCATGTACGTTGAATCGAAGCCTCTTTGCCGGCGCCGGCCGGCCACCCTCTGCTCTGCAGCAAGGTCGTCCGGGTAAAGGGTGCTTCGCCAAAGTCCTCCCATGAGAACGCGATGATGCCCAATCCTCAGCACCTGCCCATGACCGACGACAATGTCATCGCCGTCCTGCGCATCCTTGAGCACCACGGAGACTACATCACCCAGTACGATGACCACGTCTTCAAGGGCGCGGCCACCGTGCTACTGGGTTTCGTCGAGCGCGCTGAGGGTGGCGAACATGGCCCAAGCGCATCCACCTGGCGCCGTGTGCACCAGGCCATGCAAACAATCGCGCAATACGACTTCGGCCGCTATTGCCCGGCGCCGTCGCAACTGGTGCAGCACAAGGAGCTCTACATCAGAAGGCGCACGGCCGACTCCGAATTCGCCCTGGTAGGTGTTCAGATGGAGCTGCAGATGGCCAAAGAGCGCGAGCTGGCCCTCGAACCTGCTGAGATCGTGGTGCTCGACCGCGCGCTCAACACCGGCACCAAGCGCGAAAGCGGCCTGGCTCCAGCGCCGTTCTGAAGATCATTCATCCCCTCTTCACACGCCTGCAATAAGTGTTAAATTGAGCTTCATCCATCAGCCCGACTCTGCCGATCCGGGCTGTTTTTTCGTCTGGCTGGCATAGAGCGCATTCATGTCCGCGAGTAACCCGTGCACCTCCTGCGGTGCCTGCTGTTCGCACTTTCGTGTGTCGTTCTTCTGGGGTGAGACCGCTTCTGCCGGCGGCACTGTTCCAGACGAGCTCGTTACCTCCATCTCCCCTCACCGTGTGGCCATGGCCGGCACAGACCAGAAGCCTGCCCGTTGCGTAGCGCTCAAGGGTGAAGTCGGCTCCTGTGTGGCCTGCACGATCTACGAGCAGCGTTCCGCGCCCTGCAGGGAGTTCGATGCTTCCTGGGAGCACGGTGAGCACAACGCCAGGTGCGATGCCGCCCGTGCGGCCCATGGCCTAGCTCCTATCCCCGCGCCAGCTGGACTTAAACCTCATTCAGGCGCCTGCGGCGAAGACTCGATCATCATCAGAGTGGCGAGCTCAGGCGACAGCAGTGGAGTACACGCATGATTCACGTCAACATGACCCTCCGTTTTCTCCAGTTCCGCCAAGAGATCCACGACAGGCATTTCGACACCAATGTCTACCAGCTGACCAAGGGTGAGCGACTGAACCAGTACGCCCTGCGTCAGATGCACCTCACTGCTCAACTGCACCGCGAGATCTGCTACGACAACAACATCAAGGACATGGTGGTCAGGGGTATCAGCACCTGCTTATCCATGGCCAACCTACTGCAGATCGATCTTGGCCTGAAGTTCCAAGGCAGCTACCCCGATTACGTCACGAAAGAGGCCTACGCCAACACCCTGCTCAGGGCCACAGGCCAACTGGCCCAGACTCTGACCAGAGTGGCCGAGATCAGCGGGACTGACCTTCGCCATTCTTTGCAGGATGCGCTGCTGGAGTCGCTGAACTCGTTCCTGGGCCTATGCCACTCCGCTGGGTTGTCATTCGAGACCCACTCGCTGGCCAGAGGCATCGAGGCCCACCACGAAAATGTGCAAAGCGAAGACATTCACTACGTCCAGAAGAAGGGTCTCTTCCATAACGATCTGATCGTTGCAGATAAAGCCCGTGCTGAAGCGGCGCGGCGTGACTTCGAAGAAGCTGAATCTAGGATCAAGTGACATGCGCAAGGTAACCCACAGCCACCTCGCCCTCTCCTACTTTCTCCAGGGCAGCCTAGCAGTTTGCCTTGGCGTACTCGCGGTGAAGGGCGCCATCGATGCTGATGGCTGGGAGGATTACCTTCTCCCTGGCCTGCTGGTCTTCTGCTGCGCGGTGATGGCCATCCAGGTGATCACCGCCGTGACCATCACGGAACAGTGCCGGCGCGGGCGCATTAGCCAGACCACGGCGCAACGCCTCCTCGGCGCCAGGCCGTACTGGAACTGACTGGAGCACTGGGCCGGCGGCCGGCTCCATCGATACGATGGGTAAAAAGGAGCCTGCCATGAAGCCTGCCGACGTCATCCCCTTTGACCTGGACTTTCTCAACGTGCGCGAGGACTACCAGGTCGATCCGGCAAACCGGTTCTACGTAGAGGACTACGTCCACGGCCGGTGCCATCTGTTTGCGCTGGCGCTGGCCAAGGCGACCCAGTACAAGATCGGCATCTTCGTCGACGAGGATTGCATCCCCGAGGACGGCGACACGCCCATCCGGGTGTTGGTGCACGCCTTCTGCTACGTCAAAGACGACCTGGTCATCGATGCGCGCGGTATCCGCTGCAAAGTCGACCTCGAGAACGAGTTCGAGGGAATGGCCATGGAGTTTGCGGAGCTCGAAGGCGAGGCAGCCGAAGCGCAGCTTCAACAGTGGATGGCCGAGGGAGGCTGCTGTAGCCTCCTGGAAGGCGAGGAGAAGGCTTTGGGCGCCTACGTGAGGGATATGCGGCGGAACGGCCTCCTGGCCGCTCCCAGGGGCGTTGCCGAGCTATCGCCTTCCATCGGCTAAGATCCTCTCCACCTCCACCCACGCCCTGATCCAGGGCTCAGAGATCGGAGCGATCCGCCTGTGCCCGTCGGGGAAAACGCTGACGAACCGATCCAGATCCTCTAAAACGGCACCCTGCAGGTTGGCCAGCTCGAAGTTGCAGCCATTCACCCAAGCGGCCGTGAGGTTGGCCGAGGCAAAGGAAGCCATCTGCAGCTCGCTGCACATCATGACCGCCCCGGTCAGGTCGCAATAGTCAAAGCGCGCTCTGGGCGCAACGATCTGCAGCAGATCGGCCTTCTTCAGATTGGTACCGCGAAGGTCGAGCTCAATGCAGGTCGAGCCCTGCAAGCAGAAGCGCTGCGCCTGGCAGCCTTTAAAGCTCCCGAAGCTGACGTCGACAAAGGAAAATCTCACGTCCTGCAGGTCTTCACCGTCGAGGCAGATGCCCCTAAGGTCAAGATACTGATTGTTGGTAGGCCAGGGTGCCGAGGTTGCCGGCAGTTGCTCGAGGAGCACGGGCCAATCTTCGCCGTCATCGCAGCCGGCGCGTTCACGAGCCAGGATGGCCTGAGAGATCTCAAGGCCGATGGGCGTTTGCCATCTCGCGCGCAGCTCAGCGATCTGTTCGAGTGTGTATTCGGGCAGGCCACGCAATCTCATCAGCATCCTCCAGCGCCAAAGGGCCTCAGGATGCTGGTCAGCCGTCAGTCCAGGCCGAATCCCGAGGACGGAGTGCGCGAGGGGTTACGGGCGTTCCACTCCGAACGGACATTGTCTGGCACGCTGGCGATGCGGGCAAGGTCGTCGATGGTCAGCCGGCGGCGGAAGCTCAGGTCGCGGCAAGCCACGCTGGGCTCGGAGTGACCGGGGTTGGCCGGGCACAGCCAGTTGAGGGCCTGGGCGGCGTTCTGGAAAGGATGGATGCCGGTGTAGCCCACGGTCAGGCCAACCTTCACGTTGGTGATCTGCAGCAGCTCCCTGGGGTGAATCGACTTGAGCAGAGTGATGAGCGGACTGGTGATCTCCTCACGTTGCGGAACCCGGCCGCTGGCGCGAAATTGCATCATCGCCCTGGGGTTCTTGAGGAGCTTGTTCAGATCGTGCGAGTTCACCGGCCCTACCTCTTATCGTCAGCCCTTACCTGGGCGCCGTTTCTCTCAAGATACCGTCCTGGCTGAGCCGGGGGCAAGCCGGCGGGCCCGGTGACCCGACCAAGCGCCAGCCAGGCGCCGGTTAGTGAAGCTCACGCACGGCGGTGACGACCCGGCGCAAGGCGCGGATGCCAAAGGTCATGGCGACGCCGGCCAATGCCCAATACAGACCACCCATTTGCGGATGGACGCTGCCCAGGCGGATTAGCACCACGACGCAGAAGGCGATCACCGTCAGTAGGGCTTGGGCCTGCAAAAGCTTCTTCATTCCTTGCTCCAGAAGCGAAAAAACCGGCTTTCGCCGGCTTTCTCCCCCTCCAACCAGATGGTCTTGCCAAACCGGTCATGAGGGTTAGTTGTTACGTCCATTGTGCCGAGTCTCCCCGGCGGTCGCAACGGTCAATACGTGAACCTCACGCCGTTACACGCTCTGGCTCCCTTGCCACACGCTCTACGATCCGTTGCATGCGCTCGAGCATCGTCGTGGCATAGCGGGTGTAGGCGTCACGCAGCGCGGCATGGGCCTGCTCCAATTGCTCCTGGGTGCAGTAGACCTCGAAGAACGGCTTCTGAGGGTGCCGGCTCACCTTGAGCAGGCTGTCCTTCTCCAGGGTGATCTTGAGAGCGCCATGGAGCTTGAGCTGGGTTCCCCAGTCCAGGGCCATGTATTCGCGCACCACATGTTGGACGAAATCGTTGTCCTTTTGCGGCTCAGCCGCAAGGCTCGCCTCGATACGGATAACCTTGGTGGTTGCTGTCACACTCTGAGCGATGGTCATGGCTGAACTCTCTTCGGGAGTGAGGAGTTTGGTCTGGGTTGACCCAGTAACTCTCAGCGTAGACGCCCTCTGCAACAGTGTCCGGCCGGCGAAAGGACGGTATGGCGGGGAGAAACGAAAAAGGCCGCGTCAGCGGCCTTTCTCGTACCAGGTACACCTGGCGAATGGGGTGGTCAGCAAGGAGTGGCGAGACGTTTTCTGATGTAGTCCCACCGGCATCTGACCGATGAACCGACACAAACGCGCGAGACGGTTATCCCAAATGATGTAGTCCCGTGCACATTCGGCTCAAACTTTAAAGCCTGGCTTCACCGACTGATCGGCGAGGCGAAAAAGGTGCCAGCAAGGAGGTGGCGAGGATTGCATTTAACGGATGTAGCCCCGCCGGGCATCTGGCGATTAGCTGACAAGAACTGGGGAGACGGTGATCGCCAATGATGTAGTCCAACCCAACATTCAGCCAAACTTTGAAGCTCTTGAGTGCTATTGGCCTCAGGCCAATCTCGCTCTTTGTTCATTCTATTTTATATATATTTCAGTGCCTTGCAAGCTATTTTTCATCTGATTTGTAAGAAGGCATCCTTGCCTCCTCACAAAGTTACAGCTCGACCTCGTGAACCACGTTTACCTGGCCGCCCACCCCAACTTCCTTATTGAGGAAGCGCGCCATGACGTTGAACACCTCATCCGAGAAACCACCGACCAGGAGGGTGTCCTCACGGCCGGTATCAGATGCCGAAAACTCGTTCGGCGTGATGTCCAGGTTGATCATGCGAGCCTGCTTGTTCTCCCGCTTGTACTGAGCCCAAAGGGTCGACAGCTGAGAGTGGTAGGTATCCCCCACCCAGGACTCGTTGTCGCTGATCATCACGAGATGGTCAGCTTTGATCTTCTCCTGCATCAGGTAGCGCACCACGCTTCCGCAGTTCGTACCGCCGTTGAGCATCGACCGGATGTCCTCGGCCATTACCATCACAGTCGCATCCCGGTTCACCTTGAATTCGCGGGCGCCGTTGTTGAACAGCACCAGGCGCGCTGTCGGGTTGTTCTTGATCATCGCAGCGCCAACCAGGGCCGCCACATCGACACAACGCACCTTTGTGGTCGCGCCGGCACGGTAGCCGCTCGCCGGGTTCGCCATAGAGCGGGAGATATCGACCGCGATCACGAGGTTACCCTCAACCTTCGGCACGTTCTCCAGTGACACCTGCAGCGCTTCACCCAGGGCCTGTTTGATCTCAACCGGAACCGAGTCGTCGATGTTCAACAGCGTGGTCATCAACTGGTACGGGAACACACGAGCCCGGAGGATCTCAGCTCGGTCGCTCAGACGCTCCGCGATCATCCCCACCACACCACGGTCGGCGTACAAACCATGGCGCCCGAAAGTGTTGAGGTTCATCCTCGTGGCTTCCCACTTCATGTTCATCGCGATGCGCTTCCAGTCCGAAGTCTTGAGCGGCAGAGCCGTCAGCTTCTGGAACGGTACACGCAGCGGGGCTTCGGCACGCTCACCCTTCACGAACTGCTCGTACTCACGGATGAACACCGGCAGCATCGCGACGTCGACCGGCTTACCCATCAGGTAGCCGTACAGCGCGTTGCGCTTCTCGTCTCTCGCCTTCGGGTGCGCCAGCTTCATCACGTCAACCAGGGACGGTTCGTTGCCGACCGAAGCATTCCACAGCGCGTAGTCGTCCATGCGCGCGATAGCCGCCTTCACCAGGCGCTTGGCCTTGGAGCCCAGCGACTTACGGCCGACCACACCCGAACGCATAATTTGCACGAAATTGCGCAGCATCTTGCCGTTGTCGATCACGCGGTCGAAGACAACGTCCACCAGGTCGGAGCCGCGAGCGGTCAGCATCGCAAGCAACATGGCCGGCATGTCCTTCATATGGCCCTGGGTACGAGAGTAGACCGCCAGCTTCGCCAGGAACTCGTCCGAAACGGCCTGGGCCAGCTCGATGACCTTGTTCAGCTGACCTTCACCGGTCTGATAGCACCCGTCGTTGAAGGTGCCAGTCACTGCGTACTGGGTGAGGGCCTGCTCGGCGGTTTTCGCATTGGAAGCGCCGCCAGCGTGGTTGCGAACGATCTCGCGGGAGAAGAGTGCCTTGTTAGCCATGATGCTTTTCCTTGTTCATTCTGATTTTTCAGACTCACAAGAGTTATTGCCAAGGTCGTGCCAACTTTTTCATTTCGGCCTGATAAATCTCTGCACCCCGCTATTTTACTGGGCTTCAGGAAGATGACATAGGAATTACCCAGAAATTGACCACCTGAAATCCCTCGATTACTATATACTCCAGTATATGAATCTATCTGAATGGATACAGGCGTGAAGACACGGATCATCTCTTTCCTTGGCTCCTCACTAGACGCTGGCTCCAAGGACAGTCGCAAGCAGCGCTGGCGCCCGAACGTCGGCCTGGGCGACGCCTCCGGCCATAAGGTCGACGAGCTCCTGCTGATCCACGAGCCCAAGCATAAGAACATCGCTGAGCAGGTGCGCGAGGACGCTTTGGAGATGGCCCGCGTCGCCGGCAACGATTTCCAAGTGATCCTCAAGGAGGTGGACTTCGCTCCTTTCGACCTCCTGTCGACCTATCTCATGATGGAAGACCTCCGTAAGGAGATCACCTTCGCCCCGGATGACACGCACCTGCTGAGCATCAGCACCGGCACGCACATCATGCAGATCTGCTGCTTCCTGATGGTCGAGTCCAAGCGCTGGCCGGGCTACCTGGTACAGTGCTCGCGCGGCGAGGGTGTCACCACAAACCTCAAGATCATCGACCTCGACCTCTCGCAACATGACCCGATCATGCAGCGCTACCGTCTGGATGCGATGAAGGGCGAGACCCTGCTCAAAGGCGGTATCCCTACCCTGAACGAGGCGTTCAACCGCACGGTCTCCAAACTACAGCGCGTAGCGGAGCGTTCCGACTCCCCTATCCTGTTCCTGGGCCCGACCGGTGCCGGTAAGACCCAGATGGCGCGCAGCGTCTTCGAGGTGAAGCGCAAGGCCAAGAACCTGGCCGGCCAGTTCGTCGAGGTCAACTGCGCTACCCTGCGCGGTGACACCGTCATGTCCACGCTCTTTGGCCACAAAAAGGGCGCGTTCACAGGCGCAACCGAGTCCCGTGAAGGCCTGCTCAAGAAGGCTGACAAGGGCCTGCTGTTCCTGGATGAGATAGGCGAGCTCGGGCTCGAAGAGCAGGCGATGCTGCTGCATGCCCTGGAGGACAAGTCCTTCTCGGCCATGGGCTCCGAGGACGTCGTGAAGAGTGACTTCCAGTTCATCGCCGGCACCAACCGCGACCTGGCCGCAGAAGTGGCTGCCGGCCGGTTCAGGGAAGACCTGCTGGCGCGCATCAACACCTGGACGTTCGAACTGCCGGGCCTGGCAGATCGCATCGAGGATCTGGAGCCGAACATCGACTTCGAGCTGGCCAAGCAGCAAGCAAAGCACAACGTCGCCTACCGCTTCGCAGGCCGTGCGCGTCAGGACTACCTGACATTCGCCAAGAGCAAGCAGGCGACCTGGGCCGGTAACTTCCGCGACCTCTCTGCCTCGATCCAGCGCATGGTCGTGATGGCCGAAGGTGGTGTGATCGGCACCGAGGTTGTCCAGGATGAGATCGAGACTCTGCACCGCCAGTGGGGGCCTTCCACAAAGATGATCCAGAGCGCCGGCAGCTCAATCAAAGGCTACCTTGGCCAGGTCGACACGACTCAGCTTACGCCGCTGGAGGTCGTGACCCTCGAGCACGTGCTCACGGTGTGTGCTGAAACCGACAGCTACGCCGAGCTGGGCCGGCGCCTCTACGGAGCCCAGGCAGGCAGTAACCCGTCACAACGGGCGCGCAAGTACCTGGTTGGCCTAGGCCTGGATATCAAGGAAGTCCACGCAGCCCTACGTCGTGCGTAGCCGCACTTGAGCCTGCAGAAGCTGCATGCCTACCCTGAAGCTCTAGAGGGGTGAAAATGAACATCACGCAGGCAGTGCTTCAGATCCGGGCCCACTACATCCAGAAAAAGCTGGCGGAGTCCTACTTCGACATCAACAACGGTTGCTGCGAAGAACTGGCAATCGATGCCCTGAAGCTTGTCACTCAAGATCGGAAGGACTTCATGGACTTGCAAGGCGAGCAGCTCATGGACAATGAGCTTGGGGTATGGGACTGGGCTCTGCTTGAGAGATACTGGCCCAACGTGAAAGCTCCCGAAGGGCTTTCACAACAAGAGGTCGATGCCATCGATTTCGGAGTGCACATCTTCATTGCCGACCACAGAAGATGCCGGTTCTACGATGCAGAATGTCCAGAAGGTACGGATAACCTCTTCGACCTCCCCCTCTACCGCCGTGGCATCATCGAAGCCCTTAGGCTGAAGGGGATCAGAACACCTGACGTCATCACCGACGACATCATCCCCGCACCACTGTGCCCCATTCCCAACCCGCCGGCTCCCAGCTATAACTCTGACGGCCCATCCCTTTGAAGCACAAGCCCCTCTTGATGAACTGACCCCCAGATGTTGGACACCAACTCTGAGGGGTCCACATGGCAAGGCATGATGGGAAGTTCAAGCTAGAGGTGGCGCGCCACTATGT
>NZ_JACHLI010000042.1:14936-49270 GCF_014204515.1 Pseudomonas nitroreducens | reverse complement strand
CGGTGGTCATGCTTGCGTCCGCAAGAAAAGTTGCGGACGCAATAGTCTCAACTGCGGGGTCAGGCACCCAGGACGCCGATTTTCACGCGCTTACCAACAAACTGGCTCTTGCCGCTGCCACCGCAACCGCCCTGAGCTTCTCGTTCGCCAACTCGGTGTTCGCCCAGCCGACGACTCTGGCCGCCAATGAGACAGTTCAGAAAACCGAAGAGGCGGTTTCCGACACCTGGATCACCAGCAAAGTGAAGTCTTCGCTGATTGCCAACAAAGACATCAGCGGCACCAACATCAAGGTCGAAACCAACAAGGGTGTGGTTTCCCTCTCCGGTAACGTCAAGACCGACGCCGAGAAGGAACTGGCCATCCAGACCACCAAGGGCATCAAGGGCGTGACTGCGGTCTCCGCCGATGGCCTGAAGTCGGTCGAGTAAGGGGCCTGCGCCCAATCCCAGCAACCTTCAGAGGAGGATCGCCATGAACACTGACGTCATCAAAGGCAAGTGGAAGCAGCTGTCCGGCACGCTCAAGGAAAAGTGGGGCAAGCTCACCGACGATGACCTGCAGGCGGCCGACGGACACGCCGAATACCTGGTAGGTAAACTGCAGGAGCGCTACGGCTGGACCCGCGAAAAAGCGGAAGAAGAAGTCAAAGACTTCAGCCGCCGTCTGTAGCGCCCGCTCACGGATGACCCAAGCCCCGCCGGCTCGCCGGCGGGGCTTTTTCATGGGCGGATGATTCAGGATCGGTTCAGGGCGCCAGGTGCTGCTGGTAGATCGTCAGTTGCTGGGTGGGTTCGGCCTGCGGGTAGTGCTGGCGCAGGAACCGCGACAGCTCGCGCACGCCCTGCAAGTCCTGGCGCGGGCCGATCTGCTTGGCCAGTTGCAAGGTGAGGGCGGGCAGCGGCTCCGGTAACTGCCCCGAACGGGCCAGGCGCCGCCAGCAGTTCAGTGCCAGGGCAGACTCGTTGCGTTGCAGCAGCTTGCGCAGCAGGTGCAACTGGATCGCCGGATGCGTGAGCAGGCCCGCATCGCCGGCGGCGCTTTCCTCTGCCAATCGACGCAGCAGCGCATCGGCCGCTGGCGAAGGTGGCAGGGCGAACAATTGCTTCAGCGTTTCGCTCATCAAGGCCCGGTCCTGGCGGCCCTTGGCGACGCCATAAAGGCGTTCCACCAGCACCGGCTGGCCTGGGAACTGCCGCAGCAGTTCCGGCCCGCGGCTTGCCGCCTGGTCGAGGGCGAAGCGGCCGATCTGCTCGTCCAGCGCAGCCAGGGCGCGTTTGAACGGCGCTTCGGGATCTTCCTTGGCCAGGTACGCTTCGTCCACCGGCATCCGCCCCAGCTGGCGGGGCAGCCAGACCGCCAGGAAGCCCGAGACCAGCCCGCCGATGTGGGCGTAATAGTTCACGTGGTCGGCGGCGCGCAGCAGCCCGTACAGCTCCTTGCCCAGCCACAGGGGCAGGATCCATAGCGCCGGTGCGCGGAAGTAGCCCAGCAGCGGTCCCAGCCAGTAGAAGAAGCGGATGCGCCGCAGGCCGTAGACGCCGATGTACATGCCCATCAGGCCGGAGATGGCGCCCGATGCGCCGATGCCCGGCACCCAGGAGGGATCCAGCGCCCACCACAGCAGCCCGGAGCCGAGCCCGCTGAGCAGGTACAGGCTCAGGTACAGCGCCCTTCCCAGCGCGGCTTCCAGGGCGAAGCCGAAGATGAACAGGAACACCATGTTGCCGGCCAGGTGCCAGAAGCTGCCATGGAGGAACATCGAGCCGATCAGGCCCTGCACGCTGAAGCGCTCGGGGATGAAGCCGAAGCGCAGGCTGCTGGTCAGGTCGCGGGCCGCTTCGGCTTTCAGGCGCGCGGCCTGCCAGTTGGCGTCCTGCTGGAAGGCGGGCAGGGCCCGAAGCTCGTGGCCGAACTCGAGGTCCGAGAGCAGCAGCCAGGCCAGTTGTTGGCGGGGCAGGGCTTCCAGGGCGCGCTGCTGGTTCGTTTCCAGCCGGTCGCGGCGCTCCAGCGAGGCGCTGAACAGCGGGCGCTCGCGGCCGAGCAGGTCCTGGTCGAGGTAGATGCGCACGGCCTCTTCGCGGCGGCTGTTGTCGCCACCCTGGTAGCCGAAATAGATCAGTACGTTGAGGACGATGAGCAGCAGCGTGATGACCGGAGGTTTCTTCCAGTCCAGCGGATGCTCGGCGGGGACTATGACCATGATGACCTGTCCTTGGCCCGAATGGCTTGGGTGCCTGACGGCGTGGCAGGCGGCGAGACTAGCATCTCGCCAGTACGGCTGTCAGTTGCCGCTGCGCTTGCTCTGGATGTCGCTCAGGCGGTTGCCCTCGAAGCGCACGAAATACAGCATGCCGCTCCAGGGGCCGTAGATCCATTCCTCCACGGCGACTTCCATGGATTCGCCGTAGCGCTGACCGGGCACCTGCTTGTAGCCGAGGAAGGAGCGGCTGACCGGCTCGCCACAGCGGCTGAGCACATCGCTGCTGACGTCGCCGGTGCTGATCAGCCGGCTGTTGCAGCGCAGGCTGGCGGCCTGGGTATCGAGGGCGATGAGGCAGAGCGGCAGCAGGAATGCTGCCAGGCGCCACGCGAGGGTCGTCTTCAATTGCGTTTGAACTCGATACTTTTGAGCTTGTTGGCTTCGAAGGTGAGGATGTAGCTGGTGCCGTTGCGCGGACCGTAGACCCATTCCTCGACGCGGTACTCGCGGCGGTCGTAGCCGCCGAGGGTGTAACCGACTTCATCGCGGTGATCCGGCGCGCCGCACTTCTGCTCGACCTCCCAGGCGCGGTCGCCGGCATTGATCAGGGAACTGCCGCAACGCATGCTTTCCGCCTGGGCGCCCGCTGCGCAGAGCAGCAGGGCGCAGGACGTCCAGGTCAGGGCTTTCATCGAACGACTCCTTATTCGCTGTCGAGGTGGAGCTGGGTGGCCACTTTGCCACCATTCTCCGCTTCGCCGAAGCTGACGTCGATGAGGTAGATACGGTCGTCACCCAGGCCGCCCTTGGTGACCAGATAGTCCTTGATCTGGGTGGCGCGTTCCTGGCCGAGCTTGCGCAGCAGCAACTGGCTGTCGCTCCAGGAGTCGAGCACGGCCTGGCGCATCTTCGCCGAACGCTCGTCCTTGCTCAGTTCCTGCCACTCTGCCGGCGGCTGCTTCTTCAGCCGGGCGCGGTAGACGCCTTCGAGCAGGATCGGCTGCAGGTCCTCGGGCACCTCCAGCTGGCTGGCGTCGCTGGGCACCTTGTCGCCGCGTCGCTGCAACATGCTGTAGTAGTTCTTCTGGTATTCCTGCTGCAGGCGCTTGTCGGCCAGCAGCGGACCGTCGCTGGCGGCCGCGGCGACGCCTTCGACTTCCAGTTTCAGCGCCGGGCGCTGCTTGAGTGCGGCGGAGAGCTTGTCCAGGTTGCCCTGGGCGCTGCCATCCAGTTCGCTGGAGCCGGGGGCGAACACCACGTTGCTCAGGTCCGGCCCGCCGCCACCGCTGGCCAGGCCGGCGATGAAGTTGAACGGCGCCTGCACGGCGCGCACCACCAGATTGCGCAGGGTCTGCCAGACGATGGGCATGACGCTGAACTGCGGGTTGTTCAGGTCGCCTTCCACCGGCAGCTGGATATCGATGTTGCCGTTGGCGTCCTTGAGCAGGGCGATCGCCAGTTTCACCGGCAGGTCCACGGCGTCGGGGCTGTCGACCTTCTCACCCAGCTGCAGGTGTTCCACCAGCACCTTGTTGTCGGCTTTGAGCTTGCCCTGGGTGATCTGGTAGTGCAGGTCCAGGTTCAGCCGGCCCTTGCGGATGCGGTAGCCGGCGAACTTGCCGGAGTAGGGCGTGAGCGTGGTCAGCTCGACGCGCTTGAAGCTGGTGGCGATGTCCAGCTTCTCCAGCGGCGAGAAGGGGTTGAGGCTGCCCTTGATGGTCACCGGGGCGTACTTGTCGACCTTGCCCTTGATGTCCACCGAGGCGGGCGAGGGGTTGCGGTTGTCGATGGTGCCGATCTCACCGGCCAGTTGCTGAATGGCGGTGGCGAAGTCCGGGCGCAGGGTGAGGTCGGCGAAGTTGGCCGAGCCGTTGTTGATCTTCACCCCGCCGATACGGATGCCCAGCGGCTTGCTGCCGCCGCTCGAACTGCTGCCTTTCGCCGGGGCCGAGGCGGATTCGGGCTGCGGGATGATCAGCTCGCTGACGTTGGTGCTGCGGTCCTCGTTGATGATGAAGCGTGCATAGGGCTCTTCCAGCGACACGGTCTGGATCACCAGGCTGTCGCCGTGCTTGTAGGCCAGGCCGTCGAGGGTCAGCTTGGTCCATTTGACGAAGTCGCGGTTCTTCAGGGTGTCCAGGGTATGCAGCTGGGTCACCTGGGCGCTGCCGTTGACGCCGAAGGCCAGCGGCTCGGTGCCCTTGAGGTCGACGTCGAGGTCGCTGGAGAGCATGCCGCTGCGCAGCTCCAGGCGGATGAACGGGTCGATGTACGCCTGGGCGACGCGCAGGTCGATGTCGCGGGTCGCGACCTTCAGCTTCGCACTGACCGGGCTGGGGGTGACCTGGCCGCTGGCTTCGATCTGCCCGCGCGGTCCCAGGCCGGTCTTGAGCTTGAGTTGCAGGGGCGAGGTCAGGCCGCTGTCGAGGTTCTGCAGGTCCAGGTCCAGCGGGCCGACTTCCAGGTTGACCGGCTTGGCGGGGGCGCGGTCGGCCAGGTGGGCCTTGTAGCCGCGCAGCTGGGTGTCGCGCAGGACGACATGCCAGGGCTTGGCCGGCTCGGCGGGAGCGGCGTCCTTGGCAGGCGCGGGGGCCTGTGCGGTCGGCGGGGCCTTGGCGGGCTCAGCGGGGCTGGCCGGCTCGGACTTGGCGGCGACCGCTTCGGGTGCCTTGCTCGGCTCGGCAGGCTTGTCCTCGGCCGGCTTGGCGGCGGCTTCGGGCTTGCTGTCCGCAACCGGCTCGCTCGCTGCCTTGTCGGCCGGCTGCGGCGCGCTGGTGGCGGCTTGGGGTGTGTCAGCCGGTTTTGCCTGCGCCTGGGGCGAGGGTTCTTCCGGGCGCTTGTAAGGCTTGAAGTCGGCGAACAGTTTCTGCCAGTCCAGCTGGCCGTCCTTCTCCCGCGCGGCCCAGGCTTCCAGGCCCTGGCTGCGGATCTGGCCGACCACCACTTCCTGCTTGGCCAGGTCCAGGGTGGCCTGCGCCACGTCCAGGCTGGCCAGCTTGGCCAGCGGCTTGCCCTGCGGCGAGCTGAGGTCGAGGTCGCGCAGCTTGATGGCTGCCTTGTCCAGCAGCAGCTGGGTGTCCTTGGAGAGGTCCAGGTGGTAGTCGGAGGACAGGCTGAGCATGCCGTTGTTCAGGTTCAGCGGGGCGTTGTCGCGAACGTAGGGCCACCAGGCCTTCAGCGGCACGCCCTGGAGGGTGATGCTGCCCTTGGAGGTGAACGGCACGATGCTCAGGTCGCCCTTCCAGTCGAGCTTGCCGCCGTGGGGGCCGGTGGCGACCAGGGTCATCTCGGCGCCGTCGTCGGGCAGCGTGCTGAGGTTGTGCAGTTCGAAGCCCAGTGGGTCGAAGACGAATTCCACCGGCTCGCTGGGGCGGCGGTCGAGGAAGTGCAGGCTGCCTTCGGCCAGGCGAATGCGATCGATGCGCAGGGGGAACGGCTGGCTCGGCTCCTCCTGGGCCGGGGCGGGCTCGCTGGGCGGCAGGTTGAACAGGCGGCTCAGGTTGAGCGTGCCGTTCTCGGCGAACACCAGTTCGGTGTGCGGCGCGTCCAGTTCGACGTCGGCCAGGTGCAGCCTGCGCTGCCACAGGCTGTCCAGTTCCAGGTTGGCGTACAGGCGCTGGAAGCGCACCTGCTCCTGGCCGTCCTGGCCCAGGTGCAGCCCCCAGAGGGTCAGCTCCAGGCTGAAGGGATTGAACTCGATGCGCTCCAGACGGGCCGGCACGCTCGCGTAATTCGCCAGTTGCTGGTTGGCCACGCGCAGGCCGATGCCGGGAATGATCAGGAAGCCCAGCAGGCAATAGAAGAGAAAGAGCAGCAGCAGCGCGCCGAGAGCGCGTTTCAATCCTTTGGGCATGGCGAGTGTCGTTTCCGTCTGGACGTGCCGGGAAAGTATGGCACGGCTGGGCTTCTTCGATCCGATTGCCGTCCCGGGGCGCTCGCTTCAGGGGGATCGGTCAATCATTCAGGCGATGGGTACGGGCGAACTCCACGAGATCGACCAGGCTGTCGAGGTTGAGCTTCTCCAGGATACGGGTCTTGTAGGTACTGACCGTCTTCTGGCTGAGGAACAGTTCCTCGGCGATGTCCTTGTTGCTCATGCCCCGCACCAGGCTGCGCAGCACCACCAGCTCGCGCGGTGTCAGGCTGGAAACCGGATCGGCATTCTTGTCGATGCTCAGCGCCTTCTCGGGGAAGCAGCGATAACCGGAAACCAGCATGCGTGCCGCATTGAGAATGGCACTGGTGTCCTTGTTCTTGCTGACGAACCCGTGGGCGCCCGCGGCTTCGACCTTGCTCGAGTACAGGCGTTCATCCTGCGAACTGAGCACCAGCAGGCGGATGTTCTCGTCGAAGATGTGGATACGCGCCAGCAGGTCGAGCCCATCCATGCCCGGCAGGTTGAGGTCCAGGATCACCAGGTCGGGACGCTCCTTGCGAACGGCGTCCAATCCGCTGTGGCCATCGTCGGCTTCCCGAACCACGTCGAACTGCGAATCCTGTTCGAGCAGCGAACGGATCGCCAAACGCATCGCGGGGTGGTCCTCGATCAGCACCACACGCTTTTTCATAGTCAACTCCCTGAGTCAGTACATTTGCGCGCATTGATCTTGAAGATAGACCACCTGTTCAACTCGATACGGAATATTCCTATGCGTAGGAAGCAAAGTTTGAGGGGCATCAATTTCGCAGGGGAACTGGTCCTCAGCGTGCCCGCAGACTTGCCGTGCCCCGGCAACTCTGCGCAGCAAGCCTGATGCAGTCAGCGTTGCAGGGCCAGGGCGACGCCCTGGCCACCGCCGATGCAGAGCGTTGCGAGGCCTTTTTTCGCATCGCGACGGAGCATCTCGTGGAGCAGGGTGACCAGCACGCGGCAGCCCGAGGCGCCGATCGGGTGGCCGAGGGCGATGGCACCGCCGTTCACATTGACCTTCGCGGCGTCCCAGCCCAGCTCCTTGCCCACCGACAGGGCCTGGGCGGCGAAGGCTTCGTTGGCTTCGATCAGGTCCAGGTCGGCGAGCTGCCAGCCGGCCTTCTCCAGGCAGCGCCGGGTGGCGGACACCGGGCCGATGCCCATGATCGCCGGGTCGACGCCGGCGTTGGCGTAGGCGGCGATCCGCGCCAGCACCGGCAGGCCCAGTTCGGCGGCCTTGGTCGCGCTCATCAGCAGGACTGCGGCGGCACCGTCATTGAGGGTGGAGGCGTTGCCGGCGGTGACGCTGCCATCCTTCTTGAACGCCGGCTTGAGCTTGCCCAGGGACTCGTCGGTGGTGCCGGCGCGCGGTTGCTCGTCGGTGTCGAAGCGCAGGGGCTCGCCCTTGCGCTGGGGAATCTCGATGGCAGTGATCTCGGCCTGGAAGCGGCCGGCGGCGATGGCTTCGGCGGCCTTGCGCTGGGACTCGGCGGCGAAGGCGTCCTGCTCCTCGCGGCTGATGCCGTACTTTTCCACCAGGTTCTCGGCGGTGATGCCCATGTGGTAGTCGTTGAAGGCGTCCCACAGGCCGTCCTGGATCATGCTGTCGATCAGCCTGGCGTGGCCCATGCGCAGGCCGGTGCGGGCGCCGGGCATGACGTAGGGGGCGAGGCTCATGCTTTCCTGGCCGCCGGCGATGACGATGTCGGCGTCGCCACAGCGGATCGCCTGGGCTGCCAGATGCAGGGCCTTGAGACCTGAGCCGCAGACCTTGTTCACCGTCATGGCGGGCACGCTGCTGGGCAGGCCGGCGGCGATGGAAGCCTGGCGCGCCGGGTTCTGGCCGGCGCCGGCGGTGAGGGTCTGGCCGAGAATCACTTCGTCGACCCGTGCCGGGTCCAGGCCGGTCTGCTGCAGCAGGCTGCGGATCACCGCAGCGCCCAGCTCGTGGGCCGGCAGTGCCGACAGCGAGCCCTGGAAGCTGCCGATGGCGGTACGGGTGGCGGCGACGATGACGACTTCTTGCATGACACGAATCCTCTGGCTGGAGCGGCGGGGCCGCAGCGAAGGCCCATGGTTGCACAGGCTGCCGCGGTCTCACCACACTCCGAACCGGGTGGTCACGCGCTAGCGCAGCGCTGGCAGGCCCATGCGCCGGCGCGCGCGGTGCAGCGAGCCATTGCGTACCGCCCAGCGCAGCAGCGGCACGCTGCGTTTCACGCTGGAACGGATCAGCTGGCGCTGCAGGCTGCCCAGGCTGAGGCCCAACTGGTCGGCCGCCCAGTCCGGCAGCAGGTCGATGCCGGCGCGCATCATCAGCATGCCGAAGGGCTTGGCGAGGAAGCTCGGCGCCGGTGCATTGAACAGCACGCTGACCACTTCCCGGGTGCGCTCGTCGTAGCGCAGCTGCGGGCGCATGCGCTGCAGGTAGGCGGCGACCTCCGCCCGCGAGCGCGGCACATCGCGCGCGCCGAGCCGTTCGGCAATCAGGGCGATCTCGTCGTAATAGCGGTCCTGCTCCTCGCCACTGAGATCGGGATTGAGGTAGCGCAGGTGCGAGGCGAGGAAGCAGCTGACTTCGGCGACGTGGACCCAGGTGAGCAGGTCCGGATCGTTGGCGGAGTAGGAGGCGCCGTCGGGCAGGGTGCCCTGCACGCTGTCGTGGATACGCCGGACGCGCTCGATCAGCTTCTGCGCGTCGCCCGTCGAGCCGTAGGTGGTAGCGGAGATGAACTGGCCGGTGCGGCGCAGGCGGCCGAGCATGTCGGCGCGGAAATTGGAGTGGTCCCAGACGCCGCCCAGGGCGCCCGGGTGGAGCATCTGCAGGAGCAGGGCGCTGATGCCGCCGATCAGCATCGAGCTGAAGTCGCCATGGACTTTCCAGCTGACGGAGTCGGGGCCGAACAGGCCGGGATCACCCTTGGGCGATTCGAAATCGACCCCGCCCAGGGCGAGGCCGGTCAGGCTCAGGACCTGGCTTTCGATATGACGGCGAACGGTTTCCATGGGGCGAGCTGCAAGCCTCGAGCGGCGAAAGGGGCGTCATAGCAAGCTTAACGCACCCTTGTCCGCTTGCAGCTTGCAGCTTGCAGCTTGCAGCTGCTCCTCAGCGATTGAGGCGCTCGTCGATCAGCCCCTGGACCACGGTGGGGTCGGCCAGGGTCGAGGTATCACCGAGGTTCTCCAGCTCGTTGCAGGCGATCTTGCGCAGGATGCGCCGCATGATCTTGCCCGAACGGGTCTTGGGCAGGCCCGGCGCCCACTGCAGCATTTCCGGCTTGGCGAAGCTGCCGATCTCCTTGCTCACCAGGGCCAGCAGTTCCTGCTTGAGCGCATCGCTGGGCTCGATGCCGTTCATGGTGGTGACGAAGGCGTAGATGCCCTGGCCCTTGAGATCGTGCGGATAACCGACGACGGCGGCCTCGGCGACCGAGTCGTGCAGCACCAGGGCGCTCTCCACCTCGGCGGTGCCGATGCGGTGGCCAGAGACGTTGATCACGTCGTCCACGCGGCCGGTGATCCAGTAGTAGCCGTCCTCGTCGCGACGGGCGCCGTCGCCGGTGAAGTAGTAGCCGGGGTAGGGCTTGAAGTAGGTGTCGATCATCCGCTGGTGGTCGCCGTAGACGCTGCGGATCTGGCTCGGCCAGCTGGCCTTGATCGCCAGCACGCCGGACGCGGGCCCATCGATTTCCTTGCCCTGTTCATCCAGCAGCACCGGCTGCACGCCGAAGAACGGCCGGGTCGCCGAGCCGGGCTTGAGGTCGGTGGCGCCAGGCAGTGGGGTGATCAGGATGCTGCCGGTCTCGGTCTGCCACCAGGTGTCGACGATGGGGCAGCGCTTCTCGCCGACCACTTCGTAGTACCACTCCCAGGCTTCCGGGTTGATCGGCTCACCCACCGAACCGAGCAGGCGCAGGCTGCTGCGCTGGGTCTTGCGCACCGGTGCGTCGCCTTCGCGCATCAGCGCGCGGATGGCGGTGGGCGCGGTGTAGAAGATGTTCACCTGGTGCTTGTCGATCACCTGCCAGAAGCGCGAGGCGTCCGGGTAGTTCGGCACGCCCTCGAACATCAGCGTGGTGGCGGCATTGGCCAGCGGGCCGTAGACGATGTAGCTGTGGCCGGTGACCCAGCCGACATCTGCGGTGCACCAGTAGATGTCGCCGTCGTGGTAGTCGAACACGTACTTGTGGGTGATTGCCGCGCCCAGCAGGTAGCCGCCGGTGGTGTGCAGCACGCCCTTGGGTTTGCCGGTGGAGCCGGAGGTGTAGAGGATGAACAGCGGGTCCTCGGCGTCCATCGGCTCCGCCGCGCAGTCCTCGCTGGCCTCGCGCAGGGCCTCGTGGTACCAGAGGTCGCGGCCTTCGACCCAGGGGATGTCGCCCTGGGTCCGCTCGACCACCACCACGGTGGAGACGTTCGGGCAATCGGCCAGGGCCTTTTCCACGTTCTTCTTCAGCGGGATGTACTTGCCGCCGCGCACGCCTTCGTCGGCGGTGATCACGGTGCGGCAGTCGGCATCGTTGATGCGGTCGCGCAGGGCGTCCGGGGAGAAGCCGCCGAAAACCACCGAGTGCACCGCGCCGATCCGCGCGCAGGCGAGCATGGCGTAGGCCGCCTCGGGGATCATCGGCATGTAGATGCAGACCCGGTCGCCCTTCTGCACGCCGCGGCTCTTCAGCACATTGGCCAGCCGGCAGACATGGCTGTGCAGCTTGCGGTAGGTGATGTTGGCGGATTCGGCCGGGTTGTCGCCTTCCCAGATGATCGCCACCTGGTCGCCGCGCTGTTCCAGGTGACGGTCGATGCAGTTGTAGGCGACGTTGAGCTGGCCGCCCTTGAACCAGGTCGCCTGTCCCTTGGCCAGGTCGCCGTGATGCACCGAGTGCCAGGGCTTGAACCAGTCGAGGAAGGCCTTGGCCTGCTCGCCCCAGAAGGTGTGCGGGTCGTCTACCGACTGCTGGTAGAGGCGCTGGTACGCGTCGTTGTCGAGGTACGAGCGCTTGCGCACGGCCTCCGGCACGGGGTGAAGGCTGATCTCATGCATGGGGAATCCTTGTTGTTGTTTAGCCGAGATGCCCCAAGGGTGCATGCAAGGCCTGGCGGGTTCAAGGGCTGTCCATGCTGTTTCGACGCGCCTGGGAAGCGGAACGTTCCGGCGGCGAATACTCCAGTTGTGCGGCGACCAGCTGGCGCGTGGGCTCGCCGTAGCGGGCAGCGATCGCATCGAGCGCGAGCTCGAGGGTCTGCATGGCGTTGCCGGCGGCGGGCGGCAGTGCGGGCAGGTCCTGCGAGTCTTCTTCGAGGAACACCAGGCCGCTGGCGCTGCCCACGGGGCGGGCGGCCCTGGCGCGGACCTCGCTGCGGAAGGTGCGCGCCCAGGCGTCGGTGGCCAGGGCCAGGCGTACTTCATCGAACCCTGGCTCCAGGGGCAGGGCGAAGCGCTCATGGCCCCAGAAGGCGAGGTAGTTGCCGCTGGCCGCCAGGTAGCCGCTGACGCCGAGGCCGAAGCGCTGGCTGTCGTGGCGGGGCGACCAGTCCGCCACGCCGAACTGCTGCGCCAGGGCGGCAGCCCTGGCGGTACCGCCGATGGCCTCCACCAATGCCAGCGAGGCGGGCAGGGCGGCGCTGACCCCCGAGGTGGTCATGATCGGGCCATCCACCACATACCGGCGATTTTCCTGCCAGTCCGTGTCGGGGAAGTCGGCGCGCCGCTGGCCGCGGGAATACCAGTGTCCGGTGGCGCGCCGGTGGTGCAGCAGGCCCGCCTGACCCAGCACCAGCACGCCGTCGCAGATGCCCACCACGCGGCTGCCCAGGCGCGCCTGCTCGCGGATGAAGGCCAGCAGCGCGGGGTCCTGGCTGTCATGCACCGCCGGCACGATCAGGTAGTCGGCGCCCTGTGGATAACGCTGGCGGAATTGCTCCAGCGTGGCATCGGCTTGGACTTTCAGCGCCGGCATCAGCTGGACCGGGCCGGGCTCGGTCGAGAGTGCGAGCACCTGGGCCAGGCCGGAACGCCGCAGCACGCCGATCGGCACGACGTAGTCGACCAGTTCGGTCATGCGGTTCTGCGCGATCACCGCGATCAGCGGACGCGGGTGCTCGCTGCGTGGCTGGAAGGCCGGCAGGGGGCCGCCAGCAGCGTGGGCGGCGGCGCTGAACCACAGCAGAAGAAACAGGCAAATACGCATGGCAGGACTCCGGATGGGGCCTCCAGCTTGCTTGCACCTCGACTGTCACTTCGGACATCAATGAGTGAATATCTGCCAGTCAGATTTTTCGAGGGCGCGCGGATGAAGGGTCCCCACCGGGTTCTGCTGCTGGTCTTCCCCGGCTTCCAGCTGCTGGATGCGACCGGGCCCGCGGAGGTTTTCGCAGCAGTGGACGAGCAGTTGCCGCCACGCCTGCGGCCCACCTACGAGCTGCAGGTCATCGCGCCTGGTGGCGGGCTGATGAGATCCAGTACCGGGCTGGAGCTGGCCAGCGGGCCGCTGCCCGAGCCGCAGGAGGTGGCCGGCTGTACGCTGCTGGTAGCCGGTGGCTTCGGCGTCCAGGCGGCCATGCAGACCGGTGAAATCGCCCGCTGGCTGGCGCAAGCCGCGCCCCTGGCGGCTCGGTGTGCATCGATCTGCACCGGTGCCTTCCTGCTGGCGCAGGCGGGTGTGCTGGACGGGCGGGCGGTGGTGACCCATTGGCGTTACGGCGAGCTGCTGCAGCGGCTGTTTCCGTCCCTGCGAGTGTTACCCGACGCCCTGTTCGTGTGTGACGGCAGTTTCTACAGCTCGGCTGGGGTGACCGCCGGCATGGATCTGTGCCTGAGCCTGGTGGAGGAAGACCATGGTCGCGAGGCTTCCCTGGGCGTTGCGCGCGGGCTGGTGATGTACCTGCGGCGTCCGGGTGGGCAGCGTCAGTTCAGCGCGCAGCTGCTGGCTCAGCAGGCACCCCTCGGCGGCCATCTGGAGCGCCTGGTGCAATGGCTGCGCGAGCGCCTGGAGCACCCGGTGGATGTCGAGGAGATGGCCGCGTGGATGGCGATGTCCTCGCGCACACTGCATCGGCACTGTCAGGCGGAAATGGGCATGACGCCCGCGAAGCTGTTGCTGCAGCTGCGGCTGGAACAAGCCTGCCAGCTGCTGGAGACGGGTGAGCCGGCGCTCAAGCGCGTGGCCCGGCGTGCCGGCTTTGGCAGCGAGTACAACCTGCGGCGCGCCTTCGTCCAGGCGCTGGGCGTGACGCCCGGGGAATACCGGCAGCGCTTCTGCCGCTAGGCGGCGGACGGCCGGGTAGCCGTCCGCGCGACCCTCAACCGCGGTGGCGACCGCGGAAGAAGTCGATCAGCCCCTGGGTGGAGCCGTCTTCTGCAGCGCTTTCCTCGCTGCCGACCAGACGGCCGTAGACCGCCTTGCCGAGCTCCTTGCCCAGCTCCACACCCCACTGGTCAAACGCGTTGATGCCCCAGAGGATGCTCTGCACGTAGACCTTGTGCTCGTACATGGCGATCAGCGCGCCCAGGCGGCGGGCACTGATGCGCTCCAGCACCAGGGTATTGCTCGGGCGGTTGCCGGGAATCACCTTGTGTGGCGCCAGGCGCTGCACCTCGGCTTCGTCCACGCCCTTGGCGCGCAGTTCGGCCTCGGCCTCGGCGCGGCTCTTGCCGACCATCAGCGCCTGGCTCTGCGACAGGCAGTTGGCGTACAGCCACTGGTGGTGATCGGCCACCGGGTTGTAGCTGGACACCGGGACGATGAAGTCCGCCGGGATCAGGTGGGTGCCCTGGTGCAGCAACTGGTGGTACGCATGCTGGCCGTTGCAGCCCACGCCGCCCCAGATCACCGGGCCGGTGCCGGCGGAAACCGGGCTGCCGTCCTGGCGCACGCTCTTGCCGTTGGACTCCATGTCCAGCTGCTGCAGGTGGTCGGTGATGTTGCGCAGGTAGTAGTCGTACGGCAGGATCGCGTGGCTGCGCGCGCCCCAGAAGTCGCCGTACCAGACGCCGAGCAGGCCCAGCAGCACCGGGATGTTCTTCTCGAACGGCGAGGTCAGGAAGTGCTGGTCCATGCTGTAGGCGCCGGACAGCAGTTCCTTGAAGTTGTTGATGCCTACCGACATGGCGATCGGCAGGCCGATGGCCGACCACAGCGAGTAGCGCCCGCCGACCCAGTCCCACATCGGGAAGACGTTTTCCGGGCGGATGCCGAAGGCCGCGGCGGCTTCCTTGTTGCTGGAGACGGCGATGAAGTGGCGGTACAGCTCCGCCTCGCTGCCGCCCTGGGCCAGATACCAGGCGCGGGCGGCCTGGGCATTCTTCAGGGTTTCCAGGGTGCCGAAGGACTTCGACGAGACGATGAACAGGGTGGTCTCGGCGTTGAGCCTGGCCGTCAGCTCGCGGAACTCGCTGCCGTCGATGTTCGCCAGGTAGTGGCAGCGCACGCCTTTCTGGGCGAAGGGCAGCAGCGCCTCGGAGACCAGTTGCGGGCCGAGGAAGGAACCGCCGATGCCGATGTTCACCACGTCGGTGATCGGCTTCTCGGTGTAACCGCGCCACAGGCCGTTGTGCACGGCGGCGACCAGCTCGGTCATCTGGTGCAGTACGCGGTGCACTTCGGGCATCACGTCCACACCGTCGACCAGCACCTTGTCGCCGATGGGACGGCGCAGGGCGGTGTGCAACACCGGGCGGCGTTCGGAAGCGTTGATCACCTCACCGCGGAACATCGCCTGGATGGCCTCGCCCAGCTTGGCCTCTTCGGCCAGCTTCACCAGCAGGTCGAGGGTGTCCTGGCGGATCAGGTTCTTCGAGAAGTCGAGGAACAGGCCGCAGGCGCTCAGGGAGAAGCGCTTGAAGCGCTCCGGGTCCTGGGCGAACGCCTCGCGCATGGTGAAGTGCTGCAGTTCCTGGCGGTGGGCGATCAATGCCTGCCAGCTCGCCAGTTGGGTGGCATCCAGCGGGGTGCGGTGGTGTTCCATGACGTACCTTCGGGTAAGACGTGCGTGATTGAGCGTGAGACGTTGGAGCCGGGAAGAGCCGCGCGGGTTCCGGGATTCCGGTCAGGCCAACTGCACCGGAATGGCGTTGCTGGTGTGGCTCAGTTGGTTACCGGGAGCCATATACAGCATGCGCGGCTTGAAGTCCTCAAGCTCCGCGTCGCTGAACTGAGCGTACGCGCAGATGATCACGCGGTCACCCACCTTGGCCTTGTGCGCGGCGGCGCCGTTGACGGAAATCATCCGCGAACCTTCCTCGCCACGGATGGCATAGGTGGTGAAGCGCTCGCCGTTGTCGACGTTGTAGATCTGGATCTGTTCGTACTCGCGAATACCGGCCAGATCGAGCCACTCGCCGTCGATGGCGCAGGAGCCTTCGTAGTCGAGCACTGCGTGGGTGACTTCGGCGCGGTGCAGTTTGGCTTTGAGCATGATGCTCTGCATGACGTGGCTCCTGTTGTTTTTGGTTTTCTGGGCTGGGCGTTGCGGCGGGGCGAGTATGCGCGAGCACCCGAAGTCGCTCAATACCGCGGCTGGCGTGGATTGAGGCGAGGCTTCGGGGGCTTTTGCGGGGGTCAGTCGAGGCTGAAGGCGAGGTTGTCGATCAACCGGGTGCTGCCCAGGAAGGCGGCGACCAGGATCACCAACTGATGGTCCTGCGCCGTGGCGGGGCGCAGGCCGACGGGCTCGCGGGCTTCCAGGTAATCGATCCGCAGGCCGGCCTGTTCGATCTGCCGGCAGCCTTCGGCGAGCAGCACGGGGAAGTCGCGCTCGCCCTGGCGGATGCGCTCGGCCAGCTGCTTCAGGGTGCGCTGCAGGACCGGCGCGGTGGCGCGTTGTTCGTCAGTGAGGTAACCATTGCGCGAAGACAGCGCCAGGCCGTCCTCGGCGCGAACGGTGGCCTCACCGAAGATCTGGATCGGCAGGTTGAGGTCGCGCACCAGCTTGCGGATCACCGCCAGCTGCTGGAAATCCTTCTCGCCGAACAGCGCCATGTCGGGCTGGACCATGTTGAACAGCTTGCAGACCACGGTGGCGACGCCATCGAAGTGGCCCGGCCGGCTACCGCCGCACAGCCCCTCGGAGACACCGGTGACGTGCAATCGGGTCTGGCCCTGCATGCCGTCGGGATACATCTCCTCGACAGTCGGAGCAAAGAGCAGGTGACAGCCGGCTTCCAGCAGCTTCTCCTGGTCGGCGGCGAGGGTCCGCGGGTACTTGTCCAGGTCTTCGCTGGGGCCGAACTGCAGCGGGTTGACGAAGATGCTCGCCACCACGAAGTCGGCGCGCTGGCTGGCCTTGGTCACCAGCGCGGCGTGGCCGGCGTGGAGGTTGCCCATGGTCGGCACCAGCGCGATGCGCTTGCCTTCGCTGCGGGCGCGCGCCACGGCGGCGCGCAGCTCGCGGACTGTCTTGACTGTGTTCATCAGGCGAAACCGTGCTCCGGACCGGGGAAGGTGCCGTCCTTCACGGCCTTCACATAGGCGGCGAAGGCGGACTGGATGTCGGGCTGGCCGTCGAGGAAGTTCTTCACGAACTTCGGCGAGCGGCCGGACAGCGACAGGCCGAGCATGTCGTGCATCACCAGGACCTGGCCGTCGGTGCCGGAGCCGGCGCCAATGCCGATCACCGGAATCTTCACCGCCTCGGTGATTTCCTTGGCCAGCGCCGAGGGCACGCACTCGAGCAGCAGCACGGCAGCGCCGGCCTGCTCCAGGGCGATGGCGTCGGCGCGCAGCTGGCGCGCCTGGTTTTCCTGGCGGCCCTGGACCTTGAAGCCGCCGAACAGGTTGACCGCCTGCGGGGTGAGGCCCAGGTGCGCGCACACCGGAATGCCCATCTGGGCCAGGCGGATGATCGGCTCGGCGAGCCAGGCGCCGCCTTCGAGCTTGACCATGTGGGCGCCGGCCTGCATCAGCTTGACCGAGTCGCGCAGCAACTGGTCCAGGGAAGAACCGGATTCGAACGGCAGGTCGCTGACGATCAGCGCGCCCTTGTTACCACGCTTCACCGCGGCGGTGTGGTAGGCCATGTCTTCCACGGTCACCGGCAGCGTGCTGTCGTGACCTTGCAGCACCATACCCAGGGAGTCACCGATCAGCAGCATTTCGGCACCGGCGAGGCTGGCGGTGTGGGCGAAAGTGGCATCGTAGGAGGTCAGCATCGCGATCTTTTCGCCGCTTTGCTTGAGACCTTGCAGGGTGGTCAGGGTGACATCAGGCATGAAAGTGTCCTCGGCTCTGCGTCGGGCAGGGGCAAACGGGGCCCTATAGTCCGGATCGAAAAAGGCGAAGTCAATTGCAGGTGTTACCGGACTGTTACGGCGTTACTGCCAGTGCGCCCCACCTCTGGGGCGCAGCATGCCTCAGGACAGGCGTTCCAGGCCGCTGAACGGACAGGCGGCGAGCAGCTCGGGCAGGTTACGGCCGTCGGGCAGGCGCAGTTGCGGGGCGAGGTCGGCCAGCGGGTAGAGCACGAAGGCGCGCGCGTGCATGTGGTAGTGCGGCACGGTGAGGCGCGGCTCGTCGATCAGTTGATCGCCGAACAGCAGGATATCGAGATCCAGGGTACGCGGGCCCCAGCGCTCGTCCTTGCGCACGCGGCCTTGCTCCAGCTCGATGGTCTGCAGGGCATCCAGCAGGGCGAGCGGCTCCAGGTCGGTATCCAGCGCGGCCACGGCGTTGACGTAGCGCGGCTGGTCCGGCGGGCCCAGCGGATCGCTGGCGTAGAGCGGCGAGACCACCGCCACCTTGGTGGCGGGAATCAGGGCGATGGCCTTCAGCGCGGCTTCGAGCTGCTGGCGCGGCTCGGCAAGGTTGCTGCCGAGCCCGAGGTACACCCGCTCGCTCATTCGCTGCTGGCGCCTTCGGTGCGCGGGCCGCGACGACGGCGGTTGCTACCGCCACGGCGGCGTTTGCGCGGCGCGGCGCCGCCTTCTTCCGGCTGGCTGGCCAGGTTGCGGATCATGCCGCGGCGTTCACCGTCGCTGGCTTCCTGGTAGTCGGTCCACCAGTCGCCCAGGCCGCCGGTTTCCTCGCCAGCGCTCTCGCGCAGCAGGAGGAAGTCATAGCCGGCGCGGAAGCGCGGGTTTTCCAGCAGCAGGTCGGCCTTCTTGCCCTGGCGGCGCGGCAGGCGTTCCTGCATGTCCCAGATCTCGCGGATCGGGATGGTGAAACGCTTGGGCACCGCGGTGCGCCGGCACTGTTCGAGGATCAGCTCGTGGGCCGCTTCCTGCATGGCCGGAATCGGCGGCATGCCGCGTTCCTGCAGCTTCAGCACGCGGGCGGGCAGGGCCGGCCAGAGCAGCGCGGCGAACAGGAAGGCCGGAGTGACCGGCTTGCCCAGGCGGATGCGCTCGTCGGTATTGGCCAGCGCTTGGCGCATCAGCTTGCCGGCGTATTCGGGGTTTTCCTTCAGCGCCTTGGCGCTCGCCGGGAACAGCGGGGCGAACAGCTCGTACTCGTTGAGCAGCTCGAAGGTGCGCTCGGCCTTGCCGCTGAGGAACAGCTTGAGCACTTCGTCGAACAGGCGTGCGGAGGGAATCTCGTTGAGCAGCGGTGCCAGGCGGCGGATCGGCGCGGCGCTGTGCTTCTCGATCTCGAAGTCCAGCTTGGCGGCGAAACGCACCGCGCGCAGCATGCGCACCGGGTCTTCGAGGTAACGCTGCTCGGGATCGCCGATCAGGCGGATCAGGCGGTTGCGGATATCGCGCACACCGTGGGCGTAGTCGAGGATGCGTTCACCGGTGACATCGAAGTACAGGGCATTGATGGTGAAGTCGCGGCGCTGGGCGTCGTCTTCCAGGGTGCCGTAGACGTTGTCACGCAGGATGCGGCCGGCCTCGTTGCGCGAGGCGTGGGCGTTGTTCTCTTCGTCCTCGCTGACCGGATGGTTGGCGCGGAAGGTGGCGACCTCGATGATCTCGCGGCCGAAATGCACGTGGACCAGCTTGAAGCGGCGACCGATCACCCGTGCGTTGCGGAACTCGGCTCGCACCTGCTCGGGGGTGGCGCTGGTGGCCACGTCGAAATCCTTGGGGGGAATACCCAGCAGCGGGTCACGCACGCCGCCGCCGACGATGTACGCCTGGTAGCCGGCCTTGGTCAGGCGCTCCACGACGTTCACCGCGTTCCTGCTGAACTGGTCCCGCCGCAGCGAGTGCTGATGATTGCCAACGACTTCCGGGGTAGTGCGGACGGCGCGTGGACGGCGCAGTGGGGATCGGATGGACTGGATCAGCTTTTTCAGCATGTGTGCACTATCGGGAATAGGTGTATGGATGGCATACGCAGGTCTCGGCAAGCCGCCTGATTGCGGCGTTTCCTGGAGGATAGCGGGCGGTCTGCCGCTGCCTTGAAACAATTGGCAGCAAATCGAATGCCGTCTGCGCCGCGGCGATTCTAGCATCGTGGGGAGGGATGATGAAGAAAACTGAAGAAAGGGGCTTGCGGGGGACAGCGAGGAGGGTGTAGCGAAAGCTACTGGGGGAGCCGAGGCTCCCCCCCAAATAGGTGCGTGCTTTGTTTTTATTATGATTACCGGGCTTGTTGTTTTTGTTTGTAGACCCGACCCTCGAAGCTACCTGCTTCGGGGAACCTTCCACACATGGAAGGGTTCAATAGCAAACGGATTGCTTTGGTCGCTGAGTGAGCAATGACCTTGCGGTCCAACCAGTTTTGCGTGCTGCCTCAAGACAGTTTTATTCTTCTTGACTGGTTGCGGGACTGGTCCCGACGGCTACCCTTCTCCAAAAGAATCAGTTAGCTGCGCCTCCGCGATCTTGTTTTTGTTGTGCTGGAGTCGTTTCGTCTTGTTCTTATTTTGAGTTGGTCGTGCTTGTTATTGTTGTTGTACCAATAACAAAGCAGATGCCGTGCCAACTTTTGCGAATCCTTATTTTTCAAGGGTTTGCGAGGATCGCCCCCCAATCCGCAGGCACAAAAAAGCCGGGTTTTCGTTACCGATGAACCCGGCTTTGTTACGGAGCATGTCCCCGGTAACAGTGTGGGGACCTGTTACGAGTCCGCTGCGGCACCGGATTTGCGCCGTGGGATACCCAGGCGCTGGCGACGTTCCCACAGGCATTTGCGGCTGATCCCCAGCTTGCGGGCGAGCTCGGTCTCGGTCATGTGGTCCTGGTGCTCGAGGACGAAGTGCTGGAAGTAGTCTTCCAGCGACAGATCCTCGGTGGGCTCGTGGTTGCTGGCGCTGCCGTTGCTGGGGCGCAGGTCGCCGTCATCGCCGAAGTCGTCATCCAGATCATCCAGTTCGATGTCGATGCCTAGCAGGTCGGCCGGGATTTCCTGGCCCTCGCTGAGGATCACCGCGCGCTCGATGGCGTTCTCCAGTTCGCGCACGTTACCCGGCCACGGATAGTGACGGATGGCCTGTTCGGCCTCGTGGGAGAAGGTCAGCGCCGGACGCCCCATCTGGGAGCACTGGCGCGCCAGGAAGGAGCGGGCGATTTCCATCACGTCGGGACCACGCTCGCGCAGCGGCGGCAGCTTCAGCGAGATGACGTGCAGACGGTAATAGAGGTCTTCGCGGAACTGGCCGGTCTTGGCCAGCATCTTCAGGTCGCGGTGGGTGGCGGCGATCAGGCGCACATCGACCTTCTGCGACTGCACCGAGCCGACCCGGCGGATCTCGCCTTCCTGCAGCACGCGCAGCAGGCGCGCCTGGGCTTCCAGCGGCAGTTCGCCGATCTCGTCGAGGAACAGCGTGCCACCGTCGGCCGCCTCCACCAAGCCGGCGCGGCCGGCGCTGGCGCCGGTGAAGGCACCTTTCTCGTGGCCGAACAGTTCGGATTCGATCAGGGTCTCCGGGATCGCCGCGCAGTTCACCGAGATCAGCGGCGCCTTGGTGCGCTTGGAGAGGTTGTGCAGGGCGCGGGCGACCAGTTCCTTGCCGGTCCCGGACTCGCCCTGGATCAGTACATTGGAATCGGTGGGCGCGACCTTGCGGATCTTGCTGTAGAGCTCCTGCATCGGTGGGCAGGAGCCGATGATGCCGATGTCGCCATCCGCGGCGGCGGTGTTACCGCTGCTGCGCTCGGCGGCCTTGGCGTTACCGCGGGCTTCGGCGGGGGCGTTACGGTTTTCCTGGCGATCCTTGAGGATGCGCGCCACGGCCTGGAGCATCTCGTCGTGGTCGAACGGCTTGGCGATGTAGTCCACCGCGCCCATCTTCATCGAGTCCACCGCCGAGCGCAGGCTGGCGTAGCTGGTCATGATCAGCACCGGGGTGCCCTGGGCCAGCTTGATCAGTTCGGTGCCCGGGGCGCCGGGCAGGCGCAGGTCGCTGACGATCATGTCGAACGACGGGATGCTGTAGCGCTCCTGCGCTTCCTGCACCGAGCCAGCCTCGCTGACCTGGTACTGGTTGCGCTCGAGCAATCGTCGCAGGGCGGAACGGATGATGGTTTCGTCTTCGACGATGAGGATATGTGCCATGTATTCAGCTCTCTCGACGTGCTCGTCTACTGCTCGGCCGTCGGGCCAGGATGCCGCGGCAAGGTGACGCTGATGCGGGTTCCGCATTCGCGTTCGGGGTCAGCCGGGCTGTCTATGGTGATTTGCCCATAATGCTCTTCCACGATCGAATAGACCAGTGCGAGCCCCAGGCCGGTTCCCTTGCCCGGGTCCTTGGTGGTGAAGAAGGGCTCGAACAGGCGGTCGATGATCGATTTGGGAATGCCGCTGCCTTCGTCCTCGACGATCAGGTCGATGGTCTGCTCCGACGCCTCGGTACGCACGCGGATCGCGCCGTTGGCCGGGGAAGCGTCGCGGGCGTTGGACAGCAGGTTGATCAGTACCTGGGCCAGGCGCTGGGAATCGCCTTCCACCCAGTGTTCCGGGTCGCACAGGTTGAAGAACTGCACGTCGACGCTGCGCCGGTTCAGCGACAGCAGGCCGATCGCCTCCTGGGCGGCGTCGGCCAGGCACACCGGCTCGGCGGCCACCTGCTTGCCGCCGGCGTGGGCGAAGCTCATCAGCGACTGCACGATGCGCGAGACGCGCTTGGTCTGCTCCAGGATCTGCCCGCTGATCTCGGTCAGCTCGCCGTCGCCCTCGCGTTCTTCCCGCAGGTTCTGCGCCAGGCAGGCGATGCCGGTGATGGGGTTGCCGATCTCGTGGGCCACGCCGGCGGCGAGGCGGCCGATGGAGGCCAGGCGCTCGGAGTGGATCAGCTTGTCTTCCAGGGACTGGGTTTCGGTGAGGTCTTCGACCAGCAGCACCAGGCCGCTGTTACCGGGCGCGAGGGGTTCCTCGATCGCCGCCTTGTGCAGATTCAGCCAGCGTGTCTGGCCATCGATGGTCAGGCGCTGCTTGTGCAGGTGCTCGTCGGGTGCATCGATGAAGCCTTCCAGCAGGCCGCGCCACGGTTCGGAGAGGGCCGCGAGGCGCGAGCCGACCACGCGTTGCGCGCTGACCCCGGTGAGCTCCTCGATGGCGCGGTTCCACATGAGGATTTCCTGGTCCTTGGCCAGCGAGCAGACGCCCATGGGCAGGTCCTGCAGGGTCTGGCGGTGGTAGCGGCGCAGGGTGTCGAGCTCGGCGGCCAGGCCGGTGAGCCGGGAGTGGTAGTCCTCCAGGCGGCTCTCGATGAAGTGGATATCCTCGGTGACGTAGGCTTCGCTGCTGGCTTTATAAGGCAGGAAGGTTTCCACCATGTCCTGCGCCACGCTCGGGCCCATCAGGCCGGAAAGGTTGGCCTCGATGCGGTCGCGCAGGCGGCGCAGGGCATAGGGGCGGCGTTCGTCGAAGGGCAGGTGCAGGTCACGCAGGGCCTGTTCCACTTCGCGCTGGGCGGTCTTCGCGCCCAGCGGCTTGGCCAGCTGGCTGGCGAATTCCTGCGGGGACACGGCGATCAGCTCGCGACGCTGCGGGCGGCGCACGTTGTCCACGGCGCAGGCTTCGGCGGCGCCTTTCTCTTCATCGCTGGCTTCGGTGAACAGCGAGACCAGGGTGAACACCAGCACGTTGGCCGCCAGCGAGGCCAGCGCGGCGAGGTGCCAGGTGGTGTCGTCGAGCACGTACAGCGAGTTGAACAGCGGGACGTAGATGCTCTGCAGGTTCGCCACCAGCGGGGTGAGCATGGTCGCGCCCCACACCAGCATGCCCGCCACCAGGCCGGCGATGAAGCCGCGGCGGTTGGCGGTCGGCCAGTAGAGCACGGCCAGCGCGCCGGGGAGGAACTGCAGGGTGGCGACGAAGGAGACTATCCCCAGGTTCGACAGGTCCTGCTCGGCGCCCAGCAGCAGGTAGAAGGCATAGCCGGCCATGATGATCGCGGCGATCAGCGCGCGGCGGGTCCACTTCAGCCAGCGGTAGATGTTGCCTTCGGCCGGTGGCTGGTAGAGCGGCAGCACCAGGTGGTTGAGCACCATGCCCGAGAGCGCCAGGGTCATCACGATGATCAGGCCGCTGGCAGCGGAGATGCCGCCGACGAAGGCGGTCAGCGCCAGGGCCGGGCTGTCCACCGAGATGCCCAGGCCGAGGGTGAAGTATTCCGGGTTGGTCGAGGAGCCCAGGTGCAGGCCCGCCCAGAGGATCGGCGGCACCGCCAGGCTCATCGGCAGCAGGAACAGCGGCAGGCCCCAGCTGGCGCTGAGCAGTGCGCGCGGGTTGAGATTTTCGGTGAAAGTCATGTGGAACATGTGCGGCATGACGATGGCGGCGGCGAAGAACACCAGCAGCAGCGTGCGCCACGGTCCTTCGGCCAGCGGCGTGTGCAGGGTGCTCAGGGCTTCCTGGTTCTGCAGCAGCCAGACTTCCAGGCCATCCGGCCCACCGAACACGCCGTAGAGGGCGAACAGGCCGATGGAACAGAGCGCCACCAGCTTGACCAGCGACTCGAAGGCGATCGCCATCACCAGCCCTTCGTGGCGCTCACGGGTGGCGATGTGGCGCGCGCCGAAGAGGATGGCGAACAGCGTGATCAGCGCGCAGAACGCCAGAGCCGCGCGGTTGGGCTCGGATTCGCGGGTAAGGATGCTGATCGAGTCGGTCACTGCCTGGATCTGCAGCGCCAGCATCGGCAGCACGCCGATCAGCATGAACAGCGTGGTCAGCGCGCCGGCCCAGGTGCTGCGGAAGCGGAAGGCGAACAGGTCGGCCAGCGATGACAGCTGGTAGGCCCGGGTGATGCGCAGGATCGGGTAGAGCAGCACCGGTGCCAGCAGGAAGGCGCCGGAGACGCCCAGGTAGATCGCCAGGAAGCCGTAGCCGTACTGGTAGGCCAGCCCGACCGTGCCATAGAAGGCCCAGGCGCTGGCGTACACGCCCAGCGACAGGGTGTAGATCAGCGGGTGGCGCACCAGTCGGCGCGGAATGAAACCGCGCTCGGTGATCCAGGCGACACCGAACAGGACCATCAGGTAGGAGGCGCTGATCAGGATCAGCTGGGTGAGGCTAAAGCTCGTCAGCATCGCGCTGGCTCTGCAGGATGAAGGTGACGACGATCAGGATCAGCCACAGCAGATACGGGCGGTACCAGGCGCCGTGGGGATCGATCCACCAGTCCATGATGGCCGGTGAGAACAGGTAGATGCCCACGACCAGGAGCAACACCAGTCGGTAGATGTACATGTCGTCTCTCTCTTGGTTCGGCGGGCAGGCTACCTGTGCGGGCAGTTGCCGGCAAGCTGGCTGCCGGGTGGAGTCCGGCAGGGCCTGTAGGAGCGAGCTTGCTCGCGAACGAGTTTCGGGTTCGCGAGCAAGCTCGCTCCTGCAAAAAAGCATGCTGCGATATTCAGGGTGGGCAGGGAGACTGCCGCATCTATCGCGCTGCCTGGTCGTATCAGTCTAGAGCTGCGCGTCTTCCAGCGTCAGGCTGGGGGGGATGGCGCTGGCATTCCAGTGGGCGATGCCCCGCGCGAGCACTTCGCGCGGTGTGCTGCGCGCAAGTTCTGCGGGCGGATTCTGTCCCAGCGCTTTGAGCGCGCGTACCAGGAGCGGGGCAGCCTGATCGGCCTCCAGCGGCGGCGAGCGGTAGGACTTGCCCAGCTTGTGGCCGTCGGGCTGGATGATCAGCGGCACGTGCAGGTAGCGCGGCGCGGCGATGCCCAGCAGTTCCTGCAGGTAGAGCTGGCGCGGGGTGTTGTCCAGCAGGTCGGCGCCGCGAACGATATCGGTCACGCCCTGCCAGGCATCGTCCAGCACCACTGCCAGTTGATAGGCGAACAGCCCGTCACGGCGGCGGATGATGAAGTCGCCCACGTCGCGGCCCAGGTGCTGCCGGTACTCGCCCTGCAGGCGATCGGTGAAGCGGTAGTCCAGTTCCGGTACGCGGATGCGGATGGCAACGTCGCCGTGCCAGTCGTGCTGGGCATCGCGGCAGGTGCCGGGGTAGATGCCGTGACTGCCTTCGAGTTGCTTGCGCGAGCAGGTGCAGGCATAGGCCAGGCCGCTGCGCAGCCATTGCTCGACCTGGGCGGCGTAGGCGTCGCGGCGCTCGCTCTGGCGCTCCACCGGGCCGTCCCATTCGAAGCCGTAGCGTTCGAGGGTTTCCAGGATCGCCGCCTGGGCGCCGGGCATCTCGCGTGGCGGGTCGAGGTCTTCCATGCGCACCAGCCATTTTCCACCCACCGCGCGCGCATCCAGGTAGGACGCGACCGCCGCTACCAGCGAACCGAAGTGCAGGTAGCCGCTGGGGGTGGGGGCGAAGCGTCCGACGTAACGGGAGACGGGCATGGCGGTACTCGGCTGGGCAGCTATCTATAAAGCGCAGAAACGAAACGGGGCGCCGCAGCGCCCCGTTCGGGATCAACTAGGCTCAGGAGCCCAGCTGCTTTTCCTTGATTTCCGCCAGGGTCTTGCAGTCGATGCACAGGGTGGCGGTGGGGCGGGCTTCCAGACGGCGGATGCCGATCTCGACGCCACAGGAATCGCACCAGCCGTAGTCGTTGTCTTCGATCAGCTGCAGGGTCTCGTCGATCTTCTTGATCAGCTTGCGCTCGCGATCGCGGGCACGCAGCTCGAGGCTGAATTCTTCTTCCTGGCTGGCACGGTCGGCCGGGTCGGGGAAGTTTGCCGCTTCGTCCTGCATGTGGTGCACGGTACGGTCGACTTCTTCCATCAGCTCAACTTTCCATTTGTTGAGGATGGAGGTGAAGTGAGCGCGCATGCGATCACTCATGTACTCCTCGCCCTTGGTTTCCTGGTAGGGCTCGAAGCCACGAATCAGTTGGCTGCTCTGTTGTTTTGCTTTGGTGGGCATGGATGACCGCCTCTCACTTCGCTAATCCTCTCGCGGATGGTCCTTCTCCGGCACCGCCGGCCCCGCGCTCGCAAGCGGGCGAACTTACCAGAACGATTACCGGGACGCTACTCCCGGTTGTCGCACCTGGCAGTGCCCGCACATACCTGATCACCTGTTCGCCGACCTGTCGGTCACGGGCAGTGGGTTTGTCGGCAAACCGCCGCAGGATCGCTGGCTTTTACCAGACGAAGCCTGCAACTTTGCGGGTGCTGCGCGTTCTGTGCACGGCACCCCAGTATTCATCAGTGGCCTGTTAGAATCCCGGCTCTGTCGCAAAGTTCGGAATATTGCATGGCCACCACCTTCAGTGCGCGCAGCCGCGCCATCGAACCCTTCCACGTCATGGCGCTGCTGGCGCGGGCCAACGAGCTGCAGGCCGCGGGCCACGACGTCATCCACCTGGAAATCGGCGAGCCGGACTTCACCACCGCGGCGCCCATCGTCGAGGCTGGGCAGCGGGCCCTGGCCAACGGTCACACGCGCTACACCGCCGCACGTGGCCTGCCGGCCCTGCGCGAAGCCATCGCCGGCTTCTACGCGCAGCGCTACGGACTGTCGATCGACCCGCAGCGCATTCTCGTCACGCCCGGCGGTTCCGGTGCCCTGCTGCTGGCCAGCAGCCTGCTGGTGGACCCGGGCAAGCACTGGCTGCTGGCCGATCCGGGCTACCCGTGCAACCGGCACTTCCTGCGCCTGGTGGAAGGCGCCGCGCAGTTGGTGCCGGTCGGTCCGGAGAGTCGTTACCAACTCACCCCGGAGCTCATCGAGCGGCATTGGGATCAGGACAGTGTAGGCGCTCTGGCCGCTTCGCCGGCCAATCCTACCGGCACCCTGTTGCACAAGGATGAACTCGCGGCGCTGTCCGGCGCCCTGAAGGCGCGCGGCGGCCATCTGGTGGTGGACGAGATCTACCACGGCCTGACCTACGGCCTGGATGCGCCCAGCGTGCTGGAAGTGGATGACGAGGCCTTCGTCCTCAACAGTTTCTCCAAATATTTCGGCATGACCGGCTGGCGCCTGGGTTGGCTGGTGGCGCCGCCCGAAGCCGTGGGTGAGCTGGAAAAACTGGCGCAGAACCTCTACATCAGCGCGCCGAGCATGGCCCAGCATGCTGCGCTGGCCTGCTTCGAGCCGGCGACCCTGGCGATTCTCGAAGAGCGCCGCGAAGAGTTCCGCCGCCGCCGCGACTACCTGCTGCCGGCCTTGCGCGAGCTGGGCTTCGGTATTGCCGTGGAGCCCGAAGGTGCCTTTTATCTGTATGCGGATATCAGCGCCTTTGGTGGCGACGCCTTCGCCTTCTGCCAGCACTTCATCGAGACCGAGCACGTGGCCTTTACGCCAGGGATCGACTTCGGGCGCTATCAGGCCTCGCACCATGTGCGTTTCGCCTACACCCAGAGCGTCGAGCGTCTGCAGCAGGCGGTGGAGCGCATCGCCCGCGGCCTGAAAACCTGGCATCCCTGATGCGCTTCGAGCCGGCGCTGGAAGAGGCGCGCCTGATCAAACGTTACAAGCGCTTTCTGGCAGATATCGAGACTGCCAGCGGTGAGTTGCTGACCATCCACTGCCCGAATACCGGCTCCATGCTCAATTGCATGAGTGAGGGATGCCGTGTCTGGTTCAGCCGCTCCGATGACCCCAAGCGCAAGTTGCCCGGCACCTGGGAGCTGGTGGAAACGCCCCAGGGCCGGCTGGCCTGCGTCAACACCGGGCGCGCGAATCGCCTGGTGGAAGAGGCGCTGCTGGCTGGCACGGTGACCGAGCTGGCCGGCTTCGACGAGCTGCGCCGCGAAGTCGCCTACGGCCAGGAAAGCAGCCGCGCGGACTTCCGCCTGCTGTACGCCGGCAAGCCGGTGTATGTGGAAGTGAAGAGCGTGACCCTGGGCTTCGATGACACCCTGGTCGCCGCCTTTCCCGACGCCGTTACCCAGCGTGGAGCCAAGCATCTGCGCGAGCTGGCCGCCCTGGCGCGCGAGGGCATGCGTGCGGTGCTGCTGTACGCGGTGAACCTGTCGGAGATCGAAGCAGTGCGCCCGGCGGCGGAAATCGACCCGGCGTATGCCGCGGCGCTGGCAGAGGCGCGCAATGCCGGAGTCGAAGTGTTGGCGTACGGGGCGCGGATAGACACCCAGGAGATTCGCCTGGATAGGCCTCTCAAAGTGCTGCTGTGATTTTCAGGAACGCCCTATGGGTGCGAGCCCACTCTTGCAGGCGTATACCCCGCGCAGAGGGCGCTTTTGTAGGAGCGGACCTTGTCCGCGAAGTCGTGAAACAGCGCGCCGGAGTCCAGGGATTTCACGGATAAGATCCGCTCCTACAGGCTCCTGTGAGGGCTATTCGCTACTCGGCGGAATGGATGTCCAGCCAGATGCCCTGCTCGTCCTCGTGGCAGGGCAGCGCTTCCAGCCAATCGCCCAGGCAGGGCCCCTGGATGCATTCACCGGTCTCGATCAGGAACAGCGCGCCATGGTGGCCGCATTGCAGCAATCGGCCGCTGGCGTCGAGAAAATTCTCGGCGTCGTAACCCAGGGGGATCTCCCGGTGCGGGCAGCGATTGCGATAGGCATGGACAAGGCCCGCGCGGCGCACGGCGAACAGGTTCAGGCCAGCGGCCTTGAAGCCCCGGCACTGGCCTTCGGCCAGGTCGTGCGGGGCGCAGAGCAGGATCATCCGGGACTTTCCATTCAGGTGCGGCATCACAGGCGGACATTATCCGCGCAGGAATGCCGGCACCGGAAGAGGGTGCACTTCCGTGTGCTGAAGAGGGGCCGAGCTGGCGTCTTGCCAGCGAAGCGGCGCAGACCTTAAGCCGCTCTGACATTTAATGCAAATAATTATCAAATAGATTTCCTGAATTTCCTGTGGCAATGTTCGTCTTATTGCCGCCGCGCGGCGGCGTGCCCCTGCATGAACGAGGAATTCCGTGATGACCACCCTGACTGCGCCGGCCTCCGAGCTGTACCGCGCCTGGCAAACCCTGCGCGCAGAGAAACCGCGCCTGCGCGCCCGCGATGCGGCGCAGCACCTGGCTGTGACTGAGGCCGAATTGACCGCCAGCCGCCTGGGCGTGGACGCCGTGCGCCTGCGTACCGATTGGGCAGCGTTGCTGCCGGCCCTGGGCGAGTTGGGGCAGATCATGGCGCTGACGCGCAACGAATATTGCGTCCACGAGCGCAAGGGGCCGTACCGCGACGTGACCGTCTCCGCCAATGGCCAGATGGGCCTGGTGGTGTCGCCGGACATCGACCTGCGCCTGTTCCTCGGTGGCTGGGCCAGCGCTTTCGCCATCAGTGAAGAGACGGCTCATGGCACCCAGCGCAGCATCCAGGTGTTCGACCGCCAGGGCAGCGCCGTACACAAGGTGTTCCTCACCGAGCAGAGCGATCTTGCGGCCTGGGAGCCACTGGTGCGCAGCTTCACCGCCGCCGAGCAGAGTGCCGAGCTGGACCTGGTGCCGGCAGAGCCCAAGGCCGCCGCGCTGGCTGACGGTGAAATCGACGCCCCCGCCCTGCGTGAAGGCTGGGCCGCGCTGAAGGACACCCACCACTTCTTCGCCCTGCTGAAGAAGCACAAGGTCCAGCGCACCCAGGCACTGCGCCTGGCCGGCCGCGAGTGGGCCGAGCCGTTGGCTACTGCCGAGCTGCCGCGCCTACTGGAAGCGGCGGGGGCGAACCAGTTGCCGATCATGCTCTTCGTCGGCAACGCCCATTGCATCCAGATCCACACCGGCACCGTGGAAAACCTCAAGTGGATGGACGACTGGTTCAACGTCCTCGACCCGCTGTTCAACCTGCACCTGAAGACGCCAGGGGTCACCGAACTGTGGCGTGTGCGCAAGCCCAGCAGTGATGGTGTGGTCACCAGCTGGGAGGCCTTCGACGCCCACGGCGAGCTGGTGCTGCAAATCTTCGGCGCGCGCAAACCCGGCGTGCCGGAACTGGAAAGCTGGCGCGAGCTGGCCGAATCCTTCCCGGCGCTCTGAGGACCGACAGCATGAAGAAGACTCCCTGGATCGTGACCGGCCTGTTCGCCGGACTCTGCCTCGCTGCCACCAGCGTGCTCGCTGATAGCCTGCCGCAACGCTGGGTGAGTGCCGGCGGCTCGCTGAGCGAATGGGTCGTCGCCCTAGGCGGCGAAGGCAAGCTGGTCGGCGTCGACACCACCAGCCTGCACCCGGCATCGCTGCATGCATTGCCGAAGATCGGTTATCAGCGGCAGCTGGCCGCCGAAGGCATCCTCGCGCTGAAGCCGGACATCCTGCTGGGCAGCGAGGAGATGGGCCCGCCGCCGGTGCTGCAGCAACTGCGCGCCGCAGGCGTGCGCATCGAGACGCTATCGGCCAAGGCCGACGAGAAGACCGTGCACGACACCATCCAGCGTCTGGGCGAGCTGCTCGGTGCGCCGGACAAGGCCAGGCAGGTGGAAGCAGACTTCACGGCGCGGCTCTCCGCCCAGGACGCCTGGGTGAAGAAAGCCCAGTCCGCCCAGACGGCGCCCGGTGTGGTCCTGCTGGTCGGGCATGCCGGCGGCAATCTGCTGGTAGCCGGGCAGGGCACCTCCGGCGACTGGCTGATCCAGCACGCCGGCGGCAGGAACCTGGCGACCCACAGCGGCTACAAGACGTTGTCGAGCGAAGCCCTGACGGCGCTGAATCCGCAGGTGGTGGTACTCAGTGACCGTGCCCTGGACGGCGACAAGGCCCGCGCCGCGCTGACCCAGCAGAACCCCGGCCTGGCCGCCACCAGCGCGGTGCGCGACGGCCGCGTGCTGGTGCTGGATCCGACCCTGCTGGTGGGCGGTCTCGGCCCGCGCATTCCGGACTGGCTGGCGAGGCTTTCCCAGGCCTTTTATCCTTCCGCGCAGGCCCTGAATTCGGAAAGCCGTCCTTGACTCGGATCGTTACCGCTCGACCGCTGTTCCTGTTACTCGGTTTTCTCTTGCTGCTGGTCACCTGGCTCTCACTGGCCCTCGGGCCGGTGAGCCTGCCGCTGGGCGATACCCTGCGCGCCCTGGCGCATATGCTGGGATTGCCAGTGTCCGCCGACGGGCTTGGCCAGGCCGAGCTGATCGTCGGGCAGATCCGCCTGCCGCGCACGCTGCTGGGGATCGCCACCGGCGGTGTGCTCGCCCTGGCGGGTGTGGCGATGCAGGGGCTGTTCCGCAACCCGCTGGCCGATCCCGGCCTGATCGGGGTCTCCAGCGGTGCCGCGCTGGGCGCCGCCATCGCCATCGTTTTCGGCGCGTCCATCGGTGGTTTGCCCGAAGCTTTCGCGCCCTATCTGCTGTCCGCCTGTGCCTTTGCCGGCGGCCTGCTGGTAACGGCGCTGGTCTATCGCCTGGGCCGCCACAACGGTCAGACCAGCGTGGCGACCATGCTGCTCGCCGGTATCGCGCTGACTGCGTTGGCGGGCGCGCTGATCGGCCTGTTCACTTACCTGGCCGATGACGCCACCCTGCGCACCCTGACCTTCTGGAACCTGGGCAGCCTCAACGGCGCGAGCTACCCGCGACTCTGGCCGCTACTACTGATCACCCTGCTGGTGGCCTGCTGGCTGCCACGCCGGGTGAATGCGCTGAACGCACTGCTATTGGGCGAATCCGAGGCGCGTCACCTGGGCTTCGACGTCGAGCGGCTGAAAGTCGAGCTGATCCTCTGCACCGCGCTGGGTGTGGGTGCGGCTGTGGCCGCCGCCGGCATGATCGGCTTCATCGGCCTGGTGGTACCGCATCTGCTGCGGCTGATCGTCGGCCCGGATCACCGTGTGCTGCTGCCGGCGTCGATGTTCGGTGGGGCGATCCTACTGCTGTTGGCCGATCTGATCGCACGGCTGGCGCTGGCGCCGGCTGAGCTGCCGATCGGCATCGTCACCGCGCTGATCGGTGCGCCGTTCTTCCTTTATCTGCTGATCAGGGGGCGTTCCTGATGCTGTGCGCAGACAAGCTGCTGGTGAAGCGCGGCGCGCAGACCGTCCTGCAGGATGTCAGCGTAACGCTGCAGCCGGGCGAAGTGCTCGGCGTGCTCGGTCCCAACGGCGCGGGCAAGAGCACCCTGCTCGGCGCCATGAACGGTGAACTGCCATTGGCCGGTGGGGCGGTGAGCCTCGACGGTCGTCCGCTGGAGTCCTGGCAAGGCAGCGAGCGCGCACGCCGGCTGGCCGTGCTGCCGCAATCGTCCTCGCTGAATTTCGCCTTCCCCGTCGAGGCGGTGGTCGGTTTCGGCCGGTTGCCCCACGACAGTGGCCGCCAGCGTGACGAGGAAATCATCCGCGAGGCGATGGCCGCTGCCGATGCTTCGCACCTGGCCGGGCGCAGTTACCTGGCGCTATCGGGCGGCGAACGTCAGCGTGTTCACCTGGCCCGTGTGCTGGCGCAGCTCTGGCCGGGCGGCTCGGAGCAGGTCCTGCTGCTGGACGAGCCGACCTCGGCACTCGACCCGCTGCACCAGCACACCACGCTGCAGGCCGTGCGCGAATTTGCAGGGCGCGGCGCGGCAGTGCTGGTGATCCTGCACGACCTCAACCTCGCGGCGCGTTACTGTGATCGCCTGTTGCTGCTGCACGAAACGCGTGCCCATCTGCTGGGCACGCCTCACGAAGTGTTGCAGGCCGAGCCGTTGCGCACCGTCTTCGGTCTCGATGTGCTGGTACACGAGCATCCGGAGCGCGGTCATCCGCTGATCATTGCTCGCTGACTGGAGTCGCCATGAACAAGCTGCTGTTCGTCCCGCTGCTGGCGCTGCTCTCTGCGTGCCAGACCCAGGTTGCGGCGCCGCCCTTGCCGGTCTGGCAGAGCCCGGAAGGGCGCGATAGCGCCGAGCTGGGGGTGATCCGCGACCTGCGCAGTGGCGAGCAGCTCTCGCCGGCACAGTTGCTGGATCGTCTGGCTGCCGCGCCACGGCTGTTGATCGGCGAGCAGCACGACAATCCGGATCACCACGCCCTTGAACTCTGGCTGGTGCGCGCCCTGGCCGAGCGTCGTCCGAGTGGCAGTGTGCTGCTGGAAATGCTCAATCCGGATCAGCAGGGCGCCGTGACCGCCACCCAGGCGGCCGCGGCGAAAGGTGAAACGCCCATCGACCTGATCGGCGCGCTGCATTGGCAGTCCGGCTGGGACTGGTCGCAATACGGTCCCCTGGTGACCTGGCTGGTGAAGCAGCCGGCGCCCTTGCTGGCGGCCAACCTCGATCGCAGCGAGATCATGGATATCTACCGCCGCCAGCCGCAACTGCGCGGCGCGGCTTCCACGGCGGCGCCGGTGCGCGAGGCGTTGCTGGAAGATATCCGCGACTCCCATTGCGGCCTGCTGCCCGACAGCCAGTTGCCGGCCATGCTGGCGGTGCAGCAGCAGCGCGACCGGCGCCTGGCCGAGCATTTCAAGGCAGCGCCGCAGCCGGCCGTGCTGATTGCCGGCGGTTTCCACGCGCGGCGGGACCTGGGCGTGCCCGTGCATCTGCAGGACCTGGACGCAGCGCAAGGACTGCAGGTGGTGATGCTGGCAGAGGTGGGCAGGACCGTTGCCCCGCAGCAGGCGGACTATGCGTGGTATACGCCGGCGCAGCCGCCGACCGATTACTGCGCGCAGCTGCGCGGCAGAATGTGAAGGGGCCGCAAGGCCCTTTTTTCATGGGCGGGGAATGCCCGACGCTGCAGGAATCGCGGGCAAAAAAAGACCCGGCAAAGTGCCGGGTCCAAACCGTGATTAGCCTGATGAGGAGATAATCTGAAGAGTCCGACTGCGTGGTCTCTCGAGCTTATCCAACTGGCCTCGCAGCCAGTGGTTGTAATAATAACCATTATCATTTGAGAGTCAACCCTTTTTCTTCAATTCGTTCGAAGGCGCAAGAGCGAGGGCATCGACCAGCAGCCGGCTAAATCCAAGGCAAAAAAAGACCCGGCAAAGTGCCGGGTCCAAACCGTGATTAGCCTGATGAGGAGATAATCTGAAGAGTCCGACTGCGTGGTCTCTCGAGCTTAT
>NZ_JACHLI010000042.1:0-14838 GCF_014204515.1 Pseudomonas nitroreducens | reverse complement strand
ATCCAACTGGCCTCGCAGCCAGTTGTTGTAATAATAACCATTATCATTTGAGAGTCAACCCTTTTTCTTCAATTCGTTCGAAGGCGCAAGAGCGGGGGCATCGACCAGCAGCCAGCTAAATCCGAGGCAAAAAAAAGACCCGGCAAAGTGCCGGGTCGAAACCGTGATTAGCCTGATGAGGAGATAATCTGAAGAGTCCGACTGCGTGGTCTCTTGAGGTTATCGATCTGGCCTCGCGACCAGATGAGTCAATAATAATCATTATCATTTAGAGGTCAACCCCCTTTCTCGAACTTTTTCCCTGCTGGGCCGTTTTGCCCTGCGCCAGGCATGAAAAAGCCCGGCACGGGCCGGGCTTCTGACAGGAACTTCAGGGGCTCAACCGGTCTGGCGTTGCAGGCGCAGCTGGGTGACTTCCTTGTTCAGCAGGTCGATGCGCCGCGCCATGCCCTCGATGAGGCTGTGGGCGATCCGCGGGTTGCTCTGCATCAGGCTGAGGAACTGGTCCTTGGGGATCACCATGACGGTGCAAGGCTCGCTGGCGATCACCGAGGCGCTGCGTTTCTCGCGGGTGAACACGGCCATGGCGCCGAAGATCTCGTCCTTCTGCACGTCACCGACCTTCTGCCCGTCGACGAAGGCTTCGGCGTGGCCCTCGATGATGATGAACACGTGCTCGGCATCGTCGCCCTGCTGGATCAGCTGGGCGCCGGCGGCGAAATGCTGGAAGCCGGTGGCCGGACGGATCTCCGGCTGCTTGAGGTGCGCCAGGGCGTCCGACAGCAGCGCGGTGTGGCCGATCAGGTAGTGCAGGAACTGCTCCTGGCGCTGCTCGTCACTGTGGATATGGCGGAACACGTCGCTGCGCGAGTAGGGCACCAGGCACAGCGGCTCTTCGCTGACGTAGCGGCAGGGCGGCAGTTCGATGCCCTGACGCAGGCCGACCAGGTCGCCCTCCTGCAGGTAGAACAGCGGTCGCTCGTCCACCAGGGCGTGAACCAGGCCATTCTCGATGAGGAACAGGTGTTTGCCCGGCAGTTCGCTCTCCAGGTTGTCCGAGCGCTCCAGGCGGATGGCTTCGCCGGCAGGCTCGAGGCCGGCCAGCAGCTGCGCCGGAATGCCCTGCAGCCGATTGATCAGTCGATCGGCATAGGCGGGTTGTTCACCGAGTAGGTACATGGCCGTAATTCCTTGATATGGCGACGGTCGAGGGCGCACGAAGGGCCCTGAAACCACAAGCGGACAGGTACCTTGCGTAAACATTTTCCCACAGCGCGTGTGAGCTAGCTCTTGTTCCGCGTCGGAAATGTCTCGAGTTCGCCAAGAAGGGCGGCCTTGTGCGCAGCCGGCAGGTCATTCCAGTGCACATCCAGCAGCGCCCCCTCAATGGCGTAGAGCAACACCTTGGAGGCGCGGAAGCCGCGCGCGCGAACCGCGCGATAAGCACCCACCGCCCCCAGACGGCGCAGGTCGCTGGCGCTATGGATGCCCACGGCGTGCAGCCACTGGGCGGAGGTCTTGCCGAGGTTCTTCAGGTGCAGCAGTTCGTCGTTCATCGTCTGTCCTTGCGATGTTCACGATGGGTGTCGGGTCTTTGAAAGGCCGAGAACTGCGCGTAGCGGCCGGACACACCTGGGAAAGTGTAGCGGCGGATGGGAAAAGCGTGGCTTTGTGATATCGCCCTGGGTGCGGGGCCGGGCGATGGGACGTCGCAGAAGCGCCTGGGCGGGCGCTTCTGCGACGTTGGACGTCGATTCAGAGGCCGGGCAGGCGCTGGCGGATGCTGGCGACCAGGCCGTCGAGGCTGGCGGCATCCGGAGTGTCGACGCGCTTGCTGTGCTGCTGTTCCTCGGCGCTGAGATCGTCGCGGTTGGCCAGTTGCGCCTGGACCACTTCCAGGGTGGCGTCGGACGGATCGCCACCGTTGTTCTGGCGTTGGGCGAGCCAGCCGGCGATCACTGCTTCGGGGGCGTGGCAGTCGAGGATCAGGAAAGGCACGCCGGTTTCCTCGGCAATTTCCCACGCCGCAGCACGCTGCTCGCGCTTGAGGAAGGTGGCATCCAGCACCACAGGGTAGCCGGCGCGGAGGATATCCACGGCCAGTTCGTTCAGGCGCTGGTAGGTCGCGGCAGTGGCGTCGGCATCATAGATACCGCCCTTGAGCTGGCCTTTTTGCTCGGCCTTCTGCTCGCCGAACAGGCGCTTGCGCTCGACGTCCGAACGCAGGCGGATGGCGCCCAGGGCCTCGACCAGACGCAGGGCGACCTGGCTCTTGCCGACGGCGGAGACGCCCACGGTCAGGGACAGGAAGCGCGAGGGAATGGCGCTGTAGCTTTCCGCCAGGTTGGCGTAGTTGCGGTACTGGCGCAGGGTCGCCGCCTTCTGCACGGCATCGTTCTGGTGCGCCAGGCTGAACAGCGCGATCTTGGCGCGGACCAGGGCGCGGTAGGCCTTGTAGAAGTTCAGCAGGGCCAGGGACTGATAGTCACCGGTGTGCTCCAGGTACTGGCTGACGAAGCGCCGCGACAGGCACTTCAGGCCACGGTCTTCCAGGTCCATGGCGAGGAAGGCATAGTCGGCGGTGACGTCGGTGAAGCGGAACGGCTCGTTGAATTCGATGCAGTCGAACAGCACGACCTTGCCATCGATGATCGCGGCGTTGCCCAGGTGGATATCGCCGTGGCATTCGCGGATGAAACCGTTGGCCTTGCGCGAATCGAACACGCCGTGCAGGCGTTCGAAGCTGGACTCGGCCCAGGCTTCCAGGGCTTCCAGCTGCAGCAGGTCGGCCTTGTCGGAGAGCAGCGGGCGGATCTGCTCGAAGTTCTGCCGCACCGGCGCCATGCAGGCTTCGGCGGTGCCCAGCGGGTGTTCGGTCGGCACCACCGGGGTGCGCAGGTGGAAGTCGGCGATCTGCCGGGCCAGGCCGTCGATGTGCTCGGCGCCGAGCTCACCACGGGCCTGCACTTCGCTGAGCAGTTGGCTCTGCGGGAATTCGCGGCAGCGCAGCATGTACTCGATGGCCGGGCCATCGCCGCCGACCCGCGGGGCGGACTCGCTGCCGGTGATGGCGATCACGTCCAGATACAGGCCGTCGGTCAGGCGCTGGTTCAGGCGCAGTTCTTCCTCGCAGAAGTGCTTGCGTTGGGCCAGGTCGGTGAAGTCGAGGAAGCCGAAGTTCACCGGCTTCTTGATCTTGTAGACGTAGGAGCCAGTGAGCAGCACCCAGGAAATGTGGGTTTCGATGACCCGGAAACCTTGCACCGGATGGGGGAACAGGGCGGGGTTCTGCAGGGCTGCGAGTAATGTCTGGCTCACGTGATGTCCTTTCCGGTCGAATTTTTCAAGGCAGGCATTATGGCGACTGGACCCTCGGCTGCAAACTCTGCGGCCGACCGGCAACCAAATGGCCATGCCGGGGTCATAGCTCGGCTACTGCCGTACTCGAGAGATGCGCGGCAGTTCGCATCAAGCCCGGACGCCCCCTGGAGCGGCGTCTGTCTCCTGTGGACAAAGTACGTATAATGCGCCGCCATGACGCGTCCCCGATCTTCCAAATCCCGTAAAAAAAGCGGCAAATCGTCGCCTGCCATGCGCAAGTGGCTGGGCTGGGCACTCAAGCTCGGCCTGGTCGGTATTGTCGTGCTCGCCGGTTTTGCCGTGTACCTCGATGCGGTTGTCCAGGAGAAATTCTCCGGCAAGCGCTGGACCATTCCCGCCAAGGTGTACGCCCGGCCGCTGGAGTTGTTCGTCGGCCTGAAGCTGGGCAAGGACGACTTCCTGCGCGAGCTGGATGCCCTGGGCTATCGCCGCGAAACCTCGGTGGCGGGGCCCGGCGCCGTGTCGGTGGCCGGCAATGCCGTGGACCTGAACACCCGTGGCTTCCAGTTCTACGAAGGTGCCGAGCCTGCGCAGCGCATCCGTGTGCGCTTCTCCGGCGACTACGTGGCGGGCCTGAGCCGTGGCAACGGCGGCGATCTCGCCGTGGCGCGCATGGAGCCGCTGCTGATCGGCGGCCTGTATCCCGCGCACAACGAAGACCGCATCCTGATCAAGCTCGACCAGGTGCCGCCGTACCTGATCGATACCCTGGTGGCGGTGGAAGACCGTGACTTCTGGACCCACCACGGGGTCTCGATCAAGTCCATCGCCCGCGCCGTCTGGGTCAACGCCAGCGCCGGCCAGCTGCGCCAGGGCGGCAGTACGCTGACCCAGCAGCTGGTGAAGAATTTCTTCCTGACCAACGAGCGCAGTCTGTCGCGCAAGCTCACCGAAGCGATGATGGCGGTGCTGCTGGAACTGCATTACGACAAGCGCGAAATCCTCGAGGGTTACCTCAACGAGGTGTTCCTCGGCCAGGACGGCCAGCGCTCGGTGAACGGCTTCGGCCTCGCCAGCCAGTACTTCTTCAGCCAGCCGCTGTCGGAACTCAAGCTGCCCCAGGTGGCCTTGCTGGTCGGCATGGTGAAGGGGCCTTCCTACTACAACCCGCGGCGCAACCCGGAGCGCGCGCTGGAGCGCCGCAACGTGGTGCTCGACGTGCTCGCCGAGCAGGGTGTGATCACCGCTGACGAAGCCGCCGCCGCCAAGCAGACGCCGCTGGGCGTGACCCGTCAGGGCAGCATGGCCAACAGTTCCTACCCGGCTTTCCTTGACCTGGTGAAACGCCAGCTGCGCGAGGACTACCGCGACGAGGACCTGACCGAAGAAGGCCTGCGCATCTTCACCAGCTTCGATCCGATCCTGCAGATGAAGGCCGAGTCGGCCGTCAGCGAGACCTTCAAGCGCCTGGAAGGCCGCAAGGGCGTCGCCGAGACGGAAACCGCGATGGTCGTGACCAATCCGGAAACCGGTGAGATCCAGGCGCTGATCGGTAGTCGCGATCCGCGCTTCGCCGGCTTCAACCGTGCCATCGATGCGGTGCGGCCGATCGGCTCGCTGGTCAAGCCGGCGGTCTACCTCACTGCATTGGAGCGACCGAGCCAGTACACCCTGACCAGCTATATCCAGGACCAGCCGTTCCAGGTGAAGGGCAAGGATGGCCAGGTGTGGACGCCGAAGAACTACGAAGGCACCGCCAACGGCACCATCTTCCTCTACCAGGGGCTGGCCCGCTCGCTGAACCTGTCCACCGCCCGGCTGGGCCTGGACCTGGGTGTGCCGAACGTGCTGAAGACCCTGGAACGCCTGGGCGTCTCGCCAAACTGGCCGGCCTATCCGTCGATGCTGCTGGGTGCCGGTGCGCTGAGCCCGATGCAGGTGGCGACCATGTACCAGACCATCGCCAGCGGCGGTTTCAATACTCCGCTGCGCAGTATTCGCAGCGTGCTGGCCGCCGACGGGCAGCCGCTCAAGCGCTACCCATTCCAGGTCGAGCAGCGCTTCGATCCGGGCTCCATCTACCTGCTGCAGAGCGCCATGCAACGCGTGATGCGCGAGGGCACTGGGCGTTCGGTCTACAACCAGCTGCCGGCGTCCCTGACCCTGGCGGGCAAGACCGGCACCACCAACGATTCGCGCGACAGCTGGTTCTCCGGCTTCGGCCAGGACCTGCTGGCGGTGGTGTGGATCGGTCGCGACGACAACGGCAAGACGCCGTTGACCGGCGCTACGGGCGCCCTGCAGATCTGGACCAGCTTCATGCGCAAGGCCGACCCGTCGCCGCTGGACATGCCCAAGCCGGACAACGTGGTGCAGGCGTGGGTCGACCCGCACACCGGGCAGGGCACCGATGCCAGCTGCCCCGGAGCGGTGCAGATGCCTTATATTCGAGGAAGCGAACCCGCGCCCGGCGCAGGTTGCGGAAACCCGACACCGGCCGGCGAAGTCATGGACTGGGTGCGCGGCTGGCTGAACTGATGCGAGAGGATTGGAAGTGAGAAAAGCTTGGTTTGCAGCGTCGGCGACTCTGGCGCTTCTGTCCGGTTGTGCGTCCCCGCAACAGGGCGCGATCCCGGTGCAGGACTCGGGTACCGCCGTGTCCAACTCGGAGCGCGTGGGCCGCAGCGGTGGCAACACCCAGGCGCCGGTGCGTGCCGGTGCCGGTCAGAGCATCCCGCAGGGGGACTCGGGCGTGACCGTGATGGTCCCGCAGGACGCCGGCATGGCGCCGATCCAGACTTTCCCGGCGCAGACCGGGGCGGCGCCGATCAGCACTTCGCCGATGACCACCTCGCCGGGTGCCAACGGCTCGAGCTATTCCTCGCAGCAGCCGATTTCCACCAGTGGCGGCATCTCCTCCAACGGCGGCTTCCAGTCGCAGACCTACCAGCAGCCGGCCTACCAGACCCAGCAGGCGGCGCCATCCACCCAGAGCAGTTATCAGGGCCCGTCCGGCATCCCGTCGAGCAACTCCGGCCTCTCGGCCGACGAGCAACTGGATGGCCCGGTGCTGGCGCTGCTGACCTCCGCCTCGCAGCAGCAGGGCGGTGGTGATCTCAACGGCGCCGCCGCCAGCCTGGAACGTGCCCAGCGCATCGCTCCGCGCGAGCCACAGGTACTCTACAAGCTGGCCCAGGTGCGCCTGGCCCAGGGCGACGCCGCCCAGGCCGAACAGGTCGCGCTGCGCGGACTGTCCCTGGCCAATGGTCGGCCGACCATGCAGGCCAGCCTGTGGGACCTGATCGCCAAGTGCCGTGACCAGCAGGGCAACGCCGCCGGCGCCGCCGAGGCCCGTCAGAAAGCCAAGGTGACCCTGTAATGGATGGGCGTGTACTGGCCGTCGCCGATCAGTTGCTGCTGATCGAACGGGAGCTGCGTGCGGCGGGTCTGTGGGGCAGTGAGAGTCCCTCGCTGGAGCGGCTGTCGAGCGTCGAGCCGTTCTGCGTGGACACGCTGGCGCTGGAAGAGTGGCTGCAGTGGATCTTCCTGCCGCGCATGAAACTGATCATCGAGAGTGGCGCCGAGCTTCCCGGCGCCTCGGGCATCCGCGAGATGGCGGAAGAAGCCTATGCCCTGGAAGGCGCGCGGGTCGCCGCGCTGCTGGAAGCGCTCGGGGCGTTCGACCGACTGATCAGCGAAACGCCCTGAGCCTTCGCTGGGGTCAGTTGCAGTTCTCGCGGATATCCTTTTCGCTCTTGGCGATCCGCTCCTGACGTTCCTCTTCGCCGATCCGGCGCAGTTCACCACTGCCGTCGTCGACGCGAATGCGCGGGTTGTTCTTCATCTGTGCCAGGTCGACGCGAAGCTGCTCGCACTGCTTCACGCGCTGCGCTTCCTGCTGGGCCACTTCCTGCTTGACCTTGGCGTCCACGGCCTTCTGCTTCTCGTCTTCGCTGGGCGGCAGGGTGGCCTTGGGCGGTGCAGGGGGCGGGAAGTTCGAGGGCTTGGGTTGGGCGGTGCTGGTATTCACCGTGTCGGCGCTGGTGCCTTCGGGCGGCTGCGCGCCGAAGTGGGTGATGCCCTGGGCATCGACCCACTTGTAGACCTGCGCGGCCATCACGGTCGGGGCCAGCACGAGCAGCAGGCTGCCCAGGAAAATCGTCCGTCGCATGTGTTGTCGATCCTTGGGATACGGAGTCTGCCGGTAACTATAACCAAATCGCGTACTTATTCACTCTGAGAAAGTTCACATCCCGATCGCATCCAAAAGCCATATATGGCTTGACTTGGCCGCTTCGTTTCAGAAGAATCCAAGGTTCGCTGCAGTGGGCCGGCCGCAAGCTGGTTTTACTCGGCAGACAAGAGGTGCTACCCGCGCCGCAAAGTTTCACCCTGTTTCGCGTTACCTCGCGCTGGGTGGAGGCTCTCCGTAACACAAACAGGAGTGTCTCCAGGTTCTGCTCAATCGGCAGTCGACGTAGCCGGCGATTACATTCGCCCATGTCTGCCGGGCAGCCATCCAAGTCGGTCCCCCACGTTGGGGGTGTCCGTATATAGCGTTCTAGAGGTGACAACGTGGAACTTTTATCCGGCGCTGAAATGGTCGTCCGCTCCCTGCGTGACGAAGGCGTTAAGTACATCTACGGGTACCCGGGCGGTGCCCTCCTGCATATCTACGACGCTCTCTTCAAAGAGAACGAAGTAACCCACATTCTGGTTCGCCACGAGCAGGCCGCTACCCACATGGCCGACGGCTATGCGCGCGCCACCGGCAAGCCGGGCGTGGTGCTGGTGACCTCCGGTCCCGGTGCGACCAACGCCGTTACCGGCATCGCCACTGCCTACATGGACTCCATCCCGATGGTGGTGATCTCCGGCCAGGTGGCGAGCAACATGGTCGGTACCGATGCCTTCCAGGAAACCGACATGGTCGGTATCTCGCGCCCGATCGTGAAGCACAGCTTCATCATCAAGCACCCGTCGGAAATCCCCGAGGTCATCAAGAAGGCCTTCTATATCGCCCAGTCCGGCCGTCCCGGCCCGGTGGTGATCGATATTCCGAAGGACATGGGCGATCCGACCCAGAAGTTCGAATACAACTACCCGAAGAAAGTGAAGCTGCGCTCCTACAGCCCGGCGGTCCGTGGCCATTCCGGCCAGATCCGCAAGGGCGCCGAGATGCTGCTCGCCGCCAAGCGCCCGATCATCTACGCCGGTGGCGGCGTGATCATGGGCAATGCCGCCGAGCCGCTGACCGAAGTGGCGCGCATGCTCAACGTGCCGGTCACCAACACCCTGATGGGTCTGGGTGGCTATCCGGGTACCGATCGCCAGTTCGTCGGCATGCTCGGCATGCACGGCAGCTACACCGCGAACCTGGCGATGCACCACGCTGACGTGATCTTCGCAGTCGGCGCGCGCTTCGATGACCGCGTGATCAATGGCGAGACCGCAGCCAAGTTCTGCCCGAGCGCCAAGATCATCCACGTCGACATCGACCCGGCCTCGATCTCCAAGACCGTGAAAGCCGACATCCCGATCGTCGGCCCGGTGGACAGCGTCCTGACCGAAATGGTCGCGATCCTCAAGGAAATCGGCGAGACCCCGAACAAGGAAGCCCAGGCGGCCTGGTGGAAGCAGATCGACGAGTGGCGCGGCGAGCGCGGCCTGTTCCCGTACAGCATGGGCGACGGCAGCATCATCAAGCCGCAGACCGTGATCGAGACCCTCTGCGAAGTCACCCGCGGTGATGCTTTCGTCGCCTCCGACGTGGGTCAGCACCAGATGTTCGCGGCGCAGTACTACCGCTTCAACAAACCCAATCGCTGGATCAACTCCGGCGGCCTGGGCACCATGGGCTTCGGCTTCCCGGCCGCCATGGGCGTGAAGCTGAACTTCCCCGACGCCGACGTTGCTTGCGTGACCGGTGAAGGCAGCATCCAGATGAACATCCAGGAGCTGTCCACCTGCCTGCAGTACGACCTGCCGGTGAAAATCGTCAACCTGAACAACGGTGCGCTGGGCATGGTCCGCCAATGGCAGGACATGCAGTACAACAGCCGCTATTCGCACTCCTACATGGAATCGCTGCCGGACTTCGTCAAGCTGGCTGAAGCGTATGGCCACGTCGGCATGCGCATCACCGACCTGAAAGACCTGAAGCCGATGATGGAAGAAGCCTTCGCGATGAAGAATCGCCTGGTCTTCCTCGACATCCAGGTCGATACCAGCGAGCACGTCTACCCGATGCAGATCCGCGGTGGTGCGATGCGCGACATGTGGCTGAGCAAGACGGAGCGTACCTGATCATGCGACACATCATTTCCCTGCTGCTGGAAAACGAACCCGGCGCGCTCTCCCGCGTGGTCGGCCTGTTCTCCCAGCGCAACTACAACATCGAAAGCCTGACCGTCGCCCCGACCGAGGACCCGACGCTGTCGCGCCTGACCCTGACCACCGCCGGTCAGGATGAAGTCATCGAGCAGATCACCAAGAACCTCAACAAGCTCATCGAGGTGGTAAAGCTGGTGAATCTTTCGGAGAGCGCGCACATCGAGCGCGAGCTGATGCTGGTGAAAGTGAAGGCCACCGGCGCCCAGCGCGCCGAGGTCAAGCGCACCACCGACATCTTCCGTGGGCAGATCGTCGACGTCACCAGCAGCGTCTACACCGTGCAGCTGGCCGGTACCAGCGACAAGCTGGACAGCTTCATCCAGGCCGTCGGCACCGCGTCGATCCTCGAAGTCGTCCGCAGCGGCGTCACCGGCATTGCCCGTGGCGACAAGACTCTCAGCATCTGATTTGAAATACGGCCCACGAGGCCAACTGACAGGGGATTACCCAAATGCGCGTTTTCTACGATAAAGACTGTGACCTCTCCATCGTTCAGGGCAAGAAAGTTGCCATCATCGGTTACGGCTCCCAGGGCCACGCCCACGCCTGCAACCTGAAAGATTCCGGCGTCGACGTTACCGTCGGCCTGCGTGCGGGTTCTTCCTCCGTTGCCAAGGCTCAGAACCACGGCCTGAAAGTCGCCGAAGTGGCTGAAGCTGTTGCCGCTGCCGACCTGGTCATGATCCTCACCCCGGACGAGTTCCAGGGCCGCCTGTACAAGGACGAGATCGAGCCGAACCTGAAGAAGGGCGCTACCCTGGCCTTCGCTCACGGCTTCTCCATCCACTACAACCAGGTCGTTCCGCGCGCTGACCTCGACGTGATCATGATCGCGCCGAAGGCCCCGGGCCACACCGTACGCTCCGAGTTCGTCAAGGGCGGCGGCATCCCTGACCTGATCGCCATCTACCAGGACGCTTCGGGCAATGCCAAGAACGTCGCCCTGTCCTACGCCTGCGGCGTCGGCGGCGGCCGTACCGGCATCATCGAAACCACCTTCAAGGACGAGACCGAAACCGACCTGTTCGGCGAGCAGGCCGTTCTGTGCGGCGGTTGCGTCGAGCTGGTGAAAGCCGGTTTCGAAACCCTGGTCGAAGCGGGTTACGCTCCGGAAATGGCCTACTTCGAGTGCCTGCACGAACTGAAGCTGATCGTTGACCTCATGTACGAAGGCGGCATCGCCAACATGAACTACTCGATCTCCAACAACGCCGAGTACGGCGAGTACGTGACCGGCCCGGAAGTCATCAACGCCGAATCCCGTCAGGCCATGCGCAACGCTCTGAAGCGCATCCAGGACGGCGAATACGCCAAGATGTTCATCTCCGAAGGCGCCACCAACTACCCGTCGATGACCGCCAAGCGCCGCAACAACGCCGCTCACGGCATCGAAGTCATCGGCGAGCAACTGCGCGCCATGATGCCGTGGATCGCTGCCAACAAGATCGTCGACAAGACCAAGAACTAAGGTCCTTTCGACAAACGAGGAAACGCGGCGCTTGCCGCGTTTTTTCGTTTAGGGGCGGTGATCTGGTATAAAGCGGGGGCGTCGGGTGAGTCTGCGCAGTAGCGTGCCCCGGCGAATCTCAGCCTCAACGAGTTCTCAAGGAATCGTCCATGAGTGAAGGTCACGAGGAGCCGAACAAGGCTTCCGACACCGAAGAAAGTCTGCTGCCCATCGATGAACACATCGAAGAGGGGCATGACGCCGAAGGTCGCAAGGTCCGTCATCGCGGCATCTACCTGCTGCCCAACCTGTTCACCACGGCGGCTCTGTTCACCGGCCTGTACGCCATCATCAATGCCATGAACGGCGATTTCTCCAACGCCGCCATCGCCATCTTCGTCGCCATGGTGCTCGACGGCCTCGACGGTCGTGTCGCCCGCCTGACCAATACCCAGAGTGCCTTCGGTGCCGAGTACGACTCGCTGTCCGACATGGTCGCCTTCGGTGTCGCTCCGGCGCTGGTCGCCTTCGAGTGGGCGCTGAGCAGCCTGGGCAAGGTGGGCTGGATGGTCGCCTTCATCTATGTGGCGGGTGCCGCTCTGCGTCTGGCGCGCTTCAATACCCAGGTGGGCAAGGCCGACAAACGCTACTTCATCGGTCTGGCCAGTCCGGCTGCCGCGGCTCTGGTTGCCGGTACGGTGTGGGCGTTCGCCGACTTTGATGTGCAGGGTGCCAAGGTTTCCCTGCTGGTTGCCCTGATGGTCGCTGCCGCCGGCATGCTGATGGTCAGCAACATCAAGTACTACAGCTTCAAGGACCTCGACCTGCGCGGTCGCGTGCCGTTCATGGCGATTCTGGTCGTGGTGCTGGCATTTGCCGTGGTCTTCACCGACCCGCCGCGCATCCTGCTCCTGCTGTTCCTTGCATACGCCACCTCCGGCCCGGTGCAATACTTGTTGCAATTGCGCCGTCGCAAGCAGCCGCCTGCCGTGTAATTTCCAGCGGGCTCCGCAGTCTACTGGCGCATACAGCCAGTTGTTGCGGAGCCCGTCATGCTGATCAAGTCGTCCCGCCTGTCCGATTGCCACGAATCGGAAGTCACCCCCGAATCCCTCTATCTCTCCCGTCGCCACTTTCTCGGTGGTGCGCTGGCGGCTGCCGCCTTGTCCGGATTGCCGCGCCTGAGCCTTGCCGAAGGTGGTCGTTATGCCGATGTGGCTGAGGCGGCTACTCCTGCCTGGTTGTCGGAAAAGTTGTCCGCTACCCGCTGGGATGCCGTGACAGTCAAAGACGAGGCCATCACCCCGTTCAAGGATGCGACCACCTACAACAACTTCTACGAGTTCGGCCCGGACAAGGGCGATCCAGCAGCCAATGCCGGAGCGCTGAAGACCGAGCCGTGGTCGGTGGTGATCGATGGTGAGGTGGCCAAGCCAGGCAAGTACGCACTGGAGGACTTCATCAAGCCGTACCAGCTGGAGGAGCGCATCTATCGACTGCGCTGCGTCGAAGCCTGGTCGATGGTGATTCCCTGGATCGGCTTTCCCATCTCCGAGCTGATCAAGCGGGTCGAGCCCACCAGCAAGGCGAAGTACGTGCGCTTCGAGACCCTGGTCGATCGCAAGGACATGCCCGGTGTGCAGTCCAACTTCGCCTTGATCGACTGGCCCTATGTGGAAGGATTGCGCATGGATGAGGCGATGCATCCGTTGGCGATTTTGGCCGTCGGCATGTATGGCCGGGTGCTGGCCAACCAGAACGGCGCGCCCCTTCGTCTGGTGGTGCCGTGGAAGTACGGCTTCAAGGGGGCCAAGTCCATCGTGCGGATCAGCTTTGTCGAAGAGCAGCCGAAGACTACCTGGCAGAGCCTGGCGTCGGACGAGTATGGCTTCTATGCCAACGTCAATCCGACCGTGGACCATCCGCGCTGGAGTCAGGCGCGCGAGCGCCGTTTGCCCAGTGGACTATTCAGCCCCAATGTTCGTCCCACCCTCATGTTCAACGGCTATGCCGATGAGGTCGCTTCGCTCTATGCGGGCATGGACCTGAGGAAGGACTACTGATGCGCTATCCGTTCTGGCGGGCCGGGGTATTTCTGGCTGCACTGCTGCAGCCGCTCTATTGGTTGTACCAGGCGTGGATCTTCGATCTGGGGCCGGATCCGGGCAAGGCGCTGGTCGACAGGCTGGGGCAGGGTGGTCTGATCCTGCTGCTGATTACCCTGGCCATGACTCCGCTGCAGAAGATCACTCGCTGGGGTGGCTGGGTGCAGGTGCGTCGACAGCTGGGGCTGTGGTGCTTCACCTATATAGTGCTGCACCTGAGTGCCTACGCCGTTTTCATCCTGGGATTGGACTGGGCTCAGTTGGGAGTCGAGCTGAGCAAGCGGCCGTACATCATCGTCGGCTTCATTGCCTTCCTCGGCTTGCTGTCCCTAGCGGTGACCTCCAATCGCTACAGCATGCGCAAGCTGGGCACGGGCTGGAAGAAACTGCATCGTCTGATCTATGTCATCCTCGCTCTGGGATTGCTGCATATGCTGTGGGTCGTGCGCTCTGATCTGGAGCGCTGGGTGATCTATGCAGCCATCGGCCTGCTCCTCATGCTCTTGCGGGCGCCGCCCGTGGCGCGTCGGTTGCCATTGTTGCGCGGCCGTCTGGCAGCGAATTGAAGAAAGTTTAAATTAGTCGTTGACGGCCGATTTAAACTCCCTATAATGCGCACCACTCCCAGCGACGAAGCGCTGAAAGAACTTGAAAATCAAGTACTTACAGAGATTCTAAGGTGAGAGTGGTGGTCAGGCAGGTGATTCACTTGCCGCCTTCTGCAGCTGCTCCGGCAGCGAGCTGAAAGGAAGATCGCCGAGGTGCTTGACAGCGAGTTTGATCGCTGTAGAATGCGCCTCCCGCTGATGAGAAGGTTTCCTTCGCTGAAGCACAAGCGATTGAGTAGAAAAGAAATTTTCGAAAAATAAAGCTTGACGGAAAGAGAGGTTAGCGTAGAATTCGCGCCTCGGTTGAGACGAAAGCCTTAACCAACTGCTCTTTAACAAGTTGAATCAAGCAATTCGTGTGGGTGCTTGTGATGTAAGACTGATGATCGACTGATTATCAGCAACGCAAGTAACACTCGTGAATTCGAGAGTTTTAGATCTTTAAATAGAGCATGCGATTGCTGAGCCAAGTTTAGGGTTTTCTCAAAACCCAAGCAGTATTGAACTGAAGAGTTTGATCATGGCTCAGATTGAACGCTGGCGGCAGGCCTAACACATGCAAGTCGAGCGGATGATGGGAGCTTGCTCCCGGATTCAGCGGCGGACGGGTGAGTAATGCCTAGGAATCTGCCTGGTAGTGGGGGACAACGTTTCGAAAGGAACGCTAATACCGCATACGTCCTACGGGAGAAAGCAGGGGACCTTCGGGCCTTGCGCTATCAGATGAGCCTAGGTCGGATTAGCTAGTTGGTGGGGTAAAGGCTTACCAAGGCGACGATCCGTAACTGGTCTGAGAGGATGATCAGTCACACTGGAACTGAGACACGGTCCAGACTCCTACGGGAGGCAGCAGTGGGGAATATTGGACAATGGGCGAAAGCCTGATCCAGCCATGCCGCGTGTGTGAAGAAGGTCTTCGGATTGTAAAGCACTTTAAGTTGGGAGGAAGGGCAGTAAGCTAATA
>NZ_JACHLI010000041.1 GCF_014204515.1 Pseudomonas nitroreducens | reverse complement strand
GGGCCCGCTGCGAAGGGCCATCCCTGGCCCATCGCAGCTCTCGCGACATCCATGTCGCTCAACCCCTGGAACTCCGATCACCTTCGGCCTCCTGAAAGGGGCACTCCGGAGCGTGCGGATGTTTCGCTGGAAGACTTCAAATGCCAGAGCAGGAGCTAGAGCCAGCGGCAATCTGCGAGCGTAGGGCGCATAACCCGGCACGGGTTATCCGCCGTCTGCCTTCCGGCGGATAACGCTGACGCGTTATGCGCCCTACGAAGCTGAGGGCTTTCCCGTTGGCGTAGGAGCGGACCTTGTCCGCGAAATCCACCGCGGCGGACTCCAGGATTTCAGGCGGACAGCGAAGTGAATCGCCCCTACGAATTCCTTCCCGCCACAACGCTCATGCTCCTACCATCCACCCGCCGTGCCGGCAGCGCCTCCGGGTCGAACCCGTCGATGCAGCAGGCATTCACGCTGAGCAACGCCGGATTGCTGCGCCGCTGGTGGTAGACGTAGATGCCGCAGGTCCCGCAGAAATAATGCAGCGCCACCCCAGAGTTCCAGCGATACAGGCGCAAGGCCGAATCGCCGCGGGTGAGGCGGAAGGCATCCTTGGGCACCGTGGCCATCAGGGCATTGCGCTTGCCGCACAGCGAGCAGTCGCAGCGCACCAGTTCATCCAGGTCGGCGTCAAAGACGAAGGCCACCGCGCCGCAGTGGCAGGTGCCGGTGTAGTGCATGGCGAAATCCTCATACGAAGTCTCTGCAGCGTAGACCGCCGAGCAATTCGTGACTTGAGCTCAACTATCCTTTGCCCTTCACCGCGTTTTTCTCACAGGCGGACTTGCGGACAATGCCGCCCATCGCATCCATTGTCCGGAGCCCACTCCATGCCCCTCGCCCTTCTGGCGCTCACCCTCAGCGCCTTCGCCATCGGCACGACGGAGTTCGTCATCGTCGGCCTGATCCCCACCATCGCCGGCGACCTGGGCGTCACCCTGCCCTCCGCCGGCCTGCTGGTCAGCCTCTACGCCCTGAGCGTCGCCATCGGCGCGCCGTTGCTCACCGCCATGACCGGGCGCATCCCGCGCAAGGCATTGCTGGTCGGCCTGATGGCGCTGTTCACCGTCGGCAACCTGGTGGCCTGGCAGGCGCCCAGCTACGAGTCGCTGATCGTCGCGCGCATCCTCACGGGCCTGGCCCACGGGGTGTTCTTCTCGGTCGGCTCGATCATCGCCACCAACCTGGTGAGCAAGGAGAAAGCCGCCAGCGCCATCGCCACCATGTTCAGCGGCATGACCGTGGCTTTCGTCACCGGCATTCCGCTGGGCACCTTCATCGGCCAGCACCTGGGCTGGCGCGTGACCTTCCTGGTGGTCGCCGCCTTCGGCGTGGTCGCCCTGCTCGGCAGCCTGCTGTTCGTGCCGAAGAATATCCAGCACAGCCCGCCGGCGCCGCTGCTGCGCCAGGCCCGCGTGCTGCTGCAGCCGCGTCTGCTGCTGGTCTACGCGATGACGGCGGTGGGCTACGGCGGTTCGCTGATCGCCTTCACCTTCCTCGCGCCGATCCTCCAGGACCTCGCCGGCTTCAGCCCGAACATGGTCGGCGCCGTGCTGCTGGCCTACGGTGTCTCGGTGGCCATCGGCAATATCTGGGGCGGGCGCCTGGCGGATAAACGCGGCCCGGTGAGCGCGCTGAAGATCATCTTCGGCCTGCTGGCTTCGGTACTGCTGGTACTCACCTTAACCGCCGGCAACCCATGGCTGGTGGTGCTGACGGTGCTGGCCTGGGGCGCAGTCGCCTTCGGCAACGTACCGGGCTTGCAGGTCTACGTGGTTCAGCAGGCCGAGCGCGTGGCGCCGGAAGCGGTGGACGTGGCCGCTGGCTTCAACATCGCCGCGTTCAACCTCGGCGTGGCCGGTGGCTCCTGGGCTGGCGGGCTGGTGGTCAGTCATCTGGGCCTGGGCCATACGCCCTGGATCGCCGCCCTGGTCACCCTCGCCGCCTTCGGCCTGACCGTGCTCAGCGGTCGCCTGGATCGCAGCAATTCCATGGAACCGGCCGCCCCCGGCGCGGTTCCCACTCACTGAACGACCACAAGGAGTTATTCCATGAGCGTCCCCGCCTTCGGCCTCGGCACCTTCCGCCTCAAGGGCCAGACCGTCATCGACTCGATCCGCACCGCGCTGGAGCTGGGCTACCGCGCCATCGACACCGCGCAGATCTACGGCAACGAAGCCGAGGTCGGCGAAGCCATCGCCGGCGCCAGGGTCAAGCGTGACGAGCTGTACCTGACCACCAAGATCTGGACCGAGAACTACGCCGCCGACAAGCTGATTCCCAGCCTCAAGGACAGCCTGCACAAGCTGCGCACCGACCGCGTCGAGCTGACCCTGATCCACTGGCCGTCGCCCAAGGGCCAGGTACCGGTCGCCGAGTTCATGGGCGCCCTGGCCGAGGCCAAGGCCCAGGGCCTGACGGGCGAGATCGGCGTGTCCAACTTCACCATCGCGCTGATGCAGGAGGCCATCGCCGCCGTGGGCGCCGGCCAGATCGCCACCAACCAGGTGGAACTGCATCCCTACCTGCAGAACCGCAAGGTCGCGGACTTCGCCAGGAGCCAGGGCATTCACATCACCTCCTACATGACCCTGGGCTACGGCAAGGTGCTGGGCGACGAGGTGATCGTAGAGATCGCCAAACATCACGGCGCCAGCCCGGCGCAGGTCGCGCTGGCCTGGGCGATGCAGCTGGGCTACTCGGTCATCCCGTCCTCGACCAAGCGCGAAAACCTCGAAGGCAACCTGCGCGCAGTCGACCTGCGCCTGACCGATGCCGACATGGCCGCCATCGCAGCGCTGGACCGCAACGAACGCATCACCAGCCCGGAAAGCCTGGCCCCGGCCTGGGATTGATCCGCCGCTGTTCGCCAGCCGCCCCTCGGGGCGGCTTCGCCGTTTGCAAGGAGTCCCCATGAGTAACCACGATTACGCCGCCTGGACCTGGACGCCCGGCGCCGGCCTCGACGGCCTGAGCCTGGCCCGACTGCTGGTGCCCACCCCGGGGCCCGACGAAGTACTGGTGGCCAACACCGCCATCGCCCTCAATCCCGTCGACTGGAAGATGATCGATTGGGGCCGTGACGACTGGCAGCAGGGCCAGGTGCCCGGCGTGGATGGCGTCGGCATCGTCATCGCAGCGGGCAGCGAAGTGAACCTGCGCGCCGGCGCCCGCGTCGCCTACCACCAGGCGCTGCCCCGCGGCGGCAGCTTCGCCGAATACACCCTGCTGCGCGCCCGCGCCGTCTACCCGGTGCCCGATGCGCTGGATGACGCCACGGCCGCCAGCCTGCCCTGCCCCGGCCTCACCGCCTGGCAGGCGCTGGACAAGCTGCCGGCCTGCAGCAACCGCGACGTGCTGGTGACCGGCTCCGGCGGCGCGGTCGGTTACCTGCTGGCGCAACTCGCGCTGCAACGTGGCCTGCGCGTGTGGGTGACGGCCTCGGCCAGGCACCGCGAGCACCTGCTGCAACTGGGCATCGCCGGGGTCTTCGACTACCGCGACGGCCAGTGGTCCCAGCAGCTGCGCGAAGCCCTCGGTCCGCGCCGCCTGCACGGCATCTTCGACACGGTGAGCGGCAACCACGCCGCCAGCCTCGCCCCCCTGCTGGGCTACAACGGCCACCTGGTGTGCATCCAGGATCGCCAGGAAAGCGCCCCGTTGCCGGCCTTCAGCACCGCCATCTCGCTGCACGAAGTGGCGCTCAACAGCATCCATGCCCATGGCGAGTCGCTCGACTGGCAGGAACTGCACCAGGCGGCCGCGGGCCTGCTGCAGGCTGTCGCCGACGGCCAGCTGCAGGCGCCGGCGAAGCGCTTCTTCGACTTCGCCGAGCTGCCCGAAGCACTGCGCCGCTTGAAGTCCGGCGAAGGCAGCGGTAAATGGATCAGTCGCCTGCCGGCGCCGATGGTCATTGCCTGACCGGAACGCTCCAGGTAACGCCGAATCGCCGGCTCGCAGGACGAACACCTCGTAGGATGGCGTGGAGCGCAGCGATACCCATCAATGCCGTGCACCCGCCGCATGGGTATCGCTGCGCTCCACCCATCCTACAAAAATGCCCCCCGGAAAATCCGGCCGAACAAACAGGAGAACAGCATGGATCTGGGTATCAAGGGCCGCTGGGCCGTCGTCTGCGCCGCCAGCAAGGGGCTTGGCCGTGGCTGTGCCCTGGCGCTGGCCCGCGAGGGCGTGAACCTGGCGATCAACGCCCGCGACGTCGACACCCTCGCCGCCACCGCGGCCGAGCTGCGCCAGCTGGGCGTGGAAGTGCGCGAAGTGGCCGGCGACATCAGCCAACCGGACGTGCGCGCCGCGCTGCTGGCCGCCTGCCCGCAGGTGGACATCCTGGTCAACAATGCCGGCGGGCCGCCGCCCGGCGATTTCCGCGACTGGGAGCGCGAAGACTGGCTGCGCGCCCTGGAGCTGAACATGCTCACGCCCATCGAGCTGATCAAGGCCACCCTCGACGGCATGGCCGAGCGCGGCTTCGGGCGCATCGTCAACATCACTTCCGGCTCGGTGAAGGCGCCCATCGCCACCCTCGGCCTGTCCAACGGCGCGCGCAGCGGCCTGACCGGCTTCGTCGCCGGCGTTGCCCGCCAGCCCCAGGTTGCCGGCAACAACGTGACGATCAACGGCCTGCTCCCAGGCTCCTTCGATACCGACCGCCTGCGCAGCGGCTACCACCGCGCAGCGACTCTCAGCGGCCGTGACGAAGCCGAACTGGTAGAGGCCGGCAAACAGGAAATCCCCGCCGGACGCTTCGGCACCGCCGAGGAATTCGGCGCCTTCTGCGCCTTCCTGTGCAGCGCCCAGGCGGGCTACCTGACCGGGCAGAACCTGCTGCTGGATGGCGGGGCCTATCCGGGGACTTACTGACCTCGGCCCCCATCATGCCCCGCACCTGGCGCCTATCTCCCCTACGCATACGCTGACAATCGGCCCAGGCCGCTCCTACAATCCACCCCGCCGCTGCCGAACAGGTCCACCGATGAAAGCCCACTCCGACGAACTCAAGACCTTCGCCACGGTGATCGACTGCGGCTCCATCACTGCCGCCGCCGAACAGCTGGGGCTGACGCCCTCTGCGGTAAGCCGGGCCTTGTCGAAGCTGGAGGAAAAACTCGGCACCACCCTGCTCAACCGCACCACGCGGCGGATGAAGCTGACCGAGGAAGGCGAGTTTTTCCTCGAGAACGCCCGGCACATCCTCGAACAGATGGATGCCCTGGAAGAACGCCTCGCCCTGCGCCAGCAATCCCCGGCCGGACGCCTGCGGATCAACGCCGCCTCGCCCTTCATGCTGCACGCCGTGGTACCGCACATCGGTGCCTTCCGCGAGCAATACCCGGACATCGAACTGCAGCTCAACACCAACGACCTGAATATCGACCTGCTGGAGCAGAGCACCGACATCGCCATCCGCATCGGCCAGCTCGCCGACTCCAGCCTGCACGCCCGCCCGCTGGGCAGCAGCCGGCTGAACCTGCTGGCCGCCCCCGCGTACCTGGAGCGCCACGGCACGCCAGCCAACCTGGAGGAACTGCTGGGCCATTCGCTGCTCGGCTTCACCCAGCCCGAGGCGCTGAACGTCTGGCCGATCCGCCACGCCGGTGGCGACACCCTGACGGTCAACCCTTCGCTGTCGGCTTCCAGCGGCGAAACCCTGCGCCAGCTGGCCATCGGCGCCCAGGGCATCGCCTGCCTCGCCAGCTTCATGACCTGCGACGACATCCGCGCCGGGCGCCTGGTCCGCGTATTGCCGCAGATCACCAGCGAACGGCGCCAGCCGATCCACGCGGTGTACTACCGCAACTCCCAGCTGGCGCTGCGCATCCAGTGCTTCCTCGACTTCATCCAGGAGCGTCTGGCGCAATCGCTGCACGCCACCGGCTGAAGGAAAATTCCCGCAAAGCCGCCGAACCTCGACCACACTGATCAGGGTTCGCCGGCACTGCGCTGCAACGCCGTGCCGCCCGCCAAGACCAGAGGGCCTGGCATGTCCCCCATGCTGCTGTACCTGCGCGCCATCCTCCACCCTGGCCGCGATACCCTGCTGTTCGCCCTGCGCACCGTGCTCGCGGGTCTGCTGACGCTGTACCTGGCGTTCCTGCTGGAGCTCGACCAGCCCAAATGGGCGACCATGACAGTGGTGATCATCAGCACCCCGCTGGCCGGCATGACCCTGCACAAGAGCTTCGCCCTGGTGCTCGGCACCACCATCGGTGCCCTGGTCGCCGTGGCGATCGTGGCGCTGTTCGCCCAGGCGCCGCTGCCCTTCGTCGTCAGCCTGGCGCTGTGGCTGGCGCTCTGCACCGCCGGCGCCACGCTGCTGCGCTTCACTTACTCCCACGCCTTCGTGCTCAGCGGTTTCAGCGCGGTGATAATCGCCCTGCTGGCCCAGCCGATACCCGAGTCCAGCTACGCCCAGGCCATCACCCGCGTCAGCGAAGCCCTGCTGGGCGTGGCCTGCGTGACCCTGGTCAGCCTGTTCCTGGCCCGCCCGCAGAGTGTGGCGCGCGGCTGTTTCGCCAAGGTCGACCGGTTGCTCCGCCTGATCGCCGTGCACGCCGCCGCCGTGATCCGCGGTGACGAGCCGGAGGCGGACTTCCAGCAACGGCAGAAGCATCTGCTGGGCGAGATCGCCGCCCTGGAGATGCTGCGCCGCCACCTGTACTTCGACGCCCCGCACCTGCACGGCGCCAACGCGCTGGTGCAGCAACTGGCCAACCAGCTGATGCTGATGACCTCGCGTCTGGCTCTGCTGCGGCGCCAGCGCAAGCTGCTCGAAGCGCACCGGAGCGGCTCGCTGCCCGAGTCCGTTCGCCCGTTGCGCCAGGACGAGCTGGCCTGCCTGGAGGCACTGGCCGAGTTCGGCTGCGCCCTGCCTGGCAGCGTACGCCGGCGCATCACCCGGTTGCGCCAGCGCTTCGACGCCGCCGCGCGGCAGGCCGGGGAGCTGGCTGACGGTCCGCCCACCTCGCTGCGCTCCCTGTCCTGGGCGCTGCGCTTCGAGCGAGCGCGGCTGATGCAGCAGCTGGACGGGATGATCGAGCTGGGCGAGGCGATCCAGGAGGGCCGCCCCGGCAGCAGTTCCTGCCGGCAGAGCCAGACCCAGGCGCTGCACCTGGATTTCCACCTCGCCGCGATGAACGCCACCCGCGCCTTCGTCGCCCTGTGCTGCGCCGGCTGGCTATGGGTGGAAACCGCCTGGGACGGCGCGCGCGCCGGAATGCTGCTGATCGGTATCCTCTGCGCGCTGCTGGCCACTTTCCCGCGCCCGCTGCTGGCGAGCCTGGCCTACCTGCGCGGGCTGGCCATGGCAGTGGTGGCCGCGGCGCTGCTGCAGTTCCTGCTGCTGCCCAGCGTCGGCGACCTGGAGATGCTCGCGCTGTTCCTCGCCCCGCTGCTCTACGTGATCGCGGTGGGGCTGGCCAACCCGCAGACCGCCGGGATCGGCGTCGGCCTGGGTCTGTCGATCTTCCTGCTGGTCGGTCCGCAGGGCCAGGGCGCCTGGGTCGACACTGCGCTGCAGTGGTTCAAGTTCGCCGGCGGTTATGTGAGTGCCGGCGTGCTGGCCCTGCTGATCTATGCCTGGGTGTTCCCCTTCGATGGCGATGCGCGCCTGCGCCGGCAGTCGCGGCGCACCCGCGCCGAGGTGCGCTCGGTGCTGCTGTCCAAGCCCAGCGAGACGCGCCGCTTGCTCTTCGAGAGCCGCCTGGTCGAGCGCCTGGCGATCCTGCTCGGCCTGCTGCCGGCGGCACGCGATGGGCAGTCCGACGAGCGCTTCCAGTGCAGCCTGGCGAGCATGACTCTGGGCGTGGCGCTGCATCAGCTGCGCCGCGAGAGCCTCGACGCCGAAGGTCTGCCACAAGCCCTTCGGCAGCGCCTGTCGCTGCTGCTCGACGAGCTGGCCGCCTGCCTGGACCAGCCCCCCGCCGCACCGCTGCGCCGCGTGCTGCTGGCCATGGGCGAGCTGGGCAGCGAGCTGGACGACCTGCACAGCCACGGCGACGCCAGGCGCCCGGTACTCGACAGCGCTGCAGCGCTGCTGGTGGCCGCGGACCTGCTTGAGCGCTTCCGCGACCTGTATGGCGAATCCAGCGCCTTCCCCAGCGATCACAGCACGGCCGCGCTGCCTGCCCGCTGATCCCGGCTGGGTCCAGCAGACCCGGAGCTTCCGATGGGCTGGCGGAACTTTCATCACCGCTTCGTCATCAACCCATCGCGTGATTGTCACCCGCCCGGTGCAACATGCCTCCAGCTTCCCGCATTCCGCGCGGACGCCTGCGCACGAGGATGCCCCTTGCCCCGCCTTCGCCTTCCGGCTGCTGCCCTGCTCGCCTGTACCACCCTCGCCCTGGTTGCCTGGCGCTGGCTCCCCTCGCCGCTGGACGAAGTGCCGAGCAGCAGCCTGTTCGCCCAGAACTGGGCCCGCGGCGGCGTGGTCCTGCTGGTTCGCCACATGGAGCGCTGCGACCGCTCCAGCGCTGAATGCCTGGGCGCTGCCGACGGCATCACCGCCCGTGCCGCCGTGCTCGCCAAGGGCATGGGCGAGAGCATCGCCCGCCTCGGCCTCTCCGCCACCGACATCTACAGCAGCCCGGCCAACCGCACCGCGCAGACCGCCGACCTGATGTTCGACCAGCCCATCGCGCGCCAGGACTGGCTGCTCACCTGCAAGGACGGCGACCTCGCCACGCAGATCCGCGAACACAAGGCCGCGCACCGCAACCTGGTGCTGGTCACCCACAGCGAATGCTTCGACCTGCTGCGCGAGAACCTCAAGGTCGGCGAGACCGATACCCCCGAGTACGGCAGCGCCCTGGTGCTGTTCGACGAAAGCCAGCCGCCACTGCGCATCGCCGGCGAAGTCGAGACCGATGAGTGGCGCAACCTGGTAGCCCCGCGCAACCCGAGCTGAAGCCGCTGCCACAACAGCCTGATCTGTGCCATCTTCTTGCGATCGTTCCAAGGAGAGGCTCGATGCCCGCCCTGCTCACCACCCATCCCCTGTTCGCCGCGCCCATCCTGCTGCTGATCGACCTGCTGCTCTGGCGGCTGGTCGGTCCGGCGCATCCGCACTGGCGGTTGGCGGCGCGCCTGCTGTGCTTCCTGCTGTTCAGCCTGCTGCTGTTCAACGCCGGGATGAACCCGCTGCGCGCCGCGCCCTGGCCCGACGACCTGCCCAGCCACATGGTCGCCACCGCCGTGCAGATCTTCTGGTGGCTGTTCGCCGCGCGCTGCCTGACGGTGGTGCTGGGCTTCCTCCTGGTGCAACGCATCGGCCACGGCGGCCGCCTGCTGCAGGACGTGGTCGGCGCGCTGATCTTCCTCATCGCCATCATCGCCGCCGCCGGCTACGTGCTGGAACTGCCGGTGAAGGGCCTGCTGGCCACCTCCGGGGTGGTTGCCATCGTCCTCGGCCTGGCGCTGCAGAGCACCCTGAGCGACGTGTTCTCCGGCATCGTGCTCAACACCACCAAGCCCTACCAGCTGGACGACTGGATTTCCATCGACGGCATCGAGGGCAAGGTCACCGAGATCGACTGGCGCTCCACCTACCTGCAGACCTCCCAGGGCACCCTGGCCGTGGTGCCCAACTCCCTGGCGGCCAAGGCCAAGGTGCTCAACCTGAGCCGCCCGGCCAACCTCTATGGCGTCAGCGTGAGCCTGACGGTCAGCCCGCATATCCGCCCACGCAAGGTGATCGAAGCTCTGGAGCACGCCCTGGGCGGCTGCCGCGCCCTGCTGGCCACGCCGGCACCGGCAGTGAGCGTACGCAAGTCCGCACCCGACGGCGTGGAGTACGAAATGAGCGGCTTCGTCGCCGCCATGGGCGAGAAGCGCGAGGTGCGCAACCAGCTGTTCGACCTCGCCTACCGCCACCTGCAGGCGGCCGGCATCAACCTGCTGGCCGAGGCCGACGCACCGATGCGCGAGAGCGCCTCACGGGCGCGGGCGCTGCTGGTGCGCTCCGGGCTGTTCGACGCGCTGCGGGACGAGGAACGCGACGAACTGGCGACGCGCATGCAGCGCCGGCCGTTCAAGCGCGGCGAAGTGCTGCTGGCCCCGGGCGATGTCAGCGAGCGTCTGCTGATCATCGATTCGGGCGTGGTCAGCGTCACCCTGCCCCACGACAGCCAGACCATCGAGGCCGGCCGTATGGGGCCGGGCGAAGTCTTCGGCGAAGCCGGTGTGCTCAGCGGTGCTGGATGGCAGGCGCAGTTCACCGCCATCAGCGACGGCGCCGCCTACTACATCGACAGGGAAACCCTGGCGCCCTGCATGGAAGCGCGCCAGGAGATCGCCGAGGCCATGGGCCGGCTGCTGGACTTCCGCCAGAAGGCCAGCGCCGCGCTGCTGGTGGAACAACCGACCGTGGTGCAGCAACGCGGGCTGATGGCCTGGATCAAACAGCACGCCGGGCGTCGCTACAAGGCCTGACCCCACGCGGGATCAGGCGCCGACTTCCTGCAAGCAGTCCAGCGGCACCCAGCCGGACTCGCCGCCGCTGCGCACGCACCAGAGCCAGCCGCCCAGCTCGCGACCGCCCTCCAGCCGCTCGCCGACCTCCACATCGAGCTCGCGGGCGGTGTAGTCCTCCATCGCCACCCCGGCGCCCGGCGCGGTCATGTTGAACACCTGCAGCGGAACCCAACCCTGGCGCTGGCCGGGCGTTGCGCAGAAGTACCAGTCCTCCCAGCCCTCGGCGCCTTCGTAGCGTTCACCGACGAACAGCGGCGCGCCCTTGGCGAAGGTGATGGGCGCGGGGTATTCGCTGCGGTGACGTTGAATCACTTCGTAGTGCATGTCGCTCTCCCGGTTCCCTGGACCGATCCATGCTACTCCTCACAACGCGTCGTGGAAGATCAGCCCGAGGGTGAAGCGCTCGCCGGTATGCAGGCGACTGACACCGTGGCGCAGGTTGACCCGGTGATAGCCGCGCACGCCCCGCACTGGCCGCTGGGCCACGGCGAAAACCACGGCGTCACCCTGTTGCAGCGGCACCACGCTCACCCGCGACTGCAGGCGCGGGCGCTGCTCGGTCAGCACCAGCTCGCCGCCGCTGAACTCCTCGCCCGGTCGCGACAGCAGGATCGCCACCTGCAGCGGGAAGGCCAGCTCGCCGTACAGGTCCTGATGCAGGCAGTTGTAGTCGCCAGCGCGGTAGCGCAGCAGCAAGGGCGTCGGCCGCTGCTGGCCGGCAGCGTGGCACTGGGCGAGGAAATCGGCATGGTTTTGCGGGTAGGCGATGCCGGTGTCCATGCGCTGCTGCCAGCTGTTGGCGATGACGCTCAGCGGCGCATAGAAGGCTTCGCGCAACGCCTGCAACAGGCCAGGCAAGGGATAGGCGAAGTAGCGGTACTCGCCCAGGCCGAAGTTGTGCCGGGCCATGACCACGCGACTGCGAAACGGCGCGTCGTGCTCGTAGAGTCCGCGCAGCGCCTCGCACTGATTCTGCTCAAGCAGGCCGGGGATCACGGCGTAGCCATCGATGTCGAGCTGCTCGGCAATGGCAGGCCAATCGAGGGTGCTGAGGTTCTTGGTTGTGGGCATGGGCGTGGGCATGACGACAGTCCCTGATGCGGAACCTCAGTCTAGGATCGCCCCTTCATCCGCCGCACCCCAACCCCGGCTTTCAAACTCCCCACGTAGGAGCAACTGTCTTCTTCTGATCGTTCGTGCCTCGGATTTCCCCTCTCCCCCGCCCTGGCTGCGCGCCCCGCTCCGAAGGGAGAAGGTTAGGGAGAGGGCTGTCCCCGCGCAGAACTTCACGTAGGAGCGGACCTTGTCCGCGAAGTCTCCCGCGGCGGAATCTGCACCCATCAGGGCTCGTCGAGATACAGCGCCCGCTCCAATCGGCAAGTTCCAGCGCACAGGGCCACCTGCCGAACGACGCGGTAGAATCACCGACATCCCCCACACCGAAAACCGCCATGAACCCCGAAGACCCCATCCTGCGCGACATCTCCCGCGTCACCCTGCAGCACTACCAGGAGCGCGCTGAAGCTTTCCGCGAAGGCACCTGGGACCACGATGTCAGCCAGAACATCGCTGCGCTGCTGCGGCACATCCAGGGCGAGGCGCCTTTCGCCCTGCTGGATTTCGGCTGCGGTCCGGGGCGTGATCTCTGTGTCTTCCGCGACATGGGCCACGCACCCGTCGGCCTGGACGGCTGCGCCGACTTCGTCGCCATGGCTCGCCAGGCCAGCGGTGGCGAGGTCTGGCAGCAGGATTTCCTCGCCCTCGACCTGCCCGTGGCGCGCTTTGACGGCATCTACGCCAACGCCAGTCTGTTCCACGTCCCGCGCAGCGAACTGCCGCGCGTTCTGCGCCAGTTGCACGCGACACTCAAACCCGGCGGTGTCCTGTTCAGCTCCAACCCCCGCGGGGACAACCAGGAAGGCTGGAACGCCGGACGCTACGGCTCCTACCACGACCTGGAAAACTGGACCTGCTTGCTGCAGGACGCCGGCTTCCTCGAACTCGAACACTACTACCGCCCCGCTGGCCTGCCACGGGCGCAGCAGCCCTGGCTGGCGAGCGTCTGGCGCAAGGTCTGAGGGGACGGCGGGGGGCAGCATGGGTATCGCAAGCTCCACCCATCCTACGACGAGGCTCCTGTAGGCCCTGCAGAGTGCATTTCGCGAGCAAGCTCGCTCCTACAGGAGCGTAGGGCGCATAGCGCGCCAGCGTTATCCGCTGGGAGGCAAACGGCGGATAACCCGTTCCGGGTTATGCGCCCTACGTTCGCAGATCGCCGTTGACGCTGGCTCTGGCTCTGGCTCTGGCTCTGGCTCTGGCTCTGGCTCTGGCTCTGGCTCTGGCTTTTGAAGTCTTCCAGAAAAACATCCGCGCGCGCCGATGTGCCCCTTTCAGGAGGCCGAAGGTGATCGGAGTTTCAGGGGGAGAGCGGCATGGATGCCGCGCAAGCCGCGACTGGCCAGGGATGGCCTTTCGCGGCGGCCCCCTGAAACTCCGAGGAACCGAGGGTACTTTTCGCGAAGCGAAAAGCCGGATGGCAGGGGCGAAGACCTTTGCCTACTTTGGGTCGTTTGCCAAAGTAGGTCGCCCGAGGGGGCGAAACAAAATCTCCCAGCGCACGCCGAAGCGACGCTGGAACCCTCAACGACAAGCAAGAGCATCGCGGACAAAGTCCGCTCCTACGAAATACGGAAACATCGGCGTCAACCTAATAAGCGCCGGCCCTACCACCCAATCGCGGATATGCCCGCCTCCATCAGGCAAAAAAAAACGGGCCCGAAGGCCCGCTGCTAAACGAGGGTGTTGCTCTCACTATCAATCAGTGCGCAATGCACACCGACTTGATCTCGGTATAGGACTCGACCACCGCACGACCGAACTCGCGGCCCATGCCCGACTGCTTGACGCCGCCGAACGGCATGCTCGGGTCGAGCAGCACGTGGGCGTTGACCCACACGGTGCCGGACTCGATGCGCGGCACCAGGTTCATCGCCTTGGTCAGGTCGTTGGTCCACAGGCTCGCGCCCAGGCCGTACTCGCTGTCGTTGGCCATCTCGATGGCCTGCTCTTCGTCGTCGAATGGCAGCACCGCCAGCACTGGACCGAAGACCTCGTCGCGGGCCACGTTCATCTGCATGGTCACGTCGGCCAGCACGGTGGGCTGCACGTAGAAGCCGCTGCCGGCCACCTGCCCGCCACCGCAGACGATGCGTGCGCCCTGCTCGCCGGCACGGGCGATGTGCTCGAGCACGCTGCGCTGCTGCTTGGCGGAAACCAGCGGGTTGATCTGCGCGGTCGGGTCCATGCCCTCGCCCAGGCTCATGCCGGCGACGGCAGCAGCCAGCTTCTCGACGAACTCGTCATAGCGCGAGCGGTGCACGTAGAAGCGCGAAGCCGCGGCACAGACCTGGCCGTTGTTCAGCAGGCCGCCCAGCAGCGCGCCCTGCACGGCGTTGTCGATGTTGGCATCGGCGAGGATGATCATCGGGTTCTTGCCGCCCAGTTCCAGGGCGAAGTGGGTCATGTTCTGCACCGCTGCCAGGCCGACGCTGCGGCCTACCGCGGTGGAGCCGGTGAAGGAGACCTTGTTGACCAGCTTGTGGCTGGCCAGGCCGCCGCCGATGCGCGGGCCGTCGCCGGTCACCAGGTTGAACACGCCGGCCGGCACGCCGGCCTCGAAGGCCAGTTCGGCCAGGCGCAGGGCGGTCAGCGGGGTTTCCGAGGCGGGCTTGATCACCACGCTGTTGCCGGTGGCCAGGGCCGGGATCAGCTTCCACACGGCGATCATCAGCGGGAAGTTCCACGGCACGATGCCAGCCACCACGCCCAGCGGCTCACGGCGTGTGTAGGCGGTGAACTTGGCGCCCGGCGGCAGCGGGATGGATACGTTCAGGGTCTGGCCTTCGATCTTGGTCGCCCAGCCGGCCATGTAGCGCATGAACTCGACGGTGGCGCCCACATCGAGCATGCGCGAGATGTTGATCGACTTGCCCTGGCTGAGGGTTTCCAGCTGGGCCAGTTCCTCGCCGTTGGCTTCCACCAGGTCGGCGAAGCGCAGCAGGATGCGCTCACGGTCGGCCGGGCGCAGGTCAGCCCAGACGCGGGCCTTGTACGAGGCCTGGGCGGATTTCACCGCGCGGTCGAGCAGGTCGGTGTCGATGTCGGCGACGCTGGAGATCGCCTCGCCGGTGGCCGGGTTCAGCACGTCGGTGCGCGCGCCCTCGGGCACCACCCAGGCGCCATCGATGAAGCAGCCATGCTTGCGCTGCAGGAAGGCCGTGACCTGGGGCAGGATTTCAATGGCGTTCATGGTGTCTCCTGAAGAATCAGCTGAGGATTCAGTGCTGCTGGCTCAGCCAGCAGGTGAGCGCCCGCCGCTCGGCCGCGTCGGCCAGGCCTGCGAAGGGCATGTAGGTTCCCGGCACGGCGGCCTGGGGTTGGCTGACGAAGGCGTCGAGGTTGTCGCGCGACCAGGCCGCGCCCTTGCCCTTCATCGCCTGGGAATAGCTGAAGCCGGCGAGCGAGCCGGCCATGCGGCCGACCACGCCATGCAGGTTGGGGCCCATCATGCCGGGGCCGTCGGCCTTGGCGGTGTGGCAGATCGAGCAATCGCGGGCGAAGACCTGCTCGCCCTGCTGGGCGTCGTTCGCCGGGCAGTCGCCGGCAAAGGCCAGGATCGGTTGCAGCAGCGCGCCGGCCAGCAGCAGGCCGAGGGCGCCGAATCGGAGCTTGGTGCGGAACATCGGGGAATCACCTTCGAGTACAGCTTGCGGCCGGAGGGCGCGCGTCATCGAAGGTGATTGTTGCCAGCGGCGCGCGGGAGGGTCTTTTCCTCTGTGCCAGACGTATTGGCGGGAGTGCCAGGATGGCTCTCGGGTGATGCGGGGATTGGCGGGAATGCCTTCGCGAGCAGGCTCGCTCCTACGAAGAGCGGCTGCGGCGTAACCGGAGGTCTGTAGGAGCGAGCTTGCTCGCGAACCCGCCTGGCGTAGGAGCCGGCAATAAGCAGCATGGGTATCGCTTCGCTACACCCATCCTACGAAGGGTTCAGATGCAGACAGCGGTGCAGGCGAGCATCAACGTAGGATGGCGTGGAGCGCAGCGATACCCATCACTTGCGGCACAAGGCCGCCAGGTATCGCCGTCCACCGGCTGGATCAATTGGCGTAACGCTTGCGGTACTCGCCCGGCGACACGCCGAAGCGACCCTTGAAGGCCGTGGAGAAGTAGCTCGAATCGGAGAAGCCCCAGGCATAGCCCAGCGCCGACAGCTTCTGCTCGAACTGGGCGTTGCGCAGGGTCTCGGCGCAGAAGTCCAGGCGGCGGTTCTTGATGTACTGCGCCACCACCAGGCCCTTCTTGGCGAACATGCGGTACAGGCCGCGCACCGAGATGCCCACCTCGCGGGCGATCAGCTCGGGGCAGAGTTCCTCGGCGCCGATGTGCTGGTCGATGAAGGCGGTGGCCTTGCGGAACATGCGTTCGTGGTTGTCCTGCTCGGCGTCCTGGCAGGCCAGCGCCGGGCGCAGCAGGGTCACCAGGGCATCCAGGGTCGCCTCGCTTTCCAGCATGCCGAGGCTTTCCTGCTGGCTGGTCTCGACGATCAGGCGGTTGGCGAGCACGGCGATCGGCGAGCTGGCCGGGATCTTCGAGGCGCAGGTCACTTCCGACATGCGCAGGCCGCGCTCGATCACCTGGCGCGGCAGGATCAGCGAGAGCTGCCGGGATTCCTCCAGGTAGGTCATGTCGCTGGGCCGGCTGGCGTCGATCAGGCTGATGTCTCCGCGCGACAGCTCCACGCGGTTGTCGCCCTGCTCCAGGCGCGAGCGCCCTTCGAGCTGGAACACCGCGTAATAGTGCCCGCCGGCGCTGGTGCCGACTTCCTTGCTGGTGCGGTACAGATGCACCTGGGCCATATCGACCACGCTCAGCTTGATCGCCCCGCCCTGGTATTCGCGCAACCGTCCATGGAACTGGGGGCCGAGGGTGCGCGCATCGAAACGACCGCACGCCCGGTTGACCTGACCCAGCCACGCCTCGAAAGCGTCATCCCTCAATGTCGATGAAGAATTCATGACCTGCAAAGCCTCACACGCATTGTTTGTTGTTATTCAGCGACGGCCTCATGGACCTGTCGTCATCGTCCGCCGCGGCCCTTCTCAGGAAGGCTCCGTGGTGGTGTTCCCGCTGCGCAGCCGCAGTGCTGCACAGCGAGAGGCATTTTTCACGCCAACTCCCTTCAGTTCAATCCGCCGAACCGCTTGTAGAAGCTTTCCCCGACGTCCGGCAGCGGGCCGTCGGCGGTCTCCAGGTTGCGGTTCAGCCAGTCCTCGGCCTTGGCGTGGATCAGCCGATAGATGTTGCGGCACAGCTGCCGCGCCGCGCGTCCTTCCCAATCGCCCGGCAGCAGTTCGTCGGGCAGTTGTGGATCGCGAAGGAGCAGGCGGCGGTATTCGTGGATCAACAGGGTGCGCGCCAGGAAGCAGTCTTCCGGGCGCAGCTGGTCCTGCTCGCGCAGCGCTTGCCAGAGCGGGCGGAACAGCTGGATGAATTCGCTGTAGTGTTCGCCCAGCTCGTCGATCTTCCAGCTCTCGCGTACCTGCATGCGCATGGCGCGGGAGGCCAGTACGTCCTGGGCGCGGGTTTCGAAGACGATGCAGTCGTCGGCGACTTCCAGATCCTGCAGGGTCGCCACGACATCGCTGCGGTCAGCACGTGGGCAGGCCATGACGGTCGGCGAGAGCGCACCGAAGCCTTGCCATTCCAGCTCCTCGCGGACCTGCTTGCGCTTGTCGGCGGCGATCTGCGAGAGCATCACCAGGGTCCAGGAACCGTCCCAGGCCGGCAGGCTGGAGCTGTAGACACGCTTGAAGGCCTTCTCGAAACGCCGCCGACCGGTGCCGGTCAGGCTGTAGTAGCTGCGCCGGCCGACCTTCTCGGCGGTCAGCCAGTCTTCCTTGGTCAGGCGGAAGATCGAGGTACGGATCAGCCGCTCGTTGATGCCGAAGGGCTCCAGCAGGTTGATCAGGCTGCCCAGCCAGACGGTGCCGCCGTGGGGTTCGATGGCATCGCCATAGAGGGTGATGATCAGCGAACTGGCGCGGATCGGCGTCTGTTCCTGGAAGCGATTGATCAGCTGGTTCAGCGGTGCTAGAGCGGTCATGGCACGTTGCGCAGGCGAAGGAGCGGCGACTATACCTGCCCGCCGCACCGCCTGGCCATTGGAGCGAACCCCAGTACTCATGCGCCCTTTCCTGCCTCTGTCCCTGCCGCTACTTTGGGCCGGAAACCGGAATCGCCCAGGCGCGGACGCTCTGCTTCCAGCTCCGCCAGCGGCTGGCATTCCACCAGGCTGGTGATGCAGCGCTTGGCCAGGGCCTGGTACTCCTCGGTGCCACGGCGCTTCCAGGCGATTTCCTCGTCACTCAGGCTGCGCTTCACGCTGGCCGGCGCGCCCATCACCAGGCTCTGCGGCGGGCAGTCGAATTTGGCCTTGACGAAGGCAGCGGCTGAAACGATCGAGCGCGCGCCGATCTGCGCGTAATCCATCACCACCGCGTTCATGCCCACCAGGGCGTCTTCGCCGATGCGGCAACCATGCAGCACCGCACCATGGCCGATATGGCCGTTGCGCTCGACGACGGTGTCGCTGTCCGGGAACCCGTGCATGACGCAGGTGTCCTGAAGATTCGCGCCTTCTTCGAGGACGATCCGCCCGAAATCGCCGCGCAGCGCCGCCAGCGGACCGACATAGCAGCCGGGGCCGACGATGACGTCGCCGATCAGCACGGCGGTGGGATGGACATAGGCGGTGGGGTGGACCACCGGGCGCACGCCTTCGAGGCTGTAGCAGGGCATCGGGTTCTCCTGCGGCGTTGCCGGCATTCCGGCATCACCGCACAAAGCGATTTGTTCTTTTGCAAATTTTGTATCACATCAATCTGAAAGCCTCCAAACGAATTCTGTCGTATCGCTTCCAGGGAGCGTATCCGGAAGACGAAAAAGTCTTTCAAATCGAGAAAATACGCCACATACAGCGACATCAATGCTTGCCTGATCGTTCGAATTCGTGGCACCGCGAGAAACATTTTAGACACGCGATTCAACTTTCATAGTTGTTTTCTTGTATCGCTTTAGGCCTATACTGCGGGAAAGCCGGAGACGGGCCCTGCCCGCCTCGCATAATTCCAATACAGCCGGCCATGCAGCCGTGCGTGCAGCCTGAGGACGATGTCATGCCTCGCACCCTTGCCGTTCAGATGCCTGAAGCGGGCGTCCGCCTGATCACCCTGCAGCGCCCCGAGGCGCTGAACGCCCTGAACACCGAACTGCTCGGTGAGCTGGCCGCCGAACTCGATGCTGCCGAACAGGACAGCGAAACCCGCGCCGTGGTGCTGACCGGCAGCCGCAAGGCCTTCGCCGCCGGCGCCGATATCAAGGAAATGGCCGAGCGCAATCTGGTCGGCATCCTCAATGACCCGCGCGTCGGCTACTGGCAGCGCATCGCCGCCTTCTCCAAACCGCTGATCGCCGCCGTCAACGGCTTCGCCCTGGGCGGTGGCTGCGAGCTGGCGATGCACGCCGACATCCTCGTCGCTGGCGAAGACGCCCGCTTCGGCCAGCCGGAAATCAACCTCGGCATCATGCCCGGCGCCGGCGGCACCCAGCGCCTGCTGCGCGCCGTGGGCAAGCCGCTGGCGATGCAGATGGTGCTCACCGGCGAGGCCATCGACGCCCGCCACGCCCAGCGCGCCGGCCTGGTCAGCGAAGTCACCCAACCGGAATTCACCGTCGAGCGCGCCCTGCAGATCGCCCGCAGCATCGCCGCCAAGGCGCCGCTGGCCGTGCGTCTGGCCAAGGAGGCGCTACTCAAGGCCCAGGACACCGATCTGGCCAGCGGCCTGCGCTTCGAGCGCCACGCCTTCACCCTGCTGGCCGGCACCGCCGATCGCGACGAGGGCATCCGCGCCTTCCAGGAAAAACGCAAAGCGGCCTACCAAGGCCGCTGAGCTCCCCCTTTCTTTATCCGGCCCAAAGCCTGTCCCATTGATGGAGCCAGTCCGCCCATGAACTTCGAGCACATCCTGTTTTCCATCGAGGACGGCGTCGCCCTCCTCAGCCTGAACCGCCCCGAGCAGCTGAACAGCTTCAACGCCGCCATGCACGGCGAAGTGCGCGAGGCACTCAAGCAGGTCCGGCAGAATCCAGATGCCCGCGTCCTGCTGCTCACCGGCGAAGGCCGCGGCTTCTGCGCAGGGCAGGACCTGTCCGACCGCAACGTCGCCCCGGGCGCAGAAGCGCCGGACCTGGGCCAGTCCATCGAGCAGTTCTACAACCCGCTGATCCGCAGCCTGCGCGACCTGCCGCTGCCGGTCATCTGCGCGGTCAATGGCGTGGCCGCTGGCGCCGGCGCGAACATCCCGCTGGTCTGCGACCTCGTACTCGCTGCGCGTTCGGCCAGCTTCATCCAGGCCTTCTGCAAGATCGGCCTGATCCCCGATTCCGGCGGCACCTGGACGCTGCCGCGGCTGGTGGGCATGGCCCGCGCCAAGGCGCTCGCCCTGCTGGGCAATCGCCTGACGGCCGAGCAGGCCGAGCAATGGGGCCTGATCTACCAGGTGGTGGACGACGCCAACCTGCGCGAAGAAGCCCTCAAGCTCGCCCGCCACCTCGCCACCCAGCCGACCTACGGCCTGGCGCTGATCAAGCGCAGCCTCAACGCCAGCCTGAACAACAGCTTTGACGAACAGCTGGAGCTGGAACGCGACCTGCAGCGTCTGGCCGGCCGCAGCGAGGACTACCGCGAGGGCGTGTCCGCCTTCATGGAAAAACGCACTCCCAGCTTCAAGGGTCGCTGATCGATGAGCGCACTTTCGAAAGACGCAAAAGTCGCGGTGATCGGCGCCGGCGCCATGGGCGCAGGCATCGCCCAGGTCGCCGCGCAAGCCGGCCACCTGGTGAAGCTCTATGACAACCGCCCCGGCGCCGCCGCCCAGGCCATCGACGGCATCGACCGCCAGCTGGGCCGCGTGGTGGAGAAAGGCAAGCTGAGCGCCGAAGAGCGCTCCGCCATCGTCGCCCGCCTGCAACCGGTGGAAGCCATCGAGGCGCTGGGCGATTCGAAGCTGGTGATCGAGGCCATCGTCGAAAACCTCGAGGTCAAGCGCGGCCTGTTCCAGCAGCTGGAAGCGCTCTGCGCTAACGACTGCATCCTCGCCAGCAACACCTCCTCGCTGTCCATCACCAGTCTCGCCGCCGGCCTGAAGCGCCCGCAGCAGGTGGTCGGCATGCACTTCTTCAACCCGGCGCCACTGATGGCGCTGGTGGAGATCGTCTCCGGCCTTGCCACCGATCCGGCGCTGGCCGACAGCCTGTACGCCACCTCAGTGGCCTGGGGCAAGAAGCCGGTCCACACCAAATCCACGCCCGGCTTCATCGTCAACCGCGTGGCGCGCCCCTTCTACGCCGAAAGCCTGCGCCTGCTGCAGGAAGGCGCGGCCGACTGCGCCACCCTGGATGCGTTGCTGCGCGATGCCGGCGGCTTCCGCATGGGCGCCTTCGAGCTGACCGACCTGATCGGCCATGACGTCAACTACGCCGTGACCTGCTCGGTATTCGCCGCCTACTACGGCGACTTCCGCTTCCAGCCCTCGCTGATTCAGAAGGAACTGGTGGACGCCGGCCACCTCGGCCGCAAGAGCGGTCGAGGCTTCTATAACTACGCCGAAGGCGCCGAGCGCCCGCAGCCGTCGAGCCTGGGCAGCAGCACCAACGTCACCTCCTGCGTAGTGGAAGGCGACCTGGGCACCGCCCAACCGCTGGTGCAGCGCTTGAAGGAAGCCGGCATCGAGATCACCCAGCGCGCCGGCACTGGCCTGCTGCGTGTGGGGGATGCGGTCATCGCCCTTTCCGATGGCCGTCTCGCCAGCCAGCGTGCGAAGGAAGATGGCCTACGCAACCTGGTGCTGATCGACCTCGCCCTGGATTACACCAAGGCTGCGCGCCTGGGCATTTCCTGCTCGGCGGACACCGCTCCCGCAGCACTCGACCAGGCCGTCGCCCTGCTGGCCAAGGCCGGCATCATCGCCAGCCGACTGAGCGATACGCCCGGCCTCGCCGTGCTGCGTACCGTCGCCATGCTCGCCAACGAAGGGGCCGACGCGGTGCTCCAAGGCGTCGGCAGCGCCGCTGACATCGACCTCGCCATGCGTGCCGGGGTGAACTACCCGCAGGGCCCGCTGGCCTGGGCCGGGCAGATCGGCATCGGCAACGTGCTGCGCGTGCTGGACAACCTCCAGGCTGCCTACGGCGAGGACCGCTACCGCCCGTCCCTGCTACTGCGCCGCCTGCATGCCGAAGGGAGAAGCCTCAATGACTGACGCCACCCAACTGGCCCGCGACTGCGCCGAAAGCATGTACGAGCGCGACCAGGCCACCCGGCGCATGGGCATCCAGCTGCTGGATGCCGGCCCGGGCAGCGCCAAGCTGTCGATGCGCGTGCGCGAGGACATGATCCAGGGGCACGGCACCTGCCACGGCGGCTACCTGTTCGCCCTCGCCGACTCGGCGTTCGCCTTCGCCTGCAACAGCTACAACGACGCCACCGTCGCCATCGGCTGCAGCATCGACTACGTGGCGCCGGCCCGTGAAGGCGACGAGCTGATCGCCAGCGCCTTTGAGCAGAGCCGCAGCGGCCGCACCGGCAACTACGACGTGCGCATCGAGAATTCCCAGGGCCAGCTGATCGCCCTGTTCCACGGCAAATCCTACAAAGTGCGCGGCACCGTGCTGGCGCAGGAGACCTCCGAATGAGCGATATGACCGACGCCCTGATCATCGACGCCGTGCGCACGCCCATTGGCCGCTACGCCGGCGCCCTGTCCGGCGTACGTGCCGACGACCTCGCCGCCATCCCGATGAAGGCCTTGATGCAACGCCACCCCGAGCTGGACTGGAGCGCCATCGACGACGTGATCTTCGGCTGCGCCAACCAGGCCGGCGAAGACAACCGCAACGTCGCGCACATGGCCTCGCTGCTGGCCGGCCTGCCGACCAGCGTGCCCGGCACCACCCTGAACCGCCTGTGCGGCTCGGGCCTGGATGCCGTGGGCAGTGCCGCGCGTGCCTTGCGCTGCAACGAAGCCGGGCTGATGCTGGCCGGGGGCGTGGAATCCATGTCCCGCGCCCCCTTTGTCATGGGCAAGTCCGAGCAGGCCTTCGGCCGCAGCGCGGAAATCTTCGACACCACCATCGGCTGGCGCTTCGTCAACAAACTGATGAAGCAGCAGTTCGGCATCGATTCCATGCCCGAGACGGCGGAGAACGTTGCCGAGCAGTTCAACATCAGCCGCGCCGACCAGGACGCCTTCGCCCTGCGCAGCCAGCACAAGGCCGCCGCCGCGCAAGCCAACGGCCGCCTGGCGAAGGAAATCGTCCCGGTAGAAATTCCCCAGCGCAAAGGTCCGGCCAAGGTCGTCGAGCAGGATGAACATCCGCGCGGCGACACCACCCTGGAACAACTGGCCAAGCTCGGCACGCCGTTCCGCGAAGGGGGCAGCGTCACTGCCGGCAACGCCTCGGGCGTCAACGACGGCGCCTGCGCCCTGCTGCTGGCGACCCCGGCTGCCGCCGCGCGCCATGGCCTGAAGGCCCGCGCCCGCGTGGTGGCCATGGCCACCGCTGGCGTCGAGCCGCGGATCATGGGTATCGGCCCGGTGCCGGCGACCCGCAAGGTACTGGAGCTGGCCGGCCTGTCGCTGAACGAGATGGACGTGATCGAGCTGAACGAAGCCTTCGCCGCCCAGGGCCTGGCCGTGCTGCGCGAGCTGGGCCTGAAGGACGACGACGCACGGGTGAACCCCAACGGCGGCGCCATCGCCCTCGGCCACCCGCTGGGCATGAGCGGTGCGCGCCTGGTCACCACCGCCCTGCACGAACTGGAGGAGCGCGGTGGTCGCTACGCCCTCTGCACCATGTGCATCGGCGTCGGTCAGGGCATCGCCCTGATCATCGAGCGGATCTGATCCACAGGGGGCGTCGAACCCCGCGCCGCCAGTCGCCGAAGCCTGCCGACTGGCAGACAGAGCAAAGTCTCTGGCAGGGGTTCGAATCCACCCGCGAACGGGGGCGGTATGCTGCTCCCATGACACTCGCAGCCCTCACCGGCTGGCGTACAAGAACAAATCGAGTGAACCCATGAACATGTACCATGATGCCGAACGTGCCCTGCTTGACCCGATGGAAACCGCCAGTGTCGACGAGCTGCGCCAGCACCAGCTGGAGCGCCTGCGCTGGAGCCTCAAGCACGCCCATGACAACGTCCCGCTGTACCAGAAACGCTTCGCCGAGGCCGGCGTACACCCGGACGACCTGACCTCCCTGGACGATCTCGCCAAATTCCCCTTCACCGGCAAGAACGACCTGCGCGACAACTACCCCTACGGCATGTTCGCCGTGCCGCAGAACGAGATCGTGCGCCTGCACGCCTCCAGCGGCACCACCGGCAAACCCACCGTGGTCGGCTACACGCAGAACGACATCGACACCTGGGCCAACGTGGTCGCGCGCTCCATCCGCGCCGCCGGCGGCCGCAAGGGCGACAAGGTGCACGTGTCCTACGGCTACGGCCTGTTCACCGGCGGCCTGGGCGCGCACTACGGCGCCGAACGCCTGGGCTGCACCGTGATCCCGATGTCCGGCGGCCAGACCGAGAAGCAGGTCCAGCTGATCCGCGACTTCCAGCCGGACATCATCATGGTCACGCCGTCCTACATGCTCAACATCGCCGACGAGATCGAGCGCCAGGGCATCGACCCGCACAGCCTCAAGCTGCGCCTGGGCATCTTCGGCGCCGAGCCGTGGACCGCCGAGCTGCGCCGCGCCGTCGAGGAACGCATGGGCATCACCGCCCTGGACATCTACGGCCTCTCGGAAATCATGGGCCCGGGCGTGGCCATGGAATGCGCCGAGACCAAGGACGGCCCGACCGTCTGGGAAGACCACTTCTACCCCGAGATCATCGACCCGGCCACCGGCGCCGTGCTGCCTGACGGCCAATACGGTGAGCTGGTGTTCACCTCGCTGTCCAAGGAAGCGCTGCCGATGATCCGCTACCGCACCCGCGACCTGACCCGCCTGCTGCCGGGCACCGCGCGGCCGATGCGGCGCATCGACAAGATCACCGGGCGCAGCGACGACATGCTGATCATCCGCGGCGTCAACGTCTTCCCGACCCAGGTCGAGGAACAGGTGCTGAAGATCCGCCAGCTCGCCGAGTGCTACGAGATCCACCTGCACCGCACCGGCAACCTCGACAGCATCGACGTGCACGTCGAACTGCGCCACGACCAGCACGGCCTCTCGGCGGACCAGCAGAAAGCCATCGGCAACGAACTGGGCAAGCAGATCAAGACCCACATCGGCGTCAGCGCCCGCGTGCTCGTGCAGCCTTCGCACAGCCTCAAGCGTTCCGAGGGCAAGGCCTGCCACGTTTATGACAATCGGCCCAAGGGCTGAGTCTTCGCATGATTGAAAAGCCCCGCCTCGGCGGGGCTTTTCTTTTTAACGCCGGCCCTGCCGGCGAATCGCGGAGAAGCTCCGCTCCTACAAGAGCCGCACCGGCATTCCCCGTAGGAGCGGACCTTGTCCGCGAAATCCAACGCGGATGACGCCTGTCAGGTAGGAAGACACACCTGCAGTGCGCCTGCTCAGCGAACGGCGCTCCACCCACGTTTCGGCGCCGACGGAGAACGATCGCGGACAAAGTCCGCTCCTACGCTATCCCGTCCTTCCGTGGGGGAGCGGGCGTTGTCCGCGATCCGTCGGCAGGGCCAGCGCAGGTTCGCGAGCAAGCTCGCTCCTACAGTTCCCTGGACCTCTGTTCGCACCCACGGAATCTCCGTCACACACGACCATCCGTCGCCCCGCCACCCTTCCCTGTCGATCACCCAGCCCGCCCTTCGACTATTCCTCAAAGGCAGGCGGCATCCGGCCGTCGGCCCAATCTCAGGAGATGAACGATGAACTATGTCGATGGCTTCCTCGTACCGGTCCCCACCGCCCGCCGCGAGCGCTATATCGAGGTGGCGCGCAAGGCCGCGGCCATGTTCAAGGAATTCGGCGCGCTGGGCGTCGTCGAGTGCTGGGGCGACGACGTGCCCGAAGGCAAGGTGACCTCTTTCCCCATGGCGGTGAAGCTCAAGGAAGACGAAACCGTGGTGTTCTCCTGGATCACCTGGCCGAGCAAGCAGGCGCGGGACGCCGGCATGAAGAAGTTCATGGAAGACCCGCGGATGAAGAGCGAATTCACCGACATGCCCTTCGACGGCCAGCGCATGATCTTCGGCGGCTTCCAGGCCATCGTCGAAGCCTGAGCCAACGCCTCGCCAACAGTTCGCGGACGAAGGCCGCTCCTGCGCACTCGAACCCCGCGCAGGAGCGGGCAGTTACGGGATGCGCCTGTTCGTGAGCAAGCTCGTGCCGGGAAAGTCGCAGCTCAGATGGGCTTGTCGATGCCGTCGTAGACTTTCTGCAGCGCATCCAGGCGTTCCTGGTAACGCTGCCTGAGGCAGGCCTTGTTGGCGCCGCAGGCGCGGCGCTGTTCCAGCCAGGCGAGCTGCGAGTCACCCAGGTTGCCGCGCATGCCCATGGCGAACAGGCCGCGCAGCAGGCGATAGGTGGTGGCCACCTGCACATCCAGCTCGGACAGCTGGCGATCAGCGCAGATGGCCTTTTCGTCTGCCTGCCTGGCCTTCTTGCAGTCGAAGCTGGCCGCAGAGGCCGGCAGCGCAGTGAAACCCCATGCGCAGGCAGCGCCCAGGATCACCGCGCGAAGCACTCTCACTGCTGACCCTCGAACCAGGCCAGCTTCTCGCGCAGTTGCACCACTTCCCCGACTATCACCAGGGTCGGCGCATGCACTTCGTGCTCGGCCACCAGTTGCGGCAGGTTCGCCAGGGTGCCGGTGAACACCCGCTGATGCACCGTGGTGCCCTGCTGGATCAGCGCCGCGGGTGTATCAGCGGAGCGGCCATGGCGCACCAGTTGCTCGCAGATGACCGGCAAGCCGACCAGGCCCATGTAGAACACCAGGGTCTGCCCCGGAGCGACCAGGTCATTCCACGGCAGGTCGGTGCTGCCATCCTTCAGGTGCCCGGTCACGAAACGCACGGACTGCGCGTAATCGCGGTGGGTCAGCGGAATACCGGCATAGGCTGCGCAACCGCTGGCAGCGGTAATGCCCGGCACCACCTGGAACGGGATGCCATTGGCCGCCAGTTCGTCGATCTCCTCGCCACCACGGCCGAAGATGAACGGATCGCCGCCCTTCAGGCGCAGCACGCGCTTGCCCTGCTGGGCCAGTTCGACCAGCTTGCGATTGATCTCGTCCTGCGGCACGGCATGGTCGGCGCGGCGCTTGCCGACGTAGAGGCGGTCGGCATCACGGCGGCACAGTTCGAGGATGGCCGGCGCGACGAGGCGGTCATACAGCACCACATCGGCCTGTTGCATCAGGCGCAACGCGCGGAAGGTCAGCAAGTCGGGATCACCAGGGCCGGCGCCGACCAGATAGACCTCGCCGCGAGACTCGGCCTGCGGCGACTCCAGTTTGTCCGCCAGCAGGCGCTCGGCTTCGTTCGGCTGGCCGGCGAGCACGCGCTCGGCAACCGGGCCCTGGAACACCTCTTCCCAGAACTTGCGCCGCTGCTGCAGGTCCGGCAGGCGCTGCTTCACGCGTTCGCGGAAGCGGCTGGCGAGCCCGGCCAGTTGGCCATAGGTCGCGGGGATCCAGGTTTCCAGCTTGGCGCGCAGCAGACGGGCCAGCACCGGCGCGTCGCCGCCGCTGGAAACCGCCACCACCAGCGGCGAACGATCGACGATGGCCGGGAAGATCACGCTGCACAGCGCCGGCGCGTCGACCACGTTGACCGGTACGCCGCGCGCATTGGCGTCGCGGGAAACCTGGGCATTGAGCGGCTCGTCATCCGTGGCGGCGATGACCAGCACGCAGTCCTGCAGATCACCCTGGGCGTAGGGACGCAGGAGCAACTCGCCCGCGCCCTCCTCGACCAGCTCGCGCAGCTCCGAATGCACCTCCGGAGCCACGACACGCAGCACCGCGCCGGCCTCGTTCAGCAGGCGCGCCTTGCGCAGTGCGACATCACCGCCGCCGACCAGTAGCGCGCGACGTCCGCGCAGGATGTGGAACAGCGGCAGGAAGTCCATCTCAGCCTATCACCTCGATGCCGGCCATGTACGGCTTGAGCACTTCTGGTACGCGGATCGAGCCGTCGGCCTGCTGGTAGTTCTCCAGCACGGCAACCAGGGTGCGACCCACGGCCAGGCCCGAGCCGTTGAGGGTGTGGACCAGTTCCGGCTTGCCGGTTTCCGGGTTGCGGTAGCGCGCCTGCATGCGGCGCGCCTGGAAGTCGCCGCAATTGGAGCAGGAAGAAATCTCGCGGTACTTGTCCTGGCTCGGCACCCAGACTTCCAGGTCGTAGGTCTTGGCAGCGCCGAAGCCCATGTCGCCGGTGCACAGCGCCAGGGCGCGGTACGGCAGCTCCAGGGCCTGGAGGACCTTCTCGGCGTTGCCGACCAGGCTTTCCAGGGCTTCCCAGGACTTCGACGGCTCGACGATCTGCACCATCTCGACCTTGTCGAACTGGTGCTGGCGGATCATGCCGCGGGTATCGCGGCCCGACGCGCCGGCTTCGCTGCGGAAGCACGGGGTGTGGGCGACGAACTTCAGCGGCAGTTCCTTCGCGTCGAGAATCTGCCCGGCGACGATGTTGGTCAGCGAGACCTCAGCGGTCGGAATCAGGTACAGGTCCGCTTCGTCTTCACGCTGGATCTTGAACAGGTCTTCCTCGAACTTCGGCAACTGGCCGGTGCCCTGCAGCGCCGGCGCCTGCACCAGGTACGGGGTGTAGGCCTCTTCGTAGCCGTGCTCGCGGGTGTGCAGGTCGATCATGAACTGCGCCAGGGCGCGGTGCAGGCGGGCGATCGGCCCGCGCATCAGGGCGAAACGGGCGCCAGACAGGCGCGCGGCGGTCTCGAAGTCCAGCCAGCCGTGTTGTTCACCCAGGGCCACGTGGTCCTTGATCTCGAAATCGAAGCTGCGCGGGGTGCCCCAGCGGCGGACTTCGACGTTGCCGTCTTCATCGGCGCCCACCGGCACGGATTCGTGCGGCAGGTTCGGGATGTTCAGCAGCAGGTTGTCCAGCTCGGCCTGGATCGCGTCCAGCTCGCGCTTGCCGGACTCCAGCTCCTCGGCCATGCGGTTGACCTCGGCCTTCAGCGGCGCGACGTCCTCGCCATTCTTCATGGCCAGGCCGATGGCCTTGGAGCGCGAGTTGCGCTCGGCCTGCAGGGTCTCGGTGCGGGTCTGCACGGATTTACGCTGGCTCTCCAGCGCTTCGATGCGCGCCACGTCCAGGGTGAAGCCACGGGTGGCCAGGCGTTCGGCCACTTCCTGCGGCTGGGTACGAACCAGTTTGGAATCGAGCATGGTGTCTTCTCGTGTCGAGTGTCAGGCGGCGCTCGCGGGCGCCACTTCAGGATTTTCTGCGACGGCGGGCACTGGCCTTGTCGAGGCTGGCCAGGTGGCGCAGCTTTTCGCCGATCTTCAGTTCCAGCCCGCGCGGCACGGGTTGGTAATACTGGCGCGGTTCCATGGACTCGGGGAAGTAGTCTTCCCCGGCCGCATAAGCATCCGGCTCATCATGGGCATAGCGGTATTCATCGCCATAGCCCAGGTTCTTCATCAGTTTGGTCGGTGCGTTGCGCAGGTGCAGCGGCACTTCCAGCGAACCGCTCTCCGCCACATCACGGCGCGCCGTGTTGTAGGCGTTGTAGACGGCATTGCTCTTCGGCGCGCAGGCCAGGTAGACGATAGCCTGCGCAATCGCCAGCTCGCCTTCCGGGCTGCCCAGGCGCTCCTGCACATCCCAGGCGTGCAGGCACAGGGTCAGGGCGCGCGGGTCGGCATTGCCGATGTCCTCACTGGCCATGCGCACCACGCGACGGGCGATGTACAACGGATCGCAACCGCCATCGAGCATGCGCGAATACCAGTACAGCGCGCCATCGGGACTGGAGCCCCGCACCGACTTGTGCAGCGCGCTGATCTGGTCGTAGAAGGCCTCGCCGCCCTTGTCGAAGCGTCGGCGCGAGTCGCCCAGCAGGTTCTGCAGCAACTCGGCGCTGATTTCGCCGTTGTCCTCGGCGAGGTCGGAGGCGTTCTCCAGCAGGTTGAGCAGGCGCCGGCCGTCGCCGTCGGCAGCGGCCATGAGGATGGCGAAGCTGTCGTCAGGCAGGCTCAGGTGGCGCTTGCCCAGGCCCTTCTCTTCGCTGAGCGCGCGCTCGACCAGCCGGCGCAGCGCCGCTTCGTCGAGGCTTTTCAGTACATAGACGCGGGCGCGGGAGAGCAACGCGTTGTTCAGCTCGAAGGACGGGTTTTCAGTGGTCGCGCCGATGAAGATCAGCGTGCCGTCTTCCACATACGGCAGGAAGGCGTCCTGCTGGCTCTTGTTGAAGCGGTGCACTTCGTCGACGAAGAGGATGGTGCGGCGGCCGTACTGGGCGGCATGCTGCTTGGCCACCTCCACCGACTGGCGGATTTCCTTCACCCCGGACAGCACCGCCGAGATGGTCTCGAAGTGCGCGTCGGTGACCTGGGCCAGCAGCTTGGCCAGGGTGGTCTTGCCCACCCCGGGCGGCCCCCAGAAGATCATCGAGTGCAGCGCACCCTGTTCCAGCGCCTCGCGCAGCGGCTTGCCGCGGGCGAGCAGGTGCTCCTGGCCGACGTACTCGTCCAGGCTGGTCGCGCGCAGGCGCGCGGCCAGGGGCTGGGAAACGGGGGCGGAGCGGAACAGATCCACGAATCTTACCTATTACTCAGAACGGGTTACTCGACGCAGGCGTCGATCACTCCTGGATGACGTCGACGCCCTTGGGCACCTCGAAGACGAACTGCTTGGCGTCCATCGCCTCGTTCATCTTCACGTCGAAGAACAGGATATTGGTGCGCTGGCCGACGCTGTCGACCAGTTGCATGTCGTTCACCACGCCGCTGCGGAAGGAAATCCGCAGGCTGTCGAACAGGGTGTCCTTGGACTTGGGCTTGAGGGTGAAGTCCACCACGTTGCCGCCATCTTTGGCGGTGATGTCGAAGCTCTGGCCGATCTTCGACACGTCGCCGGAGAGCAGCAGTGCCGGGGTCTGGGTCAGGCGCTGGTCGAGTTTCTGGATGGTCACCTGCTCCAGGTCCGGGTCGTACAGCCAGATTTTCTCGCCGTTGGAGATCAGCAGCTGCTCGTTCGGCGCATCGGTGTGCCAGCGGAACAGGCCTGGGCGCTTGAGGCCCAGGGTACCGGCGGTTTCCTGCAGGCGCGTACCGCTGCCATCCAGGGTCAGCTGGGAGAAGCGCGCAGTCATGGTCTGGGCCTTGGTGAGCATCCCGCTCAAACGCTGCGCAGCAGCTTCGTCGGCATGGGCCTGGACGCCGGCAACAGCCAGCGCAGCAACGAACAACAGGCGGATCAGACGCATTGAAATCCTCGAAATCGAATCAATCACGGATCGGGGCCGGCGCGATCACTTCGCGCGAGCCATTGGTATTCATCGGAGTCACCACGCCGGCCATCTCCATCGCTTCGATCATCCGCGCGGCGCGGTTGTAGCCGATCTTCAGCTTGCGCTGCACGGCGGAGATGGAAGCCCGGCGGCTTTCGGTGACGAAGCGCACGGCCTCGTCGTAGAGCGGATCGTCCTCGCTGCCCTCGCTGCCTTCGCCACCGCCGCCACCTTCGAACGAACCGCCACCGCCTTCATCGGCGCCGGCGAGAATGTCCTCGATGTAGTTCGGCGCGCCACGCAGCTTCCAGGCTTCGACCACGCGGTGCACTTCGTCATCGGAGACGAAGGCGCCATGGACGCGGATCGGCAGGCCGGTGCCCGGCGGCAGATAGAGCATGTCACCGTGGCCCAGCAGCTGCTCGGCGCCACCCTGGTCGAGGATGGTGCGCGAGTCGATCTTGCTGGAAACCTGGAAGGCGATCCGGGTCGGGATGTTCGCCTTGATCAGGCCGGTGATCACGTCCACCGACGGACGCTGGGTCGCCAGGATCAGGTGGATGCCCGCCGCCCGCGCCTTCTGGGCGATACGGGCGATCAGTTCTTCCACCTTCTTGCCGACGATCATCATCATGTCGGCGAACTCGTCGACCACCACCACGATGGTCGGCAGGGTCTGCAGCAGCGGCGCCTCGTCTTCCATGCTCTCGCGGCGATACAACGGGTCGGTCAGCGGCGTGCCGGCCTCCTCCGCGTCCTTCACCTTGCGGTTGAAGCCGGCGAGGTTACGCACACCCATGGCCGCCATCAGCTTGTAGCGGCGTTCCATCTCGGCGACGCTCCAGCGCAGCGCGTTGGCAGCCTCCTTCATGTCGGTGACCACCGGACAGAGCAGGTGTGGAATGCCTTCGTAGATCGACAGTTCCAGCATCTTCGGGTCGATCATGATCAGCCGCGCCTCTTCCGGCGTGGACTTGAACAGGATCGACAGCAGCATGGCGTTCACGCCCACCGACTTACCGGAGCCGGTAGTACCGGCCACCAGCAGGTGCGGCATCCTTGCCAGGTCGGTAATCACCGGGTTGCCGCCGATGTCGTGGCCCAGGGCCAGCGGCACGGTGGACTTGTGCTCGTCGTATTCCGGGGTCATCAGCACTTCGGAGAAGCGCACCATCTGCCGGTCTTCGTTGGGAATCTCGATGCCCACGGTGGTCTTGCCGGGAATAACCTCCACCACGCGCACGCTGATCACCGCCAGCGAACGCGCGAGGTCCTTGGCCAGGTTGGAGATGCGGCTGACCTTCACGCCGGCGGCCGGCTGGATTTCGAATCGGGTGATCACCGGGCCCGGATGCACGGACTCGACGATGACTTCGACGCCGAATTCCTTGAGCTTGATCTCCAGCAGGCGCGACATGGCCTCCAGGGATTCGGGCGAGTAACTCTGCTTCTTCTCGGAAGCCGGGTCGAGGATCGACAGCGGCGGCAGCGTGCCCTCCACGGCGGTATCGACGAATAGCGGCGCCTGCTTCTCTTTCAGCACGCGCTTGCTCGGCTCGGCCGGCTTGCTGGGCGGTGGCGGGACGTCGATCTTCGGCGCCACGCGCTTCTCGCGTTCCTGCACGCTTTTGACCAGCGCTTCCTCGCGCTCGATCAGGCGCTCCTTGACCTTGGCTTGCTCGCGACGGTCGGCGACGATGGGCGCGGCGACTTCGGCCACGCGTTCATCCACTTCACGCAATTGCGCGACCAGTTGCTTGTGCTCGCTGCGGGCGCTCCACCAGCGGTTGGTGGCGTTGTGGATCAGCTCGAAGAGGTCGAGGGTGATCTTGCCGGTGACGTCCATCACCTTGAACCAGGACAGGTCGGCGAACACCGTCATGCCGAACAGGAACAGCGCCAGGAACAGCAGCGTGCTGCCCTGTACGTTGAGCGCATTGATGCCCAGCTGGCCCAGGCTCTCGCCCAGAGCGCCGCCAGCGGTCGCCGGCATGTGGCTGCCGGTGGTGTGGAAATGGATATAGGCCAGCGCAGAACCGGACAGGACCAGGAACACCAGGCCGATCAGGCGCCAGGAGAACAGCCAGCCGCTCCACTCCCAGGGCATGTGGCGCTTGCGGAATACCTGGTAGGTCTTCACCGCCAGCAGCAGCGGGAACAGGTAGGCGAAATAGCCCAGCACCATGAACAGGATGTCCGCGCTCAGCGCGCCCAGGCGGCCGGCCGCATTCTGCACCTGTTCAACGTGACTGGAATGGCTCCAGCCCGGATCGGAAGGATCGTAGGTGAGCAGCGCCATCCACAGGTAGAGGCAGAGCGCGCCGAGCGCGATCAGAGCCCCTTCCTTCAGACGGTAATGCAATTGCTGGCGCCAGGCGGCGGCATGGCTTGCTGTGGTGTCCTTCAAAACGCGTCTATTCCTGCGCTATGCGCGCTTCCGAGAGTCGTTGGGCCGCAAAACGGGCCTATTGTACGGCTTTGGCCGGCCGATGCCAGCGAACCCGGGCATGCTCGACTGCGCTTTTGCCGGCTTTCCGGGGTTCGGTGTAGCATAGCCCAACACCGCTTTGCGGCTGCTCAATTGGAGCATGCATTCTCTTACGTGACAAAGGCTTATGGAGTCTTTTTATGAGTGAAGTCAAGCATTCGCGCCTGATCATCCTGGGCTCCGGTCCCGCGGGTTACACCGCGGCCGTGTACGCCGCGCGCGCCAACCTCAAGCCTGTTGTCATCACCGGCATCCAGCCCGGCGGCCAACTCACCACCACCACCGAGGTCGACAACTGGCCCGGCGACGTCGAGGGCCTGACCGGTCCGGCCCTGATGCAGCGCATGGAGCAGCACGCCAAGCGTTTCGATACCGAGATCGTCTACGACCACATCCACACCGCCGAGTTGCAGAGCAAACCCTTCACCCTCAAGGGCGACAGCGGCACCTACACCTGCGATGCACTGATCATCGCCACCGGCGCCTCGGCCCAGTACCTGGGCATGTCCTCGGAAGAAGCCTTCATGGGCAAGGGCGTTTCCGCCTGCGCCACCTGTGACGGCTTCTTCTACCGCAACCAGGTGGTCTGCGTGGTCGGCGGCGGCAATACCGCCGTGGAAGAAGCGCTGTACCTGTCGAACATCGCCAAGGAAGTCCACCTGATCCACCGCCGCGACAAGCTGCGTTCGGAGAAGATCCTGCAGGACAAGCTGTTCGAGAAGGCGAAGAACGGCAACGTGCGCCTGCACTGGAACACCACCCTGGACGAGGTCCTGGGCGACAACATGGGCGTCATCGGCGTGCGCCTGAAGGACGCCAACAGCGGCGAAACCCGTCAGCTGGACCTGGCCGGCGTGTTCATCGCCATCGGCCACAAGCCCAATACCGACCTGTTCAAGGGCCAGCTGGAGATGCACGACGGCTACCTGAAGATCAAGGGCGGCGCCGAAGGCAACGCGACCCTGACCAGCATCGACGGCGTGTTCGCTGCCGGCGACGTGGCCGACCACGTCTACCGCCAGGCCATCACCTCCGCCGGCGCCGGTTGCATGGCCGCGCTGGACGCTGAAAAGTTCCTCGACGACAACTGATCGGCGCAAGGGGAGGCTCACCCTCCCCTCCTCCCTCTTATGCTCAAGTGGCTTTCGCGCAGCAATTTCGACTTCCCTCCTCTGGACAAGGCTCTGCATGAGCCCAACGGCCTGCTGGCGGCCGGTGGCGACCTCAATCCGCAGCGGCTGATCCAGGCCTATCGCCACGGCTGCTTCCCCTGGTACCAGGATGGCCAGCCGATCCTCTGGTGGTCGCCCGACCCGCGTACCGTGCTGTTCCCCGATGAGCTGCATGTTTCCCGCAGCCTCGCCAAGTTCATTCGCCAGCAGCAGTACCGGGTCACCATCGACCAGGCCTTCACCCAGGTCATCCAGGGCTGCGCCGGCCCGCGCGACTACGCCGATGGCACTTGGATCACCACGCCGATGCAGGACGCCTATTGCCAACTGCACCGCCTGGGCATCGCTCATTCCGCGGAAGCCTGGCACGGCGATGAGCTGGTAGGCGGGCTTTACGGGTTGGCCATCGGCCGCCTGTTCTTCGGCGAATCCATGTTCAGCCGCGCCGACAACGCCTCCAAGGTCGCCTTCGTTGGCCTGGTGCAGCGCCTGAAAGCCGCCGGCTTCGTGCTGATCGACTGCCAGATGCCGACCCAGCACCTGCACAGTTTCGGCGCCCGCGCCATTTCCCGCGGCGAATTCGCCAGCTACCTGCGCCGTCATCTCGACGAAACACCCTCGCAGGACTGGACTTCGCGAGCGGACCTGCCCAGCCTGTCTTAAACTTGCCTGAGGGACCTCGCAGGGGTTGAAGATGACCGAGCTCGCCCGCCTGAAGTTTTACGCCACACAACCGCATCCATGCAGCTATCTGCCCGAGGAGCAGGCCACGACCCTGTTCCTCGACCCCAGCCAGCCCATGGATGCACAGTTGTATGCCTCGCTGTCCGAGGTCGGCTTCCGGCGCAGCGGCGAACATCTCTACCGGCCGCACTGCCAACATTGCACGGCTTGCATCCCGGCGCGCATTCCCGCCGCCGACTTCCAGCCCAGCCGCCAGCAGAAGCGCATCATCAAGCGCAACGCCGACCTGGAAGTCATCCGCAAGCGCCCGGCTTTCACCGAGGAGTACTACGCGCTGTACATGCGCTACATCGAGCAGCGCCATGCCGATGGGGATATGTACCCGCCCAGCCGCGACCAGTTCGCCACCTTCCTGGTACGCGACCTGCCGTTCAGCTGCTTCTTCGAATTCCGCCTGCAGGGCCGCCTGCTGGCCGTGGCAGTCACCGACGTGCTGCCCAACGGCCTGTCTGCCGTCTACACCTTCTATGATCCGGACGAGGAACGCCGCAGCCTGGGGCGTTTCGCCATTCTCTGGCAGGTCGGCGAGACCGAGCGCCTGAACCTGCACGCCGTCTACCTGGGCTACTGGATCAAGAATTGCCGGAAGATGAACTACAAGACCCAATATCGCCCGATCGAGCTGTTCGTGAACCAGCGCTGGGTGGCTCTGAACTGAGCGCAAAACACCCATTGGCGTTGTGGGGCGATTTCAGGCACAATGTGTGCCTTTTTTAATGCCCTGAAACTTCAGGCAACCATAGATACCGAGGGTTCTACTGCATGTCGAAAGAAGACAGCTTCGAAATGGAAGGCACTGTCGTCGACACCCTGCCCAACACCATGTTCCGCGTGGAGTTGGAGAACGGGCACGTCGTTACCGCGCACATCTCCGGGAAGATGCGCAAGAACTACATCCGCATCCTGACCGGCGACAAAGTTCGCGTTGAACTGACGCCCTATGACCTGTCCAAGGGTCGCATCACCTACCGCGCTCGCTGACAGACGGTAGGTGCCGGCAAAGTCCGGCACACAGAAAAACGCCCGGCATTGCCGGGCGTTTTCGTTTGCGCGTGATGTTATCAGCCAGCCATCAGGCCGGTTCCGCCGCGATCACTTCGAACTCGAAGGCCAGCTCGCCGTCCTTCAGGTCCACATGGGCCACGCCACCGTGCTCGGCCAACTCGCCGAACAGGATTTCCTCGGCCAGCGGCCGCTTGATCTTGTCCTGGATCAGCCGCGCCATCGGACGCGCACCCATCTGCGGATCGTAGCCCTTGTCCGCCAGCCAGCCGCGTGCGGTGTCGCTGACTTCGATCTGCACGTGCTTGTCCTCCAGCTGCGCCTGCAACTCGGTGAGGAACTTGTCAACGATGCTCTTGATGGTCTCGTGACTGAGGCGGCCGAACTGGATGATGGTATCCAGGCGGTTGCGGAACTCCGGCGTGAAGCTCTTCTTGATCACTTCCATGGCATCGGAGGTGTGATCCTGCTGCGAGAAGCCGATGGAGGCCCGCGCGGCGGTTTCCGCCCCGGCGTTGGTGGTCATGATCAGGATGACGTTGCGGAAGTCCGCCTTGCGCCCGTTGTTGTCGGTCAGGGTACCGTGGTCCATCACCTGCAGCAGCAGGTTGAAGACTTCCGGGTGCGCTTTCTCGATCTCATCCAGCAGCAGCACGCAGTGAGGCGTCTTGGTGATCGCCTCGGTGAGCAGCCCGCCCTGGTCGAAACCGACGTAGCCCGGAGGCGCGCCGATCAGACGGGAGACGGTGTGCCGCTCCATGTACTCGGACATGTCGAAACGCACCAGCTCGACACCCAGCGCCTTGGCCAACTGGCGAGCCACTTCGGTCTTGCCCACCCCGGTCGGACCGGAGAACAGGAAGGAGCCGACCGGCTTGTCCGGTGATTTGAGGCCGGCGCGTGACAGCTTGATGGCGGTGGACAGCGACTCGATGGCCGCCGCCTGGCCGAACACGGTCAGCTTCAGGTCGCGCTCAAGGTTGCGCAGCAGTTCCTTGTCGGAGCTGGAGACGTGCTTGGGCGGAATCCGCGCAATCTTCGCGACGATGTCCTCGACCTGCGGCACCTCGATGCGCTTCACGCGCTTCTCTTCCGGCTGCAGGCGCTGGTAGGCACCGGCCTCGTCGATCACGTCGATGGCCTTGTCCGGCATGTGCCGGTCATTGATGTAGCGGGCGGCCAGCTCGGCGGCGGCGCGCAGCGCTTCATCGCTGTACTCGATGTGGTGGTGCTGCTCGAAGCGCGGCTTCAGGCCCTTGAGGATGCCGAAGGTGTCCTCGACGGACGGTTCGGTGACGTCGACCTTCTGGAAGCGCCGGGCCAGTGCACGGTCCTTCTCGAAGATGCCGCGGAACTCCTGGAAGGTGGTCGAGCCGATGCAACGGATTTCACCAGACGACAGCAGCGGCTTGAGCAGGTTGGACGCATCCATTACCCCACCCGACGCCGCACCAGCGCCGATGATGGTGTGGATTTCGTCGATGAACAGCACCGCATGCGGGCGCTTGCGCAGCTCGTTGAGCAGCGCCTTGAAGCGCTTCTCGAAGTCGCCGCGGTATTTGGTGCCCGCCAGCAGCGCGCCCAGGTCCAGGGAGTAGACGACGCTGTCGGACAGCAGGTCCGGCACCTGGCCGTCGACGATGCGCTTGGCCAGGCCTTCGGCGATGGCGGTCTTGCCCACGCCGGCCTCGCCGACCAGCAGCGGGTTGTTCTTGCGGCGACGGGCGAGGATCTGCGCAACGCGCTCGACCTCGGACTCGCGGCCGACCAACGGATCGATGCGACCCTGGCGTGCCAGGTCGTTCAGGTTGCTGGCGTAGGCGTCCAGCGGATGGCTGGAGGTAGAGGACTCGCCGCCCTCCTCGTCCTGCATCTCCTGCTCGCTGTCCTGGTGCTCGGCATGGCCCGGCACCTTGGAGATGCCGTGGGCGATGTAGTTGACCACGTCGATCCGCGCCACGCTCTGCTGCTTGAGCAGGAACACCGCCTGGCTTTCCTGTTCGCTGAAGATCGCGACCAGCACGTTGGCGCCGGTGACTTCGCGCTTGCCGGAACTCTGCACATGGAACACAGCGCGCTGCAGGACGCGCTGGAAGCCCAGGGTCGGCTGCGTCTCGCGGTCCTCGTCATGCTGGGGGATCAGCGGCGTGGTGGAATCGATGAACTCCTGCAGGTCGCGCCGCAGCTTGTCCAGATTCGCACCGCACGCCCGCAGGACTGTGGCGGCCGCTTCATTATCCAGAAGCGCCAACAGCAAGTGCTCAACGGTCATGAACTCATGCCGCTTCGCCCGCGCCTCCTTGAAGGCGAGATTGAGGGTGACTTCGAGCTCTCGATTCAACATGGCTTCACCTCGCTCCCAAACATCCGCATCAACCTTCTATCTCAATTTCGCACAACAGTGGATGTTGGCTCTCCCTCGCATATTGATTGACCTGCATGGCTTTGGTTTCCGCAACATCACGGGTAAAGCTCCCGCAATTCGCCTTGCCCTGGGTATGCACTGTCAACATGACCTTGGTGGCCTGCTCGCGGTTCATGTTGAAGTACAACTCCAGCACCTCGACCACGAAGTCCATCGGGGTGTAGTCATCGTTGAACATGATGACCCGATACATCGACGGTGGTTTCAGCGCCGGCTTGGATTCCTCGACCGCGAGTCCCGCTCCTTCGTCTTCCAGTGGATCCGGGCGGTCCTGATTGAATGTTAGTCGAATCTGGCTACTTGCATGCATGCTGGAATAAAAGCTTTGCGAGAGGGTGAATGAGCGGACCGAGCGGAGTTTGAAACGTATCTCAGGCCCGGACGACGCCGCCTTGACTAACGGCAAAAGGGTGTTACAACCAAAGGATACCCCCCGGAGGGTATCAGGAGTTCCGGACGCCGGTCTCTATAAAAAGACTGTAACGGAATAGTAGTGGATGATACTCCAGCAATGGAGTCCTTTGCAGAGGGATATCAGCATGCTCAGCGGTAAGGTCAAGTGGTTCAACAACGCCAAGGGCTACGGTTTCATCCTGGCTGACGGCCGAGATGAGGACCTGTTTGCTCACTACTCGGCAATCCAGATGGATGGCTACAAGACACTCAAGGCCGGCCAGCCCGTCAGCTTCGAGATCCTGCAAGGTCCGAAGGGGTTGCACGCAGTAAACATCCAGGCCGTCAACGCCAATGCATCCACCCAACCCGCTCAGACTGCTGCAAGCAGCGAGGTTCAGAACCTCACGGCGGAAGCCTGATTCCCGGCGGATCAGACCCAACGGAAAAGGCCGGCAGTATGCCGGCCTTTTTCATGGGCGAAGCACCCGGTTACATCTTGGCGATGATCGCGTCGCCGAACTCGGAGCACGACAGCAGCTTGGCGCCATCCATCAGGCGCTCGAAGTCGTAGGTCACGGTCTTGGCGGCGATAGCGCCGTTCACCCCGTCGATGATCAGGTCGGCCGCTTCCGGCCAGCCCATGTGGCGCAACATCATCTCGGCGGAAAGGATCACCGACCCCGGGTTGACCTTGTCCAGGCCGGCGTACTTGGGCGCGGTGCCGTGGGTCGCCTCGAACATCGCCACCGAATCGGACAGGTTGGCCCCCGGCGCGATGCCGATGCCGCCCACCTCCGCCGCCAGGGCGTCGGACAGGTAGTCGCCGTTCAGGTTGAGGGTGGCAATCACGTCGTACTCGGCCGGGCGCAGCAGGATCTGCTGCAGCATGGCGTCGGCGATCACGTCCTTGACCACGATGTTCTTGCCGGTGGCAGGGTTCTTGAACTGCATCCACGGGCCGCCGTCCAGCAGCTGGGCGCCGAACTCGTCGCGGGCCACTTCGTAGCCCCAGTCCTTGAACGCACCCTCGGTAAATTTCATGATGTTGCCCTTGTGGACGATGGTGACCGAACTGCGGTCATTGTCCACGGCGTATTGCAGGGCCTTGCGCACCAGGCGCTTGGTGCCCTCCTGGGAAACCGGCTTGATACCGATACCGCAGTCGTTGGTGAAGCGGATCTTCTTGACGCCCATCTCCTCGGTGAGGAACTTGATGACCTTCTGCGCTTCGGGCGAGCCGGCCTTCCACTCGACGCCGGCATAGATGTCTTCGGAGTTCTCGCGGAAAATCACCATGTCCACGTCACCGGGCTTCTTCACCGGACTGGGAACGCCCTCGAACCAGCGCACCGGGCGCAGGCAGACGTAGAGGTCGAGCTGCTGACGCAGAGCCACGTTCAGCGAGCGGATGCCACCACCCACCGGAGTGGTCAGCGGGCCCTTGATCGAAACGACGTAATCGCGAACGGCATCCAGGGTTTCCTGGGGCAGCCAGGTGTCCTGGTCGTAGACCTGGGTGGCCTTCTCGCCGGCGTAGACTTCCATCCATGCGATCTTGCGGTCGCCCTTGTAGGCTTTCTCGACGGCAGCGTCGACGACCTTGATCATGACCGGGCTGATATCCACGCCAATGCCATCCCCCTCGATGAAGGGAATGATCGGATTCTTCGGTACATTCAAGGACATATCGGCGTTGACGGTGATTTTGTCACCGGCCGGCACCTGGATCTTTTGGTATCCCATGCTGAACTCCGCTTTTTGGTTGAAACCGCTTGCAGCCACTGAGGGTAGCTCACAAGTCGGTAATCGAACTACATCATTCCTTAGTCTAAAAAAGGTGCACGCATCACCCTGCCTTTAGGGTGGTATACTGGCCGGCATGACTTAATGGTCATCGAGGTCCGAGCAGTCTGGGACCAGACTCTCTCCTCGCAGCGGCGCACATCCCCACCAGGATTCCGCCGTACAACGCTCTACTGGCGCCCCAATATCCCCGCGGCAATTCTCGAAGGTCGGTCAACCACTTCGTTGAGCGCAAGCGTGTACCAACGCGATTCGAGACTCTGTGCGCGCCCAGCAAAGAAGAGAGTTAGAACGAGATGTCCATCCGCTCGAAGATCACCTACACCTTCACCGACGAAGCACCCGCCCTTGCGACCTATTCGCTTCTTCCTATCGTAAAAGCCTTTGCCGCCTCCGCCGGCATCGACGTCGAGACCCGCGACATCTCTCTTTCGGGCCGTATCCTGGCCTCCTTCGCTGACAAGCTCGGCGACCAGGCGATCGAAGACGATCTGGCCTACCTGGCCGTGCTGGCCACCGACGCCAAAGCCAACATCATCAAGCTGCCGAACATTTCCGCCTCGGTACCGCAGCTCAAGGGCGCCATCGCCGAGCTGCAGAAGCTGGGCTACGCCGTTCCGGACTTCCCGGAAGATCCGCAGACCGACGAAGAGAAAGACACCCGCGCCCGCTACGCCAAGGTCCTGGGCAGCGCCGTGAACCCGGTCCTGCGTGAAGGCAACTCCGACCGCCGCGCCCCCGCCGCCGTCAAGGCCTACGCCCGCAAGCACCCGCACAGCATGGGCAAGTGGAGCATGGCTTCGCGCTCCCACGCCGACTACATGCGTGGCGGCGACTTCTTCTCCAGCGAGCAGTCGGTCACCATCGGCAAGGCCGGTGAAGTCCGCATCGAGTTCGTCGGCAAGGACGGCAAGGTCGAGACCAAGAAGACCCTGAAGATGCAGGACGGCGAAGTCCTCGACAGCATGTTCATGAGCTGCAGCAAACTGCGCGCCTTCTTCGAGAAGACCCTGCAGGACTGCAAGGAAACCGGCGTCATGTGGTCCCTGCACGTCAAGGCCACCATGATGAAGATCTCCCACCCGATCGTCTTCGGCCACGCCGTCACCGTCTACTACAAGGACGTGTTCGAGAAGTACGGCCAGCTGTTCGAAGAGCTGGGCGTGAACCCGAACAACGGCATCTCCAGCGTCTACGACAAGATCAAGTCGCTGCCGGCCTCGCAGCAGGAAGAAATCCTGCATGACATCCACGAGGTGTACAGCCACCGTCCGGAAATGGCGATGGTCGACTCGGTCAAGGGCATCACCAACCTGCACATCCCCAGCGACGTGATCGTCGACGCCTCCATGCCGGCCATGATCCGCAACTCGGGTCAGATGTGGGGCAAGGACGGCAAGCAGAAAGACACCAAAGCGGTAATGCCGGAAAGCACCTACGCCCGCATCTACCAGGAAATGATCAACTTCTGCAAAACCAACGGCGCGTTCGACCCGACCACCATGGGCAGCGTACCGAACGTCGGCCTGATGGCGCAGAAGGCCGAGGAATACGGCTCCCACGACAAGACCTTCGAACTGGAAGCTGACGGCGTGATGCGCGTCGTCGACGCCGACGGCAAGGTCCTGATGCAGCACGAAGTACAGGCCGGCGACATCTGGCGCGCCTGCCAGACCAAGGACGCGCCGATCCGCGACTGGGTCAAGCTGGCCGTTACCCGCGCCCGCCAGTCCAACACCCCGGCCATCTTCTGGCTGGATCCGGAGCGCGCCCACGACAACGAGCTGCGCAAGAAGGTCGAGCTGTACCTGAAAGACCACGACCTGACTGGCCTGGACATCAGCGTCAAGGGCTACAACGAAGCCATCCGTACCAGCATGGAGCGTCAGCTGCGCGGCCTGGACACCATCTCGGTGACCGGCAACGTGCTGCGCGACTACCTGACCGACCTGTTCCCGATCATGGAACTGGGCACCTCGGCCAAGATGCTGTCCATCGTTCCGCTGATGGCGGGCGGCGGCATGTACGAAACCGGCGCCGGCGGCTCGGCTCCGAAACACGTACAGCAACTGGTGGAAGAGAACTACCTGCGCTGGGATTCCCTGGGCGAGTTCCTGGCCCTGGCCGTCTCCTTCGAAGAAGAAGGCATCAAGACCGACAACGCCAAGGCCAAGGTACTGGGCAAGTGCCTGGACATCGCCACCGGCAAGCTGCTGGACAACAACAAGTCGCCGTCGCGCAAGATCGGTGAGATCGACAACCGCGGCAGCCACTTCTACCTGGCCACGTACTGGGCCCAGGCCCTGGCCGAGCAGAACGACGATGCCGAGCTGAAGGCTCACTTCGCCGGCCTGGCCAAGACCCTGACCGAGAAGGAAGCGGCCATCGTCGCCGAACTCAACGGCGTACAGGGCAAGCCGGCGGAAATCGGTGGCTACTACCGTTCCGATGCGGAGCTGACCAGCAAGGTCATGCGCCCGAGCGCGACCTTCAACGCCGCGATCGACGCACTGGCGTAAGCCGCTTCGTGTGACAACAGAACCCCCGGGCCTTCCCGGGGGTTCTGCTTTCTGCGCCCCGCAACGTTAAACTCGCGACTTTTATTCTTCCGAAGGGGAGTCCAAATCCATGCGCTGGCTAGCACACGTCACCGTCGCCACCATCGTCGAAGACCAGGGTCGCTTCCTGCTGGTGGAAGAAACGTCCGCTGACAAAAAGCCGGTCTTCAACCAGCCTGCCGGCCACCTGGAAGCCAACGAAAGCCTGCTCGAAGCCGCCGTGCGCGAAACCCTGGAAGAGACCGGCTGGGACGTGGAGCTGACTGCCGTCACCGGCATCTACCTGTACACCGCACCGAGCAATGGCGTGACCTACCAGCGCGTCTGTTTCGCTTCTCGCCCGCTGCACCATCACGCAGAGCGCGTGCTGGACGACGGCATCCTCGGCGCCCGCTGGATGACCCGCGAAGAGCTGGCCGCACAGCCCGAACGCTGGCGCAGCCACCTGGTGCTGGACTGCATCGACGATTACCTGCGGGGTGAACGCTATCCCCTCAGCCTGATCAAGGCCTGACGCGCAAGCAGCGCCTCTGCCGTCCGGCTCTGGTAGAATCCCCGCCTTTAATCTGCACCCGTGATGCGCCGCCATGCCTGATTCTTCACTGAAAAGCCCCCAGAACACCCGCGTCATCGTCGGCATGTCCGGCGGCGTGGACTCCTCCGTCTCCGCCCTGCTCCTCAAGGAACAGGGGTACCAGGTGGAAGGCCTGTTCATGAAGAACTGGGAAGAGGACGACGGCACCGAGTACTGCACCGCCATGACTGACCTGGCCGACGCCCAGGCCGTCTGCGACCGCATCGGCATAAAGCTGCACACCGCCAACTTCGCCGCGGAATACTGGGATAACGTCTTCGAGCACTTCCTCGAGGAATACCAGGCCGGCCGCACGCCGAACCCGGACATCCTCTGCAACCGCGAAATCAAGTTCAAAGCCTTCCTCGACTACGCCGTCGCCCTGGGCGCCGACCTCATTGCCACCGGCCACTACGTGCGCCGCCGCGATATCGACGGCCGCAGCGAACTGCTCAAGGGCCTGGACCCGAACAAGGACCAGAGCTACTTCCTCCACGCCGTAGGCGGCGAACAGATCGGCAAGACCCTGTTCCCGGTGGGCGAACTGGAAAAGCCCGAGGTCCGCGCCATCGCCGAGAAGTACGGCCTGGCCACCGCGAAGAAGAAGGACTCCACCGGCATCTGCTTCATCGGCGAGCGCCGCTTCAGCGACTTCCTCAAGCAGTACCTGCCGGCGCAGCCGGGCAACATCGAGACCACCGACGGCCAGGTCATCGGCCAGCATGTCGGACTGATGTACCACACCATCGGCCAGCGCCAGGGCCTGGGCATCGGCGGCCTGAAGAACGCCGACGACAGCCCCTGGTACGTGCTGGAGAAGGACCTGGTGCGCAATGTCCTGGTCGTCGGCCAGGGCAACGACCACCCGTGGCTTTTCTCCCGCGCCCTGCACGCCTCGCACATCTACTGGGTCAACCCCATCGACCTGGACCAGCCCAAGGCCCTGCGCGCCAAGGTACGCTACCGCCAGGCCGATCAGGATTGCGTGCTCGAGCGCACCGCCAACGGCTACCGCGCGGTATTCGACGAGCCGCAGCGCGCCGTGACGCCCGGCCAGTCCGTCGTCTTCTACGACGGTGAAATCTGCCTCGGCGGTGGCGTCATCGAATCCGCAGAACCCGCGTTCGCTAAGGAAACCGCATGAGCGATCTGCACGACCAGATCATCGCCCTTTCCGGCGTCTTCGAAGCCGCCGCCCTGGTAGACCGCCTGGCCCGCACCGGGCAGGTACCCGAGGCCCCGCTGGGCTGCATGCTCGGCAGCCTGCTGGTGCGCGACCCGAAGACCACCCTCGACGTCTATGGCGGCGACACCGCCAACCTGCGCGAGGGCTTCCGCGCCCTGGTCAGCGCCCTGGAGCGCGACCCCAACAGCCTGCAGCGCGAGCCGCTGCGCTACGCCCTGTCGCTGATCGGCCTGGAACGCCAGCTGAACAAGCGCGACGACATGCTCGACATCATGGGCAGCCGCCTGGACCAGATCCAGCAGCAGGTGCAGCACTTCGGCCTGGTCCACGAGAACGTCATCGCCTCCTGCGCCGGCCTCTATCAGGACACCCTGAGCACCTTCCGCCAGCGCATCCAGGTGCACGGCGACATGCGCCACCTGCAGATCAACGCCAACGCCGCGCGCATCCGCGCCCTGCTGCTGACCGGCATCCGCTCCGCACGCCTGTGGCGACAGCTCGGCGGCAACCGCTGGCAGATGCTGTTCAGCCGGAAGAAAATGCTCAACGAACTGCGCCCCCTGCTGCGAGGCTGAAACCTGCCCATCCGGTCGCCGCAAAGGCGACCGGTTCGCGCCATTCATGTATGATGTGCGCCCTTTTCGTTGACCGACAGCCACGAGAACGCCCCATGCAGCTTTCCTCCCTTACCGCGGTTTCCCCCGTTGACGGCCGTTACGGCAGCAAGACCAGCGCCCTGCGTCCGATTTTCAGCGAATACGGTCTGATCCGTTTCCGCGTCCTGGTGGAGGTCCGCTGGCTCCAGCGTCTCGCCGCCCACGCCGGCGTCCCTGAAGTGGCGCCCTTCTCCGCCGAAGCCAACGCCCTGCTCGACCAGCTGGCCGATGACTTCCAGCTGGAGCACGCGCAGCGCATCAAGGATATCGAGCGCACCACCAACCACGACGTCAAGGCCGTGGAATACCTGCTCAAGGAACAGGCCGCCAAGCTGCCAGAACTGGCCAAGGTCAGCGAGTTCATCCACTTCGCCTGCACCTCGGAGGACATCAACAACCTGTCCCACGCCCTGATGCTGCGCGAAGGCCGTGACACCGTGCTGCTGCCGCTGATGCGCCAGATCGCCGACGCCATCCGCGAGCTCGCGGTGAAGTTCGCCGACGTGCCGATGCTCTCGCGCACCCACGGCCAGCCAGCCTCCCCGACCACCCTGGGCAAGGAACTGGCCAACGTCGTCTACCGCCTGGAGCGCCAGATCAAGCAGGTTGCTGCGGTCGAGCTGCTGGGCAAGATCAACGGCGCCGTGGGCAACTACAACGCCCACCTGTCGGCCTACCCGCAAGTGGACTGGGAAGCCAACGCCCGCGAGTTCATCGAAGGTGACCTGGGCCTGAACTGGAACCCCTACACCACCCAGATCGAGCCGCACGACTACATCGCCGAGCTGTTCGACGCCGTGGCGCGCTTCAACACCATCCTCATCGACTTCGACCGCGACGTCTGGGGCTACATCTCCCTGGGCTACTTCAAGCAGAAGACCGTCGCCGGCGAAATCGGCTCCTCGACCATGCCGCACAAGGTCAACCCGATCGACTTCGAGAACTCCGAAGGCAACCTGGGTATCGCCAACGCCCTGCTGCAGCACCTGGCCAGCAAACTGCCGATCTCCCGCTGGCAGCGCGACCTGACCGACTCCACCGTGCTGCGCAACCTCGGCGTCGGCTTCGCCCACAGCGTCATCGCCTACGAAGCCAGCCTCAAGGGCATTGGCAAGCTGGAGCTGAACGCCGCGCGCATCGCCGATGACCTGGACGCCTGCTGGGAAGTCCTGGCCGAGCCGGTACAGACCGTCATGCGCCGCTACGGCATCGAGAACCCCTACGAGAAGCTCAAGGAGCTGACCCGCGGCAAAGGCATCAGCGCCGAAGCCCTGCAGGTGTTCATCGAAGGCCTCGACATGCCCGCCGAAGCTAAGGCCGAGCTGAAGAAACTGACCCCCGCGAACTACATCGGTAACGCTGCCGCCCAGGCCAAGCGCATCTGAGATTCGCCCTGACTTTGCACGCCCGGCTGTGCCGGGCGTTTTTGTTTCAAGGACTTACACATGAATCCTGCTATTCCTCTTCAGCTTTTGGGCGGCATCAGCGCCGAAGAATTCCTCCGCGACTACTGGCAGAAAAAGCCCCTGCTGGTGCGCCAGGCGATCCCCGACTTCAAGAGCCCGCTGGACCCTGACGAGCTGGCCGGCCTCGCCCTGGAAGAGATGATCGAGTCACGCATCGTCCTCGAACACGGCGACAGCCCGTGGGAACTGCGCCGCGGTCCGTTCCAGGAAGACACTTTCAGCCAGATGCCCGAGCGTGACTGGACCCTGCTGGTGCAGGCTGTCGACCAGTTCATTCCGGAAGTCGCCGAACTGCTGGAACACTTCAAGTTCCTGCCCAGCTGGCGCATCGACGACGTGATGATCAGCTATGCCGCACCCGGCGGCGGCGTTGGCCCGCACTTCGACAACTACGACGTGTTCCTCCTGCAGGGCCACGGGCACCGCCGCTGGAAAGTCGGCCAGACCTGCGATGCCAGCAGCCCGATGCTGCCCCATGCCGACCTGCGCATCCTCGCCGAATTCGAAGAGAGCGCCGACTGGGTGCTGGCGCCCGGCGACATGCTCTACCTGCCGCCGCGCATCGCCCACTACGGCATCGCCGAAGATGACTGCATGACCTACTCGGTCGGCTTCCGCGCCCCCAGCGCCGCCGAAGTACTGACCCACTTCACCGACTTCCTCGCCCAGTTCCTCTCCGACGAAGAGCGCTACAGCGACGCCGGCATGGCGGCGATGAAAGGCGACTCCGACCAGCACCAGATCCAGCGCGACGCCCTTGATCGCCTGAAGAACCTGCTGCAGGAGCACATGAGCGACGAGCGCCTGCTGCTCACCTGGTTCGGCCAGTTCATGACCGAGCCGCGCTACCCGGAACTGGTCGCCGGCGAAGAGATCGAGGAGGACGACCTGACCGCCGCCATCGAAGACGGTGAAGTACTGATCCGCAACCCCAGTGCCCGCATGGCCTGGAGCGAAGTGGACGTCGGCCTGCTGCTGTTCGCCAGCGGCCAGACCGTGGTCCTGCCGGAAAAACTGCGCGACCTGCTCAAGCTGGTGTGCTCGGCGGAGTCGCTGCACGAAGGGAATCTCGGCCAATGGCTGGCCGACGACGATGGGCGTAAGCTCATCGGAGAACTGATCAAACAGGGCAGTCTGGAGTTTGCCGATGAGTAGCGAGATCAGGGTTCGCGTCGCCGATTGGCAGAAGGATAATGCCGATCTGCGGCGCATTCGCGAGGCGGTCTTCATCGCCGAGCAATCGGTCCCACCGGAACTCGAATGGGACGCCGAGGATGTCGAAGCCGTGCATTTCCTGGCCTTCGAAGGCGACTATGCGATCGGCACCGCCCGCCTCCTGCCGGACGGGCACATCGGCCGGGTCTCGGTCCTCAAGGACTGGCGCGGCCTGAAGGTCGGCGACCTGCTGATGCGCGCCGCCATCGAGCAAGCGGAAAGCCAGGGCCTGCAACGCCAGCTGCTGACCGCCCAGGTCTACGCCATTCCCTTCTACGAACGGCCAGGCTTCCAGGTAGCCAGCAGCGAATTCCTCGACGCCGGCCTCCCCCACGTGGACATGGTGCGCGAGAGCGCCTGAGCAGCGACTGACAAGGAGCGACATGGACAACGCCCCGGAACAAGACGACCTCCCGGTAGAACTGCCGGACATAGAGTTCCAGTCACCGGGGCGTTTTGCCGTCCACAACCCGCCCAGCGAAGCGCTGCCGCCCGCCATCCTGGAGCCCGCACCCTTCGTGCTGGGCCAGGGTGATGAGCTGCAGCGGTTCAACAAGCCTGACGACGCTCGCGCCCACGCCCTGGCGCTGATACAGCAGGCACGCCGCACGCTCTACCTCTACACCCCCGACCTGGAACCCTGGCTGTATCACCACAGCAGCATCCAGGAAGCCTGCACCCAACTGCTGCTGGGCAATCCGCGCAATCGCCTGATGATCCTGGTGCGCGACAGCACCCGCGCCGTGAAGGAAGGCCATCGCCTGCTGAATCTCAGCCGCCGACTGTCCAGCTACTGCCAGATCCGCAGAATCAACCCGGATTATCCGAGCGAGGAACATGCCTTCCTCCTCGCCGATGACTGCGGCCTGCTGCTGCGCCCCGAGCCCGCTGAATACGCCGGTTACGCGCACTACAACAACGCCGGGCGGGTCCGTCAGCTGATCGCGCAATTCGAACAGACCTGGAACACCAGCGTCCTCGACCCGAACCTGCGGAGCTTCCTGATTTGACTCGCCAGCCACTCGCCCTGTTCGTCGCCTGCAGCCTCAGCCTCGCCGCCGTGGCGCAGCCGCGCACCGAAGTCATCCCGCTGAACTACCGCACCGCCGAGGAAGTGCTGCCGATCGCCCAGCAGGTGCTGGGCAACGAAGGGCGCGTCAGCGCCTATGGCAACCAACTGGTGGTGAACGCCGAGCAGGCGAAGATCCGCGAGCTGCAGCAGGTGCTCAACCAGCTCGACACCCGCCCCCACCAGTTGCTGATCAGTGTCGATACCGTCAGCGGCAGCCAGGGCGGCCAGAGCGGCTATTCGGTGGATGGTTCAGTCAGCGCCGGCAACGTGGAAATCCAGTCCGGCCGCGGCGAAGTCAATGGCCGCGACCAGGTGCGCATCATCAACCGCTCCACCAACAGCCGCGGCGGCGGCACCCAGCAGGTGCGCGCCACCGAAGGCTCGCCCGCTTTCATCCAGGTCGGCCAGAGCCGCCCGGTGACCGACGCCGGCATCGGCCCCTACGGCCAGGTCTACAGCCAGACCCAGTACCGCGACGCCAACCAGGGCATGTACGTGACCGCCAGCCTCACCGGCAACCTCGTACACATCACCCTCAGTACCCGCAACGACCGTTTCAACGAAAGCTACCAGGGCGCGATGAATACCAGCTCGGCGCAAACCAGTGTCAGCGGCCCGCTCGGCCAGTGGATCGAAGTGGGCGGCACCAGCGAGAGCAACCAGAGCACCCAGAGCGGCTTCGCCCGCCAGTACAGCACCCAGGGACGCAGCGACAGCAGCCTGCGGGTGAAGGTCGAAGTGCTCGACTAGGTCTTCGGTAGGTGACTTGCCGGTCCACGTTAGACCTTCGTGTAGTAGTCCAAAAAAAACACTACAAAACGTTTGACGAACGCTCGTTTGAAAGTGCATGATGGCTTCGCTCCCGCTAACCAGAGGGCCTCAAAGCCCTTCGGACCGAGCCAGTGGCCCACCCGCCATGCAGGTCCGTGTTGTTAAGCCCACAAGGCGGATCGACGAGGTTGCGACTGGCAAGAGGTTGTCCTGAGGGACGGGGAAGCAAGCCTGAGTAACAGCACGAAGTGACGGATTCAGCCGTCCACCATCGCCCAACGGCTGCCACGAGCCGGCAAGCGATCTGGATGTCATCGCTGCAGTCACCCGTCTGTACGCCGCTCTACCCCACTCCTCCAGTGTCATTCCTTCTTTTCGGTCGCCCCTTCGCCATCCCGCGGCGAGCAACCCGCAGCCAATTCCGTTTCGATACAGGTTTTGAGTGGGTAAGTCGGTGCTCAACCAAACACATACTTTGAAGGATTGACCATGTCCGCTTATCAAAACGACATCAAAGCCGTTGCCGCCCTGAAAGAAAAAACCGGCAACAGCTGGAGCGCTATCAACCCCGAGTCGGTTGCCCGCATGCGCGCTCAGAACCGCTTCAAGACTGGTCTGGACATCGCCAAGTACACTGCGGCCATCATGCGCAAGGACATGGCCGAGTATGACGCCGACACTTCCGTCTACACCCAGTCGCTGGGCTGCTGGCACGGCTTCATCGGTCAGCAGAAGCTGATCTCGATCAAGAAGCACCTGAAGACCACCAACAAGCGCTACCTCTACCTGTCCGGCTGGATGGTTGCCGCGCTGCGTTCCGACTTCGGCCCGCTGCCCGACCAGTCCATGCACGAGAAGACTGCCGTTTCCGGCCTGATCGAAGAGCTCTACACATTCCTGCGCCAGGCTGACGCCCGCGAACTGGACCTGCTCTTCACCGCCCTGGACAGCGCTCGCGCCGCCGGCGACAAAGTCAAGCAGGATGAAATCCAGGCCCAGATCGACGGCTACGAAACCCACGTGGTACCGATCATCGCCGACATCGACGCCGGCTTCGGTAACCCGGAAGCCACCTACCTGCTGGCCAAGAAAATGATCGAAGCCGGTGCCTGCTGCATCCAGATCGAAAACCAGGTTTCCGATGAGAAGCAGTGCGGCCACCAGGACGGCAAAGTGACCGTTCCGCACGAAGACTTCCTCGCCAAGATCAACGCCGTTCGCTACGCGTTCCTCGAGCTGGGTGTCGACGACGGCGTGATCGTTGCCCGTACCGACTCCCTGGGCGCCGGCCTGACCAAGCAGATCGCCGTGACCAAAGAGCCGGGCGACCTGGGCGACCAGTACAACTCCTTCCTGGACTGCGAAGAAGTTTCCGCTGCCGAACTGCAGAACGGCGACGTGGTGATCAACCGCGGCGGCAAGCTGCTGCGTCCCAAGCGCCTGGCCTCCAACCTGTTCCAGTTCCGCAAGGGCACCGGTGAAGACCGTTGCGTCCTGGACTGCATCACCTCGCTGCAGAACGGCGCCGACCTGCTGTGGATCGAAACCGAGAAGCCGCACGTTGGCCAGATCAAGGGCATGGTTGACCGCATCCGTCAGGTCATCCCGAACGCCAAGCTGGTCTACAACAACAGCCCGTCGTTCAACTGGACCCTGAACTTCCGTCAGCAGGTGTTCGATGCATTCGTCGCCGAAGGCAAGGACGTTTCCGCCTACGACCGCGCCAAGCTGATGAGCGTCGAGTACGACGAGACCGAACTGGCCCAGGTTGCCGACGAGAAGATCCGCACCTTCCAACGTGACGGTTCGGCCCACGCCGGCATCTTCCACCACCTGATCACCCTGCCGACCTACCACACCGCCGCGCTGTCCACCGACAACCTGGCCAAAGGCTACTTCGCCGACCAGGGCATGCTGGCCTACGTGAAAGGCGTTCAGCGTCAGGAACTGCGTCAGGGCATCGCCTGCGTCAAGCACCAGAACATGGCTGGTTCGGACATCGGCGACAACCACAAGGAGTACTTCGCTGGCGAAGCCGCTCTGAAAGCCTCGGGTAAAGACAACACCATGAACCAGTTCCACTAAGAACTGGCTCACCGGCCCCTCGGGGCTGGCAGGCTCAACGAAACCCCGGCCTCGGCCGGGGTTTTGCTTTTTGCGCTTGGCCGAACCGCCAGACCTCCTCTCCCCGCCCGCCAAGGGCAGGCTCGTCTCCACATGCCAGCCTCGCGCTTCCTTTATATGAATGGAAACGCCCATGCCCAAGCGCAACCGCCTCGCCTTCGCCGCCCACCTGATCCAACGCCTGCCGCACCGCTTGCGCGAACCGCTGCTGACCCGCCTGTTCTGCTCCCAGGTGCGTTTCGCCGGCACGGCCGGCGTGCGCATCCAGAGCCTCGCCAGCGACGAGGTACGGATGAGCCTGGCCAATCACCGGCGCGCCCGCAATCACATCGGTGGCGTGCACGCGGCAGCCATGGCGCTGCTCGCGGAGTCCGCCAGCGGCTGCCTGGTCGGCATGAACCTGCCCGACCACAAGCTGCCGCTGATCAGGAGCCTCAAGGTGGACTACCTGCGCCGGGCCGGCGGCGGCCTGCGCGCCATCGCCACGCTGACGCCGCAACAGCGCCGCGCCATGCTGGAGGAGGACCGCGGTGAAACCCTGGTCCAGGTGACCCTGCTGGATGATTCCGGCGCCGAACCGGTACGTTGCGAGATGCGCTGGGCGTGGGTCGGGAAGAGAAAATGAACCACGCCAACCGAGGGGTGACCAACCAGACTGCAGCGGGATAATCCAGCGCTGCCCTTTTGCAGGAAATTGGTTTGGCCCCCTGTATCTGAGGGCAGGGCCTCACGCTTAAACTAGGAGATAGTCTTGTGACTGGTTTTAAGCGTATGCCCAATGGAAGTGAT
>NZ_JACHLI010000040.1 GCF_014204515.1 Pseudomonas nitroreducens | reverse complement strand
CATCACTTCCATTGGGCATACGCTTAAAACCAGTCACAAGACTATCTCCTAGTTTAAGCGTGAGGCCCTGCCCTCAGATACAGGGGGCCAAACCAACCAGCCCATAGGCTTTGCACCGTAGGATTAGTGCAAAGAAATCATCGACCTGGTGGTCTTGGAGCCAGCACATCCAGTCATTCACCACACTGCTATACTCGAATGAGCCATCGAACTCACCGTGGCGGTAGGTGAATGCGCGCTCCCCTGGCTCAAATGAGAGTTCGACTTCTCCATACTCATCCAGGAGGTACTTCGCCAGCAGGTAGTCACCATCGAAAAGAGCCAGCACCAGGATGGCAACCCTATCCCCCGGACTAACTGCATCCAGGATGCCGGTTATGCCATCAAGCAGACCGTCTCGATGCATCAATCGGTCAGCGTTCGCGTTATGGAAGCTGTAGTAGGCCTTCGAAGGGCTGGGCATCATCGTCGTTTCGCTCCTACAGATCGAATTCACTGGCGCAGAGCTGCGTCTGCATCGTCTCATGCAGATCGGCCAGGTGCTCCAGGAATGGGCCGGCGCCGAACATCTTGATCAGCGCCTCGGATTGCGCGGCCGTCTTAACCAAGGGCACGAACGTAGCCGCGCCTAACCGCTTCGCGTGAGCGGACATAGCGATCCAGGGGGAATGGTTCAGCAAGCCATGTATATGGCCGGCCATCCTGTCGAGGAGCTCTGCTGGCTGGATCGAAGGCAGCATGCCCTCGATGCGTACCGATTCCGGGCACAGGCCAGGCAGCAGTTCGTGCACCTCACTCAGTCGCTCCTTACCAGCGACACCGTTCACCGTAATCATCAGGCCAGGCGGGAACCTCAGCGTTTCGTCGATCACAGGCCCATCTTTGGGCACGAAAATCGTGAGATCTACTCCGGCCACATCAAAGCCATAGTCTCGGGCAAGGGCGCAGATCAGCTGAGGGGAGTTGCATGAATAGCGTTCCAGCTCGCACATACCCTGGAACAAGTCCTTCGGGGCCACTGCCGCGAATCCTTCAAACTGGGCCGGAGTCTTGATGAATTCGCTCAGAACCCGGTCTAGAGCCAGACACTTCGTCCACTTCGACTGGCTTGGATGCTGGACTTTGTCGTTGTCTGGAGCTGCGAAGACACCGTTCATGTACGGCAGATACCCCAGGAGGGCATCCCGTATCTGCTTGAGCCGCTGCGCAGTTACTCCCTCACGTTGCTTAGACCGGAGGAAAGCAACCGTAGTGCGGCAGAGGATGAGACCTTTCACCTGCTCCTCGGCCAGTCCAAGCTTGGTAGCAGAGTCTGCAAACTGCGTTACGAGCCAGTAATCATCCGTGGACATTGGCCGGCCAGATGGCTCCAGCGTGAAGGTCAGGTGCGTCACACGCGTCTCGTAACCCATCTTCCCATCGAGGAAGGCTAGCCTTAACTCCTCGGCCGGCTCCGGTAGGAGCTTGGTCGCTGGATACAGCATGCAACGACGAAGATCATCACCCGTGAGCTCGCAAAGAGGGGCCTCCAGGCTTCGATAGTTTCGATGACCGACAGTGCCGGTGATCGACGAGGTGAAAGGCTTCAAGGCCATGCCATGGCCCGCCACCATCTCAGGGGTTGCCCAACAGAGGATTCCATCGAACCAGGTAGTGCCGAATTCCTCTGAGCGCTCATGCAAGTACGCGACGAGCTCAGGCCGCTCAACAACACCTTCCCGCAGAACAGGGAGCATGCGCCCAATAGCCTCTGCCTGTTGCTGATGCTGCGCGATGTCCTCAACCCAACTCTTGCCTCGGTCACCCAGGACGTTCTGCTCTGTGCCAAAGCCAATAAGACCATAGGCCTTGATATCCATGATCAGCTTGAAGTGGGCCGGGGCATTGCTTGTACCGGCCAGCAGCTTCAAACACGGAATACTGGTGACGTCCTTAGTAACCTTCCCAACTCCAGGAATCACGAAGCGATTCATGGTGGAATCTACGGGCTCCACCTCCAGGGCAAGAGGCCCGTGCCGCTCGACAATCGCCTTGGCACCAAGGTAGTCGCCGTCGATCAGACACTCGACCAGAAGATCAACCAGGAAGTCACCCTCAAGGTGATCCACCCAGTGAACCAAGGTAAAGCAGTCCAGGAAATCGTTAGGAACAGACCGCCCCCAGCGCCGAGCAAAGTCAGGTCGAATGACTCCGTAGTAGTGCTCTTCGAGATGCTCAGGCTGAAGGGGCACTTCACTCATCAAAAACCCATCACTTCTGATGCCGCAATCGTCTGCAGGCGGTCGGACGTCTTTGCGATATGCGGGATCAGCGATTCGATCCCGAACACCTGGCGCATCAACTCCCAGTCATCCGGATGCTTCATCAGCTTCACCAGCGATTCCTGACCGGCGAACCGCACCATTCCCTTGAGCGCCAGCTCCTGGTGCCTGGTCAGGGTCTCTTCGCGGAAGTTTGCCAGGAGCAAATCAACGACTACAGATACCGGCATATCAGATGGGTAGCCGAAGAGATCTATTGGGCCCTTGGCCAACCGGATGAGTTCGAAGTAGTGCTCATGGTTTGTGTAATCGGTGGTCGGCGACGGCGGAATGACACTTACCTTCATGCCTGCAGGAATTCGAGCTCCATGCTCGCCAGCCCTTTTGATATGGGGAATGGACACACCGAGGGTGGAGCCGACCATCGACTCACCAAGCTCACCCTCAAGCACCTCAGCCACTCGGATACTGCGGATGCTCTCGTGTTGGAGATCGAGAAGACGCCTCACCAGCGCTGGATTGGCCCACGTGGTGAAGGTCTTGAGCGCCGTCGGCGTCTTCGACAACTCTTGCACCAGGTACTGGATACCTACCCGCTCCACTACCGGGTCGGTGAACAGCGATGCTACCTGGAGCGAATCAGCACCGAGCAGAATCCCTGAACCCAGAGGCAGGAACGTCGAGAGCTGCTTGCCAGCCTCAGTCAGTGCGGCAGGCGAGACTGAATCCTTGGGTAACGTCATCAGGTAGGAGAGCGTCGTTCGGCATAAGACCAGGCCTTCCTTCTGCTCCGGCGCCATCCCGTAGCGGATGAGCTTGTTGCACTGTTCCGCCAGCACTCGCTTATCGCCAGCCAACAAATCGCGCCCGACCGCGTGCACATCGAACTCGAAGCGCTTGAGCAAACCCGAGGCCTCGTCGACACCCAACGTCCGAAGCAGATGCGCGCTGAGGCAGCTCTCCCTGTGCTTTTCCTTCTCGAATTCGAGCCGGCTCAACAGTTTCAGGTCGAGCTGGTCGACGTCCATTTCCTGGTTCTTCCCATCAGCCTCCGCAAAGACGGCAGTCTGTGCGATGCCGAAGGGCAGCAGGTAATCCTGGTTGGAGGCGACCATCTCCGGGGTGGCCCAGCACAGCATGTTCTCGAACCAGATGGCCCCGAACTCGGCCGTCCTGTTTGCCAAAACAATCGCCACCTCCGGGCGCCACAGGTGCCCGCTTCGCACTATTGGAAGATTAGCGCTCAGGAAGTCGGCGTGTTTGTCCTCGCCATAGGCTGGGCTGGCCACCTGGTCGCCGGGGTAGTTCTTCTTCAGCCAGTTGCAGTCGGACTGGTATCCGATGAGGCCCCCTGCCCCACAGGCCTGGATGAGCTTGATGTGATGGCAGAGCGTTTCAGGGTCAGCGATCATCTTGAAAGATTCGTCGCGGTTTTTGCCGTGGTAAGGGATGCTGACCACGCCATAGCGGCTAGAGCTGATGAAGCTCCCCAGAGCGTCTTTGTCGACCTGGATTTTGAACTGGCCATACCGGTGCCAAACCAGGTCAGCCAGGCGGTAATCCCCTTTGCACAGCGCATGGATCAGCAGAACATGAGGCTGGGTGCCGACCAGGGTATTTACCGCGCTCTCGATCTCCGGGGTTATGAGATGGAATCGGTTTTGGTAGCGCTGGACGATTGCGCTCGGCATTTTCTCGAGCAGGAAGCTCAGACTCTTCTTCGACACGTCTTTTCCTCGAAATTGTTCTAGATATCCAGCGTGCCGGCCATGGCCAAGGTTTGCAGCCGGTCATCCAGCTCCGCGATGCGATCCACCAGGGCCTCGGCGCCAAACAGTTCGAAGAGGATGCTCATATGCTCGTTGGTGGTCGCCAAGGTCTGGAAGTCCTGGTGGCCACGGCGCAATGCGTATTCACGCGCCAGAAGAGAGGCAGTTGTCGCTGTAGGAGCAACCATGTACGACCATTGGGTCTCCACGTCCATATCCGTGTTGACGCCGTTCACCACCAGGTGGTTTTCAGCCATCTGTACCAGGTGCTTGGTCTGCTTGGCATCGAGCATGCCCTCAACCGTGACCCCGCAGCCATCCGGGAGCCGAACCCCCTTCTCCAACCATTTGATGATGGAGTCGTTGGAAACAGATGCCTTGAGTTCCGATCCGGCGACCCCACCCAGTCCAAATTCACATGCGTCGCGCAGGGTGAGCTTGCCGCTCCAGGATTCGATGAGCCGGCGTACAAACTCAGGGTCTGCCGTTGGCAGCCAAGCTGCGAGCAGGGTTGGGACTACCTGCCCGACTCCGTTGTGAGTCGACAGCGTCGATATCAGCCGGCCAGACTGGATCTCCAGCCGGAACATGCTCATCGACGGTGTAGGGATAGAGTCTGCCTCATCACCGAAGACCATGCCGCTCAGCAGGGGGAAGTAGTTCTTTAGAACCTCAGTCACCCCGATGTCGGTGCCAGGGTGCCGGTAGTCCATCTTGGTCACGAGGAAGTTGACGCTGGCACGGCAAAGAACCAGGCCCTCGGCGAATTCTCGCCCTATGCCGGTCACGAAACCCTCATCACCGAACTGCTCTATCAGACATGCATCGGTGACTGATGGCTGTGGTCTGCACCCGTCTAGCTCGAAGAATACCCGCTGCAACCAATACTCGTAGGGATACTCAGGGGCGACCTTCTCTGCCTTGCCTGGAACCCGCAGGTCAGTACGCGCCAGCAACTCCCCTACCAGTTCGTTGAGGCGCACGGTTTTCCCACCACCGAGAGGGCTTCTGAGCTCCGCGTACTGCACCACCTTGTAAGGGATCAATTGGCCGGGATGGGCGGCCACCATCTCAGGGGTCGCCCAACACAGAGTCTTGCTGAACCAGGATGGCCGAAAGGCCAGGCCTCTATCGTGGAGCGTTAGCGCCAGCTCGGGGCGCTCCATCCGCCCGTCAACGAGCTTCGGCAGGATATCGAAGAGCTCATGGCTCGTATTGCCACCGGTAGAGAGACGATGATCCAAGATGCCGTCGTGCATCCGGAAGGCCTTGAACAGACCCGTCGCGCCGGACGAGCACAGCAGATGCAGGAACGAGTCGACCTCGTGGTGATTCAGGGCCACCAGCGCGTTATCGATGAGTAGAGAGCCGTCGCCGAGATCGGACGTGTACCAGAGGCGCCCGTCTTCAGAGGGCCTTACCTCGAGCGTAAAGTAGCCGTGGGAGCTCCAGATGAGCCGGGCCAGGTATTCATCGCCCCTGATCAACGCCTGGGCAAAGGCTTGAGGAATGCGCGCACCCTCAAGCCCTTTGACGTCGGCCTCGTCAGTCGAACGAACGTCTTTGTTTCCGTGGGTGCGCGAGAGCATGCGCTCGAACAGGCGTTCCCAGCACTGGTCTGAAGTGTTCGGTCTCAACGCAGCACCTCCTGGTATTCGCGATGAAGACAGCGAATTATCCAGAAATTGCGTCAGATTCCAAGCACTCCCGCCGCTGCTACTGACTGCAACCTTTCCGGTAGCTCGTCGAATCGGTCAGCCAGGGCATCGCCACCGAAGACCTGGTGCATCAACTCGAACCCGCCCTCGTCATTGGCGAAATCCTGGAACACCTTGTGGCCTTTGAACCGCGCAAGCGCTTCAAGCACAAAGCGCTGCTCCTGATCGGCTTTCGGAAGCTGGGCCCAGATGTGCGACGGCTGAAGGGTTCCAGGCACTCCGTTGACAGTGATCGAGCCATTCGAGTTCGTGTAAAGCAGCTCGAGGGCCTTTCGCACTTCGACTGGATCTTTTCTTCCAAAAGTCAGCGTCACCTTGCACCCGGCCGGCAGCTCGACACTGGCGTAAGTCCTCAGCATTGCCCTCGAGTCCACAATTGCGCCCATCCCCGGCTCGTACAGACCCTGTTTCCACAGGTTAGAAAGGGTAATGAGGGACATTTTGCCGTTGTCCAGCTCAACGAACTGCTCGAGCAAATCAGGAGGCATGATGCCTTGGAGCCCAGCCAGGCAGGCAGCATCGGTGCTACCGAGCTGCAGCACAGTACGCGCGTCACGCGGCATCATTGCTTCCCTGTCCGGGGCCAGGCGGGCCGGGTCATTCCCGAAAACGACACCGTTGATGAACGGGATGCGATTTCGACAGACGTTGCTGATCTCGCGCATCAGCTGGGGCTCCACGCCTTCATTCGGCCGGCTCGCCAGGAAGGCAGCTGAGCTACGGCAGAGCTGAAGCCCCTTCGTCTGCTCACCGTTGGGGCCAAATCCATCCCAGAGGTGACGATCACCCTGTTGCTTCAGCAATTCCGCATCGCGGGTCGTCAGCCTTCCGGTCGAGCTGTAAGTATGGATGTGGAACCGCCGAAGAAGCCTGCTATCTGGGTTGTTTCTCAGATAATCCCGCCGCTCCATCTCATCGTCGTTGTCCCCTATGATACGAGTCTTCTGCAAGTACTCCCCAGTCAGTTCTGCCATGGGAGTCTCTTCCTGCCCGTTACGCAAGGTGCATACACCGATCCATTCGTGGCGGATGGGATGGAGTTCATCCGGGTAGGTATCGATCATGTCCTGGCTGGCCCAACAGAGCACGTCATCGAACCAGGGCGCTTTCATGGCCTCACCACGTGCCTTGAGCACCTTGGGCAGCTCTACCTTCTGTACGACTCCGTCGGAATAGATCGGCAGGTGCTTCACCAGCTCCTGATTCTTTTGGTCGATCCTGCCGAGGGCATGGTCGTCGATGTGTGGCGTCTCAGCAGCATAGTTGGCTGCACCGTGGTAGCCGATCAGCCCATGCGCACCGGACTCGATGATGAGCGAGAAGAAGCTGTCCCGGCTGTCTTCTGAAAGCTGGCCGAACAGATTCACAGTCTTGTCCGGGTCTGGAAGCTTCCAGGAGAACTGACCTAGCGTCAGGTGAAACTCAAACCAGCCGTCTTGGGTGATCTGGACAGCCGGCCGACCGCTCGACTCCCAGACGAAGCGTGCGACCCGCTCCTCTCCAGCCAATAGGGCTTCACCGAGGATGCGAGCCCGCATTTCCTCCTGAAGATCCGTAAGTACCTGCTGCAACCTGGCGGACAGGGGCTGACGAGGGGCGAGTGCTGCAAGCTCCTGCTCTGCCTGCTTCCACTGCCTCGATTCCAAAATGGTGTTGTCCATGTCGCCCCCTACAGGTCAAAGCCGCTAACGGCCAGCTTGGTTTGCAGCTTCTCAGGAAGCTCCAGGATCAACGGCTCCATGGCCGCAGGCCCGAAGATGTCGAAGACCAATTCCCAATGCTCTGGGGCCTGGCAGAGGCCCTGGACGGCCTCCAGGCCGTTGAAGTGAATAATCGCCTTGAGTGCCATTGCCTCATGCCCGGCCAATTGAGCTCCGCGAGTCTGGGTCAGCTCGTCGAAAGCCTGCTCGACGGGCATGCTAGTGTTCTTCCCTTCCAGGATGACCGGGCCATCGGCATTCGCGAGTAGGCGGTTCAACATGGCGCCGTGATCGAACCGCTTGGCCATGGAAACCGGCATGCGAGCTGTAACATTGCACCCCTTGGGAAGCCTTAGGTTCTTGTTGTATGCATTGAGCAGATCCATGCCCTCAAGATGAACATTGAGCTCTGGGCCCTTCAGTTCAAACTCCTGCTGCAAGGCGATGATCAAACCTAGCGACTCTGCATTTCTCATTTCGAGTTGGATCAGGTAGTCGAGCAAGGGGCCTTTTAGGTACTTGATCAGGTTTGGGAACACGTCAGGGGCGTCATGGCCGTGGCTATTCGTGAGCACTGCCCCAATCGGAGGTTTCGCAGCGTCGAGTGAAACCTCCTTCTCAAGTCTATCTCTGTCGTCGAGTGCTGAAGCGAACGGGAAGAAGGTCTCCATCGCCACTTTCAGACTGGCCAAGTCTGCCGGGCAGATGCCTGAGTTCGGAAACTGATCCAGGAAGCTCACAGTAGCCCTGCACAGCACATAGCCAGGCTTCTCGATGAGACCTCTGCGCATGGATTCGTCTGCGAAGTTCGTCAGTGCATGCTTATCGCGAACAACAGTCTTCTTGCCGGGCCGATGGAGTCCATAACGCAGAGACGTAAGGACGCCATCAGGCCTGGCGCCACTAGCGAACAACTGTTCCAAGGGTGCCTGATCGTGACTACCAAGATCAGACAACGCCTGCTTGTCCGTGACGACAACTGACTCCAAGAACTCGCCCCGGAGCTCGTGAAACGGGACTTCAAACTCACCAGGGAGGCCAGGTTTCGCCAGTAGGCCACGAACCGCGCTGTGAAGCGGGTGGAGATCTTCAGAATGCTTCTCGACCATCTCCGGAGTCGCCCAGCACAGCAGATCTTCGAACCAGTACGAGGGCAAGCCAGCGCTCTTGGCCTTGAGCACAGCGATCAGCTCCCGGTGATCTACGCCGGACGCAGAAAGCTCTGGCAAGCCAGCACTGATCCTGGAAGTGTTCCCCTGGTGAACAGTCTTCGTCACGTCAGCAATACCACCCGAGATTTTGGTCACCAATGCCTTGCCGTCAGCATTATCGAACATGATCCCAGCGCCGCTAGCGAAAGCCAGGGCGAACAGCTGCTCGGGCGACTTCAGATGTACCAACTGGGAGAACTGCATGTTCTTGGGAAGGTTGAGCAGGTCATAGAGCTTTCCGCCCTCCTGGTCACCGATGTACACGACGCCCGCCCCCTCTTCCCTGACCACCAGCTGGCGAGGCCCGTGCGCATCGATCAGAGCTTGCGCGACAGGGAGATTGCCGTAGTAGAACGCATGGAACACAGCCCAAGGGATAACCCAACCGGACAGCCCCTTCAGCTGCGCCACATCAGCGTCGGTCAAGGGTTGCTGTTCAGTGTACAGCTGCAGGCTATCGTGAAACTCGTTCCAGGACTGCTCAAGATCGTTCGACATGGTCAAATTTCCAGGATGCCGGCGGCAACCGAAGTAATGAGCTGGTTCGGCACCAGCGCGGAATATGGCTCAAATTCCCCAGCGGGAAAGACTTTCAGTGCATTTCGCCAGTCCGAGACCTTTTTCAGGTGCGGTATAAACGGGCCGAGACCTCGGCTCCTAGCAATTGCGCGATAAATGATCGCCTCGGTAGGCCGCTTCTTGAGCAGGCACCCAGAAAGCACTTCCAAAGGCGGGCAATCGGTGGGAATTGCGTTGATCGTGATCGGGCCGTCGGCTGCTGCCAGGGCCTTGAATATGGCTTTGTGGTACGGATCAGTCTCGCCAACCTCGGAGGTTTCCGGATCGATAGTGAGCTGCGTACCGGGCGCAAGACGGAACGTCGGTTTACCGAAGCCGTCCGTGCCCAGCATTGAAGCTCTTGAAGCCTCCAGGTGTAGCTTGGTCTCATCGGTCTGAACACCGAAGTACTTGATGGCATTCATCATCAGGAAGAAGTCACTGCAGGAACGTCGGACTCCCCTGATTACGACGTCGGTAAGCGGTTTAGGTATCTCTCGGCGCATGGCCATGCCGAAGTCATCCTCACCACAGTAGCTCACCAGAGCGGGGCAGCGAAGCGAGCGTCCCTCACAACCCGAGGCCCTTCGGAAGGTATCGAATAGGAAGGCGGCAATCTCCCCGCCTGCCCCCACGGACATTCGATCCAAAGGCACCAGATCAGAGACGGCCTCCCGAGAGTGCTTCAGCGCAACTGGGTTGGGCGACTGGATAGGGAAACCCTTAAGGAAACCCGTGGTGGTCATGCAGAGTACTTTGCCTGCCGGCCAGGCGAGCCCATGCTTCTGGGCCTTCGGCAGGAAAGTTGCCAGGATCGAGTGCTCGACATGCGTTGCATCCCATCCATCTGGCTTGATTCCGAGCTCGAGAGACATCAGCAGCAAGGCGCGCTCCCACGGGTGATCGTCGATTGCCACTCCCAATCTGCCCATCCAACTGGGATCGCATTCGTCTGCCATGGCAGCACTAAAATCGAGCATGTCGATCCGTTTTCGCGGACTCTCTGCCGTGGGAGATACCTCATTCCCCTGGCGCTCGGCGTAAATGACGTCGCTGTACCGGGTGAAAGGACGAAGATCGTCAGGAAATGCGTCAACCATCGCCCGATCAGCCCAGCAGAGGAAACCATCAGTCCCTGGATACCGGGCGAACCACTGCTCATCCCACGCCAGGAGAGTCGCAGCCCTGCTCACCACTCCGGAGGACAGCTCAGGGATCTCAGCCAGTCGATCAGCTGGCTCCTGGCCGTGGAATCGCTGCACCGCATGCTGAAGGGACGTTCCATACAGGAACGTTGGCGCGCCATTCTTACCAATCAGGCCGTCAGCGCCAGTCAGCTCGATGAGCTTGTAGAGCTGACCCAGCTCCTGGGAGCCACCTTCGATCATCGAAAAGAGGTTGGTGTTTTGCATCCAGTCGATGCTGTAGGCACCGCCAGGCTCGATGAGCTTGTGACCATCGTCCTTGATGATCTCCACCTTGATCGGGCCACGGCGCAGCCAGAGCTGCTCAGCCAGTTGGGTATCGCCAAGGAGAAGAGAATTGAGCATCGCCCGAGCAAGAAACTTACCCGGCAGCCCATCCACCAGGCCAATCTGTTCCAGGGTGAGACCAGGTACATCGGGATCGCTGGCGCTTTGACTACGCTGACTGCGCGCCAGAATCACCTCACGCTGGTACTGACCCCAGATCTGCTCCTCAACGGTCGGCTCGATAAACATGACCTACAGCTCCAGGATGTCTGAGGCAATGGAAGTGATCAGCTTGTCTGGCACCTGATCGGCATAGGGGATGAAATCGCCCGCAGGAAACACACTTGTCGCTACCTCCCATTGGGCCGGACTTTCCAGGTACTGCACAAAGGACTCCAAACCGCGATGCCTGGCGATTTCGCGATAGACCGCAACATCGTGGTTGGATTCCTTGCCAACGCAGCCCAGGAGCACGTCAGGAGCATCCAGTGAGGTGTCGATGTCGTTAATGAAGATTGCGCCGTCGGCGTAGCGCAGCGCCTTGCGCACGGCCTGGTAGAACACACTGCCGTCCTTCATGGTGTGGTCAGCTTTGTCGATCTCCAGAGAGGTGCTGACAGCCAGGCGATAGGTCGGCCGGCCGGTATCATCGACGCCAATGCCGAGTGCTTCCTTGGGCGTAAGCATCAGCTTCACCTGGTTGGTTTTGACACCAAAGTAGGCGTTGGCTCGGTGCATCAGCTTGCTCTCTTTGCAGCCCAAAGCCAGTTCCCTGATGACCATCTGCTGTAGGTGCTTGGGCACCTCAGTCAGATAGGCCTGGCCCAATGGGGTGGTGTCACATGCCTTGATGAGGTCTGAACAAAGCACCCTCGGGAATGCGAAGCCAGAGTGCTTGGAGTGCTCCAGGGCGTAGTCCGGCTTCCCAGGGCTGGATGCGTTGCACTGGGCAATGCGTGCCAGGGGCGCGTAGTTGCGGATGGCCTCCCGCGCTACCTGCAGGGCTGTATCGTCAGGCGCCTCAACGGCGAACTCACGAAGAAATGCGGCCGTTGTACGGCAGAGCACCTTCCCCTTCGGGAACGAAAAACCACGCCGGTACTGCTCTGGGAGGAAAGTGCCGACGATGAAATGATCGACGTCTTTTGGCGACCCATATGCCGGTGCAATCTTGAGGTCAATGCTCGACACCAAGTATCGGTGAGTCCAGGGGTGTTCATCAGTCTGCAGGGCGCTGCTCAGGAAGAACGCCGGCTGGCTTTGGGCGGCCATCTCCGCATCGAATGCATCGAGATCGCAGCGGAAGAGCTTGTACTTGCTGGTGTGAGGATCAACTGCAGCGTCTTGCAGGTCGTGGTAAACGACTTCGCGGACGGGCCGATAGGGATGGAGATGCTCGGGGAAGTTTGGAACCATCGCAGAATCAACCCAGCAGAGGAGTTCGTCCCCTCCCCTCATGCCCGAGTACCATTTCTCGGCCAGGGCCCAGACCATAGCTGATCGCGTCACCTGGCCAGCTGAAAGCTCCGGGATCTGAGCTCCACTGTTTGCCGGCTCCTCGGTGCAGAAAGATTCAGCCGCGCCCATGCTCGAGTACTGGAACATCAACGAGCAGGCACCATTGGCCCCGATGAGACCGTCCGCCTTGACCTCGCGGATCAGCTCAAACAGGACACCCAGCTTATCTACGTCGTCGCCAACCATGAGGAACGATGGAAGACTCGACATCCACTCGACCGAAGATCCGTTCTGAAGTACGTGCGCTTTGTCGTATGTGATCTCGACTGCAAACGGTTTCCTGCGGGCCCAGATCTCCTTCGCCAGGGGAAGATCACCCAGCAGCAAGGCTTCCGTCATGGCTCCCGGAACCAGCTCTGCGGGAAGCTCCTCGATCAGACTGAGCTGTTCCGCTTCCAAGGCCTTGCCGTTGGCCAGATCCCTGCAGGCAGAGCCGTCGTAGCGCTTCTTCGACACGAGCTCACGGTAGAGGCTTTTCGCTCTGGCTTGGTCGTCGGTAAGGATTTTGGGCGGTGTAGACAAGGTGCACTCCAGGGCGGCCGGCCGCGCGCTCTGCGACCCCTCATCCATGATCGCGCACCCGGAGCCAGCGGAACAACCAGTAGCCCCTTTCCCACTAAATTACAGCCACCAAAGGGCGCGAGGCGCCCCCACTACTAAGGAACTGCAGGTCGCCAATCAATTGGCGATTATTCCAATTCCGATTGATCACGACCAGAATTTGACGGTCATCGTCTCCATAGCTAAACCAAATAGCAAATTCAGCAGCCAACTGCAGGGATCGCTCCATGCCTGAAAATGAAGAACCAGCCCCCATCTCTCCACCTCTTGAAAACCCTCCCTCTGAACATCGGAAATCAGTGGACAATCCGCCAATTGCAGAAAGAAAACCAGAAAAAACAAAAACCGAGGCTTGGCAAGCCAGAGTATGGACAGCGGCAGCAGGTAACCTCTGGATTATATCCATCGGGATTCTAGCCAATATTACGCTCATAGGAATTGGCGTGTACTCCTTGCTTGAAAGACAATCCGCCACGCCAAATATTATGTTTCAACTTTGCGCAATGGCCATTGTTTCGTCATCGATGTTAAAAGGAATATCCGTACTTGTAGGAGCATCGCTCTGCTTTGCAGGAATCGCCATATCATTCTTTGCTCACGAAAAAGCAACAACAGTAAATGCGTCATACGGCTCCCCACCTAAAAGTGAAGCAGAAGGGTCGAATCTTCAGGTGCCGATTAAAAATAGCGCAGCAGTGGCGATTGGCGCGTATTCGCCAGGAATAGTAGCCGTAATATTCGGCTGCGTGATTATAGGAATTGCAATAATAAAATCAGGGTCGCTTGACTGCCCAATCACTAACGAAAGTCAGGCCAGTTCAGAGCAGCGACAGGCTGAGACTGAAAATTACGAAATGCCCCCGCCTGACCAGGTCGGCCCAGGTGCCGAGCAAAAGGAGGAGCTTAAGCAATGATAAACAATTCGACCCAAGGCATAACCATCGTCTTAGGATTCTTGATGTTCAGCGGTATTTGGGCAGACGAAACAAAAACGGAAGGCATAACGAAAGACGATCTTTGCTCAAAGGCCGAGCTAATCAGCCACGACCTTTACTCGATAGCTTACAGTGCAAAAACTGACAGAGTAGTTCTAGAAACGACAAAGGCAGGAATTATGTCGGTTGATAGAAATACGGAGTGCAATACTGCCATAAACTACATACCAAAGATCGACAAAAAGATTGCAAGTCTTCAGGCGACTCCCCCACCTCAGGCGACCGAAATCAAACCAGGAAAATTCCATTGGAACTGGCTCCCAAGCCAGGATCTTGAGAAAGAGTTACAAAAACAACAGAAGCTTTACGACAATAGAATTCAATGAAAAATATAGGGCGCCATATCGCGCCCTATTTTTCTAGTTCAGACCAAGAAGCTTCTTTCTCTGATTGAATTTCTCAAGAACCCTACTCATAAAGTGATCCCAGGGAAATCCTGATCCAGGATCGGTATGAGTACTCTTTTTGAAGACCTTGGACACCTGGGCATGACTGACGATCCCACGATTTGACTTCACATTAAGCTGAGCATCCGTCAGATGGCGAATCGGTATCAAATACTTCAAACAGTATTGAGCCGTAGCTTCTGCTGCGTTTTCCAGCACAAGTACGCTGTATGCATCCAGCCACTCCTTTTCCTCTTGCTTTGCATAACCAGCAAGCTCTATGTGTACACCATCGTGATTGGCGCCTGGAGCGGCCCAAGCAACATCATTGTCAAGCACACATTGGATGATACTGTTGTTATCCACGCAAAGGTGAGCGGACGCTTCGGTGGCAGTGGTGGCAAAGTATTTTGCTACAGCTTCTGCCGTATCACCTTTTTCAGGAGCCTCCATAGAATGAATGACGATCAGCCTCACGTCTCTAACATCCTTGATTGCATTGAAATGCTTAGCCTTAACGAACGGCCATTTGTCCGTCTCATGCTCCCAATCCATGATCGATCTCCCATCAATGATTATTGAAGTGAGCCTCCCATTCAGAACGCTAACCGAATAATGCAAAAGGCAGCGTAAATTTAGACAGAGAAGACTGCATCGACAAAGAGCATTTTATAACAAGAAATATAGCGAGAAAGTCAGGGCCCCTGACTGTATCAATATTGAATCAACAGGATATGAAACCGTAAAGGGCAGGCGACTTTCAGAACCGAGGGCTACCGTACCAAATCGATAGTCCATCCATTGCTTGGTAGAAATTTTCATCAATATATCCGTGCCAGCTCTCGCTTCCTTGCCAGTGAACCAGAATCGCCAGCTCACCCCCGTTGACCTCGACAATACGCACGTCACCAGGTGCCACACCGAACTCGTCGGCGATAAAGCACACTTCCTTGAAGTAGTCGTCGTTGGCTGCAGGCGCAAGGTCACCGCGCTGGGTCAGGCACCCCAACTCATCGACAAGCTGCCTTGACCTCGCGGGGCGCTGCTGGTCGTACATCTTCACGCGAGCGGAGTTCTGCATGTGCAATTACCAGGAAAATATCGAACCTAATTGACTTCAATTTCATCGTAAAAGATCATTACGCGAATAACAACAAGAAGGTGCATTCATGCTCCCCACCACTCCAGAAGGCACGTCCGCAGAAACTCCCTCCGTTGCAAAGAAATCCTGTAAGCAAAGGCTTACCAGGGTCGTCCTCTTGTTCGTCGCTGTTCTGGCAGTAATTGCCGGCCTTGGCTTTGCATGGCTTTGGTCTGTCGAGAAGGCATACCTCATTGGTGCAGACACTGAGACAGCCAGGATCGGGATCAACACGGATGACCCTTTCTGCTACAAACACCTGGATACATGCACTCCCATGTCGAAGGCAGTGGCCAGGCAGGGCTCCTACCTGAATTACATCATCCTGATGGCTCATTACCGGACAGCCGAAATTGAGAAACTCCAGATGGTGTCCGACCCTGAACGTCTTGGAGATTTCGACTTCAGAGCAGCTGATAGCCTCATGTTGGATGCGGTCGCATACCTCTCGGACAATCAGCTGTATCACTTGCTTGGTGCGGAAGAGCTTCTCTACTCCGAGGAGGCTAGACAGGAATGGCTAAGCAGCATCGAAGAAAAATGGACTCCGTGGGTGAAGCAATCGGCCAGGCTGGAGGCCAAAAGTGGTCTAACGGAGGAAGAGCAAGCCAAGCTGCGTACCTGCTGGAGCAAGCTCGACAGACGGTTCGGTGGCAAGCATCGGCTGATCGTGGACTACGTACAAAAGCGCACCTACGGAGCTTGCTCGGAGACAGTAGCGCCTATCCACCGTGCGTCTGAAGGATCTCTGTGGGAGTACAGTGACGAGCACTATGCCCCGCGCTACGACTACTCGCAGAACTGAGGTGTTTAGAACCGACTCGTTAAACCCCAAAGAGCATATTCCAACACCATTCCTCTAATATTTTTAAAATAATAGACGGAAGCCAAGGAGGCGCCTTTTTATCGAATAATAGCCAAGGCACAAAATGAACCAGGACAATGCAGCAGCAAATGCAAGCTCACTTCGAAAGCTCTTCGAGCGGACGAACAATTGGATAACGAACACTCGTCAGAAATCTCAATCCAAAGCCACCTCACCTCTGAAAGCCTCCCTTAGAGCCTTGGCGTCAATTTTTGTCGGCGTAGCAATCGGTTATGGGATCGTATGGCTTTGTGTATTCGTGCTAATTTCCGGAATTACATGGGGCGCCAAACAGCAACGGACATTGATCGCACTTGATGCCTTCCAAACCTGCGAAACGAACAGGGCTGGTTGTATTTCTACACTACAAGTTGTTGCCAAGCAAGGAAGCCAAATTGCCTATGCCATGCTTCGAGCAAACTTGATTCGCCTGGAAACTGAAAGGCACAAGGTGATGTACGAAGAGCAAGACCCACGATTAAACGACATTGCCGATTTCAGGGAGGCAAATCTAGTTTTCCTAGAAGCAGCGAAATATCTTCCTGATTACGAACTATACACGCTCCTAAGATTCTCCACCGAGATCTGGGATAAGACCGAGCAGGAAAGAAAAAGGAAATTTGCAGAAGAACATTCGCCATTGTTATTCAGGACGCTTTTGCTTGAAAAAACAGGGCTTAATGACACTGAAAAGAAAACTCTTTCAGACTGCTATGTGACATTGAGTGAAAAGTACAAGGATAAAATTCCAGGGTTCTGGGATAAAGAGACCTGGGGTGGGTGTGGAATTCAAAGGGAAGAAAGAGACCGCGTTGAGTTTGACTTCCCATAACGGATAGAAAAAGCCCGGCTACTTGCCGGGCTTTTGCTCTTCGACCAACGCACGCCATTTGGCTTGGGCAGCTTTCCTCGCGATGTCCTGATGCTCTCGCTGCTGTTCCTTGCTGTAATCCCCTTCTACCCACACCTGGCACCAAGCCAACTCGCCGGCATGATCGGCCATCTCATCCCAGTTCCAATTGGGGCCTCGCATTCCGTCCTCGAGGAAAGACTCGAAGAGCTTCTCGGCGAAGGTTCGCCCCTGCCTGGCCGCAGCCTTGGCTGCGCGATTGGTGTTGGACATAAGCGGCTTCCTAGAGCGACTGAGCGAGCGATTCGAGGACTCGCCTGGCAAAGGCCGGAGCCTGCTTCTTCGCTTCGAAGTCGCTACTGTAGCCGCGCTGCACCTGCTCGCGATAGATCAGGTCAAAGCTAGGCTTCTCGAAGGAGCTACGAACTACCAGCATGGGATCACCGGCCAGCTGCTTGATCGCCACTGTCGGAGTCATTTGCAGCCAGCCTTCCTTGTCTTGTCGCGGGTAACGGTCTTCTTCAGCCGAGCTTTGAGGCTCGGGCACATCACCTTTGCCGGCGCGATGCAGGTACTCGGGCGTCAGGTTGGCCGCGTAGATGATTAGGCCAGAGAGGCTCAGGCCATAGAACTCCATCAGCCGCTCCAACTTTTCGAGCGTGATCCCGTTCTGACCCGTCTCGAACTTGCTGCAAAAGCCACCGCTCACTTCCAGGTGATCTTCGATCTCAGGTTGGGTGTAGCCGGTGGAAAGTCGCAGCGCCTTGAAGACCTGGCCCAGGGGATAGCTCATACAGGATCAACCCGTGCGTCTTCAGCGGCCATCTCGTAGTCGTACTGTGCATCGACAACTTCGCCCGGCCACAACACCTGGAAGGCTTCAATGATCTTGAGGCGGAACGCTTCGAGCTGAGCCTTCTGCTCTTCGCCGGCCGGAAGCTTTGCCAGGTAATCCGGCGCAGTGACGAACGCCGTGTTCCCACCCTGCCCGCTCACTTCGTTACCTTCCGACCACACCACCAGGTTCCTGATTTCTTTGTCCATCGTCTTCGGTTTCCTTACTCGGCCAGAAGCTTGGCCAGGATCTCATGGGCCTGCATGGGGCGGTCTAGCCCGGCACGCTTGAGCATGGAGCGGGCGAGTTCGTCCTGGGCCATCTGGAAGGCATCGGACTCAGCGTCGCTAAGTTCATTGTCAAAACACGCGGTCGGCGCGCCGAACATCAGGTAGCTGCCATTTACACCCAGCACCAGGCGCTTCATTTGTCCCTTGGTGAGCTTTTTGCGCTTGGGAGCACTCATTGACTATCCGCCCAGGCTTGCACGCTTCCACCGGCCTTCTGGACGGCCAGCGCTCGAGATGTGGCTCCAGACAGGTCGACGTTAAACTTCACCAGCGCATCGTAGGCCACCTGGCCGGCACCAATCTGCTGAACCAGCTGCTGCTTTGGCGGACGAGAAAGGTTGGTGAGGCTTTCGATAGTGGCGAAAACGCACTCAGCCAGAAACAACAGAGCATCACCGGCAGTCTTTGTGGTGCCGTACATGGGAGGCATGGTGATCTCCATCGGGTTCCCGTACTGGGCAGCCCACAGATCCACGCGGCCATCGAACTTGGCCAGATCCGCAACCTGAGTCCCCTCTGGGCTCACGTCAAACTGACGCATGAGCTTAACTGCGGCAGTGACAATCTGGATGTGCCGCTTAAGCTCGTACTTACCAGGATTCTTGCTCATCGCCATGCGAGCGATGATCGCCATCAGGATGTCAGTGACGGCAGCGATTGCCTGGCTTACGTCGGTGATCTCTTTGCGCATGTTATGTCCTAATTGACCTCAGTACCGGCTCCCAGCCTTCCTCGATTACACGTTCAGCGATTTCGGGGTTCATCGCCAGCTCGTATGTTTGGGAGCGGATGTACAGATCCCAACGCTTCATCCCCTTTCTGGCTGCCAGGCGCTCCTCGCGCAGGCGTTTGTAGACCGGCCAGAATCCTGCATGGCCTTGAAGAGGCCCGGCTGCGATTCAGCTACCAGGAAACCAGACCAAAGCTGAATCTCAGTAGTCCCCCCGGTGGTGGCCTTACCATCACCGCAGTTGATTTTCTCCCACTCGCACACCAGGATTTTCCGGTCATCTGGGAGGATCGCCAGGGGAGCTTCAACGTCTTCGTCGATGCATTCAGGGGTGATCTGGATTCCGTCAGCCCCCAGGATATAGATCCCTTCGTAGGTGATATACGGCCGGTCGTCCATGGTCACTTCAGCAGCACATTGAAGGCTTTCTGAAGCTCTGCACTGGGCTCCACCTCACCCACGCGTTTTTTCTTCGGTTTGGCCACCACCTGCTTGATAGTCGAAGCCTTCTCTTTGCGCTTGCGCTCAGCCAACAACCAGCGACGTGCGGCAGCGACACCGATCTTCATGGCTTGCTTGAAGTCAGCGGTTGTATGGCCGTGGTTTACCAGCTTCCCCTCAGTTGTATGGAGGGTGTAGTAGATCCCATCCACCTTGTCGGGATAGCTCATGGTTGTTGCAACGATGACTGCGTTTCCCTGCTCATCAGAGACCAGTCGGCATTCGGGATAGTTGGCCATGCGATTCTCTCCTCTAGTCCTTCTGCGCCACGGTCTTGTGCTGGACACTCAAGTCATGGGTTTCAAACCACTTGAAGTCAGTTTCGATGGCTTTGAGCATTTCCGCATCACTGGTCATTATGCCGGCCATCGTGGTCGGATCACTGCTGCAGTCATTCATGGTCGGGCAAAGTTGGAGTAAGCGCTGCTGAGTGTGATAGCCAATGGAGCCCTCGTAGTTTACCCCGCGAGCCACAGAACGAATCGTCTTGTTGCGCGCTCTGGCCGCTATATCCGGCCGCTCCCGCATCGCCATCAGAACACCTGTCACCACCACTTCCTCGAAGTAGCCGTATTTGATCCCAGGGAGCATCGTAGACTCCAGCCGCACTGCCGGCATTACTGCCTTGATGTAGGCTTTATCGGCGTGGAGCAGACTGATACGGCAATGCACTGCCTCGTGTGTCAGATTGAGCATCCAAGGGCCCATTTCAATGGCCGGTGTGCGAATGAAGACGCCACAAAGGGTCGGCTCTGGGTTGTTCTCCGGCAGTCCCCTGTCCACAACAACATGCATGGCGACGCGCTGATAAGTCTGCTTCCCCAGGCTTACTGCCTGAAGTCGCTTGAGCGAGTCCTCCGAGATGCCAGCCTTCTTGACTGCATCGTGATCCAAGCCTGTTCCAAAGGTCTCCGGGTGCCCCTCATGGGTCAAGACAATGCGCATACTCTTGGGGACGACGTCGCGAATGAACTCGGTTTTCCTGAATCCCTCGGTACCGGGTAGGTACAGGTTCGTGACCGCTCGACGCTTGGCCATGCCACTTGTCCCGAGGAGTACGAGAGTCAGCACGACGAACGCACAAACCCCGATGACGGTATATGCCAGGCGACGCCCAGGTGACATCGCCATTACTCGACCTTCAGAGGTTCGACAACGACATCGTACTTGTCGTGATTGAGGTTGATTTCGAGGCCAGCCGCAATCTTGTCAGCCACACGCTCATGGCTGGCTTTGATGGACTCTTCCACGCGGCCGGTGCTGCGCTCAACGACCTTCACCACCCACTTCTGAGCTGCAGACATTACAGGGCACCCTGGTTCAGATCGACAGCTTCCGTGTCCGGACGGGACACGACTACGCACTCTTCCCCGTCGAAGCTCCAGTACCACTTCTGGCGTATACCGCCGGCAATGACATCGAGCGAACTGCCTCCGAAGTCCTCCACGACAGTTGCGAGCTCGTCTGCGTAGGAGATGACGGCGCCAGCCGGAAGGCGTTCACGTTCGGACATGTGTTAATCCTTTAAACTCGTTTTGATGGTGTCATTGTGTCACAACGCGCAATGTTTTTCAAGTGGATTTGAAACTATAGTTTCGGCTTTCGCTCGTCATCCCAGGCGTAGTCTGCATCCCGGTATCCCTGCGAGTCACCGCCCGGCGGGCCCCAGGTCGGGCAATGCTTGATCAGGAAAGCCTTCAGCTCCTTTTGCCCCATCATCTTGGTCTTCTTGCCGCAGTGCTCGCAGGTGTACTGCTGATACACACGCCGGCCGTGGATCGGCGAATACGGATGCTGCTCAACCCAGCAAACGGGCTTGTAGAAGTGCCCGCACAGACCGGGCACCCAGGTGAGCAATGGCTTGATCAGCAACCGGTAGAGGATGCTCTCATACAGCCAGGGGGAGACCTTCCACATACGCTTTCCTGAACTTCTTTAGGCCGCGAACGGCATCATCCCAGTGCTGAGCACGGTTTTCGTCTGCAACCAAGCGATTCAGCCACTGCGGCGTCATACGCCAGAACAGAGACAGGTTCCGCGTGTTCCAGCCCTTCTTGACGTACAGCTCCCGGAACTCCTCCGGGGTCAGTCGTTTGATCATGCCTCACCTGCCCTGGCCGGGTTATCCCAGACGAAGATCGCGTTCTCTGCCTGGAAGCGATGCGAGCGGGACACCAGGTAATCGCCCTGCAATACCTTCGTGACGCGCGGCATGATCGGCTTGTTGCCGTGCTGGTGTTTGTTCCCAACCACGATGTACCGCTTCACCTTTGACAGGATGGCCTCCTCGTCGAGGCCCTCCCCCTGGATGTTGCCACCCAGCTCTGGATGGTTCGGGTCATGACGGTGCGAGACCCAGGCACCTATCACTACCTCAGGCTTGTAGTGGTCGACCGCAGCGTTGCCATCCATTTGCAGAACATCAGGGCCATACCAGACCGGACTGTGCTGCGCCTTCTCCAGCGCCTTGATCACCTCGGGCCGGGTCTGCACGTAGTTGTCAGTCATGGTGATGCCCAAGCCACGTCCCAAGGCGCCATTGCCGGCTCCGACCTCGATCACGTTACGCGAAGGGCTTACCTCCAGGATGAGCTGGTTCAGGACATCCAGCAGCTCGAAGGTCGGCAGGCAGTACAAGCCGGACATCACGCACATCATGGAGAGCGTGTCACGGTCGAACTGACGGTAGAACGCCGTGGGCATCACTTTCAGGGCGTCGCCATCGAAAATCTGGGGAACCATCACCGCGATCTTCTCGAAGTCAGGCTCCAGTTGGACGATGTTGCTCATAGGTGAACTCCAAAAAGTCAGGTCGCGCCGCTGTCGAGGTAAATGCCGTAGGACTTGATTGCATGGGTCTCAGCCTCTCTACCATGCATACGATCCAGCATCGCTTCGACGCTGGAGGTACTTTGCGCCTCGTCGAAGTAGGACTCATCCCCCATGGTCGCCACGAGACCATCATCGATCCCGACGATAACCAGGCCGGCACGTTTGCAACTGAGAAGTGCCGCCTCAAGCTTCTTGATCGCAGCTTTTTGGTTGGGTGTGAATTCGTTCAAGCGAATCTCCGTTTCGCGGCGCCAGCATTGAGCTTGCGGCACCTTTCGATGTCCCAATTCTGAAACCTAAGTTTCGTTTTTACAAGAGAACCCTGAAAGTATACTTTCAATCAACCTTCTTTTGCAGGCGTCATTTGCCTTGGCTCCGGCTGCCTGGGCATCATCGAAGTAACAACCGACCCGAGCCAGACATGAGCAAACCCTTCCTCTTCGCCACCGACACCCACCGCCTCTCCCGCAAAGAAAACGGCGACGAGATCGTGCACACGCTGCTCCTCAATTCACAGAGGGTTTCCCCTGAAGAGCTGAGCGACCTATGCGACCTGGAGGATCTGTTGGAGGGAGCGCCCCTGGACGAGCACCTCATGGATGATGAGACCTCTGGGTGCTATCGGTGCGACCTGGGTGGGCACGTTGTGTACTTCATCCAGAGCAAGGGCCATGAGGATCTGTTCACCGAAGGAGGCCTTGAGCCAACCTACTTTGAGCCAATCCCCTCCGTGGCCATCCACATCGCACGAGACGCACTGGCCAGGGTGCTCTTGCCGGCAAATACGGCCATGGCGCGGGGCACCTTCGGCATCGAGGGCGGCTCCGAGATGATCGCCGACGACCTGGAGTACACCTGGGGCCCCTTCCCACGTTTTCGTCTCTTCCGCGACGGCGAAGCTGTGTGCGGCCTGAGCACTGAGAGCGGTCGCGTGCACATGGTCTACTCGGCCATTCGGGGCCAGGGCCTGGCCACCGAGCTTTTCGACCGGGCGAAGGCGTTCCTGGGGGATCTGGAGCACTCCAGCCAGCTCACCGACGACGGGAAAGCTTTCGTAGCTGCACTCACCCGCCGGGACGAAGGTTTCGAGCCCTAAACGTCGAGCACGTCAACTGCCACCTGGGTGATCAGCTCTTCAGGGATATGGTCGGCATAGTCGACAAGCTGTTCGCCCCCAAATGCCTTGATAGCCAGCTCCCAGCATGGGTCAGCGAGCAGGATATGGCTGAAGGCCTCGACTCCCCTCTTTCGCATCAGCGCCAAGCAAACGGGGCCAAGGGAGCCAACTTCTAGAAGTTCACCGACCCTCGCCTTCCCAAAGCGCCAGAGCTCGTCCGGTTGCGCAAAAAAACTCAACGATCCGTCGCTTCCATTGAAGGCTTCAACAGGACGCCAGTTGACCCCAAGCTTTTGGAATGCCCGAAAGAATCGGTCAAACGGCTCCGGCGGCCACCACACTCTCAACTTAACACCCGCCTCCCAGCTCAACCTTCGCGCACCTTCTGGGATGGTCAAAACCATTTCCTGCTCACCGCTGGAGAGACCGAAGCGCGAACCTTCCCCAAGGGAGTCATGGTGATGGGTTCGCATGAGGTGCAGACGAGCGATTCGATTGTAGTCATCCTCATGGAGCCCAAGCTCAAGCAACTGCTTCTCGCTTTCCCTCGACGCGAAGTTACGCATCGACACGTTGCCGCAAGAGGCACGATGCTCGGCTAACCACGAGGTTTGGGCACCGATGCTATCCAGGTGTCTGGCCCCGGCATACAGGTACGGCAGATAGTCGATGGGCCGAATGTCGGGGAACCAGTTCCGAGGGCGTTTCCAACGGTAGTTACGAAGATGGAAAACGGTTGTTCGACAGAAAAGCATGCCTGGCTTCCCCTCGCCAAACCTGACCGAGTTCAGGGCGAGGACATCCAGATTGCTGAGTTCCTGGTGCTCTGGCCCGGACTCACACCGGTACGCAACGAGATACGATCTCGTAAGTAGCGGCGCTGAAGCAGGGTCTAGCAGTTCCCGCGTCAAAAGCTCGGTGATACTTCCATCAGCCTGCCTGAGCGTGAACACGAACTGCCGCCGGTACGGAATGAGTCCGCCGGCAGAGGCCAGAACCATCTCCGGCGTAGCCCAGCACAGAGTCGTCTCTAACCTACTCTTCCCGAGCCGGGCCTTCTTCATCTTTCGCCACAGGTAGCGAGCCAGGTCAGTGTTACGAAGAACCCCTCCATCCAGAGTCGGGAAAAATGAAGGCTCCTTTCGCTCAGCCCAGCCCAGGCGGCACTCGAGTTGATACCCTTCGAAAAGGAGCTTTCCCCAAGCACTTCCTGCAGCCAAGGCAAGGCCATTAGAAGCGTACTCTACTTCACGAAGGAGCCCATTCGATTGCTTTGGGTTGTAAGGCGCAGATGAGTCATCGTTGCGGATCATAGCCATCTCGATGATTACGGTTCGCCCCAACCCCTGCACTTCAAGTGAAGTTCCTGCAGTGCCTATTCGGATCCACCCACGTCCATATCGTCTGTTCAGGAACCGTAAGACCATAACGTCGGCAAAGTAGACGGCCTGCACAAACAAAACCAGACATTCATTGGCCTCGAGGCAAGAAACCATGATCTTCATGTCACGGCAGGTATTGCGCCAGCCGTAGCCCATATCCTGCGCCATTCGATGGGGAGAAAAGATCCTGGGTTCTAGCTTAGCTCGCATCAAGTCATATAGAGCTTGACTGCAGACTTCCAGAACATGCTCTCCACGCGGGGGCCGGCAAGTTGCCGCCAGAGTCCTGATCAACCTGCGAACAAACATGCTCCCTCGCTTTTACAACGAAATTGTGGAGATCAATCCTACAGGCCAATCCCCACGACAGCCATGGCCGTTTGCGTAGCTTCTGGAATCTCATCCATGAAAGGGATCAGAGGCTCCGGGCCGAATACGTCCAGCGCTATGGCCCAACCGATAGCCGGCTCCTGCCGGATTAACGACACGAACGAGTCGAAGCATCGTGGCTGGGTAGAAGAAGCCCTAAAGCTCGAAACTGTCGATTGCGGCGCGTGTCAAAACCACATCGGGGAGTTTGTCAGCGTAGGGTTCAAGCGCAACAGTGCCGTAAGCGGCCTGCAGGGCCTCCCAGTGAGCTGATCGGGTGCAAAGCCTGGCCAAGGTAGCAATCGGCCTTCCTCGAGCAACAAGGTGGGCTACAGCTCGTTTTTTGCCACTCTCAACCTCAGGGCTTACCAGGTAGGCCAACAAGTCCTCGTCGGAGGTCATGTCTGATAGCCCATTCAGGAGCACGCCTGGCTCGCAGACCTTTCGCAGCTCTGCCAGGATGTAGTCGGCGTCATCCTTCCCTTCCTCGAAGCTTTTGACCTCGATGCTGACGCCATCCGGGATAGAGAGTCCCTCAGGCATATCAGACCGATCCAAGTAATCGTTGTCGAGGATCACCGAGGAGCGCACCACGCGATGGCCGAACCCAAGGTTAAGGCCAACATAGGTTTTCCAGGGGATGGTGCCTCGCTCCAGGACAGCAACCGCCTTCTCCAAGAACCAGGACGGCAGGGTCGTCTTTGCATGCTCTGCGAGAATGCGCTGATCATCTACCTGGTCGAAGAACTTTTTGATCGAAAGCGTCCTACCTACCACCCCGCTCTGCTCGTCATCTCCCTTCGCTTTGGATACCAACACCTTGGCCGGGAAGTAGGTTTTCAGTGCTTCGGTGACCGAAGCATCCTGCTGCTCGCTGATCCTGGGGAGTTTCCGGAGCTCCCGAACCCGCGAAACACACAGGTACATCCCCTGAGCGCCGTCGAGCCAGTAAAGCGTCCGGTCGCCACCCTGCAGGTTCAGGCTGAGCATGGAGTTCAGCATGTGGCATTCGCTCATCTTCATCGCCCGATGCTTGAAGGCGGCCGTCGCTTTTACAGAGAATTTCCCGGCGTTGACAGCAGCCTGCACATCCGGATGCAGGGGTTCCTCAGCATTGGCGAAATGCAGCGCCCCGTGGGCTTGGTTCAACTCCTCATCGTTCAGCACGAGGACATTGAGCGGGAATACAGGCTCCAGGACTCCGGGATTAGCGAGAATACTCGCCTCATCTGCCCAACAAGGGATGTCGTCGAACCAGTCCGGATGATTCCCCTCGGTATCTGCCAGCGCCATCAGACCCAACAGCAGCGAAGGGTTCAAAACCCTCCCATTCACCACATCAGGGATCTTGGTGCCCGAGCGGATGAGAGGTTTTTGGGTGATTTTTGGCGCGCTCTGCTGCAGCGCCTCAGGCAGTAGGAGACTGGCCCAGGCAGGGTCGTTCACGATATTGCTGCCCGTGTGCAGGCGAACCACCCGAAGCAACGCTAAATACTCTTCACCTGATTCGACGAGGGATAGGCACTCAGCCCTCTTGAGCTTGAGCTCGAAACGGATTGGATCCGCATCAACCTGGTTGCCGTATTCATCAACTGCGCACGACGCTACATACTCGCCGTTGATGGTCGACAAACCGACCACCCGGCCGCGCAGTTCCTTCTCGACATCCAGAGCGAGCCTTAGGCTCCCGTACCCTGCAGCGAGGGCCAGCGCATACGCCAGGTCATTGCCGTTCATGCCGTGGAGCAGGCTGTCGAAGGCTCCCCGAAAGCGGAGCGCATCTTCCCCCTTGAGGGTCGAGCGCTGAAGGCCTTCCAGCAGATGCCAACGGCGGGCGTTCCGCTCCTCGTAAGCGTACAACCCGTCCATCACCTCTTTTTCGTCGAAATTCACGCGCCCTCCTGGGCTTTCTAAATATCGAACGTCGATACGGCCATCAGCGTCTGCACCCTCTCCGGGCACTGCTCGATGTAGGGCGCGAGCGCATCGGGGCCGTAGAAGTCGAGCACCGCGTCCCAATCCGACGCAGCCTTGCAGAATACGACCACTTCTTCAACCGGAATTACCCTGTGGAACAACCTCAAAGCAATATAGCTGTTCTCGTTCTCCACAACTTTCTTGTCGGTGATGGCCTTGAAGTAGGCCTCACCTCCCATGTCAGAGGAAAGGTGATTGATCTTTACTGGTAGCTCACAGAGCTCAATCACTTCCTCCAGAACACTCGGATTCATGGGCTCATCGTCAGAGGACTCGAAGGTGATGTCCGAACCGGCAGGAATCGTGACCTGTGCATCCAGCAGCTTGTCATGATCGAAATCGTCGATATCGACCTTCAAGCTGACCGGCTGCTTAGGAGCACCCAGGGTTCCAAACATGCTGATGACTTGGTCAGCCGTTAGCCTCTTCGAGCACGCAATGGCAACGAGATTGTTTACAAGGCCCTGAGCCAAACCACCTGTGACCTCGTTCGCCAGCATCGATCCTGACATACACCCGACAAGGAAAGAGCTGAGTTTGTGGCGGCACACGTTAGCGTCCTGAACCTCATCGGGAAAGGCTAGACCCTGAAGGCAGTGAACTGGGGCATAGTTCTTCAAGCCAACCCGGCAGTTAGCCAGCCTCTCCTCGTCGACCTCGCAATCAAAGCCCATCACAAACTCCAAAGATACTAGGCAGTACTTCATCCCCTTTTCCATCTGATCAGGTGAGGAGACCGGGTGCTTAACGAAGGAGTTCAGAACAGCCATCTCATGAGGAGTCAGCAGGTTCTTTGCAGACACTTTGCGGGTGACGATGTCCTTCCCCTTCAGGTACAGACCAAGATCAGGAACCGAAAGGCTCTCGAGGGAACGAAGGTCGATGGCCCCGCCCACTTCCCAATCGTTTTCGTCAACCACTAGGAAGCTGAGGTCAATCGGCTTGAGGTCATCGGGATACAACGCGATGGTCTCTGCATCTGCAATACACACAAGCTGCCCAAACCATTCTTTACAACCGCTGGTAGCGCGCTGCTTTTCACAGAGCACGAGCGGTAGCTCAGGGATTGCCATCTGGCCAGCATGGAACGTAGGCAGTTCAAGGATGCGTCCATGCATAGCACTGGTGCCAAACTGTGATCCGCCGAAGGAATACGAGTCGAGGTTGAGAAGCATCGTTGCCCAAGGCGATGGTGAAATGAAGTCTGCCCCAGATACAGCCTGGATTTGGGCCAGAACTCTCATGTACTCGGCACCGCTTTCACAGAATTTCAGCTTGAGCTGGCCGTCGTAATGGGAGCGGTGAACCTTCACAGGTTCGTAGCTCATGGCTTCGCCCTGGATCATCGACATCCTGGTTACGTACAGGTCACCTTCGTACTCCTCAAGGTCAAGCATGTCTCCGCGCAGGCGCTCTGCGGTGAAAGTCAGAATCCGAAGGTCGCCGACCATTGCGGCGATAACAAACGCTTGAGCCACATCGCGCTCGTCCAGTTGGCCAACTGCTATTCGAGCTGGATCATCTTCTACAGACGGTGTCGCATTGAGCCAGCGGCTGTCGATGATGCTGGTGAACGCCTGCCATGCTTCATTCCTATCCATGCCCACCCCCTCAGAGACCGAGTGTGTCGAGCGCCATGCCGGTCTGAACCGACTCAGGTGCTCTGGTGATGTAAGGCTCCATTGCTTCGGTGCCAAAACCCTCGTGCAGTCGCTCCCAATGCTCGGTGGCCGTGCACTTCTCAGCGAAGAACTGGATGGGATGCTGTCGCATGAGCAGGTATAGGGCGGCCAACTGACGATCCGAGTATTGCTTCTCGGAGGTCAGAAATGAGGCCAGGCGTTCGACCTCAATGCCCTTGGGAGCGCCACCTATCAGGATGTCGGAAGGACAAATGTCCAACAGAACATCCATCATCTCCCTTTCAGCGTCGTTTGCTGGTTGCCGGGTAAAGTTGATCATGCCACCTGCATGTAACTGCTGAGGGGACGCGATTATTTCCTCAAGATCGGATGGGTGCGGATCAACCAGGATCGCAACCTCTCCCGGCTTTACCCCAAACGCCTTCATCAGCCCGAGGTAGGTCTCGAAGTCGACCCCTCCAGCATCCCTCGTCTTAAGGTGGGTAGCGATTCGATTCTTTAGTTCAGGGTGCAAGTGCTTCATCACAGCCCTGTGAATGAAGCCGCTGCGCTGGCACTCCCTGGAAATTTGGTAGACACCGACCACCTGCTCGGCGGGCTTGTACAAACCTTCAGTGAAGGAATAACCCCGAAGAACATGTACCGGCACCGTATCCTTGAGAGTTTCCACGGAGGCGGTGAGAGTTTCCTGATTAGCCACATGCGGGAACCTCAGCAAGAACTCAGGGGTCGTCCGACAGTAGATCTGCCCATTGTTGACAATGGCCGTGTCATGGAGGACGGCATTTCGTGGCAGATACTGGTAAATCAGCGCCGCATCGGTGGGGCTGATACTGCCATCTGCTCGTCTGAGCTGGAAGTTAAGGCTTCCATGGCTCAACCTAGCGTCGAGCTCCTCCTCCGGCAGCGCGAGCGCCTCCTCCTGACTGAAATCGCCGGCCTCGCAGCCAACGGCCTTTCGGTTCGTAATCCGACACTGGGTGGTGAATGGCACCAGGTCATCCGGGTAGCTAGATATCATCGCCGGGTCGGCTAGGCAGATCATGTCACTGAACCAGGATTCTGGAATCCCCTCATCCTGCTTGCTCAGCAACAAGGCAATCGCCAACTCAGGCTGGTGAAGTTCACCTCCGGCGGTGAGATGAGGTGGCTTGGTGCCCGGCCAGCCATCAAGCCTGCGGGACTGGGAGAATTGATTCCAATAGGCATTGTCATGCCTCAGGATCTGGCGCGTCCATACAGATGGCTGGGAAAAATCCTCTCCCGTCGACGCTCGAATGGTCAGCAAAATGTCCCTCAGGCTGACCTGGCTATGGAAAGCATCGAGAACCTGGTCATCGAAGAGATCGACGTCGACCTCCACTGGAGCCATTGGGAAAGGCTGCCCATCAATAATCGCCACTCGGGCGACCGTCAGGACGCCCCCTACGTCTTGAAGCTCGACCATGTCCCCCTTGAGCCTGATGGCCAGGGCCTTGAGCGTAGCCAGTTCACCGAGGAGCCCGGCCAGGGCGAATCCGTGGGCAATCTGCCCCTCAGCCAGGCCATCGACAGCCGGCTGCACCAGGGAATCGTCGCAGGCCCCTTTGTTGTTCACCCGATCCTGCAGGACTGAAACGAAGTCGTCCCAGGGGGTCGAATTTGTCATCAATTGCACCTCAAATTTCAAAGCCCTGGACTGACAGCTGCGTCATCCGGTTGTTTGGCAGTTCGTGGAGGTACGGCTCCATGTAGAGATCGCCGTAGATGCAATGCATCACGCCCCAGTGATCAGGCTCTTTGCAGCGAGCGATCATGGACTGGAAGTCACGCTCGCGCATAAGCCCGTGAACCACTTCCTGTCGCATTCCCCTCTCGTTCATCCCGACAACGATAGCCAAGTCGAACAGCGACTCGTCGGAGATGTCGACGGGGATGTCCAGTACACTCACACCGGGTTGGCACAGAGCAAGGAAATCGCGCATCTGCTTCCAGCAGGAACCAGGTTGAATGGGTTGGGTTGGGATCAAGTTCATCCCTGGTCTGGATGCAAAACCACTCTCATTGAGCAGACCGATCTGCGTCTGGGTCATTTTGATCTCGACAGCCAGTGGAGGCTGAGCTTCCCCCAGCACAGTTTCACGGAAAATGCCCTGCTCCAGGCTGACCTTCACGGTTTGCAGCGCCTCGGCGTATCGACGCACTCTTGCCTCGCCAATAGCCCTCACAGCTGCTGTAGCGCCACAAGCGCCCATGAGAAATTCCCCGAGCCGGCTTAGAGCTCTCGGCAAGCTGACCTCTGAAACAGGCGCCAACGCGGATACCACGAGATCGTAAGGCGTGAAGTGACACAGAGCCCTTTCGAAGACGCCAAGCGACTCATCGGTTAGGTACTCGAGGTGGCCGGCCTGGCGCACCAAAAACGGTGCTGTTGTTTTGCAGAGAACAAGCCCCTCGGGATGATTGCCCTGCAAGGTATGAGAATCGACCAGTTGGTGCACCAGGTGGGCGTCGTAAGCCGTCATGGCATGTCCACGCGCCACAAATGCCCACGAAGCAACCGCATCCTGGTTCGCGATGATCCAAGCCGGATCATCCATCCGACGCAATAGCTCCGGCCCAGTCAGATTGCAGTTTCCAAACTGGACAGACAGCTGCCTGTCTATCGGCAGAAGATCTTCGGGGTGTTGGGCAATGGTGGCCTCATCCGCCAGGCAGAACATCGTGCTGAACCAAGCCGGATCAACACCTGGCTGAACACCATGGTTGTACAGGTTCACCGCAAGATCGGGATGTGTGAGGCCTTCCTCGGTAAGCGTCGGGACGCAGAAGCCGCTTGCGTGAGCAGGCACCTCTGGCATTGACTCGACTTCAGCGATAGCGAAGCTTGGCCCCTTGGCGATGGATTCGCTGAAAAAGCCCGGCTTAAGAAGATCCTGGCCAGTGACGTCCTGCGTAATGGCCATCAACTCGGTGAGAGCGTTGCTCCTGCAGGTGCCCAGCATCCTGAACATGTCGATCTTCTCAAGATCGAGTTCCACATCGCGCCACTCTCGGCCGGATATACCTGTAGGCAGGCGCCGGATGTTGGCTACCCCCGCCTCGACCTTGAGGTCAATCATGTCGCCCTGCAGCCTGGCATAGCACAAGCGAGCGGTCTCGACATGACCGATGTAGAAGCAGGTCACGAACGCAGCCGAGATGTCATCATCAGGAATCGAGGCGACAACCTTTGCCGGCATCGGCGTGGCATTGCCGAAGAACAGGTCGTGGAAGTAGCCGACCAGACGCTCGATGCCAGGAGACAGCGGGGCCTTGATAGCTTCAAAGAGATGTTCGTTGGCCATGCTCGTTCTGTCGTCAGATCTGCAGTACGTCTACTGCCATTCGCGTATGGACATTATCCTTGAGGAGATCCATGTAAGGCAGCAGCCCTTCGGTGCCGAATACCTCGTGCAGGGCCTCGCCATGCTCAGGCGTCTCGCAGTGCTGGATAAACTCCTCAATCGAATGACGGCGCATCAGCAGGAAGAGCGCCAGCCTTGGCCCGCCTTCGATGCGATACGCCTTATCTGTGGTAAGCCGCTCGTAGAGTCCATCAGTCGACAGTTCCTGGCTGAGCCCGTTGAAGTGCACCTGGCCGTCACAGAGCTCGAGCAGAAAATCGAGCTCCTCCTGGGAGACGTTGTCCTTCTCTCCATGCTGCAGGTTGACGCTCGATCCTGCAGGTAGCCGCAGTTCGAACTTTTTGAAGGCATCGACGTTCGTCCTGGTGACTGGGAATGCGAAATTGTAGGGCCGGTCGCGGTAACCAAGGATGCCGGCCAACGCCAGGTACTCCTCGAACTCGAGGTGATCAGGGCGGGCGCTTTCGACCAATGCATCGAAGTAGGTCACGGGCAGGTGTTGCTGCAGCGCCAGCAGGGAGCGATAACCGACCTCCCGGTGGTGGAGCACCTTCGTACCCTTTGCGCGGTAGGTCACGGCTTGGATCTTGGCTGAACCGAATGCCGACGCCTTGAGCAGGTCGACCGGGACAAACTCGGCCAGAGTGCCGTGGTAGATATTGTCCACCTGGCGCCGCACGGGCTCGTGCGGCAGGCCCAGCAGGAAGCTCAGGTTGGTAAGGCAGAGAGTCTGGCCTTGCTTCTTCTGGCTCATGACAACTGCACGGTTGCCGCCCAGGTTGCGCAGGGTGGCCAGATCAGGAGCAGTCAGCGGCTCGTCCCGACCTACCGGGCTGAAGATGTACTCGTGCGTCTGCAGCAGCTCATTTAGCTTCTCGGGGCTTAGCTCCTGGATCTCGGCCGGGGTGTACTCGACCACCGTTTGGAGGTCGCCGTCATAGCCCTCGACCTTGAGCTTGTGATCAATAGGCTTCAGATGCCCCGCATAGCGCTCCAGATCAGCATCGTCGACTACGCAGAGCATCGGCTCGAACCAGGCGCCAAATGCGCCAGCATCCGCTTGCCGGCGCGCCATGGCCACGGCCAGCTCGCAGCGATTGAGCTGGCCACCAGACACATACGGGAGCTGCATCCGCACGCGTCCTGGCCCTTTCAGGTCGACTTCCTTGGGCATCCACTCCTCGTCCCGGCCCCTGGTGAAGATTCGGGTCACTTCTGATCTCTGCATGAGGTCTTGGCCGGTGACTGCACTCGCAAGGGCCATGAGGCGCAGCAGATTCTCGCTGGAATTGCAGAGCAGCAGGCGGTTCCCGTCAAAGGAGTGGTTGTCTACCTCGATTTCCGGGTACTCAAGCTGCTGGCCGGTGCCAGTAGGTAGGCGTTGCACGAAGTAACGACCGTCTTCGCCGCGCAGCACCACAGTATCGCCTCTCAGTCTGTCGGCCAGGGCTTCAGCCACATCAGCATCACCCACCAGCACAGCCCAGATGAAGGCCGGCGCGACCTCCAGGGTCGGGATGTTCTTGATGCGCAGGATGGCGTCAAAGGAGAGCTGTTTGACCACCATCGCGACCATGTTGGAGCGCTCTTCGAGCCCCTTCTCGGTCAAGTCCATCCACGCCTGTGATTTCGCCATTGACCAACCTCTTGTTCGAGTCCAAGTTGGCTGTTTTTCGCCGCAATTGAGGGACTCCTGTTTCCCCCAATGTCTCACAGCAGACGTGGCCGGCGCCACGCTGGCAGGCTACAGATCCAGGCCCAGGGTCATAGCCCTGGTAGCAACGCGATCTTCCACGTCAGCGATATGCGGCGCCACCGCATCGGCACCGAAGAAGTCCATCGCAGCGTCCCAATATCCGGCGCCCAGGTGAGGCTCGAAGGCCTCCAAACCAACACGGCGAGCCATTTCGGTCATTGCCCACTGCTGGCTGGCGCTCAGCTTCCGTTCGGTGTAGAGCCGCAGGATCTCCACAGGGCCCGCATCCGAAGGTATGCCTTCGAAGGTTACAGGGCCTTCGCAACGCGCCAGCAGGTCTGAAAATCGCTTGGCGCTCATGCGTTCGCTTTCCCTTTCGAAGCTATGGAACTGAAGGTCGCTGCCGGCCGGGATACCAACCTGCTCAGCGTCGGTTGTTGGCTGGACGTTGGACATTGAGATGTTCAACCGCAAGTTCGGAAGTGCTACGTCCAAGCTGCTCATCAACCGCTGCATGATCTCGGGGCTATAGCGTGCTTTCTGGTTTCCCTGGCGGACAATCTGCGCACTGAGGGTCTGGGGCAACATTTTCTTGAGCGATGCGCGCTCAACCGGCCGTAGCGCCATGACCTCGAAAACTTGCTGAGGAGTGACCTCTCTGGCCGTCAGGATTCCCGTCAACATGTTTCCGGCGTCTGGGTCGTAGGTTTCTGAGCCCAGACTTACTCCCAAGGCCTGGTTTGCCTTGGCAGAGATAAGCTTCATCGGGAAATACGTCTCCACCCGGTCTAGGTAGGGCTTTATGTCGGCCACCTCATCCCACATGAACTGCGAGAGGAACGACACAGTTGTCCTGCAGAGCCTCAGGCCATCGTTCGAAAGGCATAGCGCCGAATACTCGGTTCCCAAAAAGTGCTTGATCAGCTCGGAGTCCAGAATGTTTGCATCTCGGCCAAGCCCTTCGAAACCAAACCGGATCGAATCGATGGTCGAAACGCCAGCAACCTCGTCAACTCCATCAGGGAGAGCCCCGCGAATCCTGATGACCTCCCTCTTTCCGCCGGCAGTCACCCCTTCTACCTGGAATACCCCGTCCAGGGGCAGCAGGTGCTCCCCATGAAGGGCAATCTCCTCCGAGGTCGCCCAGCAGAGGGTGTCATCGAACCAGGAAGCAGAAAAGCCGGGGATCACCTTCTCGCGCAGGGCTTGGAGCACCCCAGACTGCATGACTCGCCCCGCGCAGAGCACTGGAAGGGGCGTATTCCGCTGACCAATTTCACTCGCGTACTCGAGGTCATGTTCATACAGTGGCTGAAGGATCAGTCCCCAAGGGGATTTCGAGATGAGTTCCTCACCACCTGATAGCTCCAAAATCAATCGCATGAGCTCTTCGAGATCAGTTCGATCCCATTGCCACCACTGGTTCGACAAGCAGTATCCCAAGGGAAGCCTAAAGTTCTCTCCGGAAGCCAAGGCCCCCGCTATTTCCCCTCCATCGAAGGAAAGAGATACCGGGATTACACCCAGTCTCTTACGGACAATCGCGAGGACATCCTTGTCACCCTTGAATGCCGCCAGCACGCCCGTCAAACCGAGATCGGCGGGAGCCATCGCATCTATGGCGAGCTTGTCCGCATGGGTAGTAACCGGATAGCACCCCAGCTGCTCCACGACCGCCTCGCGTTCTTCAATCAGCTGCTTCGGGGTGATCTTGCTCATCTGGAATAGACCATCGTTGTAGGTTCTGCGCCAGGCAGCCGGCCAGGCGTCAATCATTTTGTCGAGTGGTGAAGGCTAGAGATCGAGGCTCATGGTCATGGCCCTGGTGGCAACACGGTCGTCTACCTCTCCGATGTTGGGCGCGACCGCATCGATGCCGAAGATGTCGAGAACCATGTCCCAGTAGCCGTCGACATCTTTGAGTTCATCGAAGGCGGCGATACCAGCGCTCCGCCCCATCTGTATCAGCGCCCAGCGCTGGCTCGGGCTCAACCCGTCCTGAGAGCTGTAGCTTTGGAGGATTTCGCGCGGAGACGAAGTGGAAGGAATGCCCCCATAGGTGACCGCCCCCTCCAGGCGCTCCAGAAGCCCCGCGTACCGCTTGGCCTCACATTCGACATCCCCGAATCCAACGGGCCCAAGATCAAGATCACTACCAGCCGGGAGCTTGGTAGTCTGATGCAATTCCCCTGTTTCCTTCATCGCGAGCGAGACGTACAGGCGGGGGTTGCTTGGCGCAATGCCGAATAGCTCAGACAGCTCGGCCATCGTATGCGCCTGTACGCGGGTCTCCTGATATCCCTCAAAAAAGATCTGCTCGATCAACTGAGGTGGAAGCATCTCCTTTATCGGTGTTCGTGAGTCGGTGTCTTGGATGATCATTCTCATGAAATCTTTCGGAGAGAAGGACTGTAACTCCATGATCCCAGTCAGGTTGTCGTTACCATCCGGGGAGATGTCGTCAGTACCCAACTCGATGCCGAGCGCCTGGTTGGCCCTGGCCGACAACAGCCTGATCGGGAAGTACTCCTTGAAGCGCTCCTGGAGGTGCGCAACGCTCGAATCCTGATCGCGAGTAAAGCCCGCCAGGAAGGACACCTTTGTCCGGCAGAGCTTCAGACCATCGCCGGAGAGCACAAGCGACCGGAGGTTGTGCCCAAAGAAGTCCATTACCAGCTCATAGTCGATAATGTCCGCAGCACGGCCTAGCCCCATGTACCCGACCTTGATCTCGCGAATGGTCGAGACATGCTCGACCTCCACTGCTCCATTGCAGAGGCCTCCCCGTACCCCGACCACCTCATCACCCCCGTCCTTGCCCTCTCCCACCACATGAAACACACCATCCAGTGGGAGAAGGTCAGTGCTGTGCTGCTCAATCTGATCAAGACTTGCCCAGCACAGAATGTCGTCAAACCAGGCAGGGTCGGAGCCACAGACAGCTCTCTGTTCAAACGCGGTGAGAAGGCCTGACTGGAGCACCCGGCCACCCACAAGAATTGGCAGAGGCGTGTCGACCTGCCCGATGTCGCCGGCATCGTCACGCTGGTGCGAGTAGGCGTTTTGCAGCATCAAAGCCCATGGCGAGCTAGTCAGAAGACTTTCCCCGCCCGAGAACTCCCGGATCAGGCGCATCAGTTCCTCGGTCGCCAGTGCAGTACAAGTCCACCATTCGGTGCCTTCATTCAGGCCGAGGGTGAAGCTCTCCCCTGTCGCGAGGGTGCCGCGAATGCCAGCCCCAGCGAACTCAAGTGCTACAGGAACTGCACTGAGCTGATCGCGCACACAAGCCAGCAGCTGAGTGTCACCCTTGAACGCTGCAAGAGTCCCGGTAAGCCCCAACTCACCTGGACTCATCGCCAGCACAGCCCGACGCTGGGCATCTGTTAGCGGGTCGTAACTGAACTTTTCTAATAGACCGCTCAGACGGTCTTCAAGCAGCTGGTCAGGGGTTATCTTTTTAGACATCAGGCGTTCCGTGGTTATCTCGTCAGAGCCGGGCTACATGTCCAGCGTTTTAATCATGGCTCTCGTAGATATAAGCCTGGGCCGTCAGCCGTTGGCTTCCGAGCGACTCTTGCCTGCAGCGTAGGATCGAAGGCATCCACAACATCGGCGCCGAAGATATCAGCGGCGGCCTCCCAATCGCCCCTGGTGACGAAAGCTGGCGCCATAGCCTGTATCCCCTGGGTGAGCATCAAGAAACGCACCACAGGGTGTCTTGCGCGCTTCCAGAGGGCATACAGATCGCCTGCCGCCATGTCAGTAGGGAGATCATTGAGGGTCGAGGGGCCATCCGTCATTGCCAAGGTGCGGCGGAATAGGAGAGCTGCCACATCGTTTAGTCGGTGTTCAGCCCAGGACGAAACAACGAAATTGGCGCCCGGCATCCGGAGGCCATTCCTCTCCAGCATCGCGACCTCATGACCCTCCAGGTCAAGCTGCACTGTCTTGAAGCGCGAGACATAGCCGTAGTTCAAAGCAAGGTTCTGGAACTCACGCGCGGTAACCCAGCAACCTCCTGCTCCCTCCACAAGCGCACGAAGAGCCCTTTGCGATGTAGCCTGCTTGATCTTTTCAGTCATGGCCGGGTTACCAAGGGCTGAATAGATCGCAGAATGTGCCGGCATAACCGATGGGAGACAAACCCCCGCTACGGAGTACTTATTTTCGAGCTCTGACTTGCGTGCTGTACCCAGGCGGCGGCCGTTCGCTACCTGGTACTTGATTCCAAGGAGCGGAAGCGGCAGGTAATCCTTGAGAAGCGACGCGTAGAGATCGAACTCCGGCTCTGGCTCTCGCGGGAAACTGTCCAGGAAGCGTGCCGAAGTCCTACACAGCACATGCCCCTCAGGGACACTAAGTGCAGCTGGGGCCTCGTACCCGCAGAACATGTAGACCAGACTGAAGTCGATGGCGTTCAGCGGCTTACCGTCGGACTGCAGCCCGATTTCGAACTCAGTGGCCGAATCTAGCCTTGCAACCTCATTTTGGCCCCTCTCGCCTACGAGGGTCACACTCTTCTCATCGCTCGAACCAGCAACAGTACCAAGCAGGCGCGCCGTGGCATTTAGCGGGATGAGCTTACCTCTATAGGCATCAACCATATCGACTGGAGCTGTGCACAGGATGTCGTCGAACCAGCCCGGATCGACACCCTCACCAGCCCCTTTAGCCAGGAGCACTTCGAGGAGTCCAGGGGTGCTGACGATGTCATCTTCCAGCGCCGGCAGAGGGAGCCGGCTCTTCGCGAAGGGTGGCAGGTGTTTATCTTCCAACTCCTCTGGGATGCACTTCTCCAGGAAACCCCCATGCGGGCCGCGCCCAAGGAGGTCGGCGCCGCCAAACAACTTTCTGGTCTGCACCAGCAAATCGAGCTTGTCGAAATGGAAGTCCACCGCCTTCACGGCCAACAGCTTGCACATCTCGGCCGGCACCAGGAACGGCTCGTGGTCGCCCAGACGGCCCCAGACCTCATCTCCACGCTGCTCAAGAACCACCGTCTTGCCGTCCAACTTCTCGACTGCCAGCTTCCCAATACGCTGGTCACCCAACAACGCGGCGGCAGTACCGACCTGCGCCAGCTCGACGTCGGAAAGCTTGGACATCTGCTGAATGACGTCAGGGTTGATCTCTGGCCAGCCGTAGTGGATGAAGGAAATCCGCTGCCGGATGATCGAGTTGGCTGGGGTATGAGGGAGATTGCTCAGCAGCGTTTCGCCACGGAGCTCGTCTTTTTCTTGTTTGCGTGCCATCAGATCTCGAACCCTTGTACGGCCATTCTTGTGGCCAATCTGTCTGGGAGCCTATCGACATAGGGCTCCATCACTTCCGAACCAAATACCTCGTAGGCGACGCCCCAGTCCTCTCTGGACTGTAGCGCCGGCCTGAACTCTTCGAACGTCCGGGACTTGGCCAGGAGCTTCAGGTTCTTGAGCGCATCAAAGCTGTTGCTGCTCACCGCAGCATGCCAGGCCTGCAGGATTTCTGCCGGCGAGGCTTCGAAATCAACACCACCTACCTCAATCTTGCCCTGGAAGAAGGCCCTGGCGCGAGTGAGAGTTTGCTTAACCTCCTTGTCGCTGAGGTCGGTGCCCTGGGTGAAGTTGACGCTCCAGTCGCCAGCCAGCGAGAGCTTCTTCTTCGCGAGGACTTCGAACTCGCCGATCTCCAGGGGGATATTGATCCTGGAACCAGTAGCGTCGAAGTCGTAGGCATCACGGAGATGGCACATCAGATCGAGGCCCTTGCGGGTATGAAGCGACTGAATTACCTGGTAATTGAGCATCCCTTCCAGGTACTGAGCCGGAATGAGCCGGCGCAGGGCTGACGCTGCGCCCTTCCAGACCATAGCCTGCTCAAAAAACTTGCTCATTGGAACGCGGGCCAGGCTCACCGTCGCCTCGGCACAAAGGTGATCGCCGGCATCGACCTCAGGATTGGTCGCCAGCTGGGTGCCTGTGGCCACCATGTGCCGGAGCCCCAGCAACTGAACCGGAAGGTAGTTCTCGAGGGCCTCATCATAGGCGGCCTGGTTGACCACCGGGGTGCGCGGGAAAGACTGCAGGAAACTCGCAGTGGTACGGCAGAGCACTCGATCTGGGCCGGCATCGGCACAGTGCGCCAGCGTGCTACCCAGGAAGTTGCGTTCCAGGCACTGGTCGATAGCGTTGCCAGGGCGCCCCACGGGTAGCATTCCGTAGTGAACCCCCATCACCCGAGGAAGCGAGTCCCGCTCTTCTTCGCCGGCCGGGCCGGTAAGGGTCAGGCAGATATCGGCACCGCCATCCTTCTCCTTGTCGAACAGGCGAAAAACAACGTCATACGGCTGAAGGTTCTCCGGATGGGCAGACAACATCTCGGCGCTGCCCCAGCACAGCAGATCGTCGAACCAGGCCGGGTCGTTGCCGTCCTGCTGTCCTTTCCGGATCAAGCCCTCAAGTAGCCCGGAATCGGCCACGGCGCGAGCGCGAAACTCAGGGATCGGCAACTGAGCTGTAGCCACGCCATGGTTGTTTCCGTCGAACACATACTGGCTGGCAGCCCCACGCAGGAAATGGCCCCACGGACTGCCGGCAACCAGACTGTCACCGCCGGACAGCAGCCGAACCATCTTCAGGTGATCGGAGACCAGGTCGTTGTCGGCCAGCTTGACCATGCCCTCTTCGGAATTAAGATTGGCTGGGATCTCAATGGGCTGCCCGCCGCCAACGCTGCAGTGCATCACGTCGCCTTGGTAGGTCAGCAATACCGGCTCCCCCTTGAGCGCCAGCACGCACTGAACAAGGAGTTCGTAGTCGCCAAGAAGCGCAGCCAGTACCCCAGCCTGGGCGTAGTCGCTGATGGTCAGCCCTTCGAGATCACTCTCAGAAGCGCCCGGCCATTCGTGCTCCAGAAAATGCCCATATCGGCAGAAGATCAGGTCATAGACCTCGGAATCCTGCGCCTGCAGGAACAGGTACGTGTCTTCACTATCGAGCATGGAAGTACTTCCGAGGGTAAGGCCCTGTATCAGGTTGAGGTTACTCGTCCTTCAGATCGAGAAACCATCCATACACATCTTGGTGGCCAGCCGGTCAGGAAGCCTGTCGATATAGGGCTCCACCGCGTCGGCGCCGAAGAACTGGTAGGCCATTGCCCAGTCTTCCTGGCCCTTGAGCACAGGAAGGAAGGCATCGAATCCCCTCATCCGACCTACGACCCGCAGGTCTTCATGGGCCAGACTCATCTGCCCGGCCGGCAGCTCGTGCCAGCGGGCTAGAATTTCGGCCTCAGTCGCGGTGTCCATATCGACGCCACACACCTCCAGTCTGCCCTGGAAGAATGCCCTGGCGCGAGTGACGGCACCCTGAAGCTGCTCAGCACTGAGGTAGTCGCAAGCTCTGAAGGTCACCTTGCAGTCGCTGCGCAGCAGAACCGCTTTCTTCTCCAGGGCTTTCAACTCTTCATCAGAGAGGTTCACCGAGATAACGGAACCAGTTATGTCGGCGCCATATGCATCGCGCAAGTGCGCAGCATCATCCGGAGAGATGCTGCCGGCCATCTTTTTGTAGAGCATCGCCTGCAGATACCGCTCCGGGATCAGCTTTTGGATGCCAGGAGCCACCTCCGGAGTGTTCGTGCTCGTCGACAAGAACCCCTCAACGCTTTCGCGCTCCAGAGTCAGGATGCCTTTGGGCCCAAAGTCGTACCGCACCTCCACTGCGGGGTCGCTGCCCAGCTCCGTGCCGTTCGCCTCCATATGCCGCAGCGCCAGCAGGTTCAACGGCAGGTAGCTCTTGAGGGCATCGTCGTATTCAGACTGGTTGCCGGCCGGCTCACGGGCGAACTGATCTAGGAAGGCTACCGAGGTACGGCATAGCACCAGCACAGGGTTTGCGCTGAACACCGCCTCGGTGACTGATGGCAGGAAGTTGCGCCCAAGCACGAAGTCGATACCGTTTCCGTGACGATCTTTGGGCAGCAACCCATAGGTCAAACGTCCGACCTGCTCGATGTCGTTCACTTCCCATTTCGACGCCGGCCCGTTCAACGTCACGGTGTGGTAGTTGGTACTGTGCTCAGGGCCATCAGCGATCAGCCTGACGATGGAGTCGAAAGGGTCAAGCTGGCCCGGATAAGCTGCAACCATCTCTGGCGAGGCCCAGCAGAGCATGTCGTCGAACCACTCCGCCGCGCTGCCCTGACTTTTCCCCAGTTTGAGCAGGCCATCCAGCAGTCCAGCCGCCTCTACTCTGCCGGCCACAAGCGCCGGCAGCGGCAGCTTCGCATCGGAGACCAGCTGGTTTTCGAAGTCGCAGACGTCGGAGCTCAGCGCACCAATAAGGAAATGCCCCCAGGGGCCGGCCTTCACGAGGCTTTCGCCGCCGGCCAGCAGGTGGGTCATCCTGAGATGGTCGTGGGCACACTTCTTTTCGACCAGGTGCTCTAGCCCCCACTTGGAGTTCAGATCCGAAGGTATCCAGAACGTCTCCTCGCCGATCCGCCCTGCGATGTTCTCTTCGACCCATTCCAGGATGATCGGCTCACCCTTCATGCTCAGGACACACTCGGCCAGCAGCCGGTAGTCGCCTAGAATGGAGGCCAGGACTCCCATCTGCGCGCACTCAACGCAGCTGTAGTCCGTCAAGGCAATTCCGTCCATAGACTGCCAGTAGTTATTCTCGACGAAATAGTCGTAACGCTGAGCCACCAGCCGGAATCCATACCCCTCCTGTTGGAACAGGAATTCCTGCGTTTCGTCTTGGGTCATCATAGAGCGTATCCCCCTGGGCTATGCCCCATCAGATGTCGAAGCTGCTGCTTGCCATGCGGGTCTGGACGTCCTCTGGCACTTTGTGGATGTGAGGCGCCAGGGGATCAGCACCCCAGACCTCAAACGCCATGCGCCAGGCTCCCTTGCTCTTGAGCAGCGGGAGGAACTCGTCGAATGAATGACGCCTGGCCATCTCGCGCAGTGGCCAGTTCATTCCATCGAGACCGAGGAGCTCCTCCTGTTTCATTTTCTCGAAAATTGCAGGGGCATCCGCATTCGATGGCAAGCCGCAGATTGAGATCACCCCATCTGCCTGGCCAAGGAGCTGGCTAATTTGCTTGGGCATCATGCTATCCATAGCCGGGCGTCCGGCCAGGAACACCTGTGTGCCGGCAGGGATTCGGATTCCTTGGGCGACCATGTTGCTGATCTCGCTCGTGCTCGAGTCAAACCCAAGCTTTTCCGGAACAAAGTCTAGGTGCAGCACGTCACGCAGTACGTGCATTGTCTCCGCAGAGACTGACTTGCCGGTGAAACTCCTGAGAAGCAGCTGACGATGCTCAGGGGTCATGAGCTTCTGGAAAGCTGCAACCTCGGCCGGCTCGTTCAGCATCTCCATGAACTCACCGATCTCAGCTCGCACCGGCTTCACCACCATGCTGAGGGACTCGTCAGGTGTGTATTCGGTGTTTTGTTCGGCGGCAAGCACCCGGCCTCGCGCTTCAGCCGCGTTGATGGCCATAAGGCTGATCGGGATGTAGTCGTTCAAGGCTTTGTCATAGACCATCCCGCACTGCTCTTTCTCCTGGCTGAAGCCGGCTAGGAAATCGACAGTGGTACGACAGAGCAAGAACCCTGGCTCGCACGTGGCCGCAGCATGGAGATAGTTCGGCATGAAACACCGGATCAACCGGTGATCTCGAATCCCCGGAATGTACCCGTTGTAGCCTGTGAAACCGTACCGGATGACATTGGCCTCCTGGATTGCCTCCACATGCTCGCCAACAACGACAGGGCCTCTGACTGCGAGCCCGCTCGACGACCGAACATTGATCTCGCCGCCCACCTTGTCCGCAGTTTCCTGGTGCAGGGAAACGACGGGCGCCATGGCGAACAGGCTGTCTGGGTGGGCAGCCACCATCTCCGCCGAGGCCCAGCAGAGAGTGTCTTGTATCCAAGATGGAGTGATGCCATTTCTCTGCCGGCGGCGCATCATCGCTGCCTGCAACTCAGGCTGATACAGGTGATCACCGGACAGAATCGGAAGCTCCAGGCCTTCTTTTCCTACCTTGTAGTTCCCGCTATGGTCGTAACCGATTTCGTGCCTACCCTCTAGCACCAAACCCCACGGCGAATCACTCTGCAGATCAGCACCCCCGGAAACCAAGGTCACCAGCTCCAGGTGAACTCCGTTCTGGAACTCCTCGTCGAGAAGATCATGCGCTTGATACTTTTCCAGGAGCTTCATGTCGACATCGAAGCTCTCACCGGAGACCAGGGTTGCCTTCAGCTGATTTCCATCCGCTTCGAGATGGATAACGCAGTCCTGAATACCGAGCCACAGCGCCTGTGCCATGTGGTAGTCGCCCCAGAAAAGAGCGATAACCAGGGCATGGGCTCGGGTGACCCTATCCATTGCCTCGATATCCGCATGCTCCGCCGGAGTTAGGCTTACGTCATCCGTGACGCACTCTGCGGCATGGGCTTTCAGTAGTTGTGAAGCATCTTCCCAAGTCAGGGAGTAGTTGCTCATCTAAGACCTCAAAAATCGAAAGACGAGGTGGCCATCTTGGTGGCTACGTCATCAGGAACTTCAGCAATGTGCTTCTGCAGCGGGGCTACACCGAAAGTTTTGTATGCTGCACGCCATTGGTCGTCGGTGTGAATGTGGGCCTCGAAGAACTCGAACCCCTTGGCCTTAGCCGTCGCCAGGAAAATCGGCATATCTACGTAGCTTCCACGGTCGTCCAGGTGCTGGGCAATCATGTCCAGTATCTGCTCCGGAGATGCGTCACTGGCAAGGCCATTCACCTCGTAACGGCCGTCGGCACGCTGTGCGAGAAACATCAGAACCTTGGGCAGGAAAAAGTCGTATTGCTCTTTCTTCATCCAGACTCGAATGTCCGCCCCGTCTGGAAGGACGTACTCGCTGAGACTCAGGAAATCTATGTCAGCGATGGTGCCGGAGAACTTGAGTTTTGGCCTCTCAAGCTCTTTGCCGAGCAAGGCAGTGATCACGGGCAAAGAGCCCATGGGGATTCGATCCTCAACGAATTGAGCGGTGAGGGCCTGACCAAGCTTCTCTGGCAGAAGGCGCCTGAAGGCTTCGACCTCACAGGGGTGCTTAGCGATCCGCCCCAGAAAGTTTTCAATAGTTCGCCGCTTCGGCCACATTTCGTGACCAGGACGCGTCCGATTGCGAGCAAAGTCCTTCGCACCCTGCACCGGGCTATTGGCTATAGGGCCGCCCATCTCTGAGTAGTGGTACATCGCAATTGCGTGAAGCGGCATGTAGGCGTCCAGCGCGTGGTCGTACTGATCTGGCTGCAGATCGAGCTCGCGCTCGAACTTCTTCAGGAAACCGACCGTGGTGCGGCACAGGAAGAACCCGTCCTTGGAGGCCTCAATGGCCGACAGGGTGTGCGGTTGGAAGTAGGACAGCAGGTACTCATCCATCTTGCCGGCTTTTCGATTGAGGCCCCGGAAGCCGACGTCTACAAAGTCGATGCGCTTGATACTCGGAACCCGACCAAGCTTGCGCTTCGGGTCACCCAAACGAATGGACTTCCCGGTGCGAATGTCATCAGTCTGCAAATACAGATCGCCATGGACGTTAAACACGGGCATAAGGGGCTTGAGGCCCTCCGGGAACTTGGCGAGCAGGCGGTCACTGGCCCATATGAGGATGTCGTCAAACCAGCCAGGATCAACTCCGCGCTGGGCCGCCTTGCGCTCCAAGCCGGCAAGCAAGCCTGGCCGCTCAATGACGGCCTCGGCCGTGAGCCTGGGCAGCGCCAGCCCCATCTCACCCACCTTCCGGCACGACCTGGACGGTGACGTTTTTTTCACTACATCACGGAGCAGTTCAGGCCAGCCGAGCGTGTTGCCCTTAAGGCTAGCCCCGCCGGAGACTTCATAGATGAGGCTCATGAACTCAGGAATGTCATCGTCATCGAGGAATTTGAGGAGCCGGCCCATCCCAAAATCACCATTCATGATCTTGGCGCTGTGACCTGACGGAAGCACAACCGTGGGTTGGTGCTTCATATCGAAAAACGTGGTGTACTCGATGGGCGTTCCGCTCAGTGCGAACCACGCCTCCTTGGCCACCTCCAACTGCCCTCGAAGTGCAGCGAAAACAACCATGTGCGCGGCCGCCAGAGGATCGAGTTGCCGCAACAGCTCACGATCCCCCTCCTCCAACGGATGAGAATGATCAGCCAGGTACATCGCACGCGTCATCTTGTCCTGGTCGTCGATGTCGCTGTAGACCGGGGTGAGCCCTTCATTGCTGGCCATGAGGCTCAGTACTCCATCAATTCGTTGTTCCGGCGCCAGCCGGCTATCAAAGATCCAGGACGCTTACCGCCACAGCGGTGATATGGGAGTCCGGCACACTATCGGGAACGTCGGCGAAGGACTGCTCCCCGAAGACCTTGAATGCCGCGTCCCAGTCTTCTTTGGTCTTGATCCAGGGGAGGAATTCTTTCGGCCCGTGCGCGTGCATCAGACTCGTGACCGCGAAAGCGCGCGAACTCGTTCGCTCATCACGCCTGCGTTCCTTCGTGTACTCCGCCATAAGTTCCGCTGGAGTGCTATGGCTGGGCACCCCGTCGAACAACACAGGGCCCCTGCAACGCTGGAGCACCGACTGCACGAAGTCCGGGCGAATCGTTCCAGGGCTGTCGATGCCGGCGAAGGTGACGTCCGTTCCCTCATCGATCCAGGGAGTCAGATCATCGCTGTCCTTGCCGCTCAGATCAAAGCGAGGATCAATCGTGACAGTCTGCCCTACAGTGGATCTCCCCAAGCCCAGGCTCCACACCTTTGCTTCACGGGTCGAGAGGAAGTCCTGGCTCAGTTTGACCTCAAGTGCATCAATAACCTGGGGCGGGACGTACTTCCTGAATACCCTGGCCGTCATTTCGGAGTCGGCAAATTCCTTGAGCAGCTCCCTCGGGTACTTGGCGACTGGAGCCAGGCGCGCTACACGCTCAATCGAATCATAGGCTACGGCTTTGTCGCAGATGAGCGTGTGCGGGAAATACCCATTGATGGCCTCTCCGGCAGCGGTATTTGCGATCTCTTCCTGGGGCTGCTCCCATGCCAGGGTCTGCAAGAAGCTCACCGTTGTGCGGCACAAGATCCTGGTCTGGCTGGCACAGGCAGCCATCTTGGCCGGGCTGCTGGCGAAGTATCGAATCAGCTCACCATCGCTGTAGTCGATCTCCTGCTCTGGTTCAAACCCATAGACGAACTGATCGAGGCCGCTTAGGAAGTCAGCCCTCCACTGCTCAGGTGCAAGCCCGGCATCGCCGGTATAGGTCGACCGAGGATGGAGCTGCAGGGGCGTAGCTTTACTATGCTTCCCTTCCTTGCACGAAACAAATTCCAGGAACCAGTCATAGGGTGCGAGGTGCTTAGAGTGCTGCTCAAGCATCTCCGGGGTAGCAAAGCACAGCACGTCGTCGAACCAAGATGCCGGAAAGCCTTGGTTCTGCTTGTCGAGCAGCGCCAGGAACAGATCCGGCGACTTCACCTGCCCATCGATCAGGATGGGAAGAGGAACGGCCCAGTCGGCAACGTACCGGTTGGTATGCTCCATGGCAGGAATACCGCCCCGATCCATCAGCATGCGTGCCAAAGGGGTGTTACCCAGTAGATCATCGCCGGTCATCTGGTACGCGGTACGCCATAGCTCCTGCAACCACTCCGTATTGCGGCACATCACCATCGCAGTCATGGGCAGCCAGTTGGGGTCGATCCGATGCCGGCCATACTTGGAGTTCACCCAATACACCGGGGTCGGAGGCATCTCCTCGCCGTCCATCTCCTCGGTTTCATCGAGACGGACAAATTCGTCACTCTGCTCTACCGTAAGCTGTACGCCGTTCAGGCGACGGGCAAGTTCATGCGCGAGTGGTGCATCCCCATACGCCAGCGCCACTACGAAAAGGATCGTCAGTGCGCTCTGGTCGAAGCTATCGAGGTTGCGAGTCTCGCCAGGCTCAAGGGAAATCTGGGAAAGTGATTTCGGCGTGGTAGCTTGGCCAAACCAACTTCTCCGGCTCTCCATGGTGTTCCGGGCAAAGGAGCTGATCCTTCGATTGAGCATTTCTTCATCTGGAGTCATCGTCCGGCTCCTCAGAGATCGAAAACGTGAGTAGACAGGCCGGTGATCCGGCTTTCGGGCACCTGATCTGCGTAGTCCAGGAAGGCGTCCTTACCAAGAACCCTTTCACAGAGCTCCCATTCCTCTTCGGTCTTGAGCAGCGGCAGGAAAGGCTCGGCACCCATTCGCTGGGCCAGGAACCTTATCGTCCTGTGCGTCGACTCAACGCCGTGGACGATAGCGCCCTGGTGCTCCTTGAAGAGCGCCAGCAGAAGCTCTGCCGGCGTATCCAGTGCCATCCCATCCATTGTGGCGCCCTGGCACCGCTTCACTGCGAGTTCGTGACCCTCGCAATCAACCGCTTTACCGAATGTCAGGTCTATCCCGACCGGGAACGTGAAATCACCCAGATCGTAGTACACAGCATCGGAGTCCTGGCGCCGGCAGAGCACAGTTGCGCCCTTCCGAGAGAGATCAAAACGACGCCTCAACGCCAGATAGGCTGGGATAGTGACAGGATGATCGGCGGATAGCTCGAGAACCCTATCCTGAACATTCGCAGGAAGGCGTTCAGCAAGCATGTCGGCAATGAGCGGAAGTTCCCCAGCTTTCGCCACGAGCTCAGGGACTGTAAGACCGAGGCTAGGTATGTGTGCGCCCCTCGCTGCATCTGCACCGGCTGCGCTGCGGGCCTGAATGATATCCAGTGGAAAGGCTTGAGCCAAAGTCTCGGCGCATTGCTTACGCTCTTCCTCTTCGAGAGGGGGCATTTCGAAGCGCTTGAGGAACGAGACAGTGGTCTTACAAAGAACCCGATCCTCACGGAAACCTGCCCCGAAATCGTTTACAGCAGGGTCTAGAAAACGCTTGAACAGCATCGAGTCGAACTTGTTAGGCAGCTCTCCGGATATCGTCATGTTGGAGTAGATGTGCGTCAGATTATTGAGGCTACGCTGCCTCCACTCGGCCGGGGTAAGACCTTCCTCGCAGTGGTCGGACTCAGGGTGGAGCGTATTCAGAGGCCGGTAGTCGTTACGACCATCCGTGCGCGAGACGAAATTCAGCTCTGAATGGTAGGCCACCAGGTCTTCAGGATGTAGGGCGGCCATCTCCGGGGTGGCCCAGCAGAGAATGTCCTCAAACCAGCCGGCCGGGTAGTTGTTCTGGGCGAGATCGAGAGCACCATAGACAAGGCCTGGGTTCTGAAGAGCACCATCGCGCAGCTCAGGGAGAGAACTAGAACCAAGGTAGACCTTGCCGTCTCGCTTGATTGTCAGATTATGGTAATTGTCGCCGAACAAGAGTTCGGCCAGGGCCGAGTCCCCGCTAAAGTCGTCGCCGGTCAGGGAATAGACGCTGAGCAGACACCGGGCAACGTCCTGGAGTTTTTGTGTACCCGCGAAAGTTCTCGCGTTCAACCTGTCCTTGGGTAGGGTGAACTCACCGAGCTCCCACGTCACCTTGAAGAGATAGGGGCTTTTCCTTTGAACGGAAAATGGCCGACCAGCCATTCGAGCAAAGAACCTGGTTGAGAGCGCGAGATCCCCGCGCTGCGCGGCTACGAGAAACACCAGAGGCAGGTATCGCTCAGGAACCTCCTGCACCCTTTTCTCGAAGACGTCCACGGCGCCGTCAGGGCTGTAGTACAGGATAGACTTCCGGAAGTTGTCCCAGAACTCTTCATCTGGGTCTAGCGGCTCAACCGGCAACGAGTCGAAAAAGTAAGGATTATCATCTGAGTATTCGAATTCGTCGTGCTCGGACATCGTGGGTCATTTCCGGAAAAAGGCCTCATCCCTCTCAGTGTGCATGATGAGCCCCCAGGCGCTGAAGCCCGGCCTGGCCCTATTTGACGCCGCTCCTGCGCAAGCTGGATCATTAACCGACAAAAGGAGACTCTGATGAGCGAAATCCCCGAGCCCGTCCAGAAGCTGATGGAACGCATGGTGCCCCTGCAGGAGCTGCTGACGCGTTACCAACACTGGCAGACCCAGGTCGATGCTTTGCGCTATAGCGGTGCCCGAAGGCTGCTTTCCCTAATCAAGATCTCAGTGAATACCGGCCCGAAGGACAAAAAGGATCTCTACTGGGATCTCCTCGAGAGCTTCGCAGACCAGAACGCAGCTCCAAGTCGGTTTGATATCGATCTCGACAGTCTCAATGTTGACCTCAAAGAGCTTACGAGCCAGCCATCCTTCGAGAACATCCTGGCGGTGCGCGCTGTCACTGAGCGCCTGCAGCGCCTGGCCGACCGGAAAGAACGCCCCAGCACCCCGGACTTTGACATCGTGCGGGCCGGCGAAATTGCGGCTTCGCTCAAGCCCTGGATCGTCGCGAACCCGATTCCAGACCAGGACATCATGTCGGCAGAGCTGCTCAAGCTCGGCCATGGGCAGACCATCTTACGTTGGATCAAGGACGCATACGTGGACTACAAGCGCCGCATGAGCTGCTACAAAGACGAAAGCCAGGACTTCGCCCCATGAGCCAGCACGTCAGCGAGCTCGAGGAGCAGATGATCGCGTTGATCCCCTTGGAGCTCATCCTCCACCAGTACGCGAATTCGACCGACCACCTGGGCGGCGCGCGCTACGAAGGGGTACGATGGCATCTACTTCGCCAGGGCATGGTTGAGCACCGTGCCAAAGACCATGCCCTTGCTGACCTCTGCATTGGCGTCGTCACCACGTATGTGAGGCCGTCATTGACGCCCAGGACGGTGGACGAGCTTGAGCAGCCCTTCCTGGAGCTCCGCGATTCGTACAGCTTGGAAAATCGTTTCGCCATATGGGGGATCAAGGCACACACCGTGTCATTCCATTTCCTCGGTCTTGATCTGCCCCCGCTTGAGGAGAAGGCCAGGTGGAGACTCCGGAGCGAGACAAAGGCCTGGCTGAAAGCAGCTCCCTTCTACGACCTCGCCGCTCTTGGCGAAGAGGCAGCCTGTACTCCAGAGGGCAAGGAGTCCTTGGCTCGCATTCAGGCCGGCTACGAAAAGATCCGGGATCACCGACTTAGGATGAACGCCCTTCACGGGCGCACGGAATGAGCAAAACTGCATGATCATCGACACCCCGCAGAAGGTCGGCACCCTGATGCGACTACTGATTCCGGCTGAGATGGCGCTGCACGAGTTCCAGGGCCGGGCCGAACTCCTGGACAAGCTGAGGTACGACGGGGCGTGGCAGCTCATCTGCCGGATCAGTGTGGCCAGCGAACTGGGCAGCAATCGGGAGCTGTTCGATCCACTGCTGCGCGCCCTGACGCATACCTACAGTAGGTACTCCCTTGAACTGGATGACGTCGAGGTACTGGAGAAGAGCACTGGCGTTCTGATGCGCCGCGACGACTACGTCAGTCTGCTGGGCATAGAGGCCGCTGCGGAGGGTCTCCATGCGCTTCTGAGCACGCCGACCACCCTTGGCGCGGATTTTGACCCGCGTCGCGCCAGCAACCTCCTAGGGCACCTGCGCAACTGGGTCAGCGCACACCCCAACCCGAACATCATCGCCCAGGGCGAAGATCTCCTGACCACCCAGGCCGGCATCGCTTCGCTCACCCGGATGCAGGCGATGTACGGCGAACAGGTCAAGCGCGACAGCCTGCCTGCTTAGGCCAAGCCTCCAACACCCTGGGCACTCAGCTCTACTCTCATGATGCCTAGGCCCTGCCTGGGCGTTATCATGCTGCCCCCGCAAAAACCCTCACTAATACCGACAACCACCACGAGGGACACCCTATGACCGATCTGACCACCTGGGCCGACCGCCTCCGTACTGAACGCCTTGGCTTTGACGAAGACACCTCGCGCCAGCACTTCCTGGACAACCCGCCGCAAGCCGGCGACACCCTGATCCTGCACATGACCCAGCACAACACCAACCGCTATCGGCTGGCGCGGGTCGACGCGGTGAAAATGACCGCCAAGAACAAACCCTCCCGGATCTACCTGGCCCAGGGCGATGCGTTCGGCGGTGCGTCCTACTACATCAGCGGCAAGAGCACCTTTGCTCCTGGTTGCCAGACGCGACTGCTTCCGCTGGTGCCGGCGGTTGCGGAGCGCCTGGCCTACGACCGCGATACGAACCTAACTGCTGAGGAAATTGCCGAGCTTATTGGCTGAAACCAGGTGCTGGCGCCGAAAGGCGCCAGCAATTTCCTTGGAAAAGAACGACAGCGCTTGGTATCATTTTGTCACCAGATAACTGCCAAGGATGCCCAATGTGCAGCAAGAACCGCGCGGCTGACGCCCTCCTCCTTCATGACCCCTATTTCCAGGAGAGCCTGATGCGCCTGGAGGGCGTCACTGACAAGGCTAAGCGGAAGAAGATCGCTCTCGAGATCATCACTGAGATCAAGGGCACCTGGACGCTGACATTGGCCGCCCACGCTGGCAAGCAAACGGAAAAAGACGTGCTGCTCGCCCTCGCCTGCCGCCCCCAGCTCCTGGTGCAAACCCGCGATCAGATGCGGCATTTCGTAGAAGCCCTGTACGCCTAGACCAGTACGAGAGAAAGACAGCCCAAATGACACAGATTCCCAACGAGGAAGTCGAGCTCACCGTAGAGCTTGATGCCGAGCTTGAGGCCCGACTGGCGGAGTACTGCCAGGCCACGGGCAAAGACAAGGAAACGGCCATCAAAGAGGCCCTCCAGGCCTTCGTGGACTTCCACGAGCGGGCAGACGCCGAAAACGACAAGGGGGCCTGAGGCCCCCTTCTCTTTCCCTGGCAGCCTCGATTAGGCGCCGGGGTGTTCGCCCAGGGCGACGGTAATCTTGTCTACCAGACCGGCCACCTTCACATCCTGCAGAGCCGTGATGCTGGCGCCGGCCGCGCGGAAGGCTTCCAAGTCGCCGGCTTCAGCGGCCTTGGTAAGGGCATGCCCCTCACCGTAGTTGACCAGGCAGTAGTCCAGGCCTTGGGATTTCAGGTACTCAGCCAGCTCAGCAGCCGAATGCAGTTCGTTCCAGTTCTTGCTCATTTCTCAACCTTTCTGCTGCAGTTCGGCCCGCTTCTTGAGCGCCCATGGGCGGTTCAGCAGCAAGCCGATCTTGTAGGAGACCGAATCCACGGCAGCCATCTCTTCCGGTTCAGTTCGCTCAGCCGCGTTAATCTCCTGCTCCATTTCGAGCAGTTCGGAGAGCGTTAGGGAAAGCTGGTACGTCTGTTCTGCCATGTTCGCGTCCTTAGCGTGATGCCGCGCGGATTCTACACTGCCGGCGGCTGATTGTTCGGCTGTCCCTCTGGTTGCAGCCAAGTCAGTTGCCGCTCTGCTCCTGCGTGAAGTGCGAGCGGAGCTTCCGGAAGAGCTTCGAAACCTCCATGTAGGGAATGACGGTCACGAAGACCACGGCCGCTATGAAGGAGGTCTTGTAGTTGAACCGACCGAACTTAGGGTCGCGTTCGAAGAAGCACACCATGAAGCATCCAAGGAAGCTGAGAACCCAGGCTACAACCACCAACTTGAGGATGATCATACCCGCTCAGCCTTTTCGCGCTGGGCCATACGGCGTTTTCTGGCCACTTCCCTGCGGATGCGACGGATGCGATCAAAGAAATCGACGACCGTCATGATGAAAAGCATAAGCGGCATCACCGTCGACATGAAGAATCCTGTCGCAAGGGATGCGGAAAAATCGTGCTTGCCAAACTTTGGATCCTCTCCAAACCACATGATCGAGAATCCATAGGCAAAAGCAGATACCCACGCTACGACGGCAACAGCCAGAACGATCCACCAGAACGACATTGTGTATTCCTAGTTCGAGGGAGGGGTCAAAGACCTCTGCCGGGATTATTCCCCCTCGGACTCCTTCACTGGGGACAGCTTGGTGAAGCAGGACAGCATGTACGCCACGCCGGCCATTTTGTGCTCGTGCTTCGGGCCGTGAGACTTGAGGTGCGCCTGAGTACAACGCTGCACATGCGCGGGCTCAAGGCCGTCCGCGATCTCAATATTACACTGAGGTAACGGCCGGCCATAGAAGATCGCTTCCACCAGGCGGGTGTACTCGTTCCCAATCTTGAATTCGTCCGGGATGTCATCCCAGGCCGGCAGCAATCGTTCGGTGGAGAACGCCACTTCGACGTCGGTGATGGAGGCAACCTGCTCCGGAGTGACGCTATAGGCCATGGTGAAATCCTACTTCCACTTGATGTTGATGTTGGGGAAAGCCGGCGAGAGCAGGTCGACAAGCTCTTCCAGCTCCGACGTCTTAACGCGCTCCCCGGTGTACTGCTGCATCAGGTCTACGAAAGACGCCGGGGTCTTGTCGGCAGGATCATCGTATACGGGCAGTCGGCCGCCCTCTTCGAGCACGTCTCGCATGGAGTCGGCGAAGACCTGGATCAACCACAGCTGGCGGTTTTCCTGGGGGAAATCCCTGGTAACTTCGTTCATTTCGCGTCCTTAGCCTGGGCGACAGCTTGAATAGCTTTCGGCGCGGAGAATGGGGTCTCGGTTCCGTCAGCGAAGGTCACGTAGAAGCACTGAGTGGTGCCGCCATTCGGGCCAGAGCCACGGGCGGTGTTCTTGACCACAAAGCCTACCGGCGGGCCCGGATAGTCCCAGTTGGTGGCCTTGCAGTAGCTAACATACAGGTCTCGCAGCAGCTCGAAGTCACGACCCTCAGACAACACTGCGCTAGAGGCCATCAACGCCTGGCGGATCTTCTCGAAGAATTCCTTCGCAGAGGACTGGGAGGTGAAGTGTTCACCGAGGATAGTCAGGGAGTTCGGCATACGTTTTCCTTTACGGCTGCGTTGGACGAGGCATCAGTCTAGCGCCACTGGTTCCAGCCGCGAAATCCTGTCCCACCCACACTCAACCCGCACACGATAGACGGATTGACGGTCAGCCCTCGGCCAGCATCTGCTCAGCAATTGCCAAGGCCCGGCGCATAGTGGCTTTGTTGTGCTGCCGCTTGGCTACGGCCTTTCGCGCAACGGTGTACTTATCGAGCAAGTCGTTAACGACACGCTTAGCCTCAACGTTCTCCGGGTGATCGTTGTTCTCCAAAACTTCCGCGATGTAGCTAGACACATCTCCGGCAGCTAAGTACTGCGCGAAGGTCATGTACACCGAGCCGCCACCCTTCCTGTTAATCACCCCGAAGGCTTTCGATGAGAACTCAGCGAAATCGTTCTTAGCTTCCAGGAATTCCTCGCTGGGGTCGTCTGCCGGCTCCAGAAGCTCCGACATGATCCGATTTGCCCGGCCCAAACCCATGCGCAAGCGTTCAGAAACATAGACCGAAGCGCCAGGGCCATTACCCATTGGAAACCACCCCGCCATCATCAGGCTTGCGCACAACGTCCAGGTACTGACGGTCGAGCCCGATGATCCGCACCTCTTTGCGCCGGCCGTCCTTCGGGAACAGGACATTGGGGTCAAACGACCCCTGGCGGTAGCCGGTGACTGCACCCACACGGCCTTCCATCCGGCGACGTTCAGCAGGATGCGCAAGTTCGAAGATCCAGCGGTCGTTGTACTTCACTTCCGTGCCAGGCGCGAGGTAGCTCGGGTGTTCCGGGGTGATCTTCTCGTAGGCCATGCCTGTATCCCTGAGATGATTTTCTTCATGCCATTGTGACACTAGACAACCAGTTTCGCCAGCGCAATTTCCAACTATTTGAGCCTCCCCAGCTGGGCCTGGTAGGCTGCAGGAACCCTCAGCCGAGCCTTGCCATGAAAGTCTCCGACGCCTTCATCCTCGCCAAATCCTTGGAACAGAACCCCCGCACCGCCCTAACCGAGTCTGAGCTTGCAGTGCTGACGCTGTGCTCGCACATCACCAACGCCCGCCAGGACAGCATATTGCTCCTGCAGGGTGACGACCCGCTGGTGGCGGTGCCCTACTGGTTTATGCACGAGGAGCACGAGCTGCCGCCTGCTTAGGCCCTGGCGCCAGCCTCTACGAGTCGGAAGTTCGGGTGATTGATCTCGCGCTCGCCGGAGTTATCGCAGGCTCGGATGTAGCCGTCGGGCACGAACAGTTCGGAGTCGCGCACCCCTTGGATGACAGCGCGGATGCGGTCATAGGGATGGGAGACGCGGCCTCCAGACCGGCGATAGGCCTCATGGCAGATGTCGACCTCAATTGCGCAGATCTCGAAGAGGTTCTGCTCCAGGAGCACGTCTCGGGCGTGTTCGGCGATGGTTTTCTTCATGACTAGCCTCGGTCGCATCCTTCGGTTGGGCACAATGAGGAGGCCCCGCCGAAGCGGGGCCTTAAATCCGGACTCTCTTAGGTATCCCACTCTGTGGTGCGGGCCCTTTCGGGCGGAGGGGCGCTTTCACCGGTCTGCGCGTCCTGTTGCACCTATGATCCCACCCGGCAGCCGACTCCGGCAAGCCTTGGACACTAATCGCGCTGGCCGATCACAGAAGGGCGCTCTTCCAGGAAGTCATCGCTTACTGGTGGCAAGTCGAACAGGGTGTCCCATGAAGGCTTCGGCGCCGAACAAAGCGGGCGAATGGTAAGGGTATCGCCGACCTTCTCGATCTCGACGAGAAACTCGCCTTCGGTCTGCCCTTCAGGGAGGTCATGCGGCAGGAAAAGCTCCCTCGGAAGGTGTATCTCCTGGTGGTCGCCGTTTTGGATCACGGGTACTCGGTGCATGGCTGGTCTCCTGGGCGGCTGGCCAGCTCAAGATAGCACCTGGTGCCGACGGCGCGCAGCCCATTTGGCCAAGTCCTGCGGATCTTCATGATGCTCTCAGAAATGGAAGCTGGCGCGCCCCGTAGGAGCAGCGCCAGCCAGGTCATCACTCCTCAGTCGGCGGGAATGCCGTGTCTTGAGGTTTTGCCGCGCGGGCGTGCTTGTGCAGGCGGTTTCCTTCGCAAATCGGGCAGCCCCCGTTGTTGTTGCAGGAGCCGGCTGCGCGGAAAGGGACGCCGTCACGGATGAAGGCACGCGTGCGCGGGTTGTAGCGGATGGTTCGCGACATGGTTAGATCCTCTGGGGTTCTACTCCATGGCTGCGTCTCCTCTGCTGGTTGATGGCAATGACCGGCCGGCTCTACGTGGATCGACCGGTACACGTTTCATTCTCCAGGGAAGCCTCGTTTCGATCAAGACCGCGTATACCGGGCATTCCCAGGCGAAGGCACCTATTGGGCATTTCTGCAATTTGATGCATATTATGCCGGATTCGGCGCATCAGACGACCGACACATCCCCTCACTGAGATACTGCATGTACAGCATCGAAGACGTCCGCCTGCTCAACGCAACCCACGGCGTGACCGCCGCCGGCTACAAGAGCTGGATGCGCAACCACCTGCTCGCCGAGTTCAACTCGCCTGAGCGCAAGAAGGCCATCTTCCTGTTCCTTTCCACCGCCCTGGCTAACGATATCGGCATGGAAGAGTTCGACCGCATCACAAACAAGCTGATCAGCAACCACGAGTGGCTTGAAGACGTCCAGGTCATGGCAACTCCTGAGGCTGTCACTGACGAAGCCGAGTTGCTGGATATGGCACGTGAAGTCCTCGAGGATGTCGCCGCCGAAGAAGCAGAGTCCAACGCCCCTGAGCTTCCCACCTTCCTCGGCTTTGCCAGCGAGCGCGCTGTAGGTTCCAACCCCATCCTGGACATCGCAACCGACATCGTCTGCTCGGTAGTGCAGATCGACACTCAGATCGCCCAGGAGATGAGCTTCAACCACCCCGAAGCCATGGCTGACGACTGGATCTGCGTAAGCGGTGAAACTCCGGAAACCATGGTGTACAGCCAGCCGTTCAAGTCCGTGGAAGCTGCATTCGACTACGCCAAGGCGAACCTGGGCGCCGTGCGCTTCCAGACCCAGCCGACAATGATCTAAACGAAAGGGGCGGCCGCAATGGCCGCCCTCTCGCCTACCGGGCAGGCCACCTCCCGGAACCTCCAGAAACCTGGAGAAAAGACAGCTTGTCGTGCTCGCCGCTGCTCATAATCGCGTTCACCCCTGACTGTGACAGGGAAAACAAGTCGCGCGGAACCACCGACAGTAGGCCAATCAGCCACCTCCGCTTCGCGGAGAACACACCAGAGACTGCTCTCGAACTACGCGTTCCATGCACTCACCCCTGCACTTGCAGGTCAGCAAAACACTGGGGACAGCATCCTAACACGCAGGCCAAATTTCCAGGCTGATGATCGACAACCCACTCCCCGCAAACCCTTATAGCTACTGGCTACACACAGAAATTAGGGCTTCCGCGTGCCTGCAATTTCTTGCATATTGTCGATCCCTCGCGGTGGTCTCCGACCCTCCGCCCTATTCCTTTGCCCGAGAGATCACGATGGTCGACCCCAAGAACATGCTCCTGCTCAACGCTACGCAGGGAGTCGAACCCCATGAGTACCGCGCCTGGCTGTCCAAGCAGCTGCAGGCGGCGCGTGACCTCAAGGAGCCGAAGGAGTCGTGCATGATCTTCGTTCCGAAATCGTTGGCTAAGCGCCTGGGCAAAGGCTTCCAGAAGATCAACGACCGTCTCGCCGAGAAGCACTGCTGGATACGCAGCTACTCCTCCTACCTCTGCGACAACCCGATGGACGAGTCGTCGATCATCACTGCGATCCTGGAGATGCAGGAGATCGAGGAGGCCTACCCCTATGCGTCCGTGAAGACCTTTCACGGTTTCACCCAGGAGCTCGCCGTAGGCCAGCGGCCGGAAGAAGACGACAGCTTACCGGTGTGTGTCGTCACCTTGATTGACCCGAGCTTCCTGGAGGCGATCCAAAAATCTCACCCTCATGCCACGCTCCAACACTGGGTGGTGATCTGGTCAAACGGCCAGAGGAACAGTGTTTCCCCGCCCTTCGCTAGCCGCGACGAGGCCTTCCAGTTTGCCGCCAACAACCTGGGCGCTATCCGGTTCAACTCTGCAGGCTGACCGCTGTCTACCTGGCGCAGGGCTAAAGGAAAAGCCCCTCCGATTGAACTGACCCCCAGATGTTGGACACCAACTCTGAGGGGTCCACATGGCAAGGCATGATGGGAAGTTCAAGCTAGAGGTGGCGCGCCACTATG
>NZ_JACHLI010000039.1 GCF_014204515.1 Pseudomonas nitroreducens | reverse complement strand
TGAGCTCGGTGAAGGGTTCTGCTGGGGCTTCATGGATGCCAACACCTCGTTGCTAAGCAGCTGATTCCTCCAGTTGTACAGCGAAGGCCTGGAGACCCCCAGCTCCTGGGCCACCACTTGGGCACTGCTTTGCCGCAGGCACAGCGCCATGACCGCAGACTGCTTCGCCTGCGGTGACATCGCTTCGTGGGCCTGTCCCACACGCGGGTGCTCTGCAGGATACGCGTCCCGAAGCCAACCGGCGAGCAGCGCCCTGGACGGGAAGCCCAGTGCCTTGATCGTTACCGAGAGACAACGTCCGTGGTCAAGGTAGTGCTGAATCGCTTGCTCCTTGTGGGCGTTCGTGTACTTCGGCTGGCGCGTGTACTTGGCGGATAAACCCTGAGGCTGCTCGAACTCTCTGTACCAAGCCTTGAGTGCGTTCTTGGTCGGATAGCCGAGCTGCCGAATGGTCAAGCCCACCCGCTTGCCGAGTTTGATGTAAAGCCGAACGGCACGTTGCCGATCCTCGTATGAATACATGAGCTACCACCTCAGGTAGTCCAAGAAATTGTCCGCACCTCCCATGAACAATGGCATCCCGCCGCGATGACGGAACCAGCGTGCACCTACCGCTGACGATACGCCAACGGCCTCTGCCGCCTTTTCGCTTGTGATCCCGGTTGCGATCTGTTCCCAAAATAACCGCTCGGTCTCACGGCGAAGTAATGGCGCACCTGGCGAGCGCATTGCCCCTCGCCCAGTCAATTGCTGCATCCATCCTGCAGGTCGCCCCATAAACACCCCCATGATCAAAGGTGTTGCGACGACCAGTTGAATGCGCCCAGTACGTCTCGATCCGCTACACCGAGCGACTGGCCGAAGCCGGCATCGAGCCCTCGGTTGGCAGTAAAGGCGATAGCTACGACAACGCCCTGGCCGAAACCATCAACGGGCTGTACAAGGCCGAGCTGATACACCGTCAATCATGGAAGAACCGCGAGGCTGTCGAGATGGCGACCTTGAGATGGGTGCACGCGTCTGCTGAGCTCGATCGGCTATATCCCGCCTGCGGAGGCTGAGGCAAACTTCCACCGGCAACAAGCAAGCCAGGCCATGGCGGCCTGACTTAAACGAAACGGCCTCCACGAAATCCGGTGCGATTCAAATAGCCAGCAGAAACTCTGTGAAGAACAATATTTAGGAGAAATGTTAGTGAAATAAATGTAATATAAATCAATTGCTTATGATTTACTAATAGTTAGCCTCATTCAGATACAACGATGGTGGTGTGATCGGGACGTGATCACCTGGTGGAGCGGGCCGCGCTCGGGCGGGCATTGTGCCGTCCTGGGAATTGCACCGCTGTCGCGGTGATCGCGGAGAAGCTCCGCTCCTACAAAGGCGGGGTTCGTGTGATCGGATGGGCTGGCGCCGGGGCTTTCCCCCTCACCCCAGCCCTCTCCCGGAGGGAGAGGGAGCCGTCCGTGCCGGTTGAAGCCACGGTTCCATCCTGCGCTGATCAGCCCTCTCTCCCTTTGAGCGGGGCGCGCGGCCAGGGTTAGGGTGAGGGCGTTCCGAAGCTCCGATGCTCGGGCGATTCGCGAGCAAGCTCGCTCCTACAGATTCAAGGCTGGGCTGCTGCGTTGCGGCAGTTGCTCTTCGTAGGAGCGAGCTTGCTCGCGAACCCCGCCCCCACGCTGAAACTCAGAGTTCTACCTCACCCCCGGCCAGCGCGCACAGCTCGGTGAAGTCGACGATCTCCGTCTCCCGCCCATCCACCCGGATCAGCCCGTGCTTCTGCAGGCGGGTGAAGCTGCGCGAGACCGTCTCCACCGCCAGCCCCAGGTAGTCGCCGATCTCGTTGCGCGACATGCTCAGGCGGAAGCGCGTGGCGGAGAAGCCGCGCTCGCGAAAATGCGCGGAAATGTTCAGCAGGAAGGCGGCGATGCGCGAGTCCGAATTCAGCCGCGAGAGCAGCAGCTTCATCTGCTGATCCTCGCGGATCTTGCGGCTCATCATCAGCATGATCTGGTGCGACAGCCCGGGAATCTGCGCCGACAGTTCCTCCAGCTGGTGGAACGGAATCTCGCTGCACAGCGTGCTTTCCAGCGCCTGCGCCGACACCGGGTAGCTGCCTTCGCCCATGCCGGAGAAGCCGAAGATCTCGGTGGCGAAGTAGAAGCCGGTGATCTTCTCCAGGCCCTGTTCGTTGGTGGTGAAGGTCTTGATCGAGCCGGAACGCACCAGGTACACGCTGTGGAACGGGTCGCCCTGGCGGAACACGAAGTCACCCTTGTGCAGCAGGTGCCCCGGCTTGATGATCGCCTCCAGCTCCTGGACCTTGTCGTCGCTCAGGGTCGGCGGCGCCAGCCGGCAGTTCTTGCAGTACGGTTGCGGTTTGATCAACTGATTCATCCCTATCCTCATGCGCCACGCGCGAAATGAAGCGGCCCTCGGGCGCATTGCCCCCACGTAAAACCATAGCAACTGAACGTGATCTGTCATCCGTCGCCGGGACGGACGCGAAGTTGGGCAATGGATTTTTCATACCGGCTTGACCCTTTCTTCACCGCGCCGCCGTCAGTCTCCACGACCATGCGCCAGGGGGTTATCGGGGGAGCCCATGGACTCCGGGGTGCAGCGACGCGAGCGGTCGGGAGGACGCGCGTCGATCCCGCTCATTCTCCGGAGATAAACCCGTGAACAAACTGCCACAGATCACCCTGGCCTTCTGGGTGATGAAGATCTGCGCCACCACCCTGGGGGAAACCGCCGGCGACCTGCTGTCGATGACCCTCAACGTCGGCTATGCGATCAGCTCGCTGATCCTCATCAGCCTGTTCCTCGTCACCCTGGTCGGCCAGCTTGCCAGCAAGCGCTACGTGCCCTGGCTGTACTGGCTGGTGATCCTTTCCACCAGCACCGCCGGCACCACCATGTCCGACTTCATGGACCGCACCCTGGGCCTGGGCTACGCCACCGGTTCGGCGATCCTGATCAGCATCCTGGTGGCGATCTTCGCGGCCTGGCGCTTCAGCGGCACCTCGCTGTCGGTGGACAACATCCGCAGCTTCAAGGGCGAGATGTTCTACTGGATCGCCATCCTCTTCTCCAACACCCTGGGCACCGCGCTGGGCGACTTCCTCGCCGACGATTCCGGCCTGGGCTTCGCCGGCGGTGCGCTGCTGATCGGCAGCCTGATCGCCGTGGTGGTGCTGCTGCACTACTTCACCAAGTTGTCCTCGGTGCTGCTGTTCTGGGTGGCCTTCGTGCTGACCCGGCCGTTCGGCGCGACCCTGGGCGACGTGCTGACCAAATCCCACGAGAAGGGCGGGCTGGACTTCGGCACCATCGGCTCCTCGGCCATTCTTGCCGCCATCCTGGTGGCGCTGGTGGTGGTCAGCGTGCGGCAGAAACGCGAGGAGCAGGGCAGCGCCGCGGTGCTGTCTTCCTGACGAGACGAAACGCAGCCCGTCCTGCCGAAGCATGACGGGCTAGCCTTGTGAAATTTGTTCTGTTATTTTTCATGAAAAATAATCAGAACAATTTCACGAGGTCGCGATGTTCCTGCGTTCCAGCGAGCCGGTCGGCACCTACTATGCCGGCGCCAACCCCGAGCTGATCCAGCCCCGCGAAGCCCTTCGCGAGCCGCTGGAGTGCGAAGTCCTGGTCATCGGTGCGGGCTTCAGCGGCCTGCACACGGCGCTGCAACTGGTCGAAGGCGGCCGCCAGGTCTGCATGATCGAGGCCAGCCGCATCGCCTGGGCCGCTTCCGGGCGCAACGGTGGGCAGGCACTGCCGGGCTGGTCCAGCGACCTGGGCCCCCTCGAAGACGACCTCGGCCACGAAGGTGCGCTGCGCCTGTGGCAGGGCATGCTCTGGGCCGCCCACGAATTGCGTGACCTGCCGCAGCGCCATGGTTTCGACTGCGACTACCGCATCGGCCACCTGTGGACCGCCGTGCTGCAACGCCGGGTTGGTTCGCTCTACGACTGGCAGGCCGAAGCCAATCGCCGCTGGGGTTATGAGGGCCTGCAGTTCGTCCCCCGCGAAGAGCTGCCGCAGTGGATCGCCAGCGACCGCTACCAGGCTGGCCTGTACGACCCCAACTCCGCGCACCTCAACCCGTTGAAGCTGGCCTACGGCCTGGCGGGAGCCATCGAGCGCGCCGGTGGGCGCATCTTCGAGCAGACCCGCGCGCTGAGCTTCCGCGAGACCGGCAGTGGCTACGAAGTCACCACCGAGCTTTCTAATGGCGAGCGGAGCAGCGTGCGCTGTGCCTCGCTGGTGCTGGCCTGCAACGCCTACATCGACGGGCTGGACCGCGACGTCTCTGAGCGCATCCTGCCGGTGGGCACCTATCAGGTCGCCACCGCGCCGCTGGGCGAAGAACTGGCGCGCTCGCTGCTGCCGAAGAACTGCTGCGTCACCGACAACCAGTTCGTCCTCGACTACTTCCGCCTGACCCCCGACCACCGCCTGCTGTTCGGCGGCGGCTGCACCTACCTGGGCGGCATGCCCGCGGACATCCGCGCCGCCACCCGTCCCTACGTCGAGCGGGTGTTCCCGCAGCTCAAGGGCGTGGAGCTGGAATATGCCTGGGGCGGGCACATCGACTGCAGCATGCGGCGCACCCCGGACATCGGCCGACGCGGCGACCTCTACTGGCTGCAGGGCTATTCCGGTCACGGCGTACTGCCCAGCCTGGCCGCCGCCCACGCGGTGAGCGAAGCCATGTTCGGCCGCAGCGACGAGCTTGACCTCTATCAACGCATCCGCAATCCCGGGTTCCCCGGCGGCCAGCGCTTCGCCGCGCCACTGGAAGCCGTCGGCAAGGCCTGGTATCGATTACGGGATTTCATCTGAATCCGGACCCTGCCATGACCCAGACGGCCACCAACGAACACCTTGCCACGCTGATCCGCGACCTGCGCAAGCACAAGAACCTCACCCTGGGCGAGCTGGCCGAGCAGATCGGCCGCTCGGTGGGCTTTCTCTCCCAGGTCGAGCGCGGCCTGTCGCAACCCACCGTCGCCGACCTCACCGCCATCAGCGAAGCGCTGGGCGTGCCGACCACCTACTTCTATGCCGGCGACACCCGCCGCGAGCGCGACTGGGTGACCCGGCCGAACGATCGTCGCACCCTCTACTACGCCGGCGGCGTCACCGACATCCTCGCCTCGCCGAACATGTCCGGCGGCTTCTCCATGCTCGACAGCATCCTCGCCCCCGGCGCCACCAGTGGCGAAGGCCACCTGGACGACAGCTCGGAGCAGGGCGGCTTCGTCCTCGAGGGCGAGCTGACCATCTGGTACGAGGACGACACCATCACCCTCTACCCCAACGACAGTTTCCAGCTGCCGCCGCACAGCCAGTTCCGCTACGGCAACCTCACCGACAAACCCACGCGGGTGCTGTGGATCTTCACCTGATTTCCCAAGCCAGCCCGCGAGGGTTGGCTTGGGAAAACGATCCGGCCGCGCCCCACACAAAGGCCCCAGAGAAATCATGAACCGCCCGATGCATCCCGACCTGCTCAGCGAAGTCCGCGCCTTCCGCCAGCAATACCCGGACATCCGCTACGTCGACCTGATCTGCCTGGACATTCCCGGCCACTTCTACGGCAAGCGCTACCCCGTGGACATGCTGGAGAAAGTCGCCGCCGGCAGCCCGCTGAAACTGCCGCAGAACTGCGTGCTGCTGGGCGTACAGGGTGGCCTGCACCCCATCGGCGACTACTGCTTCAATGACGGCGACCCGGACGCACCGCGCCGCCTGATCCCCGGCTCGCTCAAGCCGGTGCGCTGGGAGAACCAGCCGCTGGGGCAGATGCTGATCAGCTCCGACGGTACCGAGGCGCCCATCGAATTCGAGCCGCGCGAAGTACTCGCCCGCGTCATGCAGCGCCTGGAGGCCAAGGGCATCCGCCCGGTGGTGGCTTTCGAGCTGGAGTTCTACCTGTTCGACAGGAAGCTGGATGCCGGCTTGCCGCAGTACCCGCGCGACCCGCTGTGCGATGACGAGGACGACCAGCCGAACATGCATATCGAGCGCCTGTCGCGCTTCTCCGACGTGCTCCATGAAATCGTCGAAGCCTCCCGCGAGCAGGGCGTGGACGCCAACGTCATCACCGCCGAGATCGGCCCCGGCCAGTTCGAGATCAACTTCGCGCACTGCGACGACGGCCTGCACGCCGCCGACCAGGCCGCGCTGTTCACCCGCGCTACCCGTGGCGTCGCGCTCAAGCACGGCTACCGCGCCAGCTTCATGAGCAAGCCTTACCTGCATGCGCCGGGTAGCGGCATGCACGTGCACGTCAGCCTTTACGATCGTGACGGCAACAACCTGCTCGACCGCGACAACCAGCAGGCCCTGCGCCACGCCGTGGCTGGCTGCCTGGAACTGCTGCCGCACTGCATGCCGATCTTCGCTGCCAACCACAACGCCTACCGCCGCTATGGCTCCCGCGTGAACGCCGCGAGCAAGGCCAGCTGGGGCTTCGAGGACCGCGACGCGTGCATCCGCATTCCGGAATCTGACGGCAAGAACCTGCGCATCGAACACCGCCTGGCCGGCGCCGACGCCAACCCGTACCTGGTGCTGGCGGCGATCCTCACCGGCATGGAGCACGGCCTGGAAGCCCGCCAGGAACCGATCCCGCCGCTGAACGAAGACCGCGACAGCGGCATCGACTTCCCCCGCGACATGCTCGGCGCCGTCGCCGAGATGGAAGACCACCCGGTGGTGAAGGAAGGCCTGGGCAGCGAGTTCGTCTTCGTCTACTGCGAGAACAAGCGCCACGACCACCTGGACTTCATGAACGAAGTCAGCGCGCGGGAGTACCGCTGGTTCCTCTGAGGCTTCACGGCGGACCTGAAATCTTCGCGGACAGAGTCCGCTCCTACGCATGAGGCGAGCGCCGGTGTCTCCGGGGGCATAGGAGCGGACTCCGTCCGCGATTGTCTGCCCGCCCAAGCCATCGGCACCGGCTTGCGCGTGTTCATCGATGGGGTACTCCGCCAGGCGCCGCCAGATTCTCTGAACCCGCTTCGCTTGCCCGCGGTCAATTCCTTGCACGAGGCAATCTCACAAGGAGCCACCGCATGGACCTCATCCGCATCATCATCGCCATCATCCTGCCGCCGCTGGGCGTGTTCCTCCAGGTCGGTTTCGGCGGCGCGTTCTGGCTCAACATCCTGCTGACGCTGCTCGGCTACATCCCCGGCATCGTCCACGCCGTGTACATCATCGCCAAGCGCTAACCCGCGCGGCTGCCCTCCCAGAAATGCTCCGCCAGCATCCGTAGTTCCGCCGACAGTTCCGCCATCCGCGCAGCGCTGCGCTGACAGGTGCCGACCTGCGCCGCGTTGCTGTCGGCCGAGCCGCGGATGGCGTGCAGGCTGCGCTGCACGTCCTCGCTGGCGGCGCCCTGTTCCTCGATGGCTTCGGCGATCTCCAGGCTCATGCGCTGGATCGCCGAGACCTGCTCGCTGATCTTCTCCAGCGTGCCCGCCGCCTGGCCGGCCTGGGCCAGGCTGGCCACCGCCTGCTCGCAGCACAGCCAGAGCGCCCGTACCGACTCCTCGGCGCCCTGCTGGAGATTGCCGACCAGCGCCTGGATGTCTCGCGCCGAATGCTCGGCACGCGAAGCCAGGGCCCGCACCTCGTCGGCGACCACCGCGAACCCACGTCCGCTTTCCCCGGCGCGCGCTGCCTCGATGGCGGCGTTGAGCGCGAGAAGATTGGTCCGCCCGGCGACATCGCGGATCACCTCCAGCATCCGCGAAATCGCCTCGCTGTGTTCCTTCTGCTGCTCGACCGCCACGCTGGCGGCACGCACGCCGGCCTCCAGTTCCGCCAGTTGCCCGCGAGTGCCGTGGACGTCCTGATGGCCGGACTGGGTAATGCGCTCGCTGCACTGTGCCGCCACCGCGCTGTGCTGCGCATGCCGGGCGACTTCCTGGACGCTCTGCGCCAGCTGCTGCATGGCGCTGGCGACCTGCTCCGTCTCGCGCTGCTGCAGTTGCGTGGCGACGCTGCCACCGGCCATGGCGTCGGCCAGCGCGGCGGCATGTTCGGCCAGTTGCTGCGAGGCGTCGGCCATGCGCCCGACTACCGCGGCGGTCTCCGCTTCCCGCATGCGCAAGGCGAAATCCAGCTCGCCGAATTCATCCGCGCGGCCCGAATAGAGCTGCTGGCTCAGCGGGTTGTCGGCGATCTTCCGCGCCCGCCCGAGCAGCGCGCCGAGTGGCTGCAGGCGCAGCACCAGCCAGGTGCCGGACGCCCCCAGCGCCAGCAGGAAGCCCAGTATGGTCAGCTTGGGTAGCAGTAGCGCCAGCAGCGCACCGCCGGCCTGCGCCAATACAAGCCCGAGCACCAATTGCGCCACCAGCGGCATACGGGGGCGGCGCACAGACAGCCCTTTGCGCATCCGCCCGTAGAGACGCTCCGCCGCCTCGATCTGCGCGGCGCCAGCACGGGTCCGCACGGATTGGTACTCGACCACCTTGCCTCCATGGCGGATCGGCGTGACGAAGGCGCTGACCCAGTAGTGGTCGCCATTGCGGCAGCGGTTCTTCACCAGCCCCATCCAGCTGCGCCCGGCCTGCAGCGTCTGCCAAAGGTGGGCGAAGGCGGCGGGCGGCATGTCCGGGTGGCGTACGCGGTTGTGGTTGAAGCCCAGCAGCTCCTCGGCGGAAAAGCCGCTGATCTGCAGGAAGTCCGGGTTGACGTGGGTGACCGCGCCTTTCAGGTCGGTGGTGGAAAGGATGTTGGCGTTCACCGGGACATCCACCTGGCGCCCGCTGACGGGCAGGTTCAGCTTCATCGCGGGTGCTCCAGGCTGGCGTGGAAGAGTTGCTCGGGTGCCAGCGGTCTGCTGAACAGGAAGCCCTGGGCGTGGCGGCAGCCTTCGGCGCGGAGGAAGTCCAGATGCTCCTGGCGCTCCACGCCCTCGGCCACCACTTCCAGGCCCAGGCTGTGGCCCAGGCCGATGATGGCGCGGCAGATGGCGCTGAGTTCCGGGTCGTCCGGCAGGCGGGTAATGAAGCTGCGGTCGACCTTGAGGATGTGCAGCGGGTAGCGCTTGAGGTAGCCCAGCGAGGAGTAGCCGGTGCCGAAGTCATCCAGCGCCAGGCGTACGCCCTCGGCGGCCAGTTCGCGCAGGCAGGCGAGGGTTTCCGCACCGTCCTGCATCAGCAGGCTCTCGGTGATCTCCAGCACCAGGCTGTGCGGCGCCAGGCCGCTCTCGGCGAGAATCTGCTGGACCCGCGCGGCGAAGCCCGGCTGCTGCAGCTGGCGGCTCGACAGGTTCACCGAGCAGTACAGCTCGCGGTGTCCCTGGCGCTGCCACTGGGCCGTCTGCCGGCAGGCCTGGCGCAGTACCCAGTCGCCGACGCGGACGATCTCACCGGACTCTTCCAGCGCCGGAATGAAATCCAGCGGCGACACCGTGCGGCCCTCGTGCTTCCAGCGCAGCAGCACCTCCACCGCCTCCCAGCGCGGCGGATCGCAGTCCAGCTGCACGATGGGCTGGTAGTGCAGGCTGAATTCCTCGCGGCGCAGCGCCTGGGCCAGTGCGCTTTCCAGCTCCAGGCGGCGCTGCGCCTGCTCCTGCAGCTCGCGGCTGAAGCGCGCGTATTGCGCCTTGCCGGCCTCCTTGGCGCGGTACAGCGCCAGGTCCGCGGCCTGCAGGGTGTCGATGGCCTGGCCGTCGCCGATCAGCCCGGTGATGCCGATGCTGGCGCTGACCACCAGGGTGCGGCCGTCCACATGCAGCGGTTGGCGCAGGCAGTCGAGCATGCGCTGGGCGACCTGTTCGGCATCGACCAGGCTGGCCAGATCGTCCAGCAGCACGACGAACTCGTCGCCGCCGAAACGTGCCAGGTGATCGCCTGGGCGCAGGCAGCGCAACAGACGTTGCGCAACCTCCACCAGCACCCGGTCGCCCACCCCGTGGCCGAGGCTGTCGTTGATCAGCTTGAAGCGGTCCAGGTCGATGAACAACAGGCCGGACTCCCGCGCGCCGGGGCGGCTCTGGCGCAGCAGCGCCTGCTGCAGCAGCTCGTCCAGGCGCAGGCGATTGCCCAGCCCGGTGAGCGGATCGTGCCGCGCCGCGTGGCTGAGCTGGTGCTCGCTGGCCTTGTGCTGGCTGATGTCGGTCTGCGAGCCGGCCATGCGCCCGTCGGTGACGATGCCGCGCGCCAGCACCCAGAGGTAATTGCCGTCGCGCTGGCGGATGCGGTACTCGTGGCTGAGCAGGGCGCTGCTGCCGCGCAGGTGCGCGTCGATGGCCTTGCGCAGGCCGGGCAGATCGTCCGGGTGCACGCGGGCGAACCAGCTGGTGCTGCCTTCACCGAGGTTGTCGCGGGACAGCCCGAGCATGCGTGCCCAGCGGTCGGAGACATACAGTCGGTCGTTGCCCAGGTCCCAGTCCCAGATGCCGTCGTTGGCGCCGCGCAGGGCGCGCGCGTAGCGCGCCTCGCTGTCTTCCAGCGCCTGGCGCTGGGCGGCGCCGTAGGTATCGATGGCCAGCGACATGTCGAAGAACACCCGCTTGAGCAGGCTGGCATAGGTGTTCGCCTCGGGCGCATCGCCCAGCAGGTCGGCGAGCATCTGGTCCAGGTACAGGCGATAGGCGCCCAGGTACCACTTCAGCTCGACGCCGACCTGCTGGTGCACCAGCCCGATACGCAGGCGATCGCGCACATAGTCGGCGTCCTGCGGGGCGTCCCACAGCTGGCGGTAGTAGTCGAGCTGGCTGCATTTGAGCCGCGCCAGCGTTGCCGGTTCGGCGAGGATCGACGCCAGCGGCGGGTACTCGCGCAGGTGATCGTAGAGCTGCTCGACGAAGCGCTGGTGGCAGCGCTCCAGTTCGCCGGCGCGGCCATGCAGGTGCCGCCCATCCTCGTCGCGCCACTCCAGGTAGTTCAGGCGCTGATCGACTTCCATCGTCGACAGGCCGATGCGCTCGAGCACGCTATCGAGCTTCGGTCCCAGGCCCATGTTCGGCTCCTTGCGGGTCTGCTGTTTTTGTCGGGCATGAAAAAAGCGCCGGTTCGGCGCCAGTCGAAATCGACGGCGACGCACTCGGCGCTTTGTCTTGCAGGCCCACAGGTCCTGCCCGGCAAAGCCAGCTTCCGCAACGGCGGAACGCGGGTGGAAGTCTTTTACACCAGCGGCGCCGGCCCCGACAACTCCGCCAGCGCGCCGCTCAGGCGCTGGCGCAACTCGCCCAGCTCGCGGGAGCGGAAGGCGTGGCGGGTACGCTCCAGCACACCGATGGCATCGGCCAGCAGCGCCAGCACCCGCGCCGAATCACTCAGCGGTGCATCCTTGAACCAGCGGCACAGCGGCGCCTGTTCGCAGTTGCGCGGCCCTTCCAGCACCGCGCAGGGCAATTCGTAGGCCGCCAGCAACGCCCGGACCTGGCGGGCCATCTGCGGGTCCTGGGAAGTGACCAGCAACTGGACCGGATAGCGGTGGAGAGTCATGAGGGGATCGCATCATATCAGGGAGATGCCAATTTAATGGCTAATGGCTATCTGATATTGACGCCTGTCATGTCGGCGTGGCGATTGTGCCGGAAAGCCGGCAGCGAGCGAGGCCTGTTCACCCGGCAAGCACAAACGAAAAAGCCGCGCTACTGCGCGGCTTTTTGCTGAAAGGGTGGTGGGCCCACACGGACTTGAACCGTGGACCAAAGGATTATGAGTCCTCTGCTCTAACCAACTGAGCTATAGGCCCCCAGAAGGCGGGCGGATTATACCGGCGCGTTGTGGGTTGCGCCAACCGGGTGCAGTGGGACCAGGAACCGGTTGGCAAAGGCGTCGGCCGGTAGCGGGGCGCTGAGGGCGTAGCCTTGGATCTGGTCGCAGCCTTCGGCTTCGAGGAAGCGCTCCTGGGCTTCGTGTTCCACGCCTTCGGCGATCACCGTGAGGTTCATGCTGCGGCCCAGGGCGATGATGGCGCGGGCGATGGCGGCATCGTGGGGGTCGTCCGGCAGGCCGTGGACGAAGGACTGGTCGATCTTCAGGGTGTCCAGCGGCAGCTGCTTGAGGTAGCTGAGCGAGGAATAGCCGGTGCCGAAGTCGTCGATGGCCAGTTGCACGCCCAGGTGCTTGAGGCTGTGCAGGATCGCCAGGGCTTCCTCGGTCTGGTGCATGAGGAAGCTTTCGGTGATCTCCAGCTGCAGGCGCGAGGGTTGCAGGTCGTAGTGAGCGAGCAGTTCGCGGATGCGTTCGACCAGGTTGGTCTGGCGCAGCTGGGCGCCGGCGAGGTTGACCGAGAGCGGGCCGAAGGCGGCGTGGCTGTCCTGCCAGCGGCTCATCTGGCGGCAGGCTTCGCGCAGCACCCAGTCGCCCAGCGGCAGGATCAGGCCGTTTTCCTCGGCCAGGGGAATGAAGCGATCCGGAGAAATCGCGCCGAATTGCGGATGTTTCCAGCGGATCAGTGCTTCGGCTCCGACAAGTTTGCCGGTGCCGAGGGACAGCTTGGGCTGGTAGTAGAGCTGCAGCTGGTCGCTCTCCAGGGCGCGGCGCAGTTCGTGTTCCAGGGCCATGCGCTCGGTGGCCTGGAAGGTCAGCTCGCGGGTGTAGAACTCGACGCGGTTGCGGCCCTGGGACTTGGCCCGGTACATGGCGGCGTCGGCGTTCTTCACCAGGGTGGCGACATCGGCGCCGTCGCCGGGGTAGAGGCAGATGCCGATGCTGGCGCTGACGAAGAACTCCTGCTCGCCGGCGATGAACGGCTTGTCGAAGCACTGCAGCAGCTTGTTGGCCACGTGTTCGGCGTCCAGCGCGTGGTGCAGGCCGGGCAGCAGGATGATGAATTCGTCGCCGCCCTGGCGCGCCACGGTATCGACGTCGCGCAGTTGCTCGCGCAGGCGGCTGGCGATGGATTTCAGCAGGAGGTCGCCGACCGGGTGGCCGAGGCTGTCGTTGATGTGCTTGAAGCGGTCGAGGTCGAGGAACAGCACGGCGCCCTGGTGATCGTCCTCCTGGGCTTCCTTGAGCGAGGCGTTGAGGCGGCTCTCGAACAGCAGGCGATTCGGCAGGCCGGTCAGCGGGTCGTGGTGGGCCTGGTAGTCGAGCTTGGCTTGGGCGTACTTGAGGGTGGAGATGTCGGCGAATACGCCGACGTAGTGCGTGAGTTCGCCACTGCCATTGCGTACGGCGCTGATGGTCAGCCACTCGGGGTACAGCTCGTGATTCTTGCGCCGGTTCCAGATTTCGCCCTGCCAGTGGCCTTCGTCGTTGAGCTGGTGCCAGAGCGCGACGTAGAAGCTGCTGTCGTGCTGGCCGGAGGCGAGCAGGCGTGGCGAGCTGCCGAGGGCTTCCTGCTCGCTGTAGCCGGTGATTTCGCTGAAGGCGCGGTTGACCGCGACGATCTGCTGGCGGGCGTCGGTGATCATCACGCCTTCGGCGGTGCTCTCGAACACGGTGGCGGCCAGGTGCAGCTTCTCCTGCATCTGCTGGCGCTCGGTGATGTCGCGGGCGATGGTCAGCATGCAGTCATCGCTGCCGATGGTGATGCGGTGGGCGGACAGTTCGCACAGGCGCAGGCTGCCGTCGCGGGTGCGGATCTGCGCGGTGAACTCCGGCGCGCTGGGGGCGTTGCCGAGAATGGTGAGCAGCTTGCTGCGCTCGGTCGGGTTGGCCCACAGGCGCAGGTCCAGCGTCGAGCGTTCGGCGGCTTCCTCGCGGCTGTAGCCGGTGATGCGGGTGAAGCCCTGGTTGACCTCCACCAGCCGGCCGTCGCTGATGCGCGAGATGAGCATGCCGTCGGGGGAGGCGTGGAAGGCCTTGGCGAATTTCTCTTCGGAGACCCGCAGTTGCTCCTGGGTTTCCTTGACCTGGGAGATGTTGCGTACCACCACCACCAGCGCCGGGGTGTCGTCGAGGACGATGTGCTGGGCCGAGAGCAGGGCGGTGAAGCGCGTGCCGTCGCGGCGGTTGAGCGGAATCTCGACGTTGTTCAGCGGTTCGCCCTGCAGGCGCTGGAGCATCGCCGGGCCCATGCCCGGTTCGCCCCAGATGCCCAGGTCGGTGGAGGTCCGGCCGAGGGCTTCGCTGGCGGGGATGCCGATCTGCTGCTCGAAGGTGCTGTTCACCGCCAGCAGTTGGCCGTCGACGCGGCGGGCGAGGACGATGATGTCCGGGCAGTGGTGGAACACCGAGGCGAACTTCTGTTCGGACAGGCGCAGCGCCTGCTCGGTGTGCTTGGCCTCGGTGATGTCGATCATCAGGCCGCGCAGGATCAGGTCGTCGCCGTGGCGGATCAGCGTGACGATGTCGCGGATCCAGACGATCCGCCCATCGGCGGCGAGCATGCGGTAGTCGAAGCTGTGGTTGCGTCCGGCCTGGCTCTCGGAGAGGCAGAAGCTGATGGCGTGCTCGGCGTCCTCCGGGTGCAGGGTGCGCTGCCAGAAGCCGGGCTCCAGCCAGTCCTTGAGCGGGTAGCCGAGCAGCCGCTGGGCGTGGGGCGAGACGTAGGTGAAGCGGTTTTCCGCCAGGCGCATTTCCCAGGCGATGGCGGTCAGGCTTTCCACCAGGCCGCGGTAGTGCTGCTCGCTGTCACGCAGCGCCTGTTCGAGCTTCTCGCGGCGCTGCATCTCGTTGCGCAGCCGGCGGTTCATGGTGAACAGCACCAGCAGGCCGAGGATGGTCAGCAGGGCGATGGGCACGGCGATGCGGATCACCTCGCGCCAGACGGTGCGCCGATCCAGCAGACCGCCGACCCAGGGGGCCTGGAGGGCGTCGATCTGTTCCACGGTGAGGTCGGCCAGCACCTTGTCGATGATGCCAACGAGGATCGCCTGGTCCTTGGGCACGCCCATCGCCAACTGATAGCGATAGGGCGTCTCGCCGCTGATCTGCAGGCCTTCGAGCTTGAGCTGGCGCAGGTTCCAGACGGCGGAGGCGAGGTCGCCGACGAAGGCGTCGATCTGTCCGGTGGCCAGCGCCTGCAGGGCGGCAGGGACGCTGGGGAGCGGCTGCAGGTTGAGGTCGGGGTGCTTGGCCATCAGCAGTTCGTGGGCGGCATAGTCGGCCACCACGCCCACCTTCAGGCCGTACAGCTGTTTGAGATTGGCAGGCTCCGGGCCGGTCTTGCGGGCCAGGATGATGATGGGGAAGTCCAGGTAGGGGCGGGTGAAGGCCAGGTAGTCCAGGCGTCCGGGCGTCGCCATGATGCCGGGCAGCAGGTCGATGCGGTTGTCCCGTGCCTGCTGCAGCACGTCCGCCCAGCTCGCCGGCTCGACGGGTTGCAGCTGGATCTTCAGCTGTTCGCCGATGATCTTCACGTAGTCGGCGGCCAGCCCCTGGTAGCGACCGTCGTTGCCGCGGAACTCGAAGGGCGGCCAGGAGGCGTCGACACCCAGGCGCAGGCTGGGGTGATCCTGCAGCCAGCGCTGCTCCTCGGGCGTGAGGCTCAGGGCGAGCGCCTGCCCTGCCCAGAGTGCCAGGCACCACAGTAGAACTGCCTGCAGACGCGGCATGGAGGGCCTCATTCCAGGGGGACTACGCCGAAGTGTAGACGTGGCACTTTGCCCGATGGAAGACCCAAAGAAAAACCCCCGGTTTTCAGGCCGGGGGTTCTTCGTCACTCGTCGAGGAAGGAGCGCAGATGCTCGCTTCGCGACGGGTGGCGCAGCTTGCGCAGCGCCTTGGCTTCGATCTGGCGGATCCGCTCGCGGGTCACATCGAACTGCTTGCCGACTTCCTCGAGGGTGTGGTCGGTATTCATGTCGATGCCGAAGCGCATGCGCAGGACCTTGGCTTCGCGCGCGGTGAGGCCGGCGAGGACTTCGCGGGTGGCTTCCTTGAGGCTCTCGCTGGTCGCCACTTCGATCGGCGACTGCATGGTGGAGTCCTCGATGAAGTCGCCCAGGTGCGAATCTTCGTCGTCACCGATCGGCGTTTCCATGGAGATCGGTTCCTTGGCGATCTTCAGGACCTTGCGGATCTTGTCTTCCGGCATGTCCATGCGTTCGCCCAGCTCTTCCGGGGTCGGTTCACGGCCCATCTCCTGCAGCATCTGGCGGGAGATACGGTTGAGCTTGTTGATCGTCTCGATCATGTGCACCGGAATACGGATGGTGCGGGCCTGGTCGGCGATCGAACGGGTGATCGCCTGGCGGATCCACCAGGTGGCATAGGTCGAGAACTTGTAGCCGCGACGGTATTCGAACTTGTCCACCGCCTTCATCAGGCCGATGTTGCCTTCCTGGATCAGGTCGAGGAACTGCAGGCCGCGGTTGGTGTACTTCTTGGCGATGGAGATCACCAGACGCAGGTTCGCCTCCACCATCTCCTTCTTCGCACGACGGGCTTTCGCCTCGCCGATGGACATGGCGCGGTTGACGTCCTTGATCTCGGCAACGGTCAGCTGCGAACTGGCTTCCAGGTCGACCAGCTTCTGCTGGTTGCGCTGGATGTCGTCACGCAGGCGCTCGATGGCCTCGGCGTACTTGGGCTTGCCCTTGAGGACGGCATCGACCCAGGCGGTGTCGGTTTCGTGGCCGGGGAACTGGCGCAGGAAGTCGGCACGCGGCATGCGGGCATCCCGCACGCACAGCTGCATGATGGCGCGCTCCTGGCGGCGGACGCTGTCCAGCGCATCGCGGACCTTGGCTACCAGCACGTCGAACTGCTTGGGCACCAGCTTGATCGGCATGAACAGCTCGGCCAGGGCAACCAGCTCCTCGGTGGCCTGCTTGCTGCCACGACCGTGCTTCTTCAGGACCTTCTTGGCCTTTTCCAGCTGTTCGGCAACGGCGCCGAAACGACGGGCGGCTTCTTCCGGGTCCGGACCGCCATCGCCTTCTTCTTCCTCGCTATCGCCGTCGGACTCTTCGTCCTCGTCGTCCTTGTCCTTATCCTTGGCTTCGGCGTCGTCTTTCAGACCGACTGGCTCGACTTCCTCTGCCGGCAGGCTGCCGTCATCCGGGTCGATATAGCCGCTGAGGACGTCCGACAGGCGGCCGCCTTCGGCGACGATGCGGTTGTACTCGTCGAGAATGCCGTCCACCGCGCCCGGGAACTGGGCGATGGCGCTCATGACTTCGCGGATGCCTTCCTCGATGCGCTTGGCGATTTCGATCTCGCCTTCGCGGGTCAGCAGCTCCACGGTACCCATTTCACGCATGTACATGCGCACCGGGTCGGTCGTGCGGCCAACGTCGCTCTCTACCGCGGCAAGGGCGGCAGCGGCTTCTTCGGCGGCAGCTTCGTCGGTATCGGTTTCCGCCAGCAACAGGGCATCCGCATCCGGGGCTGTCTCGAATACGTTGATCCCCATGTCGTTGATCATGCGGATGATGTCTTCTACCTGTTCCGGATCAGAGATATCCTCCGGCAGGTGGTCGTTGACCTCCGCGTAAGTCAGGTAACCCTGCTCACGACCACGGGTGATCAACTCTTTGAGACGAGATTGCTGTTGCGCTTTTCCGGACATAACACCCTATCCACTGAAGGTCTTGGCGGGCTGAAATAAGCCGAGGATTATACCAGATTCGAGGCTTCAGGCGCCAGTTCAGCTCTGGGCGCCTGGTGACGAGGGAGAGCTGATGTGCTCTCGCAGCAGGGCTTTCTCTTCGTCGGTCAATTCACTGGGACTCTTTTGCAGCACGCTACGCAGGCGGGCTTCGCGGCTGCTGTGCAGTTGGTTGTGTGCAAGTGTAGTAATGGTGTCAACGAACTGCTTTTCAAGATTGTCCTGGCCGATCAGCCATTCCTTTTCTGCCAGGACTTGCAGCAGGCGCCCTTGTGGGGTGCCGTGCCAGCGCGCGATCAGGTGCATCGAGCGCTGCTTGGGGTTCTTCTGCAGGGCCTCGACCAGCGCCACCAGCAGTTGCGAGTTGGTCTGCCCTTCGTTGGAGAAGTGGCTGGCGTCCTCGACTTTCTGCGCCATCTGCGGGTAATGCAGCAGCGTGCGCAGGGCGGTCAGGGTCGGCGATTCGACGTGGATTTCGGTGCGCGGCTGGCGCGGAACGAAATCACCTTTCTTGCCTTTGCCGTCCCACTTGCGGTCGCCCTTCCAGGATTTCTTGCCCGGCTTGGCGCCGCCCTGGTGCCCAGCGGAGAAATCTGCTGGTGCCTCGAAGTAGTTCGAAGCATCCTGATAATGGCTGTCGCCGTGCTCGGCGAACTGGCCCATGTCGTAGTCGGCGTACTCGTGCGCGGATGAATCCGCCACTGCCGGCTTGGCGGCGTGGCTGCCCTGGCCGGACAGGCCCGAGCGCGGCGCGCTGATCTGGCTCAGCGCTTCGGCCGACAGCCCGGTGATCTCGCCCAGGCGCTGGCGCATCAGCAGGCGCAGGGTGTTGCCGGGAATCTTCTCCAGCAGCGGCCCGGCCAGGGTCGCCAGGTGCGCCTTGCCCTCCAGCGTGCTGGGGTCGGCTTCCTGGGTCAGTTGCTGGAAGAAATAGTCCGCCAGCGGCTGGGCCTGGTGGGCGAGGCGGGCGCGGAAGGCGTCCGGGCCTTCGGCGCGTACCAGGCTGTCCGGGTCTTCGCCTTCGGGCAGGAACAGGAAGCGCACCTTGCGCCCGTCCTGCAGGTTGCTCAGCGCCGACTCCAGCGCGCGCCAGGCGGCGTTGCGGCCGGCCTGGTCGCCGTCGAAGCAGAAGAGGATGTTCGGCACGATGCGGAACAGCCGCTTGATGTGTTCTTCGCTGGTGGCCGTGCCCAGGGTCGCGACCGCGTTGCGGATGCCCTGCTGCGCCAGTGCGATGACGTCCATGTAGCCTTCGACCACCATGATCTCGTCAAGATCCCGGTTGTTCTTCCGCGCTTCGTACAGGCCGTAGAGCTCCTGGCCTTTATGGAAGACCGGGGTTTCCGGCGAGTTCAGGTATTTCGGCTTGTCGTCGCCCAGCACCCGGCCGCCGAAGGCAATCACCCGCCCGCGGCTGTCGCGGATGGGGAAGATCACCCGGTCGCGGAAGCGGTCGTAGCGCTTGCCGCTGTCGGGGTTTTCCACCAGCAGGCCGGCGTCGAGCATGGCCTTGAGCTGCAGGTTGTCGCCGCCCAGGTTCTTCAGCAGGTTGTCCCAGCCCGGCGGAGCGAAGCCCAGGCCGAAGTCGCGGGCGATCTCGCCGGTCAGGCCGCGGCCCTTGAGGTACTCCACCGCGGCCTTGCGCGCCGGATGGCTCTTGAGTGCCTGGCGATAGAACTCGGCGGAAGCCGCAAGTAGCGGATAGAGCGGCGAGTCCACCGGCTGGCGAGGCTTGTGGCCGCGCCGGCCTTCCTCGCGGGGCACGTCCATGCCGGCGCGCTTGGCCAGGTCCTCGACGGCCTGGACGAAGTCCAGCTGGTCGTGGTCCATGACGAAGCCCAGCGCGTTGCCGCCGGCGCCGCAGCCGAAGCAGTAGTAGAACTGCTTGTCCGGGCTGACGGTGAAGGAGGGAGTCTTCTCCTTGTGGAACGGGCAGCAGGCGCTGTAGTTCTTGCCGGTCTTCTTCAGCTGGATGCGCGAACCCACCACATCGAGAATATCGGTGCGGTTGAGCAGGTCATCGATGAAGGATTGTGGAATCAGGCCGGCCATAGACTCATCGGAACGCAGGGTGGACCCAAGGATAGCCGTGAGTGGCTAATCGTGGGTTTGCAAAAATAAGCATGGGCTGGAAAAGCAAAAACTCCGAAGTCCGCGAATGCGAATCGGAGTGGGGTGCCTGTTTCAGGCACTCGCCCGGCGAGTGGGCCGGGCGATGCGGAAAGCGTGCGACGAAGCGCTGTAACTCAGTACAGGCGCTCGCGGCGGCGCTGCTCGCGCTGCACTTTCTTGGCGTGACGCTTAACAGCGGCAGCGGCCTTGCGCTTACGCTCGGCGGTCGGCTTTTCGTAGAACTCGCGGCTACGGACTTCGGCCAGTACGCCTGCTTTTTCGCAGGAGCGCTTGAAACGACGCAGAGCTACGTCGAAGGGTTCGTTCTCTTTAACTTTGACGGCGGGCATCCAGGTCGTACCTTCAATGATTACCGGAGGATTTATCGCGCTCCTGACGGTTGTTCGGAGTCGGCGGTTTTCAAGGGTTGCGGATATTAAACGTTCGGAAGGAGGAATGCAAAGCCTCCGATCGAAAAGCACTGGTCCGAAGCCCAGCCGGCGATTATGATGCGCGGCTTCAATTTTGCCCAGAGTAAAGGCTCGAACCCATGCTAGTGCTGGGGTTGGAAACCTCCTGCGACGAGACCGGCGTCGCCCTGTACGACAGCGAAAAAGGCCTGCTGGCCGACGCGCTGTTCAGCCAGATCGACCTGCACCGCGTGTACGGCGGCGTGGTTCCCGAGCTGGCCTCCCGTGATCACGTCAAGCGCATGCTGCCGCTGATTCGCCAGGTGCTGGACGAGTCCGGTTGCACTGCGCAGGACATCGACGCCATCGCCTACACCGCCGGCCCCGGCCTGGTGGGCGCGCTGCTGGTCGGCGCGTCCTGCGCCCAGGCCATGGCGTTCGCCTGGGGCATACCGGCCGTCGGCGTGCACCATATGGAAGGCCATCTGCTGGCGCCGATGCTGGAAGAGCAGCCGCCGCAGTTCCCGTTCGTCGCCTTGCTGGTGTCCGGCGGCCACACCCAGCTGGTACGGGTGGATGGCATCGGTCAGTACCAGGTGCTCGGCGAGTCGGTGGACGACGCAGCCGGCGAAGCCTTCGACAAGACTGCCAAACTGCTCGGCCTGGCCTATCCCGGTGGTCCGGAGATCGCCCGCCTGGCCCAGAGCGGCACGGCGGGACGTTTCGTCTTCCCGCGGCCGATGACCGACCGTCCGGGCCTGGATTTCAGCTTCAGCGGCCTCAAGACCTTCGCCTTGAACACCTGGCAGCGCTGCGTGGCTGAAGGTGACGACAGCGAGCAGACCCGCTGCGACATCGCCCTGGCGTTCCAGACCGCGGTGGTCGAGACCCTGACCATCAAGTGCAAGCGCGCGCTCAAGCAGACGCACCTGAAGAGCCTGGTGATCGCCGGTGGCGTCAGCGCCAACCAGGCGCTGCGCCAGCATCTGGAAAAGATGCTCGGCGAGATGAAGGGCCAGGTGTTCTACGCCCGCCCGCGCTTCTGCACCGATAACGGCGCGATGATCGCCTATGCTGGCTGCCAGCGGCTGCTGGCCGGGCAGCAGGACGGCCCGTCGATCGGCGTCCAGGCGCGTTGGCCAATGGAGTCGCTGTCGGCCGTCTGAGGCCAGACGGGAGCTGCAAGCGACAAGCCGCAAGCCATAAGCGGCATGTCCGCGCTTTTTGCTTGAAGCTTGCGGCTTACCGCTTGAAGCTTTACGCCCTAGAAATGGCGTTCGCGACCGGCGATCAGGTCGCGCAGGTTGCTGCGGTGGCGCCAGACGATCAGGCCGGTGAGCACGGTCATCGGCAGCAGGGCCGAAGGTTCCTGCCAGGCCAGCAATGGCAGGGTCAGCGGCGTGGCCACCAGGGAAGCCAGCGAGCTGGTGCGCGACAGCTTGAAGGTGACCAGCCAGGCGATTGCCGCGAGCAGGGCAGCCGGCGGATACAGCGCCAGCAGCATGCCGGCGGCGGTGGCGACACCCTTGCCGCCACGGAAGTTGAAATACAGCGGGTAGAGGTGACCGATCACTGCGGCCAGCCCGATCCAGGCCTGTTCGACGTCGGACAGCCCGAGCAGGCGGGCGACCAGTACCGGCAACAGACCCTTGGCAAGGTCGCCCAGCAGCGTAAGGATGGCGATCTTCCTGCCGGCCAGGCGCAGCATGTTGGTGGCGCCGGGATTGCCCGAGCCGCTGGCGCGCGGGTCGGCCGTGCCGAATAGGCGACTGAGCAGTACCGCGAAGGACAATGATCCGAGCAGGTAGGCGAGGATCGCCAAGAACCAGAACATGGTTTCCACCGGAGACGAGGTCGTTTCCGATTCTAACGGGGTGCCGGCCGCTTGTCGTGTCGCCTTGGAGCATGCAGTCAGTGGACAGAGTTTTCATCGAGGGGCTGGAAGTGGACACCGTGATCGGCGTCTACGACTGGGAGCGGGGTATCCGGCAGTGCCTGCGCCTGGACCTGACGCTGGGCTGGGACAACCGCCCGGCGGCGGCCGACGACGACATCGCCAAGGCCCTGGACTACGCCGTGCTCTCCGAGCGGGTCATGGCCTTTGCCCGTGACGCGCACTTCCAGCTGGTGGAAACCTTTGCCGAACGCCTCGCCGCTTTGCTGATGGCGGAATTCGGCATCCAGTGGCTGCGCCTGAAAGTCACCAAGCCGGGCGCCGTTGCGGCGGCCATCGGCGTGGGCGTGGAGATCGAACGCGGATGCCGCTGACGACGGTCTACCTCGGGCTGGGCAGCAACTTCGAGCGCGAGCGCCATCTGCTCGCCGGGCTGGAGGCGCTGGATGGCTTCCTTGAGGACATCCACTGCTCGCCGGTGTTCGAGAGCGAGCCGGTGGGGATTCGCAGCGGCCCCTTCTACAACTTCGTGATCGTCGCGCGCACCGACCTGCCATTGGCGGAGTTGAGCCTGCGCCTGAAACATATCGAGGCGGACAACGGCCGCTATGCGCCGGAGCGCAAGGGCCTGCCGCTGGATATCGATGTGTTGCTGTATGGCGATCTGCACGGCGAGTTCGACGGCCTGACCCTGCCGCGCGCGGAAGTACTGAAGAATGCCTTCGTGCTCTGGCCGCTCTCCCTGCTGGCTCCCGAGTTGAAGCATCCGGGTGTGCAGCGTTCTTTCGCTGAACTGTGGGCGGATGCCCAGATCGGGCAGAAGCTCTGGCCGGTGCCGTTCCGGTGGCGTGGCGTGGAGCTGACGCCAGCGGCGTTGATCGCGGCGCATCCGGCGGCCTGATCCCGCGTTCGGATCCCTCCCGGGTCAGAGCCCGTAGGAGCGGACTTCGTCCGCGATGCTATCCGGCGCGACGCGGACTCATCGCGGACGGAGTCCGCTCCTACGCAAGTATGGGCAGCGGCGTATAACCGCGAACGGTTATATGCCCTACTTCAGCCAGCGTGGCTTTCCTTGTAGGCCTTCAGGGCGGTCAGGCGCTCACGCTTGAGCGCTTCGCCCAGCTCGGCGCCCTTGAGTCCCTTCTCCAGCAATGGCTGCACCGCCACTGCGCGGGCGGCCTGGGCGGCGCCGCGCAGGTAGTCGGCCTGTGGATAGGCGCGGTCTTCGAGTCCGTGACGGCCACGGGCGTCCATCTCGCTGGCGGCGAGGAACTCCTCGAAGCGCTGCGGCCGGCGGTAGACGTCGAAGGATTGCAGCAGCTCGAGGATGGTGTTCGGCCGCAGCTCCAGCGCGCGGTGGCAGTGGGTGTGGTACTCGCCGACCAGTCGTGCCAGTTCCTGGCAGTCGCGCGGGACCTTGAAGCGGGCGTTGATCGCGTCGATCAGCGGCAGGCCCAAGTGTTCGTGGGCGTGGTGCTTGGGCCACTCTTCCTCGCGGGTTTCGCCCTTGCCTACGTCATGCACCAGGCACGCCCAGCGCACGCTCAGCGGTTGCTCGTGCTTGGCGCACTCGCGCAGCACGGCCAGCACGTGCTCGCCGGTATCCACTTCCGGATGGTGTTGCGGCGGTTGCGGCACGCCGAACAATGCGTCGACTTCCGGCATCAGCACGGCCAACGCGCCACAGTCACGCAGGACCTGGATGAACACATCCGGGCGCGATTCCATCAGGGCGCGGGAGATTTCCTTCCAGCTGCGTTCGGCGGTCAGCGCTTGCAGTTCGCCGGATTCCGACAGCTCCCGCATCAGTGCCAGGGTTTCCGGCGCCACGCTGAAACCCATCGGCGCATAGCGGGCGGCGAAGCGGGCGACGCGCAGTACACGCAGCGGGTCTTCGGCGAAGGCCGGGGAGACGTGGCGCAGCAGGCGGGCTTCGAGGTCTTGCTGGCCGTGATACGGGTCGACGATCTGGCCGTCATCGTCCTCGGCCATGGCGTTGATGGTCAGGTCGCGGCGGATGAGGTCTTCTTCCAGGGTGACGTCGGGGCTGGCGTAGAAGGTGAAGCCACCGTAGCCTCGCCCGCTTTTGCGTTCGGTGCGCGCGAGGGCGTATTCCTCGCCGGTCTTCGGGTGGAGGAATACCGGGAAGTCGGTGCCCACCGGGCGATAGCCCTGGGCGAGCATCTCGTCGGCGCTGGCGCCGACCACCACCCAGTCGGTGTCGCTGAAGGGAATGCCGAGCAGACGATCGCGCACGGCGCCGCCCACCTTGTAGATCTGCATGAAGCTGTCTCCTGTTCTGGGGGATAGCTTCGGGGTTCTCTGCGTTCGCTTCAAGCTGAGAGGTTTGGGCGGTTCGCGAGCAATAACGATGGCGTCCCCCTCGCTCCTACGCACGGGGCGAGGTTTTCGTAGGAGCGGACTCCGTCCGCGATAGGTTCGCATCGCGCCGGATGTTATCGCGGCGGGGGATTACGGCGCGGCGGCGGGGATCTGCTGGACCAGCGCGCCGATGGCGTCCTGCAGCAGCGCGGCGCTGGAGTGCGCGGGACTTAGGCCGGTGCTGACGGTGCCTTCCCACAATGTCTGTTCCTGGGCATCGGTCAGGCGCAGACGCAGGGTGCCGGTCTCATCGCGCAGGCGATGGATGGCGAGGTAGGGGCCGAGCGGGTCCGGCGGCGGTGCATCGACCTTGAATTCCAGCGGTGCGTCCTGCAGCGCCAGCCAGTAGTAGACGCGGACCTGCGGTGCGGCGCTTTCGCGGTAGCCGCGCTCGATCAGGCCCTGGCGCACCTGGGCGTTGATCAGCGGATAGCGGCTGCGATAGGGAAGGGCATCGACGGCGTTTTCCGGCGGCATCAGCTGGAAGTCGCGCAGCCCGGCCAGGCGCGCATCGGCGGGATGCGCGACCTGGGCGTGAGGTACGGGGTTGCTGCAGGTCGCGACAGCGAGGCAGAGCAGGAGAATGGCGAACAGGCGCATGGCGGTCTCCAGCGGGGTTGCCGCCATGCTTGTCGTCCTCTGCTGCACCGGTCAACCGATCAAATGGGCGGGATGATCAGGTCGAGCCGCGGGTAGCCCTCTTCGCTGTCGCGCTCACCCTTTGGGGGCATGTGGAAGGTGTTGACGATGTTCTCGCCCTGCAGGGTCTCCAGGTGGATGTCGAAGCCCCACAGTCGGTGCAGGTGCTTGAGCACGTCGTCGGTGGATTCGCCCAGGGGTTTGCGGTCGTGCTGCTGGTGGCGCAGGGTCAGCGAGCGATCGCCACGGCGGTCGACATCCCAGATCTGGATGTTCGGCTCGCGGTTGCCGAGGTTGTACTGGGCCGCCAGGGTTTCGCGGATCTTGCGGTAGCCGTCGTCGTCGTGGATGGCGTCGACCAGCATGTCGTCCTTCTGGTCGTCGTCGAGGATGCTGAACAGCTTCAGGTCGCGGATCACCTGGGGCGAGAGGAATTGCAGGATGAAGCTCTCGTCCTTGAAGCTCTTCATGGCGAACTTCAGGGTGGCCAGCCAGTCGCTGCCGGCGATGTCCGGGAACCAGCGCTTGTCTTCCTCGGTGGGGTGCTCGCAGATGCGGCGGATGTCGCGGTACATGGCGAAACCCAGCGCATAGGGGTTGATGCCGCTGTAGTAGGGGCTGTCGAAGCCGGGCTGGTAGACCACGCTGGTGTGGTACTGGAGGAACTCCAGGATGAAGCCGTCGCTGACCAGGCCTTCGTCGTAGAGGTCGTTGATCAGGGTGTAGTGCCAGAAGGTGGCCCAGCCTTCGTTCATCACCTGGGTCTGGCGCTGCGGGTAGAAGTACTGCGCCACCTTGCGCACGATGCGCACGACTTCGCGCTGCCAGGGTTCGAGCAGCGGGGCGTTCTTCTCGATGAAGTAGAGGATGTTTTCCTGTGGCTCGCTGGGGTAGCGGGCCAGGCCCTGTTCCTTGTCCTTGCCGGAGACCTTGGGAATGGTCCGCCAGAGGTCGTTGACCTGGCGCTGGATCTGTTCCTCGCGCTCCTTCTGGCGCTGCTTCTCTTCCTCGGCGGAGATCGGGTAGGGCCGCTTGTAGCGGTCCACGCCGTAGTTCATCAGGGCGTGGCAGGAGTCCAGCAGGTCTTCCACGGCGTCGATGCCGTAACGTTCCTCGCACTTGTTGATGTAGGACTTGGCGAACACCAGGTAATCGATGATCGACGTGGCGTCGGTCCAGGTGCGGAACAGGTAGTTGCCCTTGAAGAAGCTGTTGTGCCCGTAGCAGGCGTGGGCAATCACCAGCGCCTGCATGCACTGGGTGTTCTCTTCCATCAGGTAGGCGATGCACGGGTCGGAGTTGATCACGATCTCGTAGGCCAGGCCCATCTGGCCGCGCTTGTAGTTCTTTTCCGTGCTGAGGAAGTGCTTGCCATAGGACCAGTGGCTGTAACCGATGGGCATGCCGACGGAGGCGTAGGCATCCATCATCTGCTCGGCGGTGATCACCTCGATCTGGTTGGGGTAGGTGTCCAGCGCGTAGCGTTCGGCGAGCCGGCTGATCTCGCGGTCGTACTGCTGGATCAGCTCGAAGGTCCACTCCGAGCCGGTGGCGATCGGCTGGCGCTTGCTCATGCGACGAGCCTCCTCTGGAACAGCTCGCGGAATACCGGGTAGATGTCCGAGGCGGAGACGATCTGCTGCTGGGCGAAGCTGTCCTCGAAGCTGTCGCGAATCTTCTCGTACTCGAACCACAGCGCCTGGTGCTCGCGCGGGGTGATCTCGACGTAGGTGTAGTACTGGACGAACGGCATGATCTGCTTCAGCAGGATGTCGCGGCAGACCGGCGAGTCGTCGTTCCAGTTGTCGCCGTCCGAAGCCTGGGCGGCATAGATGTTCCATTCGTTGGTGGGATAGCGCTCGGCCATCACCTCCTGCATCAGCTTCAGGGCGCTGGAGACAATGGTGCCGCCGGTCTCGCGGGAGTAGAAGAATTCTTCCTCGTCCACCTCGCGGGCGCTGGTGTGGTGGCGGATGAACACCACCTCGATCTTCTCGTAGTTCCGCTTGAGGAACAGGTACAGGAGGATGAAGAAGCGCTTGGCGATGTCCTTGGTCGCCTGGGTCATCGAGCCGGAGACGTCCATCAGGCAGAACATCACGGCCTTGGAGGTCGGGTTGGGCTGCTTCACCAGCAGGTTGTACTTGAGGTCGAAGGTGTCGAGGAACGGCACCTTGTCGATGCGCGCGCGCATGCCGGCGATCTTCTGCTCCAGCTCCTGGATATCGCCGAGGTTGTCCGGTTCCTCGCGCTTCAGGCGCTCCAGTTCGGCTACCGCCGCGCGCAGTTTGCCGCGGGTGGAGCCGGACAGCGCGATGCGCCGTGCGTGGGCCGAGCGCAGGGTGCGCACGATGTTGATGCGCGAGGGGTTGCCCTCGTTGCTGATGCCGGCTCGCACGGTCTTGAAGGTGTCGCTGCCGGTGAGGTGGCGCTTGACCAGGTTGGGCAGCTCCAGGTCCTCGAACATGAAGTCGAGGAATTCCTCCTGGGTGATCTGGAAGACGAAGTCGTCCATCCCGTCGCCCTGGTTGCTCGCCTTGCCCGCACCGCGGCCACCGCCGCCGCCCTGGGGCCGCGGGATGTGTTCGCCGGTGGTGAATTCCTTGTTGCCGGGGTGGACGACCGTCTGGCGGCCACCACGGCCATGGTGCAGGACCGGCTCGTCGATATCGCGGCCGGGAATACTGATCTGCTCGCCGTGTTCCATGTCAGTGATGGAGCGGCGGCTGACGGCTTCTTCCACCGCCTTCTTGATGTGCTCACGGTAACGCCGCAGGAAGCGCTGGCGGTTCACCGTGCTCTTGTTCTTGCCGTTCAGACGCCGGTCGATGACGTAGCTCATAGGCCCTCCGGGCGCGTCAGGCTGCAGGCGAAAGGCTGCAGGCGGGCTGCTGTCCAGCTTGCCGCCTGCAGCTTGTAGCCTGTAGCTGTTTTACTGCGACTTGCGAACCCGCAGATACCATTCCGACAGCAGGCGCACCTGCTTCTCGGTGTAGCCGCGCTCGACCATGCGTTTGACGAAGTCGTTGTGCTTCTGCTGATCCTCCTTGCTCGCCTTGGCGTTGAAGCTGATGACCGGCAGCAGGTCCTCGGTGTTGGAGAACATTTTCTTCTCGATCACCACGCGCAGCTTCTCGTACGACAGCCAGCTGGGGTTCTTGCCGTTGTTGCCGGCCCGGGCGCGCAGCACGAAGTTGACGATCTCGTTGCGGAAGTCCTTCGGGTTGCTGATGCCGGCGGGCTTCTCGATCTTCTCCAGCTCCTCGTTCAAGGCAGCGCGGTTGAGGATCTCGCCGGTTTCCGGGTCGCGGTATTCCTGGTCCTGGATCCAGAAGTCGGCGTACAGCACGTAGCGGTCGAAGATGTTCTGACCGTACTCGCTGTAGGACTCCAGATAGGCCGTCTGGATTTCCTTGCCGATGAACTCGACGTAGCGCGGCGCCAGGTATTCCTTGAGGAAACGCAGATAGCGCTCGCGGGTTTCCGGCGGGAACTGCTCTTGCTCGATCTGCTGTTCCAGCACGTAGAGCAGGTGCACCGGGTTGGCGGCGACTTCATGGGGGTCAAAGTTGAACACCTTGGAGAGGATCTTGAAGGCGAAGCGGGTGGAAAGCCCCGCCATGCCCTCGTCGACCCCGGCGGTGTCGCGGTATTCCTGGATCGACTTGGCCTTGGGATCGGTGTCCTTGAGGTTTTCGCCGTCGTAGACGCGCATCTTCGAGTAGATGTTGGAGTTTTCCGGCTCCTTCAGGCGCGACAGCACGGAGAACTGCGAGAGCATCTTCAGGGTGTCCGGCGCGCAGTGGGCGTGCGCCAGGGAGCTGTTGATCAGCAGCTTGTCGTAGATCTTGATCTCATCGGAGACGCGCAGGCAGTACGGCACCTTGACGATGTAGATACGGTCGATGAAGGCCTCGTTGTTCTTGTTGTTGCGGAAACTGTGCCATTCCGATTCGTTGGAGTGGGCGAGGATGATGCCGCTGTAGGGCAGCGAACCGAGGCCTTCGGTGCTGTTGTAGTTGCCTTCCTGGGTAGCGGTGAGCAGGGGGTGGAGCACCTTGATCGGCGCCTTGAACATCTCGACGAATTCCATCAGGCCCTGGTTGGCCCGGCACAGTGCGCCCGAGTAGCTGTAGGCGTCGGCGTCGTTCTGCGGAAATTCCTCCAGCTTGCGGATATCCACCTTGCCGACCAGTGCGGAGATGTCCTGGTTGTTCTCGTCGCCCGGTTCGGTCTTGGCGATGGCGATCTGGTTGAGGATCGAGGGGTGCAGCTTGACCACGCGGAACTGGCTGATGTCGCCGCCGAATTCGTTGAGGCGCTTGGTCGCCCAGGGCGACATCACCGAGCGCAGGTAGCGGCGCGGGATGCCGTAGTCCTCTTCGAGAATGGCGCCGTCTTCATCCGGGTTGAACAGCCCCAGGGGCGACTCGAACACCGGCGAGCCCTTGATCGCGTAGAAGGGCACGTGCTCCATCAGTTGCTTGAGCTTCTCGGCCAGCGACGATTTACCGCCGCCGACGGGCCCCAGGAGGTAAAGGATCTGTTTCTTCTCTTCCAGGCCTTGGGCGGCATGGCGGAAGAACGAGACGATCTGGTCGATGCACTCTTCCATGCCATGGAAGTCGGCAAAGGCCGGATAGCGGCGGATAACCTTGTTGGAGAAGATTCGCGACAGGCGGGAATCGACGGAGGTGTCCGCCAGTTCGGGCTCGCCGATTGCCATCAGCATGCGCTCGGCGGCGGTGGCGTAGGCGATCTTGTCCTGCTTGCAGAGATCCAGGTACTCCTGGAGGGAGTACTCTTCTTGGCGGGTCGCTTCGAAGCGTTCCTGGAAGTGACTGAAAATGCTCATGACGTCTCCTCGCTCGATGCATGGAGCCGGCGCCGGATCGGTCTGTGCGGGTGCGGTCGGGCTGCCAGTGCTTACCGGCGAGAATCCCCCAGAACTCCAACGGAACCTGGCCACTGCCCTGATCCGCCCCAATGGTCACTGCCGATTAACCGGAAGCCGGTGTGCCGGCTCTCCCTTTTTTGGATGGCCTGAGGGAAAGGATAGTTCGTTCTTTGACGTGTAAAGGACGAAAGCGCGAGAAGTTACAGATTTTTTGAAGGGGCTAATCCGCCCCTTTCGTAGGGGCTTTCAGTCAGCGCCGCCAGCGCTGGTATCCGCGGGATAGACGCTGCGCCACAGTTCGAAGCCGCCATCCAGGCTGTAGACCTCGGAGAAGCCCTGCTGGACGAAGTAGGCCGCCGCGCTCTGGCTCGAATTGCCGTGATAGCAGACCACGACCAGCGGTGCGTCCATGTCTGCTTCGCGGATGAAGTCGGCCACCGAGTAGTTGTCGATGTGGCGCGAGCCGCTGATGTGCCCCAGCGCGTAGCTCTGCGGGTCGCGGATATCCACGACCTGGGCGCCGCCGTCGCGCAGTTGCTGGGCCTGGTCGGGGGCGATGCGCTTGAAGTCGCTCATGGTGTTACCTCGCAAGGCGCGGAGCCTTGGGCTCCGCTGCAGTCATTCTGGTTGATCGGCGCAGCTGCAGTGGATGCGCTCGAAGGTGTCGACGTTCAGCAGCGTCATGCTGCCGCCCCATACGCAGCCGGTGTCGAGGGCGAACAGGCCGGGGACGTCGCACTGGCCCTCCAGCGCGGCCCAGTGGCCGAAGATGATCTTGCGCCCGGCGGCCTTGCGCTCGGCGTAGCTGAACCAGGGGGCGTAGCCGGGCGGGGCGGTGTCCAGGCCTTCCTTGGATTTCAGGTCGAGCTTGCCGTCGGGGGTGCAGAAGCGCATGCGCGTGAAGTAATTGGTGATCACCCGCAGGCGGGCGATGCCGCTGAGCTTCTTGTCCCATTTGGCCGGTTCGTTGCCGTACATGCCGTCGAGGAACATCGGCAACTGGCTGTCGTCGCGCAGGGCGGCTTCGACCTCGGCCGACCGTTGCAGGGCCTTGTCGATGTCCCATTGCGGCGGGATGCCGGCGTGCACCAGGGTAATGTCGCGCTGGGCGTCGTGGTGGACCAGCGGCATCTGCCGCAGCCAGTCGATCAGCTGTGCACCGTCCGCCGCCTCGACGATCTCGCGCAGGGTGTCGTTCTTCTTCAGGCGCTCGGCGTTATAGGCCACGGCGATCAGGTGCAGGTCGTGGTTGCCGAGCACGCAGACCAGCGAATCACGCATGCCGTAAAGAAAACGCAGGGTTTCCAGCGAGGCCGGGCCGCGGTTGACCAGGTCGCCCACCAGCCACAGCTTGTCCTGGGCGGGGTCGAACTGCACCTGCTCGAGCAGGCACTTGAGCGGCTCCAGGCAGCCCTGCAGGTCGCCCACGGCGTAGGTGGCCATCAGTGCAGCGCCCCGGGTACGGCGAGGCGGAACGCCGGGATCTCGGCTTCGAAGTGATGACCGTCGGTGGCGACCATCTGGTAGCTGCCGTGCATGCTGCCGACCTTGGTCGCCATCACCGTGCCGCTGGTGTAGGTATGGCTGGCGCCGGGCTCGATCAGCGGTTTCTCGCCGACCACGCCGGCGCCGCGCACTTCCTGCACGTGACCGTCGCCGTCGGTGATGATCCAGTGGCGGGTCAGCAGCTTGGCCGCCAGTTCGCCATGGTTGTGGAGGGTCACGGTGTAGGCGAACACGAAGCGCTGCTGTTCCGGCTGGGACTGCTCGGGCAGGTGGCGGGTGGTGACGCTGACGCTGACGCTGACCTGGTAGCGGGGATCGCTCATGCAGTCGGTCCTTGCTCGGCTTCCGGGTGGGTTTCGCTGTAGCGGTTGGCCAGGCTGACGAAGTCGGCGACGCTCAGTTGTTCCGGGCGCAGGGTCGGGTCGACGCCGGCGGCTTCGATGTCTTCGACGCTCATCAGCGTGCGCAGGGTGTTGCGCAGGGTCTTGCGGCGCTGGTTGAAGGCTTCGCGGACGATGCGTTCCAGCACGCGGTGGTCCTTGGCCGGATGGGGCGGCTCGGCATAGGGCACCAGGCGGACAATGGCCGACTCGACCTTGGGCGGCGGGTTGAACGCGCCGGGGCCGACGGTAAACAGGTAATCCACGCGGCAGAAGTACTGCACCATGATCGACAGGCGGCCCCAGTCGCCATTGCCGGGCTCTGCGGCCAGACGCTCCACCACTTCCTTCTGCAGCATGAAGTGCATGTCCTGGATGAGATGGGCATGGTCCAGGAGGTGGAAGATCAGCGGGGTGGAGATGTTGTAGGGCAGGTTGCCGACCACGCGCAGCTTGTCCTCGGGGGCGGCAACGAGGCTGGAGAAGTCGAACTTCATCGCATCGCCCTGGTGCAGGCTGAAGTTGGGCTTCAGACCGAAGCGCCATTTCAGTTGCGGGATCAGGTCGAGGTCCAGTTCGATCACGTCGAGCTTCGCGCCGCTGTCCACCAGACCCTCGGTGAGGGCGCCCTGGCCCGGGCCGATTTCCAGCAGGTGCTGGCCTTCCTTGGCGGCGATGGCGCGCAGGATCTTGTGGATCACCCCGGCGTCATGCAGGAAGTTCTGCCCGAAGCGTTTACGGGCGCGGTGCTGGAAGAGTTCGGACATGAAAAGCGGCTCCAGGCTTCCAGCTGCAAGCGACAAGCCAGAGCAGAAGCGGTGATCAAAGGGGCAAAGTTTACCAGCTGACACCGCTTGCCGCTTGCCGCTTGCAACTACTGACCGGCGGCGGCCGCCGCCATTTGATAGGCGGTTTCCAGGGCCACCTGCAGGCTGCCGCTGTCGATCCGGCCGCTGCCGGCGAGGTCCAGCGCCGTGCCGTGGTCCACCGAGGTGCGGATGATCGGCAGGCCCAGGGTGACGTTGACCGCCGCGCCGAAACCCTTGTACTTGAGAACCGGCAGGCCCTGGTCGTGGTACATCGCCAGGACGGCGTCGCAGTGTTCCAGGTGCTTGGGGGTGAACAGGGTGTCGGCCGGCAGCGGGCCGATCAGTTGCATGCCTTCGCCGCGCAGGCGCTCCAGGGTGGGCTCGATGATCTCGATTTCCTCGCTGCCCAGGTGGCCGCCCTCGCCAGCGTGGGGGTTCAGGCCGCAGACCAGGATGCGCGGGTTGGCCAGGCCGAACTTGGCCTTCAGGTCGGCGTGGAGGATACGCGTGACGCGCTCCAGGCGTACCGAGGTGATGGCATCGGCAATCTGCCGCAGCGGCAGGTGAGTGGTCACCAGCGCCACGCGCAGGCCGCGGGTGGCCAGCATCATCACCACCTGGACGGTGGAGGTGAGGTCGGCGAGGAATTCGGTATGCCCGGAGAAGGCGATGCCGGCTTCGTTGATCACGCCCTTGTGCACCGGGGCGGTGATCATCCCGGCGAACTGCCCATCCAGGCAGCCTTGGCCGGCGCGGGTCAGGGTTTCCAGCACGTAGGCGGCGTTGGCCGGGTTCAGCTTTCCGGGCTCGACCGGCGCGGCCAGCGGGGTATCCCAGACATACAGGGTGCCGGCCGGGGCGGCGGTCGCCGGCCAGTGGCCGGGGCCGACTTCCTGCAGGCTGATGGACAGGCCGAGCAGGGCGGCGCGTTCGGCCAGCATCTGCCGGTTGGCGATGGCCACCAGCGCCTGCGGCTGCGACTGGCGAGCCAGCAGCAGGCAGAGGTCGGGACCGATGCCGGCGGGCTCGCCGGGGGTGAGCGCGAAAAGTGGGGCAGTACTCATCAGGGATTCTCGAATCAGGCGTTGTAGCGGTTGCACCTACTCTACGACGAAGCCCTCATTCCACGAAGCTTTCGCCGGGCAAAAAGAAACCCGGCCTGGGCCGGGTTTCTGTCGGGCGACTGGCGCCGCTTACTGCTTGATCTCGACGTAGGCTTCGTCGCGGATCTGCCGCAGCCAGGCCTGCAGTTCTTCGTCGTACTTGCGTGCGCGAAGGGTCTGGGCGGCTTGCTGCTCGCGGAACTTGTCGCTGCTGTCGGTGGCGCGACGGCCGAGGACTTCCAGGACGTGCCAGCCGAACGGCGAACGGAACGGCTTGGTGACCTGGCCTTGCGGCGCGTTGTTCATCACCTCGCGGAATTCCGGGACCAGGGATTCCGGGTCGACCCAGTTGAGGTCGCCGCCGTTGAGCTTGGAGCCCGGGTCTTCGGAGAACTTCTTCGCCAGTTCGCTGAAGCTCTCGCCGGCCTGGATGCGCTCGTAGAGCTTCTCGGCCAGACGCTGGGTCTCTTCCTCGCTGCGGATCTCGCTGGGCTTGAGGAGGATGTGGCGGACGTGGACTTCGTCACGCAGCATCTTGCTGCCGCCGCGCTTCTCTTCCAGCTTGATGATGATGAAACCACCGGGGGTGCGCACCGGCTCGGTCACATCGCCCACGGCCAGGGTGCCGACCATGCTGTCGAACGGCGAGGGCAGCTGGGCGGCCTTGCGCCAGCCGATCTCGCCGCCTTCCAGGGCGTTGTCGCCGGCCGAGCGGGATACCGCCAGTTGGCCGAAGTCGGCGCCCTGCTTGAGCTGCTGGTACAGCTCCTGGGCCTGACGGGCTGCGGCCTGTACGGTTTCCGGCGAGGCGCTGTCGGGTACCGGGATCAGGATGTTGGCCAGGCGGTACTCTTCGGAGAGCTGGATCTTGCCCAGGTCGGAGGCGAGGAAGTTCTGCACTTCCTGCTCGCTGACCTGGATGCGCTCGGCCACACGGCGCTGGCGCACGCGGCTGATGATCATCTCGCGACGCACCTGTTCACGGGCTTCGTCATAGGACAGGCCATCGTGTGCGAGGGCAGCGCGGAACTGGTCCAGGCTCATGTTGTTGCGCTGGGCAATGGTGCCCATGGCCTGGTTCAGCTCCTCGTCGGTGATGCGCACGCCGGAGCGGTCGCCGATCTGCAGCTGGATGTTCTCGATGATCAGGCGCTCGAGCACCTGCTGATCGAGCACATGCTCAGGCGGCAGCGGCGCGCCGCGCTTCTGGATGGTTGCACGGACTTCGCGCAGGCGCTGGTCCAGCTGGCTCTGCATCACCACGTCGTTGTCGACGATGGCGACCACACGGTCCAGCGGAACCACTTCGGCGTGCGCGACGGAACTTGCCAACAGCGCGCCCAGCATCAGCGGGCGCAGGGCCTTACATAGCATTGTCTTCACGTTGACGATAACCCTGGATACCTTGGTCGAGGAAGCCTTCCACCTGGTTGCCAACCACGCCGCCAAGGCCTTTCAAGATGATTTGAAGGAACACACCGTGGTCAGCCTTGGTGTTGGTTGCGGTGCCCAGATACTCGTCGTCGTCGTAGTCGACCCAGTAACGATTGATCAGGCGCAGCTTCCAGCAGCAGCTGTCGTATTCGAAGCCACCGAAGGCTTCCAGTGTGCGGCTCTGGTTGTAGTCGAACTGCCAGCGACCGATGGCGGCCCACTGCGGCAGGACCGGCCACATGAACGAGAAATCGTGCTGTTCGATCTTGTACTCGTCGCCGCCGTATTCGAAGGTGCCGCGCGCCGGGTTGAAGCGTTTGCTGTCGGCACGGTAGCGGTAGCCGGCGTTCAGCACCTTGCGCGGATCGGACTCGGGCTGATAGTGGAACATCAGGTTGCCGTTGTCGGTGTGGTGCGTGTTCGGGTTCCAGTTGAAGTCCGAGCTGGCGAACCAGTCATGGTTGAAGCGATAGATACCGGTAAGCGCATAGGGCGAGCGCCAGGTGCTGGCGTCGGCGTTGTCGACCGGACTGTTCGGATGCGCGGCGTTGTAATTGCGCACGTAGGTGTCACTCAGGCCCGGCAGCTGCACGCGGCGATCACTGAAATAGTAGATCTGGCCGGCGGCGATATAGGCGCGCTCGAAACCATCGTCTTCGATGAAGCGCGAGCCCAGCCCGAGGGACAGCTGGTTGGCGTCGCCGATGCGGTCACGACCGGTGAAACGGTTCTCACGCCACAACGAGTCGTAGCTGAAGGTGAACTCGCCGGTGTCGAAGGTCGGCAGGTTGTCCTGGTTCTTGTACGGGACGTACAGGTACATCGCCCGCGGTTCCAGGGTCTGGCGGAACTTGGTGCCGCCGATGCTGGTGTCGCGATCGAAGTACAGGCCGCTGTCCAGCTTGGCCAGCCCCAGGGAACGATCCGGGCTGCTATCGAAACTGACTTTGCCGTAGTTGGTCGGGTCAGCCAACTGAGCCTTGCCCTTGCCGTCCAGGTCCAGGTCGTACTTGGTGTACATGGCCTTGACGGTCGGGGTCAGGAAGCCCCAGCTGCGGTTCATCGGCAGGCTGATACCCGGCTCGGCATGGAAGCGGTCGCCGGTGGCGCGAGCCAGGCCCTGCAGGCTGGTGTCGGGTCGAGCAACCGGTGTCAGGTCGTCAATGCTGCGGTAGTAGAAGCCTTCATCCAGGTCGCGGTCGAAGCGCACAGCTTCGGTGCTGTAGGTGAAGTCCAGGCCGCCCGGGTTGAACGGCAGCCTGCCGTCCAGGGTCAGTTGCGGCAGACGGTCATATGGCGTGATGTCCGTTACGGTCGCCAACTGATAGGACTGCGCGTTCAGGCGCGCGGTGTAGCTGTCGCCGCGGTAGGTCAGGATGCCCTGCTGGTTGACATAGGTCGGCGAGCCGATACCCAGCGAGGTGTCCAGGTCCTGGAAGTAGTAGGGATCGCTGATGCGGGTGTAGTCCACCTGCGCCAGCCAGCGGGAGTCCAGACCGCTGGTGTTCTTCCAGCCGTACAGCCAACGGGTGTCGGTGTAGTGCGGGAAGTCCTTGCGATCGTCGTCCTTGTCATTCAGGTAGGCCGCGTTGAATTGGCCTTCGCTGCTGTGGGTCAAATAGCGGAAGTCGCCTTCCATCAGCAGGCCGCGCTTGACCATGTAGCTCGGGTACAACGTGGCGTCGTAGTTGGGCGCCAGGTTGAAGTAGTACGGCGTGGTCAGCTTGAAGCCGGTGTCGTTCGAGGTGGCGAAGGACGGCGCGAGGAAGCCGGACTGGCGACGGTTGTCGATCGGGAAGTAGATGTACGGGGTGTAGAAGACCGGAATGTCCTTCACCCGCAGGGTCGCGTTGGTCGCGGTGCCGAAACCGGTGGCCGGGTTCAGCTTGATGTTGTTGCCCTTCAGCACCCAGGCGTTGCTGGTCGGTTCGCAACGGGTGTAGGTGCCGTCCTTGAGCTGGATGATCGCGTCTTCCTGGCGCTTGGCGTACAGCGCGCTGCCGCGGATCTGCGCCTGGTGCATGACGTATTCGGCGTTGTCGATCTTCGCCGCGCCATTGTCCAGTTGCAGTTCTGCGTGATCACCGACGATCAGCGCGCCGTTGTCGCGCAGCTTGACGTTGCCGACCAGCTCGCCGCGGTTCTCGGCCTGGTGCAGGTTGGCCTCGTCGGCCTCGACCTGCATGCTGCCCTGGCGCAGAACCACGTTGCCGGCGAGGGTGGCGATCTGTTTTTCCTGCTCGTAGCGCGAGACCTTCGCCGAGACGTAGGTCGGGGCCTCGTCGTTCGGCGTCTTGTCGTCCATGCCCGGGCGGGTCGGCTCGATGTAGGCGCCGCTGCAATACGGGCCCATTTCCGCCTGCTGGGCGGCGGTGAGCTTGTCGCGCGGAATCCAGTCGAGGTGGCTGTAGTCGCTGCTGCGCGACTTCAGGCCACGGCCGCCGGACTCGGTGACCAGTTGCTTGGGCTCTTCGGCCGCGGCGCTGCTGGTGCTGCTCGAGCCGCCGGAGGCCTTGGTGCTGCCGGCGGCACTGCCGCCAGCGCTGACCGAAGACGCGCCATGCTGCGGACGCGGAGCCACGGAGGTGCTGTTCTGCGAGGAACAGTCCCAGGCGCCGGACGCCGAGGGTTGGCAGGCGAACTGCTCACCGGGTGCCGCGGTCACAGAGGCGAGCGGCTGCATAGCCAGCAGGCCACCGGTCACCAGTAAGGGGAATTTTCTACGGAACACGGGGAAATTCACTGCCATCTTGTTAATCCGGGCTTCCTGCGAGCCATTGGCCCAAAGAGGGCCGCACGCCTCTCGATGGGCTCAAAAAGATGCTGGATAATAAAGCATGACCCGCGCAACGGCTAGGGCCGTGGAGAACCCCAAAAGATGTCAGAGGATGCCCGTTACCAGCAGATGATCCGCTGGTTGGACTTGAGTTTGCCCGCTGTGTTCAACGCGCAGGGCTGGGGCCCTGTGCCCGAGGCCGGCCTGACCGCGGCCAGCAGCGATGCCAGTTTCCGCCGTTATTTCCGTTGGCAGGGCGATGGCCGTAGCCTGATCGTAATGGACGCACCGCCGCCCCAGGAGGACTGCCGCCCCTTCATCAAGGTCGCCGGCCTGCTGGCGGAAGCCGGCGTGCATGTGCCGAAAATCCTCGCCGAGGATGTCGAACAGGGCTTCCTGCTGCTCGACGACCTGGGGCGCCAGACCTACCTGGACGTGCTCAGCGCACAAAACGCCGAAGAACTGTTCGAGGATGCCCTCGATGCCCTGGTGGCCTTCCAGCAGGTGGACGTCGCCGAGCGCCTGCCGGCCTACGACGAAGCCCTGCTGCGTCGCGAGCTGCAGCTGTTCCCCGACTGGTACCTGCAGCGCCAGCTGGGTGTGACCCTGGCCGGCGAGCAGCTCGCCCAGTGGCAACGCGCCTGTGACCTGCTGGTGCACAGCGCGCTGGCGCAGCCACGGGTGCTGGTGCACCGCGACTACATGCCGCGCAACCTGATGCTCAGCGAGCCGAACCCCGGCATCCTGGATTTCCAGGACGCGGTCTACGGCCCGGTGACCTACGACGTCACCTGCCTATATAAGGATGCCTTCCTCAGTTGGCCCGAGCCGCGCGTGCACGACGGTCTCTCGCGCTACTGGCGCAAGGCCCAGGCCGCCGGCATCCCGCTGCCGGCCAGCTTCGAGGAGTTCTTCCGCGCCAGCGACCTGATGGGCGCCCAGCGCCACCTGAAGGTGATCGGCATCTTCGCGCGCATCTGCCATCGCGACGGCAAGCCGCGCTACCTGGGCGACGTGCCGCGCTTCTTCCGCTACCTGGAAAGCGTCATCGCGCGCCGGCCGGAACTGGCCGACCTCGCCGCGCTGCTGGCCAGCCTGCCCAAAGACGAGACGCACCCCGCATGAAGGCCATGATCCTTGCGGCGGGCAAGGGCGAACGCCTGCGCCCGCTGACCCTGCACACGCCCAAGCCGCTGGTGCGTGCCGGCGGCGTCGCGCTGATCGAATACCAGCTGCAGGCCCTGCGCCGAGCCGGGTTCGAGCAGTTGGTGATCAACCATGCCTGGCTCGGCCAGCAGATCGAGGACACGCTGGGCGATGGCGCGAAGTTCGGTGTGAGCATCTGCTACTCGCCCGAGGGCGAGCCGCTGGAAACCGGTGGCGGCATCTTCAAGGCGCTGCCGCTGCTGGGCGATGACGCCTTCGTCATCGCCAACGGCGACATCTGGACCGACTTCGACTACGCCAGCCTGCACGGCGCGCTGGCCGAGGACGACCTGGTGCACCTGGTGCTGGTGGACAACCCCGGCCACCACGCGCGCGGCGATTTCTGCCTGCGCGACGGCCGCGTCAGCGATTACCAGGAAGGCCAGCCGAGCCTGACCTACAGCGGCATCGCGATCCTCCGTCCAGAGCTGTTCGACGGTTGCCAGCCCGGTGCCTTCAAGCTGGCGCCGTTGCTGCGCCAGGCCATGGAGGCCGGCCGAGTGAGCGGCGTCCATCATCGTGGACGCTGGATCGACGTCGGCACCCACGAGCGCCTGGCGGAAGTCGAACGCCAGCTGGCGGAGGGCTGAGGTGTTCTGGCCCGGCACCCTGGTGGGAGTCATCGCTGGCTGGGCACTGGCCAGTATTCCGGGGGCCATGCTCGGCGCCTTGCTGGGCCAGGTGCTCGACCGGCGCTTGAAGAAGCGCACTTGGAAGGGCCTGCTGGAGCAGTTGCGTGGCGGGCCGACGGTGAGCGACCAGGAATTGCTGTTCCTGTTGCTCGGCCGGCTGGCCAAGAGCCGCGGTCGGGTGGTCGATGCGCATATCCAGCAGGCGCGGGCGGAAATGCAGCGCCTGCAGCTGGATGACAAGGCACGGCGCCAGGCCATCGATGCCTTCGGCCGCGGCAAGCTGGGCGGCGAACTGCTCGATGCCGGACTGCGCCAGCGCCAGGGCCGGGAGGCGACCGCCGAAGGGCTGATCCAGGCCTGTTGGCGCATGGCCTGGGCCGCCGGCACGCCGAACGCGGCGCAGAAGAACCTGCTGCTGCAATGGGGTGATGTGCTGGAGCTTGCGCGTTCCCGGGTGCTGGCACTGGCCGCGGGCGCCGAGCCGGCGAAACCACCGGCCACGCCGCGCGAATCCTATACCGCGGCGCTGCGCTTGCTGGGCGTGACGGCGGACAGCGAGCCGGATGAGATCAAGCGCGCCTATCGCAAGCTGATCAGCCAGAACCATCCCGACAAGCTCGAAGGCCAGGGCGCCAGCCCCGAGCGTATCGCCGCGGCGACCGGCAAGACCCGCGAAATCCAGGCCGCCTACCTGCTGGTGCGCCAGCGCAAGGGCTTCCGCTAGATCAGGGCTGCTCGATCGGCTCCAGGTGCATCGACAGCCAACCGCGGATGCGCCGGTAGAGCTGATCCTGCTCGGTATCCGGGTCGGCAGGCAGGGCGTTCATGCCGATCTGCACGTAGTTCGGTGCCTTCTGCCGCTTGCTGGCCTGCAGGCGCAGCTTTGCCGCGGCGATATCGGGCGTCTTGTCCTTGTAATAGAAGTCGCCGGTGGCGAGGTTCAGCAGCGGCACGGTCTCGTCGAGCGAGGGTTTGAAGTCGCGCGGCATTTCCGGCGCCACCAGCAGCAGGTTCTTGATCTCGGCCGGCGTGCGCTCGCCCAGGTAGCGGGTCGCCCAGTAGGCACCGGTGCCGTGGCCGAGCAGGACGATGGTCTTCGCCTTGTGCTGCTGGGCCAGCTCGACGCCAGCCTGGATGCGCGCCAGCACGCGCTCGGCGTGAGCCTTGCGCAACTCGACCGGGTCGGTGGGCGGCGGCGGGGTTTCCTCGCTGGCCTGGGCGGGCTCGGCGCTGCCGGTTTCGCCGGTGCTTTCCGGCGTCGGCGTGGCGCTGCCCTGGCTGCCTTTGACCTCCGGCTTGCTGGTGCTGTCGGCGGCGACCGCGTCGGTGTCGGCGCTGGCCTTGTCCGGCGATTCCTTCGGCCTGGGCATCGGCGCGGTGCTCTGCGGATCGGGCAGGCTGATGGCCAGGGTCTGCCAGCCGGCATCCGGCAGCTTGCGTCGCAGCGGGCCGATCGCTACGGGCCAGTCGGGGCTCTCGCCGTCACCGGGGATGATGATCACCGCGCCCTGGGCGTCGGCGCTGTTGGCCGGCAGCCAGAGGGCGAGGAAGGTCTCCTCGCCGGCCTTGAGCGTCTGGCGTTCGCCCTCGGGCAACTGGCGTTCCAGGCCGCTGGCTTCGTCCTGGCTGCGTTCCTTCACCGCCGGCCGCAGCACGGGCGCGGCTGCCGGCTTGTCATTGGCAGCGGGCTTGGCATCTTCGGCCTGGGCCGCGCCCAGCGGAGCGGCGGCAAGTGTCAGGCAGAGGACGAGCAGCGTGGGGCGGAGCGAATGCGGCATCGGTGATATCCCTGTCCTGGCGGGCTGCAAGCGGCGGTTGCGGGTGCGGCCAGCCTAGCGGCTTGTCTTTGCTTTGTCAGGCAGCGGGCCTGCCGGGTTCAACCGGGGTTGCTGTAAGGTATGCCGGCCATTTGCTTTGATCCGGGTGAAATCCATGGTGCCGTGGGCATGAGTCGTCTGTTCTGGAAAGCCTGCCTGGCCTGGCTCTGCTGCCTGCCGCTGGTGGCCATGGCGGAATCCGCCGCGCCGCCACTGGCGCTGGATGAGGCCCAGCGCGCCTGGCTCGCGGAGCACCCGCAGCTGCGCGTCGGCGCGGTGCTGGAAGCGCCCTATGTGCAGCAGGACCGCCGCCTGCAGCAACTGTCCGGGGCCAACGTCGAGCTGCTGGAGTGGCTGGCCAAGGCCATGCAGGTCAGCCTGGAGTGGCGCACCTACCCGGACCAGGCCGCCCTGGAGCGGGCCGTGCGCGCCGGCGAGGTGGACCTCGCTCCCGGCGTCAGCCAGACGCCCTCGACCCTGCGCGACTGGCTGTTCTCCGACCCTTACCTGCGCGTGCCGCGCCTGGTGGTGGGCGATCGCCGCAGCGGCACCTCGGTCGAGCTGGACAGCCTGGGCAGCGCCGAAACCGTGTCGGTTCGCGGGCCCGGCCCGGTGGTGGATTACCTGCGCAGCACCTATTCGGGGCTGAGCCTGCAGATCGTCGACAGCGACCGCGAGGTGCTGCGCAAGGTGCTGGGCCGCGAGGCGAATTACGCGGTGATCGACGAGGCCCAGCTGGCGCGCCTGACCCGTGAGACCGAATTCACCGGCCTGTGGGTAGTCGCCGACATCGGCTACCCGCAACTGCTGCGGGTGGCCACCCGCCGTGGCCTGCCGGAACTGGCCGGGATCATCGACGTGGCGCTGCGCGCGGTGCCGGCCAAGGACCTCGACCAGCTGCATGAGCGCTGGCTGCAACCGACCTACCCACGCCTGGGCTCCTCTCCCGGCTTCTGGCAGAACCTGTGCATCCTGCTCGGCCTGTTGCTGTTGTTCGCTGTGGCCACGCTGTTGCTGCAGCGCCGCCAGCAGCGCAGCCTGGAGTCGCGCCTGCTGGCCGCGCGGCGCGATATCGAGCTGCGCCAGTCGGCGGAGCAGGCCCTGCGCCTGACCCAGTTCGCCATCGACAGCAGCACCGTCGGCATCCTCTGGGTCAACTGGGACAGCCACGTGCGCTACGCCAACCGCGCCGCCGAGGACATGCTCGGCTACGCGCCGGGAGCGGTGGTGGATCGCCCGCTGTCGGACCTCGAACCGAGCCTGAACATGGACCGCTGGCTCAACCTCTGGCGCCGTGCGCGCAACGCCGACGAGGCGCCGCTGAGTTTCGAGACGCAGTGCCTGCGTGCCGACGGCCAATGGCTGCCGGCGGACGTCTCGCTGAGCTTCCTGCGCTTCGGTGATTCGGAATACCTGCTGGTGTTCATCAATGACGTCACCGAGCGCCGCCGCGCCCGCGCCGCGCTGGAAGAGAGCGAGGCGCGCCTGCAGGGCATCGCCGCCAACGTGCCGGGTCTGGTATTCCGCCTGGAGCCCAACGCCCCCGATGACGACTCCGATTTCGCCTACATCAGCTTCATCACCGGTGGCAGCGAGACCTCGCTGGGCTACTCGCCGGGTTACCTGCGCGAGAGCGGCCTGGGCATCATGGGCCTGGTTCATCCGGCCGAGCGCGAGGGCTACCTGGCCAGCCAGCTGGAGGCGGTGGAAGGTCACTGCAACTGGTTGTGGCAGGGGCGCATCCTCACCCGCACCCACGAGCCGCGCTGGGTCGACATCAAGGCCACGGTGCGTACCCTCGACGACGGTCGGCCGGCCTGGGACGGCGTGGTCTGGGACATCACCGAGCACAAGCTGATCGAGCTGGAACTGCAGGATTCCCGTGCGCAGCTGCGCGAGCTGTCGGCGCACCTGGAGAGCGTGCGGGAGGAGGAGAAGGCGCGCATCGCCCGCGAAGTGCACGATGAACTGGGCCAGGTGCTCACCGTGCTCAAGCTGGAAACCTCGATGTGCGAACTGGCCTATGGCGACTCCGACACCGGGCTGCGCGAGCGCTTGGACAACATGAAGCGCCTGATCGCCCAGCTGTTCCAGCTGGTGCGTGATGTGGCCACGGCGCTGCGCCCGCCGATCCTCGATGCCGGCATCGGCTCGGCGGTGGAATGGCAGGCGCGGCGCTTCGAGTCGCGTACGCAGATTCCCTGTCTGGTGCAGGTGCCGGAGAATCCCCCGGAGCTGGCGGACGCCAAGGCCATCGGCCTGTTCCGCATCCTCCAGGAGGCGCTTACCAACGTGATGCGTCACGCCCAGGCGCATACTGTGGAGCTGCAATTGAGCGTCGAGGGCGAGGAATTGTGCCTGCGCATCAGCGACGACGGCCTGGGCTTCGACCCGCATGCTTCACGGCAGAGTGTGTCTTTCGGCCTGGTCGGGATGCGCGAGCGCGTGCTGATGCTCGGCGGCACCCTGCAGATCGACAGCCAGCCCGGGGAGGGCGCCACGCTGACGATCCGCGTGCCGCTGGACGTCGACATACAAGAACCATAAAAGACAACGAACAGGAGTAGGCCGGTGATTCGAGTGCTGGTGGCGGAAGACCATACGATCGTGCGCGAGGGCATCAAGCAGCTGATCGGCATGGCCAAGGACCTGCAGGTGGTGGGCGAGGCCACCAATGGCGAGCAGCTGCTCGAAACCCTGCGCCAGACGCCGTGCGAAGTGGTCCTGCTGGACATCTCGATGCCCGGCGTCAACGGCCTGGAAGCCATCCCGCGGATCCGTGCGCTGAACAATCCGCCGGCCATCCTCATGCTGTCGATGCACGACGAAGTGCAGATGGTCGCCCGCGCGCTGAAGGTCGGCGCCGCCGGCTATGCCACCAAGGACAGCGACCCGGCGCTGCTGCTCACGGCGATCCGCAAGGTCGCCAGCGGCGGGCGCTACATCGACCCCGATCTGGCCGACCGCATGGTCTTCGAAGTCGGCCTGACCGATTCCCGGCCGCCCCACGCGCTGCTCTCCGAGCGCGAGTTCTCGGTGTTCGAGCGCCTGGTGCAGGGCGAGGGCGTCAACGAGATCGCCCAGCACCTGGCGGTCAGCAGCAAGACCATCAGCACCCACAAGGCGCGGCTGATGCAGAAGCTGGGCGCCAACTCGGTGGCGGACCTGGTGCGTTACGCCATGGAGCACAAGCTCGTTTGACGCCCCTGCGCTGGCGGTTTGATCTGCGGCAGATGGCTCGCTGAATTTTCCCTTCACTCTGTGCGACGTGTCCGATTTCTGTAACAGGCCGTCTATCTAGCGGGCGTGGAGCAGGGAATCATTGCCCGCTTCATGCAGTACGTCGTGATAACAAGGAGAAGAAGATGTTGCGAGCGGTAAGGGGAGGGCTGCTGTTCGGCCTGCTGGGGAGCGTCGCGATGCCGGCGCTGGCGGACTACGTCACGGTGATTTCCTTCGGTGGCGCCAACAAGGAAGCCCAGGAGGCAGCCTTCTACAAACCGTTCAAGGAAGTGACCGGCAACGCCGTCGTCCACGGCTCCTACAACGGCGACCTGGCCAAGCTCAAGCGCATGGTGGAAATCAGCCATGTGTCCTGGGACGTGGTGGAAGTCGAGGCCCCCGAACTCGCCCGCGGCTGCGAGGAAGGGCTGTTCATGAAGCTCGATCCCAAGACCCTGGGCAACACCGCCGATTTCGTACCCGGCGCGGTGCAGCCGTGCGGCGTCGGCATCTTCGTCTGGACCACGCTGCTGGCCTACAACCAGAGCAAGCTGCAGGGCACGCCAAGCAGCTGGGCGGACTTCTGGGACACGAAGAAATTCCCCGGCAAGCGCGGCCTGCGCTGGGGCGCCAAGTACAGCCTGGAGTTCGCCCTGATGGCCGACGGCGTCGCGCCCAAGGACGTCTACAAGGTGCTGGCCACCGACGAGGGCGTCGACCGCGCCTTCCGCAAGCTCGACGAGCTGAAGCCGAACATCAACTGGTGGAAGTCCGGCCAGGACCCGGTGCGCGACCTGGCCGACGGCACCGTGGTGATGAGCTCCGCCTACAACGGCCGGATCGCCGCCGCCCAGGCCGAGCAGAAGGGCTTCCGCATGGTCTGGGCCGGCGGTATCTACGACTTCGATTTCTGGGCACTGCCCTCGGGCGTGTTCAAGAAGGAGCTGGCCGAGCAGTTCGTCAATTTCGCCAGCCAGCCGCAGCAGCAGAAGACCTTCGCCGAGCATATCGCCTACGGTCCGACCAACCGCAAGGCGGTGGAACTGCTGGCGCCGGACGTCGCCGCCAACCTGCCCACCGCGCCGCAGAACATCGCCCACGCGGTGGGCATGGACGTGGCGTTCTGGAGCGCGCACGGCGATGCCCTGGAGAAGCGCTTCCAGGCCTGGGCCAAGCGCTGAAGCAGCGTGCCGGGGCCCGCTGCGCCTGCGGCGGGCCCTACATGTCAGTTCGCCACTTTTTGTAGGGCGATCCCTACAAAGCATCCTCTCTAAGCCTTATAGCAATCTCTCATACCGCCCGATTTGCGCGTCGTCCTGGCTTCTCTAGGCTTGAGATCAACGGCATTAACAAAAAAACAAAGGTGCGGTGATGGCCGAGAATCAGGCAAACGATGTGCTGGTGAGTTTCCGTGGCGTGCAGAAGAGCTACGACGGCGAATCCCTCATCGTGAAGGACCTCAATCTGGACATTCGCAAAGGCGAATTCCTGACGCTGCTGGGGCCGTCCGGTTCCGGCAAGACCACCAGCCTGATGATGCTGGCCGGTTTCGAAACCCCCACCGCCGGTGAAATCCAGCTCGCCGGCCGGGCCATCAACAACGTCCCCCCGCACAAGCGCGACATCGGCATGGTGTTCCAGAACTATGCGCTGTTCCCGCACATGACGGTGGCCGAGAACCTGGCCTTCCCGCTCTCCGTGCGCGGCATGAGCAAGACCGACGTGACCGAGCGGGTGAAGCGCGCGCTGTCGATGGTCCAGCTCGACACCTTCGCCGGTCGCTATCCCGCCCAGCTCTCCGGCGGCCAGCAGCAGCGTGTGGCCCTGGCCCGCGCGCTGGTGTTCGAACCGCAACTGGTGCTGATGGACGAACCCCTGGGTGCGCTCGACAAGCAGCTGCGCGAGCACATGCAGATGGAGATCAAGCACATCCACCAGCGCCTGGGCGTGACCGTGGTCTACGTGACCCACGACCAGGGCGAAGCGCTGACCATGTCCGACCGCGTGGCCGTGTTCCACCAGGGCGAGATCCAGCAGATCGCCCCGCCGGCCGAGCTCTACGAGCACCCGCGCAACTCCTTCGTCGCCAACTTCATCGGCGAGAACAACCGCATCGCCGGCCAGCTCCAGGCTCGCGATGGCGAGCGCTGCACCGTGGGCCTGGCCCGTGGCGAGAAGGTCGAGGCGCTGGCGGTCAACGTCGGCAACGTCGGCGACACCGTCAGCCTGTCGATCCGCCCCGAGCGCGTGCGCCTGAACGGCCACAGCGAAAACTGCGTGAACCGCTTCTCCGGCCGCGTCGCCGAGTTCATCTACCTGGGTGACCACGTGCGCATCCGCCTGGAGGTCTGCGGCCGTACCGATTTCTTCGTCAAACAGCCGATTGCCGAGCTCGACCCTGCGCTCAGCGTTGGCGACGTGGTTCCGCTGGGCTGGGAAGTCGAGCACGTCCGCGCGCTCGACCCGCTGTCCGCGGCGTAACAGCGCCCCGGCCACTCCCGGACGCATCCAAGAAAAACAAACCTGCACACTGTGGAGACAACAATAATGTCGAAGTCCTTGAAAGCATCGGGGCTCAAACTCGCGGCGCTGACCCTGGGCGTGGCCTTCGCGGCCCAGTCCATGGCCGCCACCGACCTGACCGTGGTGTCCTTCGGCGGCGCCAACAAGAACGCCCAGGTGAAGGCGTTCTACGGCCCCTACGAAAAGAGCACCGGCAACAAGATCGTCGCCGGCGAATACAACGGCGAGATGGCCAAGGTGAAGGCCATGGTCGACACCAACAGCGTCTCCTGGGACCTGGTGGAAGTCGAGTCGCCGGAACTGGCCCGCGGCTGTGACGAAGGCCTGTTCGAAACCATCGACCCGGCCATCCTCGGCAAGGCTGAAGATTACGTGCCGGGTGCCGTGAGCAACTGCGGCGTCGGCTTCTTCGTCTGGTCCACCGTGTTGGCCTACAACGCCGACAAGCTGAAGACCGCACCGACCAGCTGGGCCGATTTCTGGGACACCAGCAAATTCCCCGGCAAGCGCGGCCTGCGCAAGGGCGCCAAGTACACCCTGGAATTCGCCCTGATGGCCGACGGCGTTGCGCCCAAGGACGTCTACAAGGTGCTGGCCACCAAAGAGGGTCAGGATCGCGCCTTCAAGAAACTCGACCAGATCAAGCCGAACATCCAGTGGTGGGAAGCCGGCGCCCAGCCGCCGCAGTACCTCGCTTCGGGTGACGTGGTCATGAGCTCCGCCTACAACGGCCGCATCGCCGCCGTGCAGAAAGAGAGCAACCTGAAGATCGTCTGGAACGGCGGCATCTACGACTTCGACGCCTGGGCCATCCCCAAGGGCGCCAAGAAGGTCGACGAGAGCCTGAAGTTCATCGCCTTCTCGGTCCAGCCCGAGCAGCAGAAGACCTACTCCGAGAACATCGCCTACGGCCCGGTCAACAAGAACGCCGTACCGCTGCTGAGCAAGGAGCTGCTCAAGGACATGCCGACCACTCCGGAAAACATGGAGAACCAGGTGGGTATGGACGTGACCTTCTGGGCGGACTACGGCGAGCAGCTGGAACAGCGCTTCAACGCCTGGGCTGCCAAGTAAGAGTCGCCGGCAAAACTGTTCTGGCGTTGTTGCCTGGCCTTGCCGTACTGACAGGTACTGTCTGCGGCCAGGCGTCCAGCCAGAAGCGCTTCGCTCAGTTTTGTCGACGACTCTCGCAGTGCCATACCGCCACGGCCTCCCGGACCGTGGCGGACCGGGGCCGCCGCCCCCTCGCGGCGGCTCCTCCTGACACCACACCTTGGCCGCCCTTGGGCGGCCCGTTTTACCGGAGTTCGCTATGGCCACCGCTGTGTCGATGAACGAGGTCGCCGGCCCCACCCTCAAGCAGCGCCTGGCGCGCGCGGAGCGGATGAACCGCCTGAAGTCCCAGGCGCTGGTCCTGCCCCTGCTGGTCTTCCTCCTGCTGACCTTCCTCGTGCCCATCGCGGCACTGCTCTACAAGAGCGTGAACAACCCCGAGGTCGTCGGTGCGATGCCGCTGACCGTCAATGCCATCGCCTCCTGGGACGGCAAGTCGCTGCCCTCGGACGACGTCTATAAAGCGCTGAGCGACGACCTGGTCGCCGCGCGCAAGAACCAGACCATCGGTGACCTCTCCAAGCGCCTGAACATGGAGCTGGCCGGCTACCGCAGCCTGCTCTCCAAGACCGCCCGCGCGCTGCCGTTCAAGGAGCAGCCGGCGTCGTACAAGGACGCCATGGAGGCACTGGACGAGCGCTGGGGCGATCCGGCCTACTGGCAGGCGATCCGCCGCAACGCCAGCTCCATCACGCCGTATTACCTGCTGGCGGCGCTCGATCACCGCATCGATGACCTGGGCGAAATCGCCCGCGCCACGCCCGACCAGTCGATCTACCTGGACATCTTCGCCCGCACCTTCTGGATGGGCGCAGTGATCACCCTGATCTGCCTGGCGCTGGCCTACCCGCTGGCCTACCTGCTGGCGATCCTGCCGACCCGCAAGTCCAACCTGCTGATGATCATGGTGCTGCTGCCGTTCTGGACCTCGATCCTGGTGCGCGTCGCCGCGTGGATCGTGCTGTTGCAGTCGGGCGGCCTGATCAACGGCGCCCTGCTGAAGATGGGCCTGATCGACCAGCCGCTGCAGCTGGTGTTCAACCGCACCGGCGTGTACATCTCGATGGTCCACATCATGCTGCCGTTCATGATCCTGCCGATCTACAGCGTGATGAAGGGCATCTCCCCCAGCTACATGCGCGCCGCGATCTCGCTGGGCTGCCATCCGTTCACCAGCTTCTGGAAGGTCTACTTCCCGCAAACCGTGGCCGGTGTCGGCGCCGGTTGCCTGCTGGTGTTCATCCTGTCGATCGGCTACTACATCACCCCGGCGCTGCTGGGCAGCCCGAACGACCAGATGGTCAGCTACTTCGTCGCCTTCTACACCAACACCACCATCAACTGGGGCATGGCCACGGCCCTGGGCGGCCTGCTGCTGTTCGCCACCCTGGTGCTCTACGTGATCTACGGCTGGCTGGTGGGCGCAAGCCGCCTGCGCCTGGGCTGATGAGGAGAACAAGAAGATGCTGAGCCCGTACATGTCCCCGGTCGAGCGCGTGTGGTTCTACACCCTGCGCATCCTCTGCGGCCTGATCCTGCTGTTCCTGGTGCTGCCGGTACTGGTCATCGTGCCGCTGTCGTTCAACTCCGGCACCTTCCTGGTCTACCCGCTGCAGGGCTTCTCCCTGCGCTGGTACGCCGACTTCTTCAACTCCGCCGAGTGGATGCGCGCGCTGACCAACAGCATCATCGTCGCCCCGGCGGCCACGGTGCTGGCGATGGTCTTCGGCACCCTGGCATCGATCGGCCTGACCCGCGGCGACTTCCGCGGCAAGGCGCTGATCATGAGTCTGGTGATCTCGCCGATGGTGGTGCCGGTGGTGATCATCGGTGTCGCCAGCTACCTGTTCTTCGCGCCGCTGGGCCTGGGCAACAGCTACATCTCGCTGATCATCGTCCACGCGGTGCTCGGTGTGCCCTTCGTTATCATCACCGTGTCGGCGACCCTGCAGGGCTTCAACTACAACCTGGTGCGCGCCGCCGCCAGCCTGGGTGCGCCGCCGGTGCTGACCTTCTTCAAGGTCACCCTGCCGCTGATCGCTCCCGGGGTGATCTCCGGCGCGCTGTTCGCCTTCGCCACGTCGTTTGACGAAGTGGTGGTGACCCTGTTCCTCGCCGGCCCCGAGCAGGCCACCCTGCCGCGCCAGATGTTCAGCGGCATCCGCGAGAACCTCAGCCCGACCATCGCCGCCGCGGCGACCCTGCTGATCGGCTTCTCCGTCCTGCTCCTGCTGACCCTCGAGTGGCTGCGAGGCCGCAGCGAGAAACTGCGTACCGCACCGACTTCCTGATTCACAGTGTTTCGCGGACGGCTCCGTCCCTGTGCTCACCCACAGGGGCGGGACCGAGCCGCGATTTTTTTTGCCCGGCTGTCTGCCTGACCATTCAGCGTTTTTCCGCTCCCTCCTGCACTTTTCGCCTCGGCTATCGGTCGAATCCCCTTCGGGCCGCTCCAGCGGCTACAATGCGCGCCATCCGTGATTTCCGCCCACAGAGGTGCGCCATGCAACCCTACGCCATCGCTCCGTCGATCCTTTCCGCCGACTTCGCCCGCCTGGGCGAGGATGTGGACAAGGTGCTCGCTGCCGGTGCCGACATCGTCCACTTCGATGTGATGGACAACCACTACGTGCCGAACCTGACCATCGGCCCGATGGTCTGCACGGCGCTGCGCAAATACGGCGTCACCGCGCCCATCGACGTGCACCTGATGGTCTCCCCGGTGGACCGCATCATCGGCGACTTCATCGAAGCCGGCGCCACCTACATCACCTTCCACCCGGAAGCCTCGCAGCACATCGACCGCTCCCTGCAACTGATCAAGGACGGCGGCTGCAAGGCCGGCCTGGTGTTCAACCCGGCCACCTCGCTGGACGCGCTCAAGTACGTGATGGACAAGATCGACATGGTCCTGCTGATGAGCGTGAACCCCGGCTTCGGCGGGCAGAAGTTCATCCCCGGCACCCTCGACAAGCTGCGCGAAGCCCGCGCGCTGATCGACGCCTCCGGCCGCGACATCCGCCTGGAGATCGACGGCGGGGTCAACGTGAAGAACATCCGCGAGATCGCCGCAGCGGGCGCCGACACCTTCGTCGCCGGTTCCGCCATCTTCAATGCACCGGACTACTCCGAGGTCATCCGCGCCATGCACGCTGAGCTGGCGCAGGCGCGCAAGTGATGAGTGCTGCACAACTGCCGTTCGCCGGGCTGCCGCGTCTGGTGATGTTCGATCTGGACGGCACCCTGGTGGATTCGGTCCCGGATCTCGCCGCCGCGGTGGACAAGATGCTGCTGGCGCTGGGGCGCCAGCCGGCCGGCCTGGATGCCGTGCGTCACTGGGTCGGCAACGGCGCGCGGGTACTGGTGCGCCGCGCCCTGGCCAATGACATCGAGCACGAAGGCGTCAGCGAGGAAGACACCGAGCGCGCCCTGGAACTGTTCATGGACGCCTACGCCGACAGCCACGAACTCACCGTGGTCTACCCCGGCGTCATCGATACCCTGAAATGGCTGAAGAAGCGCGGCGTCGAGCTGGCGCTGATCACCAACAAGCCCGAGCGCTTCGTCGCACCGCTGCTGGACGAGATGAAGCTGGGCAAGTTCTTCCGCTGGATCATCGGCGGCGACACCCTGCCGCAGCAGAAGCCCGACCCGGCCGCGCTGCTGTTCGTGATGAAGATGGCCGGCGTGTCGGCCGAAGAGGCGCTGTTCGTCGGCGACTCGCGCAACGATATCCTCGCCGCCAAGGCCGCCGGTGTGCGCAGCGTCGGCCTGACCTACGGCTACAACCACGGCCGCCCGATCACCGAGGAAAGCCCGTCGCTGGTGCTGGACAACCTGTACGATCTGCTGCCTTGCTTCGGCCCTGGCAACGCGATAGTGTTGCCCGACTCCCGCTCCAACCCCGCTCAGCGAGACAGCACCGTGGAAACGGCTCCCCACACCCTCTGGATGAAAGTCATCAAGGCCCTGGCCCGCTGGCGCTGGCGCGCCTGACATCCTTTGGCCGGTACGCCCGGCGCGTGTGTGCACCCAAGTCCGTTACCTCCTCATTCCACGAGGCTGATCATGACCCGCGAAGAATTCCAGCGCCTGGCCGCCGAAGGCTACAACCGCATTCCGCTGACCTGCGAAACCCTTGCCGACTTCGACACCCCGCTGTCGATCTACCTGAAGCTCGCCGACGGTGCGAACACCTACCTGCTCGAATCCGTGCAGGGCGGCGAGAAGTGGGGCCGCTACTCGATCATCGGCCTGCCCAGCCGCACCGTGCTGCGCGTGTATGGCCACCAGGCGAGCATCAAGGTCGACGGCGTCGAAACCGAGAGCTTCGAATGCGCCGATCCGCTGGCGTTCGTCGAGGAGTTCAAGGAGCGCTACCGGGTGCCGACCATCGCCGGCCTGCCGCGCTTCAACGGCGGGCTGGTCGGCTACTTCGGCTATGACTGCGTGCGCTACGTCGAGCAGCGCCTGGCGCAGTGCCCGAACCCCGATCCGCTGAACAATCCCGATATCCTGCTGATGGTCTCCGACGCGGTCGTCGTGTTCGACAACCTCGCCGGCAAGATGCATGCGATCGTCCTCGCCGACCCGGCCCAGGCCGACGCCTACGACCAGGGCCTGGCGCAACTGGACGAGCTGCTGGAGCGCCTGCGCCAGCCGATCACTCCGCGCCGCGGTCTGGACTTCAGCGCGGTGAACGCCCCGGAACCGCAGTTCCGCGCCAGCTTCACCCGCGAGGACTACGAGCGCGCCGTCGATACCGTGAAGGAATACATCCTCGCTGGCGATTGCATGCAGGTGGTGCCGTCGCAGCGCATGTCCATCGACTTCGCCGCCGCGCCCATCGACCTGTACCGTGCGCTGCGCTGCTTCAACCCGACGCCCTACATGTACTTCTTCAACTTCGGCGACTTCCACGTTGTCGGCAGTTCGCCGGAAGTGCTGGTGCGCGTCGAGGATGGCGAAGTCACCGTGCGCCCCATCGCCGGCACCCGCCCGCGTGGTGCGACCGAGGAAGCCGACCGCGCGCTGGAAGAAGACCTGCTGTCCGACGCCAAGGAAATCGCCGAGCACCTGATGCTCATCGACCTGGGCCGCAATGACGTCGGCCGCGTGTCCGACACCGGTACGGTGAAGGTTACCGAGCGGATGGTGATCGAGCGCTACTCCAACGTCATGCACATCGTTTCCAACGTGAACGGCCAGCTCAAGCCGGAACTGTCGGCCATGGACGCCCTGCGCGCCATCCTGCCGGCCGGCACCCTCTCCGGTGCGCCGAAGATCCGCGCCATGGAGATCATCGACGAGCTGGAGCCGGTCAAGCGCGGCATCTACGGCGGCGCCGTGGGCTACCTCGCCTGGAACGGCAACATGGACACCGCCATCGCCATCCGCACCGCGGTGATCAAGAACGGCGAACTCCACGTCCAGGCCGGCGGCGGCATCGTCGCCGACTCGTTGCCGGCGGCGGAGTGGGAAGAAACCATCAACAAGCGCCGCGCGATGTTCCGTGCGGTGGCGCTGGCCGAACACACCGCCAAGGTGCATGGCCGTGACTGAGTGGTTTCCTGCTCGATGAAAAAGCCCCGCTTCGGCGGGGCTTTTTATTGGCCGTTATCACCGGGTCCGCTCCTACCAGATCAAAAGCCCTCTGGCTGCGCGCCTCGCTCCTCTGGCGAGGAGGGCACTGTTCGACGCAGGATGAAACCAAAGCATCAGCGGGCACCGATAGCCCCCTCTCCCTCTGGGAGAGGGCTGGGGTGAGGGCAAACCCCGCGCAGAAGTCGCCAGGGGAGACCGCTTTTCGTAGGAGCGAGCTTGCTCGCGAACCCGCCCAGCAACGCAACACCCGGCGAAACTCCGTTCGCGAGCAAGCTCGCTCCTACACGCTCAGCAGTGAAATCACCCCGCCTGCCGCGCCTCCACCACCTGCAGGTTCGCCTTGCGCTTGGCCAAGGCGGCATCCGCCTGTTGCGAGCGCTCTTCCACATAGGCCGCCAGGTGATCCACCGCGACGTACTGCATCGCCTTGTGGCTGTCATCCAGCGTGGTCACCGGCAGGGCGATGCGCCCGCAGGACAGCGCCTTGCTGAAGTTCTCCCGGTTCAGGTTGCGGAACCAGCGCTCGCGCACCTGCTCCAGCGGCACCAGGACATCCCCGAAGATCTGATAGACCAGGCTCACCGTCTCCGGGCGCGGGGCGGGGCGAATATCGATGGTCGACTGCATGGGACTCTCCTGTTCCGATGGTGGTGGCGACAGAAGTAAATATAGCAAAAGTTGTATTTCTCTTCAATCGCCAGGCAAAGAAAACCCCGCCGAAGCGGGGTTTTCCTGCTGCGTAGGATTCAGCGCACCAGGGTAGGCGCCCGGCGATGGCGCACCGTGGACCACCAGAAGACCCAGCCGATCATGCGGATCTGCCCGCTGTCGAACTGCTCCGGCGGGTACTCCTCGTCGGGGTATTCGTCGCGGTTGAAGCTGCGCAGACGGATGCCGCCACCGGGCAGGCGATAGACGAACTTCACCCGCAGCATGCCCTCGTGCTCCAGGGCGTAGATCTCGCCGTCGGTGATGTGCGTGGTGGCCGTGTCGATGCCGATGGTGGAGCCATCCATGATCAGCGGCTCCATGCTGTTGCCGGTGAGCTGGGCGCAGATCGCCGCGGCCGGATCGACCCCCGCGGCGCGCAGTGTGGCGTACGAAAAACGCAGCTTGCGCCCCTCTATCTCGCGCACCGCAGTGCGCCCGGCACCGGCCGCCAGTTCCACTTCCTTGTACAGGCGTAGTTCCACTTCGTCCTCGTCCAGCGGTGTGTCGCTATCCCATGGGTGCAGCGGTTCCAGTCGCAGCGGGCTGCCATCGGCGGGGCGCGGCGCGGGTGCGCTGGCGCCCGGTGTCGGCGTGCCGTCGCCGGTGGCCAGCCAGGTCGGCGAGACCCCCAGCGCGCTGGCGATCTCGATCAGCTTGCGGGTGCTCTGCGCTTTCCCCGAGGTCAGCTTGTGGATGGTGTTCTGCGAAACCCCGGCGGCTTCGGCCAGGGTTTCCTGCTTGAGATTGCGCGAGGCCATCGCCTGTTTCAGACGGTCGGCCAGCGTCGATGAAGGTGATTTGTCCATGCCGGCACTCTACCTCCTGGGTTGTAGGCTGTAAATAGCTTTGGTGTTGATTAAATATAGCTATAGTTGTAATTATAAAAGCCAGCAGCCGACCGGACAGATGAAACCCGGCTCGGCTGAAGGGCGGCGATGGCCTCCCACCCACCGCGGCAAGGAGGCCGCGGGTTGCCTGCACAGCAGGCTGGAGGACGCGGGCGGGCCAGGGAGGCGCCGCTCGCGCACCGGCAAGGGATGCCGCCACACGGCTGGGCATCCGCGACGAACAGATCGCGACTGACCACCAGCAGGCGGCCGAAGGCTCGGCGACCACGGAGGGCAGGTCGCCAGGAGGACTTTCATGAACCAATCCCATTGCTGCAAAGCGCCGCGCTCGATTTCCGCTGACCTGGAGGTGCGCCGTGGCTGATATCGCCGACTACGCCAACGACCTGATGCTGGAGCGCATCGAGGAAATGCTGCACAGCCGCCGCGCTTCGAGGGCGATCAGCTCCGCCGAATTCTGCGAGGACTGCGGCGACGACATTCCGCCAGCGCGCCGCCTGGCCGCGCCAGGCTGCACCCGCTGCATCGATTGCCAGGCCCTGGACGAACTGGAGCGGCGGCACTGAGCCGCCCTGGGAGAAACGCCGTGATCAAACCCATCGACGAGATGCTCAAGCTCTGGGCCGAAGAGATGCACAATCCTGGCAGTGCCGGTGGCGGCTACGCCGGCGGCAACCTGATGGCGATGATGATGGCCAACAAGGGCGAGATGATTCGCGGCACACGGGGCAGCAAGGTGCTGCTCGACCGTGTCGCGGAGCTGGACCTGATCATCAACCACCTGCCCGACGAGCAGAGGGACGTGGTCACCGAGCACTACCTCAACCGCGACAGCGAGGCCTCGCAGAAATACCGGCACTGCCGCTGCAGCCGCAACACCTTCTACCTGCGACTGCATGTGGCGCACCAGAGCATCCAGTCGCGGCTGATGCGCCGCGTCGCCTGATCTTTTCCACTCTGCCTACGAAGCCCGGCCCTGCGCCGGGCTTCGCGCTTTTCGCGGGTGCCGTTGCGCTATGCTCGCGGCCCATGACGACACCACTCCTGATTCGCGACGCCGAACCCGCCGACGCCGATGCCATCCTGCGCATCCTCGGCGAAACCTACGAAGCCACCTGGAAGCCCGCACTGAGCTCCGAGGCCATCGCGCGCTTCGAGTCCTCCGCGCATACCGCCATTTATGTGCGCGAGCGCCTGGCGCATTTCTCGGTTGCCTGCATCGCGGGCGAGGTTGTCGGCCTGCTCGACTGGCGTGACGACTTTATCGATGCGCTGCATGTATCTCCTCGTCATCAACGCCTGGGCATCGGTGCGGCTCTGCTGTGTCACGCCGAAGCTGCCATCGCCGCCGCGGGCCATGTGCGCGTCCGCCTGGAGACCGACACCTTCAACCAGCAGGCCCGCGCCTTCTATGGCAAGCAGGGCTATGTGGAGATCGATTTCTACCCCGATGAGGAGTGGCACAGCGGCTTTACTACCGTGCTGATGAGCAAGCCTCTCTGAAGTTTCCGACATCGGATTTCGGCATTTCGACAGTGCATTGCGGTGTGTCATCTGTGTATTGCAGCGCATTCCTCGAGAAGCCTTGTTCCGGCGGGAATCGAGGGGTAAAAAGTAGTCATTCTTGTAAAGGTGCGTCCCCAGGGAGCACAACGCGAAACACCGAAAAGCCCGGCCATTGAGCCGGGCTTTTTCATGCCCGCGTTTTTTCGATCCGCCCTCGTGGCGGGTGGCTGGCGAGCACGCCGGCAGTCATCCCCGGTTGGCTGATAGCCGCCGGTTTCGCCCGTTCGCGGGCGTCTTTATCCAAGGTGAGCCAATGGGCAACGAACCTCAGACCCTGGCCGATGTGCCTTTATGGGGGCTGATCCTGCTCGCCGTCGCGGGCGGCATCAGCGGTGAAATGTGGCGCGCCGACAAGGCGGGCCTGGGCGGCTGGCGCTTGCTGCGACGGCTGGCGTTGCGCTCCGGCGCCTCCATCGTCTGCGGCATGGCGGTGATGTTCCTCGCCATGTCCTGCAACGCCTCGCTGACCCTGGCCGCGGCCATCGGCAGCCTGACCGCGGCGGCCGGCGCGGAGATCGCCGTCGGCCTTTATGAACGCTGGGCGGCCAAACGCCTGGGTGTCTGCGAACTGCCGCCGAACGAGCGCGGGCAGGAGTGAAGCTGCAAGGAGACGAAATGTCTGAACAACCTTTGACCCTGGCGCTGCTGCTCGATGCGGTGGAGCAAGCGCTGACTGCTCGATTGAGCGATATCGGAACCTTCCTGCGCGGCCCGCTCAAACAGGTCCCGGCGACGCTGCCCGCACTGGCGCTGGAATACGCCGGCCTGCTCCCCGGCAAGGACCCCGGCAACGGCCAGACTGCGCTGATCTGCCGGTTGCAGGCACGCATCCTGGTGGCGCGCGATGACGCCGCAGCGGAAGCGCTGGCGCTGCGCAATGTCGCAGCACTGGCAGTGCTGCTGCGAGCGCAGAACTGGGAGCTGGAACTGGAGCCGGTGAGCTTCATCCAGGCGCAGCCGGAGCTCGACAATCCGGCGCTCGCAGCCTGCCGTGTGTGGTTGGTGGAATGGCAGCAACCGGTGTTGCTGGGCGATACCGAGTGGCCCTGGGAAGACCAGCCATCGGGCAGCCTCATGCTGGGCTTCGACCCGCAGACCGGGCCGGGCCATGAAGACGATTACTTCGATCCGGGAGCCCTGCCATGAACCAGGACTACGTGAGTGCCGAACACGACCGCATGCTCGCCGCCCTGGTCATGCCCTGCGAAGTGGTGGCGGTGGACCTGGCCGCAGCGCGGGTGCGCGTGCGCTCCGGCGAATGGACCAGCGCCTGGGTGCGTTGGCATGCCCAGGCCGCCGGCGTTGCGCGGCACTGGCGGGCGCCGAGCCTGGGCGAGCAGGGCGTGCTGCTCAGCCCGTCCGGCATGGCGGCCATGGGAACCTTCGTGCCGGGGCTGTTCGGTGCCGCCTCGGCGCCGCCGAACAATCGCGGCGAAGTCGAGAGCTGGCATTTTCCTGATGGCGCGGTGCTCAGCTATGACTGGCAGGCGCATCGCTACGACCTGCAGATGCCGGCCGGCACTGCGACGGTGAAGGTCGGCGGCACCCAGGTGGTGATCGACCCCGGCGCGGTCAGCGTCACGGCCGCGAGCATTCAATTGACTGGCCCGGTGAGCATCAAAGGCGCGCTGACGGTGAACGGCAACATCAGCAGCACCGGGTCGATCATGGACACCGCCGGCAACAGCAATCACCACACTCACTGAAGTCACTTCGACTTCCCACCCAGGCCCGCCTCGCGCGGGCCTTTGCATTTCTGGAGACCTGCCATGGGCAATCTATCCCGTGCGCACCCTGAGCGACGGAGGGCGCGGCCATGATCGGCATGGATCGACGCAACGGCCAGCCGCTGAGCGCGCTGGCGCACCTGAAGCAATCCATCGAGGACATCCTCGGCACCCCGCTGGGTAGCCGGCGCATGCGCCCCGAATACGGCAGCCGCCTGCGGCGCATGGTCGACCTGCCGGTGACCGAAGGCTGGAAGGGCGCGGTGCAGGCCGAAGTGGCCCGCGCTATCGGCCGCTGGGAGCCGCGCCTGCGGCTGAGTTCGGTGCAGGTGACGGCGGTGGTCGCCGGCTGCGTTTCGCTGCGCCTGCGCGGTGTTTACCTGGGCGATGAGATCGGACTGGAGGTGGCGGCATGAGCCTGATCGACCTGTCCCAGCTTCCCGCTCCCGAGGTGGTGGAAAACCTCGACTACGAGACGCTCTACGGGGAATTGCTGACGGACTTCCGCAGCGCCATGGGCGAGGGCTGGACTGCGGCGCTGGAGTCCGATCCGGTGGTCAAGCTGCTGGAGCTGGCGGCCTACCGCGAGCTGCTGCTGCGTGCCCGGATCAACGATGCCGCCCGCGCCGTGATGCTCGGCTACGCGACCCAGGGCGACCTCGATCAACTGGCCGCCGGCTACAACGTCAAGCGCCTGGTGATCCAGGAAGCGGACGCGACCACCTCGCCGCCGACTCCCGCCGTGCTGGAGGGCGATGACTCGCTGCGCAACCGCACCCAGCTGGCCTTCGACCAGCTCTCGGTGGCCGGCCCGCGCAACGCCTATGTGGCTTTCGCGCTCGGCGCCGATGGGCGAATCGCCGATGTCTCGGCGATCAGTCCGGCACCGTGCGAAGCACTGGTCAGCGTGCTGTCCTCCGAGGGCAACGGCGCGGCTGCGGCGGACCTGCTGGAGGCGGTACGCAAGGCGCTCAACGATGAAGACGTACGCCCGGTGGGCGATCGCCTCACCGTGCAGTCCGCGGCGATCGTGCCCTACCAGGTCGACGCCGTGCTCTACATCTATCCGGGTCCGGAAGCCGAGCTGATCCAACAGGCCACCGAGGCTTCGCTGCAGAGCTACATCGCCACGCAGCGGCGCATCGGCCGCGACATCCGCCGCAGCGCGCTGTTCGCCGCACTGCATGTGGAAGGCGTGCAGCGCGTCGAACTGGCCAAGCCGGCGGCCGACGTGGTGCTCGATGCCACCCAGGCGGCGTACTGCAGCGGCTATCAGATCCGCGTGGGAGGTTCGGATGAGTAGCCGCCTGCTGCCGCTCAACTCGACGCCGCTGGAGCGCGCGCTGGCGGACGTGCAGGTAGCCGACCTGCCGGTACCGCTGCGTGAGCTGATGGACCCGCAGCGCTGCCCGGTGGCCCTGCTGCCGTACCTCGCCTGGGCCTGGTCGGTGGACCGCTGGGACCCGGCCTGGAGCGAAGGCGTGAAGCGCAAGGCGGTGGCCGCGGCGTTCCGCATCCACCAGCACAAGGGAACCATCGCCGCGCTGCGGCGGGTGATCGAACCGCTGGGCTACCTGATCGAGATCATCGAGTGGTGGCAGGGCTCGCCCATGGGCGAACCGGGCACCTTCCGCCTGCGCATCGGCGTGCTCGACAGCGGCATCAGCGAAGAGATGTACCAGGAGGTGGAGCGTCTGATCGAAGACGCCAAGCCGCTCACACGGCACCTCATCGGGCTGGATATCAGCCTGGAATCCCAGGGGCGGATCACCGTCGGCTCCGGGCAATACGACGGCGACATCGTCACCGTCTACCCCTACCTCCCGGACGTGATCGAAGCGATCGGCAGCCACGGCTTGCCGGGCCGGGAACACACCATCGATAGCTTGAGTGTCTACCCATGGCAGTAACCTACTACGCACTTCTCACCACGATCGGTGCCGGCAAGCTGGCGAATGCCACCGCGCTGGGCACCACCCTGAAAATCACCCAGCTCGCACTCGGCGACGGCGGCGGCAACGTGCCGACCCCCGACGCCAGCCGCACCCAGCTGGTCAACGAAGTCCGCCGCGCGCCGCTCAACCGCCTGAGCATCGACCCGGCGAACAGCGCGCAGATCATCGCCGAACAGGTCATCCCCGAAGACGTGGGCGGCTGGTGGATCCGCGAGATGGGCCTGTACGACGAAGCCGGTGCGTTGATCGCCTACGCCAACTGCGCGCCGTCCTATAAACCGCAACTGGCCGAAGGCAGCGGCCGCACCCAGACCGTGCGCATCGTGCTGATCGTCAGCAATGCCGCGTCGGTGGAGCTGAAGATCGATCCGAGTGTGGTGCTGGCGACCCGCGAGTATGTCGACAGCGCCATCGTCAGTGCGATGAACCGCCTGGACTGCAAGCAGTCGGTGCGGGTTGCCACCACCGCGAGCATCACCCTCAGCGGCCTGCAGACCCTGGACGGGATTGCGCTGCTGGCCGGTGACCGCGTACTGGTGAAGAACCAGAGCAACGCCGCCGACAATGGCATCTATGTCGCCGCGACCAGCGCCTGGAAGCGCTCCGCCGATGCCGACGAGAACAGCGAAGTCACGCCGGGCCTGACGGTGGTGGTGGAAAGCGGCACCTCCCAGGCCGACAGCATCTGGCAACTGGTGACCGATGGCGCGATCGTCCTGGGCACCACGGCGCTGAGCTTCCAGAACATTACCAATGGGCTGGCGCGGCTGCAGTCGCCCGCCTTCACCGGTGTTCCCACGGCGCCAACGCCGGCTGCCGCATCCAGTGACGCGAGCGTTGCAACGACTGCGTTCGTTCGCGCGGCCATGGCTCTGTTCGGCATTGGCAGCACCACTTATCAGCTCAACTGGCCCAATGCATCGCTGGATGACTGCACCAACGTGGCGACGGGTATCTATCGCAGCATTGCGACGACCACTGGCATTCCGGCAGGGTACTCGCCGACCCTGACGGTGCAGTTCTGGATTCGCAGTGGCGAACAGGCGGGAGTGTTCCAGGCGATCCAGTGTGTGCAGGACACCAATAGTGGCCGCAGCGGCTGGCGTAGTTGTACCGGGAGCGCGACGGCAACTGCGCCGATCTGGTCTGCCTGGAAGGATATTGCGGTAACCGACAGCCCAGCGTTCACTGGCGTGCCCACTGCGCCGACGGCGGCGGCTGGAGTGAACTCCACGCAGTTGGCCACCACTGCGTTCGTTCAGGCCGCGATTGCGCCATTGGCTCCCCGGAGCTCTCCTGTGTTGACTGGAAATCCGACGGCGCCCACACCAGCGTTGTTCTCCGCCAACAACAGTGTCGCAACAACTGCATTCGTGAGGGCCAATGGAGCGTCCTTTTCCGATGTTGTAGTCGTCAGCAGCAACACAAGCCTGAATGCTAACCATGCGAACAAGCTGATGGTGTTCCAGATGGTTGCAAGTGACGCGTCTATTCAACTGCCAGCTGGGTCGTCCTGTGTAGCTGGGACTGTTCTGCGGTTCATGAACATCAGCAACTACACAGCGAATATGAGCGTCAGTGCAGGTGATCGGTTTAACGGTGACGGTACCACCATCAAAGTTGGACCAGGTGACAGTCTGGAGCTCACCAAGAGTGTTGTAAGCGACGTATGGCTGGCGTCCGGCGGAACCAGCAGCCAAAGCCAATCGAGAGGGGTGTTCAAGTCTCTATTGGGCGGCTCTGGCTATCAGGTGTTGCCCAGTGGGCTGATTTTGCAATGGGGGGGGGCTGTTACTGCCGCGAATGGCAATGCTGCGGTTACTCTTCCACTTGAGTTTCCCAATGCACACTTCATAACACTTACCGCAGCCCAGACTGCTACCCCGACGAACGCGATAGTAGGTGTCAGTGACCTGACTAAGAAGGTGGTCTGCTCCCCGCATCTGAGTACAGGGACTCACGCTAATTTTGCTGCCTGTTTGCGCCGCCGAAATTCCCTTGGGGATCGGTAGTTCAAG
>NZ_JACHLI010000038.1 GCF_014204515.1 Pseudomonas nitroreducens | reverse complement strand
CCGAGTTTGATGTAAAGCCGAACGGCACGTTGCCGATCCTCGTATGAATACATGAGCTACCACCTCAGGTAGTCCAAGAAATTGTCCGCACCTCCACAATTTATCTATTCAGTTGACGCGAACAATCAATAGAACAGAGAATCTCGCCGTACTAATCACCCTGTAGACGGGAGCACCCAGATGTCCAAACTTGCGGAATTCCGCGAAGCCGAGCGCAAACTCCAGGAACAACTCGCCCTGCTCGAGAAACTCAAGAGCGATGGCGGCCTGAAAAAGGAACTGGAGTTCAAGGATCAACTGCAAGCCTTGATGGACCAGTACGGCATGAACCTGCGCAATGTCATCAACATTCTCGACCCGCAGACTTCCACCGAGCCGGCCGCCGCACAGCAGCCGCGCCGCACCCGCCAACTGAAGGTCTACAAGAACCCGCACAACGGCGAGACCATCGAAACCAAGGGCGGCAACCACAAGACCCTGAAAGCCTGGAAGCAACAATACGGTGGTGACACCGTGGAATCCTGGCTGCAGTGAGCCGATCTTCCGCGGAGCGCTCCCGCTCCGCGGAATTTCCCCCTTCGCTCGGCAGCTTCTGACAGACGGCTGTATAAAAACTAGCCATCGTTAGAAGAAATCCTTATACTGGCCGACAGCGAACACCAAACCCAAGGTCGCCCCTCCCAGCACTCCCTACCTGATCCAGGGCAGAAGCTGGGCTCTACAGGGCCACGGCCAGCGCCTCCTCCGCATCGATTCCAGAGCACGCCAACCGCGCCAGGAACATTTGCCCGAGCGACCAGCGCCCCACGTCAGATCCTCTGCTTTCACCCAACATCGCAGCCTGACGCGAACAGACCCTCAAGTTTCCAATCGCTGCCATATTCCGGTCACACGTATTCTGCATTCTCAGATTGCACCCGGAGCTTTTGACGATTTCGACGGTCATAGGACCGTTACCTATTTGGAAAGACAAGACAATGAAAACCTCCCTGCAAATCCAGGAGGCGATTCGCACCCTTTCGGCGGCCTTCGCCCCTCTGAACTGCGTCATCCAGGCCAAGCGCAAGCATGGCTTCAGCTTCACCCTGGTGAACGAGCATGGCATCGCCAAGCACACCGAGCGCCTCTACCCCCAGCAATACCAGGGCGAGGCACCGCTGAGCGCGGTGATCCAGCGAGTGCAGGCCACCATCGCTGCCTGAGCCTGGAAACGAAAAAAGCCCCGCATGAGCGGGGCTTTTGCTTTTCTGCCTTCTATATATAGGCAGCACTCAGTTCAGGCTGATGCCCGCCTTCACCGATTCGATCTCCGCCATCAACGCCGCATAGCGCTGCGCCGGCGCCGCATAGGTCAGCGAATAGGCCACCCCATCACCCAGCGCGACCTGCACGGTCTGCTTGAGCACCTCGGTGCCGTTCTGACTGATGCCGCAATGCACCTCGAGCCCGCTCAGCCCACCCAGCTTCGTATCCAGCGGCTTGCTGCAAGCTGCCTGGAAGCCCTGGCGCATGAAGTCCTTCTGCAACGCCTTGCGCATCTCGACGATGACATTCTCGACACTGACGGTGATTCCCGAGCCAAGCCGACTGCGGGTGACCTCCATGACCAGGTCCTGGGAGCCGTCCTCGGCCATGCGCACGCCGCGCTGGCGAACCACCGGCGCATCGGACACCGCATCCGCCGGCGAGCGCGACACTTCCCAGCCCTGCGGCCAGATCACCTGCATTTCCGCCAACGCCGGCAACGGCGCCATCAGGACACCGAGCAACAACCAGGCTCGCAGACCGCCCATCACCACCTCCGAACACATTCCAAGGGAACACCATAGCAGGCGTGCCGGCCATTTCGCAGGCGGCGACCTCTCGGCACAGCGCCGAGCAGAAGACCTCCGCAGGCGCCATACTGACAGGTAGTAAGAAATCGCAGGCTCAGTGAGGTCGCATGAAGAAGCTCACCCTGTTGTTCCTGCTCACCACCCTCGCCGCCGGCGCACAGGCCTCGGAGTTCTGCACCGGCATCGGCCTGTTCGCCCGCGCGGGAGCCATGTACCGGGACGAAGGGCGAACCGAGCAGCAGGCAGTGGCAGCCGTTCACGAAAGGAACGCTACGCTGGATGCGGACACGCAGGTTATCGTCAGGTACTTCGTGCGCTTCGGCTACCAGGGAGAGCAGACACCCGACGAGGCATTCGCCGCCGCCGAGCAGAAGTGCCGGCAGTATGAAACCGAGAGCGAACACCGGAATGCAATGAACTAGAACGCCAGCAGCGCGCCACGTCAGCGCGCAAACGCCACCCCAGAAAACGCCCAAAACAAAAAGGGCGACCCTTGCGGATCGCCCTTTCTGAAATCGCCGAAGCGATTATGTTTGGTAGGCACAATTGGACTCGAACCAACGACCCCCACCATGTCAAGGTGGTGCTCTAACCAACTGAGCTATGTGCCTGTCGTGTGGGGCGCATTCTACGCGATCGTTTTAGAGCGTCAAGCACTTTTTTCAGCTAAGCCACTGAAAAAGTGAATTTTTTTATGTTCGACCGTCCGTAAATTATTTTGCACGGGCACTAGCCGCCCCGATTCGACTCAGGTAGCATCCGCACATCTCGTAAAAAATAACAAACACAGGTGCATTATGCCGCACACCTCCTACCCCTCTTCCTATTACGCAGCTTCGGCCAACCCGGTTCCGGCCCGTCCTGAACTGCAGGGCGAGGTGGAAACCGATGTCTGCGTGATCGGCGCAGGCTACACCGGCCTGTCGACCGCCCTGTTCCTGCTGGAAAACGGCTTCAAGGTCACCGTGCTGGAAGCCGCCAAGGTCGGTTTCGGCGCGTCGGGCCGCAACGGCGGTCAGATCGTCAACAGCTATAGCCGCGACATCGACGTCATCGAACGCACGGTCGGCGCCAAGCAAGCCAAGCTGCTGGGCGACATGGCCTTCGAAGGCGGCCGCATCATTCGCGAGCGCATCGCCAAGTACAACATCCAGTGCGACCTGAAGGACGGCGGCGTGTTCGCAGCCCTCAGCACCAAGCAGATGGGTCACCTGGAGTCGCAGAAAAAGCTGTGGGAGCGCTTCGGCCACACCCAGCTGGAACTGATGGACGCCAAGCGCATCCGTGAAGTCGTCGGCACCGACAGCTATGTCGGCGGCATGCTCGACATGAGCGGCGGCCACATCCACCCGCTGAACCTCGCCCTGGGCGAAGCCGCAGCCGTGGAGTCCCTGGGCGGCGTGATCCACGAGCAGTCCCCGGCGGTGAAGATCGACCGCGGCGCCAACCCGGTGGTGCACACCCCGCAGGGCCGCGTGAAGGCCAAGTTCATCGTGGTGGCCGGTAACGCCTACCTCGGCGGCCTGGTGCCGGAGCTGGCTTCCAAGTCCATGCCGTGCGGTACCCAGGTGATCACCACCGAGCCGCTGAGCGCCGACCTGGCCAAGTCCCTGCTGCCGACCGACTACTGCGTCGAGGACTGCAACTACCTGCTCGACTACTACCGCCTGACCGGCGACAACCGCCTGATCTTCGGTGGTGGCGTGGTCTACGGTGCGCGCGACCCGTCGAACATCGAGGCGATCATCCGTCCGAAGATGCTCAAGGTGTTCCCGCAGCTGAAGGACGTGAAGATCGATTTCGCCTGGACCGGCAACTTCCTGCTGACCCTCTCGCGTCTGCCGCAAGTTGGCCGCATCGGCGACAACATCTACTACTCCCAGGGCTGCTCCGGCCACGGCGTGACCTACACCCACCTGGCCGGCAAGCTGCTGGCCGAAGTGCTGCGTGGCCAGGCCGAGCGCTTCGACGCCTTCGCCACCCTGCCGCACTACCCCTTCCCGGGCGGCCGCATGTTCCAGGTGCCGTTCTCCGCGATCGGCGCCTGGTACTACACCATGCGCGACAAGCTGGGCATCTGATCCCCGCTGTCTACCGCACGCAGAAAAACGGCGCCTCAGGGCGCCGTTTTCTTTTGCGGGACTTTTTCCGGCGGCGATGAGGTATCGCTGCGCACCTGGGCATGGCTCATCAGGGCGAAGATCAGGCTGCCGCCGACGATATTGCCCACCAGCGTCGGCAGGGCGAAGTCGAGGATGAACGCGGCCAGCCCGACCTCGCCGGCGAACATCAGGTAACCGACCTCGCAGGTGCCCACCACGATGTGACTGAAACTGCCCAGCGCCATCAGGTAGGTGACCAGGAAGATGATCCACACCTTGGCGTTTTCCGCCGCCGGCACAAGCCAGACCATGGTAGCGATCATCCAGCCGGAGACGATGCCCTTGGAGAACATCTGCCAGTGGTCGTTCTTCATCACCTCGCGGCCGATGTCGAGGAAGGCCTGGTCCACCTGGGTATCGAAGATCGGCAGGTGCAGCATGCCGTAGGCGAACAGCAGCGCGCCGACGATATTGCCCGCCAGCACCACCGACCATAGGCGCAGCAATTGGCCGAATTTTTCCAGCGTTGGCTCACTCATCACCGGCAGCACCGCCGTCAGGGTGTTCTCGGTGAACAGTTGCTGGCGCGCCAGGATGATCGCCAGAAAGCCCACCGGGTAGCCGAGGCTGGTGGTGATCACCGCCATGTCGTGCTCCGGCAGCCGCGCACGGAACAGCCCCATGGCCATCAGCGACAGACCGATGGTCAGCCCGGCGGCCAGTGCCGACCACCAGAGCGCGGCCAGGGTGCGCTCCAGTTCGTGATTGCCCTGCAGGCGGATGACTTCATGCAGCACCAACGCGCGCGGCGGCTGGCTTTTCTCGACCTTGCGGCGCTCCTCGGCGGAGAGTTCGTCCGCCGTGTCACTAGCGGCTTTTGAGCTGCGGGAAGGATTGCGCGGAGCGGACTTCTTCGCGCTCGACGCGCTCGGCTTGGCACGCACACCACCGCGTGCGGGAGGTTTTTCCGTGGCCATGCAAGGCACCTCGCTGGGACAGTGCAGATTTAGGCTGCGACCCTCCCGCTTCGGTTCCGCAAAGTTGTGGCGTCAGGCGAGCGGTTCGAAGCGCAGGCGACGCCAGTCGGTATCGAGATGGCCGAAGTAGACGCAGGCGTGCTCGCGTGGAAAGAGAATGTGTTCGGCCGCGATACCCGGCCCTTCGAGCCGCAGCAGACGCCCCCAGGGATGGTGGCTGATACGCCCGCGCACATCCTCGACCGTGCCGCCGCGCCACCAGTGGATGGCGGCTTCGGCATCCTCGACGCCTGCGGGCTGTTCGATGCGCACCGGCTCGTCGCGCCAGCCGATTACCCGCTGCGGATCGAAGCCACCCTGCTGCGCCAGCGGCAGAGGCGCGATCCAGCAAATACCGTCGCGCTCTTCCAGCGATACGGCAAGTTCGCACCACTGCGGCTGCTCCAGCGCCCAGAGCAGGTCGCCATCGATGGCCAGCGAGGGTTCGGGCTGAGCCTGGATGCGGAAACCGGGACAGACCAGGACGCCGTCGCGCAGCGCGATGCGGATCTCGCTCATGCCCGCTCCACGCCAAGCAAGGGCCCGACCTTGCGTTCCAGCAGGAGCACCAGTTCGGGCTGCAGATAGGCGTAGTCGTCGGGGATGTCCAGGCACACCAGGCGCTTGCCGCGCATGGCGGCGGGGAAGCGGCGCAGCAGCGCCTGCCGGTGCCGGCGCTCCATGACGAAGACCAGGTCGGCCCATTCCAGTTGTTCGGCGCTCAGCGGCACTTCGGCGTCCGGCGCCAGCCCGGCGGAGTCGCTCTCGACCTCCGGCCAGCTGGCGAAGACGGTTTCGGCGGTGGGGCTGCGCAAGCGATTGCGGCTGCAGATGAACAAAGCGCGGCGCACTTCATCCTCCCTACGGCTGGCGCGCGAACGGCAGCGGCGATTCTAGGGAAGAAGGCGGCTCAGGGCGACTTCTGTTTGGCTTTCTGGCGTTCGAGGAAGTCGACTTTCCACTGCTCGACGCCCAGGTGCTCGGAATCCAGGCTGGCCTCGACGCCGTACCTGGCCTTGAGTGCGGCCACCTCACCGGCGTGATCGACGAGGAAGCGGTCGAAGCGCTCGACCAGCTCGCCGTGCCTGAGCGTGGACAGGTGGAAAGCGCTGCGGGTGTGCGGCAGTGACGGATCGAACACCAGCGCGCCCGGCTTGGCGCGGATGTTGTCGAGGTAAAAGGTGGCGACCACCACGTTGAAGTAGACGCCGTCGGCCTGCTTCTTCAGGGCGCTATGCATCATCTGCTTGAGGTCGGCGCTGGGGGCGACGCCGATCTGCCCGGCCTGCACCTGCTGCTCGTAGCCGCGCGGCGTCCAGCCTTCCACCAGCGCCAGCGTCTTCAGCGCACCGACGCCCTGCCCCAGCCGCTCCGGCGCTACCAGCACACCGTCGACGTACTGGGTAACCGGCTGGCTGTAGCGCAGGGTTTTTCCCGCCTTCTGTTCCGGCGCCCAGTTGGGGTTGTCGGGGTACTTGAGATCGACCTGGCCGGACAGCAGCGCCGGCAGCAGTGCATCCACCGGCAGCGGGCGGTACTCCAGGGCGATGCCGCTGCTGCCGGCGAACAGGTCCAGCAGTTCGCGGGCGAAACCCTGGTAGTTGCCCTGTGCGTCGGTGCTGTAGTGCGGGGCGAAGGCGAGGTTCTCGACGCCGACCACGTAGGTCTGCGCCATGGCGCTTGTTGAAAGGGTGCTGGCGAGCGCCCAGCAGAAGGCCTTGAGCTTCAAACGACTCTCCTTGTGACGTTGTTGTTGTTCTGTCGGACGGGTCAGGCAACCCGCCGTGGCGGACTCAGCCGCCGGTCATGCTCATGAAGCGCAGCACCTGCACCTGCTGGTCGGCTTCGAAATGATGGCGCTCGGGCTTGAGCTGCAGCGCCTGCATCAGCGCCTCGCGCAGGCGCGCGCTGTCGCCGGGGTGTTCGCGCAGCAACTGGCGCAGGTCCAGCGCGCCCTCGTGGCCGAGGCAGAGCACCAGCTTGCCTTCGGCGGTCACCCGCACGCGATTGCAGTCGCCGCAGAAGTTGTGGCTGTGCGGAGAAATGAAGCCGATGCGGCTGGCGTAGCCGTCGATGCGGTAGTAGCGCGACGGCCCGCCGCTACGCTCGGGCGTCGGCAGCAATTGCCAGCGTTCGGCGAGCTGCGCGCGGACTTCGTCGCTGCTGCACAGGGTCTGCTTGCGCTCGTGGCTGCTGACGCTGCCCAGCGGCATCTCCTCGATGAAGCTGATATCGATGCCCTTCTCCAGCGCGAAGGCCACCAGGTCGCAGACTTCGTCGTCGTTGCGGCCTTTCTGCACCACGGCATTGAGCTTGATGCGCGCGAAGCCGGCTTCGCGGGCGGCGTCGATTCCGTCGAGCACCTGCTCCAGCTTGTCGGAGCGGATGAAGGCGGCGAAGCGCTCGCGGCGCAGCGAGTCCAGGCTGATGTTCAGGCGGCGTACGCCGGCAGCGCGCAGCTCGGCCGCACGCTCGCGCAATTGCGAGCCATTGGTGGTGATGGAGAGATCGTCCAGTTCCGCGCGCGCGCCCAGCTTCGCCAGCAGACTGGTCAGGCCCTTGCGTACCAGCGGCTCGCCGCCGGTGATGCGGATGCGCTTCACGCCCAGGCCGATGAAGGCATCGGCGACGGCTTCGAGTTCTTCCAGGCTCAATACCTGGTCGCGCGGCAGGAACTGCATGTCTTCGCTCATGCAGTAGGTGCAGCGGAAGTCGCAGCGGTCGGTGACCGACAGGCGCAGGTAGGTGATGCGTCGACCGAAGGGGTCGACCAGCTGGGAATCAGGCATGGGCAGTGGGCAGTTCCGGATGGCAGGTGCCGAACGAAAGTGCGCTAGAAATACCGCAGAAGTTCGTCGCTGTACACAGAAAACCGACCCGTGAGTCAGGAAAATGCGTACAGGCGCCTCAGTTGAGGGCCTCCGAAGCCCGGTGCTACCATGCCCGGCCCCGTTGGGCGACCACGCAATACAAGAAAGAAGACCAGCCAATGACCAGCATTCGCGAGCGTAACCGGCGCCTGATCCTGCGCGCCGCCAGCGAGGAATTCGCCGAGAAGGGGTTCGCGGCGACCAAGACCAGCGACATCGCCGCGCGCGCCGGGCTGCCCAAGCCCAACGTCTACTACTACTTCCAGTCCAAGGAAAACCTCTACCGCTGCGTGCTGGAAAGCGTGGTCGAGCCGCTGCTGCAGGCTTCCGCGCCGTTTCGCGAGGACGATGAGCCGAGCGAGGCGCTGCGCGCCTATATCCGCTCCAAGGTGAGGATTTCCCAGGAGCTGCCGCACGCGTCCAAGGTATTCGCCAGCGAACTGATGCATGGCGCGCCGCACCTGCCCAAGGAATACCTGGACGAGCTGAATGCCCAGGCGCAACGCAACATCGCCTGCCTGCAGAGCTGGATCGACCGCGGCCTGCTGGCGCCGGTGGACCCGCATCACCTGCTGTTCACTATCTGGGCGGCGACCCAGACCTACGCCGATTTCGACTGGCAGATTTCCATGGTCACCGGCAAGACCAGCCTCAGCGATGCGGATTTCGAGGCGGCCACCGAGACCATCACCCGCCTGGTGCTGCGTGGCACTGCGCCGGATAACGGCAGTGGCGAGAACAAGCCGCAGGGGCGACTGCGGCCGTTGTCGATCTGAGCGTAAAGCTGCGCCCGCAGGAGCAACTCACGTCTCCGGAATGTCCGGAGCTGAGCTCCCCCTCACCCCAGCCCTGGCTGCGCGCCCCGCTCCTGAGGGAGAGGGGGCAGAACGTGCCGGCTGATGTTGTGGGTTCTCCCTGCGCCGAACGGGCCCTCTCCCCTTGGGAGAGGGTTAGGGTGAGGGTGAGGGCCGGCAAGAGCGCAGAAATATCCTGTAGAAGCGGGGCAAGTGCACGGTGAAGTGCGCGCTACACCCTCCCCGATCAGCCCGCGTCCGCCACCAGCCCCAGCGCCTGCACGCCACGGATCGCGCATTGCTCGTCGATGTCCGAGGCGTCGCCGCTGATACCGATGGCGCCTATCACTTCATTGGCCGAATTGCGGATCAGCACACCGCCCGGTGCGGGCACCACGTTGCCTTGCGCCAGGGTGTTCACCGCAGCGATGAACGACGGCCGCTGCTGAGCGTCCGCCGCGAGCACTCGCGACGACTTGCCCAGCGCTACCGCGCCCCATGCCTTGCCGATGGCGATCTGCGGACGAAGCATGCTCGCCCCATCCTCGCGCTGCAGGCTCAGCAGGTGCCCGCCGGCATCCAGCACAGCGATGGTCAGTGGCGCGGTGGACAGCTCGCGGCTGGCGACCAGGGCGTGGCGAGTGATGTCCAGGGCGGTTTCCAGACTCAGGATGCTCATGAGGTTTTCCTCTTCAAGTTGATAGGTGGACAAGTCGGGGCCACGGCATGCGCACGGATAAAAGCTGCGCACACGCGTATCAGAAATCTGTACGCAATCTAGTAGCCGAAGGTCTCACTCAAAGCAACTTAAAAGGACAATTCACATCTATTTTTGTATACATTTTTTCAAACGATAGTTTGACCCTGCGCTCAGGTTTTCGCGCAAAGCAGCGTAATAGAAGGCTTTCATGGAAAAATGACCGCTCAGTCCCTCGTATACAACCCGTCTTGACCTTCGTCGAATTGCCTGCCTAGAATCGCCTCAACTTTTGTACACAATCAGTATAAGAACCGAGGAACAAAATATGGCCAGAATGAGAGCAATCGAGGCTGCCGTACTCGTCATGCGTCGCGAAGGCGTCGATACCGCCTTCGGCGTACCGGGCGCCGCCATCAACCCCATGTATGCGGCCATGAAGAAACTCGGTGGCATCGATCACGTCCTGGCCCGCCACGTGGAAGGCGCCTCGCACATGGCCGAGGGCTACACCCGCACCAACGCCGGCAACATCGGCGTGTGCATCGGCACTTCCGGCCCCGCCGGCACCGACATGGTCACCGGCCTGTACTCGGCTTCCGCCGACTCCATCCCGATCCTCTGCATCACCGGCCAGGCTCCCCGTGCGCGTATGCACAAGGAAGACTTCCAGGCCGTGGACATCACCAGCATCGTCAAGCCGGTCACCAAGTGGGCGACCACCGTGCTGGAGCCGGGCCAGGTGCCCTACGCCTTCCAGAAGGCCTTCTTCGAAATGCGCAGCGGCCGTCCCGGCCCGGTGCTGATCGACCTGCCGTTCGACGTGCAGATGGCCGAGATCGAATTCGACATCGACGCCTACGAGCCGCTGGCGGTGAACAAGCCCAAGGCCACCCGCGCCCAGGCCGAGAAAGCCCTGGCCCTGCTCAATGACGCCGAGCGCCCGCTGCTCTGCGCCGGCGGCGGCATCATCAACGCCGACGCTTCCGACAAGCTGGTGGAGTTCGCCGAGCTGACCGGCGTGCCGGTGGTGCCGACCCTGATGGGCTGGGGCACCATCCCCGACGATCACCCGCTGATGGCCGGCATGTGCGGTCTGCAGACCTCGCACCGCTACGGCAACGCCACCGTGCTGGAGTCGGACCTGGTGTTCGGCATCGGCAACCGCTGGGCCAACCGTCACACCGGTTCGGTCGACGTCTACACCGCGGGCCGCAAGTTCGTCCACGTGGACATCGAACCGACCCAGATCGGCCGCGTGTTCACCCCGGACCTGGGCATCGTGTCCGACGCCGGTTCCGCCCTGGACGTGTTCCTCGAAGTCGCCCGCGAGTGGAAAGCCGCCGGCAAGCTGAAGGACCGCAGCGCCTGGGTCGAGTCCTGCCGCGAGCGCAAGCGCACCCTGCAGCGCAAGACCCACTTCGACAACGTGCCGGTCAAGCCGCAGCGCGTCTACGAAGAGATGAACGAGTTCTTCGGCAAGGACACCTGCTACGTCAGCACCATCGGCCTGTCGCAGATCGCCGGCGCGCAGTTCCTCCACGTCTACAAGCCGCGCCACTGGATCAACTGCGGCCAGGCCGGCCCGCTGGGCTGGACCATTCCGGCAGCGCTGGGCGTGGTCAAGGCCGATCCGAGCCGTCAGGTCGTCGCGCTGTCGGGCGACTATGACTTCCAGTTCATGATCGAAGAGCTGGCCGCCGGTGCGCAGTTCAACCTGCCGTACATCCACGTGCTGGTGAACAACTCCTACCTGGGCCTGATCCGCCAGGCGCAGCGCGGCTTCGACATCGACTACTGCGTGCAGCTGGCGTTCGAGAACGTCAACGCGCCGGAACTCAACGGCTATGGCGTCGACCACGTGGCCGTGGTCGAGGGCCTGGGCTGCAAGGCGATCCGCGTGACCGACCCGAACCAGATCGGCGCGGCCTTCGCCCAGGCTCGCGAGCTGATGCAGCAGCACCGTGTACCGGTGGTGGTCGAGGTCATCCTGGAGCGCGTCACCAACATCTCCATGGGTACCGAGATCAACGCGGTCAACGAGTTCGAAGAGCTGGCGCTCAAGGGCATCGACGCCCCCACCGCCATCTCGCTGCTGGACTGACAGAACCGCACGACTCCTCCCTGCGGGGAGGAGCTGGGGGTGGACATTTCCTGGCGGGGAGTCCCCCACCCCCTGCTCTCTTTCACGAAGAAGCCGAGCGCCACGCACCACCCGTTCAACAGGAGTGACCCCATGCCCCGTTTCTGCGCCAACCTGTCCATGCTGTTCACCGAGGTGGACTTCCTCGACCGTTTCGAAGCCGCCGCGCGCGCCGGTTTCAGCGGTGTCGAGTACCTGTTTCCGTATGACGTCGAGGCCGAGGTGATCAAGGCCCGCCTGGACGCCAACCAGCTCGAACAAGTGCTGTTCAACCTGCCTGCCGGCGACTGGGCCAAGGGCGAGCGCGGCATCGCCTGCCACCCGGATCGCGTCGAGGAATTCCGCGCCGGCGTCGACAAGGCCATCGCCTACGCCAAGGTCCTGGGCAACACCCAGGTCAACTGCCTGGCCGGCATCCGTCCGCAGGGCCATGACTGCGCGACCATCGAGAACACCTTCCTGAACAACCTGGAGTACGCGGCGGGCAAGCTCGAAGCCGCGGGCATCAAGCTGGTCATGGAAATGATCAACACGATCGACATTCCCGGCTTCTACCTGCAGACCACCCAGCAGGCCCAGGACATCCGCGAGAAGGTCGGCAGCGCCAATCTGTTCCTGCAGTACGACATCTACCACATGCAGATCATGGAAGGTGACCTGGCGCGGACCATCGAGAAGAACCTCGCCGCGATCAACCACGTGCAGCTGGCCGACAACCCCGGCCGCCACGAGCCGGGCACCGGCGAGATCAACTACCGCTTCCTGTTCGACCACCTGGACCGCATCGGCTACCGCGGCTGGGTCGGCTGCGAATACAAGCCCAGGACCACCACCGAAGCCGGCCTCGGCTGGCTGAAGAGCCACAACGTGGTGTGACCGACTCACTTCGTAGGATGGCGTGGAGCGAAGCGATACCCATCGATCCCGGCACCGCTGGGTGATGGGTATCGCAAGCTCGCGAAACGCCGCCCGGCCCATCCTACGGACTGCTCAACGACTCCCTGGGTACGCAGGGAGCCGAAAGCCCAACAAGAACAACCAGGAGAATTCCTCATGGCCAAAATCGGATTCATCGGCACCGGCATCATGGGCCTGCCCATGGCGCAGAACCTGCAGAAAGCCGGTCACCAGATCTTCGTTTCCACCCACCACGATGCCGCTCCGGCAGCCCTGGTCGAAGCCGGCGCCATCGGCCTGGCCAACCCCAAGGAAGTCGCCCAGGAAGCCGAGTTCATCATCGTGATGGTCCCGGATACCCCGCAGGTGGAAGACGTGCTGTTCCGCAAGGACGGCATCGCCGAAGGCGTGGGCCCGAACAAGGTGGTGATCGACATGAGCTCGATCTCCCCTACCGCCACCAAGACCTTCGCCGAGAAGATCAAGGCCACCGGCGCGCAGTACCTGGACGCCCCGGTTTCCGGCGGTGAAGTCGGCGCCAAGGCCGCGTCCCTGAGCATCATGGTCGGCGGCTGCCCGAACACCTTCGAACGCGCCCTGCCGCTGTTCCAGGCCATGGGCAAGAACATCACCCGCGTCGGCGGCAATGGCGACGGCCAGACCGCCAAGGTGGCCAACCAGATCATCGTCGCCCTGAACATCCAGGCCGTCGCCGAAGCCCTGCTGTTCGCCGCGAAGAACGGCGCCGACCCGGCCAAGGTGCGTGAAGCGCTGATGGGCGGCTTCGCCTCCTCGCGCATCCTCGAAGTGCACGGCGACCGCATGGTCAAGGGCACCTTCGATCCGGGCTTCCGCATCAGCCTGCACCAGAAGGACCTCAACCTGGCCCTGGCCGGCGCTCGCGAACTGGGCCTGAACCTGCCCAACACCGCCAACGCCCAGCAGGTGTTCAGCACCTGCGCGGCCATCGGCGGCAGCAACTGGGACCACTCCGGCCTGATCAAGGGCCTGGAGCACATGGCCAACTTCTCCATCCGCAAGGACTGAAGAAGCGCCGCGTTGATCGGCGCATGAAGCGCTCCGATTCATCCGCCCTGCGGGGAATACCGACGTAGGGCGGATAACGCCCCAGGCGTTATCCGCCGAAGCGCCTTCGTAGGATGGCGTGGAGCGAAGCGATACCCATCGCTCCCTTGCAAACCTGGGTGATGGGTATCGCAAGCTCCACCCATCCTACGAAGAGCAAAACGTAGGGCGAACAACGCCAAAGGTGTTATCCGCCACCGAGCAAAGTGGCGGGCGAAGTTATGGGAGTGGCCTCGCCCGCCACGCTGCAAAGCGACTCGAACACCCGGCCGGAGGGAATACGGCCTCGCCGGCCGGGATGTTCGATTCCATCGCTGAGCCTTCTGAAGACAGAGAGTCTTCTGAAGACAGAGAGCTTTCTCGAGACAGAAGCCTGAGCCATGGAACACCACAACCAGAATCACCGGAGCCTGACATGAGCCTCGACCCACGCGCCTTCCTGCGCGAGCTGTTCGACACCGCCATCGCCGCCGCGCATCCGGCCCAGGTACTGGCGCAGCACCTGCCCGCCGATACGGGCGGCCGCACCATTGTCATCGGCGCCGGCAAGGCCGCCGGGGCCATGGCCGAAGTCGCCGAGCAACACTGGAACGGCCAGGTCGAAGGCCTCGTCGTGGCGCCCTACGGCTACGGCGCGCAGTGCCGCAGCATCGAAGTGGTGGAAGCCTCGCACCCGGTGCCGGACGATGCCGGCGAGCGCGTTGCACGCCGCGTGCTGGAACTGATCAGCGGCCTTTCCGAGAACGACCGGGTGATCTTCCTGCTCTCCGGCGGCGGCTCCGCCCTGCTCGCCCTGCCCGCCGAAGGCATCAGCCTCGACGACAAGCGCAGCGTGAACAAGGCCCTGCTGAAATCCGGCGCCGCCATCAGCGAAATGAACTGCGTGCGCAAGCACCTCTCCGCCATCAAGGGCGGCCGCCTGGCCCGCGCCTGCTGGCCGGCCAGCGTGTACACCTACGCGATTTCCGACGTGCCCGGCGACGAGGCTACAGTGATCGCGTCCGGCCCAACCGTGGGCGACCCGACCACCTCCGCCGACGCCCTCGCGATCCTCAAGCGCTATGCCATCGACATCCCGGCGAACGTGCGCGCCTGGCTGGAAGACCCGCGTTCGGAGACCGTCAAACCCGGTGACGAGTGCCTGTCGCGCAGCCACTTCAAGCTGATCGCCACACCCCAGCACGCCATCGACGCGGTGGCTGCCAAGGCAGAAGCCGCGGGTATTCCGACGCTGATCCTGGGCGACCTGGAAGGCGAGTCCCGCGAGGTGGCCAAGGTCCACGCCGGCATCGCCCGGCAGATCCGCAAGCACGGCCAGCCGCTGAAGGCGCCGTGCCTGATCCTCTCCGGTGGCGAGACCACCGTGACCGTGCGCGGCAATGGCCGTGGCGGACGCAACGCCGAGTTTCTCCTCAGCCTCACCGCCGACCTGAAAGGTGAACCGAACATCTGGGCCCTGGCGGGGGACACCGACGGCATCGACGGCATGGAAAGCAACGCCGGTGCCCTGATGAGTCCGTGCAGCTACAGTCGCGCCCTCAAGGCCGGCCTGAACCCGCTGCTCGAGCTCGACAACAACAACGGCTACGGCTTCTTCGCTGAACTGGGCGACCTGGTGATCACCAAGCCGACCCGCACCAACGTCAACGACTTCCGCGCCATCCTGGTCCTCGAGAACGACAAATGACCCCTGACAAGAAAGTAAAAATTCTCGCCACCCTGGGCCCGGCGATCAAAAGCCGCGACGACATCCGCGCCCTGGTGGAAGCCGGCGCCAACCTGTTCCGCCTGAACTTCAGCCACGGCGAATACGACGACCACGCCCAGCGCTTCGCCTGGGTGCGCGAAGTGGAAAGCGAGCTGAACTACCCTATCGGCATCCTCATGGACCTGCAGGGTCCGAAGCTGCGCGTGGGCCGTTTCGCCGACGGCGCGGTGCAACTGCAGAAGGGCCAGACCTTCACCCTCGACCTGAACGACGCACCAGGCGACACCCAGCGTGTCACCCTGCCCCACCCGGAAATCATCCAGGCGCTGGAGCCGGGCATGAGCCTGCTGCTGGACGACGGCAAGATTCGCCTGCTGGTGCTCAACGCCCACAGCGACGCCATCGAAACCCGCGTGATGAACAGCGGCGAGCTGTCCGACCGCAAGGGCGTCAACGTCCCCGAGGCCGTGCTCAAGCTCAGCCCGCTGACCGCCAAGGATCGCCGTGACCTGAGCTTCGGCCTGGAGCTGGGCGTGGACTGGGTGGCGCTGTCCTTCGTGCAGCGCCCCGAGGACATCGAGGAAGCCCGCGCGCTGATCGGCGACAAGGCCTTCCTCATGGCGAAGATCGAGAAGCCTTCGGCGGTGCAGTCCATCGAAGCCATCGCCAAGCTGTCCGACGCGATCATGGTCGCCCGTGGCGACCTCGGCGTGGAGATGCCGGCCGAGAGCGTGCCGGGTATCCAGAAGCGCATCATCCAGGTCTGCCGCCAGCTCGGCCGCCCGGTGGTGGTGGCGACGCAGATGCTCGAATCCATGCGCTTCTCCCCGGCGCCGACCCGCGCCGAGGTGACCGACGTGGCCAACGCCGTCAGCGAAGGCGCCGACTGCGTGATGCTCAGCGCCGAGAGCGCCTCGGGCCAGTACCCGCGTGAAGCGGTGGAGATGATGGCGAAGATCATCCGCCAGGTCGAAGCCGAGCCGGACTACCAGGCGACGCTGGAGATCAACCGCCCGGAACCGGACGCCACCGTCTCCGACGCCATCAGCTGCGCGATCCGCCGGATCAGCCGCATCCTGCCGGTGGCGGTGCTGGTGAACTACACCGAGTCCGGCGCCTCGACCCTGCGCGCCTCCCGCGAACGGCCCAAGGCACCGATCCTCAGCCTGACGCCGCAGCTGAAATCCGCCCGCCGCCTGACCGTGGCCTGGGGCGTCCACTCGGTGGTCAACGCGCAGCTCGCCCATGTCGACGAGATCTGCTCCACCGCCCTGGACATCGCCCTGGCCCAGCGCATGGCGCGCCGTGGGGACACCGTGGTGATCACCGCCGGCGTGCCGTTTGGCCAGCCGGGCAGCACCAACATGCTGCGCATCGAGACGGTGGCGCCGGCGTTGGAAGTTTGATGCAGGCCTGAGAGCCCCTCTCCCCAACCCTCTCCCGCAAGCGGGAGAGGGAGCTTGAACGGCAGCAGGCGAACTGCAGAGTTACCGACCACTCCGAACTGTCCCCTCTCCCTTCAGGGAGAGGGTTAGGGAGAGGGAAGCAAGAGACACGAAGAAACACCGAGTTCAGGAGCCACGCCCACGCGCGTGCCTCCGCACCGAGTCACTCCCGGACGGACGGGGCCGGGAATACGGGGCCGCGTCCCCGTCCGTCCGGGTTTGACCTTGTGATTGATCAGTAGCGAATGCTTGTCGGTCCATGGCCCCCACGCAGCGACTCCCAAGCTGGCCATGGAACTTTGAGGTTGCTGGCGGTGATCCCGCCGGCAACCTCTTTTCTTTTTCCAGACCCGTGGCGCCGCTCCGTGTGGCAGCGTCACAGAATGCTCACGCAGCGCCCGCCGATGGAGCCTTGAAGCTCCACACCCAACGAGGCGCTGCGGAGTCACTTTCAACTGCCCAGAAAACCCATGCACCTGAACCAGCTCATCCCCAACCGGCTGATCGGCTTCGGCCAGATCTACCTGCAGGCCGACGCCCGCTTCGGCCTGATCCTGCTGCTGACCATCGCCTGGTCTGCCCCGCAGCTGTTGCCCGGCGCGCTGCTGGGCGCCCTGCTCGGCCCGCTCACCGCGCGCTTCGTGCGCGAGCCGCAGGCGGACGTCGACGCCGGCCTGCACGACTACAACCCGATCCTCATCGGCCTGCTGCTGCCCTTCCAGTTCCAGTGGTCGCTGGGGCTGGTGATGCTGACCGTGGCCGCCATCCTCACCAGTGTGGCGGTCCAGGCCGTACTGCTGCGCCAGTCGCGCCGACGCTTCGGCCTGCCGGCCTATACCTCGGCTTTCGTGCTGCTGGGCTGGGTGTCGGTGGCGCTGGGCAAGGCACTGGGCTTTGTGCCGGCTAGCGGGCTGGCCTGCCTGTCCTGCGGCGTGGCCAATCCGCTGCTGGACTCCACCGCGCTGGGCTTCGGCGAAGTGATCTTCCTCGGCGAACCACTGGCCGGCCTGACCATCGCCCTCGGCCTGCTGCTGGCGGATCGTCGCGCCGCCTTCTGGGCTTTTGTCGGAGCCGCGGGCGCACTCGCCCTGGCGCCGCTGCTGGACCTGCCGCCAACCTCCGCTCAGGCCGGGTTGCTCGGGCTGAATGGCGCCCTGGCCGGCATCGCCCTGTCGCTGCGCTACCGCAGCCCGCTGGCACCACTGTGCGGCATCGCCCTGGCAGTCGTGCTGCAGCCCTGCTTCGCCCTCGTCGGCCTGCCGGCGTTCACCGCGCCCTTCATCCTCGCCTGCTGGCTGGTGATCCTCGGCCAGCGTGCTCTGGAGGCACTACTGCACACTACGCGCAGGGAAAGTCCGCGCAGGGAAAACAGCGGCCCCCGTGTATAGTCGAGGGCCCTCCTGCGGCGACGGAACGCACCGATGAACTTCGTGAAATACCAGGCCCTGGGCAACGACTACCTGGTCTACGCCGGCGACGCGCCGTTCGCCCTGACGGCAGCGCAGATCAGTCGCGTCTGCGACCGCCACCACGGCATCGGCTCCGACGGCATCCTGCTGGCCAACCACAGCGACGCCGCCTTCGGCCTGCGCATCCTCAACCCCGACGGCTCCGAAGCGGAGAAGAGCGGCAACGGCCTGCGCATCTTCTCGCGCTACCTGTGGGACTGCGGGCTGGTGGCCGGACAGCCGTTCGACATCGTTACCGCCGGCGGCACGGTCACCAGCCAGGTGTTCGACGAGGGGCGCAGCGTGGAGGTGTCCATGGGCCGCGCCGAGTTCGCCTGCGCGAGGATTCCCGTGCAGATCGAAGCGCCCGAAGCGCTGGACTATCCCCTGGATGTCGACGGCGTGGAGTTGAAGATCAACGCCGTGTCCATGGGCAACCCGCACTGCGTGGTGTTCGTCGATCAGACCAGCCGCGAGCTGGCCTGCCGCCTCGGCCCGCTGCTGGAGAACCACCCGCTGTTCCCGCGGCGGACCAACGTGCAGTTCGTCCAGTGGCTGTCCCGCGATGCGCTGCGGGTGGAAATCTGGGAGCGCGGCGCCGGCTACACGCTGTCCTCGGGCACCAGCAGCTGCGCGGCGGCTTCGGTGGCGCGGCGGCTCGGTCGGTGTGACGAGCACATCGACCTGCACCTGGCCGGCGGCCTGCTGAAAATCCGCGTCGAAGATGACTTCCAGGTGACCATGCGCGGCGCCGTGCAGCGGGTCGCCGGCATCGACCTGGACCCGGAAGCCTTCGCCGACCTCGGCTGACCCCCGCCCTATTCCCGAAGCGACCGGCATGGATCAATGCCGGTCCGCACACGGCCGTCCAGACTGCGACCTGACACCTGCTGAAGCAGAACCTGCCCGATCAATCGACGGGTAACCGCGCATTTGCCGGAGGCAGACGGCATAATCCGCGCCCTTTCGCCTCCGGCCCGCCGGAGCGATCCCATTCCCACGCAGCGAAAGATGTCATGACGCTTCCAACTCCCACTCTCCTGCAGCGGCTCAAGGGCACCAGCCTGGTCCTGCGCATCTTCATCGGCATGCTCTGCGGCATCGCCCTCGCCGTGCTCTGGCCGCAGGGCGCGGTGGCGGTCGGCCTGCTCGGCAAGCTGTTCATCTCCGCGCTGAAAGCCGTGGCGCCGGTGCTCGTGCTGGTGCTGGTGATGGCCTCCATCGCCAACCACAAGCAGGGCCAGCGCACCCACATCCGGCCGATCCTCCTGCTGTACCTGATCGGCACCTTCGCCGCGGCGATGATCGGCGTGATGGCCAGCTTCGCCTTCCCCTCGACCCTGGTGCTGAGCGCGCCGACCAGCGAACTGGCGCCGCCCGGCGGCATCGGCGAGGTCATGCGCTCGCTGCTGTTCAGCGTCACCACCAACCCGGTGAAGGCGCTGCTGGAGGCGGACTTCATCGCCATCCTGGCCTGGGCCATCGGCCTGGGGATTGCCCTGCGCCACGCCCGCCAGACTACCCGCGATCTGCTGGATGACGTGGCCAACGGAGTGACGCTGATCGTCCGCGTGGTCATCGCCTTCGCCCCGCTGGGCATCTTCGGCCTGGTGGCCGGCACCATCGCCGAGTCCGGCTTCAAGGCACTGGTCGGCTACCTGCACCTGCTGGCCGTGCTGCTGGGCTGCATGCTGTTCGTGGCGCTGGTGATCAACCCGCTGATCGTCTTCGCCAAGATCCGCCGCAACCCCTATCCGCTGGTGCTGCTGTGCCTGCGCGAAAGCGGCATCACCGCCTTCTTCACCCGCAGCTCGGCGGCCAACATCCCGGTCAACCTGCAGCTGTGCGAACGCTTAGGGCTTCACGAGGACACCTACTCGGTGTCGATCCCGCTGGGCGCCACCATCAACATGGCGGGAGCGGCGATCACCATCAGCGTGCTGACCCTGGCGGCGGTACATACCCTCGGCATCGCCGTGGACCTGCCCACCGCCATCCTGCTCAGCGTGGTCGCCTCGATCTGCGCCTGCGGCGCTTCCGGCGTGGCCGGCGGCTCGCTGCTGCTGATCCCGCTGGCCTGCGGCCTGTTCGGCATCTCCAGCGAAGTGGCGATGCAGGTGGTGGCGGTCGGCTTCATCATCGGCATCCTCCAGGATTCGGCCGAGACCGCGCTGAACTCCTCCACCGACGTGCTGTTCACCGCCGCGGCGTGCATCGCCGAGGGCGACGTGGACCAGCCGCCGGCAGGCGAACGCGCCTGACCCTGCGTGCCGGGGCGGCTGCGGTCGCCCCGGCGCATCTCGGCTAAGGTGTCTGAATCCGTCTCCTGGATTCACCCATGGCCGATTCCCCCAACTGGCGCCAGCGCCTCTACGTCGTCATCTTCCAGTCCGACACCGTCGCCGGCCGGCGCTTCGACAGCGCGCTGCTGATCGTCATCCTCGCCAGCCTGCTGGTGGTGATCCTCGATAGCGTCGACGACATCAGCCACGCCTACGGCGGCCTGCTCAGCGACATCGAATGGGTGATCAACGGACTGTTCCTGGTCGAGTACCTGTTGCGCCTGTACTGCTCGCCCAAGCCGCTGCGCTACGCGCTGAGCTTCTACGGCCTGGTGGACCTGCTGGCGGTGCTGCCAGGGGTCATCGCCATCTTCTATCCCGATGCGCAGTACCTGCTGGCGGTGCGGGTGATCCGCGTGCTGCGCATCTTCCGTATCCTCAAGCTGCGCCAGTACCTGCGCCAGGCCGACTTCCTGCTCACCGCGCTGCGCGGCAGTCGGCAGAAGATCACGGTGTTCTTCGTCTCGGTGATGAGCCTGGTGACGGTGTTCGGCTCGCTGATGTATGTGGTCGAGGGGCCTGAGCATGGCTTCACCAGCATCCCGCGCGGCATCTACTGGGCCATAGTCACGCTGACCACCGTGGGCTTCGGCGACATCACGCCGAAGACTCCGCTGGGCCAGGCGATTGCCAGCCTGGTGATGCTCACCGGCTACTCGATCATCGCCGTGCCCACCGGCATCTTCAGCGCCGAGCTGCACAACGCCATGCGCCAGGAGCGCACGCCCGGCGCGCTGGACAAGCCCTGCCCGGCCTGCGCCAAGGCCAGCCACGAAGCCGAGGCGGCGTTCTGTTCGCGCTGCGGCAATGCGCTGTATCCCCGCGAGGCCGTGGATAGCTGAAGGAACCGTTCGTCGGTCATCTCGCGACGCTCAACCCCAGGCTCAACCCGTTCTGCCGCTCACCGTCGTCACAGGCAGCATGGACGGACGCCAAGGTGGCGTTCCGCAGTGCCGGCCGCCTCCCATGGAACGGCCTCGTCGAGGTGAGCACATGCCCTTTCGTATCCACCCACTGATGATTGCCCTGGCTGGCGCGCTGGCCAGCACCTCGCTGCTGGCCGCGCCGCAGGTGGCCGACAGCCGCATCAGCGCGGTCACCGTCTACACCGACCGTGCCATCGTCACCCGCACCGCTACCCTGCAACTGCCCGCCGGCCAGCATGAGATCGCCCTGGAGCAGTTGCCCCTGCGCATCGACGACAACAGCCTGCAGGCCTCGCTCAGCGCCAGCGCCGCCGCGACCCTGCTCGACGTCAGCAGCGCGCCGCAGGTTTCGCCGCCGTCGCAGGACAATCGCCTGCAACAGCTGGATGCCCAGCTGCGCGACATCGAACGGCAGGAGCGCGAGATCAGCGACCGCGGCAGCGTGCTGGAGAACCAGAAGCAGTTCCTCGCCGACATCCAGGCCAGCAGCACCAAGCCGGGCAAGAACCAGGCGCTGCCAAGCATCGAAGAACTGAAGAACCTGCTGCAGCTGAGCGAAGGCAACCTCGGCCACATCCTCGAAGAACAACGCAAGCTCGACCAGCAGGGCGAGGAATTGCAGCAACGCAAGCAGGAGCTGGAGAACCAGCGCAGCCATCTGGCCGGCGACGGCACCCACTACAAGCGCGCGATCCTCCGCGTGGCGCTGGAGAAGCCCGCGCAGGTGCAGCTGCAGCTGAGCTACACGCTGTACGACGCCTCCTGGCGCCCGGCCTACGACGCGCGCCTGCGCGATGGCGAAAAGCAGATCGAGATGACCTACCAGGGCATAGTCCGGCAGAGCAGCGGCGAGGACTGGACCGACGTCGACCTGACCCTGTCCACCGCCCGGCCGAACCTGGGCAGCAACGTACCGGCGCTGTCGCCCTGGTTCGTCGACACCGCCATGGACCGCGCGAAGATGCTCAACTCCATCGCCATGCCTGCGCCGGCCGCACCGACGATGGCGATGGAAGTGAAGAAGGCCCAGCGTTTCGCCGCGGACGAGAAGATGGCCGCCGCCGATGCCCTGGCAGAGATGCCGGCGGCCGTGGCCGAGGTCAGCGGCGCCACCACCAGCGCCTCCTTCCATATCCCCACCCGCGCCACGCTGAACAGCGACGGCAGCTCGCAGAAGGTCTCCATCGCCCAGTTCAAGCTGCCGGCGACCTTCCGCTACCTGGCCACGCCGTCGCTGCGCGAAGCCGCCTACCTGCAGGCCGATACGCGCAACGCCAGCGACTATCCGCTGCTGCCCGGCACCCTCAACACCTACCTGGGCAACACCTTCGTCGCCAGTGGCCAGCTGCGCGCGGTGATGCCCGGCGAGACCTTCGAGCTGGCCCTGGGCGGCGACGAAGCCCTGTCGATCAAGCGCAAGCTGGTCAACCGCTACACCGACTACACCGGCCTTACCGGCGGTCGCAAGCGCGTCACCTACGAGTTCCGCATCGACGCGCAGAACAACCACAAGACCGAGCAGCGCCTGCAGTTCAAGGACCAGTTGCCGGTGTCGCGCAACGAGCAGATCAAGGTGGCGCTGCTGGAGCCACAAGGCCAGGCGGTCACCCAGGAGGACGACGGCAAGCTGCTGTGGGACTGGCAGCTGAAGCCGGGCGAGAAGCGCAGCACCACCTTCAAGTTCAGCGTCGAGTATCCCAAGGAGCTGGAAGTCAGCGGGCTGGACTGACACCTCCGGGGGCAGTCATCGCCCGGCAGGCCTGCTAGGCTGCCGGGCGACCCTGGCTTTCCTGGAGCACCGATGCCCGCATTCGACCCGCAGCGCTGGGAATCCCTCTGGCGCCAGCTCGGCAGCACCCCGCCGCCGGGCAGCTTCGCCGCGCTGGAACGCCACTACGGCGGCGCCGACCGCCACTACCACGGCACGCAGCACATCCTCGCCTGCCTGGCTCATCTCGACCGCCTGCGCGACCTGGCCCGGCATCCCGCGCAGGTCGAGCTGGCCCTGTGGCTGCACGATGTGATCTACGACACCCGGCGCCAGGACAACGAGGCCGCCAGCGCCCAGCTTGCCCGTGAATGGCTCGCCGACGCGGGCCTCGACCGGCATGGCGATGCGCTGCAGGCGCTGATCCTGGCGACCTGTCACCAGGCCGGCGGACTGGCCGAGGATGCCGCGCTGGTGGCGGACATCGACCTGTCGATCCTCGCCAGCACCCCGCCCGTTTACGCGCAGTACCAGGCCGCCGTTCGCCGCGAGTATGCGTGGGTGCCCGAAGCGCTGTTCAACGCCGGGCGCGCCAAGGTACTCCGCCAGTTGCTCGACCAGCCGCAGCTCTACCAGCTGCCGTCGTTGCGGCAGGATTGGGAAGCGCCTGCGCGGAAGAACCTGGAAGATGAATTGCGCACCCTGCTCCCCGCATAAGCAAATAGCCTTTAAGTATTTAAGTGCCATATAACCTGTCGGCATAATCGACATCCAACCACACTGCCAAAAGGAACTGCTCGTGAAACGTCTGTTCAGCGCCTCGCTGCTGGCCGCCGGCCTCGCCCTGGCTTCCGCCGCCCAGGCTGCCCAGCCCCTGCTCAACGTCTCCTACGACGTGATGCGCGACTTCTACAAGGACTACAACGCCGCCTTCCAGAAACACTGGCAGGCCGAGAAAGGCGAGAAGATCACCATCCAGATGTCCCACGGCGGTTCCAGCAAACAGGCCCGTGCAGTAATCGACGGCCTGCCGGCCGACGTCATCACCATGAACCAGGCCACCGACATCGACGCCCTGGCCGACAACGGCGGCCTGGTGCCCAAGGACTGGGCGACCCGCCTGCCCAACGACAGCGCGCCCTTCACCTCGGCCACCGTGTTCATCGTGCGCAAGGGCAACCCCAAGGGCCTGAAGGACTGGGACGACCTGGTCAAGCCGGGCATCCAGGTGGTGGTGCCGAACCCCAAGACCTCCGGCAATGGCCGCTACACCTACCTCTCCGCCTGGGGCTACGCGCAGAAGCATGGCGCCGATGAAGCCAAGGCCAAGGAATTCGTCGCCCAGCTGTTCAAGAACGTCCCGGTGCTGGACACCGGCGGCCGCGCAGCGACCACCACCTTCATGCAGAACCAGATCGGCGACGTGCTGGTGACCTTCGAGAACGAAGCCGAGATGATCGCCCGCGAGTTCGGCCGTGGCGGCTTCGAAGTGGTCTACCCGAGCGTTTCGGCCGAAGCCGAACCGCCGGTGGCCGTGGTCGACAAGGTAGTGGACAAGAAAGGCACCCGCGCCGAGGCCGAGGCCTACCTGAAGTACCTGTGGTCCGACGAAGGCCAGACCATCGCCGCGAACAACTACCTGCGTCCGCGCAACCCGGAAGTGCTGGCCAAGTTCTCCGACCGCTTCCCCAAGGTGGACTTCTTCTCGGTAGTGAAGACCTTCGGCGACTGGCGCACCGTGCAGAAGACCCACTTCGCTGACGGCGGTGTGTTCGACCAGATCTACACCCCGAACTGATCCGGGCGCCCTGCGCCGATATTGGGCACGGGCGTAGGAGCGGACTTCGTCCGCGATCGACCCACCACCGGCCTCGCGGCCGGATCGCGGATGAATCCGCTCCTACAAAAACATGAAAGCCGGAGCTGCCCAGCAGCTCCGGCTTTTTTTCAAGGGTGCGGGCTTCCCTGTAGCAGCGCACTAACCGCGCGATCGCGGTCATGCCCCGCACCTGCAAGGCGGCACCCTTCGCTCGCGTCTGCTCAGTTGAACTCGTGCTTCACCTGGCTCCACAGGTTCACCGGCAGGCCGCGCGCTTCGAAGAACTCGATTTCGCGGCGAATCCCGGCGCTCTGATCCCAGCCTTCCAGATCCAGCACGATCAACTCTTCCAGCGCCTCCATGAAGAAGGTATCCACCGGGCCCCACATCTTGCCGATGGCGGCGCGATCCAGCTCCGGCAGGCAACGGTTGATCGGATGGGACATGGACACCTGGCTGTAGACCGCATGCCCCGCCTTGACGATCGCAGCTGCCACCTGGTTGCAGGCGGCAAAGCGCTGCTCGACGATCTGGGCGTCGGCGTGACTGTAGGGGCAGGCCAGGAAAATCTTGCGCATGGAGAACCTCTTCAAATGAAAGGGCCTGCTGCGACACGTGTCGAAGCAGGCCTCAAGGGAAAATGCTGATCAGGCGGTACGCAGGGCGCCGTCGGACTCTTCGTCGACCTTCGGCTCCAGCAGGGCATAGCGTTCAGCCGCCGGCACGGAAATCCTGATCGCGATGAACACCGCCAGCATGCCGCCGAACAGCTTGCCCAGCAGGACCGGCAGGATCAGCGACGGCTGGAAGTTAGCGGTGAAGGCCAGGTGATCACCGATGGTGGCCTGGGCGCAGACACCCAGGGCCACGCAGAGCACATTGTCGCGGGCGTTCATGTACTTGAACAGGTGGTAGGTGGCGATGATGTTCGCCAGCACCATGACGAAGCCCGTGGCGCCGATGCGCGAGAGGTGCAGCTGGCCGCCGAGGATCTCCATCGGGCGCTTGCAGTAGCGCTGGAACAGGTAGCAGATCGGGAAGGTACCGGCGAGCATGATGCCGATGTAGCCGGCGATCTCGATGGCGCGGAACAGCTCCTTCTGGTCGGCGAACATCGGGTCGAAACCCCAGCCGCCGAAGACCTTGGTGAACACCCCGGTGAAGTGCTCGACGATGGACAGCGCCAGCGCCATCTTGATGAAGGCGTCCATGATCTTGCCGAACACCAGGAAGCCGGTGACCATCGCGGTCGGCCGGTATTTCAGCCCCGCCGCCAGCAGGAAGCAGAAGACGAACAGCGGGCTGAGCAACTGCAGCATGCCGACGAAGCTCAACGACAGGTAATGCACGGCGGGCGCGCTGGTGGACACCAGTTCCCGCACCGGCAGGTTGTTGAGGGTGATCAGCAGCAGCGAGGCGAGGACGGCGAAGGGAATGCTGATCAACCCCGCCATGGCACCCAGGGCCAGGTACTTGTGGTCCTTGCGCTCCAGCATGGTCAAGCCCACCGGGATCAGGTAGACGATGGTGGCGCCGGAGGTGTAGCCCACCAGCATGGCGGTGATCCACATGTCGCGGTTGGCGGTCAGCGCATCGGCGAGCTGATAGCCGCCCATGTCCACGGCGATGATCGACAGCGCGGCGATGGAGACGTCCGAACCCAGCGCCTGGAAGAACGGCCCCAGCGCATGGGAAATGCCCTTGGACAGGTAGGGAATCGCCACCATGATCCCGGCCTGCGCCAGGAACACCGGGCCGATGGAATGAATCCCGTTGACGAACTCGCGCCCCAGCCCGCTGTCGGGCCGCAGGATCGAAGCCACCGCGCCGATCACCGCGCCCAGCATGATCAGATAGATCACATAGTTTCCGAACTCGGCCATGCGCCGTGCCCTCCCCTCAATCAGTCTTGTTGGTCAGCTTGCCCGGTCCGTGACGGCCGATGCATCCGTGGATCTTCATTGGTGAATGTTCATTCGCACGCTGCGTGCCAATTTTTGGTTTTATTGTTGATTTGAGTATTTAATCTGCCTAGATTGGCAAAAAAACCACAGCCCCAGATGCCCGGGACCTTGTCGGGAAACGCCCGAAATGGCTGTGGGATAGTTTCTACATTCGTACAGATTTGCCGCAGCCCGCGCCTCGCCAGGCCCGCGCCACGGTTACCGGGTCGCCCCAAAGGTGTGCCGCGGTAACAGTCGCCGCCCAGCCAGGTGGCAAAGCGGCCAGCAGGAGACGGCGCATGCGCCCCAACGAAAGACGGCAACAGATCCTCGAACTGCTTCGCCAGCGCGAGCGCATCTCGGTGGATGAACTGGCGCGCCAGCTCGCCACCTCCCAGGAAACCATCCGCCGCGATCTCGCCGAACTGTCCGCCAGCGGCCACGTCACCAAGTTCCACGGCGGCGCGGCGCTGCCGCCCAGCGGCGAACACGAGAACGCCTTCCAGACCCGCCTGAGCGAGCACGCCCAGGAGAAGCGCGCCATCGCCCGCTACGCCGCCGGGCTGTTCGCCCCCGGCGACAGCATCTTCATCGACACCGGCACCACCACCCTGCTGTTCGGCCGCGAGCTGGCGCGGCTCAACCGCATGACGGTGATCACCAATTCGCTGCTGATCGCCAATGAGGCCAGCGCCACCGGCAATCGGGTGTTCATGGTCGGCGGCGAGTTCCGCCCGGAGTCGCAGCAGAATGTCGGCGCCCTGGCCCTGGAACAGATCAGCCGGTTCAATGCCGAGCACGCGGTGATCACCATCGGCGCCCTGGACTGCGACGGCGCCATGGACTTCTCCATCGACGAAGCCGAAGTCGCCCGCGCCATGATCGCCCAGGCACGCAGCCTGACGGTCATCGCCGACTCGTCGAAAATGGGGCGTCGCGCACTGTTCAAGGTTTTCCCGCTCAGCCGGATCGATCGCCTGGTGGTGGATAGCCAACCGACGGGCGCGCTGCTGGAGGCCTTGAACGACGCAGGGGTGGAGATCCATGTGGTGCCGCAGCGCAACCCACTGCCCTGATCCCCCGCCGGTATTCCAGGCATGCGCCGCGACTGGTCGAATCCACCGTCGGCCGGGTCACTGTTGACTGAATAGAAATTCGAAGCCACATTAAAACAACAGAATTTCAACAACACTGCCAATTATTCGGGAGAAAAAACCCAGTTACCGCAGTGTTACCTCAGGAAACAGTAACAAGATGACCGAATCATCCACAAAGGATATGCCCTTTGACGTCGCCGTCATCGGCGGCGGCGTGGTGGGATGCGCCATGGCGCGGCGCTTCACCCTGGAAGGTGCCCGGGTACTGCTGATAGAGCGCGGGGCGGACATCCTCTCCGGCGCCAGCAAGGGCAACAGCGCGATCCTGCACACCGGCTTCGACGCGCCGCCCGGCAGCGTCGAGCTGGCCTGCATGCAGGAGGGTTACCGCGAGTACCTGGACATCCACCGGCAGATGAACCTGCCGCTGCTGGAAACCGGCGCCCTGGTCGTGGCCTGGAACGAGGAAGACCTCGACCGGCTGGACGCGATCGTCGCCCAGGCCCACACCAATGGCGTCACCGACACGACCCTGCTGGGGCGCGAAGCATTGCGCGCCAGCGAGCCGTCGCTGGCAAACTCCGCCCTGGGCGCGGTGCGGGTTCCCGGCGAACACCTGATCGACCCCTGGTCCGCGCCCCTGGCCTACCTGCGCCAGGCGCTGGCCCACGGCGCCGAGGTACGACTGGGCACGGAAATCACTGGCGGCGAGTTCGACGGCGACTGCTGGACGCTACGCAGCGAATCCGGCGCCTGGCGCGCCCGCACGGTGGTCAACTGCGCCGGCCTGTACGGCGATCGCCTGGAGGAACGCCTGCTGGGCGAAGCCAGCTTCAGCATCCACCCGCGCAAGGGCCAGTTCGTGGTGTACGACAAGGCCGCCTCGCGACTGATCGGCCACATCATCCTGCCGGTGCCCAACGAGCGTACCAAGGGCATCGTCTTCACCCGCACCATCTTCGGCAACCTGCTGGTCGGCCCCACGGCCGAAGAGCAGGACGACCGCGTGCACGCCGGCCTCGACACCCCGACCCTGGAGCAGTTGATGGAGGCTGCGCAGGCGCGCATTCCCGGCCTCGCCGGCATGCCGGTGACCGCCACCTACGCCGGCTTGCGCCCCGCCAGCGACAAGAAGGAATACCGCATCCGCCAGGAGCCCGAGCGTCACTGGATCACCGTCGGCGGCATCCGCTCCACCGGCCTGACCGCCGCGCTGGGTATCGCCCGGCATATCTATCGGCTTTACGCCCGGCAGCAGTCGCACCCGGCTCTGGAAACCCTGCACTGGCCGCAGATGCCCAACCTTGCCGAACACCTGCCCCGCGACTGGCAGAAGCCCGGCTACGAGGAAATCGTCTGCCATTGCGAAATGGTTACTGCGCGGGAAATCCGCGAGGCCTTCCAGGCCCCACTGCCGCCGGGGGATTTCGGCGGCCTGAAGCGCCGCACGCGCGCCTGCATGGGGCGCTGCCAGGGCTTCTATTGCGGTGCCAAGGTCGCCGAACTGAGCGCCGGCCACCTCGCCCTTCCTCTTGCCACCGGGACCTGCCATGACTCGCACTGAATCCATCGACGTCGCCATCATCGGTTCCGGTCCCGCCGGGCTGGCGGCGGCCATCGAGCTCAAGCGCCAGGGTGTGGCGCAGGTCTGCGTGTTCGAGCGCGAAAGCGAGGCCGGCGGTATCCCCCGGCACTGCGGCCACCCGCCCTTCGGCTTGCGCGAGCACGGTCGGCTGCTGACCGGCCCCGCCTATGCCCGACTCAATGCCGAACTCGCCGAGAAGGCCGGCGTGGACATTCGCCTGCGCCACAGCGTGGTCAGCCTGGGACTGCTGGGGCGCCTGCAACTGGCCACCCCCGACGGCGCGCTGGCAGTGCAGGCCAAGCGCGTGCTGCTGGCCACCGGCGCCCGGGAGACGCCGCGCTCCGCGCGCCTGCTGGGCGGCGACCGGCCGCTGGGGGTGATCAACACCGGCGCGCTGCAATCCTATCTGTACCTGCAGGGCCTCAAGCCCTTCGAACGCCCGCTGATCGTCGGCACCGAGCTGGTCAGCCTGTCGTCGGTACTCAGCTGCCGGCGCGCCGGCATCCGTCCGGTGGCGATGATCGAAGCCGGGCAGCGGGCCACCGCGCGCTGGCCGCTGAGCCTGTTCCCACGCTTGTGCGGCGTGCCCATGCACTTTGGCTGCGAGCTGGTGGAAATCCACGGCACCGGCCGGGTCGAGGCCGCCAGCGTGCGCTTCGCCGATGGCCGGACCCAGCGCATCGAGTGCGACGGCGTGCTGCTGACCGGCCGTTTCACCCCCGAATCGAGCCTGGTGCGACAGAGCCACCTGCACCTGGACCCCGCCAGCGGCGGGCCGAGCATCGACCAGTTCGGCCGCTGCTCGGATACCAGCTATTTTGCCGCCGGCAACCTGCTGCGCCCGATCGAAACCGCCGGCTGGTCCTACCGCGAAGGCAAGCGCATCGCCCAGTTGATCGCCAGCGACCTGAAGCAGTCACTGCCGACACCGCTCGGCGCCATCGCCGTGAAATGCGCCGCACCCTTGAAACTCTGCGTGCCCCAACGGCTGCTGAGCAGCGACATCAGCGGCATGAAGCAGCTGCAATTGCGGGTGGAGCGAGCGGTCAGCGCGCAACTGCAGGTCTGCCTGGACGGCCGCGAGATCTGGCGCCGACAGGTGTCCTGCCTGCCGGAGCGGCGCCTGCTGATCCCGCTGCACGAGCTGCCGCTGACACCAGGAGCGCAGCACCTGGACATCGCCTTCCTTTCCCACTGATCCACGCCCAAGAGACCACGCCATGCGTATCGCCGCCCTCGATCAGGGAACCACCAGCACCCGCGTCCTGGTCGCCAGCCAGGACGGTTCCGCCGATATCCAGCTGGCGCTCCGCCACCAGCAGCACCATCCGCAAGCCGGCTGGGTGGAGCACGACCCGCTGGAGCTGCTGGCCAACCTGCAGCGCTGCCTGGAGGCCACCGGCCGGGTCGACGCCATCGGCCTCGCCAACCAGGGCGAAAGCTGCATGGCCTGGGACGCCCGCAGCGGCGAACCGCTGTCGCCACTGATCGTCTGGCAGGACAACCGCACCGCCCAGCGCATCGAGCAACTGCGTGCCGATGGCGGCGAAGCCCTGACCCTGGAACGCGCCGGCCTGCCGCTGGACGCCTACTTCTCGGCCAGCAAGCTGGCCTGGATCGTCGAGCACCTGCCCGCCGCCCGCCAGGCGCACGCCGCCGGCCACCTGCGCTTGGGCACCAGCGACGCCTGGTTCCTCGACCGCCTGACCGGGGTCTTTGCCACGGACGTCACCACCGCCTCGCGCACCTCGCTGATGAACCTCTCCAGCGGCCAGTGGGACCCGGAGCTGTGCGCGCTGTTCGGCGTGCCACTGGAAGCCCTGCCGGAAATCCGCGATACCGTCGGGCATTTCGGCGAAATCGGCGTCACCCCGGTGACCGCCTCGGTGGTCGACCAGCAGGCCTCGCTCTACGGCCACGGTTGCCGCCAGCCGGGCGACGCGAAGATCACCTTCGGCACCGGCGCCTTCGCCCTCACCCTGAGCGGCGAGCGCATCATCCGCTCGCCGGAGAACGGCCTGCTGGCGACCATCGCCTGGCAGATCGACGGCAAGCCGGTGTACGCCATGGACGGCGGCGTCTACGACGCCAGTGCCGCGGTGGAATGGGCCGGACGCCTGGGGCTGTTCAGCGATTTTTCCGAGCTGGCTGGGTTCGACCAGCCGGCGGCCATCGGCCGTGGGCTGGCCTTCGTGCCGGCGCTTTCCGGCCTCGCCTGCCCCCACTGGGACCGCAGCGCCGGCGCACTGTGGCTGGGCATGAACGCCGCCACCACGCGCCAGGACATGTGCCAGGCGCTGCTCGAAGGCGTCGCCCTGCGCAGCGCGGAAGTGATCCGCGCGATGGACGGCTTCCTCACCGTCACCGACAAGCTCTCCATCGATGGCGGTCTGGCCCGCAGTCCCTACTTCGCGCAGTTCCTCGCCGATATCCTGCAGCGCCACATCACCACCCAGCGCTTCGACGAACTCACCGCCTTCGGCTGTGCGGCGCTGGCGGCGCGCGGCCTGGGCATCGAGCTGAAGCCGCCGCGCAATACCTGCACCGAGTTCCGCCCGCGCATCGACGCGGCCCTCGCCCGGCAATGGCAGGACCGCTTCAGCGACGCCATCGGCCGCACCCGCGGCTGGCGCTGAGGGCGCTCAGCCGCGCCAGCCGGTCTCCCGCAGGGCGGCCAGCAGGCGCTCTCCGCTCAGTGCCGGCACCAGCACGCCGTCATCGGTGCGCATGTCCCTGCCGGCCAGCAGCACGTTGACGATGGCCTCTTCCACCGCTTCGGCGGCGGCGGCGAACAGCGGCGAGATGTGGTCGTTGTTGACCATCTCCAGCGCCGTGGCGAACGGCAGGTTCTTGCGCCCGTAGTCCGCCGGCGGCAGGTCGCGATTGCCGGTGGCGAAGGCGAGGAAGATGTCGCCGCTGGAGTCATCGGTGCCGCCGCCGGTACGGGCGATGCCCAGCGAGGCGCGCTGTGCCAGGCGCTGGCACTGGTGCGGCAGCAGTGGCGCGTCGGTGGCGAGGATCACCACGATGGAGCCCATGCCCGGCGTGCCCTGCTCGGCGAAGGGTGACGGCAGGTCACCCAGATGGCGGCCGACCGGGTAGCCATCCACCCGCAGCTCGCGGCGCTGGCCGTGGTTGGCCTGCACCAGCGCGCCCACGGTCCAGCCGCCCTGCTCTGCCGACAACTTGCGCGAGGCCGTGCCGATGCCGCCCTTGAACTCGTGGCAGATCATCCCCGTGCCGCCGCCTACCGGGCCTTCGCGCACCGGGCCGGACTCGGCGGCGGCGAGCGCCTCGCGCACCTGCTCGGGGCCGACATGCTGGCCCCAGATGTCGTTGAGCAGGCCGTCGTAGGTCTCCATCACCACCGGCATGCACCAGTACACCGAAGGGTCCGCCAGCTCGGCATGTTCGGCGGCGATCAGCGCATCGCGCACCGCACCCACGCTGTGGGTGTTGGTGATGGCGATGGGCGTGGTCAGCAGGCCCGCCTCGCGAATCCATTCCAGACCGGTAGCGTCGCCGTTGCCGTTGAGCACATGGCAGCCGGCGAAGCAGGGTTGCTGCCGCGCCGCCCCTTCGCGCGGCTGCACCACGGTGACCCCGGTGCGCACGGCCTTGCCGTCGCGCCCACCGATCAGGGTGCTGTGGCCGACGCGGATGCCGGGGACATCGGTGATGGCATTGAATTCGCCGGGAGTGCCCAGGCCGAGGGTGATGCCGAGTTGACGAGCGCGCATGCTGTCTCCTTGGAGGGGTTCAGAGCTTCTGGAAGGCCGGGCTGAGCTTGCCGTAGGTGCTGTAGAGAATCACCGACACGGCCAGTATCCCGACAATGATCATGACGTCCCGCGAGGAAGCGTCCAGTAGCAGGTTGAGCAACAGGTAGCCGGCGCCGACCACCGCCAGCATCGCCGGCAGCGGCCACAGCGGCATGCGGTAGGGATGCTCGCGGTCGCGGCGCAGCACGCGGCTGAACAGCGCGCAGAGCGCCACCACCAGGTAGACCATCACCAGCAGCAGCACGGTGAAGGAAGTCAGCTCCTCCAGGTTCGAGCTGAAGCTCAGCGCGGCGGAGGGCACGCCGAGGAACAGCGTGGCGATCCACGGCGACTCCCAGCGCGGGTGGATGCGGGTGAAGGCGCGGTTCATCAGCGGCGTCCACAGCTCGTCGCGGCCGCTGCTGAAGATCACCCGGCCGACCTGGATGACGATGGCGACGATGGCGTTGAACACCGAGAGGAAGATGCCGGCGCTGACCAGCCGCGACAGGGTTGCGTTGCCGTGGGCGGTGAGCAGGTAACCGACCGGATCGGGGCTGGCGATCATGTCCTGCAGCGAGGGCGCGCCCAGCAGCAGCGCGGTCAGAGGGACGATCTCGATCCCCACCACCAGCACCAGCGACCAGATCACCGCGCGGTGCACATTGCGCCCGCCGCACTTCATGTCCTCGGCCAACAGCACTGCGCCACCGAAGCCGTTGTAGGAGAACAGCGCGGTACCCACGGCGCCGATCACCAGCGCCCAGGGCGCGGCGGCCAATATGCCGCCGTCGATGTGCTGCGGCTGCACCAGCACGCTCACCGGCTGGCTGACGTGGCCGAAACCGAGCACGACTATCACCAGCAATGCCGCCACTTCGCAGAGCAGGAACACCCCGGTGATCCAGGCGTTCACCCGGATATTGAGGATGCCCAGAACGTAGCTGGCGGCGACTATCACCAGGGCGACGGTCTGGGTGTCGAAGCTGGTGCCCAGGGCGTTGTTCAGGTAGGTCGCCGCGCCCGTGGCCAGGACCGGCGGGATGAACAGCAGCGAGACCAGCACGGTGAGGAAGGTGGCGTAGCCGGCCAGGCCACCGAACACACGCTTGGCGTAGACGTACTCGCCGCCGGCGGAACTGTGGGCGCGGCCGAGCTCGGCGTAGCACCAGGCGAACATCAGCGCCAGGAAGCCGGCGAAGACGAAGGCCAGGAAGGCGCCGCTGCCGGCCTGCTGGATGGCGAAGGGGGCGATGACGAAGACGGAGCTGGCGGGGGTGACCGCCGAGACGGTGATGGCGACCACGTCGAGCACGCCCAGGCTGGGCTTGAGCGCGCTCGCTGGCGCAGGGGAAGCGCTCATATCGTTGTTTCCTCGTGTTGTTATTGGTGGCTGAGGCAGGAACGAGAACCTTGTCGCGCCCTCTGTGCGGGGCGCTGCGTGGGGTGCAGTCTGGGCATGGCGCAGGTGGCGGCCAATCACCATTTGGGGTTACGCCCCCTTGACGGCGGGCAGGTAAAAGGAGGAAACCGTGGGCCGAATCCCGGACAGGACCCTCCCATGCACACCCTCTTCCGCGAGGTCGGCATGCACGCCAACCTCGGCCGCGCCATCGAGCAGATCGGCCAGCCGCGCTTCTGGAAGCAACTGGTCCTGCTGCTGCGCCAGTGGCTGCCGTTCGATAACGCCCTGGCGATGTTCTACCCGGCCAGCGGCACCCCGGTGGCGCTGGAGGAATACGACGCCGAGCCCACCGCCGGGCCGGCGGCCATGGCCATCTACCTGGACGGCCTGTTCCAGCTCGATCCGTTCTACCAGGCCTGCCGCGAGGGCGTGCCCAGCGGGTTGTACCGGCTGGAGGAAATTGCCCCCGACCAGTTCCGCCAGAGCGAGTACTTCCTCAGCTACTTCCACGACAACGTGCTGGAAGACGAGGTGCAGTTCATCCTGCAGTTGCCCGGCCAGGGCGCGCTGTCGCTGTCGCTGGGCATGCGCCGGCTGTTCGACGGCGAGCAGACCGGCCTGCTGGCGATGCTCTGCCCCTGGGTGCTGGCGCTGATGCAGCAGCATTGGCAGCAATGCAGCCAGCGCCTGCTGCCGGGCGCCAGCGATGGCGTGGCGGTGCAGGTGCGCGACGCCCTGAGCCACTTCGGCGCCGGGGTGCTGTCCGAGCGCGAACTGGAGATCGCCCGGCTGATCCTGCGGGGTTACTCCTCCAAGGCCATGGCCGAGCGCCTGGCGATCTCGCCGGAAACCATCAAGGTCCACCGCCGCCACCTGTACAACAAGCTCGACATCTCCTCGCAACCGGAGCTGTTCTCGCTGTTCCTGCAGTCGCTGGGGCACGATCCGCAGAATCCCTGAGCGCGCCGGGTATCCGCCGCCATGCGCGCGGCTGATGCCACGCCATTCGCGCGCGCCAGGACACCCCGCTGGCGCTGCTCGGACACTACCGCGCCGACGCCGTGCTTCTAGACTGCAGCCGTCCCCCTCCAACAATCACAAGAGGACAGCCCGATGAACGCACGCGCCAACTTCACCCACATGGAAGACGGCAGCGCCGAGGACTGGGCGATCATCGCCAAGGACTTCGGCCAGTACGCCGCCCTCCTGCCCGACCGGATCATGACCCACCTGCGCCTGCTCGACGGCGACTTCGGTGGCTTCCCGGTGGACCGCCTGACCCACTCGCTGCAGACCGCCACCCTCGCCCACCGCGACGGCCGCGACGAGGAATACGTGGTCTGCGCCCTGCTCCACGACATCGGCGACACCCTCGGCTCGTTCAACCACGCCGACATCGCCGCGGCCATCCTCAAGCCGTTCGTCAGCGAGGCGAACCTGTGGATGATCGAGAAGCACGCGATCTTCCAGGGCTACTACTTCTTCCATCACCTGGGCCTGGACCGCCACCTGCGCGAGCAGTTCAAGGACCACCCGCAGTTCGAGCAGACCATCGAATTCTGCGCGCGCTATGACGCCGCCGCCTTCGATCCGGACGCCGAGGTGCTGCCCCTGGAGTTCTTCGAACCCATGCTGCGCCGGGTGTTCGCCCAGCCGCGCCGCTCGATCTACCAGAAGCCCGACGGGACCATGGCCTGAGGGTCCTGATACGACCGGCGGTCCGCGACGAAGAGTGGCGAACCGCCGCTGGCCGCGGGGCCTGCGCTTGGCATAAGATTCCCCCAAAATTCATACGCGCAACCGGCCACAAGCCCACGCGCAATAGGGAAGTTTCCTGCGCATGAAGCCTAATGTACTTGAGCGATCCAGCAGTCCGCTCACCGCCGCCCCCCTGCGCGAATACCATTCCCGCGTGCTGGCCTATATCGCCGTCGCCGCCACCATCACCGCCGGCACCTTCGCCCGCTACTTCGGCTACGACATCCTCTGGATGATCCCGTACGCCCTGCTCTACCCGCATCTGGCGCAGCAGATCAGCCGCCGCTTCAAGCGCGACAATCCGCAGCGCACCCGCCTGGTGCTGCTGTTCATCGACGCCCTGCACGCCGGCATCGCCACCACGCTGCTGGGCTTCTCCGAAGTGCCCAGCCTGATGCTGGTGCTGATCCTCGCCTTCTCCGCGCTGGTCATCGGCGGCCTGCGCTCCCTGGGCCTGGCGCTGCTGGTGGCGCTGAGCGCCGCGGTGCTCAGCGCCGCGCTGATCTCGCCGGCCTACAAGGGCCAGACGCCGAGCATCGTCGCCCTGGTCAGCGTGCTGTTCTCCACCCTGTACATCTGCATCACCGCCTTCTTCGTCCACCAGCAGGGCCTGCGCCTGGCCCAGGCGCGCTCGGAGATCACCCTGGAGCAGGAGAAGGCCGCGCGGCTGGCCAGCAACCTGGCCAAGTACCTGTCGCCGCAGGTGTGGGAATCGATCTTCAGCGGCAAGCGCACGGTGCGCCTGGAGACCCAGCGCAAGAAGCTCACGGTGTTCTTCTCCGACATCAAGGGCTTCACCGAGCTGTCCGAGGAGCTGGAAGCCGAAGCCCTCACCGACATGCTCAACAACTACCTCAACGAGATGTCGAAGATCGCCCTGAAGTACGGCGGCACCATCGACAAGTTCGTCGGCGACTGCGTGATGGTGTTCTTCGGCGACCCCTCGACCCAGGGCGCCAAGAAGGACGCCGTGGCCGCCGTATCCATGGCCGTGGCCATGCGCAAGCACATGAAGGTCATGCGCCAGCAGTGGCGCGCCCAGGGCATCACCAAGCCGCTGGAAATCCGCATGGGCCTGAACACCGGCTACTGCACCGTGGGCAACTTCGGCGCCGACACGCGCATGGACTACACCATCATCGGCCGCGAGGTGAACCTCGCCAGCCGCCTGGAAAGCGCCGCCGAAGCCGGCGAGATCCTCATCAGCCACGAGACCTACTCGCTGGTGAAGGACGTGCTGATGTGCCGCGACAAGGGCCAGATCGCCGTGAAGGGCTTCAGCAAGCCGGTGCAGATCTACCAGGTGGTCGACTTCCGCCGCGACCTGGGCTCCAACCCCAGCTTCATCGAGCACGAGGTGCCGGGCTTCTCCATGTACCTGGACACCAACAACGTGCAGAACTACGACAAGGAACGGGTCATCCAGGCGCTGCAGCAGGCGGCGGAGAAGCTCAAGGACAAGATCATTCTCTGATCCCCCGACCTCCTCGATCACGCTCATCCGATCGTGGACGGAGTTCGCTCCTACCCGAATTGTTGCGCAAGAGCATGCCCTCTCCCCCGCCCTCTCCCTGAAGGGAGAGGGAGCCGCCTGTGCCGGCTGACACTTTGGTTTCAACCTGTGCTGAACGGTCCCCTCTCCCTTCAGGGAGAGGGTTAGGGAGAGGGAAATCGCTGGCACAGAGTTTCAGATAAAGACAGTTGCTCCGGCGCTCGCCGGGCAGTATCTGGCGTCCGGCAAGGCTCACACCTGGCACCGCGGTGTGGCCCGCTGGCGCAGGAGCGGACCTTGTCCGCGAAAGCCATCGCGGCGTAACCCCCTCTCACCAGTTGGCACCGATGCGTGACGCCATCTGCGGACGCACATCCTGCCCCCACCCCATCGTCATACGACGGGGTTCAACGCACAGGTGTAGGAGCGAGCTTGCTCGCGAACCCGCCCAAGGCCGCAGCCGCCGGAAATCCGTTCGCGAACAAGCTCGCTCCTACAACAGAACACCGGCGACAAAACACCCGCCCATAAAAAAGCCCGCTCAATTGAGCGGGCTGGAAAGGCTCCGGTGCTTCACGTTCACCGGGCCGAATTGCTCTGGGTGGGCACTCAGGAAGGCTGCAGCTCCGCGGAGTTGCCGGGGCCTGCGGCCAGTTCCTTGGACAGGGTCTGCTCGTCCAGCTGCTTGCACCACTTGGCGACCACGATGGTGGCCACGCCGTTGCCGACCAGGTTGGTCAGGGCGCGGGCTTCGGACATGAAGCGATCGATACCCAGGATCAGCGCAAGGCCTGCAACCGGCAGGTGGCCGACGGCGGACAGGGTGGCGGCCAGCACGATGAAGCCCGAACCGGTGACACCGGCGGCGCCCTTGGAGGCGATCAGCAGCACGACCAGCAGGGTCAGCTGGTGGGTGATGTCCATCGGCGTGTCAGTAGCCTGGGCGATGAACACGGCGGCCATGGTCAGGTAGATCGAGGTGCCGTCGAGGTTGAACGAGTAGCCGGTGGGGATCACCAGGCCGACCACGCTCTTGTCGGCGCCCAGCTTCTCCATCTTGGCGATCATGCGCGGCAGGGCCGACTCGGAGGACGAGGTGCCCAGCACGATCAGCAGTTCTTCGCGGATGTAGGAGATGAAGCGCAGGATGCTGAAGCCGTGGGCGCGGGCGATGCCGCCGAGGATGATCAGCACGAACAGCAGGCAGGTGATGTAGAAGCACAGCATCAGCTGGCCCAGCTGCACCAGCGAACCGAGGCCGTAGGCGCCGATGGTGAACGCCATGGCACCGAAGGCACCGATGGGAGGACCTTCATGATCACGTTGATGATGTTGAACATCACGTGGGTGATGCGATCGATGAACTCGAACACCGGCTTGCCGTAGTCACCCAGGCGGTGCAGCGCGTAGCCGAACAGCACGGAGAAGAACAGCACCTGGAGGATGTCACCGTTGGCGAAGGCGCCGACCACGGTGCTGGGGATGACGTTCATGAAGAAGTCGATGGTGCTCTGCTTCTCGCCCGAGGCGATGAAGCCGGTGAGCGCCGCGTTCTTGTTCATTTCCGCAGTCAGCGTGGCGACATCGGCGTGCATGCCGGCGCCCGGCTGGACGACGTTGACCACGACCAGGCCGATGATCAGCGCGATGGTGGAAACGATTTCGAAGTACAGCAGTGCCATGCCGCCGGTCTTGCCCACGGCCTTCATGCTCTGCATGCCGGCGATGCCGGTCACCACGGTGCAGAAGATGATCGGCGCGATGGCCATCTTGATCAGTTTGACGAAGCCATCGCCCAGCGGCTTCATCAGTTTGGCGGTGTCGGGGTAGAAGTGGCCGAGCGCGATACCGATGGCGATGGCGATCAGTACCTGCACGTACAGGCTCTTGTAGAAGGGTTGCTTGGTCATGGCAGCTCTGTCCTCACGGGCGAGTGCTCCAGCGGGGGAACACAAGACCGAACGCGTTATCTCCCTGCAATGGGAGAATTTGTTTTCAGGGCATGCCAGACGGCAGGCCTTGATCGCATATGGCAAGTGCTGTGCCAGACCTTTAAAAAATGTTTAATTCCTTTAAATTCAATGACTTCCAATTAAAGTCACGGCACGGAAGACCGCGAATCTGGCGGATTCCCGCCTTCACCCTGGCGGATTTCCCGCCCTCTGGCGGGTATCCGCCACGGCCTTCGTACCGTAGATTGTAGAACCCCGGTCAGGTTCGACCGGGATTACCGCGCAGCTGTGCAGACGCGGCCAGAACAACAAGGACCACCCATGCGTGAACGCACCATTGCCAGCCATTTCGTCCGCGCCGCCGTGTTCGGCGCCCAGCGTCAGGGGCTGAACGTCCCCGCCCTGCTGCGCGACGCCGGTATCGCCCCGGCGATCCTCGACGAACCTCGCGCGCGGGTCGACCCCGAGCAGTTCAGCCGGCTGATGCAGATTCTCTGGGAAGCCCTGGACGACGAGTACATGGGCTTCGGCAGCCTGCCGAGCAAGCGCGGCACCTTCGCCATGATGTGCAACGCCATCATCCACTGCCGCACGCTGGAGAAGGCGCTGGGGCGCGGCTCGCTGTTCTACGGCCTGTTCCCCGAGGCGCCGCGGATCGAACTGGTGCGCGACGGCGAGTACGCGCGCCTGACCCTGGACGAAACCCACCTGCGCGACCCGGACCACTTCCTCGCCGAGAGCCTGCTGCTGATCTGGCACCGTCTTGCCAGCTGGCTGATCGGCCAGCGCATCCGCCTGGAGGACGCCACCTTCAGCTACCCGGCGCCGGAGCACCAGGCCGAGTACGACCTGCTGTTCCCCTGCCCGCGTCATTTCTCCGCGGGCAGCACTAGCCTGCTGATCCAGGCGCGCTACCTGGACATGCCGCTGCTGCAGGACGAGCGCACGCTCAAGCATTTCCTCAAGGATTCGCCCGCTGACCTGCTCGCCCGCCCCGACGGCGGCGACAGCCTGACCAGCCAGATCCGCCGCCTGCTCGGCCGCGACTGTCGCAGCTGGCCGGACCTGGAGCAGGTCGCCGCACAACTGCACATGAGCCCACAGACCCTGCGCCGCCACCTGCGCGAGGAAGGCCCGAACTTCCAGGAACTCAAGGACCAGCTGCGCCGCGACCTGGCGATCTACTACCTGGGCCGCGACGAGCTGTCGATCCAGGACATTGCCGACCAGCTCGGTTTCTCCGAGCCCTCGGCCTTCCACCGGGCTTTCAAGAAATGGACGGGGCTGACGCCGGGGGCCTATCGGGCGCAACACGGCGAGTGAGGCCGCTCGCCGGAGGGATTCGCGGACAAGGTCCGCTCCTACATGAAGCCCGTCGTCTGGCCCCACCCTCACCCTAGCCCTCTCCCAGTGGGAGAGGGGACCGTTCGGTGCGGGTTGAAACCAAGGTGTCAGCCGGCACAGACAGCTCCCTCTCCCTCTGGGAGAGGGTTGGGGTGAGGGGAGCCTCTGGCACAAGCTCGCCGGAAAGACCGTTGCTCCTACGAATCCGGCAGCGACGGCGTTGGCCTGTAGGAGCGCGTCCCGCTCGATCGCGGGCAAGGCCCGCTCCTACAGAGACGAAGGCCTAGCCCGGCAGGCGAATGCGGAAGCACGCCCCGCCCAATTCGGAATCCTCCAGCGCCAGCTCACCGTCGTAGCTGTCGATGATGTCCTTGACCACCGCGGTGCCGATGCCCTGGCCGGGGTGCTGGGTGTCCAGGCGTTCGCCGCGCTTGAGGATGCGTTCGCGCTGGTCGGCGGGTACGCCGGGGCCGTCGTCCTCGATGATCAGCTCGAACATCCGGCCGTTCTTCCGCGCACTGACCTTCACCGTGGTCAGGCACAGGCGGTAGGCGTTCTCCAGCAGGTTGCCGAGCATCTCCAGCAGCGCGCCCTTCTCCAGCGGCAGGACGAAGCCCGGCGGAATGTCGCGTTCGAGCTTCACGCGCTTGTCGCGGTAGACCTTGTCCAGCGCGCCGCCGATGGTTTCCAGCAAGGGGTCGAGGGCCGTGCGGTGGCGGATCAGGCCGCTCTTGCGCATGGTCGCGCGCTGCAGCTGGTAGCCGATCTGCTGGCTCATGCGCTCGATCTGGGTCTGCAGCACCTGCACCTGATCGCGGTTCTTCGGTTCGTCGGCGAGGGTTTCGCTGACGCCCTGCAGCACCGCCAGCGGGGTCTTCAGACTGTGGGCGAGGTCGCCCAGGGAGTTGCGGTAGCGCTCGCGCTGGGCGCGTTCGCTTTCCAGCAGGCGGTTCACCGAATCGGTGAGGCGCAGCATCTCGTCGGGATGGTCGTCGCTCAGGCGTTCGCGGTCGCCGGTCTCGATCTGGTCCAGTTCGAAGCGCAACCCGCGCATGGAGCGGAAGCCCCAGCCCAGGCCGAGCCAGAGCAGCCCCAGGAGGAGGAGCAACGCGCCGCCGAGCCAGAGATAGAGCTGGTCGCGGAAGCCGCTGACCAGTTCGCGGAATTCGCTTTCCGGCTGCATGGTGACGATGCTGTAGGCCGCGCGCTTGCCGCCCAGCAGGTCGATCTCCACGTCGTAGACGAAGAACTCCTGGCCGGATTTGTCGCGGATGCGAGTGAACTCATCGATCATGCCGTCGTACTTGGGCGAGTAGTCGACGCTTTCGTCCAGGGCGGAAGTGGAGCGCCAGACCAGCTTGCCGGCCTGGTCGTAGATGTAGCCCAGCAGCTTGGATTCGGGGAGGTTGAAATCCTCCACCGGCAGGTGGTCGGGCATGCTCAGGATTTCGCCATCGATGCGCGCCGAGGAAACCAGGGTCGCCACGTCCGCCGCCAGGCGCTGCTGGATGGCGTTCTCCAGGGCGATGCTGAACGCGCGCTGGAGCGCCGGCAGCAGCGCGGCCATGAACAGCACGGCGAGGATCGCCGCCCCTATCATCAGCCGCAGCCGCAGCGAGCGGATCATTTGCACAGCTCGTTGAAGATGTAGCCCTGGCCGCGCACGGTATCGATGGGTTTGAAGCTGGCGGCGGCCTCCAGCTTGCGGCGCAGGCGGCCGACCAGCACTTCGATGACGTTGGGGTCGCGCTCGTCGTCGTCCGGGTAGAGCTGCTCGATCAGGCGCTCCTTGGCCACCACCTGCTGGTGATGGCGCATGAGGTACTCGAGGATGCGGTATTCGAAGGCGGTCAGCTGCAGCGATTCGCCGTTGACCAGCGCCTGCTTGCGGTTGATGTCCAGCACCAGCGGGCCGGCCTCGATGCTCGACTGGGCGAAGCCACTGGAGCGGCGCAGCAGGGCATTCAGGCGGGCTTCCAGCTCTTCGAACTGGAAGGGTTTGACTACGTAGTCGTCGGCGCCGGCGGCCAGGCCTTCGACCTTGTCCTGCCAGTTGCCGCGAGCGGTGAGGATGAGAATGGGGAAGGTCTTGCCCTGGCTGCGGAACTCGCGGATCAGGTCCAGGCCGCTCATGCCGGGCAGGCCGAGGTCGATCATCGCCAGGTCGTGATGGTATTCGGCGGCGCGGTACAGCGCCTCTTCGGCGTTGGCGACGGCATCGACCACGTGGCCTTGCTCGCCGAGCCGGGTGTACAGGTGATGGCGCAGCAGCGCCTCGTCTTCCACCACCAGCAGTTTCATGCGCGTGCTCCCTGAGTCAGGCAACCGGGCCGCGCGGGCCCGGTTGCGTTACCGGTCAGAACTTGTAGTTGGCACCCAGGTAGAACTGGGAGCTGCTGTGCAGGTCAAGGGATCCCACCTTGCTGCCACCGTGCGGGCTCATCTCGGTACTCGCGTTGGTACGCAGGTAACGGTAGCCGCCTTCCACGGATGCGTTCTTGCCGAGTTCCTGGAGGATACCGGCTTGGGCGCCGATGGCGTAACCCACATCGCTGTCGCGGCTGTAGCCCTTGGAGTCCTGTTCCAGCTTGACCAGGCCGGCGGTACCGCCGCCGAACAGCTTGGTGCCCTGGTCGCCCAGCGGCAGGAAGGCGTCGTAGCTGCCGAGCAGATTCTGCTGGCGCAGCTTCAGGCCCTTCTCGGTGTCGGAGACGTTTTCATAGGTGATGTAGTAGCGACCCTGCTCCATCTGCTGGCCGGCGCGCACGCCCCAGGTGCCGCTGTTGTTGATCACGCTGTCGAACTTGGGATGGTTCAGGTTGCGGTTCAGCGCATCGGATTTCTGGATGTTGTTGCTGGTTTCGCCCCAGGTCATCCCGACGAAGGTATCGGCGGCGCTGGCAGCGGTAGCGGCGAAGCTGGCACCGAGGATGGCGGTGGCGAGGGCGATTTTCTTCATGGCTTTCATAGGGGTTTCTCCCGTCTGAGGTCAGTAATGTGTTGACGGAGAGAAGGTTACGAGGGGGGCACTGAACGGAACCTGTCGGACCGCTGAACCCGAGCTGAACGATCTTTCTGAAGGGTATTTCGCGAGATTTTTCCTCTCTGCTGTGGTTTCCGCTGCATGCGTCGGGTTCGCGAGCAAGCTCGCTCCTACAGTCATTCGCCATCCTCTGCCGGACTGTTTTTCGTAGGAGCGAGCTTGCTCGCGAACAGATGCCCCAGCGCAAAAAAGAAAAGCCCCGGTACGTACCGGGGCTCCGCCTAAGCCAGTCAGACCGCTCAGCCGCCCTGCAAGACCTTGAGAATCTTCTGCCCCGCCCGCCCATCCGCCGGGCTCATTCCGCGCTTGTTCTGCTCCTGCTGGATCGCCTTGCGCGTCACGTCGCCGATCATGCCGTCAGGCTGGCCGATGTCGTAGCCACGCTTGATCAGCAGCTCCTGCAGCTCCTTGCGCTGCGCGCGACTCAGGCCGGGGTCATCGGTCGGCCACGGCGTACGCAGGCCCGGCTCGCCGCGCAGGCGGTCGGACAGCAGGGCGATGGCCAGCGCGTAGCTTTCCGCGGCGTTGTACGAATAGATCGCGTCGTAGTTGCGCAGCACCAGGAAGGCCGGGCCGTTGGCCCCCGCCGGCAGCAGGATGGCGGCCTTGGAATCGATGCTGGGGATCGGCTTGCCGTCGATACGCTTGACGCCACGGCTGGTCCAGTCCGACAGCGCGCGGCGCTTGGTGCGCCCCGCCAGCGACGCATCGAAGCCCGCCGGCAGTTTCACTTCGTAGCCCCAGGGCTGGCCTTCGCGCCAGCCGGCCTTGCGCAGGTAGTTGGCGGTGGACGCCAGGGCGTCGGCAGTGCTGCCCACCAGGTCGCGGTGGCCGTCGCCGTCGAAGTCCTCGGCGATGCGCGCATAGGTCGAGGGCATGAACTGCGTCTGGCCGAAGGCGCCAGCCCAGGAGCCGGTGATGCCGCTGTCGCGGATATCGCCCTGTTGCAGCAGCTTGAGGGTGGCGATGAACTCGCCCTGGAAGAACGACTGGCGCCGCCCATAGCAGGACAGCGTCGACAGCGACACCAGCAGCGGACGCTTGCCGGTGATGCGCCCGTAGTCGCTCTCCACGCCCCAGACGGCGACCACCGTGGCCGGGTCGACCTGGTAGCGCGCGGCGACCTTGCGCAGCAGGTCGGCGTGCTCGGTCATCCGCGCCTTGCCGTCGGCGACGCGCTGGTCGTCCACCAGGCCGGCCAGGTAGTCCCAGATCGGCGTGGTGAACTCGGGCTGGGCATCCAGCAGTGGCAGCACCGTCATGTCAGGCTGCAGTCCCTGGGTGAACTGCGCGAAGCTGGCGGCGCTGACGCCCTTGGCCTGGGCAGCGCCCTGCAGGCGGTTCAGGCAGGCGCCGAAATCGTCGCCCGGTGCGGCCTGGGCCAGCGCTGCCGGCAGCAGCAGGGACAAGGCCAGGGACGCGCGGCGCGCGATGGAGGAAGTCTTCATTGGTGTCGAATGCTCAGATCGGTGAAGGTGGCGCGCCCGCCTTCGCTGGCGGGCCCGCGATTGTCCTGCAGGTAGAGACCTGCCTTGAAGTACAGGCCCTGGTAGGCCCATTTCGTGTCCAGTTGCTGGCTGACCTGGCCGTCCTCGACCTGCACGCTCAGCACCCCGCTGCTGGACACGCCCAGCCGGTAGGTGAAGGTATCGCCCAGGGGAATGCCGTCATAGACGGTATAGGTGCGCGTGGTGATGTCGTCGGGCCGATCGCGAACCAGCGCCTGTACCCGCGCCTTGTCCAGGCGCTGCTGGTAGACCAGCTTGACCAGCGGCAGGGCTTCGGCGCTGCCGCTGCCATTGCTGTGGATTTGCCCGATGACCATGCGTCGACTGGACGGCACCGCTTCCACACGCAAGGTAGCGACCATCAGGTTATCCGCCAGCGGGTAGCGCCAGGTCAGCAGGCGCCCGTCGGTCCGGGTCTCGCGCAGTTCGGTGCGAGGGTATTCGCTGCCGCTGGTGTGGGCGCCGTTCACCGGCACCCAGAACACCACGCCGTCGGTGCTGCGCTGGAAATACGGGCTCTGGTAGTCGCGGCGCAGTTGCGCCGTGGTGATGGTCGCGGTCGGGCCGCGCTGGGGAATGGTCAGATTCCAGGTGCTCAGGTCCAACATCGGCCTATCGCTTCGCGGGTCAGGACATGGGCGCAAGGGTAGACGAGGCTGTCGGACTTTTCATCCGCCAGGCTACGTACCCTTTCGCCAACAGCCGCGCCCTTGAGCGGCTGCGTGCGCTCTGCACGGGCGTTTTCCGCATCAGCGGCTATCTTCTTGGATTCCGCCATCCGCCTTCGCCACGGCCAACGCCACGGAGAGTCCCCATGCGCCTGCTCACCGCCCTGCTGATGCTCATCTTCGCCACCGGCGCCTCAGCCGCGATCAAGACCCAGGAAATCCCCTACGAATCCGCTGACGGCACGAAGATGATCGGCTACTTCGCCTACGACGACGCCAAGTCCGGCATCCGTCCCGGCGTGCTGGTCGTCCACGAGTTCTGGGGGCTCAACGACTACGCCAAGCGCCGCGCCCGCGACCTCGCCGAACTGGGCTACAGCGCCCTGGCCATCGACATGTACGGCGGCGGCAAGCACACCGAACACCCCAACGATGCCAAGGCCTTCATGGCCGAGGCGCTGAAGAACGCCGACGCTGCCAAGGCGCGCTTCCAGGCCGGCCTCGACCTGCTGAAGAAACAGCCGCAGACCGACCCGAGCAAGATCGCCGCCATCGGCTACTGCTTCGGCGGCAAGGTGGTGCTGGACATGGCCCGCGCCGGCCTGCCGCTGGCCGGCGTGGCCAGTTTCCACGGCGTGCTGGCGACCCAGACGCCGGCGCAGCCGGGGCAGATCAAGGCGAAGATCCTGGTCGAACACGGCGCCGCCGATTCCCTGGTGCCGGCGGACAGCGTGGCGGCCTTCAAGGCCGAGATGGACAACGCCAAGGCCGACTACAAGCTGGTGATCCAGCCGGGCGCCAAGCACAGCTTCACCAATCCCGACGCCGACCAGCACAAGGGCCACGGACTGGACGTGGGCTACGACAAGACCGCCGACCAGAAGTCCTGGGCGGATCTGCAGGCGTTCTTCAAGGACATCTTCGACGTCAAACCCGACGCGCAATAAATCGCGGGCAATAAAAAACGGGAGCCCATTCGGGCTCCCGCACTCAATCAAGTGTCTAAGGTCGGAGCCCACCGTGGCAGCACTCCAACAACAACCTCACCTGCGTCCCCTTGGGGGAACGCGGCGCGCAGTGTGACAAAGCTTGTAGGACGAATCCGTACGCCTTTGGTGAAGGTTTGCAAAGGAATGTAAGTGCCGCGTGACTGGTGAGCCACGTTCTGGCGCGGCAGAATGCTCCCATGACTGCTCTCCCCGACTTCTGCACCCCACTCGACGCCGACTGGCCCCTGCCCACGCCCCTGGCCGGCTGCCACCTGCGCAGCACCCGCTTCGACCGCCAGCGCCTGCGGGCCGGGGACTTTGCCATGGGTCAGGTCGAGGCGCCGGCGAACATCCAGCGTTCGGTGGCCAAGCGCCAGGCCGAATACCTCGCCGGGCGTCTCTGTGCCCGCGAGGCATTGCAGGCCTGCGGTGGCCCGGCGCAGGTGCCGGGCACCGATGAAGAGCGCGCACCGCTCTGGCCGGCCGGCTTCTGCGGTTCCATCACCCACGGCGACGGCTGGGCAGCCGCCATCGTCGCGCAGAGCAACCAATGGCGCGGACTCGGGCTGGACGTGGAGAATCGCCTGGAGACCGCCCGCGCCGAGCGGCTGGCCGCAGAAATCCTCACTCCCGACGAACTCACCCGCCTCGATCCACAGCAGGCGGCGCTGCAGGTCACCCTGACCTTTTCCCTCAAGGAAAGCCTGTTCAAGGCCCTCTTCCCGCTGGTGCGCAAGCGCTTCTATTTCGAGCACGCCGAGCTGCTCAGCTGGTCCGCCGGCGGCCACGCGCAGCTGCGCCTGCTCACCGACCTGTCGGAGGAGTGGCACCACGGCAAGGAGATCAGCGGGCAGTTCAGCCTGTTCGACGAGCGCCTGCTGAGCCTGATCGCCATCCCTGCCGTCTGACCGCTGCGACTGACAGACACAGCTGAAAGTCTTGACTTAAAAGTCAGAATTTGGCGTCATGCACGCCGTCCAGACGAACCCGTACCTCTTTTGAGCCTCGGATTTTACCTTCCGAGGAATCGTCAGCAGGCCAATCGGTATATAGAATTCTATACAACCAAACGACAACGTCTGGTTCTTGGGGTCCCCACAAAAAGAAATGACCATCGGAGCAAACGTCACATGACCAGAAACACCCTGGCGCTCGCCATTGCGGCCAGCTCGCTCGGCCTCATCGCGCAATCGGCCCACGCCGGCGGCTTCATCGAAGACAGCAAGGCCAGCCTGAGCCTGCGCAACTTCTACATCAACACCGACAACCGCAATGGCCCCGCCTCGCCCAGCAAGCAGGAAGAATGGGGCCAGGGCTTCATGCTCAACTATTCCTCCGGCTTCACCGAAGGCACCGTGGGCTTCGGCGTCGACGCCCTGGGCCTGCTCGGCGTGCGCCTGGACGGCGGCGGCAAGGCCGGCAAGGCCGGTATCGATCGCCAGCCGGGCACCATCTTCCCGCTGGAAAGCGATGGCAGCGCCGTCGATGAATTCAGCAGCCTGGGTATGACCGCCAAGGCGAAGATCTCCAAGACCGAGTTCCGCTACGGCACCCTGCAGCCCAAGCTGCCGGTGGTCGTCTACAACGACGCCCGCCTGCTGCCGATGACCTATGAAGGTGGCCAGGTCACCTCCACCGACATCGACGGCCTGACCCTGACCGGCGGCCAGCTGACCCACACCAAGGGCCGCAACTCCACCGACTGGCGCAGCATGTCGATTGCCGGCGCCAACGGCAGCAGCGCCTCCTCGCGCGACAGCAACAAGTTCTACTTCGCCGGCGGTGACTACAAGGCGACCAAGAACCTGACCCTGTCGTACTACTACGGCGAGCTGGACAACTTCTACAAGCAGAACTACCTCGGCCTCGTCCATAACTGGGGCATCGGCCCGGGCACCCTGAAGTCGGACATCCGCGTCTTCATCAGTGACTCCGACGGCAAGAACGGCAGCGCCTCGGGCCGTGCCGACGGCTACGTCAGCAGCGGCTACTACGGCGGCAACAGCCTCAAGGGCGAAGTCGACAACAACGTCTACAGCGGCATGTTCACCTACGCCCTGGGCGGCCACAGCCTTGGCGCCGGCTACCAGGTGCTGACCGGTGACAGCGACTTCCCCTACCTCAACCGCGGCGACGGCGAAGGCACCAGCACCTACCTGATCTCCGACGCCCAGCTGCTGAAGTTCAACCGCGCCGGCGAGCGCACCTGGATCGGTCGCTACGCCTACGACTTCGCCGACCTCGGCGTACCGGGCCTGACCTTCAGCGTGCTCTACCTGAACGCCGACAACATCGACACCAAGCAAGGCGACAAGGGCGAGTGGGAACGCGATATCGCCCTGGGCTACGTCGTTCCGGAAGGCACCTTCAAGGGCCTGGGCCTGGCCTGGAAGAACGCCGCCATGCGCAGCGGCCTGCCGGCAGCCTCCACCCCAGGCGTACCGAGCCAACGCGACCAGGACGAGAACCGCCTGATCGTCAGCTACACCATTCCGCTGCTGTAAGGCGTGGAGTGAAAGAAAAAGGGCGGCCCATGGCCGCCCTTTTTCTTTCGGGTCGACCGGCAAAGCCGACACCCGAGACGCACTTGTAGGATGGCGTGGAGCGCAGCGATACCCATCGTTCCAGTGCACCGGCAGCATGGGTATCGCTGCGCTCCACCCATCCTACGAAATGCGGCTGCGGACTCAGGCCAGCAACGCCACCGACTTGATCTGCGCCCACACTGCCTGGCCGGCATGCAGCCCGAGCTGGTCGTGGGAGTAGCGGGTGATCCGCGCCAGCAACGGCGTGCCGGCCACGTCCAGTTTCACCAGCAGGTGTGCAGGATTGTCGGTAGGCACGATCTCGACGACGGTGGCCGGCAGCACGTTGAGGATGCTGCTGTGGGCCGCCGGCTCCAGGCTCAGGCTGACGTCCCGCGCCTGCACCTTGATACGCAGCGCCCTGCCCTTGTCCATCGGCGCGTGGGCCAGGCGGATGCGCTGCTCGCAGTGCGGCAGCGCCAGGCTCAGCAGGCCGTAGTCGGCGTCGTGTCCCAGCACCTGGCCATCGACCACCACGCCGGCATCCTCCAGATGGGAGATCGGCAGGTCGGTGCGCGCCAGGGTTTCCATCACCGGGCCGCTGGCAATCGCCTTGCCCTGGTCGAGCAAGACCAGGTGATCGGCCAGCCGCGCCACTTCGTCCGGCGAGTGGCTGACGTAGAGAATCGGGATATCCAGCTCGTCGTGCAGACGCTCCAGGTAGGGCAGGATTTCCGCCTTGCGCTTGAGGTCCAGCGCCGCCAGTGGCTCGTCCATCAACAACAGGCGCGGGCTGGTCAGCAGCGCGCGGGCCATGCCGACACGCTGGCGTTCGCCGCCAGACAAGTGCCCCGGCATGCGCTCCAGCAGATGGCCGATGCCGAGCAACTCGGTGGCCTGCTCCAGCTCCACGCGATGCTCGGCGCGCGGCACGCGCCGCATGCCATAGGTGAGATTGCGCTTCACCGAAAGGTGCTCGAACAGGTTGGCGTCCTGGAACACATAGCCCAGCGCGCGTTTGTGCGGCGGCAGGAACACGCCGGATGCGCTGTCCTGCCAGACCTCGCCGTTGACCACCAGCCGGCCGAGCGGCGCGCGCTCAAGGCCCGCCACGCAGCGCAGGCAGGTGGTCTTGCCGGAGCCGGAATGGCCGAACAGCGCGGTCACGCCCTTGCCCGGCAGTTGCAGGTCAACGTCCAGGCTGAAGCCCGAATAGGCGATCTGGAATCGGGCCTCGATGGCGCGCGCGGGAAGCTCTTGCGACATGCCCACCTCAGGCCCAGGCCGAACGGCTGCGGCGGCTCGCATAAAGCGCCAGCAGCACGAAGAAGGAGAAGATCACCATGCCGCCGGCCAGCCAGTGCGCCTGGGCGTACTCCATGGCCTCGACGTGATCGAAGATCTGCACCGAGACCACGCGGGTCTTGCCCGGAATATTGCCGCCGATCATCAGCACCACGCCGAACTCCCCCACGGTGTGGGCGAAGCCGAGGATGCTGGCGGTGATGAAGCCCGGCCGCGCCAGCGGCAGGACCACCGAAAAGAAGGTATCCAGGGGGCTCGCGCGCAGCGTCGCGGCGGCCTCCAGCGGTTTGTTGCCGATGGCCTCGAACGCGTTCTGCAACGGCTGCACCACGAAGGGCAGCGAATAGAACACCGAACCCACCACCAGCCCGGCGAAAGTGAACGGCAAGCGCCCCAGGCCCAGGCTCTCGGTGGCATGGCCGATGAAGCCGTGGGGCCCCATGGTGATCAGCAGGTAGAAGCCGATCACCGTGGGCGGCAGCACCAGCGGCAGCGCCACCACCGCTCCCAGCGGACCTTTCAGCCAGGAGCGGGTGCGCGACAGCCACCAGGCGATCGGTGTGCCGATCAGCAGGAGGATCAGGGTACTCAGGGCCGCCAGCTCGATGGTGAGCCGGATGGCCAGGAAATCCTCCTGCGTGAGGGGCATCGCTGTTCCTTAACGACTTAGAGTTCGTAACCGTAGGACTTGATCACCGCAGCGGCCTTCGGCCCCTTCAGGTACTCGACCAGCGCCTTGGCAGCGGCACTGTCCTTGCCCTTGTTGAGGATCACCGCATCCTGGCGGATCGGGTCATGCAGGTCGGCCGGGACGATCCAGGCGGAGCCGCTGGTCACCTTGCCATCCTTGTAGATCTGCGACAACGCCACGAAGCCCAGCTCCGCGTTGCCGGTGGAGACGAACTGGAAGGCCTGGGTGATGTTCTGGCCTTCGACGATCTTGCCGGCGACCTTGTCCTTCAGCCCGAGCTTGTCGATCACCTGGGTAGCGGCCAGGCCGTAGGGCGCAGCTTTCGGGTTGGCGATGGACAGGTGCTTGAACTCGTTCTTCTTCAGCACGTCGCCCTTGGCGTCGACGTAGCCGTCTTTCGCCGACCACAGCGCCAGGGTGCCGATGGCGTAAGTGAAGCGCGAGCCGGGGACGATTTCCTTCTCCTCCTCGAGCTTCTTCGGCGTGGTGTCGTCGGCGGCGAGGAAGACTTCGAACGGCGCGCCGTTCTTGATCTGGGTGTAGAACTGGCCGGTGGCGCCGTAGGCGGCGACCAGCTTGTGGCCGGTGTCCTTCTCGAAGTCCTTGGCGATCGCCTGGATCGGCGCGGTGAAGTTGGCGGCGACGGCTACCTGCACTTCATCGGCCAGGGCCGAGTGCAGGGCGAAGCAGGAAGCGACCAGCAGGGACAAGCTTGCGAAGCGATGTTTCATCGTGATGCTCCAGTGGGTTGTTGTTTTCAAGCGTCGAACCGGCAGAAGAACCAGCGCCTGCATGCGTTCGCTATAACAAAAATTACATAACGATACCGCTACCTATGCAATACCCCGCAAGGGATATAGCTCTGGGTGGAAAGATCAATCAGGCGGAACGGCGGCGGGGTGCAGCGGAAGGCGCCATCGGCCGGTGATGGCACCGGTGCATTCTGCATTTTTTGACTCCAAGGTCAAATACTGTCATCGACCTTCGGCGCCTGCCGACGCGGCCACATCAGAGTGAAGCACGCCCCGCCCAGCACTTCGCTGCGGGCGATCTGCGCGCGGCCACCGTGCCAGTGGATGATCCGCCGCACGATGGACAGCCCCAGCCCATGCCCACCGGTGACCCGCGCGCGGCTGTCGTCGGCGCGGAAGAACGGCTGGAACAGCCGGTGCCACTGCGCTTCCGGCACTCCGGGGCCGTCGTCTTCGACGTCCACCTGGCAGCGGTCCACGCTCACCCGGTAACTGATCCGTACCCGCCCCTCGGCGTAGCGCAACGCGTTGGTCATCAGGTTCTGCAGGGCACGATGCAGGTAGCGCGGCTCGGCCTCGATCCAGCTGCCCTGGTCGAACGGCACCAGCGAACCCGCCTCGCAGGTCACGGTGATTTCCCGGCGCAGCGGTGCGATCTCCGCCACCACCTGCTCCACCAGCGCACCCAGTTCGATGCGCTGGTAGCTCAGCGCTGGCGAGCCCTGCTCCAGCCGCGCGTAGGTGAGCATCTCGTCCACCAGCTGGTCGAGGTCCTGGATGTCGCCATCCATGCCTTCCATGTACTTGCGCCGTGCCTTGTCGGTCTCGGCGGACTCGATCATCTCCAGCCCGAAGCGCAGCCGCGCCACCGGCGTGCGCAGCTCGTGGGAGACCGCGCGCACCAGTTCGCGCTGCACCGTCAGCAGCAGGTGCAACTGCTCAGCCATGTGGTTGAAAGCCCCGGCGAGCCGCCCCACCGAGTCGGCGCCGCGCACTTCCACACGGGTGTCCAGGCTGCCGCGGGCAATGCGCGTGGCGGCGGATTCGAGGCTGCGCAGACGCTGCTCCAGGCCGCTGATCAGCAGATAGAGCGTGAGCCCGATCAGCGTCAACGCCACCACCACGATGATCGTCAGCAACTGCGGCGGGTACGGGTTCATCTGGTAGATCGGCCCCAGCTCCAGCACCCAGGGCGTGTCGAGAATGCCCGAAAGCACGCGAATGGAATCGCCGCCCTTGCCCAGCGCCATCACCGTGTCGCCCTCCTCCACCCGGCGGCTCTGGTCGTCGTCGAGGTCGACCTCCTTCAGGCGCAGCAGGTGCACCTCGAAACCGAAGCGCTTGTCGCGGACGATGCGCGCCAGGTGATAGGGCTGCTCGCTGGCCGGGTAACGCTTGAGCTCGTCCATCAGCAGGTAGATGGTGGCGCGCGCCAGCTGCTCGCTGACCTGCTCCACCTCGCCGGTGAGGATCAGCCCTTCCGCCGCGCTCACCTGGGTCATCACCTGCACTTCATGGGGCGCCCTGGCCTGCACCACCACCTGATCGTTCATCAGCCGCGCCCGGCTTCGCCCTTCCATACCCAGCGAGTCCAGGCCGGTGAGTTTGAGCGGGATGCCCAGCAGGCGACTCCACTGGCTCAGCGCGCGCTTGCGATCCACCTCGCTCATGGGCAGCAGCTCATCGGCCATCAGGCGGAAGGTGCCGCGCGCCAGGTCCTCGCGGTAGCGCTCGCCGCGCACGTCGTTGACCAGGTGCAGCGTCAGTACCGCCAACGCGGCGACCGCCACCAGGGTCAACAGCATGCCGCCGTAGATGCGCAGGAAGATGGATTTCATGGGTGGTGGTTCCGGACTGGCGCGGTGCAGGCTGGGAGCCCCCTCACCCTAGCCCTCTCCCGGAGGGAGAGGGGACTGTTCGGCGTGTGCGCGAAGCATGCCGTTAAAGACGAACGATTCGATTGGCGTCGATCACCACAGGACAACGCCGAACCGGCGCACGGCACGGTCGGCCCCCTCTCCCCCCGGGAGAGGGCTGGGGTGAGGGCCAGCCCCTGCGCCGAACTCACCCGACCTCCGCCGAATTGAGCAACCCGTAGTAATCCAGACTGAGGAACGCGCCGTCCTTCACCTCGCACTCGCGACGCCGGCCTTCCAGCGTGAACCCCTGGCGCAGCAGCAGGCGGCCGCTGGCAAGGTTCTCCGTCTCCACCTCGGCCTCGATGCGGTGCACGTTCATTTCGCGGAAGGCGTGGCGGAAGATCAGCGGCAGGCATTCGCTCATCACCCCCTGCCCCCAGTGCTCCGGCAACAGCCAGTAGCCCAGCTCCAGGCGCCGATGCTCCTGTTGCCAGTTGTTGAAGCCGCAGCCGCCGAGGATCGCCTCGGGCGCTTCCGGACGGCAGATCGCCCACCAGATGCCGCTGCCCTCTTCATGGATGCGCTCGAACCACTCCATCTGCTCGCGGGTGGCCTCCAGCGTCGCGTAGGAGACGCCGTAGTAGCGGATCACCTCGGGATGCGACAGCGCACGGAATACCGTCGGCTGGTCGGCATCGGTGAAGGCGCGCAGACGGAAGCGTTCGCCGTGCAGCTCGGGGAAAGGTCGCACGGCGCTCACAACTCAGAGCTCGCCGACGAACAGGTAGCCCTTGCTGCGCACCGTCTTGATCAGGCGCGGGTGCATCGGGTCGTCGCCGATCTTCGGGCGGATGCGCGAGATGCGCACGTCGATGGAACGGTCCTGGCCGTCGTACTCGATGCCGCGCAGGGAGTTGAAGATTTCCTCGCGGGAGAGGATGCGCCCGGCGTTGGCCGCCAGCAGCCAGAGCAGGTCGAACTCGGCGCTGGTCAGCTCGATGGTCTGCTCGTCCAGCCAGGCCTCGCGCATGGCGTTGTCGATCACCAGCTTGCCGAAGGTCAGGCGCTTGCCGCCTGCCACCGGCACGGCTTCGGCCGGCTCACTGCGGCGCAGAAGGGCACGGATGCGCGCCAGCAGCACGCGCGGGCGCACCGGTTTGCACACGTAGTCGTCGGCGCCCATCTCCAGGCCCTGCACCTGATCCATATCGTCGGTGCGCGCGGTGAGCATCAGGATCGGCCCGTCGTAATCGGGGCGCAAACGTCTGCAGATGGACAGTCCATCCTCCCCCGGCAGCATCAGGTCGAGCACCACCAGGTCCGGCCGCTCGGCCAGCACCCGCTCCACCGCCCTGCCACCATGGGACTCGATGGACACCGCCAGGCCGTTGCTCTCCAGGTAGTCCTGGGTCAGTTCGGCCAGTCGCTGGTCGTCCTCGACGATGAGAATGCGCGCTTCTTGTTCCACCTTGCCTCCTGATGCGCCATGAGCGAGCGCGGGCCTGCCTACTATAGAGAGCCTGCTGGCAGAGCCCGCAAAAGCGGCCGGCATTGTAGCCAGATTGCCCGCGCCATCGCACGCCAGCGGCGTAAGCAGGCATTGCGCGCAAAGGTCAATACCTGCTGCAGCAGAAACACTACATATTGTGGTAGTGTTCCTTCCCACACAGCGCCTCCGATGCGTCAGAAAAATCTCTCACCAACCACGACGAACGGTGAAAGGCAGACAACATCAGGGATAGCGCGAGTTACCCCGCTTCACCCACATTCCATGCACATTTTATCCACAGCTTTTCCCCCGCCGCCCGCCTTGCAAACACCCCCATAGCGCATTATCTTGTATCCCCGTTGCGGCATACCCCTACATCTTGGGGTTGCGGCGATGAACCGGACACAAGAAGAAAGTCGAAATCCCGAGCCCGTTCCACGGCTCCTCCGGTTCCACCACAACGTATTCCAGACGGTCTGATGTGCCAGGCGGCCCTGCCCGCAAGGAGCGATTCATGTCGATGGAAATGCGGTACGGGTGTTGCAACGTAACGTTCAACACCACTAGGTATTGTGGTCCCGGCCCGTAAAGCCGGCACCCGAGTCGGGCCAGGGAGGCGCTTCGGGTCATTCCCCCTGTTCCAGATGAATTCCAGCTTGCGGTCCTGCCGCGGGCTTTCGCTCTTTTCGCTCTTTATTTTCGGGACGGTGCCCCCGGGCACCACGCAACACACCAATTACGAGAACGTGGAGAACACCACCCATGCAAATCGACACCACTCGCGAGAACCCGCAGGCCAACGCGCCGCAGGCCGCCGAATCCGCTCAGGATCTGGCTGCCACCGCGCCCGGCCAGCTGCGCGTGATCAAGCGCAACGGCACTGTAGTTCCCTACACCGATGACAAGATCACCGTAGCCATCACCAAGGCGTTCCTCGCCGTGGAAGGCGGCACCGCCGCCGCCTCGTCGCGCATCCATGAGACCGTGCGCCGCCTGACCGAACAGGTCACCGCGACCTTCAAGCGCCGCATGCCCTCCGGTGGCACCATCCACATCGAAGAGATCCAGGACCAGGTCGAACTGTCCCTGATGCGCGCCGGCGAGCAGAAAGTCGCCCGCGACTACGTGATCTACCGCGAAGCCCGTGCCAACGAGCGCAAGACCGCAGGCGTCGCCAGCGACATCGCCCAGCCGCACCCGAGCATCCGCATCACCAAGGCCGACGGCAGCACCCAGCCGCTGGACATGGGCCGCCTGCAGACCATCATCCGCGAAGCCTGCGAAGGCCTGGCCGAAGTCGATGGCGCGCTGATCGAACGCGAGACCCTGAAGAACCTGTACGACGGCGTCGCCGAGAAGGACGTCAACACCGCCCTGGTGATGACTGCCCGTACCCTGGTCGAGCGCGAGCCGAACTACTCCTACGTCACCGCCCGCCTGCTGATGGACACCCTGCGCGCCGAAGCCCTGGGCTTCCTCGGCGTGGCCGACAGCGCCACTCACCACGAGATGGCCGACCTGTACGCCAAGGCCCTGGCCGCCTACGTCGAGAAAGGCTCCGAGTTCGAGCTGATCGACAGCAAGCTCAAAGAGTACGACCTGGCCAAACTGGGCGCCGCGATCAACCATGAGCGCGACCAGCAGTTCACCTACCTCGGCCTGCAGACCCTGTACGACCGCTACTTCATCCACAAGGACGGCATCCGTTTCGAACTGCCGCAGGTCTTCTTCATGCGCGTGGCCATGGGCCTGGCCATCGAAGAGAAGGACCGTGAAGCTCGCGCCATCGAGTTCTACAACCTGCTCTCCTCGTTCGACTACATGTCGTCCACCCCGACCCTGTTCAACGCCGGCACCCTGCGTCCGCAGCTCTCCAGCTGCTACCTGACCACCGTTCCGGACGACCTGTCGGGCATCTACAACGCCATCCACGACAACGCCATGCTGTCCAAGTTTGCTGGCGGCCTGGGCAACGACTGGACTCCGGTCCGCGCGCTGGGCTCCTACATCAAGGGCACCAACGGCAAGTCCCAGGGCGTGGTTCCGTTCCTCAAGGTAGTGAACGACACCGCCGTCGCCGTCAACCAGGGTGGCAAGCGCAAGGGCGCCGTCTGCGCCTACCTGGAAACCTGGCACCTGGACATCGAGGAATTCCTCGAGCTGCGCAAGAACACCGGTGACGACCGTCGCCGCACCCACGACATGAACACCGCGAACTGGATTCCGGACCTGTTCATGAAGCGCGTCTTCGACGACGGCAAGTGGACCCTGTTCTCCCCGTCCGAGGTACCGGACCTGCACGATCTGACCGGCAAGGCCTTCGAAGAGCGCTACGAGTATTACGAAGCCCTGACCGAGTACAACAAGATCAAGGTGTTCAAGGTCGTCCAGGCCAAGGACCTGTGGCGCAAGATGCTCTCCATGCTCTTCGAGACCGGCCACCCGTGGCTGACCTTCAAGGACCCGTGCAACCTGCGCAGCCCGCAGCAGCACGTGGGCGTGGTGCACAGCTCGAACCTGTGCACCGAGATCACCCTGAACACCAACAAGGACGAGATCGCGGTCTGCAACCTGGGCTCGATCAACCTGGTCAACCACATCGTCGACGGCAAGCTGGACACCGCCAAGCTCGAGAAGACCGTGAAGACCGCCGTGCGCATGCTCGATAACGTTATCGACATCAACTACTACTCGGTCCCGCAGGCTCGCAACTCGAACCTCAAGCACCGTCCGGTCGGCCTCGGCATCATGGGCTTCCAGGACGCGCTGTACCTGCAGCACATCGCCTACGGCTCCGACGCGGCCATCGAGTTCGCCGACAAGTCCATGGAAGCGGTGAGCTACTTCGCCATCCAGGCTTCCTGTGACCTGGCCGACGAGCGTGGCGCCTACGAGACCTTCGACGGCTCCCTGTGGTCCAAGGGCATCCTGCCGCTGGACTCCCAGCAGATCCTCATCGAAGCCCGTGGCCAGAAGTACATCGACGTCGACCTCACCGAATCCCTCGACTGGGCTCCGGTCCGTGCCCGCGTACAGAAAGGCATCCGTAACTCGAACATCATGGCCATCGCGCCGACCGCGACCATCGCCAACATCACCGGCGTATCGCAGTCCATCGAGCCGACCTACCAGAACCTGTACGTGAAATCGAACCTCTCCGGCGAGTTCACCGTGATCAACCCCTACCTGGTTCGCGACCTGAAAGTGCGCGGCCTGTGGGACCCGGTCATGGTCAACGACCTGAAGTACTACGACGGCTCCGTGCAGCAGATCGAGCGCATCCCGCAAGACCTGAAAGACCTGTACGCCACCGCCTTCGAAGTCGAGACCAAGTGGATCGTCGACGCCGCCAGCCGCCGCCAGAAGTGGATCGATCAGGCCCAGTCGCTGAACCTCTACATCGCCGGCGCCTCGGGCAAGAAGCTGGACGTGACCTACCGCATGGCGTGGTTCCGTGGCCTGAAAACCACCTACTACCTCCGCGCCCTGGCCGCCACCAGCACCGAGAAGTCCACCATCAACACCGGCAAGCTCAACGCCGTGTCGGCCGGTGGCAACGACGGCCTGCAAGCCGCCGCTGCCGAACCGCAGCCGGCTCCGGTCCCTCAGGCCTGCTCCATCGACAACCCGGACTGCGAAGCCTGCCAGTAAGGGGGCAAGCGGTCCTCGGAACGGTCCGCGCGTCGTTGCCCGGCAGGTCGGCCCCCATCACGTACAGTCGTACGCTCAGGGGCTCCGACCTACCAGGCGCCTAGCGCGGCCTCGCTCCGAGGCACCGCCAGAACTCCGCAGCTTCACAGTCCCCTCTCCCCCTGGGAGAGGGCTAGGGTGAGGGGCCCTTCAAGGCCCCTCCTCCCTGACGAACAACAGCCTCCTCCGCCGCGCACCGCGCAGGAAGGAAGACGCACAAGCTCTTAGCGTGCACCACACGCCACCAGACATCAGGCCGCTACAGAACGGCCATCCAGAACAGGAGAGGACCCATGCTGAGCTGGGACGAATTCGACAAAGAAGACGCCACCGAAGCCAAGGCCGCACCGGCCGTCGCCCAGGCCGCCGCGCAGAACGCTGACAAACTCGACGCCGACGCCGCCGGCTCCGTCGAAGAAGCGCGCGCCGTATCCGCCGACGACTCCGACGCCGTCGCCCGCGCCAAGCAGGCCCTCGACGCCCTGGACATCCAGGAAGGCCTGGACGATCTCGAAGGCTCCGCCGCCCGCGTACAGGTCGGCGACAAGCAGATGATCAACGCCCGCGCCGACCTCAACCAGCTCGTACCCTTCAAGTACGACTGGGCCTGGCAGAAGTATCTGGATGGTTGCGCCAACCACTGGATGCCCCAGGAAGTGAACATGAACGCCGACATTGCCCTGTGGAAGAGCAAGGACGGCCTCAGTGAAGACGAGCGCCGCATCGTCATGCGCAACCTCGGCTTCTTCTCCACCGCCGACTCCCTGGTCGCCAACAACCTGGTGCTGGCCGTCTACCGCCTGATCACCAACCCCGAGTGCCGCCAGTACATCCTGCGCCAGGCCTTCGAAGAAGCGATCCACACCCACGCCTACCAGTACTGCATCGAGTCGCTGGGCATGGACGAGGGCGAAATCTTCAACATGTACCACGAGATTCCTTCGGTCGCGAAGAAAGCCTCCTGGGGCCTGAAGTACACCCGCTCGATCTCCGATCCGAAGTTCGAAACCGGAACGCCTGAGACCGACCGCCAGTTCCTGCGCAACCTGATCGCCTACTACTGCGTTCTGGAAGGCATCTTCTTCTACTGCGGCTTCACCCAGATCCTCTCCATGGGCCGCCGCAACAAGATGACCGGCACCGCCGAGCAGTTCCAGTACATCCTGCGCGACGAATCCATGCACCTGAACTTCGGCATCGACGTGATCAACCAGATCAAGATCGAAAACCCGCACCTGTGGGATGCCCAGATGAAGGACGAGGCCACCCAGATGATCCTCCAGGGCACCCAGCTGGAGATCGAATACGCTCGCGACACCATGCCGCGTGGCGTACTGGGCATGAACGCCGCGATGATGGAGGACTACCTCAAGTTCATCGCCAACCGCCGCCTGACCCAGATCGGCCTCAAAGAAGAATACCCGGGCACCAGCAACCCGTTCCCGTGGATGAGCGAAATCATGGACTTGAAGAAAGAGAAGAACTTCTTCGAGACCCGCGTGATCGAGTACCAGACCGGCGGCGCGCTGAGCTGGGACTGACGGAAGTAGTAGAAAGACCGCAAGTCAAGACCATTAGAAACGCTGTAACCCGAAATGGAATGTTGGGGCAGTGATTAGAAAGCGAAGAGCCCCGCCTAGTGCGGGGCTTTTTTATGGAGAACTCAAACATGAGATGTAAATACCCAAAATCAAAGAGCCAAAGATCATTACTTGAAAGGGCGAACGATAAGTTTCTCGACGAGATGGATAAATTCAAGCACGAAGAATTCTACCCCCTCCAATATGAAATATGCGAAGCAATTAAAGAGCACGAGTGGCACATACCACTCATGGAGATAAGCATCTCTGGAGACCTCAAAGAGGCGATCAACAAAATCCACCAATGGTATAACACAGAAAAACATTGGAAATGCTGGGAGCGTGCAATATCCTCCTTCAAACTCAAAGACGCCTGGACTATCAGAAACATTTATATAGAAAGCTTATCTCAATACTGTTTACTACAACCAAGTGCCACAAGAGATAGATTTGGAACCATTGCCACAACTGCACTACATCAAGCCAACCTTCAACTTATCGAAAAGTATGAAGACAAACTCGATTCAGACAAACGCGGATTCCTTACCCGCCCAGATAGAGAAAAGCAACTAAAGAGATTAGGAATGGTGGGAAACTGGAAAGAAGCTCAAGGCTTTCTAACCAGCCTCAGCAGGCTTGACGATAACAACTATAAAAAGAAAACCTATAACTTCCGAAATCTGGCCAGCCATGGAATTTCCCCACGAATCGAGATAGGCGAAACAAATTTCGTCACTAGAGAAATCACGAACTCAACTTACAGATCAGAACAGCAAGATGGAAGCTATTTAGTGCTAGAAGACCCTAGCAAAAAATCTGTAACCTACGGAATAGGGGGGACCAGCCCACTAAATCCTTCGGAAACACTTCTAACAATTGACACCGAGATCAAAAAAACTATAGAAGTTTTTAATTCATACAAAAAATTACTACTAGAGATCACATCTCGCCTTCCTCGCACAGAAAGTAAATAGGCCATGGCTGATACGCTTTAGAAATTCACTTCAAGCGTTACCTGATCGAGCAGCCATCCAGTTCAGCCTCGACCTAGTGCTCGGACACCTAGGCAGAATCACTTCAGATGCACACACGGTTGACCCGAGCCAACCAAGCCCCTACCCTCTCGCCCGGCGCCTAAGAAACGCCTCAAGTAGCGGCCTGACCGCTCCCGAAAGTTAAGCGGCTTTTTCGAGCACGCTGGATTCATTCGTCCTCGAAAAACCTCTGCTATGTCGGGAGTGGGCTAATACAAGACCCGAAAGGGGAATACGTCCGGCCCTCTACTTGGGGTTTCTTAGCTCCCGACTCCCCAGCCCTAAGAAAGCTGGTCAATTCAAGTAGAGGTAATGGAAATGCCTGTCACCCCCAGCCTTCGCCCCGAAGACGCTTCGCTGTACCCGCCCTCTTCTTCCTCCTTCGCGGAGGTGCGCCATGTCTGAAGAGTTCCTGATCCCTACCGAATTCATCCGCCACAAGCGCCTGCTGCGCGCCGTGCTGCTGGAAGACCAATGCTGGTTCTGCGCCCACGACCTGGGCCGGCTGATCGGTTCGCCCTACCTGGCCGAGCGCGTGGAACGCAACCTCGACGACGACCAGTTCCGCCGCGCCTGGATGCGCGATGGCAGCGGCGATTACCTCGATGAGCTGCTGATCAGCGAGTCGGCGGTGTATGCGGCGCTGATTCACTACTTCCATCCGGAGAATCGCAGCGTCCGGCAATGGTTGTCGCAGCATGTGATTCCGACGTTGCGGGACCAGCATCGGATGGATGCCGGTGAACCGAGGCGGGAAATCCTGAGGGGGACGACGACGTTATCGGTATTGAAATGGCAGGGCGTGGTCTGGGTGCCGTTCCGCAGCTGGCCCGAGCTGAGCGTCGAGCAGGAAAGCACGACGTAGGATGGTGTGGAGCGGAGCGATACCCATCGCTCTGCTCTCCCCCGTCGACACGCGGGCGTTCCCGTAGGAGCGGACTCTGTCCGCGATCCGCCGGCAGGGCCGGTGCTTTCTTTCGCTCCGGCCTGCTGCGTTGGCTTGGGTATTCCAGCGTCGCTTCGGCGTGCGCGCGGGCATCGTGTTTCGCCCCCTCGGGCGACCCACTTTGGAAAGACCCAAAGTGGGCAAAGGTCTTCGCCCCTGCCATCCGGCTTTTCGCTTCGCGAAAAGTACCCTCGGTTCCTCGGAGTTTCAGGGGGCCGCCGCGAAGGGCCATCCCTGGCCAGTCGCGGCTTGCGCGGCATCCATGCCGCTCTCCCCCTGAAACTCCGTTCACCTTCGGCCTCCTGAAAGGGGCACTTCAGCGCGTGTGGATGTTTCGCTGGAAGACCTTAAGGGCAAGAGCAGGAGCAAGGGCGCGCACTGTGGCGCGGCGTGGTGCGGTGTTTCCGTAGGAGCGGACCTTGTCCGCGAAATCCCTCGCGGCGGCATTCGGTCTGCCCAGGGAACGCCGATGCACAGCGCGCAATTGTAGGAGCGAGCTTGCTCGCGAACCGCACTCTGCCGGCACTCCCGGCGAACGCTTGGATCTTGCGGCGTGGCGCTTGCGATACCCATCGATTCCCGCGTGAGAACAGCATGGGTATCGCAAGCTCGCGGAACGCCGCCCGACCCATCCTACGTTCGTGCTCCGGTGAGATATCGATGCGGGGTGGGATTCTGATCGCGGACGGAGTCCGCTCCTACGAGGAAGACGCGGCACCGGTTTGGCTTTGGCTCTGGCTCTGGCTCTGGCTCTGGCTCTGGCTCTGGCTCTGGCTCTGAAAGTCTTCCAGAGAAACACCCGCGCACTCCGAACGCCCCGTTCAGGAGGCCTCGTTGAAGCGGAGTTTCAGGGGTTGAGCGACATGGATGTCGCGAGAGCCGCGATGGGCCAGGGATGGCCCTTCGCGGCGGGCCCCTGAAACTGCGCTTCAACGAGGGTATTTTTCGCCTAAGCGAAAAACCGGATGTCCGGGGCAAGACCTTTTGGTTCCTTTTGTGGCGTTTGACAAAAGGGACTCGCCCGAGGGGGCGAAACAGGAAGTCCGCGCGCACGCCGAAGCGGCGCAGAAACACCCAAGCTAGAGCATTCGCGGAGAAGCTCCGCCCCACCAAAAGCCCGCCCAGCGCACACGCCGGAGCCGCACAGTAAACCCGGCGCGAGGCAGGCACATTGCGAACGTAGTCCGCTCCTACGCCGGCATGGGGCAAAGGCATTTACCGGTGACAGCGAATCCCGCCGCGCAGTGGTTCGCGAGCAAGGACTGGGCGTCCCCCTCGGTCCTACGAAAAGCACAAAAACCGGAGCCCCACGGGAGGCTCCGGTTTTCATTTCAGCGAACGCTTACTTACCAGCGGTGAGCGCGTTGTAGCTGGTCATCAGGTTGCGATAGTCCGGGATGTGGTTCGAGCACAGCGCCGCCAGCCCTTCGATATCGTTGCGCCAGTCGCGGTGCAGCTCACAGGCCACGCCGAACCAGGTCATCAGCTGCGCACCGGCCGCTTCCATCCGGCGCCAGGCCGCGTCGCGGGTCATCTCGTTGAAGGTGCCGGAGGCATCCGCCACCACGAACACATCGAAGCCTTCCGCCAGGGCCGACAGCGCCGGGAACGCCACGCACACCTCGGTCACCACGCCGGCGATGATCAGTTGCTTCTTGCCGGTGGCCTTCACCGCTTTCACGAAGTCTTCGTTGTCCCAGGCGTTGATCTGGCCAGGGCGGGCGATGTACGGCGCGTCCGGGAACTGCTCTTTCAGCTCGGGGACCAGCGGGCCGTTGGGGCCGGTTTCGAAGCTGGTGGTGAGAATGGTCGGCAGGTTGAAGAACTTGGCGAGGTCGCCCAGCGCCAGCACGTTGTTCTTGAACTTGTCCGGATCGATGTCGCGCACCAGCGAGAGCAGACCGGCCTGGTGGTCGACCAGCAGTACGGCGGCGTTGTCTTTGTCCAGGCGGTTGTAGGTGGCGTTGGTCATGGTGAAATCCTCGATTTGCTTTCAGTGGGACCGGCTGGGCCGGGAAGGTTTTGGACTTGTTTGCAGTGCGTCACTGCATGGGAAGAGAGATTAATTTCGACACCCTTCCTCCACCAGACGGCAAAAATCGCTTCTAGCGTTCCATTTTCAGAACGATAGCTACAGACGAACCCGCCAACCCACGGTCCCACTGCCTGCACCCACGAACAAACGCCACCCGTTACTCAGAACGCCGTCGCAGAACCCTGCGGATTCACGTCCTTCAGAAATCCGCCTACCGATGGTCATGCAGGCCTTTACAAGAAATACTGTATTTACATACAGTATTTTCTATCCACCCCGAACCGGAGGCCTCCCATGCACGCCGCTACCTACAATCAGCTGTCCGCCCGCGTGAACGCCCTGCTGGCAGACCCTACCACCCTGAAGAACCTCGGCATCACCCTGCGCCGCGAGCCCAGCGACGATTCGGCCGCCTGGAGCCAGCTGGTCACCGACCTGCGCCAGACCCCGAACCTCACCCTGCTGCCCCTGCAGGACGGCGCCATTCGCCTGGCGTGGCACAGCTGGCTGGATTGACGGCCACGCTGAAAATTTGTGGATTGCGTAGTAGCCGCTTGCCATATCCCCAGGCAGAATCCCGCAGGAACCACCGGGATTTCAGGGACGAAACGCCATGGCACAGCCAGACCTGCAGCGGCTTCACGCGCAAGCTCGCACTCGCGATGCAGCGAAGCGTGCGCCTCGCGTTTCAACCACTCCCCGCCCCACTGCTGAACGCCCTCGGCAGCGCTCGCTGCCGGCGCTGAACCCTGCTCGATGAACGAAGAACCTCGCCCGTGTGCGGGGTGCTTTCGTTGCTGAATCAGTCGTTGCTCAACCAGAGACGGCGCTGGATCAACGCCGCCATCCTCAACCCAGTAGAACGGAGTCTGCCCATGCACCTGCGCACCACCCTGCTCGCCCTCGGCCTGGCTTTGGCCGGCAGCGCCCACGCCCTGGAACTGGACGAAGCGCAATCGCGCCACCAGGGCGCCGTCACCTGTATCGACCGGCTGTTCTACGACGGCGGCTACAGCGTCGGCGACGCCCAGCGCACGGCGCTGATCAACGAATTCCTCAGCCATTACAAGCTCCCCGCCTACGACGAAACGGCCTACAGCCAGGCCCAGGTGAGCGGCACCCAATTCGACATGACGGCTTACATGGCGGGCTATCAGCTGTGCGATGAGGACGTGGACTATGTGACCGCGCTGGGCAAACGCCACGGCCGGGAGTTGCCGGAGGGCTGATCGGTTTACGAGAAGCAGCGCCACAAAATGCGGGCGCTCGCTCCTGAGACAGGTGAAATCCGAGACGCCGCGCACAAGCTCATCATCAAATTTTTTCCTACTCAAAAGTAGGAACACTCGTGCAACAAAAACAGAATATAAGGGAGCCAACCGCGACTACCGCCCACCGCGCCTCGACAGGTAGTGAGCGGAAACCGCCAAGCGCCCAGGGATGGGGTTCTCATTACCCATAGGCACGACACGATGAAACTGCGAAAAGAAATAGAAAAAGTAATTCGCGAAGCCAACGAAGACCGCGCCAGCGCCGCCGAGGCGATCTGCGCCATGCTGGAAAGCCGATTCGGCCTGTCTGCCAAGGGCTGGTTCGACGATGATCCGCTGATGCAGCAAGCCCTTCTGGCCCTGCAGCCGGGGCGGCACCTCAAAGCGCTGGCATAAGTCTGCGCTGCCTCAGGAAAGCCCCCTTCACTGAACTGACCCCCAGATGTTGGACACCAACTCTGAGGGGTCCACATGGCAAGGCATGATGGGAAGTTCAAGCTAGAGGTGGCGCGCCACTATGT
>NZ_JACHLI010000037.1 GCF_014204515.1 Pseudomonas nitroreducens | reverse complement strand
GGAGTCCGCTCCTACGTGAAGTTCTGCGCGGAGACAGCCCTCTCCCCCGCCCTCTCCCTGAAGGGAGAGGGAGCTATCCGTACCGGCTGACACCGTGGATTCAGCCGGCACCGAACCAGTCCCCTCTCCCTTAAGGGAGAGGGTGAGGGAGAGGGAAATCCAAGGCACGAACGATCAGAAGAAGACAGTTGCTCCTACGGAACCTGCAAGGCGACCGGTTTCGAGGTCGGAGATGGGCGCAGGTGGGCTTACTGGATTTCTTCCGGGGTGACGATCACCCAGTTCTTGTCGGCGGTGACCGGCTGGCCGAGCCTGGCCTGGGCCTCGGCGTTCTTCTTGATCATGCCATTGAGCTGGTCCATGTATTTGGCCTTGCGGTTGATCCACAGGTGCACGCCGCTCTCGGCGGTGCCGTTGAACAGCATGTAGCCGTCGCTGCTGGGGGTGTCACCGCCGACCAGGATGGGCTTCTTCCACTGGTCGATGTAGGTGAGGATCGCCGCCTGCTTGCCGGCCATCCAGGTCGCCGGGGTCCACAGGTAGGGGGTGATCTCCAGGTCCTGGTTGGCCTTGGGATCGTACTTGCCTTCGGCGATCTGCTTGCGTGCGGTGGTCAGCGCGCCGCTCTGGCGGTCCTTGAGCAGGGTGGTGACGCCGATGACGTTCTCCGGCTTCACGTTGTAGCCGTACTTCGGATCGCTGGCGACCATGCGCACCAGTTCCTCGTGGGCGGCGGTCATCACGTAGACCTCGATGCCGTTCTCCATCAGCTTGTTGTACAGCTCCTGCTGCCCGGTGAAGACCTTGGGCGGGTTGATCTCGATGGTCTTCACCGCGTCGCCTTCGTAGTAGGTGCTGGGCACCGGCTTGCCGTAGGCCATCAGCTCATCCACGTAGCCCTTGAGCTCTTTCAAGGTGAAGCCGGAGAACACCTGGGCAACCCAGGGGTAGCAGACCAGGTCGTCCACTTCGCAGAGGCGGTAGTAGTAGCTGTTGAGGCTTTCCTTGTGGCCGTTCACGTCCTTGAAGGGGATCAGCTTGAGCGAAGGGTCGAGCTTCTCGCGGGTCAGCACGCCCTTCATTTCGAGGAAGGGCAGCAGCGATTCCTCGAGGTCGTAGCGGTAGCTGGTGTTGTCCATGTCGAAGACCGCGAAGGCGCCCTTGTTGGCGTTGGCGGCGATCAGGGCGTCGAGCTGCTTGGCGGCCGGCGCCGGCCAGTGCTTGAGCTCGGTGGCAGCGAAGGAAGTACTGGCGAGACCGGCCAGGAACAGGCCGGCGAGCAAGGTGCGCATGGGCTTCATGGAGTTTCCCCGAGTGGTCTTGTGGGTAAGGGGAAGGCCCATGGCGGGCCTTCACTGGACTAGTCCAGCAATGACCCTAGCAAAGCGCTGTTTCAGCTCTGCGACGGCAGCGACGCGAAGCGTCGCGAGGGCGGCAGGACGTATCCATGCGCGTCACGCAGATTTCCCGGCAGCGTCGGCTGGTCTAGCTCACCGCGCGACGCAGGCGGCCGGGGGCGTCGCCGTAGGTTTCGCGGAATTTCTTGGTGAAGGACGCCTGGGACTGGTAGCCCACCTGGGCGGCGATGTCGGTAAGGCTCAGCTGCGAGCTGCGCAGCAGGCGCTGGGCCAGTTCCATGCGCACCTTGGTCAGCAGCGCCCAGGGCGATAGCCCGGCCACCTGGGTGAACAGCCGCGTGAAGGTGGCGCGGGACATGCTAGCGCGTTCGGCCAGCGCTTCGATGGTCCAGTCGTGGGCCGGATCATCGAGCATCGCCTGCCAGGCGCGACTCAGGCGCTTGTCGGCGAGTAGTGCGAGGGTGCCGCTGCTGGGCGCGTTGTCCTGCAGATGAACGCGCAGGATCAGGGTGAACAGCGCCGAGGACAACGTATCGACCAGAAAGCGCGCGCCCGCCTGATTGCCGTCCGCCTCGGCGCGCAGCAATCCCACCAGGGCGGCCACCGCATCGCCCAGCCCGTTGGCCTGGCAGGACACCTTCAGGTACGCCGGCAAGGCGCCCATCAGCATCGAACCGGGCTGGTAATGGAAGCTGCCGCAGAGCATGTCCAGCGCGCTGCCGTCGGTACCGAGGCGGTGTAACGGCAACAGGCCTTCCTGCCGAACCTCCGGCTCCCGCGCTGCCACCCTCGCTCCCGTACTGCGCAGCCGGTGCGCGCCGCCGGCGGGCAGCACCAGGACTTCGCCGGCATCCAGCTGCAGGACGGTTCCGTCCGCCATATCCGCCTCGCAGCGGCCCGCGAGCACCACGTGGTACTGCGCCGTGCCGCCGGCCAGCGGCTCGTGGTCCAGCGCCCAGTCGCCGAGGAAGCGGCAACGCAGGTCGAGGCTGCCGCGCAGGCCGGCGAGCTGGATGAGGCGATCGATGGCGTTCATTGGATTCCTGGCGAAGGACGTGGCTGACAGATTATCCACCGGCTCGGATCAGTCGAGGTATTCCACCGGAGGCAGTTGCATGGCCTGCATCTCCGCCTGGAGAAAGTCGCGCAGGCGACGCAGCCGCTCCTGGTGCCGCCGCGCGCGCGGCCAGACCAGGTAATAGCTCTCGCCGCTGGCCACCGCACTGGGCCAGGGCAAGGCCAGGCGGCCCTGGTTGGCGTCCTCAGCGACCATCACCAGGTCGCCGATGGACACCCCGTAGCCGCGGGTGGCGGCGACTATGCCCAGTTCCAGGGTGTCGAACACCTGGCCGCCCTTGAGCGAGACCTGCTCGCCCAGCTCCATGCGCTGCAGCCAGCGCCGCCAGTCGCGGCGGTCGGGCGTGGGGTGCAGCAGTTCAGCACCGGCCAGCCGCTCGGCGTCCCACGGGCCGTCCGCCAGCAGGGCGGGCGAACCAACGGGAATCAGCCATTCGGGGAACAGCAGGGTGGCTTCCCAGTCCGGCGGAAAATGCCCGGAGCTGAGAAGCACCGCGCAATCGAAAGGTTCGTGGACGAAGTCCACGCGGTCCACGTCCATCCAGGCGCTGGTCAGCTGCACCTCGATGTCGCTGTGCTGCATGCGGAACTTGCTCAACCGCGCCAGCAGCCAGCGCATGGTCAGGGTCGAGGGCGCCTTCAGGCGCAGCACGCCCTCCTCCGCGCGCAGGCTGGCGCAGGCGCGTTCCAGCGCATCGAAGCCATCGCGCAGGCCGGGCAGCAGCATCCGCGCGGTTTCGGTCAGTTCCAGCTGGCGGCCGCGGCGCTGGAACAGGCGGCAGGCGAAGTGTTCTTCCAGGGTCTTGATGTGCCGGCTCACCGCGCTCTGGGTGATCGCCAGCTCCTCGGCGGCACGGGTAAAGGACGCGTGCCGGGCGGCCGCCTCGAAGGCGCGCAGGGCATAGAGGGGCGGCAACTGGCGGTTCATGGCGGGCTCCAAGGGGCGTCATGCATGAGTATGACTCATGGATGGCATCGCATTTTTCCTTTTGTGCCCGCATCCGTGGCGGCCGGAGAATGGGCGACTCCCCATTCCTGCGGCCCCGCCGCTTGCTGAGCCTGACTCATGAAACGCCTGTACCGTGACGAACTTGCCGCCATCCTTCGCCTCGCCGGCCCGTTGATCGCCGCGCAGCTGGCCTACGTGGCCATGGTGTTCACCGACACCATGATGATGGGCAAGCTCGGTCGCGAGGAGCTGGCCAGCGGTGGCCTCGGCGCGTCGACCTATGCGCTGGTGTCGACCTTCTGCGTCGGCGTGGTGGCAGCCACCGGCAACCTGGTGGCGATCCGGCATGGCGCGAAGGACGCCCGCGGCGTGGTGCAGGCGACCCAGGCCGGCCTGTGGATCGGCGCTGCGCTGGCGCTGCTGGCGGGCCTGCTGCTGTGGAACCTCGGGCCGATCCTGATCGCCTTCGGCCAGGCGCCGGAGACCGTCCACGGCACCATGAGTTTTCTGCACAGCATCGTCTTCGCCCTGCCCGGCTACATGGCCTTCATGGTGCTGCGCGGCTTCACCAGCGCCATCGAGCGGCCCGGCCCGGTCATGGCCATCAGCCTGATCGGCGCGCTGGCCAACTTCGCCCTCAACTATGCCTTCATCGAGGGCCTGTTCGGCCTACCGCGCCTGGGGCTGGCGGGGATCGGCATGGTCACCGCGGTGGTGATGAACGCGTTGCCGGTGATATTCGCGCTGTACCTGCGCTGGCACCGGGCCTACGCGCCCTACCCGCTGCTGGCCGGCTTGTCGAAGCCGGATTTCAAGGTGATCGGCGAATCCCTGCGCCTGGGCATTTCCATCGGCGGTACCTACGCGGTGGAGTCGGGCATGTTCACCGTGGCAACCCTGTGCATGGGGGTGATCGGCAGCACCGCGCTGGCGGCGCACCAGATCGCCATCCAGTCGGTGTACGTGGCCTTCATGGTGCCCATGGGGATTTCCTACGCGGTGACCTTCCGCATCGGCCAGCACTATGGCGCCGGCCGGCTGGTCGAGGCGCGCCGCGCCGGGCGGCTGGGCATCGGTTTCGGCGCCAGCTGCATGTTCGCCTTCGCCGCGCTGTTCTGGCTGGCGCCGGAGCGGGTCATCGGCCTGTTCATCGACCACAGCGACCCGGCCAACCGCGAAGTGGTGCAACTGGCCGTCAGCCTGCTGGCCATCGCTGCGTGGTTCGAGCTGTTCGACGGCATCCAGTGCATCGCCATGGGCGCGATCCGCGGGCTGAAGGACGCGCGCACGACCTTCCTGGTCGGGCTGGCCGGCTACTGGCTGGTGGGCGTGCCGATGGCGCTGCTGCTGACCTTCCCGCTGGGCTGGGGGCCGAGTGGCGTGTGGTGGGGGTTGGCCTCCGGGCTGGCCTGCGCGGCGATTGGCCTGACGCTGGCCTTCGACGCGAAGACCACCCGGCTGTTGCGCCCGCCGGCCGGAGGCGCGGCGCTGCTGGCTAGCTGACCGAGTCCTGGGTGCGCAGGGCGCGGTTGGCGCCGAACACCAGGAAGCGCGCCAGCTCCGCCAAGGGCAGCGGCCGGCTGATCCAGTAGCCCTGCACCTGGTCGCAGCCGAACTGACGCAGCTCGTCCTGCTGGGCGGCGGTCTCGACGCCTTCGGCGACCACCTCCAGATTGAGGTTGTGCGCCAGGTTGATCATCGCCCGCACCAGCTGCAGGTTTTCCGGGCGCTCGTGCATACCGCCGACGAAGCTCTTGTCGATCTTCAGCAGGGTGATCGGCAGGCTGCTCAGGTGCACGAAGGAAGAGAAGCCGGTGCCGAAATCGTCCAGCGAGAAGCGCACGCCCAGCCGGCCGAGGGCCTGCATGGTCTGCTGGACCTGGTCGCTGCGGCGCATCACGGCGGTTTCGGTGAGTTCGAACTCCAGCCACTGGGCGTCGACGCCGCGCTCGCGGATCAACCGCTCCAGGGTCGGCAGCAGCTGGCTGTCCTGGAACTGGCGGAACGACAGGTTCACCGCCATGTGCAGCGGCGGCAAGCCACGCCCGCGCAGCCACTGCATGTCGCGCAGCGCGCGGGAGATGACCCAGTAGCCCAGCGGCACGATCAGCCCGCTTTCCTCGGCCAGCGGCACGAAGTCGCCCGGCGTCAGCAGGCCACGCTCGGGATGGCGCCAGCGCACCAGCGCTTCGAGGCCGACGATCTGCCCGCTGTGCAGGTCCAGGCGCGGCTGGTAGTGCAATTCCAGCTCGTCGCGGCGCAGCGCCCGGCGCAGTTCGCTTTCCAGGTCGGCGAGGCTGCGCGCGCCACGGTTGATGCGTTCGTCGAAGACGTGGAAGGTGCAGCCCTGGCGCGACTTGGCCTGTTGCATGGCGATGTGCGCGTGCCACAGCAGCGGGTCGGCGGCCTCGCCGGCACGCGCGTGGGCCATACCCAGGCTGCAGCCCAGCAGCAGGCTCTCGCCTTCGACCCAATAGGGCTCGCCGAGGGATTCGACGATCAGCTCGGCGATCTTCTCCACCCGCGCCGGGTCGCGGCGGGTGTCCAGCAGCAGGGCGAACTCGTCGCTGCCCAGCCGGGCAATGTCGTCGCCGCTGTCCAGGTGCGCCTTCAGCCGCGCCACCACCTGCAGGATCAGGCGGTCGCCGGCCTGGTGGCCGAGGGCATCGTTGACGTGGCGGAAGTTGTCCAGGTCCAGGTGACCCAGCGCCAGGCCACGCCCTTCACTCTCGGCGAGGCGTGCCGCGAGCAGGGTCTGGAAGCCCTGGCGGTTGGCGATGGCGGTCAGCGGGTCCTGTTCGGCCAGGCTCTGCAGGGTGTTCTGCAGCGAAGTGCGCTCCCGCACGTAACGCAGGGTACGACGCAGGACTTCGCCATTGAGGGAGTCGGCCACCAGGTAGTCGGCGACACCGACCGGCTCCTCCGCGGGCTCGCGCTCCAGCAGCAGGACCAGCGGCAGGTGGCACTGGTGGGCGGACGGCAGCTTGCCGGGAGTGGCGAGCACCAGGCCGACCTGGTCCTCGTCGAACAGGGCGCTGGCGGCCTGCCAGGACGGGGCCGTGATCAGCGAATAGCCCTGCCCCAACGCGGCCAGATGCCCGCGCAGTAGCTGGGCCCACTGCGGCGCTTCCGCCAGCAGGAGCAGGCGCGTTGGTTCGACCGACGCTGCCAAGCGACCCCCATGTATCTCTGAAAGGGGAGAAACTCCAGGCACCTTCCGTGCGCCCGTTTCCCCCGGTTTTGAAGCCACGCCATCCGGACATCCACCAGATGTAGACGAAACTTCAGAGAAACTCTTAAGAGTTTTCTTCAAGTAATGACGTCACAAGCCTAATACATGTACAGATTTATCCAAAACACATAAGTACGATCGTGTCACAGATCGTCGCGATTCCGAGCGGCACCCCGACGCCCGGCGCGGCCTGCTAGAATACGCGCCCGCTCCACTACAGACCCCCGCCTTTCATGTCCCGACTCAATCCCCGGCAGCAAGAGGCCGTGAACTACGTCGGCGGCCCGCTTCTGGTGCTGGCCGGCGCCGGCTCCGGCAAGACCAGCGTGATCACCCGCAAGATCGCCTACCTGGTGCAGCAGTGCGGCATCCGCGCCCAGTACATCGTCGCCGTGACCTTCACCAACAAGGCCGCCCGCGAGATGAAGGAGCGCGTCAGCACCCTGCTGCGCCCCGGCGAGGGCAAGGGCCTGACCGTCTCGACCTTCCACAACCTGGGCCTGAACATCATCCGCAAGGAACACGCGGCCCTGGGCTACAAGCCCGGCTTCTCGATCTTCGACGAGAGCGATGTGAAGGCGCTGATGACCGACATCATGCAGAAGGAGTATTCCGGCGATGACGGTCTGGACGAGATCAAGGGCCTGATCGGCAGCTGGAAGAACGACCTGATCCTTCCGGAAGAGGCGCTGGAAAAGGCGCGCAATCCCAAGGAACAGACCGCGGCAATGGTCTACCTGCATTACCAGCGCACCCTCAAGGCCTACAACGCGGTGGACTTCGACGACCTGATCCTGCAGCCGGTGAAGCTGTTCCAGGAACACCCGGAGATCCTCGACAAGTGGCGCAACCGCGTGCGCTACATGCTGGTGGACGAATACCAGGACACCAACGCCAGCCAGTACCTGCTGGTGAAGATGCTGGTGCAGCAGCGCGCGCACTTCACCGTGGTGGGCGACGACGACCAGTCGATCTACGCCTGGCGCGGCGCGCGCCCGGAAAATCTGATGCAGCTGAAGGAAGACTTCCCTTCGCTGAAGGTGGTGATGCTGGAGCAGAACTACCGCTCCACCAGCCGCATCCTCAAATGCGCCAACATCCTCATCGCCAACAACCCCCACGTGTTCGAGAAGCAGCTGTGGAGCGAGATGGGCGAAGGCGACCCGATCCGGGTGATCCGCTGCCGCAACGAGGAGTCCGAGGCCGAACGGGTGGCCATGGAAATCCTCACCATCCACCTGAAGACGCAGCGGCCCTACAGCGAATTCGCCATCCTCTACCGCGGCAACTATCAGGCGAAGCTGATCGAGCTGAAACTTCAGCACCACCAGATTCCCTATCACCTGTCAGGCGGCACCAGCTTCTTCGGACGCCAGGAAGTGAAGGACCTGATGTCCTACTTCCGCCTGCTGGTGAACCCGGATGATGACAACGCCTTCCTCCGGGTGATCAACGTGCCGCGCCGGGAGATCGGCTCCACCACCCTGGAGAAGCTCGGCAACTACGCCACCGAGCGCGGCTGTTCGATGTTCAACGCCTCCGGCGAGCTGGGCCTGTCCGAGCACCTCGACGCCCGCTACATCGAGCGTCTGCAGCGCTTCAAGCGCTTCATCGACAAGGTCCGCGAGCAGTGCGCCGGCAGCGACCCGATCGGCGCGCTGCGCAGCATGGTGATGGACATCGACTACGAGAACTGGCTGCGGCAGAACGCTTCCAGCGACAAGATCGCCGACTTCCGCATGGGCAACGTCTGGTTCCTCATCGAGGCGCTGAAGAACACCCTGGAGCGCGACGAAGAAGGCGACATGACCATCGAGCAGGCCATCGCCAAGCTGGTCCTGCGCGACATGCTGGAGCGCCAGCAGGAAGAGGAAGAAGGCGCCGACGGCGTGCAGATGATGACCCTGCACGCGTCCAAGGGCCTGGAATTCCCCTACGTGTTCATTCTCGGCGTGGAAGAGGAAATCCTCCCGCACCGCTCCAGCATCGAGGCCGACACCATCGAGGAAGAGCGGCGCCTGGCCTACGTGGGCATCACCCGGGCGAAGAAAAACCTGGCCATGACCTACGCCGCCAAGCGCAAGCAATACGGCGAGATCATCGATTGTTCGCCCAGCCGCTTCCTTGATGAACTGCCGCCCGAGGACCTGGTCTGGGAAGGCCAGGAAGACGCGCCGCAGGAGGTCAAGGTGGCCAAGGGCAACTCGGCGCTGGCGGATATCCGGGCGATGCTCAAGCGTTGAGCTTCGTCTGCCGCGACGGCGGATAACCCGTTCCGGGTTATTCGCCCTACGCCATGCTGGGTGCGAGCGTAGGAGCGGACTCCGTCCGCGATCGCCATCAGGCGGGCACCGGCCTGTCGGCCGGATCGCGGATGAATCCGCTCCTACGCCAGGTCGACTCCTTCCACCCATCGAAAATCTGTCCACCCGATCAGCAATTGCATTGGTCGGAACGTCGCGCAGAAGGCCACTGGCGTTGTAGAATTACGCGCTTCATCAGCGACAGCCGCTTTCGGAAGCACCCCCGTGAACACTCTCAAAGACAAAATTCGCAGCGAAGGCATCGTTCTCTCCGAACAGGTCCTCAAGGTAGACGCCTTCCTCAACCACCAGATCGACCCGGCGCTGATGAAGCAGATCGGCCACGAGTTCGCCGAACGCTTCAAGAACCAGGGCATCACCAAGATCGTCACCATCGAAGCCTCGGGCATCGCCCCGGCGGTCATGGCCGGCCTCGAGCTGGGCATCCCGGTGATCTTCGCCCGCAAGTTCCAGTCGCTGACGCTGAAGAACGACCTGCTGATCTCCAAGGTCTTCTCCTTCACCAAGCAGACCGAAAGCACCATCGCCATCTCCGCCAAGCACCTGACCGCTGCCGACCATGTGCTGGTGGTGGACGACTTCCTCGCCAACGGCCATGCCGCCAAGGCGCTGATCGACCTGATCCAGCAGGCAGGCGCTTCCGTCGCCGGCCTGGGCATCGTCATCGAGAAGTCCTTCCAGGAAGGCCGCGCCCTGCTGGAAAGCGAAGGCTACCGGGTGGAATCCCTGGCTCGCGTGAAGTCCCTGGCCAACGGTCAGGTCGAGTTCCTCGAGGACTGATCCAGCACTCCACGAAAAAAGGCGGGCACCGACAGGGCCCGCCTTTTTTCATGCCCGAAAGCGGGCCTTGCGTAGGGCGCATAACCTGGAACAGGTTATCCGCCGACTCCCTGGCGGCGGATAACGCTGGCGCGTTATGCGCCCTACGCGTCTGGACACCGCTGTAAGCACTCAGTGTAGGAGCGAGCTTGCTCGCGAAGCTCTTCGGGCCAGAAACCGTGCCGTGCGGTTCGCGAGCAATAACGATGGCGTCCCCCTCGCTCCTACAGCTCCGGCTGGGTGCTGGCTTTCAGGCCGGCCAGGACCAGGCGCTGGTAGAGCTCCTCACGCAGCCCGTCGGGCCTGGCCAGGCCCATGCGTTCCAGATGTTGCGGATAGGCCTCCGGCTGCGGGGCATCCAGCGTCGCCTTGCCCAGTTCGAGAATCTCGCTCAGCTTCAGCTTGCTCTTGAGCCAGCCCAATGCCCGCAGCAAGTCACGCTCGTCCTCGGTGAAGTCGCTGCCCAGCGGGAACTCCGGCAGCAGCGCGCGCATGCCTTGGGTCGCCTCGCGCAGCCGTTCGGGAGTGTTATTGCGATAGCGCGCGCCCAGCTCGAAGTCCTTCGGCAACTTGCCGGCCTCCTGGGCCTGAGCGATCAGCTCGTCCTGGAAGCGCGAGTCGGCGATGGCCAGCATCGCGGCAATCACCTCGGCGTCGTTCCTGCCGCGCAGATCGGCGATGCCGTACTCGGTCACCACCATGTCGCGCAGATGCCGGGGGATGGTGGTATGGCCGTAGTTCCAGACGATGTTGGAGCTCAGCTCACCCTCGGATTCGCGCCAGCTGCGCAGCATGATGATCGAGCGCCCGCCTTCCAGCTCATGGGCCTGGGCGACGAAGTTGTATTGCCCGCCGACGCCGCTGAGCACGCGGCCGTCTTCCAGCTGGTCGGCCACGCCGGCACCCAGCAGGGTGACGGTGAAGGCGCTGTTGAGGAAGCGCGCGTCCCGGCGCTGCCCGCGCTTGAGCTCCTCGTCGCGGTAGAGGTTGTTTACGAAGCCGATGCCGGTCATGCCGATACCAGCCAACTCTTCCCGCGGCATTTCGCGCAGGCGTCGGTAGAAGGCCTGCGGACCGAGGAAGAAGCCGCCGTGCAGCCAGACGCCCGGCTCGGTAGGCGACGAGCCCGGACGCGCTGCAACACGGCGGGTCAGCACGCCCGCCTCGGCCAGCGCCAGCAGCCCGGGGACGAACATTTCGCTGCAGCCATACAGGCCCTGCTCGAAGCCGCCGAGGCCGCCGTCGCGGTCGATCAGCTCGGCGTGGCGGCCAGTGGCATCGATGCGGTCGAGCAATTCTCGGTAGCCGCCGTTGTCGCGCTGGCGGGTGAGCAGCGCCGAGGTCAGGGCGTCACCCATGGAGCCGATGCCGACCTGCAGCGTGCCGCCGTCGCGCACCAGGGCACTGGCGTGCAGGCCGATGCAGTGGTCCTGCAGGCCGACCGGCAGGTTGGGCGTGGAAAACAGCGTACTGCTGTCCGTCGGGGCATCCACCAGCAGGTCGAAGAAGTCTTCGTCCACCTCGGCATCGCCCGGCATGTAGGGCAACTGGTCGTGAACCACGCCGATGGTGACGATGGTTTCCCCCGCCGCGCGGCGGCGTTGCAGCATCGGCAGCAGGTCGAGGGTGATGTCCGGGTTGCAGGCCAGGCTGAGCTTGCCCGGCCGGCTCGGGTCGCGGGCCACCAGCTGGGCGACGGCGTTGACGCCCTTGGCGTTGATATCCCGCGCCACGTGGCTGTAGTTGCAGCTGATGTAGTTCTGCTGCGCCGGGGCGCTGTCCAGCAGGCTGCCGGGCTGCAGGTAGAACTCCTCGACGCGGATGTTCTCCGGCAGGCTGCCGCTGCGCAGGTCGTGCAGATAATCCAGCTCGGGGTAGTCGCCATAGATGCGCTGGACGAAGGGCTCGAGGAAGCGCCGCTGCAGCTCGCCGCCCGCCTGCGGGCGGCCCAGCGACAGCGCGGTGTAGAGCGTCAGCTGCCGCCGCGGGTTCTCGCGGATGTGCCGGTACAGCGCATTGGCCAACTGGTTGGGTTTGCCCAGGCCCAGCGGCAGGCCGAGGCGGATATGCCCTTCCAGGCGTTGCAGCAGTTGTTCGACGGCGGTTTCGATCGAGCAGGATTGCACCGGGCTTCCCTCCTGGTTCGCTTCAATGACAGGAGTTTGGACCGGCTTTACGCAAAAGTTGCTCCCGCGACACGCGAGGCGACAAATCCCGGGCATGAAAAAGCCGCCCTTGGGCGGCTTTTTCGCACAGCTCGGCGCTTACAGGCCGGACATGTGGTGAATCGCAGCTTTCAGCTCGTCATCGGAGCAATCAGCGCAGGTGCCTTTGGGCGGCATGGCGTTGATACCCGAAATGGCCTTGGCCAGCAGGCCGTCGATACCGCCCTGCTCTTTCGCGCGCTTGCCCCAGTCAGCCTTGTCGCCAACCTTCGGCGCGCCCAGCAGGCCGCTGCCGTGGCAGTTGGTGCAGACCTTGCCGACAATCTCTTCGCCCGAACGCGGCGCACCGCCACCACCGGCAGAAGCAACGGCACCAACGCCTTCGCATTCCTTGCCCTGGACGCAGACTTTGCCGACAGGTTCGAGGCGCTTGGCAATGGCGTCATCGTTGGTCGCGGCCTGAACGCTTACTGCCCACAGGGCCAGTACGGCAGCTTGGGCTGCCAGGATTTTTCTAATCAGGTTCACCCTTTCACCCTCATCGTGGCTTATCACGCCCGGTCGCGGTGCAGTCACAGTCTCGGGCCGCGCGAGCGGGCGCAAGTATAACGGCAAAGGCGGCGAGCTCGAAACAATTGCACCCTCTGGCGGGGTCTTGCGGCATTAGGTCGCAGCGGGTCTGGCCGGTCCTACCGGCTGTTCAAAAATTTGCCGGTGTGGTCGCGCTGATCAGTCGAGCCGGAGCTTCGAACGGGTTGCGGAAGCGGTGCGGCTTGGTGCTGTCGAAATAGTAGCTGTCGCCGGATTCGAGGACGAAGGTTTCGTCGCCGACGGTCAGTTCCAGGCGGCCCTCGACCAGCACGCCGGTCTCTTCGCCTTCGTGGGCGTACATGTCGTCACCGGTATCGGAGCCCGGCGGATAGGTCTCGTCGAGCAGGGTGATGGCACGGCTGGGATAGTCCTTGCCGATCAGCTTCATGATGATCGAGCCGCTGGACAGGTCGCTGAGTTCGTCTGCCTTGTAGACCACCGGGGTGTTGCTGCTCTGCTCAAGATCGAGGGAGAAGAACTCGACCAGGGACATCGGAATACCACCCAGCACTTTCTTCAGCGAGCTGATGGAGGGGCTTACGCTGTTCTTCTCGATCATCGAGATTGTGCTGTTGGTCACACCCGCCCGTTTGGCGAGTTCGCGCTGGGACAAACCTTTGAGCTTACGGATGGCTTGCAGACGAGCACCGACGTCCAAGGGTGGGGTCCTCCTTATTCTTGTGATCAGGCAGGCTCTGAAAGGCAGAACCCGCAACGGCTTGAGCCGAGCGGGTTCCAAGTGCCACGTATCATGGCAACACCGTTCAGTATTTACAACAGATCGCCCGACGATCCTGCGCAAACTTTACGGGCGGTATCCGTCACTGGCCCGAGTAGACCCGCGGCACCCGCTTGAGGTTGCAGAACAGCTGATAAGGAATGCTGCCGCACAGGGCGGCGAGCTGGCTGGCAGGCACGTTCGGGCCCCAGAGCTCGACGCGGCTGCCCAGGCCCGCGTTCGGCAGGTCGGTCAGGTCCACGGTGAGCATGTCCATGGACACCCGGCCGATGATGCGGCTGGGCTTGCCGTCAATGAATACCGGCGTGCCGTCCGGCGCGTGGCGCGGATAGCCGTCGGCGTAACCCATGGCGACCACGCCGACGCGCACCGGGCGGTCGGCGATGAAGCGCGCGCCATAGCCCACCGGCTCGCCGGCTGGCAGTTCGCGAATGCTGATGACCTGGGATTCCAGGGTCATCACCGGGCGCAGTTGGTCGGCCAACGGGTGCGCCTGTTCGAAGGGCGTGGCGCCGTAGAGCATGATGCCGGGGCGTACCCAGTCGCTGGGCACGTCGGACCAGCCGAGGATGCCGGGGGAATTGCGCAGGCTGATCTCGTGGCCTTCGCCGGCGGCTTCGCGTACGGCCTGGAAGGCAGCGACCTGCTCCTCGGTGCGCGGGCAGTCCAGCTCGTCAGCGCGGGAGAAGTGGCTCATCAGCACGACCTTGGCCACGTGGGGCAGCGCCTTCAGGCGTGCCAGCGCGGCGGCGTAGTCCTGGGGGAAAAAGCCGACGCGGTGCATGCCCGAATCCATCTTCAGCCAGAGGGTCAGCGGCTTGCTCGGACGGGCGCGCTCGATAGCTTCCAGTTGCCAGGCCGAGTGCACCACGCACCAGAAATCATGGGTGTCGATCAGTTCCAGTTCGCTGGCCTCGAAGAAGCCTTCGAGCAGCAGGATCGGCGCACGGATGCCGGCTTCGCGCAGCTCCAGCGCCTCCTCGATGCAGGCCACGGCGAAACCGTCGGCTTCACCTTCCAGTGCGCGGGCGCAGACCACCGCACCATGGCCGTAGGCGTCGGCCTTGACCACCGCCAGCGCTCGGGCGCCAGTGACTTCACGGGCCAGGCGGTAGTTGTGGCGCAGGGCAGCGAGGTCGATCAGGGCACGGGCGGGACGCATGGCAAGGCTCTCTTATGGTGGGTGGAACACGAACGACAGACGAAAAAAACCCGGCGCTCAGGCCGGGCCACGCAAAAAACTCAGGGCAGTGCAGCGACGATGGAAACCTCGACGAGGATTTCCGGGTAGCACAGCGCCGCCTGGACGGTGGCGCGCGCCGGAGCGCAGCCCTGCGGGACCCACTGGTCCCAGACGCCGTTCATGCCGGCGAAGTCGGCGGCGACGTCCTTCAGGTAGATGGTTGCCGAGAGCACCCGCGACTTGTCGGTACCGGCCTCTTCGAGCAGGCGCTCGACGCTGGCGAGGACTTCGCGGGTCTGTTGCTCGACCCCGGCCGTGAGGTCGTCCGCCACCTGGCCGGCGAGGTACACCGTGCCGTTGTGGACGACCACCTGGCTCATGCGCTGGTTAGTGTGCAGGCGCTGGATGGCCATTGTGGGCCTCCGAGGCAGAGCCGTAGCGGGAGATGTCGAGGCCTTCGGTGCTGATCTGCGGGCGCTTCTTGGCCATCAGGTCGGCCAGGTAGCGGCCCGAGCCGCAGGCCATGGTCCAGCCCAGGGTGCCGTGGCCGGTGTTGAGGAACAGGTTGCGGAAGCGGGTGCCACCGACGATCGGGGTGCCGTCCGGGGTGGCCGGGCGCAGGCCGGTCCAGAACTCTGCCTGGCTGACATCGCCGCCTTCGGGGTAGAGGTCGGTGGTGATCATTTCCAGGGTGGCGCGGCGACGCGGGTTCAGCGACAGGTCGAAGCCGGCGATTTCCGCCATGCCGCCGACGCGGATGCGCTGGTCGAAGCGGGTGATCGCGACCTTGTAGGTCTCGTCGAGGATGGTCGAGGTCGGCGCCATGTCCGGGTTGGTGATCGGCACGGTCAGCGAGTAGCCCTTGAGCGGGTACACCGGGGCGTCGATGCCCAGCGGCTTGAGCATCTGCGGCGAGTAGCTGCCCAGCGCCAGCACGTAGCGGTCGGCGGTGACCAGCTGGCCATCGACCCACACGCCGTTGATGCGGTCGCCGGCGAAGTCCAGGCGCTGGATGTCCTGGCCGAAGCGGAATTCCACGCCCAGGGCCTTGGCCATTTCGGCCAGCTTGGTGGTGAACATCTGGCAGTCGCCGGTCTGGTCGTTGGGCAGGCGCAGGGCGCCGACCAGCTTGTCGGCCACCTTGGCCAGGGCCGGCTCGACGCGGGCGATGCCGGCGCGGTCGAGCACTTCATAGGGAACGCCGGTGCTTTCCAGCACCGAGATATCCTTGGCGGCGGCGTCCAGCTGGGCCTGGGTACGGAACAGCTGGGTGGTGCCCAGGGAACGGGCTTCGTAGCTGATGCCAGTCTCTGCGCGCAGCTCGTCGAGACAGTCGCGGCTGTACTCGGACAGACGCACCATGCGCTCCTTGTTCACCGCGTAGCTCTTGGCGTTGCAGTTGCGCAGCATCTGCCACATCCAGCTGTACTGGAAGGGATCGCCGGTCATGCGGATGGCCAGCGGCGCGTGGGTCTGCAGCAGCCACTTCATGGCCTTGAGCGGAATGCCCGGAGCCGCCCAGGGCGAGGCGTAGCCAGGGGAAACCTGGCCTGCGTTGGCGAAGCTGGTCTCCAGGGCCGGGCCGGGCTGGCGGTCGACGACCACCACTTCGAAGCCCGCACGGGCGAGATAGTAAGCACTGGCGGTACCGATCACACCGCTGCCGAGCACCAGAACACGCATCTTTGCCTCCTACGTCGCGCCGGGGGCGCAGACGTTTCTTATTCTGAACGTAGATGCGCGCAGTATAGGAAGTCAGGCTCAGCGATATTCACTGATTGCTACGGGGTATTTGACGAAAATTCCTGGTAAAAGTCGCTTTCACGGAGGGACATCCACCAGGATTAGCGCATTTTAACCCGAGACCGGATGGTCGAGGATCTGGCGAAAATTTCACCAGATCCAGAGGAAATAGCGAACGGAGAGGGATTGGCCAGAACTTCTCTTGCGAGAACCGAGGCCGGCGGGAATTACCTGCTCTGGCGACCAGCCTCCCCGCTCGCCGCGACAGGCGGCGGCAAGCAGGGAAATCCCCTTGATGCGCCTACTTGCGCACCCACTGACCATTGACCTGCACGTACTGCCCCGACGGCGTACGTTCGATGGCCTTCTTGCCGGCCAGGGATTCCACGTCTTTCAGGGTGGCGCCGCTCTGGCTGGCGACCTTCTGGTACTCGGCGCGGCGCGCGGCGTTGATCTGCGCAGCAATGTCGGAGGCGTCGCCGCCGTTCTTCACGACGCCCAGGTAGCCGTCGGCCTGCTCGCCGACCAGCCCCTGGGACTTGGCGCCGCCCAGGGCGGACATCGCCTGTTCCAGGCTCATGGCCATAACTGGCAGGCTCAGGCAGAGGGCGACCAGCGCGACGCCCAGTTTGCGGTGCAATCTCATGCAAAGGCTCCTTTAGAACAGGCCGCTGTTCTCGTTGATGATGCCATCGAGCGCCTTGTCGACCTTGATATAGATCTCGTGCTCGATCTTCACGTTGAGGTTGATGTTGATCGGCTCCTTGGGCGCCGCCAGCTGCACGGTGGGCGTGCAGCGCTGGGCCAGCGCGGCCAGGAGCAGGATGGAGATGAGGGCGCTCAGGCGCATTGCTGGGTTCTCCTTGCGGTCATGGCGCGGCGGTCGGGTCGTTGCGCAGGCGTTCCTGCACGCGCTTGCGGATGGTGTCGCTGACCCGGTCGCTCAGTTGCAGGCTGGTGAGCAGCTTGGGCACGTTCTCCTCCAGGTTGACGTTAAGGTTGATCGGCCGGCCCTGCTCCAGCGCGGGGTTGCGCCCGCTCAGGCTGAGGGCGAGGAGCAGCTTGCCGGATTCATCATAATCCACGCGGCTGCTCAGCTTGTCGTAGCGGAAATCGTCGATGGCCGTGGCCACCAGCTGCATGGCCGGGTTGCTTTGACCGAGCGCCTGGATCTTCGCCGAACGGAACTGCAGCACGCCCGGCTCACGCGCGGCCACCTCGCCGCCGTGAATCACCAGCTTGCCGGCGTTCAGGCCCAGCGGCAGGTTGCCGTCGAGGATGCCGTTGCCCGACAGGCCCTCCGCCGGATAGGCCGCGAGGATCGCCTCCAGCGCCAGGCCTTCGAGCTTCAAGGTCAGACCCTGGCCGCGGGCGGAAAGATCCACCGCGCCGGGCGGCAGCCAGGCGCGACCGTTGAACAGCCCCAGCTCCGCCTGTTGCCAGTCGACACGTCCGGCCAGCGGCGCGTCCAGCGAGCCTTTGTAGTTGCCCTGCAGGGACAGCGGCCCCAGCGTGACGCCTGGATTAAGCGTGGCGACTTTTACCTGTGGCAGCTGCAACTCCATCTGCAACCCCTTGAGCAGGAACTTCGCCTGCAGGTCGAGGCCATGGACTTCGCTGCGGTCGTAGACGCCTTCCAGCCCGCTGCCCCGCAGGTTCAGCTCCAGGCTTTGCGGCGCGCTGCCCGGCGGCAGGCGCCAGTTCAGGTCGAGACTGGCCTTGCCGTTGTTCAGGCTGAGCAGGCCCGGCCAGTCGCCGAGGGATTTTTCCAGCGGGTTGCCGGTGCGCAGGAAGAACTCCGGCTGCCGCGCGACCAGGGCCACACCCTGCTTCGTGGAATGGTTCAGATCAACTTCGGCATTCAGGCCGCCGCTGTTCAGCAGCCGGCCCTTGAACTGCTGGGCGTCGAGGCTCGCCGCCAGAGTGCCCATGGCGTTCCAGGACAAGGGTTTGACGTGGGGCTGGCGCAGTTCGCCCAGGGCGAGTTTCAGCGGGGCATCGAGTTGCAGCGTCGGCGGCGCTTCGCTGGCGTAACCTAGGGACAGCGTGCCTTTGCCCAGCGTGGCGGCGAGCTTGCTGGCCTTGAGCGACGCCGGGCCAGACAGCGTGCCGACCTGCAGTTGCGCGCCATCGGCGAAGTCGAAGCGCGCCGCCTGCTGGTCGGCGCGGGCATTGAAGCTCAGGTCCACGCGGCTGTTGTCGCCGCGCAGGCCGGCCAGCTCCAAGTGCGGGATTTTGCCCTCCAGCCGCGAGTCATTCAGTTGCAGCGCCAGCGGCGTGGCTTCCAGCAGCGCCACACGGGAACGCAGACGCAGATCGGCGGCGCCGACCGCGCGAAGATCGGCGCGCACGCTGCCGGCTTCTTCATCCACGCCGGGCTCCAGGTGCAACGTCAGGCGCGCCGGGCGCAGACCGACCGGCAGCGCCTGCAGCCAGTCGCCGTAAAGGTCGGAAAGACGCAGGTCGCCGCTGACCACCGAAGGGCGCCAACCGATGTCGGTTGCGCTGGCGATCAGCCGCAGATCGCCCTGCAGGTTGCCCACACCCGGCAGCGGCCAGGGCTGCGGCAATTGCAGGGCGAGATCGATGCTGCCGCGACCGTCGCGCAGGCCGGGCCAGTCCGGCCAGGCGGCGTCGCCGGCCAGTCGAGTCTCCCAACTCAGGCGCAGGCGCCCGGCTTCAGGAATCGGCAGCGGCAGGTTCGGCGTCGGCAGCCACATGCCCAGCCAGTTGCGCACGGCCTGCACCGGCGGTACGGCGGGGCTGGCAATACTGCCGCTGAGCTGGCGGCTGGCGGGTGCCCAGGTGGAGTCCAGGGACAGCAGCGGGTCGTTGTCCAGGTAGCTGTCCAAGTGCAGCCGCCATTGGCCATCGCCGGGTTGCAGCAGGCCGTTGAACGCCAGCTGCTGGCCACCTTGGCGCAGTTCGCCGCCCAGTGCTGCGGCGCCGCCCTGCAACTGCTGCCAATGCGCGCTGCCATTGAGGGTGCAGCGTTGCTCGCGGGCACAGGGCAATTCGAGGAACACCCGCTCCAGCGCCAGCCGTCCGGGCAGCAGCGCCAGCCAGCGGTTGAGCTGCGCGATGTCCGGCAGTGCAGCAGCTTCCTCCGGCGTCCCCTGCCCCGGCCATTGGCGTACGTCGATGTTGCCGGCGGCCAGCTCCTTCAGTCGCCAGCGCCCGTCTTCATGTTCTGGCCAGCCGACGCGCAGGTCCTGCAGCTGGGCCGCCAGGCGCGCGCCGTCCGGCGTCTGGCGCTGCAGGGCAAGGCGCTGCAGCGTCAATCCCTGGCGCGAAACGCCCAGCCCCTGCCACTGCTCGATGCTCACCCCGGCATTCGCCAGCAGACGCGGAACCGCCAGCCACGCCGCACCGACCGCCAGTGCCAGGAGCAGCAACAGCAGCAGGAGAACGGTGCGCAGGCGGGGAAGCGACATGCGAAAGCCTCTGCGGAAACAGGCGGTTTCGCCCGGCAGGGGCGAAGCGTTGGCCTACAGGCTGGCCGTCCGACGCGGGAAGTTCAAGGGTTGCCAGTGATATTCCCTGCACAACCGACTATATTGCCGACATTCCCCCAAGGCCAATCGGCCGACTTCAGAGCCATCCCATGAGAACCCAGCATCAGAGCCGCCGCGAACTGGACAAGATCGACCGCAATATCCTGCGCATCCTGCAGGAGGAAGGTCGCATCTCCTTCACCGAACTGGGCGAGCGCGTCGGCCTCTCCACCACACCGTGCACCGAGCGCGTGCGCCGGCTGGAGCGCGAAGGGATCATCATGGGCTACAACGCCCGGCTGAACCCGCAGTACCTGAAGGCCAGCCTGCTGGTGTTCGTCGAGATCAGCCTGGACTACAAGTCCGGCGATACCTTCGAGGACTTCCGCCGCTCGGTGCTCAAGCTGCCCCACGTGCTGGAGTGTCACCTGGTCTCGGGCCACTTCGACTACCTGGTGAAGGCGCGCATCTCCGAGATGGCCTCCTACCGCAAGCTGCTGGGCGACATCCTGCTCAAGCTGCCCCACGTGCGCGAATCCAAGAGCTACATCGTCATGGAAGAGGTGAAGGAAAGCCTCACCCTGCCCATCCCGGACTGAAACACGGCGGCAAAGCCCGCCAGTCCAGAAGATTTATTTACGACTTCCCGGCGCTTTTTGCCGCCCGGCTATTGGCTGGGCGGGAAGTCGGCGTTTATCCTGCGTAAAATTTTAACAACATAAAAATCAGGATATCGCACATGAACGCCCGCGTTCACCAGCCGGTGCACACCGACCAGCACGCCCCTTCCTATTACGCCGCCAGCGCCAATCGCCGCCTCGAGGTGCCGTGCCTGGCCGGCGAGGAGCAGGCTGACGTGTGCATCATCGGTGGTGGCTTCTCCGGGTTGAACACGGCGATCGAACTGGCCGAGCGCGGTTTCTCGGTGATCCTGCTGGAAGCCCACCGGATCGGCTGGGGCGCCAGCGGGCGCAACGGCGGCCAGCTGATCCGCGGCGTCGGCCACGGCCTGGAGCAGTTCGAGCCGGTGGTCGGCGCCGATGGCGTCCACGCGATGAAGCTGATGGGCCTGGAAGCGGTGGAGATCGTCCGCCAGCGCGTCGAAAAATACGCCATCGACTGCGACCTGACCTGGGGCTACTGCGACCTGGCCAACAAGGCCTCCGATGTCGCCGGCTTCCAGGAAGACTTCGACGAACTGAAAAGCCTCGGCTACCGCCACGAGCTGCGCCTGGTGCCCAAAGAGGACATGCACAGCATCGTCGGCTCCGACTTCTACGTCGGCGGTATGGTGGACATGGGCTCGGGCCACCTGCACCCGCTCAACCTCGCCCTCGGCGAAGCCGCCGCGGCGCAGAGCCTGGGCGTGAAGCTGTTCGAGAACTCCGCCGTCACCGCCATCGACTACGGCAGCGAGGTGCGCGTGCGCACCGCCAAGGGCAGCGTCCGCGCCAAGTCCCTGGTGATCGCCTGCAACGCCTACCAGAACGGCCTGAACAACTACCTCGACGGCAAGGTGCTGCCCGCCGGCAGCTACGTGATCGCCACCGAGCCGCTGTCCGCCGAACAGGCCCACGCCCTGCTGCCGCAGAACATGGCGGTGTGCGACCAGCGCGTGGCGCTGGACTACTACCGCCTCTCCGCCGACAACCGCCTGCTATTCGGCGGCGCCTGCCACTATTCCGGGCGCGACCCGGCGGATATCGCCGCCTACATGCGGCCGAAGATGCTCAAGGTGTTCCCGCACCTGGAAAACCTGCGCATCGACTACCAGTGGGGCGGCATGATCGGCATCGGCGCCAACCGCCTGCCGCAGATCGGCCGCCTGCCCGACCAGCCCAACGTGTACTTCGCCCAGGCCTACGCCGGCCACGGGGTGAACGCCACGCACCTGGCCGGCAAGCTGCTCGCCGAGGCCATCGCCGGCCAGCAGGGCAGCGGCTTCGAGCTGTTCGCCAGGGTGCCGCACATCACCTTCCCCGGCGGCAAGCTGCTGTGCTCGCCCCTGCTGGCGCTGGGCATGGCCTGGTACCGGTTCAAGGAAGCGCTGGCGAGCTGACCCTATCCACCGACGAGCGGCTAGAATCTCCGGCAGCCCGCCACCGGCGCGCTTGCCGGAGAAACTCGCGTTGTTGCCACGCTTCCTGCTGCTGATCCTGCTGACCCTGGGTGGTTGCGCCAGTGCGCCGCCGCCCGAGCCGTCGCACGTGCTGCCGGTGCAGGGCAGCGCGCTGGCCGACGATATCGACCAGCGCGCCACGGCCCATCCCGGCCAGTCCGGCTACCACCTGCTGGCTTCCAGCGTCGACGCCTTCCTCGCTCGCGCCGAGCTGATCCGCAAGGCCCAGCGCAGCCTCGACCTGCAGTACTACATCGTCCACGACGGCCTCACCACGCGCGCGCTGATCCGTGAGCTGATCAAGGCCGCCGACCGCGGCGTGCGCGTGCGCATGCTGATCGACGACACCAGCAGCGACGGCTGGGACTACGAACTGGGCACCCTGGCCGCCCACCCGAACATCCAGGTGCGCCTGTTCAACCCGCTGCACCTGGGCCGCAGCACCGGCGTCACGCGCAACCTGGGGCGCCTGCTCAACCTGTCCGAGCAACACCGGCGCATGCACAACAAGCTGCTGCTGGCGGACAACAGCGTGGCCATCGTCGGCGGCCGCAACCTGGGCGACGAGTACTTCGACGCCAAGGCCGAGATGAACTTCAGCGACCTCGACCTGCTGGGCGTCGGCCCGGTGGCGCAGTCGCTGGGGCAGAGCTTCGACCAGTACTGGAACAGTCGCATCAGCCGGCCCATCGAGGACTACCTGTGGAGCGCACCGGACCTTGCCGAGCTGCAGAACGTGCGCCACAAGCTGGACCGCTACCTGGCCAAGGAGCGGGTGAAGAGCTCCAGCTACATCGCCCGACTGAACCGCAACAGCGATCGCCCGCACCTGCAGAACTGGCTGGATGACCTGGTCTGGGCGCCGGGCAAGGCAGTCTGGGATACGCCGCTGAAAGTGCTCGACCAGGGCGACCCGAAGGGTGAGCAACTGCTCAGCACCCAGCTGCAGCCGCTGTTCGACGGTGTCTCGAAGGAACTGATCCTGGTCTCGGCCTACTTCGTGCCCACCAGCACCGGCGTCGATTACCTGACCCAGCGCGCCGACCGTGGCGTCAGCGTGCGCCTGCTGACCAACTCGCTGGAAGCCACCGACGTGCCCGCCGTGCACGCCGGATACGCGCCCTACCGCCTGGAGCTGCTGGAGCACGGCGTGAAGCTCTACGAGCTGCGCGCCGACCCGGACCAGCGCCTGTCCGGGGCACCGTGGATGGTGCGCGGGTCGAGCAGCGCCAGCCTGCACAGCAAAGCGGCGGTGTTCGACCAGCGCCAGGTGTTCGTCGGCTCGCTGAACTTCGATCCGCGCTCGGTGCTGTGGAACACCGAGGTCGGCATCATCGTCGACAGCCCGGAGCTGGCCGACCAGGTGCGCCGCCTGGCGCTGGCGAGCATGGCGCCCAACGTCAGCTACCAGGTGCGGATCGAGCCGGGCAGCGAGCCGCCCAGGCTGGTCTGGGTCGAGGAGCGCAACGGCAAGCTGGTGGCGCTGGAGCGCGAGCCGGGCAACGTCTGGCGCCGGCTCAACGCCTGGATCGCTGGCGCCATCGGCCTGGAGAAGATGCTCTAGGAGCGCTCCTGCTGCAGTTGCGCATCGGTAGCGCGCATCACCGGCGGCAGACCGCGCAGGCTCACCAGGACCACGAAGCCGAACGCCCCCAGGGCCATCACCAGCGGCAAGGCGTGGCCGCTGACCCACTGGCTGGCCGCGCCGGTGGCCAGCGGCCCGATCAGGCAGCCGATCCCCCAGAGCTGGGCGATGTGCGAGTTGGCGCGGACCAGTGCGTCATCGCGGTAGCGCTCGCCGATGAGGATCAGCGACAGGGTGAACAACCCGCCCGCACTGGCGCCGAACAGCACCAGCACCGGCCAGATGGTGATGTGATGCAGCAGCATGGGCATGGCCAGGCTGCTCGCGCAGAGAACGATGCCGCAGCCCTTGAACAGCGTCTGCCGCGAGATGCGGTCGGCCAGCCAGCCGATCGGCAGTTGCAGCAGCGCATCGCCGACCACCACGGTGCTGACCATCGCCAGCGCCACGGACTGGGTGAAGCCCTGCTGGATGCCGTAGACCGGCAGCAGGGTGAGGATCATCGCTTCGAAGCCGGCGAACAGCACCACGGCCCAGGCGATCGCCGGCAGCTGGCCGCAGAAGGCGAACAGCCCACGGCCATTGGCGCTGTGCGGGTCGACCTTGGGCGCGCCGGTACGCCCCAGCAGCAACAGCGAGCCGCCCACCAGCAGGCAGACGCTGATCCAGAAGCCACGGTTGTCGGCGGTGCCGATGAAGGTCAGCAGCACCGGGCCGGACAGTTGGCTCAGCGCGTAGCCGGTGCCGTAGAGGGCAACCAGGCGACCGCGCCATTTCTCGATGGCCAGCTGGTTGATCCAGCTCTCGCCGAGGATGAACACCACGGTGAGTTGCACGCCGATCAGCAGGCGCAGGAACAGCCAGATCGGGTAGCTCTGCAGCAACGCCAGCAGGCCGACGGAAAAGGCCCCGGAAATCAGGCACAGGCGCATCAGCCGCGGCGTACCGACCCGCGCGGCGAGGCGCCCGGAAATCATCGCGCCCAGCAGCACGCCCACCGCCGGCGTAGAAGCCATGACGCCGATGGCAAAAGTGCCGTAGCCCCAGCCTTCCAGGCGCAGCGAAACCAGCGGCATGGTCAGGCCCAGGGCCAGGCCGATGCTGATCACGGCGGCACAGACAGCGAAATACGGTCCCCAACGCATTGTTGTTCTCCTGTCGGAGCGCACGTCGGGCGCGCGGGTGCCCGATGCGCAAAGCACAGCGGCCGGGCTTCCCTGAGGGAAACCCGGCCGCGGGTGTGGCTCTGTGTCAGAGCCGGCCCCAGGCTCAGGGCCGACCTGCTTCAGCTATGGATTACAGCTTGATCCAGGTAGCTTTCAGCTCGGTGTACTTGTCGAACGCGTGCAGCGACTTGTCGCGGCCGTTGCCGGACTGCTTGAAGCCACCGAACGGCGCGGTCATGTCGCCGCCGTCGTACTGGTTCACCCACACGCTGCCGGCGCGCAGCGCCTTGGCGGTCAGGTGGGCCTTGGACAGGTCGCTGGTCCACACCGCAGCGGCCAGGCCGTACGGGGTGTCGTTGGCGATGCGCACAGCTTCTTCGGCATCGGTGAACTCGATGACCGACAGCACCGGGCCGAAGATCTCTTCACGGGCGATGCGCATGGCGTTGGTCACGCCGTCGAAGATGGTCGGCTCGACGTAGGTGCCGCCAGTCTCTTCCAGGGTGCGCTTGCCGCCGGCGACCAGCTTGGCACCGTCGTCGTGGCCGGCCTGGATGTAGCTGAGCACGTTGTTCATCTGGGTGGTGTCGACCAGCGCACCGACGTTGGTTTCCGGGTCCAGCGGGTTGCCCGGCTTCCAGCCCTTGATGGCTTCGACGACCATCGGCACGAACTCGGCCTTGATCGACTTCTCCACCAGCAGGCGCGAGCCGGCGGTGCAGACTTCGCCCTGGTTGAAGGCGATGGCGCTGGCGGCGGCTTCGGCGGCGGCTTTCAGGTCCGGGGCGTCAGCGAAGACGATGTTCGGGCTCTTGCCGCCGGCTTCCAGCCAGACGCGCTTCATGTTCGACTCGCCGGCGTAGATCATCAGCTGCTTGGCGATCTTGGTCGAACCGGTGAACACCAGGGTGTCGACGTCCATGTGCAGGGCCAGGGCCTTGCCCACGGTGTGACCGAAGCCCGGCAGGACGTTGAACACGCCTTTCGGGATGCCGGCCTCGATGGCCAGCTGGGCAACGCGGATGCCGGTCAGCGGGGACTTCTCGGAGGGCTTGAGGATCACCGAGTTACCGGTGGTCAGCGCCGGGCCGAGCTTCCAGCAGGACATCAGCAGGGGGAAGTTCCACGGCACGATGGCGGCAACCACGCCAACCGGCTCGCGAGTGACCAGGCCCAGCTCGTTGTGCGGGGTGGCGGCCACTTCGTCGTAGATCTTGTCAATGGCCTCGGCGCTCCAGCGCAGGCTGTTGGCCGCACCGGAAACGTCGACGTTCAGCGAGTCGCTGATCGGCTTGCCCATGTCGAGGGTTTCCAGCAGGGCCAGTTCCTGCGCGTTCTCCAGCAGCAGCTCGGAGAAGCGGATCATGACCTTCTTGCGCTTGGCCGGAGCCATGCGCGACCACACGCCGGAATCGAAGGTGGCACGGGCAACCTGCACGGCACGTTCGGCATCGGCCAGGTCGCAGCTGGCGACCTTGGCCAGGAAACGGCCATCCACAGGGCTGAGGCAATCGAAGGTGGCGCCGGATATGGCGTCGACGTATTCACCGTTGACGAAGGCGCGGCCTTCGATCTTCAGATCCTTGGCGCGAGCTTCCCAATCGGCGCGAGTGAGGGTACCCATGACAACGTGTCCTCTTATTAATGTACTTATCAGATGCAGGCGCCCGGCGGGCGCGCTGTCAAAAATTCCGCAAGGCGGAGCGAACGCATGCTGTTCGCCACCCTAAACCGGAGCCTGCCAATTTTCAATATTTTTTACACTAAGTGGCCAAATGGCCTTGTCACGTTCGTTTTATTAAACATAGACTGCCCGGATTCGTCGGCTGATGGTTTTCCGACAGCCGCTTCGGAGTAAATATCCAACAGCGCTGCGCGTGCCCGCACGCACTCTCGCCAACAACTCTAAAGAACCGAGACCGCCATGAACGTCGAGCAGATCGTCGATTTCGCCCAGGCCACCACCGCCCCCGAACACTACCGCCCCGCCCCGGAGCGCATCATCAAGGGCGACCCGGCGCAGAACGTGCGCAACCACTACGCCAGCGACTGCGGCCAGTTCAACGTGGGCATCTGGGAAGGCGAGCCGGGCCACTGGAACGTCAGCTACACCGAACACGAGTACTGCGAGATCCTCCAGGGCGTGTCGGTGATCCGCGATGCCAACGGCGGCGCCAAGACCGTGCGCGTCGGCGACCGCTTCGTCATCCCGGCCGGCTTCAGCGGCACCTGGGAAGTCCTGGAGCCCTGCCGCAAGGTCTACGTGATCTTCGAACAGAAGGCCTGAGCCCCCGAACATGAAAAAGCCCGCCGCTCGGCGGGCTTTTTTTCGTCTGCGATCTTCGCAAGGGAAAATCGCAGGCAAGAAAAAACCCGCCACGAGGGGCGGGTTTCTTCACAAGGGCGAAGATCAATTACTTGATCTTGGCTTCCTTGTAGATCACGTGCTTGCGAACAACCGGATCGTATTTCTTGATCTCGATTTTCTCAGGCTTGGTGCGCTTGTTCTTGTCGGTGGTGTAGAAGTGGCCGGTACCGGCGCTGGACACCAAACGGATCAGTTCACGCATGATTCGCTCCTTAGAATTTTTCGCCGCGGGCGCGCAGGTCGTTCAGAACGGCCTCGATACCACGCTTGTCGATGATACGCATGCCTTTGGCGGAAACGCGCAGACGCACGAAGCGCTTCTCGGCCTCAACCCAGAAACGGTGGTGCTGCAGGTTCGGCAGGAAACGGCGGCGGGTTTTGTTGTGTGCGTGGGAAATGTTGTTCCCGGTAACCGGACCCTTACCGGTCACTTGGCAAACTCTCGACATGGCTCAGCCCTCTGTAAACCACATGCCAAACCCGGCATGGGTTGGCTGCTTAACTCAATAGGATTCTCAGTTTAACCGGGGTCTTAACTGCCGCTTCGCCGCGATCGGGTCGCAGGATCAGGCAGGGCCCCAGAAAAGAGCGCAGCTTTATATCAGAAAGTCACTTCAAGCTGCAAGGGAAAGCATGAGTCGAAAAAGCCGATGCCAGCCCCCGCGGGCCGCGGCGCCGGTGCCGTTCGTCGCCTGTGATCGTTGTGACGGGCGGCGGCTTGGTCTAGGGTAGCTCCTTCGAGGCTGCCAACAGCCTTGCATGACCCCGCCCAGCCTCGCGGATGGGCATCTTGCCAGTTCACACGGAGTCCGTCATGCGTCTTGCCCTTCTCGCCCTCCTGCTTTCCCCGGCCTTCGCCAGCGCCGCCTCGCTGAGCGTGTGCACCGAAGCCAGCCCCGAAGGCTTCGACGTGGTCCAGTACAACTCGCTGACCACCACCAATGCTTCGGCCGACGTGCTGATGAACCGCCTGGTGGACTTCGACGCATCGCGCGGCGAAGTGGTGCCGAGCCTGGCCGAGAGCTGGAAGGTCGCCGATGACGGCCTGACCTATGACTTCCAGTTGCGCAACGGCGTGGCCTTCCACCACACCGACTACTTCAAGCCGAGCCGCGCGCTCGCTGCCGACGACGTGGTGTTCAGCTTCCAGCGCATGCTCGACCCGGCGCAGCCCTGGCACAAGGTGGCGCAGAGCGGCTTCCCCCACGCGCAGTCGATGCAGCTGCCGAGCCTGGTCAAGGCGGTGGAGAAGGTCGACGCGCAGCACGTGCGCTTCACCCTCAACCACCCCGATGCAACCTTCCTGTCGATGCTCAGCATGGGCTTCGCCTCCATCTACTCCGCCGAGTACGCCGACCAGTTGATGAAGGCCGGCACCCCGGAGAAACTCAACGCCCAGCCGATCGGCACCGGCCCCTTCGTCTTCAAGCGCTTCCAGAAGGACGCCGTGGTGCGCTACAGCGCCAACGCCGAATACTTCGGCGGCAAGCCGGCGGTGGATAACCTGATCTTCGCCATCACCCCGGACGCCGCCGTGCGCCTGCAGAAGCTCAAGCGCGGCGAGTGCCAGATCGCCCTGTCGCCCAAACCGCTGGATGTCGAGGAAGCGACGAAGAACCCCGACCTCAAGGTCGAGCAGACCCCGGCCTTCATGACCGCCTTCGTCGGCATCAACAGCCAGCACCCGCCGCTGGATGACCCGAAAATCCGCCAGGCGATCAACCTGGCATTCGACAAGGCCAGCTACCTCAAGGCGGTGTTCAACGGCACCGCCATCGCCGCTGACGGCGTCTATCCGCCCAATACCTGGAGCTACGCCAAGGACATCCCCGGCTACGCCTACGACCTGCAGAAGGCACAGCAGCTGATGGGCGAGACCGGTCGCAAGCAGGGCTTCAAGACCACCATCTGGACCCGTCCCTCCGGCAGCCTGCTCAACCCCAACCCGGCCCTCGGCGCGCAGATGCTCCAGGCCGACCTGAAGAAGATCGGCATCGACGCGCAGATCCAGGTGATCGAGTGGGGCGAGCTGATTCGCCGTGCCAAGGCCGGCGAGCACGACCTGCTGTTCATGGGCTGGGCCGGCGACAACGGCGACCCGGACAACTTCTTCACCCCGCAATTCTCCTGCGCCAGCGTCAAGTCCGGGCTGAACTTCGCGCGCTACTGCGACGCGAAGCTCGACGGCCTGATCAGCCAGGGCAAGACAGTGGCTGACCAGGCCAAGCGCAGCGAGCTGTACCACCAGGCCCAGCAGATCATCCACGAGCAGGCGCTGTGGCTGCCGCTGGCGCACCCGACCGCCGCGGCGCTGACCCGCAAGGACGTGAAGGGTTACTCGGTCAGCCCGTTCGGCCGCCAGGATTACTCGAAGGTGCAGCTCTGAGCGCGGAATTGCTCGACCATCTGCTGCCGCAATTCCAGTTCGCCGAGCGCCACTCGCTGGCCATGCGCGCGACCCCGGCGCAGGTGCTGGAGGCGGTGAGCCAGCTCAGCGCCGAGCACGACCCGCTGGTGCAGCGCTTCCTGCAGCTGCGCGAGGCGCCAGCCCGGCTGGCCCTGCGCCTGGGCCTGCGCAATGCCCTGGCGGAGCGACCGCGCTTCGGCCTGCAGGAGTTCACCCTGCTGGGCCGCGACGGCGACCGCGAGATCGCCTACGGACTGATCGGACGCTTCTGGCGCAGCGACTTCGGCCTGCGCCCATGCGCCGACGGCGAAAGCTTCCGGCGCTTCGCCGAGCCCGGAACGCCCCGGCTGGTCCTGCACTTTTCCTGCGAACCCGGCGAGCGTGAGGGTGAAGTCCACGTGCACACCACGACCCGCGTGCACTGTCCGGATCGCCGCAGCCGCCTGCTGTTCACCCCGTACTGGCTGGCCATCCGCCCGGTCAGCGGGCTGATCCGCCGACGCCTTCTGCGCGACATCCAGCGCCGGGTCTCAGAGCAGCCCCAGCTCGGCCATTGATTGCGGCTCGCCATCGCCGACGATGAAGTGATCGAGCACGCGCACGTCGATCAGCGCCAGCGCCTGGACGATGCGCCGGGTCAGCAGGTCGTCAGACTGGCTCGGCTCGGCGATTCCCGAGGGGTGGTTGTGGGCCAGGATCACCGCGGCGGCGTTGTGCGCCAGGGCGCGCTTGACGATCTGCCGCGGGTAGACGCTGGCGCTGTCGATGGAGCCATGGAACAGCACCTCGAACTCCAGCATCCGATGGCGGTTGTCCATGAACAGGCAGGCGAACACTTCATGGGGCTCGTGACGCAGCCGTGCCTTGAGGAAATCCCGCACCGCCTGCGGGCTCTCCAGGGCGGGGCCGCGGTCCATGTCCTCGGCCAGGTGGCGCCGGCCCATCTCCAGCACCGCCTGCAGCTGGGCGAATTTCGCCGGGCCCAGGCCGTGGTGGCGGCAGAAGGCCTCCAGGTTCGCCTCCAGCAGCGCCCGCAGGCTGCCGAACTCCACCAGCAGCCGGCGCGCCAGGTCGACGGCGCTGCAACCGGCCACGCCGGTGCGCAGGAAGATGGCCAGCAATTCGGCGTCGCTCAGGCTGGCCGCGCCACGCTCGAGCAGCTTCTCCCGCGGGCGCTCCGCCGCCGGCCAATCAAGAATTCTCACGCCACCTCCCAGCTCAGGGGCCCCGCTGTTCCCGCGCAGGCGCTGTGCTATCTTAGCCCCCTCGCTTCGCGCAGCCGGAGGCCTGGGGAGGCGTCATCGGCTTCAGCGCGCGTCATCCATTTCCGTATTTAAGGCTGGCCTATGCAGCGGCTCTATCGTAAACGCATCGTTCTGGGCGTCGGCGGCGGTATCGCCGCCTACAAGAGCGCCGAACTGGTCCGCCGGTTGCGCGACCAGGGCGCCGAGGTGCGTGTCGTGATGACCCAGGGCGGCCGCGAGTTCATCACCCCGCTTACGCTTCAGGCGCTTTCCGGCCATCCGGTACACCTGGACCTGCTCGACCCCGCCGCCGAAGCGGCCATGGGGCATATCGAGCTGGCCCGCTGGGCCGACCTGGTGCTGATCGCCCCCGCCACCGCCGACCTCATGGCGCGCCTGGCCCAGGGCGTGGCCAACGACCTGCTGACCACCCTGGTGCTGGCCACCGATGCGCAGATCGCCCTCGCCCCGGCGATGAACCAGGCCATGTGGCGCGACCCGGCCACCCAGGTCAACGCCGAGCTGCTGCGCTCGCGCGGCCTGCACTTCTTCGGCCCGGCTGCCGGCAGCCAGGCCTGCGGCGACGTCGGCCCCGGGCGCATGCTCGAAGCCGAGGAGCTGGCGCAACGGGCCGCCGACTGCTTCGAGTTCAAGGCCCTGACCGGCCAGCACATCCTGATCACCGCCGGGCCGACCCAGGAAAACATCGACCCGGTGCGCTACATCACCAACCACAGCTCCGGGAAGATGGGCTTCGCCCTGGCCGAGGCCGCCGCCGAAGCCGGCGCACGCGTGACCCTGGTGACCGGCCCGGTGCACCTGCCGACCCCGGACCGGGTGAGCCGCGTCGACGTGGTCAGCGCCCGCGACATGCTCGCCGCCTGCGAAGCGGCGATGCCGGCGGATATCCTGATCGCCTCCGCCGCCGTGGCCGACTACCGCCCGGAACTGGTCGCAGCGCAAAAACTCAAGAAAGACCCCACCAAGGGTGACGGCCTGCTCTTGCAGCTGGTGCGCAATCCCGACATCCTCGCCACCCTTTCGCTGCGCGAGGACCGGCCCTTCAGCGTCGGCTTCGCCGCGGAGACCGAGAACCTGCTCGAGTACGCCTCGCGCAAGCTCAAGGACAAGAATCTCGACCTGATCGTGGCCAATGACGTGGCGAATCCGTCCATTGGCTTCAATAGTGAAGAGAACGCCATCACGGTCATCGACCGCGAATTGCACAAGACTGCGTTCGCCCAGACCAGCAAGGGCAAGATCGCCCGCCAGCTGATCGCCTTCATCGCCGAACGCATCAATCAACACTGAGAACTCAATGCATTCCCTGCAAGCCAAGATCCTCGATCCCCGCCTGGGCAGCGACTTCCCGCTGCCGCAGTACGCCACCCCGGGTTCCGCCGGCCTCGACCTGCGCGCCATGCTCAAGGAGGACTGCGTCCTCGAGCCCGGCCAGACCGTGCTGATCCCCACCGGCCTGTCCATCTACATCGCCGATCCGGGCCTGGCTGCGCTGGTCCTGCCGCGTTCGGGCCTGGGCCACAAGCACGGCATCGTGCTGGGCAACCTGGTCGGCCTGATCGACTCGGACTACCAGGGCGAGCTGATGGTCTCCTGCTGGAACCGCGGCAATACCGCTTTCAGGATCGCCATTGGCGAACGCATCGCCCAGCTGGTGCTGGTGCCGGTGGTGCAGGCGCATTTCGAGCTGGTCGAAAGCTTCGACGAGAGCCAGCGCGGCGCCGGCGGCTTCGGTCACTCCGGCAGCCATTGACCCTTTCCCTTTTCAGGATGAATCGCCGAGGAGACGTTGCATGAAACTTTTCCAACGCACCGCCAAGGACAGCGATGAACTGCCGGAACTCGTTCCGGCGGAGAAAGCCGTCAGAGGGCCCGCCCCCAAGGTCGACCTCAAGCCGCTGCTGCCCGCCTTTATCGTTGCCGTCGGCGGTATCGCGGCGGCAGGCGCGCTGCTCTGGTTCAGCCTGTTCGGCCAGGCCGGGCAGACCCATACCGCACAGCTGAGCAGCGCCTGGTCGGAAAGCCAGGCCGGCGCGCTGCGCCAGTCGCTGGGCCTGCTGGCGGCTGACAGCCGCAGCATGGCCACCGACCCGCAGCTGCTGCCGACGCTGCAGAGCAACGATCCGTCGCGCATCGCCGCGCTGGAGAAAGCGCTGGCCCAGGGGCACCTGGATGGCCTGGTGGATGTCCACCTCAACGCCAATGGCCAGGCCGTGCAGGACGCCAACCGCCCCGGTCCGCTGAACTACGCCGCCCTGGACATGCTGCACCGCGTCGAAAGCGGGCAGAACGTGGCGCCGGAAGCCTACAAGGTCGGCAACCGCTGGCTGGTCTACAGCCCCACCGCGCTGCGCGCCGCGGACAACTCGATCCAGGGCTCGCTGCTGCTGGTGGTGGACCTGCAGCGCCTGCTCGGCAGCCTGCCGCCGATGTCCGCCGATATCGGCCAGCTGCAACTGTCCCAGCAGTTCGGCAACTCGCCGGCGCAGGTCCTGCTGCAGCGCGGCGAGGCTTCCGCCGTCCAGGCGCAACCCCTCTCCAGCGGCAATCCGAACTGGAAGCTGAGCTTCACCCCCGGCCCGAGCCTCACCGAGCCGCTGTACTCGCCGGCCCTGCTGGGTATCGCTACGCTGCTGGCACTGGTCGGCGCCCTGCTCGGCCTCTACCTGGCGCAAAGTGCGATGCAGCGCCGGGTCAGCAAGGATGCCCAGGCCCTGGGCCAGTTCCTTCAGGAACTCGCCGGCCAGCGCACTGCCAAAGCACCTGAGCTGAGCCTGCCGAGCCTGCAGGCGCTGGCTCAGGCGCTGGCCCGCCAGCCACGCCGCAAGACCGAGACAAACGGTGCCAGTGCCCCGGCCGCCACCCCCGCAGCGCCCGCCCAACCCGCCCCGGCGATGGTTGAGGTTGGCGCCCCGGTCGTCGCCGCCGAGTCGTCACTGGTCGACCCGCTGTTCCAGAACACCGACATTCTGGACATCGACATACTTGATGAAGACCAGGATCTCCTGGGATTGGAGCAAACACCCGTTATGAGCACGCCCAAAGCCCCGCAACTGCCCGCCAGCATCTTCCGCGCCTACGATATCCGCGGCGTGGTCGGCGACACCCTGACCGCCGAGACCGCCTACTGGGTCGGCCGCGCGATCGGTTCCGAAAGCCTCGCCCGTGGCGAGCCGTGCGTCTCCGTCGGCCGCGACGGCCGCCTGTCCGGCCCCGAGCTGGTGCAGCAGCTGATCCAGGGCCTGCTCGACTGCGGTTGCCAGGTCACTGACGTCGGCATGGTGCCGACCCCGGTGCTGTATTACGCGGCCAACGTGCTGGAAGGCAAATCCGGGGTGATGCTCACCGGCAGCCACAACCCGCCGGACTACAACGGCTTCAAGATCGTCGTCGCCGGCGAGACCCTGGCCAACGAGCAGATCCAGGCCCTGCGCGAGCGCATCCAGAACAACGACCTCGCCTCCGGCGTGGGCAGCGTGCAGCAGGTCGACATCCTGCCGCGCTACTTCCAGCAGATCCGCGACGACATCGCCCTGGCCAAGCCGCTGAAAGTGGTAGTGGACTGCGGCAACGGCGTCGCCGGCGTGATCGCCCCGCAGCTGATCGAAGCTCTGGGCTGCACCGTCATCCCGCTGTACTGCGACGTCGACGGCACCTTCCCCAACCACCACCCGGACCCGGGCAAGCCGGAGAACCTGGAAGACCTGATCGCCAAGGTCAAGGAAACCGGCGCCGACCTCGGCCTGGCCTTCGACGGCGACGGCGACCGCGTGGGCGTGGTGACCAACGAAGGCACCATCATCTACCCCGACCGCCTGCTGATGCTGTTCGCCAAGGACGTGGTCTCGCGCAACCCGGGCGCCGACATCATCTTCGACGTCAAATGCACCCGTCGCCTGATCTCGCTGATCAGCGGCTACGGCGGCCGTCCGGTGATGTGGAAGACCGGCCACTCGCTGATCAAGAAGAAGATGAAGGAAACCGGCGCTCTGCTCGCCGGCGAGATGAGCGGCCACATCTTCTTCAAGGAGCGCTGGTACGGCTTCGACGACGGCATCTACAGCGCCGCGCGCCTGCTGGAAATCATCAGCCTGGACAAGCGCGACGCCGAGCGCGTGTTCTCTGCGTTCCCGCTGGACATCTCCACCCCGGAAATCAACATCACCGTCACCGACGAGGGCAAGTTCGCCCTGATCGAGGCGCTGCAGGCCCGCGGCCAGTGGGGTGAAGCCAACCTCACCACCCTCGACGGCGTGCGCGTGGATTACCCCAAAGGCTGGGGCCTGGTGCGTGCGTCCAACACCACACCGGTGCTGGTGCTGCGCTTCGAGGCGGACACCCAGGAAGAACTGGAACGCATCAAGGAAGTGTTCCGTACCCAGCTGAAAGCGGTCGACCCCGCCCTCAGCCTGCCCTTCTGACACTTACCTAGCACTATGCCGGAGCCCACCATGACCCAGAGCCGCGATGACGCCGCCCAGGTTGCCCGCGTCCTTGCCGAAGCCCTGCCCTACATCCGCCGCTTCGTCGGCAAGACGCTGGTGATCAAGTACGGCGGCAACGCCATGGAAACGGACGAGCTGAAGAACAGCTTCGCCCGCGACGTGGTGCTGATGAAAGCCGTCGGCATCAACCCGGTGGTGGTCCATGGTGGTGGTCCGCAGATCGGCGACCTGCTCAGCCGCCTGTCGATCGAAAGCCACTTCATCGATGGCATGCGCGTCACCGACGCGCAGACCATGGACGTGGTGGAAATGGTCCTCGGCGGCCAGGTGAACAAGGACATCGTCAACCTGATCAACCGTCATGGCGGCAGCGCCATCGGCCTGACCGGCAAGGACGCCGAGCTGATCCGCGCGAAGAAGCTCACCGTCACCCGCCAGACGCCGGAAATGACCAAGCCGGAAATCATCGACATCGGCCATGTCGGCGAGGTCACCGGGGTCAACGTCGACCTGCTGAACATGCTGGTGCAGGGTGACTTCATCCCGGTCATCGCGCCGATCGGCGTAGGCGCCAACGGCGAGTCCTACAACATCAACGCCGACCTGGTGGCCGGCAAGGTGGCCGAAGCGCTGAAGGCCGAGAAGCTGATGCTGCTCACCAACATCGCCGGCCTGATGGACAAGCAGGGCCAGGTCCTCACCGGCCTGACCACCGAGCAGGTCAACGAGCTGATCGCCGACGGCACCATCTACGGCGGCATGCTGCCGAAGATCCGCTGCGCCCTCGAAGCGGTGCAGGGCGGCGTCACCAGCGCGCACATCATCGATGGTCGCGTGCCCAACGCGGTGCTGCTGGAGATCTTCACCGACAGCGGTGTCGGCACGCTGATCACCAACCGCAAGTCGCGCTGATCGAATCAACGCCCGCCTGGAGCGATCCACGCGGGCGTTTTTCTGCCTGGAGGTTTCGCATGGCCGCGTCCCCCGTTTCCCGTAATGACTTCGGTTTCTTCCACGGCCTGCGCGTGCGCTGGTCGGAGGTCGACCCGCAGGGCATCGTCTTCAACGGCAACTACCTGACCTACGCCGACGTCGCCACCAACGAGTACTACCGCCACCTGGGCGTGAGCTACCCGGCCGACCTGCTGCGCGGCGGCGGCGACCTGTTCGCGGTGAAGACCACCCTGGAATACCTGGCGCCAGCACGCTTCGACGACTGGCTGGAAATGGGCGTGCGCGTCAGCCGGCTGGGCCGCAGCAGCCTGACCTTCCAGGTATCGATCTGGTGCGATGAGCAGTTGCTGACGTTGGGCGAGCTGATCTACGCCTACGCAGGCGAAGACCGCACGAGCCAGCCCCTGCCGGACTGGCTGCGCGGGAAGATCAACGAATTCGAGCGCTGCTCGCCGCAGCAGTAAGAGCGGCGAGCGCCAGCCTCAGTTACCGCTGGAGATCTGGGCGAAACGCGCGCGGTCGGCGGCGAAGCTGTCCTGCGCCTGGGTGCGCAGCTGCTGGTAGCGAGCGATGTCCTGCTGCAGGCGCTGCTCGTCCTCGCGCAGGTTGCCCAGTTGCGCCACCAGGTCATCGGGCACCTGGCGCCCGGCGCGCTCCTGGTCGGCCGCGCGGGCCTGCAAATTGGCCTGCTGGGTCTTGAGCGACTGCAGGTTGCCGCGGGCGACGCTGGCCAGGCCGTCGAGCTCGGCCAGCTTGCGGTCGCGGGCGCGGTCGACGTCTTCCACGCTGGTGTACATGCGCATCAGTTGCTGGTCGGAACTGGCGCGGGCGGCGTCCGCCTTGCGCTGTTCGATTTCCGCGGCGGTCGGCGCCGGTGGCACCTCGCGGACGACCCGGCCCTGGTCATTGAGCACCTGGTAACCCTTGCCGATGTACTGCGGCGGCACGCCCAGGCGGTCGATGACGGTGATGCCCTTGTCGTTGACGTAGCGATACATCTCGACCCCGGCCGCCCCGACCTGGCCTGCCAACAGAATACCCAGCAACCCCAACAACGCCTTGTAGTGGAAAGCACCCTGCTTGGTCATGCCAGATACCCTGTTCGGTTAGATGCCGTACTGCGCCCGATAAGCCTCGACTGCCGACAGATGCTGCTTGAGTTGCGCATCGCCTGCCAGATATTCAAGCACCTGTTCCAGCGAAACGATGCTCACCACCGGAATCGAGAAGTCGCGTTCGACTTCCTGGATCGCCGACAGCTCGCCCTTGCCGCGCTCCTGGCGGTTCAGCGCGATCAGCACGCCGGCAGCCTGGGCGCCCTGGGCGTCGATGATCTGCATGACCTCGCGGATCGCGGTGCCAGCGGTGATCACGTCATCGATGATCAGCGCGCGGCCGACCAGCGGAGCGCCAACCAGCGTGCCGCCCTCGCCGTGGTCCTTGGCTTCCTTGCGGTTGAAGCACCAGGGCAGGTCGCGGCCGTGCTGTTCGGCCAGTGCAATGGCTGTAGCGGCCGCCAGTGGGATTCCTTTATAGGCGGGGCCGAACAACACGTCGAAAGGTATGCCGCTGTCGACCACCGCACTGGCGTAGAAACGGCCCAGCTGGGACAGCGCAATCCCGGTGTTGAACAGACCGGCATTGAAGAAGTAAGGACTGGTGCGCCCGGACTTGAGAGTGAACTCGCCGAAGCGCAGAACGCCGCGCTCGATGGCGAAGCGGATGAAATCGCGTTGATATGCGTGCATGGGAAAGAACCGGCCGGTATGAATTTAGCTAAACCGTTTGAGCTCGGGTATCATACACACACGTGATTTTGGGGGCCATTTATGCGGATCATCAGTGTGAACGTGAATGGTATTCAGGCTGCGGCCGAGCGTGGTTTGCTCAGCTGGCTGCAAGCCCAGAATGCCGACGTGATCTGCTTGCAGGATACCCGCGCCTCCGCTTTCGATCTGGATGACCCGTCCTACCAACTGGATGGCTACTTCCTGTACGCCTGCGATGCCGAAGTGCCCAGTCAGGGCGGCGTCGCAATCTATAGTCGTCTGCAACCCAAGGCTGTCATAAGCGGCCTGGGTTTCGAGATGGCCGATCGTTACGGGCGCTACCTGCAAGCCGATTTCGATAAGGTGAGTATCGCCACTCTCCTGCTGCCTACCGGGCAGGAAGGGGACGAGAACCTGAACCACAAGTTCAAGTTCATGGACGATTTCGCCCAGTACATGAACAAGCAGCGCCGCAAGCGCCGCGAATACATCTATTGCGGTTCGCTGTACGTGGCGCACCAGAAGCTGGACGTGAAGAACTGGCGCGAATGCCAGCAATCCCCCGGTTTCATGGCACCCGAGCGTGGCTGGATGGATGAGATCTTCGGCACCATGGGCTACGTCGACGCCCTGCGCGAAGTCAACCGCGAAGGCGACCAGTACAGCTGGTGGCCGGAAAGCGAACAGGCCGAGCTGCTCAACCTGGGCTGGCGTTTCGACTACCAGATCCTCACGCCGGGTCTGCGTCGCTTCGTGCGCAATGCCAAGCTGCCGCGCCAGCCGCGCTTCTCCCAGCATGCGCCGCTGATCGTCGACTACGACTGGACGCTGAGCATCTGAGATCGCGCCTGACCAGGCAGAAAAAAGCCGGCTATAAGCCGGCTTTTTCGTCTCTGGCAATCACCTACTTGATCGGCCGCCAGGTGAAGGGATAGCGGTAATCCAGCCCCTCGTTGGCCTTGATCCCGGCGATGATGGTCAGCACCAGCGCGCCGATGCTCACCAGGCCGAGCAGGAAGAAGCCGATCACCACCAGCATCAGCAGGAAGCTGACCACCACCGCGAGGCTCACGGTGATCTGGAAGTTCAGCGCTTCCTTGCCCTGGCGGTCCACGAACGGGTCCGATTCACGCTTGACCTGCCAGACGATCAGCGGCCCGATCAGGTTGCCGAAGGGGAAGATGAAGCCGAGGAAGGCGGCGAAGTGGCAGAACATCGCCCACTGCCGGGCTTCCTGGCTCGGCTGAACCTGCTGTACCGGGACTTCGTCGCTCATCCTGTCGCTCCTTGCACGTGAAGAGCGGGCGGCGCCGCCGCCCGTCGGGTCAATCCGCCAGCGCGGTGCGTTGCAGCTCGAACAGCTCGCGCAGGCCCTGTTGCGCCAGTTCCAGCATGGCATTCAGCTCGGCCGGCTGGAAGGGTGCCCCCTCGGCAGTGCCCTGGACTTCGATGAAGCCGCCGGCATCGGTCATGACCACGTTGAGGTCGGTCTCGGCAGCGGAGTCTTCCAGGTAGTCCAGGTCCAATACCGGCACACCCTGGTACATGCCCACGGACACCGCAGCGACCATCTGCTTGAGCGGGTTGCCCTTGAGCGCGCCGCGCTTCTTCAGCACGGCCAGGGCGTCGATCAGCGCCACGGTGGCGCCGGTGATGGAAGCGGTGCGGGTGCCGCCGTCGGCCTGGATCACATCGCAGTCGATGTACAGGGTGTTCTCGCCCAGCTTGGTCAGGTCCAGCGCGGCGCGCAGGGAACGGCCGATCAGGCGCTGGATTTCCAGGGTACGGCCACCCTGCTTGCCACGCGCGGCTTCGCGCTGGTTACGCTCGCCGGTGGAACGCGGCAGCATGCCATATTCGGCGGTCAGCCAGCCCTGGCCCTGGCCCTTGAGGAAACGCGGCACACCGGATTCGGCGCTGACGGTGCAGATCACCTTGGTGTCGCCGAACTCGACCAGCACGGAGCCCTCGGCGTGCTTGGTGTAATGGCGGGTGATACGGATCGGGCGCAGTTGGTCGGCGGCGCGGCCACTGGGACGGTTCATGGAGGCATCCTGTACAGATTGCTGGCGGGGAATGTCCGCCATTATAGAGGCCAGCGGACGGGCGCAACCACCGCCGGCGTGCGGCTGCGCGCCACGCTGGGGTACAATTACCGGTTTCCGACGACCTGTCGGCCGTTTTCCCAGTCCTTTAGAGAGGTGACTCCATGGTCCACAGCATGACCGCCTTTGCCCGCGTCGAGCGCGCCGGCACCCATGGAACCCTGAGCTGGGAGCTGCGCTCGGTCAACCATCGCTACCTCGAACCCAACCTGCGTCTGCCCGAAGCCTTCCGTGACCTCGAAGGCGCGGTCCGCGAAGCGCTGCGCCAGGGCCTGTCGCGCGGCAAGGTGGAATGCACCCTGCGCTTCAACGAGGAGAGCGCCGGCAAGCCGCTGCAGGTCGACCGCGAGCGCGCCGCGCAGCTGGTCGCCGCCGCCGAGACCGTCGCCGGCCTGATCCAGCAACCCGCTCCCCTCGACCCGCTGGCCGTGCTGGCCTGGCCGGGCGTGCTGGTGGGCGATGCGGCCGATCCGCAGGCGCTCAACGCCAGCGCCCTGGCCGCCTTCAACCAGGCCCTCGACGAGCTCAAGGCCGGCCGCGCCCGCGAAGGCGCCGAGCTGTCGAAGATCATCGACGAGCGCCTGAGCGCGATGCAGGAAGAAGTGGTCAACCTGCGCGAGCTGGTGCCGCAGATGCTCGCCAACCAGCGCCAGAAGATCCTCGACCGCTTCACCGAGATGAAGGCCGAGCTCGACCCGCAGCGCCTGGAGCAGGAAATGGTCCTGCTGGCGCAGAAGAGCGACGTCGCCGAGGAACTGGATCGCCTGACCACCCACGTCACCGAGGTGCGCCGCGTGCTCAAGGCCGGCGGCGCCGCCGGCCGGCGCCTGGACTTCCTCATGCAGGAACTCAACCGCGAGGCCAACACTCTAGGCTCGAAGGCTTTCGACCCGCGCTCCACCCAGGCCGCGGTCAACCTCAAGGTGCTGATCGAGCAGATGCGCGAACAGGTCCAGAATATCGAGTAGGCCGGCGCGCCCGGCTTCAACCACCGTCAACCGCAACTCCAGGAACGCGCCATGTCCGGCACCCTCTACATCGTTTCCGCTCCGTCCGGCGCCGGCAAGACCAGCCTGGTCAAGGCCCTGCTCGACGCCATGCCCAGCGTGCGCGTCTCCGTCTCCCACACCACCCGCGGCATGCGCCCGGGCGAAGTGGACGGGGTGAACTACCACTTCGTCGGCCATGACACCTTCCGCGCCATGCTCGAGCGCAACGAATTCCTCGAGCACGCGCAGGTCTTCGACAACCTCTACGGCACCTCGCAGCGCTGGGTCGAGAAGACCCTCGCCGAAGGCAACGACCTGATCCTGGAGATCGACTGGCAGGGCGCGCAGCAGGTGCGCCGGCTGATGCCCCAGGCGCAGTCGATCTTCATCCTGCCGCCGACCCAGGAAGCCCTGCGCCAGCGCCTGACCAACCGCGGCCAGGACAGCGACGAGGTGATCGAGCGGCGCATGCAGGAAGCCGTCAGTGAAATGAGCCACTATGTGGAATACGATCACCTGGTGATCAACGACGACTTCGCCCACGCGCTGGAGGATCTCAAGGCGATCTTCCGCGCCCGCCAGCTGCGCCAGGATGCCCAGCAGCAGCGCCACACCGAGCTGCTGCAGCGCCTGCTGGCCTGAAACAGGCGAGCAAAGGCACTTCCATAAAGATTGGCGATTTTTTAGACTATCCAGTCCGCCCGGTATTTCTCCGGGTCTCCATTTGCGTAATGAGGAACACCATGGCCCGCGTCACCGTTGAAGACTGCCTGGACAACGTCGATAACCGTTTCGAACTGGTCATGCTCGCCACCAAGCGTTCGCGCCAGCTGGCGACCGGCGGCAAAGAGCCCAAGGTACCGTGGGAAAACGACAAGCCCACCGTCGTCGCCCTGCGCGAAATCGCTTCCGGCCTGATTGACAACGAAATCGTTCTGCTGGAGGACGTGGTTGAAGAAGAACCGCTGTTCGCTGCCTTCGAAGACGAGGCCAACAACGAGGCCCTGTAAGTCGATGTCCGGCCGACGAATCGGTGCACTGCGACGTACCGCTCGGCAGGGGGTGAACCCATGCCGAGCATAGATGCCTTCGCCGACCGTCTGTCGAGCTACCTGGGCCCGGATCAGGTCAACCTGGTCCGCCGCGCCTACTACTACGCCGAGCAGGCCCACGACGGGCAGCGCCGCCGCAGCGGCGAGGCCTACGTCACCCATCCGCTCGCCGTCGCCAATATCCTCGCCGACATGCACATGGACCATCAGAGCCTGATGGCAGCCATGCTGCACGACGTGATCGAGGACACCGGCATCGCCAAGGAAGCGCTCACCGCGCAGTTCGGCGAGACCGTCTCGGAACTCGTCGACGGGGTCAGCAAGCTGACCCAGATGAACTTCGAGTCCAAGGCCGAGGCGCAGGCCGAGAACTTCCAGAAGATGGCCATGGCCATGGCGCGCGACATCCGCGTGATCTTGGTGAAGCTGGCCGACCGCCTGCACAACATGCGCACCCTGGAAGTGCTGTCGGGCGAGAAACGCCGGCGCATCGCCAAGGAAACCCTGGAAATCTACGCCCCCATCGCCAACCGGCTGGGCATGCACAGCATGCGCGTGGAATTCGAGGACCTGGGCTTCAAGGCCATGCACCCGATGCGCTCCGAGCGCATCCGCCAGGCGGTGAAGAAGGCCCGCGGCAACCGCCGCGAGATCGTCGGCAAGATCCAGGAATCGCTGGTCAACTGCCTCGCCCGCGAAGGCATGGAAGGTCAGGTCCTGGGCCGCGAGAAGCACCTGTTCAGCATCTACAAGAAGATGCGCGGCAAGCGCAAGGCGTTCAACGAGATCATGGACGTCTACGCCTTCCGCATCATCGTCGACAAGGTCGACACCTGCTACCGCGTGCTCGGCGCCGTACACAACCTGTACAAGCCGTTCCCCGGTCGCTTCAAGGACTACATCGCGATTCCCAAGGCCAACGGCTACCAGTCGTTGCACACCACCCTGTTCGGCATGCACGGCGTGCCCATCGAAATCCAGATCCGCACCCGCGAGATGGAAGAGATGGCCAACCACGGCATCGCCGCGCACTGGCTGTACAAGTCCGATGAGGACGAGTCGCCCAAGGGCACCCACGCCCGCGCGCGCCAGTGGGTGAAGGGCATCCTCGAACTACAGCAACGCGCCGGCAACTCGCTGGAATTCATCGAGAACGTGAAGATCGACCTGTTCCCGGACGAGGTCTACGTGTTCACGCCCAAAGGCCGCATCATGGAGCTGCCCAAAGGCTCCACGGCCGTCGACTTCGCCTACGCGGTGCACACCGACGTCGGCAACAGCTGCATCGCCTGCCGCATCAACCGCCGCCTGGCGCCGCTGTCCGAACCGCTGCAGAGCGGCGCGACGGTGGAGATCGTCACCGCGCCGGGTACCCGGCCAAACCCGGCCTGGCTCAACTTCGTGGTCACCGGCAAGGCGCGCACGCACATCCGCCACGCGCTCAAGCTGCAGCGCCGCTCCGAGTCGATCAACCTCGGTGAGCGCCTGCTGAACAAGACCCTGGCCGGCTTCGACAGCCACCTGGAGAAGATCCCCCAGGAACGTATCCAGGGCGTGCTCAACGAATACCGCATGGAAGTCTTCGAGGACCTGCTCGAAGAGATCGGCCTGGGCAACCGCATGGCCTACGTGGTCGCACGCCGCCTGCTGTCCAGCGAGGGCGAGGAAGCGCCGAGCGCCGAAGGGCCGCTGGCGATCCGCGGTACCGAAGGCCTGGTGCTCAGCTACGCCAAGTGCTGCACGCCGATCCCCGGCGACCCGATCGTCGGCCACCTGTCGGCCGGCAAGGGCATGGTCGTGCACCTGGAGAACTGCCGGAACATCAGCGAAATCCGCAACAACCCGGAAAAATGCATCCAGCTCAGCTGGGCCAAGGATGTCACCGGCGAGTTCAACGTCGAGCTGCGCGTCGAGCTGGAGCACCAGCGCGGCCTGATCGCCCTGCTGGCGACCAGCGTCAACGCTGCCGACGGCAACATCGAGAAGATCAGCATGGACGAGCGCGACGGTCGCATCAGCGTGGTCCAGCTCGTCGTCAGCGTGCATGACCGTGTGCACCTGGCCCGCGTCATCAAGAAGCTGCGCGCGCTCAAGGGCGTGATCCGCATCACCCGCATGCGCAGCTGATCCCCACCCCAAGGAGTCGACATGACCAAGACCGTTATCCACACCGACAAGGCCCCGGCCGCCATTGGCACCTACTCCCAGGCGATCAAGGCTGGCAACACCGTCTATGTCTCCGGTCAGATCCCGCTGGACCCGAAAACCATGGAACTGGTCGAGGGCTTCGAAGAGCAGACCGTCCAGGTCTTCGAGAACCTCAAAGCCGTCATCGAAGCCTCCGGCGGCTACCTGCACGACGTCGCCAAGCTGAACATCTTCCTCACCGACCTGTCGCACTTCGCCAAGGTCAACGAGATCATGGGCAAGTACTTCGTCCAGCCCTACCCGGCCCGCGCCGCCATCGGCGTTGCCGCGCTGCCCAAGGGCGCCCAGGTCGAGATGGACGCCATCGTCGTCCTCGAATAAGCGTCACGAAACACCTACGGGGCCCCAGCGGCCCCGTTACTTTGTCTGCAAGGAGCAAACATGCGTCGCGCCCTGATCCTGAGCGCCCTGATCGGCCTGCTCACCGGCTGCGCCGGCACCCCTTCCGACCCTTCCGGGGTCTGGGTCAACCAGGCCGCCATCGATGCCGCCGGCAAGGGTGGCAAGCTGCGCGAGGCGCTGCTGGCCTACGGCCCGAACCTGGAATGGAAGCTGGACACCAAGGCCAGCCAGGCCACCTTCAGCAACGGCTTCGAGCTGGGCGAAGGGCAGTTGACCCAGACCGATCCCAAGCACTACCGCGTCGAGTTCTACGGCAGCAACCAGGAGGCCCTGGAGCTGGACGGCAAGGAGCTGGTGCAGGTGGGCAGCGACAACTGGCCCGAACAACGCTTCCTGCGTCCCAAGGAGCAGCCCGCCGCGCAGACGTCGGCCGGCAGCACCTTCGAGAACGCCCTGTACGCCGCCTACCTGAAGGGCACCTGGATCATCGAGGAAGGCCAGGGCAAGGGCAGCAAGGTCAAGTTCCAGCCCAACGGCAACCTCGAAGGCTTCCCCGGCGCCGACCGTTACGCGCTGTGCCTGGCCGGCGACTGCGCGGCCATGAGCGGCGACAACGACAGCATCTGGCTGCAACAGGGCCAGCAGGGCCGCGAATACCTGTTCGAACGCGACGGCGACAAGCTGGAGCTGTTCGAAGCGGTGAACCGCGCCCAGGCCGACGAGATGCCGCAGTACGCGCCCGGCAACAAGGTCTGGACCCTGGAGCGCGACTGAGCGCGCGAGCGGGCTGCCAGGCTCGAATGACCACCCTCAGCGCAGCCCGCTCCACAGCAGCCAGCCGCCCAGCGCCAGCAGCAGGCCGCCGCACAGGCGGTCCAGCGCCGTGACCCGGCGCTGGAGCCAGCCGCGCCAGCGCGGGCGATCCAGCAGGCGCACCAGCGCCATATCCCACAGCAGCACCACCGCGCCCATCCACAGCACGCAGACGCCCAGCGCCCAGCCCGGCAGGTGAAACTGGCCGAGCACGCCGAACAGCCCGGTGTAGAAGATCGGCAGCTTGGGATTCAGGCTGCTGGCCAGCAGGCCTTCGCGCATACCCTTTAAAAATCCGCCGCTGCGTTGCTCACCCCGCTGCGTGGGAATCTCCAGCTCCCGTCGTGCCAGCAGCGCCTGGGCGCCGAGCCAGACGAAGTAGGCGCCGCCTAGCAGCTGCACCACTCGCAGCCCGTGGCTCGCCACCTCAGGCAGCAGCCCCAGGACGAACAGCACCAGCAGCATGCTCGCCAGATTGGCCAGGGCGATACCCGCCGCGCAGCCGTCGGCATGGCGCCGACCGCGCAACAGCGCAGCGCGGATCAGCAGGAAGAAATCCGGCCCCGGCGACAACAGAGCGGCGAAGTGGGTGCTGGCAACCAAGGCGAATGCGGCGAACATGACGATCTCCCGGAAAGCGGTGGATCGGCAGTCTGGGAGCGCCGGGGTTCGGCGGTCTTGGAAGAAAGTCAGGTGCGCGTGGCGCGCAGGAAGCGGCCCGGCGTGACACCGGTGAAGCGGCGGAAGGTGCCGGAGAAATGCGCCTGGTCGTAGAAGCCCAAGGTCAGCGCGACCTCCAGCGGCTTCTCGCCGGCCACCAGCAGGCGCTTGGCCTCGCGGATGCGCCGTTGCAGCAGGTAGGTATGCGGCGGCACGCCATAGGCGTTGCGGAAGGCTTCAATGAGATGACGCGGATGGCGCTGCAGCAGCGCGGCGAGCTCTTCGAGGCTGACTGCCTCGCGATAATGCGCTTCCAGATAATCACGCAGCTTGGCCGTGACGCTTCCGTCACGCGAAGCCGAGGCAGTCGGGCGCATACCGCCGTGGCGGACGAACACCAGCTCCAGCAACGTCAGCAACTCGCTCTCCAGCGCCAGTGCATCGTTACGCTCGAACTCCGTGGCGACGCGGCGCAGCGCTTCGGCCACTTGCCCGTCGTCGTGTGGATTGAGCGCCTGGAAGCCGCGCGGCAACTGCTTGCGGCCGAGCAGCGGCAGCAGCCGCGACTCCTCGATGTAGAGCATGCGATAGACCAGCCGCTCCGACTCGGCATTACCGGTGTGCGGCTCCTCCGGGTTCATCAGCGACAGGGTGCCGGCCGGCAGCACATGGTGCGCGCCGCGGCACTGGTAGCCGCCGGCGCCGTGGAGGATGGCGCCGATGGCGAAAGCATCGTGACTGTGGCGGCCGAACGGCTGGCCGGAGAAGTCCGCATGGAACAACTCCACCCCCGGCAACCAGGGGCGCGCCAGCAGCCGGTTGGCGTCCATCAGTCCTGTTTGCCCGCAAGAATAGCGGCGTAGCCTTCGCGGAAGCTCGGGTAGCGCGGCTCCCAGCCCAGCGCGCGGGCGCGGGCGTTGCTGCAGCGCTTGCTGCCAGCGCGGCGCACGGTCTGCTCTTCGGACCACTGGGTGACGCCCAGTTGCTCGCGCAGCCAGCCGACCACTTCGTGCAGCGCGGCCGGGTCATTGTCGACGCCGATATAGCAGTCATCCAGCGCGACGCCGCTGCGGTCGGCTTCCAGCAGCGCAGCGAGCAGGCCCGCGGCGTCCTCGGCATGGATGCGGTTGGCGTACAGCGGCGGCTCGCTGGCCACGCGGTAACCCTCGCGCACCTGCTTGAGCAGCCACTCGCGGCCGGGCCCATAGATGCCGGTGAGGCGCACCACGCTGGCGGGTATCCCGCTGTGCAGCGCCACCTGCTCGGCTTCGAGCATCACGCTGCCGGAGTAGCTCTGGGCTTCGGCGGGCGAAGTCTCGTCGATCCACTCACCCTCGCACTGCGCATAAACGCCGCTGCTGGAAACGAACAGCAGGCGCTTGGGCACCTGGCCGCGCTGCTGCAGCCAGCCGAGGGTATTGCGCAGGCCTTCGACGTAGGCGGCGCGATAACCGGCTTCATCGTGCTGGGTCGCGGCGGCGCAGAACACCAGGTAGTCCAGCTGGCCCAGCGGCCAGGTATCCGGGCATTCGAGCTGGCCGAGGTCGCCGGCCACCGGCAGCACTTCCAGCGGCAGCGCGGCCACGTTGCGGCGCAGGCCATGGACGCGCCAGTCGCGCACCGCGAGTTGGCGACCCAGGCGGCTGCCGACGTCGCCACAACCGACGATCATCAGGCTGGGAAAGGTGCTCTTGCTCATGCTTGGCTCCGCGAATCAAAGCTCGGCAGTTTAGCGCGGTTGGTTCGCGGCGGTGCAGCCGCTATGCTTGGGCCACCTCAACGGATTCCCTGCCATGACCCTGACCGAACTGCGCTACATCGTCACGCTTGCCCAGGAGCAACACTTCGGCCGCGCCGCGGAGCGCTGCCACGTCAGCCAGCCAACCCTGTCGGTGGGCGTGAAGAAGCTGGAAGACGAACTCGGCGTACTGATCTTCGAACGCAGCAAGAGTGCGGTGCGCCTGACCCCGGTCGGCGAAGGCATCGTGGCGCAGGCGCAGAAGGTGCTGGAGCAGGCCCAGGGCATCCGTGAACTGGCCCAGGCCGGCAAGAACCAGCTGACCTCGCCGCTCAAGGTCGGCGCCATCTACACCATCGGCCCGTACCTGTTCCCGCACCTGATCCCGCAGCTGCACCGGGTCGCCCCGCAGATGCCGCTGTACATCGAGGAAAACTTCACCCACATCCTGCGCGACAAGCTGCGCACCGGCGAGCTGGACGCGATCATCATCGCCCTGCCGTTCCAGGAAGCCGACGTGCTGACCCTGCAGCTGTTCGACGAGCCCTTCTACGTCCTGATGCCGGCGGACCATCAGTGGACCGCGAAGAAGACCATCGACCCGGAGCTGCTCAACGACAAGAGCCTGCTGCTGCTCGGCGAAGGCCACTGCTTCCGCGACCAGGTCCTGGAAGCCTGCCCGACCACTCACAAGGGCGGCGAGAACAAGCACACCACGGTGGAATCCAGCTCGCTGGAAACCATCCGCCACATGGTTGCCTCGGGCCTGGGCGTATCGGTGCTGCCGTTCTCCGCGGTGGACAGCCATCACTACGCGCCGGGCGTGCTGGAAGTGCGCCCGTTCAGCGCGCCAGTACCCATGCGTACCGTCGCCATCGCCTGGCGCGCCAGCTTCCCGCGGCCGCGCGCCATCGAGGTGCTGGCCGACTCGATCCGCCTGTGTTCGGTCGCCAAGCCGACCGTCAAGGGTGAAGCCGAGCCGGCATGACCGATCTGTCGAACGTCCCGGTCACCGCGCTCAAGGGCGTGGGCGCCGCGCTGGAAGAGAAACTGGCGAAGGTCGGCCTGGAGAACCTCCAGGACATCCTCTTCCACCTGCCGCTGCGCTACCAGGACCGCACCCGCATCACCCCCATCGGCGCGCTGCGCCCGGGGCAGGATGCGGTGGTCGAAGGCGTGGTCTCCGGCGCCGACGTGGTGATGGGCAAGCGTCGCAGTCTGCTGGTGCGCCTGCAGGACGGCACCGGCACCCTGAGCCTGCGCTTCTACCATTTCAGCCAGGCGCAGAAGGAAAACCTCAAGCGCGGCACGCACCTGCGCTGCTACGGCGAAGCACGCCCCGGCGCGTCCGGTCTTGAGATCTACCACCCCGAATACCGCTCGCTCACCGACGCTGCCGCAGCCCCGGTGGAACAGACGCTGACGCCGATCTACCCGACCACCGAAGGCCTCACCCAGCAGCGCCTGCGCCAGCTCAGCGAGCAGACCCTGGCGCGCCTGGGCCCGTCGAGCCTGCCGGACTGGCTGCCGGCGGAGCTGGCCCGCGACTACCGCCTGGGCCCGCTGGACGAAGCCATCCGCTACCTGCACCGGCCGCCGCCGGACGCTGACCTCGAAGAGCTCGCCGAAGGCCGCCACTGGGCACAGCACCGTCTCGCTTTCGAGGAACTGCTGACCCACCAGTTGTCGCTGCAACGCCTGCGCGAGAGCGTACGCTCCCAGGCCGCGCCGCAACTGCCGCCGGCCAAGCGGCTGCCGGCGCTGTACCTGAAGAACCTCGGCTTCAAGCCCACCGGCGCGCAGCAGCGGGTCGGCGCGGAGATCGCCTACGACCTCGCGCAGCCCGAACCCATGCTGCGCCTGGTGCAGGGCGATGTCGGCGCCGGCAAGACCGTGGTCGCCGCCCTCGCCGCCCTGCAGGCGCTGGAAGCCGGCTACCAGGTGGCGCTGATGGCGCCCACCGAGATCCTCGCCGAGCAGCACTTCCTCAACTTCACCAAGTGGCTGCAGCCGCTGGGCATCGAAGTCGCCTGGCTGGCCGGCAAGCTCAAGGGCAAGGCCCGCGCCAGCGCGCTGGAACAGATCGCCGGCGGCGCACCGATGATCGTCGGCACCCACGCGTTGTTCCAGGACGAGGTGAAGTTCAAGCGCCTGGCCCTGGTGATCATCGACGAGCAGCACCGCTTCGGCGTGCAGCAGCGCCTCGCCCTGCGCCAGAAAGGCGTGGACGGCCGACTCTGCCCGCACCAGCTGATCATGACCGCCACGCCCATCCCACGCACCCTGGCGATGAGCGCCTACGCCGACCTCGACACCTCGATCCTCGACGAGCTGCCGCCCGGCCGTACCCCGGTGAACACCGTGCTGGTGGCCGACAGCCGCCGTATCGAAGTGATCGAGCGGGTGCGCGCCGCCTGCGCGGAAGGCCGCCAGGCGTACTGGGTATGCACGCTGATCGAGGAATCCGAAGAGCTGACCTGCCAGGCCGCCGAGACCACCTACGAGGAACTCTCCTCGGCGCTGGGTGAACTGCGCGTCGGCCTGATCCATGGGCGCATGAAGCCGGCGGACAAGGCCGTGGTCATGGAAGCCTTCAAGGAAGGCCTGCTGCAACTGCTGGTGGCGACCACGGTGATCGAGGTCGGCGTGGACGTACCCAACTCCAGCCTGATGATCATCGAGAACCCCGAGCGGCTTGGCCTCGCCCAATTGCACCAGTTGCGCGGCCGCGTCGGCCGGGGCAGCGCGGCGAGCCACTGCGTGCTGCTCTACCACCCGCCGCTGTCGCAGATCGGCCGCGAGCGCCTGGGGATCATGCGCGAGACCTGCGACGGCTTCGTCATCGCCGAGAAGGACCTGGAACTGCGCGGCCCCGGCGAAATGCTCGGCACCCGCCAGACCGGCCTGCTGCAGTTCAAGGTGGCCGACCTGATGCGCGACGCCGACTTGCTGCCAGCGGTGCGCGATGCCGCCCAGGCCCTGCTGGCGCACTGGCCGCAAGCGGTCAGCCCGCTGCTGGCACGCTGGCTGCGACACGGACAGCAATACGGACAAGTGTGATGTATTTCACTCTCATCGATCAGTTGACCGCTCGGTCACGCTGACTGCGTGGTTATACTCCGACCCAGCCGTTGATAACCGGATCACATTCATGAGCGACCTTGCACGCGCCCCATCCGACTCCTCGCAGGCCCCCGAGGTCATCCTGCAGCTGCTCGACAAGCTGGGAATCCCCTATCGCGAGGTCAGCGATTCCACCACCCTGCCGGCTGCCCGCCGGGTCCAGGCCAGCCTGCTGGAAGATGCCGTCGGCACCCTGCTGGTGCTGTTCCCGCAGAGCCAGCTGCTGGACCTCAACCGCCTGGCCGAGCTCACCGGACGCAAGCTGGTGGCGGTCAAGCCCGACCGCCTGGAGCGCATGCTCGGCAAGCATCAGCTCGGCCGCCTGCCAGCGCTGCCGCCGCTGACCAGTTCGCCCTGCCTGTACGACGAGCGCCTGCTGCAGGAAGCCCAGCTGCTGATCGAATCCGGCGCCGCGGGCACGCTGCTGGAAATCCCCACGGCGTCCTTCCGCAGCCTGCTGGAAAAAGCCAGCGCCGCACGCTTCGGCGTACGGCTGGAGTCGATCCGACCGAACCTCGACCGCCCGGACGACGACCGCAAGGAAATCACCCAGGCCGTGCAGGCGTTCACCGCCCGCCGCATCCAGCAGCGTCTCGAGGAAACCATCGAGATTCCGCCGCTGCCGGAAACCGCGCAGAAGATCATCAAGCTGCGCGTCGACCCCAACGCCACGGTGGACGACATCACAGGCGTGGTGGAAACCGACCCGGCGCTCGCCGCGCAAGTCGTCAGCTGGGCCGCCTCGCCCTACTACGCCGCGCCGGGCAAGATCCGCTCGGTGGAAGACGCCATCGTCCGCGTGCTGGGCTTCGACCTGGTGATCAACCTCGCCCTCGGCCTCGCTCTGGGCAAGACCCTGAGCCTGCCCAAGGACCAGCCGCAGCACGCCACGCCCTACTGGCACCAGGCGATCTACACCGCCGCGGTGATCGAGGGCCTGACCCGCGCCGTGCCGCGCGCCGAACGTCCGGAAGCCGGCCTGACCTACCTGGGAGGCCTGCTGCACAGCATCGGCTACCTGGTCCTGGCGCACATCTTCCCGCCGCATTTCTCGCTGATCTGCCGGCATCTGGAGGTGAACCCGCACGTCGAGCACAACCTCGTCGAGCAGCACCTGCTGGGTATCACCCGCGAGCAGATCGGCGCCTGGCTGATGCGCACCTGGGACATGCCGGAAGAGATCTACACCGCGCTGCGCTTCCAGCACGACCCTTCCTATGCCGGCGATTGCTCGGCCTACGCCAACCTGGTGTGCCTGGCGACCCGACTGCTGCGTAACCACGGCATCGGCAGCGGCCCGGGGACAGACATCCCGCAGGACCTGCTGGACCGCCTGGACATCCCCCGCGAGAAGGCCGAAGACGCCGTGCGCAAGGTGCTCGACGCCGAAGCGGTGCTGCGCGAACTGGCCAGCCAGTTCAACCCGTCGCATTGAATGTACAACGCTGAAGCCGTCGCTATGCAAACCAGAAAAAGGCCCCTTCGAGGGGCCTTTTCCTTTGCTCGCTTTCCCATCACACGAAAAAGGCCCCGTCAGGGGCCTTTTTGCTGGGCGCCGAAAAGTGCCTCAGGCGGCTTTCTTGTCGCTGCCCGGCGCGGCCTTCTTCTTCGGCTTGAGGTACTTCACCAGACCCTGGAACCAGATCACCAGGCCGGGGTTGCCCTGGATCTGGATGTCCTTGTTCTGGATGCCCTGCATGAACGCCAGCTGCGGGTTCTTCGAGGTCATGGTGGCGAAGCCGTAGGCGCCATCCTTGAAGCCCAGCGCAAAGGCCGGCGCAGGATGGGTGCCGCGACGGGCACTGACCTTGAGGTCCTTGACGATGTAGTGGCGGGCAACCTTGCCGTCGAGGGTGTGGAGCTGGAACACCAGGTCCTTGCCTTCGAGCTGCTTCTGGAATGCCGGGTTTTCGCGGCTGGCCTTGGCCATCAAGCGACCGAGCATCCACAGGAGTAGACGGAATTTCATGCACAAACCTCGACGTTCGAGACAAAAGTCTGCGCATTGTAGCCACTTTGAAAAGGGACTACATCCGGTCTTTTGGAGGGATTGTGTAACTGGAGGAGGCAACCCGGAGCCGCTCTGGCTCCGGGCCTGACGCGATCAGTTGACGGCGTCTTTGAGCGCTTTGCCCGGTTTGAAGGCAACGGTGTTGCTGGCTTTGATCTTGACCGGCTGGCCGGTTTGCGGGTTCTTGCCGGTACGGGCGCCACGGTGGCGCTGAACGAAGGTACCGAAACCGACAAGGGTAACGCTGTCCTTGCGGTTGAGCGCGCCAGTGATTTCATCCAGCAGCGCGTTCAGCACCTTGTTGGCTTGTTCTTTGGTGAGGTCGGCCTTTTCGGCGATCGCGGCGGCGAGTTCTGGTTTACGCATAAATGCCTCTTTGACGGTTTGTTGTTGTTGTGTCCGTGCTGTCTTCCCAACAGCGCCCAAGGCACCGCAGGCTTGCCGTACAGGCTCTAGGCTGCGGCAGACGGGGGGAGAATGGCACGCCGAAAGCTGGTACGCCAGTATCGTCTGACAATTTGCGGGCACATTCCCAAGGCAAATCCGCCATTGGCGAGGACTGTCACGCCAGCAGGGCCGGCAACTCCTTGTTCAGGGAGAGTTTTTCGCTCACGGCGGCCCCCGTCAGGGCATAGCCGAGCAATCGACCGGCGGTATCCCGGCACAGCACCTTGAGGTCCGGGCCAGAGCCTTCCACCTGCCATTCGCCGTCGCTGCCGCGCGGCGGCGGCGAGACCACCAGCGGGCACACCGGGGTCTTCACGGTAACCGGCATGGCGCCATAGGCCACCGGGGTCGGTTTGCCGGCCAGGGTCTGCGCCAGCGCGCGGGCGCAGGACATCAGCGGCATCACGTAGAGCAGGTTGAGGCCGTCGACCTCGGCACAGTCGCCCAGGGCGTAGATGTTGGCGTGGGAGGTGCGCAGCTCGCGGTTGACCATTACGCCGCGGTTGATATCCAGGCCGGCGGCGGCGGCGAGGTCGATGCGCGGGCGCAGGCCGACAGCGGAAACCACCAGGTCGCAGGGGATCACCTGGCCGTCGGAGAGATGCGCTTCCAGGCCGTCGCCGGCACGCACCAGGCTGTTGAGCACCGGGCCGAGGTGGAAGCGCACGCCGAGGCCTTCCAGCCCCTGCTGCACCGCCTGGGCGGCGGCCGGATGGAGCAGGCCGGGCATGACCTGCTCGCAGGGCGCCACCACGTCGAGCTGGTAGCCGCCGCTGGAGAGGTCGTTGGCGAACTCGCAGCCGATCAGGCCGGCGCCCAGCAGCAGCACGCGGCGCTTGCCGGCGGCGGCGCTACGGAAGCGCGCGTAGTCTTCCAGGTCGTTGATCGGGAAGATCAGGTCCTGCGCATCACCCTCGACCGGGACGCGGATGGTCTCGGCGCCCCAGGCCAGCACCAGGTCGCGGTAATGGATTTCTTCCTCGCCGATCCAGATGCGCCGGTGGCCCGGATCGATGCCGGTGACGCGGGTGTGGGTGAGGATGCGCGCCTTGAGCTGGTCGGCCATGGCGCCCGGCTCGGCCATGGCCAGGCCGTCGGCGTCCTTGTCCTTGGAGAAGCCGGTGGAGAGCATCGGCTTGGAGTAGGAGCGGCCGTCATCGGCGGTGATCAGCAGCAGCGGCGTGTCGCTGTCCAGCTTGCGCCACTCGCGGGCAAGGTTGTAGCCGGCCAGGCCGGTGCCGATGATCACCAGCGGTGCGTTCTCGCTCATTGCTCTCTCCACATCTTCAAGACGGCACGGCGGCCCTCGGGCCGCCGCATGAATTCGTTCGGTTCGGCTGGTCTCAGGAAATCTCGATCATCTCGAAATCGATTTTTCCTACGCCGCAATCCGGGCAGACCCAGTCCGCCGGGATGTCTTCCCAGCGCGTGCCGGGGGCGATGCCCTCTTCCGGCAGGCCCAGTGCCTCGTCGTAGATGAAGCCACAGACCACGCATTGCCATTTGCGCATCGGCCAAGCCCTCCTGCGGTTGCCCGGTGAAGCTAACGGATCGGCGCGCCCCGGCCAACGGCGGGCGCGACGCCGGGCTCCGTCAGCAGGGTCAACCCGGCGCGCCTCCAGTCTAACCCGTCAGGCGCGGGCCTGCCGGGCGCCGCAACGCAAACGGCGGCCCGAAGGCCGCCGTCGCGAGAATCCATCCTGGCGCGATCAGCCGATCTCGATCATCTCGAAATCCAGCTTGCCGACGCCGCAATCCGGGCACAGCCAGTCTTCCGGCACGTCTTCCCAGCGGGTGCCGGCGGCGATGCCCTCTTCCGGCCAGCCCTGCTTCTCGTCATAGATCAGGCCACAAACCACGCACTGCCACTTCTTCATCAGCTATCACCCTCATGTTCTTGTCGCTTGGACGTCAGTGCATCCAATGTCCGGCTTTGTACTGGCGATGGGCGTGCGGTGCAAGCCCCTGGAAAAATGCGCGCGACCGGCCAAACCTTTGGTGGGGTATTGCGCAAGGCACTGTTGCGGACAACGCAATCGGAGCCGCAAAGCCGCCATGTTAAGCTGCCGCGTCCCTGGCCAACCGCAGTCGAAACCGTGCCCGAAGCCGCCCTGATCCACCCGCCCCGCTGGCTCACCGCCGCCCAGTTGCACCCCGCTCCCGCCGCCCAGGTGGTGGACTGGCTGTTCGACGAGGGTTCGCTGACGCGCCGGCTGACCGCGCTGTCCGCCGGCGCCTTCGCCGTGCAGCCGCTGGCCGAGGGCTGGCACCGCCTGCGTACCGACGAGTGCGCCGCGCTGGGCGTGGCCGATGGCAGCCAGGGCTGGGTGCGCGAGGTCTATCTGAAAGGCCACGACACGCCCTGGGTGTTTGCCCGCAGCGTGGCCGCGCGCTCGGCGCTGGAAGGCTCCGGCTTCGACCTGCGCCTGCTGGGCACGCGCTCCCTGGGCGAATTGCTGTTCAGCGACCGCGCCTTCCAGCGCGGACCCATCGAGGTCTGCCGCTACCCCGCCGCCAGCCTCCCGACCGAAGTACGCGCCGAGCGCCTCTGGGGTCGCCGCTCCTGCTTCAGCCGCGACGGGCTGGGCGTGCTGGTCGCCGAAGTATTCCTGCCAACCCTCTGGCAACGGCTGGAACAACAGCCCGTATAATTCCCGGATCGTTTTCCGGAGGCCGCCATGTTCGTCGCCCTGATCAAACCCCTCGCCCGCCTGCATCCCCGCGCCTGGGACTTCATCCAGCTGACGCGCATGGACAAGCCGATCGGCATCTACCTGCTGCTCTGGCCGACGCTGTGGGCGCTGTGGATGGCCAGCGGCGGCGTGCCGAGCGCGAAGAACCTGGCGATCTTCATCCTTGGCACCGTGCTGATGCGCATGGCCGGCTGCGTGATCAACGACTTCGCCGACCGCAAGCTCGACGGCCACGTCGAGCGCACCAAGGCGCGCCCGCTGGCGACCGGCAGGATCAGCGTGCGCGAGGCCTGGATCGCCTTCTTCACGCTGCTGGGACTGAGCTTCCTGCTGGTGCTGTGCACCAATGCGCAGACCATCTGGCTGTCCTTCGGCGGCGCGGCCATCGCGGCGCTCTACCCGTTCATGAAGCGCTACACCTACTACCCGCAGGTGGTGCTGGGCGCGGCGTTCTCCTGGGGCATCCCGATGGCCTTCACCGCAGCCAGCGGCACGCTGCCGGCGGTGGCCTGGCTGCTGTTCTTCGCCAACGTGCTGTGGACGGTGGCCTACGACACCTACTACGCGATGACCGACCGCGAGGACGACCTGAAGATGGGCATGAAGTCCACGGCGATCCTCTTCGGCGACGCCGACCGGGTGATCAACCTGAGCCTGCAGGGCCTGATGCTTCTGCTGCTGATCCTCGCCGGCAACAAGCTGGCGATGCACCTGACCTACTACCTGGGCCTGGCGGTGGCGGCCGGCTGCTTCGCCTGGCAGTTCCATTCGACCCGCGACCGCGAGCCGATGAAGTGCTTCAAGGCCTTCCTGCACAACCACTGGGCGGGGCTGGCGATCTTCCTCGGCACCGTGCTGGACTTTGCCCTGCGCTAAAGGCCAGACGTCACGTAGGAGCGGACTCCGTCCGCGATAGGTCCGCATCGCGCCGGAAGCCATCGCGGACGGAGTCCGCTCCTACGCCAATACCAACCTGTAGGAGCGAGCTTGCTCGCGAACCATTCCTGGCGCCATGTGCGTCAAGCGGATTCGCGAGCAAGAACTAGGCGTCCCCCTCGCTCCTACGAAAGGCCGTTACGGCTTGGCCATGTGCCAGGCGCCCATCTTGCCCTCGCCGGACATATCACCCGCCGCCATGTCCTTGACGAAGGTGTACAGCGGCTTGCCCTTGTAGGCCCACTGGTGGGTGCCGTCGTCGCGCTTGATCACCGTCCAGTCGCCCATCGCCTTGGCATCCGCACCCGCGCTCAGGGGTGGCCAGTTCTCCGCGCACTGGCCGGCGCAGGCCGACTTGCCGCCGCTGTCCTTGTCGTAGGTGTAGAGCGTCATGCCCTTGGCATCGACCATCATGCCGTTTTTCACCGTGGCAGGCTCGGCGGCCAGGGCCGACAGCGCCGGCAGCATCAGGCCCAGTGCCAGGGCCGGGAATAGCAGTTTCATCACGCTTCTCCTCTGGTGAGGTGGAAACGGCGCGAGCTTCGACCCAGAGGCAGGCGGACTTGCAGGCAGGGCCGGCCAGGGCGACAAACGCACTCACTACCGTCATCGCTTGATCCGACAAAGGCTCTGCCGGCCGCGCCGCCGACCGGGCCGGCGCGTTCCGTTGGCACCGCGCAGGAATCGCGCGGCGACCCGTTCAGCATAGACGAGCGCTCTGCAGCGAGGCTCGGCTACCATCGGGATGTCACATTCATGAAATATTTCCGTTATCTAATGCGGCGCAACACAGAATTTCTGAGGCCTCAGCATGGTTGGCAAGACAATCCTCATCGTCGATGACGAAGCTCCGATCCGGGAAATGATCGCCGTGGCCCTGGAGATGGCCGGCTACGAATGTCTGGAGGCCGACAGCGCCCAGCAGGCCCACGCGGTGATCGTCGATCGCAAGCCGGACCTGATCCTGCTCGACTGGATGCTTCCGGGCACCTCCGGCATCGAGCTGGCCCGCCGCCTCAAGCGCGACGAGCTGACCGCGGCCATCCCGATCATCATGCTCACCGCCAAGGGTGAAGAGGACAACAAGATCCAGGGTCTGGAAGTCGGCGCGGATGACTACATCACCAAGCCGTTCTCCCCCCGCGAACTGGTTGCCCGCCTGAAAGCCGTGCTGCGTCGCACCGGCGCTGGCGACAGCGAGACGCCGATCGAAGTCGGCGGCCTGATGCTCGACCCGATCAGCCACCGCGTGACCATCGACGGCAAGCCCGCCGAGATGGGCCCGACCGAGTACCGCCTGCTGCAGTTCTTCATGACCCACCAGGAGCGCGCCTACACCCGTGGCCAGCTGCTGGACCAGGTCTGGGGCGGCAACGTCTACGTCGAGGAGCGCACCGTCGACGTGCATATCCGCCGCCTGCGCAAGGCCCTGGGCGAGGTATACGAAAATCTGGTTCAGACCGTGCGCGGCACCGGGTATCGTTTCTCGACCAAAAGCTGACCGGGTCCCTGACCCGACGGGCACAAGGAACGGAATTTCGTGACCCAGAACTGGAGTGGCGTGCTGATACGCCACCTGCTGCTAGTCGTAGCCGCCGGCGCCCTGCTCGGCCTGATCACCGGCCAGTACGGCTGTGCCGTCGCCGTGGCGCTGGGCGCTTACCTGGGCTGGTCGACCTGGCAGCTGCTGCGCCTGCACAAGTGGCTGAAGAACCACCAGCCCGACGAAGCACCGCCCGATGGCTACGGCCTGTGGGGCGAGATCTTCGACAGCATCTATCACCTGCAGCGCCGCAACCAGAAGGCCCGCGGCCGCCTGCAGGCAGTGATCGACCGCATGCAGGAGTCCACCGCGGCGCTGCGCGACGGCATGATCCTGCTCGACCGCGACGGCAACCTGGAATGGTGGAACCAGTCCGCCGAGCGCCTGCTGGGCCTGAAGAGTCCGCAGGACGGTGGCCAGCCGGTGACCAACCTGGTGCGCCATCCGCGCTTCAAGGAATACTTCGAGGGCGAGGATTACCGCGAGCCGCTGGAGCTCTCCTCGCCGATCAGCGACAACCTGCGCCTGCAGTTCCACATCACCCTCTATGGCGCCGGCGAGCACCTGATGCTGGTGCGCGACGTGACCCGCGTCCACCAGCTGGAACAGATGCGCAAGGACTTCGTCGCCAACGTTTCCCATGAGCTGCGCACGCCGCTGACGGTGATCGCCGGCTACCTGGAGACGCTGCTGGACAATGTCGAGGACGTGAACCCGCGCTGGACCCGCGCCCTGCAGCAGATGCAGCAGCAGGCCGGACGCATGCAGAACCTGCTCAACGACCTGCTCCTGCTGGCCAAGCTGGAAGCCACCGACTACCCGGCGGACAACAAGCCGGTGGCGGTGGACCTGATGCTGCTGTCGATCCGCAACGACGCCCAGGCGCTCTCCGCCGGCCGCAACCACCGCATCAGCCTGGAGGCGGATGCGAAGGTGAAGCTCAAGGGCAGCGAGGCGGAACTGCGCAGTGCCTTCTCCAACTTGGTATTCAACGCCGTGAAGTACACCCCCGACGAGGGCGAGATCCGCATTCGCTGGTGGGCTGACGAGCAAGGCGCGCACCTGGCCGTGCAGGACAGCGGCATCGGCATCGATCCCAAACACCTGCCGCGCCTGACCGAGCGCTTCTACCGCGTCGATTCCAGCCGCAACGCCAGCACCGGCGGCACCGGCCTGGGCCTGGCCATCGTCAAGCACGTGCTGCTGCGCCACCGCGGCACCCTGGACATCAGCAGCGTGCCGGGCAAGGGCAGCAGCTTCACCTGCCACTTCCCGCCGCAACAGGTGGAGAGCCGCGCATAACCATGGCCGACTTCGCCTGCGCTACAGACGGGCTTGCCAGCCAGGCCCCACGAACCGCATCCTTGTCCGTCCATTCTTGAACCAACAGAACCATGGACCCTTCCCCTAGTAGCAACTTCCTCACCTATTTCGCCGATTTCGGCCTGATCCTGTTCGCCCTGTTCCTCGTCGTGCTCAACGGCTTCTTCGTCGCCGCCGAGTTCGCCATGGTCAAGCTGCGCTCCACCCGGGTGGAGACCATCGCCAACCAGCACGGCTGGCGCGGCACCATCCTGCGCAAGGTGCACAACCAGCTCGACGCCTACCTCTCGGCCTGCCAGCTGGGCATCACCCTGGCCTCCCTGGGCCTGGGCTGGGTCGGCGAGCCGGCCTTCGCCGAACTGCTCGAACCGCTGCTGGCCTGGGCCGGCGTGCACTCCGAGGAAGTCATCCGCGGCGTGTCGTTCTTCACCGCGTTCTTCATCATCTCCTACCTGCACATCGTGGTCGGCGAGCTGGCGCCCAAGTCCTGGGCGATCCGCAAGCCCGAGCTGCTGTCGCTGTGGACCGCGGTGCCGCTGTACCTGTTCTACTGGGCGATGTACCCGGCCATCTGGCTGCTCAACGCCAGCGCCAACGCCATCCTCAAGATCGCCGGGCAGGGCGAGCCGGGGCCGCACCACGAGCACCACTACAGCCGCGACGAGCTCAAGCTGATCCTGCACTCCAGCCGCGCCCACGACCCCAGCGACCAGGGCATGCGCGTGCTGGCCTCGGCGGTGGAGCTGGGCGAGCTGGAGGTGGTGGACTGGGCCAACTCCCGCGAAGACCTAGTCTACCTGGAACGCACTGCCCCGCTGGACGACATCCTCGCCACCATCCGCCGCCACAAGTACAGCCGCTACCCGGTTTACGACAGCGAGAAGGGCGAGTTCATCGGCCTGCTGCACATCAAGGATCTGCTGCTGGCCCTGGCCACGCTGGACAGCCTGCCGGAGTCCTTCGACCTCGATGAGCTGACCCACCCGCTGGAAATGGTCACCAAGCACCTGCCGCTGGCGCGCCTGCTGGAACAGTTCCGCCAGGGCGGCTCGCACTTTGCGCTGGTGGAGGAAGCCGACCACAAGGTCGTCGGCTACCTGACCATGGAAGATGTGCTGGAAGTGCTGGTCGGCGATATCCAGGACGAACACCGCAAAGCCGAGCGCGGCATCGTCGCCTACCAGCCCGGCAAGCTGCTGGTGCGTGGCGACACCCCGCTGTTCAAGCTGGAGCGCCTGCTGGGCATCGATCTGGACCACGTCGAGGCGGATACCCTCGCCGGCCTGGTCTACGACACGCTCAAGCGCGTGCCGGAAGAAGAGGAAGTGCTGGATACCGAAGGCCTGCGCATCATCGTGAAGAAGATGAAGGGCCCGAAGATCGTCCTCGCCAAGGTGGTGAAGCTGGACTGAGTCCTGCCCTCGCCCATGAAAAAAGGCTGCCTTCGGGCAGCCTTTTTTCTTTACCGGAGGAAGCTCAGTTGCCCTTCACCACCGCGAAGTTCGGCAGGGTATCCACCGGCTGGGAGAAGTCGTAGGGAATCGAGACCAGCTCCAGGCCGACGTTGCGCTGCACCACGAAATGCAGGTGCGGGCCGCTGCTGTTGCCGGTATTGCCCGATTTCGCCAGCGGCGAACCGGTAGCGACACGCTGGCCTTCGTGGACCAGCACCGAGCCGCGCATCAGGTGCAGGTAGACGCCCATGGTGCCGTCGTCGTGGAGGATGCGCACGAAGTTGCCGGACGGATTCTTGCCGCGGCCATCCTGGCCGTTCTCGATCTTCACCACGGTGCCGCCGCGCGCCGCGATGATCGGCGTGCCCACCGGCATGGCGATGTCCATGGCGTAGCGGCCCTTGGGGGTGAAATGGCTGTAGCGGCCATTGGCGCCCTGGGTCAGGCGGAACGGCCCGCCGGTCCAGGGCAGCGCGTACTGGTAGGACAGCGGCGTCGGCCGCGGGTCGCCCAGGGCATAGCGCAGCTTGGGCTTGTAGCGCAGCGGCTTGGACGGATCGAGCGCGGTCAGGGTGGCCAGGCGGATCGAACTGCGCGGCGCCAGCACCCAGCGGATCGGCTTCTGCGGCACGCCCACGGCGTTCTGCGCGCCGGTCACGCTCAGCTCCACCTCCACCGGTGCGTACAGGTCATTGCGCACCTGCAGCGTCTCGCCGCCGGCATGCTTCCTGGTCTCCAGCTTCACCTGCAGTTCCAGGTGCTCGACCATGCGATCGCGGAAGACGAACACCGCCGCACCCGCCACGGCCTTGTCCGTGTAGGTGACCACGCCATTGGCGTCGGTGTACTTGTAGATGGTCACGGCCGAAGCCGTGCCCGATGCGGCCAATAGACCGCACAGGAGGATACTGCGCCCTAGCATGTCGACTCTGGTTATAGGTATGGCGACGCAGGCAAGACTAGCAGCGTAGGCTCTGCGTCGCGACCTGCCGCCGGTCGGCGTGTGAAGCAGTACTGCCCGTCGGTCGGCGCGGGGCAGTCGGCTCAGGCGCCGGGGACGTAATGCTTCTGGGTGCTGCCGCGGGCAATCAGGCGCGACAGGTAGTCGAGCTTCTGCGGGTCGCGGTCGACGAAACGGAAGGTCAGCTGCAGCCACTCGCTGTCCGGCTTGGGCTCCAGCGCCGCCACCGCGTGCAGGTAGCCGTTGAGGCGGGCGACATCGCTGTCTTCTTCCAGGTCCAGCACGGCGCTCTCCAGCACCTGCGGCAGCGGCGTGCCGCGTTTGACCACCAGCAGCGCCTCCTTGAGGCTGATCGCCTTGATCACACAAGGCAGACTGATCGAAGGCAGCCGCAACTGGCCCTGCTGGCCCTTGGCACCACTGCGGGCCGCCGGCGCCGCAGCAGCAGGGGCTGGAGCCTCCGCGGCAGGGCGCGCTGCGGCGGGCGCCGCCGGGCGCACGACATCGGCCTTGCCACCGGTGAGAGCGGCGAGCGAGTCATTGGGCATCGACCCCACCAGGCTGCGCTGCGGCGCCTGGGCGGCCAGCGCTTCGAGCTTGCCGGCGCGCGACAGCGCCTTCTTCACCTTGCTCACCAGCTGGTCGTTGGAGAACGGCTTGCCGATGAAGTCGGAGACGCCGGCCTGGATCGCCTGCACCACGTTGTCCTTGTCGCCACGGCTGGTGACCATGATGAAGGGCGTGGTCTTCAGGCTGTCCTGCTCGCGGCACCAGGTGAGCAGCTCGATGCCCGACAGTTCGGGCATTTCCCAGTCGCAGAGGATCAGGTCCACCGCCTGGCGCGCGAGGAACTGCTGGGCCTTGCGGCCATTGACCGCCTCCTCGATCTGCAGACCGGGGAAATGGTCGCGCAGCCCTTTCTTCACCAGGTCACGGATGAACGGAGCGTCATCCACCACCAGCACACTGACCTTGCCCATCGGCATCTCCGGAAAATCGATAGGGCGAAGGATAGCCTTGCCGGGTGGCTACGTGCCATTGGCACGGGACCGTCCGGCCATAAAATGACGAACCCGGCGCAAGGCCGGGTTCATCGAGCAGCAGGCGGGTGCTTATTCGGGCTTGCTCTCGGGCTGGCTCGCGGACTTGCCCTGCACTTCTTCCTTCATGCGGGTCAGGCCGAGGTGGCGCACGTCGGTACCGCGCACCAGGTAGATCACCAGTTCGGCGATGTTGCGTGCGTGGTCGCCGATGCGCTCCAGCGAACGCAGGGCCCAGATGACGTTGAGCACGCGGGAGATCGCCCGCGGGTCTTCCATCATGTAGGTGACCAGCTCGCGCAGGGCGGTCTTGTACTCGCGGTCGACGGTCTTGTCGTACTGGGCGACCGACAGGGCGAGGTCGGCGTCGAAGCGGGCGAAGGCGTCCAGCGCCTCCTGCACCATCTTGCGCACCTGGTTGCCGATGTGGCGCACCTCGACGTAGCCGCGCGGCGACTCGCCTTCCTCGCACAGCTGGATGGCGCGGCGGGCGATCTTCGAGGCTTCGTCACCGATGCGCTCCAGGTCGATCACCGACTTGGAGATGCTGATGATCAGACGCAGGTCGGAGGCGGCCGGCTGGCGACGGGCGAGGATGCGCAGGCATTCCTCGTCGATGTTGCGCTCCATCTGGTTGATCTGGTCGTCGATCTCGCGCACCTGCTGGGCCAGGCCCGAGTCGGCGTCGATCAGCGCGTTGACCGCGTCGTTGACCTGCTTTTCCACCAGCCCGCCCATGGCCAGCAGATGGCTGCGCACTTCCTCCAGCTCGGCATTGAACTGCTGCGAGATGTGGTGGGTGAGGCTTTCTTTGTTGATCATGTTCGCTCCGCGAAAGCCGCAGGCTCCGGGCCGCTGGCTTGTGATGTTCTCCGGGAAGTTCTACCGCGCACGCAAGACCGCGAGACTAGCCGTAACGACCGGTGATGTAGTCCTCGGTCTGCTTCTTGGCCGGGTTGGTGAACAGGGTATCGGTATCGCCGAACTCGATCAGCTTGCCCATGTACATGAACGCCGTGTAGTCGGAGACGCGCGCGGCCTGCTGCATGTTGTGGGTGACGATGACGATGGTGAACTTGGATTTCAGCTCGTAGATCAGCTCTTCGATCTTCAGGGTGGAAATCGGGTCCAGCGCCGAGCAGGGCTCGTCGAGCAGCAGGACTTCCGGCTCCACGGCGATGGTGCGGGCGATTACCAGACGCTGCTGCTGGCCGCCGGAGAGGCCGAGGGCGGACTCGTGCAGGCGATCCTTCACCTCGTCCCACAGCGCAGCACCCTTGAGGGCCCATTCGACGGCTTCATCGAGCACACGCTTCTTGTTGATGCCCTGGATGCGCAGGCCGTACACCACGTTCTCGTAGATGCTCTTGGGGAACGGGTTGGGCTTCTGGAACACCATGCCGACGCGGCGGCGCAGCTCGGCGACGTCGACGTTCTTGGCGAAGATGTTGTGGCCGTCGAGGAGGATCTCGCCCTTCACGTTGCAACCGTCGACCAGGTCGTTCATGCGGTTGAAGCAACGCAGCAGGGTCGACTTGCCGCAGCCGGACGGGCCGATGAAGGCGGTCACGCGCTGCTTGGGAATGTTCATGCTGACGTCGAACAGCGCCTGCTTCTCGCCGTAGAACAGGCTCAGGCCGGGCACTTCGAGGGCGACGGTCTCGCTTTCCAGGTTCATGCCCTGGCGGTCGCCGCGGCCGAGCGCGCCGATGTCGATGCCGTGGGATCCGGTTTCTTGTTGCATGGTCAGTCTCCTTGGGAGGCCTGGCGGCGGGCGTGGCCCGCCGCCTGCAGAATCAGTTTTCCAGCGCCTTGTACTTTTCGCGCAGGCGGTTACGGATGGCGATGGCCGAGAAGTTCAGCAGGGCGATCACCATCACCAGCAGCAGCGCAGTGGCGTACACCAGCGGGCGCGCGGCTTCGACGTTGGGGCTCTGGAAGCCGACGTCGTAGATGTGGAAGCCCAGGTGCATGATCTTCTGGTCCAGGTGCACGTAGGGGTAGTTGCCGTCCACCGGCAGTGCCGGAGCCAGCTTCACCACGCCCACCAGCATCAGCGGCGCCACTTCACCGGCGGCGCGGGCCACGGCGAGGATCAGGCCGGTCATCATCGCCGGGCTGGCCATCGGCAGCACCACTTTCCACAGGGTCTCGGCCTTGGTCGCGCCCAGGGCCAGGGAGCCTTCGCGGGTGGCGCGCGGAATGCGCGCCAGGCCTTCCTCGGTGGCCACGATCACCACCGGTACCGCGAGGATGGCCAGAGTCAGCGAGGCCCAGAACAGCCCCGGTGTGCCGAAGGTCGGCGCCGGTAGCGCTTCGGGGAAGAACATGCGGTCGAGCGAGCCGCCCAGCACGTAGACGAAGAAGCCCAGGCCGAACACGCCGTAGACGATCGCCGGCACACCTGCGAGGTTGTTCACCGCGATGCGGATGACGCGGGTCAACAGGCCCTGGCGAGCGTATTCGCGCAGATAGACTGCCGCGATCACGCCGAACGGGGTAACGATCACGGCCATCACCAGGGTCATCATCACGGTGCCGAAGATGGCCGGGAAGATGCCGCCCTCGGTGTTGGCTTCACGGGGGTCGTCGCTGAGGAACTCCCACAGTTTCTTGAAGTAGAAGCTCAGCTTGGCGCCGACGCCCATCTGGTTGGGCTGGTAGGCGTGCACCAGCTTGCCGACGCTGATCTCGGTCTGCTGGCCGCTGGCGTCGCGCATGACGATGCTGTCGCGGTTGAACTCCGCATGCAGGGCGTTGAGCTGCTCTTCCAGCACCTTGTACTGGGCGTTCAGCTCGGCGCGGCCGGCGGCGATGTCGGCCTCGGCGGTGGCGTCCAGCTGGTTGTTCAGCTGCAGGCCGCGCTCTTTCAGGCGCAGGCGCTCCAGGCCGTGGTTGATGCCGCCGATGTCCTTCTTCTCCAGCTGGTACAGCTTGGAATAGAGCTCATCGACGCGCTTCAGACGGGTCTGCAGTTCGGCCATGGCGCCGGCACCTTCGGCGACCACCTTGCCGCTTTCCTTGACACTCAGCAGGTAGCCATAGAAGTTGCCCCATTCGCGGCGTTCCAGGGTCACCAGCTCGGCCGGGTGACGACGGTCGGTCAGCCACTCGCCGATCACCCAGGAGAAGTCACTGCCGTAGAGGTCGCGGTTGCCCAGCTTGAGCAGTTCGCGGGTCATGAACTCCGGGCCGTTGTCCGGCACCGGCAGGCCGGCGCTGCGCAGGCGTTCGCGCGGCACCTGCTCGATCTGCACTTCCTCGCCGATCAGGGTCTTGGCGGCTTCACCGGGGACGCTGTAGGTCGCCTCGATCACATCCGCCGGCCAGAAGTGGCCGAGACCGCGCACGGCGATCACGGCGAGCAGGCCGATGGTCATGATCACGGCGATGGACACCGCACCCGCGTTCATCCACACCCAGGGAGAACCGCTGGCGAACCACGCTTTGACGGATTCCTGTTTCTGTTTCACGGAACGTAGCCTCGTCGGGCGTCGCTCAGAGCGACGCGTATTTCTTGCGCAGGCGCTGACGGATCAGCTCTGCCAGGGTGTTCATCACGAAGGTGAAGGACAGCAGCACCAGTGCCGAGAGGAACAGCACGCGGTAGTGAGTCCCGCCCACCTCCGACTCGGGCATCTCCACCGCGACGTTCGCCGCCAGCGTCCGCATGCCCTGGAAGATGTTCACGTCCATCACCGGGGTGTTGCCGGTGGCCATCAGCACGATCATGGTCTCGCCCACGGCGCGGCCCATGCCGATCATCAGCGCGGAGAAGATGCCTGGGCTTGCGGTCAGGATCACCACGCGGGTCAGCGTCTGCCAGGGCGTGGCGCCCAGGGCCAGGGAGCCGTAGGTCAGGCTGCGCGGCACGCTGAAGATGGCGTCTTCGGCAATGGAGAAGATGTTCGGGATCACTGCGAAGCCCATGGCCAGGCCGACCACCAGAGCGTTGCGCTGGTCGTAGGTGATGCCCAGGTCGTGGCTGATCCACAGGCGCATGTCGCCGCCGAAGAACATGGTTTCCAGGTGCGGGCTCATCCACAGGGCGAAGGCGCCAGTGGCGAGGACCACGGGGATCAGGATCGCCGCTTCCCAGCCTGCCGGCAGGCTCAGGCGGATGCGTTCAGGCAGGCGGCTCCAGATCAGGCCGGCGGCCAGGATGCCCAGCGGCGTGAGCAGCAGCAGGCTGAAGATACCCGGCAGGTGGCCTTCGACGTACGGCGCCAGGAACAGGCCAGCGAAGAAGCCGAGGATCACCGTCGGCAGCGCCTCCATCAGCTCGATCACCGGCTTGACCTTGCGGCGCATGCCCGGAGCCATGAAGTAGGCGGTGTAGACGGCCGCGGCGATAGCCAGCGGCGCGGCGAGGATCATCGCGTAGAACGCCGCCTTCAGCGTACCGAAGGTCAGCGGCGACAGGCTCAGCTTGGGCTCGAAGTCGGTGGTCGCGGCGGTGGACTGCCAGACGTAGGACGGCTTGTCGTAGCTCTCGTACCAGACCTTGCCCCACAACGCGCTGAAGGAGACTTCCGGGTGCGGGTTGCTCAGGCTGAAGCGACGCAGCTCGCCGCCCTGTTCGAGGATCAGGCGGTTGGCGCGCGGCGACAGGGCCATCGGGCCGGCGGACGGAGCGACATTCTCCACCAGCAGCGTGCGGTGCGCGGTGCTGTGGAAGATGCCCAGGTTGCCTTGCTTGTCGAGGACCAGGAAGCCCTTGCGGCGCTGTTCCGGGGCGATGCTGGCGATCGGCTGGTCGCCCAGCTTGAAGTCACGCACGTGGGACAGGCGCGGTTCGCCATCCTCACCGCGGGCCATGAACCACTGGCCGATGCCACCCTTGGAGTCGCCGACCATCAGCGAGATGCCACCCAGCAGCTGGCTGCTGGCGGTCACTTCGGCGGAGGCGTCATCCAGCAGCTTGTAGCGGCCGTTGAGCTGGCGGGTATTCAGGTCGAAGACATCCGCCTGGGCGCGGCCGTTGAGCACATAGAGCCACTGCTTGCGCGGGTCCATGTAGAGGGCCTTCACCGGGTCGGCGATCTGCGGCAGGTTGATGCGTTCTTCCTGCAGGCTGCTCTCGCCGGTCAGCATGTTTTCCTGCTGGGTCAGGCCCAGCAGCATCAGCTGGCTACCGCTGGAAGCGGCGAGCAGCAGGCTTTCATCACCGGTGACGATGGCCACGTGCTCCAGCGGACGGCCCTGGGTGTCCAGGTTCATCGGCGCATCGCCATAGGGATAGTCGATGTGCGGGGTGATGGTCTTCTGGTTGTCCGGGTAGGTGACCTTGTAGTTGTGCTTGAACACCAGCACCTGGCCGTTGGACAGGCCCAGCGCCACGGTCGGGTGACCCGGCTGGTCCTCGGCGATGGAAGTCACGCTGGTGCCGGCGGGCAGCTTCAGTGCCACGCGGTCCATCTCGTCGCCTTTCCTGGCGTCGAAGAACACCACTTCGCCATTGGCGGCGACGCGCATGCCGACCATGTTCTGCTCTTCGATGCTCAGCAGCAGCGGCGCTTGCGCCGTCTTCAGCCAGGCCGGAGTCAGGGGATCACGCGCATCCAGCTCGGCGCCACGGAACAGCGGCAGCACGACATAGGCGAGGTAGAAGAAAATCAGGGTAATGGCGGCCAGCACGGCGAGACCGCCGACCAGCACGTACCAGCGGGTCAGTCGATCCTTGAGCGCCCGGATACGGCGCTTGCGCTGCAGGGCAGGCGTATTGAAATCGATGCGCTCGGGAAGAGAAGAAGTCATCGGGGAGTTGGCCATGTCGTTCATGGAGTGACACCCTAGCGGCCCTATATGACAGAAAGATGACATGGAAGTGACGCGACAAAGCCCGCCAGCAGAGCCTTGCTGGCGGGCCCGGTCGAGTATGCGTCAGCCCATGCCGGGCGGGGATTTCCGCCCGGTTGGAGGACTGATTACAGACCCAGATCCTTGATCGCTTTCTCGGCGACCTTGGACGGCAGCGGGATGTAGCCGTCTTTCACGACAACCTGCTGACCGGTCTTGGACAGAACCATTTTCAGGAACTGGGCTTCCAGCGGGTTCAGCGGCTTGTTCGGCGCCTTGTTGACGTAGACGTAGAGGAAGCGCGACAGCGGGTAAGAGCCGTTCAGGGCGTTCGCCTCGTTGTCTTCGATGAACTCGCCGCCTTCTTTCTTGGCCAGGGCAACGGTCTTCACGCTAGCGGTCTTGTAACCGATACCGGAGTAGCCCACACCGTTCAGGGACTGGCTGACCGACTGCACCACGGAAGCCGAACCCGGCTGCTCGTTCACGTTCGGCTTGTAGTCGCCTTTGCACAGGGCTTCTTCCTTGAAGTAGCCGTAGGTGCCGGAGACGGAGTTACGACCGAACAGCTGGACCGGCTTGTTGGCCCAGTCACCGGTCAGGCCCAGGTCACCCCAGGTCTTCACTTCCGACTTGCCGCCGCACAGGCGGGTGGAGGAGAAGATGGCGTCGACCTGTTGCATGGTCAGGCCTTTGATCGGGTTGTCCTTGTGCACGAAGATCGCCAGGGCGTCCACGGCTACCGGAACAGCGGTCGGCTTGTAGCCGTACTTCTGTTCGAAGGCCTGCAGCTCGACGTCCTTCATCTTGCGGCTCATCGGGCCCAGGTTGGCGGTGCCTTCGGTCAGAGCCGGCGGCGCGGTGGAGGAACCGGCGGCCTGGATCTGCACGTTCACGTTCGGGTACAGGCGCTTGTACTCTTCCGCCCACATGGTCATCAGGTTGGCCAGAGTGTCGGAACCGACGCTCGACAGGTTACCCGACACACCGCTGGCTTTCTGGTAGTCCGGCAGAGCCGGATCGATCGCGGCCACCGCACTGGCGGTGCCTACGCCTGCGGCGACAAAAGTCAGGGCCGCCATCAAACGCTTGAGTTTCATGCCTTGCTCCTTGAGGAGAATGGGGTTGGATGGAACGGGGGCCAGTATTGTCAGACCGCATGAAGACTCTATGACGCAAATGTGACAGTTGGATGAAATGCCATCAGTCTGCCGGCAGGCGGTTGTAACCAGTCAAATCGGATGGACTGTACATGCGGGAAATGGCGTTCCAGAGCCTCTACTGGGCCGCTCACGCCCTTGGTAGGAGCGAGCTTGCTCGCGAACATCTCTTGCCTTGGCGCTGCGAATTCGAGCTCGCAGCGCCCATGACCGTCCGCAGTTTCACTGCCGTCCATGACACTCCCCACGACGACGATTTACGCCTCCTGGAGTGAGTGCCCAGCCTCATTGCAAGGCCAATTTCCGGCGCGCAAAAGCAAAACCCCCGGCCAGCTATGCTGACCAGGGGTCTTGGGATAGGAGCTTGACGATGACCTACTCTCACATGGAGAAACTCCACACTACCATCGGCGATGCGTCGTTTCACTAC
>NZ_JACHLI010000036.1 GCF_014204515.1 Pseudomonas nitroreducens | reverse complement strand
CATCACTTCCATTGGGCATACGCTTAAAACCAGTCACAAGACTATCTCCTAGTTTAAGCGTGAGGCCCTGTCCTCAGATACAGGGGGCCAAACCACCAGGTGCCCTCCGAGAGAGTGCTTTTTACGTTCGAGCCTGAAGGAAAGCTGACAATTGGCAATGCGAAATTGCCAAGTTTGCATGACACTTTCCACATGGCATTGTCCTACGTGGTAATTATTACAGGGTTGCCACGAGCGTAGTGCACCAGGAGGGAGGACATGACTACCGACATCAAGGCTGACATCCACAGCCGGTATCTCCGAATCATCCGCCTTGTCGATGATCTGCCCGAGGTAAATCTCGAGACGTCGGCGCTGTTCAAGCGGCTGTCTGAAGGCAAGTCAGCGCTCATCTTCCCACCGCCACTGGCGCTGTCGCAGCCCTGGTACGAAGTCATCGAGAGTGATGAGCCAATCCCCATCGAGAATCCATTCGAAGCGGAGGAGGTGGTCACTGCCAATGTCCAGCTGGAGCTTTGCATCGCTCAAACCTGGTGGAAAATCCTTTCAGGCGCCAACAACGTGGGCCTGATCGTCACCCACCCTCAATGGAACGAGCTTGGCTTCCAATGGCGTGTGAACAAGATGAAAGTGCCGGCTGCAGATGCCAGCACTAAGCTCTGCTGCCACCACGACCCGGCCATCGACTTCATCACCACCTCGGCCCAGCTGAAAGCTGAGTGCAAGTTCCAGATCGAGCGGCGCGTCGAGCAGCTAAAGATCGTCCACGAACACAGCAAGGAGGAGGCCATCGAACTCCTTCGAGGTATGTTTGAGAAGGAGAATCCGAGCCCTAAGTCTGGCCCGCTGATTCGCCGAAACTTCAACCTTGCTGCTGCCAAGTTCAAGTTCAATGAGCTTGAGATCCGACTGGTCGAGCGCAAAGATGAGGGGCTTCCCCCATACCCGGATGCTGCAGAAACGCAACAGCGCATCGATGGGATGATCCGAGATCACCTGCAGAATGGATGGCAGATGGATGGCGAGGATCTCTTCCACTGGAACTGGTCGATCCAGAGGATTGCCCCGGCCGCTCTTGGGCCTGAGCACTACCTGGACATCTAGCCGGAGATCGAGACGGTTGCTCTCTGGTCGCCACCAATCAGGCGCCAGCGCCGTCATAAATGGCTTGTTCTGCTCCTGAGGTCTCTGTAAAGAGAGGCTCGTAGGGGAGCAGGGCAGGCGCGTAAGCGCGAGTCGCCACCAATTGCCTGTCTGCCCCATCGACAGGCCCTATAACAGCTTCTGCCTCCCAACCGCTTCAGGCCCATAGAACAAACACCCTCCGAAGCCCATGGCTTGGCTAGCCGTTTGTGCTTTGCAGGAGACGGCATAGGCTGGCCAGGGTGGTCAGTGGTAGCAAGATGGGCCACAGCAGGGCGTTTGCCACCCTTATACAGTCTTCATAATCGCGCCCGTTGCGTTGGCCGGCTGCAGGAGCTGTGATCTCCGAATTGGCAATCCCTGGCTCTTTCATGTCCTGCTCGAGAAACGACGGATATCGCCGGTACAGCGCGGTCAGACTCATGGCCACCGCGCAATAGCCCAGGGCAATAGTGCTCCAGTGCATGGGTGCAGCTCGATCTTGTGGGGTGAAGGTTATGTTAACCGTCGCCTTGCCAAAGGCCATCTTTTTCTATGAAATTGCACACAAAAGGGAGGATCTATGACCGACGAAGAGTACGAAGTAATGAAGAAGCGACTTGAGTACCTTGAGTCCCAGGGTGTGAATATTCCGAAGTCTGACCAATTCAACAGAATCCTATCTATCGCCGTGCATGGTGCCATGGCCGATGAGCCTGCAGGACTATTGGCCGGCCGCCGCCGTAACGACGAAGAGTAGTTCAACCATAACGCCACCAAGGAGGTGCACCAGCCAGGACTCATTCCATGAGCCTCACCTCCACGAAACACACTTCCCAGGTCATGGGTCTGATTCTTCGCCTGATCAGGTGCTTTAGAGGGCCTTCCGACCCACAGGGAAAGATCCTAGCCTCCGACCTTAAAGGGCTTCGCGATCAGCTCAATAGACTGCAGCTTCCAGATCTGTACATCCAGCATGGCCTGCACAACAAGGAGATGCTGTTCAGTCGTGCTTCCAAGGTGATCCGCCTCGGTACGGCATACGGCTTCACAGCAAACCGTGCGCAGCTTCTGGCGGGGTCTGGAACTCTGCACCTTACAGGGAACTTCGACGGTTTCCACCGGGTGCTCCGTATCTACTTCGATGGGGACATGCACCATGGGCCGATGGTAGACATCGTTCCAGATGTCCCCAACTTCACCGAGGAGCTGGATGTCAGCGGCCAGCCCGAGCTGGAAGCGATCTTCGAGAATCGGCTTGAGCAGAACTACGTCAGTTTCGATGAGCTCGTCGGCGAGGTAGCCCTGAGGCTCCACAAGATGGAGAGGGAGCGCCCGGTCATCGAAGAGGCTGTTCGTAAGGCGCGCGCCAAGCGCTGAATTGCGGCCAGAGGCCATTACTGCGAGAATCGTCAACCACTCTGCACTGCAAGGAAGCTGAGCATGGAAAAGATTCGTGCGCTGGAGCTAGGAATTCTCGCCCTGGGTGGCGGCTTCATAATTGGCCTTGGCCTCTTCTACAAAGGGGCTCCCAGTGCAAATCCTGAGCCCCCCTCCGGAGCCGTGATTGCGACACAAAAGGCTCCGGAGCCAAGTAGAACCACCTCCCTGGCCGCGACACCAAAACCGCCCAGTTCCACAGGAACCACCAGCTCAACTTCCTGGCAGTCGAATCCAGGAAGCACTGTCAGTGCTGCGGACGCGAGTTCGAATGAGCGCTCTCAATGCATGCGGATTGTTATGGGTTACGGCAATGACGTAGCCAAGACGCTTCGAGAAGGTGGAACTGAGGACGACGTCCCGTATCCGAATATCCCCTCGCACTGCGAAAAGTACCTTCAATAGGACTCGCTATGCTGGACGCCCGCTATGACGAGCAGCTCTCCGCTGCACCACACCTGGCTCTCTATCCAAACCTGATGCCATGGGTCGGAGCCGGCTTCGCGAGTGCGGATCTAAAAGTTCTTCTCCTGGGTGAGAGCCACTACCTGATGGAGACGACTACCTACCATCATGATGCCGAAGCGTGGTACGCAGGCGTTTCTCTCGACACCGCAACCGATATTGGATGGATGCGTACCAGGTCGATCATCCGAAAAGGAATTGAGCTCAATTGGGCTGGCAAGTCGAAGACGATCTACCGCAACTTGTCCACGGAACTGCAGCGCACAGGCTTCGGCGCCGGCCGCGCGCCCTTCGAGAGCCTGGCTTACATGAACTTCTTCCAGCGGCCGGCTGAGAAGACAGGCGACTCGATCCAGGTGAAGGAGGTCGACCGGAAGGTGAGTTCGGCCACCGTTGCCCATGTCGTGGCTTGCTTGCGACCGAACCTGGTGGTGTTCTGCAGCAAGTTAGCCTGGCGGGTTGCAAGCGACGAAGGCCTGGTGCTCGCGTTACGCGAGAAGGGCATCGCCGTAGGAAATACGCCTCATCCAGCGTCCGCCTGGTGGAACCGTGCCTCGAAAAAACGTGGCGGGCGCAACGGCCGGCAGGTGTTCAACGATTTGCTGAAGCAAAGTGGATTCGTTGCGGCCGCCGGCCAGGCCTCGGGCGATTCAAACTGAATCGTTCGCGCTCGGGAGAGCAGGAACAGTATCCGCTCCAAATTCGCGGTGCAGAGCCTGAAGGCTGTGCAACTGTTCCGCTGGCGAAGGCAGGTATCCGTCAATGTTGTCGAGCAGGATAATTTCCTGGGCCTCCTCATCAGTCACGTCCCATACCCTCACTGGCAAACCAGCCAATCCAAGGCGCTCAGCAATAGCCAGGCGCCGGCCACCCCTGAGAACCTCGAGTCGATCATGAACCACGCGCACATCGAGAGGTTCGAGAATCCCATGCTCCTGAACGCTCAGCAGTAGAGGATCGTCAGCTTCGATGAAGCTACGCCGCGCGTTCTTCGAAAAGAGATGCTTGATGCCGGCGATGTAGACTGCTGGGAGTTGCTCAGTCACTTGGGGTCTCCGAATGAGTCTCAGGGGCTGGCACAGTACCGCCGGCTCCAGCTGGCGGCAACCCAAGGCGTTTACGCAGCGCTTCTGCCTTTCGCTTCACACCGATTTTGGGGTCAATAGCCAAAGCAGCATCCCAAGCTATCAAGGCATCTGCTTGCCGACCCAGGGCCTCTAACACCTGACCGAGAACCCGATTCGATTGTGCGTCAACTCGAGGGTGGAGAAGGGTGGCAGCCCTCAGCCGGTTGATAGCTTCTTCAACCTCCGACAATCGGAGTAAGTCCTGGCTTTTCTGCTCAAGGAGCTCTTCGGCTTGCGTGCACACTGCCCAGAGATCGTCAGCGTCTCTGCCAACCTGATCAACCTCGTCAGGAGCTATACGCACCTGGCTGCCATCTTCGTACTTGGCGATCAGCTGTCCTTTCTTCTCATCAATGCGGTAACTCTTAGGCCACTGCTTGTGCAGTTCCTTGCGGAAGAGCAACGATCCGGTGTCCAAGTCGAAGAAGAACACAGTGCCGCCGTCGACGTACTTCTTGACGTGTCCAGCTGTCTGACAGAAGGCATATCGCCCATTTGGGGAAATGCCGCTGACGAAGATGTTCGCCCCCAGGCGGTGGTCAATGACCAGGTCGCCAGTTTTGGATAGCACCACGAAGCGACCAGACAGTTCTTGATCACTCAGCCAGTCCTCTGCTGCGATCAGGCCGGTGTTAGACACTGTGGCCCGACCTGGCCGAATCAGAGTTCTCTGCTGCACAAGCTCATCAGTTTCCCTGGCCCAGAGGACGAGGTTGGGTGCCTCTCCTGCAGACTGAGAGTTTCCAGTAACGGCCCATCCAACGACATAGCGCCCATCTGGTGAAGGAAAGCCACGCCCCATGAACGGTGGGTTCATGGAAGTAAAGAACCCGTCATCCAGACTGCCATTTGCCGCGAGCGATTGCTCTAAACGGCGCGGACTCTTCTTTTTGCCCCCAAAAATCGTGTTCCACCATCCCATGTAACGTCTCCTTGTCTGTGTGGGATTCGCAGCTTAATCGACCGGAAGATCAGAGCGTAGTCGCGCAAGCGCGCAATTGGCGAGGGGTATCAGGCCGCTCTGCGGGTTCGCGCATGGTGCAGCGGGTGCATTTCCCAGTCGACTCTGACTCTGGTTGCACTTCACGGCCGCAATGAGAGATGAGTGTCCTAGTGTCTCCGGCCGGCGCCGGGAAGAAGTGGGCTATTCCAGCTCGGTTTAAGGCGTCGGTGAGCCATCCTGGGATGCTGGTGTGCTTGCTCACGGTCATTTCCAAACAAAAGAGCCCATTGGAAACAGGGCGAAGAGCATACTCAAACGAACGAACAAATGAAGCTCTACCCCAGGGCTGACTCTCTATGAACTGCACAAGACAATCCAACTCGAGCAAGGAGCCCCTCCATGGCGGTAAGCGCCGCGAAATTTCCAGGATTAACCCAACCTGTATCGGCTGAGGACTACGTCTTTCGTCTGCTCATGAACAGGGCAGAGCAGAAGCTGACTCCCGGTGTCGGCTCCGACTATGCAATGCAGCAGGCAGTTAAGGAGCTCAGAAAGGCCGGCCGGTGGACTGATGATGTCCAGATCCAAATTGGGCTGAAGAAGCCGCTGCGGTCGAAAGGCTACGTGCGCATGCTGCACGGCGTCCCATCACCGCGTCTCTTCCCGGCAAAGGCCCCGAACTGGCCAATGATGGTCGCAAAGGACGCCATCTACTTCTTCGCCCATGACCTGAGCCGGCGCCAGACGCTGATGCTTGAGGCGATGCCACATCTGCCTTCGGTAGATGACTTACGGCACTGGCTGGAACATTTCAGCACAACCAGGTTCGAGAAACAGCTGATCGAGGCGCTAGTGAAAGAAGGCGACGCAAAGGGATACGGGAAAGCCGCCATGGAAGCTGCGGAGATCGACCGCATGGCTTGGTTCACAGGCCAGAAGTCGATGACTCTGGCAAATGCAGCGCCGGTCTGGAAAGCGAAGGTCTGATGGGGCCTTCCGATGGCCCTCAGCGATCAGGCCTCTGTGGACTTGAACTTCAGGACACCATCGTGCGACCACTTCGCGTAAGGCTTCACAATGGCTTCAAGGGCCTTCGAGAGTGAGCCTTCAATCTTTTCGTGAGAGCCACTCAACATGACTATCTGATCGTCTTCTCTCATGATGATAGAGTGGCTCATCATGTCTTTATCGACAGACACGTTTTCTAGACTATCAACATTGATCTTAACTGAATGCGACTTCAGCCTAAACTTTCCGCCGTCCAAACTTGCCATAACGCGCGCTTCGAAGTTATCGCCAACCTTAATGGAAAGACGATTCTTGTCGTCGACTAGACCATTAGCTCTAACGTCGATTATCTGCATGAGAGTTCCGTCGGCATCTTTTTGCAGAAGATAGACGTACTGGAAATCCTTGAGGATTTTTGTCACATGACTTTTGAAGTCGCCAAGCCGAAGCATTGCAAATTGATCTAGAGTAGCGCCCATATTTGCTCTGAATGTTTTGCTACGCAGACTCGTTCGTGAGGGGGATGCGTACTTTAGGTGCGCAACTGGAGCCCAGCGAAGATTTGTTGGTTTGGTTATAGTATTGGCAGTGTAGACACGGTGCTAGCCGTGTCAACGCGCCGAGATGGTATTGTAGAAACTACAGGTTTACAAGATTTTCCAACAAATTGCGGGACTAGAGACTTACATCTGGATGGACGGCATGGGGAAGCGAGCGCAAGAATGAGCGCCATATGGTTCTGCGGAGATCCGCACGGAAAGCTCGACTACCTGGTCAGAGCCGTCTTGGCACAGAAGCCCAACGCCATCGTACTTCTGGGGGATGTGGAGTGTGCTATTCCGCTTCCGGTGCTCGTGCGTTCGATCCTTCCAGTGTGTGAAGTCTGGTATATCCCCGGAAACCATGACGCCGACGAGCAGCGCTACTGGGATAACCTCCATGCCTTACAGGGGAGAAGCCTGCATGCCCAGGCCAAGTTGGTGGCCGGGGTGGAGATCGCAGGGCTGGGCGGCACTTTTGACCGCAAAGTGTGGCACCCTCATGCACTATCCGGCTCCGCCCAGAACCGGGACGAGTACCTGCTGCAGATAGATCAGCGTCGTGTTCACCCAGAAGCGAAGGAGAACATGGCGATGATCTCCCAGGGCTTTATCTACCCGGACGACTACTTCTGCACCGCCATGCTATCTGCGGAGATCCTGGTAACGCATGAAGCGCCTAGCTGCCACAGGCATGGGTTCGTTGAGATCGATGAACTGGCGCGCTCAGTAGGGGCCAGGAAGGTGTTCCACGGCCACCATCATGAGTCGTATCGAGAAGGGAATGTCTTCGGGGTAGGGTTCCGGCAAATAGTCGACCAGGACGGTCGGGAGATCCAGGTCTGAGCTGCCAAGACTTTTCACCAGCAGGGTTCGTTCAAAGGGGTAGGCTCTGCTGAGGGTCAGCCATTGACTTCACATTCAGCATCTGGGACGACAGCGCTTGCAGTGCGGCCCAGATAGCCTCATCAGCCTCCTCTGCGGAAGCTTTACCCATCTCGAGGTCTACCAGGGCTCCAGTGGCAGCGAGTAGCTTCACTTGGACTGCGTGGAACTCGGCGGCGCTTGGCCGCCTGCCGGCTGGGAAGTCCGCAACGACCGCGTGGTTTGCCTTTGCCAGGGCTTCAGTGACGTAGTGGGCCCCACAAGCGCGCTCAAATGCTGGGATGTAGCTGATCGGCAAGCGACCTGTCTCAAGCCACTTGTACAAGCGCCAGACGTTAACTCCCAGGACATCTGCGACGCGCTCAGCGCTCATCTGCCTATTGGCCTTGGCCTCCTGGAAGCATCTCTTCATTGCGGCGTGAACAGTCTGATCGTGCATGTCGGCATCCTTGGAATCACGCGAGGACACTAGCACGACTGGCATTTCCAAAGCAGATCTTCTATTGGAAACGCATGTCGCATACTTCCATCGAGACGGGTTCCAATGCCCTTGCAGGCTGATAGTATCGAGGCATTCCCTGACGGTGGAGACTTAAGCCATGTCGGATGGCCAAGGCCCTGCGAAGCCTTCTATCGCCACAATACCGGCCGAAAGCGCCGGCCTTCAGTCGCTTCTTGTCGACAAAGAACGGCAGGGCGCCGAGAAGATGGAGGAAGGTCGCAACCTTGCTCCTGGAGCAGCTGCTGTTATCGACCAACAGGCCACCATAGACATGGAGGCGCTTTTTGCTCGCTATGGTGTCGGCCACCGACGCTACGTGCCGGCAGGGAAAGCCTGATGGTCTCCGCCTCCCAGTTCATCCAGAACCACGAAGAATTCATCCACCTGGTCAAACGCGTTTACGGGGGCACCAACGTCGACGAGATCCTGCAACAACACCAGCTGGTTATCGTGGGCGGCCAGGCCCTGGCATTCTGGTTCGTGGCGCTGCGCCTGCAGAATTCAGCGTCGACCCTGAACTACCTCTTCAGCGATGACCTGGACTTCGCCGGCACCAACGGCGCAGTGTCATTCTGCGAAGAGCGCCTGGGCATTCGCTTCAAGCGGCCATCGGAAGTGGAAGGTGGCATGCAGCAGGCTACCATCAACCTCGGGGCCGCGCGCATCGCTCGCATAGGCTCGGGAGAGTCGATCATCGTCGACGTGCTATCACACGTGCCGGGCATTGCCGACTCTGACCTGGCGCGCGGCATCGACGTGATCGCGGTGGACGGGGTGGAGTTCGCAATCATCAACCCGCTGCTGTGCCTGAAAGCGCGCGTCTCCAACTTCTACGCGGTGTACAAGCCGGACAAGGTGAAAGAGCTCGGTCGAATCCAGCTCTGCGTGCAGATGATCCGCAAGTACCTGGCCGGCGACCTCGGCGCCGATGGATGGTCAAAGCAGGTTTCCAAGGACATTCAGGTGCTGGCCGAGATGAGCCTCTCGGAGCAGGGCAGAAACCTCGCGGTCGAGCATGGTGTCGACTTCATGGAAGCAGTACCTGCCGACCACCCGCAGCTGCACGCGGAGTTCCTGGAGCGCCAGCTCCCAAGATTGAACGCTCAGATCCAGGCAGAGCGTGAGCGACAGGCGGCGCACAACGCTCGGTTTGGGTACAAAAACCCGCTGCTCAGGTAAGGGTGGGGTGTAGCGCTGCCCCCCACTTACCAGACGCCCTGAGTCGGCCGTATCATGGCAGTGCGCTGGGCGTCCCACACCAGGCCAATCAGGGCCGAAATGTCGTGCTCACCGCTTTGCTTGGAGCTTCATTTTCCTCTCTATCTCTGAGTTCCAGGGCGACTGGAATCGCTCGATAAGCACCCGCTCTTCAGCATGAGATAGGCTTACAGGCTGTCCGAACACATTGGCAACATCAGAAGCTCTGGCGTAAATCGAGTATTTGCGCCCGTTACGCTGTCCATTTCGGAAATACCCTGCCAGCTTTCGTCCTGATTCTTGCCCCTTGGCAGTCCCGGTCGTGAAGTAGCCGTCCTTAAATCCACCGCGATGCGTGTTGAATCGGCTTTTAACTCCACCTCCGCACCGGCCAACATACACAACCTTAGACCTATCTTCGATTCTCTCTACCCAGGCATAGACCTGCTCACCTTTGTAGTTGCCAGTTGGAGTTTCAGGCTTGAACTGGATGTCGTCCTCACTGATGCAGATTGGCCCGCAGTAGGAAAAGCCAAGCTCTATCAGCTGGTCTACATGATTGTTTTCGAGGCTCATAGAGATTCCAGCATCCGATCTAGAGTGAAGGGCTCCGAGATACCACGAGGCAGTGGGTCTGGATTGAGGTTTGCGACTGCTTCGAAGTCTACCCGCCAGTGAAGCCAAGGGTCGATGGGCGCTGAAGAGGCGAATGCTACGAGTGAGCAGAAACTATTGGGTTCCCAGAAGGTTTTGTACCAGGCAAGGAGCCGATCCTTGGACACATGAACAAGGTCTCCAGCGTGAGCCTTCCATATCGCAAAGTGCACCTCACTGCCCACCAATGCGTTGATCTGCATACCGAACAGAAAAGGATCGCCTCCTAAAACATTGCAGTTCCTACCGGTGAGTACCATGTCGTATCGCGGAAGGATGTATCCGGTCTGCAGCTTGAAATGCATACCCTTGCGGATCTGTTCATGCTGCGGGTAAGGGGAGCGGCTGTACGAGGTCAGGATTGGCGGCCGGCCATCTTCGCCTGGTTTTCCAATGATGGCTGCATTGCACCGGAAGACCACGTTGCGGCTTTCGACCTCATAGAGCATCACCATAAAACCTGGGCGTCCATCGACTCGGACATCAACCCTCGCGAGGGCGTAACCGGCCGGCATGTCGAAACCGGCAGAGTCCGTGATATCCAAAATCATATCTTCAGCCCAATCAGTTTCTCTTGAGGAAGCGCCTTACCTGCTCGCTGAATAACTGCAAAAACACGCTGCATTTCAGGGTCGGTTAGGGCCTGGAGCATCGCAGGCTTTTGGGTGATCTGCTTCCTGTAGCGATCTTCAGTCGCGATCTGGTTCATGAGCTTTTCAAGAATCTCGGTCGAGGGCGCCAGATACCGGCTGAAATGGGGTAGGGAAGCCGCGATTGAGATCCCCTCTGGGTCGTAGTCGGTGAAAGCCAGCACAGGTTTCCCCAGGGCCCGAAGAAGGTCGTAGGAGGCATTGGTCTTGTAACTGGCCGGCGCGCCTCGGAACACCACGAGAGGATTGCCTGGGAGGTCGGTCAGAAACGGGGTTTCATGCGCCAGCTCGAAGCTCTCCCAGTTCTCGATCAACAGCACCTCCTCATGATGAGAATGCTGAGCGACATAGCTCCAGTCCTGATCGAGGCAGCCACCTGGTGGCAGCGTGATCCGGCCGGCGCCAAGAAGCAGAGGACGCCCTGGCAGGGATTTGATCGCAACCCTTCCTGCACGGAGGCGCTTGCGGCTGTGTTTCTCATCCCCACCGTGCTCAAGAGCCTTATGCCGTGGCAGTTCATTCCAGTCGGTCAGGCCTGCGGCCGGGTCTACCTTCGCTTCATTCCGAAGAATGACCGCGATGCGCTGCTTGTCGGCCGGCGCGATACGCCAAAGCGAACCGACACGCTGACCAAGACCGAACTCCTCCAAGAAGGCATTCAGCTGAGCGCTGGGCCTGAAGTCAGTCTCGGGCGATTGGTAGATGGTAGTCAGGCGCTTGATCAGGCTCGTTTGCACAGGTGGACGTCCTCGATCACCACATTCCCGCTCAGGCGGTCTGATTCGTTCTTTGCCACTTCCGAGACATGCAGCCTCCGAACTATGCCAGCGCCGGCCCTTATTTGCTTCTCCAGAAGGTTCAGGAAGCACAGCATGCAGGATTCCTGGTCGTACTCCATCGTCTCGGGAGCACGCGCGAAATAGGTGGCTGCTGATATTGGCGTTTGAGTCCTTGCTGCTTCGTTGAGGAGTCGCTGGGTTACCACCACCAGGGGAGACCCTTTGATGATAGCGGCCTTCGGGGCTTCTTCTCGCACCAGGCGGCCAGGTGTACGATCAACTGGCGGCGTAGCGACCGTCGACTCAATGCTCTTAGCCACCTCGACCAAGGCGTCGCGGACATCTTCACGGCCGAGATCCACCTCCAGCTGGATCTTCATCGGCTCATGCTGGTATGCCCAGTCGGGAATCTCTGGGTATTCCTCAGGCTCCCGGATCTCGAATGCAGGGTTGCGCCGTAGGTGCAGCTGAAAAGCCCGAATACGCCGCGCTCGAGGCTGGATAGCTCTCAGTTTGTGAAGGTAGACGCGCAGTACGCTGGTGATGTCCGTGTTAGCGGAACGCCAACCGGCAGTATGCGCGAGAATGTGACGCTCATAGAGGTCGAACAATGGCTCTCGCTCAGGCGTTTCCAGCTCGTGGAGCAGAGCAGGTGCGTCGAAGGACTCCAGCGCAGCTTTGATGCGAGTCAACTGATCCAGGTAGTGCTGATTCTGCTTTTCCTTCTCCTTGTAGGTGCGGACATTGCCGAAGTTGTTCTCCACTGCAGTACGCACCAGCAAGAGGAATTCATTCATGCTATCGGCCATGGAAAACAGCTCGAAGTCGTACTGACTCATGATGCTGTCACAGTCATCATCGCGACCTTCGAAATGAGCATTCGAGTAGTCGTCCATGAGTTTGATGATCACACCCATCGACTCAGCGAAGTCAGCCGAAACGCCATATGACCTGGACTTGTGGGTCACCTCGTCGAAGAGCCGACCTAGGGTTGGGGAGACCCGATAGGTGTCCTGGACGCCAGGGTTCACCCGGATTGCGCGAATCTGGAGAAGCTGATTGAGCTTACGACTGTTGTCCTCGTCGCGAACGATGTAGCCCTCAGAGTACATCCTGGAAAGCAGGGCCCGGTTGCTGTGAATCTGCTCCAGGTAGTCTGTTACAGAATCCGCGACGATGCTCATGCCTGCGTCCTCTTGTCGAAGTCGGAGTCATCCTCACTGATTTTCTCGTGGAGCATGATGTACTCGATGGCCTCATGCACCCACTCAATCCGGCCGGTGAACATGTAGGTTTCAGTTTCCGGATTGATCAGCTCCAGGTACTTCTCATCACGAAACCGTTTCACGATGCCGGTGAGGCGCCCTCGGTCTGAGCCATCCTTAGGGACAATCCCGGTGTCGGCCGCTGTCTGGCGAAGCTGCTCCTGCAGGCCAACATTCTCGGCGATTCGCCCCATGACTCTGTTCACTTCGAGCCTAGCGCCAGCGGAGACAGAGCCATCGTCCCCGGTCAGGCGCATTACCATCTCCAGGAACGCGGTCATCGGCCGGTAGAGGTTTTTGAGCTCGGCGAAACGCTTCTTGGCGGCTTTCTTACCCTCGCCATCAATGTCAGCGTAGGCCGCGAAGAATGCGCCGCCATCCCTGGTACTCGCGAGGCGCAACCCCATCCGACGCAGGTACTGATCGACGTCATCGCGATTCAGAATGCCCCCATTTTCACGCGAGCTCCTGAGGAAATCGAAGCCCTCGCGGTCAGTGACCTGGCAAATGAACTGGCCCTCGATGAGCCCTGTAACCACCCGAGCAAATTGACTCATCAGTTCTCCTCCATGACAAGTTCATGGTCTTCATCTTCGCCGTCCACCGCCAACTCACAGGTAACGAGCCGGCGTTCAGCATCGAGCTTGTACTTGTTTTCAAACAGCATGAGCGTCTCCGCATCAGGCTCCGGAAAGGCTGTACAGAGGGTGATGAAGTTCTGGGACAGATAGCGAGTGAGGGAAATCGTGTTCTCGTCGTCAATCGCCTTCAGCTCATCGAGACACCAGGTGAGTTGCACAGGGGCGCTACCGCGCGCCTTTGACAGGAAGCCTAGGAACAAGCAGATGAGCACCAGGTAGCTCAGACCGTTGGAGGAAATGTTCTCCAACTCCACCTTGTTGCGGAAATGCCGGACGTTTCCGTTCTCTCGAACGGAGCCACGAATGCTGACAAGGGCCTTGAAATCGGCCTGGATGCCGGTCTTGATATCCCAGTTTTCGAGGAGCTGAAGCAGTTCAGCAACGGCTTCTTCACTCGGCAGATTGTCGTTATCAATCCACTCATCGCGTGCGTTGGTGATCTTGGAAATGGTCGGCCAGTAATCCAGATCCTCGACGGCCGAGAAGAGCGACACCTGGAGATCGGTGATACTGTCGAACACCTGGGAGCTACGAGTCAGGTGTTCCTGCAGGCCTGAGTTGAAACGACTGATCTTGTCAGTGAAGCGCTTCAGTTCACGGTGCATAGACGACACCGAGCTATGGATGCTCGAGGCGTCACTGCTCAGAATCAAGCGGCTTCCTTCGTGGTGTCCAGAGAACCATTCTTCGATCAACCTGAGCTTCATTCGCGGCGTCACGTCGCCGTCATTTTCGTCTCGAAGAATGCCCAGGCGATCCTGCAGGTAATCGGAAGGCGGCGACATCGGCATGCTCAAGAAGGCCAGCTCCATCTTCCCGACCTGGTGCTCAAGCTCCTTGTGCAGCTTGCGAGACTCTGAAAGCTTGGTGCCGAGGGCACTTCGGAGTACCGGAGCACGCCAGGCGGGGTCGTACTGCAGGTACTGGTCTGTCGGCCTGTACGACTCAAGGTCATTCTTGAGGACACCAGTGGTTATACCCAGGTCTTCGGTGATCGTCCGAATAGCCTCTTGCGTGGAAACAATGGCACGGTTGATATCGTCCTTGATTCGCTCCCAATCCGCGTTCACGCGACCGAGCTCGGCCTTGGTGTCGAGAAGCTGAACACCTAGTTCTGAGAGTTCCCTCTGGAGCTCAGGCTCGGTGCACTCAACATGGTCGTGCCAATACTTCCACTCGGCAATGAGCTGCTGCCAACCCTCTATTTCGGTGATCCTGCCTTGCAGAGTCTCCACTTCATCTTTGAGCCTGGTGATTACGTCAACATCAGCTCCGGCTCCTTTGAGCTCGGTCGTCTGGGTGTCTTTCAGCTTCTTGATGGCGTTCTGAGTGGCAAGATCCTGCTCTCCAATGCTGCGCTGAAGGTCGTTGCGTTTCTGCATGAACTCGTTGCGGAGGCGGGTGCGCTTGGCGTCACCCTGACTTCGGATATCGGCAACCTTGGCGGCCACCTCTCCGTTGAACTTGTTCTGCTGCTCCGTCGCTTTGTTGCACTCAACGACCGTATCAGCCCAGTGATTGTGGGCACGAACACTGGCATCACGCCTGAAGTTCTCCAGTTGGGCCTTGAGCTCATTCAGCTCCCTACCAAGGGTCTGAGACCTGGAATTGGCCTGAACCTGTTGCGACCTCAACCTACTGGCTTCTTCAGCACGCTTGCCCATGGACAGAACCAAGGTATCCCGACGCTCAATGGCAACGTCCTTGAGGCGCTTCCGCTCGGCAAGTTCTTCCTCCGCCTCAGCAATAAGCTCCTGCAACTTGGACTCGTCGGCCTCTTTAGCCGGGTCAAGCTGATCAAGATCCAGTGCCACGCCAAAGAACGAATCGACCAATTCAGCCTGCTGAGGACTCAGATCGGTACGCTGAAGCAACTCCGGGTTGATGACCTTGGCGATGTTCCTGGCCCATTCCGGACGGCTTTCTCTCAGGAAGAAGAGGAGCGTATCCCGATTCGGCGTGTGCGCCTGGATGATGTCTGAAAGGACGGATTCCTGCGCCCGGATAGCCTTATCTGCCGCCTCAATTGCGGCCTCGTACTTATCCAACTGCGACTGGCCTGAGACTTTCTCAGCGTCCATAACAGAGAGCAGCTCTCTGATCTCGAATGCCTTGCTCACGGCTTCATGAGACTCTTCGGACTTCGCTTCGACCGCTGCGGCAAGTTCAGGGTTGTCCGGAGGGTTATTTTTCCCGGCGAGGGCGGCGCCTACGTCCTGGTTCAGCTTGTTGATCAGGTCGGCAAGCCGCTGAAGCTCTGGCTGAACGGTCTCCTGGTAGGTCTCGACATCTGACTCGACCTCGATCTCGATTGGCACCAGTGCGAGGCGCTCTTCTTCGGCAAGTTGCTGAATTCGGCCATTCGCCTGCTTCTGGAATGTCACGAGCCGGCCTTGCTCGTCGAGGATCAGCCGGTCGTACTTCTGATTGATGTGCTCGAACTCGCCCTGAAGGACATCCAGTTGCTTGCGGGTAGAGGAGAGTTGCGTCCGGAATAGCTCAAGCTGGCCGGTTTCCGTCCGCTTCTTGAGGATGTCTTGCTTCTGATACTCCTCACGCTTGAGCCCGATTTCTCTTAGGGCAGATTCAATCGAATCGATTTTGACCTCGATGCCCTTGATTCGCCCCTGTATGTCGGTGGCCTTAATGTTGTGCTGATCCAACTTCTCAGCCAGTTGCCCCTGCAGCCTGGTCTCATCATCCCTATGCTTCCCGAGCAGCTCGGTCAGGTGCCCCTCGACGAAGATGAACTGTTCTTTTAGCTCCCGGATCGCCTCAAAGGCAGTGTCGATCTGACGCTGGACATCTTGAGCAGTCTCGACCAGGGGCTTGATACCCATGATCTGTTTGTAGGCCCGGTAATCCCTGGGCCAAGTCTCAACCTTCTTCCGCTCATGCTGGATTGAAACGCCTGGACGCCCGTCGAAAACCCAGTCAGCAACCACCTGCCGGAGCACGTCAAAGTTCGCCTCCCTCGAAAACATCCCGCGAGTGAGCTTCTCCAGGTGCCTCAGCGACTTGCCGTAAGTGGTGAAGGCGTAGTCGTGCGACAGCGCGTGCAGCTCTGCCTTCTGGGGCCGCTCATAATGCCCAGGCTGCCAGTACTGAATGATGTACCGGTAATCCTGGTAGGTGGTGATCTGCTTGTCAGCACAGGGGATCTTCAGATCGCTCAGCCGGCGCCGGAAGTCTTTGTTGAGTACAAACTGATCGTCATCGGTGACGAACATCTCACGCAGAAACCCATGCTTCACGAACCGGAAGTGCACCTTGTCGCTGGTGGTATTGCCGTAGGCCACCACCATGCGAAGCTCACCGTTCGGGCGCTGGTACTCGTAGGCGATGTACGACGTCGGGTTAGGAAGGTAGAACTCGATGAAAGAGTCCTTTCCTCGGGACACCAGGTAGGTTGGCTCGACACCGATGAAGAGCAACGCAAGAGAGAGCAGCGACGTCTTGCCTTTCCCGTTGCGGCCGGTGAGCGCGGTGCCCCCATCGATAGCCATCGTCTGGACGCGCCCGCGCGACAGAGAGTCGATCAGGTGGATGTTCAGGAGCTTGAACAGTTCACCGGAGGGCATTTCCAGTTCACTGCCGGCCAATGGCTCTTCGACAGGATCAGCGGATTCTGGAAGATCTTCTTCAGCGAAAGGAAGGCCGAGAGGTTGAGCTTGTTCTTCTTCGATCATCACTCTGTCCTAGATGGATGGTTCGAAACTGTCTAAGTCTGGTGCCAGAGGCTATCACGACTGGGAATCAGGTTCAGCCATTTGCCACCATAGTGCCTCGAAACAGGAGTAGTCGGAGGAACAGGCGAAGGGGGGCGGGCAGACACTCTGCAATTTCCGGCGAAACCGGCGTCGACACCAAGTGCTGTATCTCCTAACATCGCCACAAGCCCGGCAGCTCTGCTGTCGGCCTACAACTGAGACCGCCCTTAGGAAGGCGAGTGTCTCGGCATACCTATTTCCGCTTCAGGAATGAAATCGTGAGCGAGCGTCCCGTATCGGCTGCAGAGAAAATACTGCACGACCGTATTGCCCAGCTGGGCTGTATTTCCTGCCGCGCTGACGGCCACTACAACAACTGGGTGAGCATTCACCACGTCCATGGCCGAACAAGACTCCACTGTCACATGTATGTTCTGCCCTTGTGCGAGGCACATCACCAGAACGAAAAGAACGGTTCTATCGCTGTTCACGTGAACAAGGCGCGCTGGGAAGAACGCTACGGTGACCAGGATGATCTCGTAGCCGAGCAGTGGGCGTCTTTGGGCGTCGCCTACGAGCCGCCGGGCAAGAAATCCGGGGTCTCAAAGTCCAAGTACACCGCAACCAAAGGTCTCAAGGAGCCGCCGGCACCGAAGCCCGAGCGGCCACCGAAACAGGCGAAGCCAAGTGTGCCTAAGCGACCGCTCACCAAGCAGCAGGAGCAGCTCCTGGAGCATCGAAAAGCTGAGCAGAAGAAGGTTGCCGCCGTCTACGCCGAGAAGGCGAAGGCCTCACAGAAGGAGCGAAGGGCTCAGTATCTTGAGGACAACAAGGACGCCATCGAGGAGCAGAAGGATCAGCAGCGCCAGCGCAACCGAGACTTCCGAAAGAAAATGCGTAAGGCCAATAAGCTGAAAAAGGCCAGCTAGCAGCACTGCGCATCAAGTGGCACCTGAGGAGGTTGGCCAGAAGGAGAGGTCACTAATTCCGTGGCCTCAAGCCCGGCTGGGTGCAGCTGAGGCTGGCCGTCGCGTCACAGCTAGAACCGAGTGCGAGTTCACCTGCCGGCGCGCCAGCGAATGGCTCCAAATCTACCCAGGCCGGTGAACATCATCAGCAATATCGAGGAAAAGGACATGAAGCGGGTACTGCGTTGGGCTCACGAATTTTTCGGTGAAATCAGGACACTCATCCGAGAGACGTTCTTCACCGACCGTTCCATGAAGCAAGAGCTCATGCAAAATGCGGTCAAATCCCTCAACGACACTGGCCCTGAGAAGCGCATGGAAGCCGGGTTGACTGAGGTCGCGACAATCCTGGAAGAGCTCCCGTTGGAGGTCTTCCTGAAACATGAAGACGACCGGGTCTTCTGCAAGGACGTGTTGTCCAACCTTCCGACACTCGCAAAAGAGCCTGGCACGGTTTGGCGCGGCAAGCTCACCGTTGAGCAGAAGAAGCGGTTCAAGGATGTCTGCACTGACGAGGGGCCGCGTGCAGGCATTTTCCATCAGTTCGACGCGGAAGATGGCGACCTCGTTTCGGCCCTGCAGATCCTCAGCGCGATGTTCGCACTGGACAGAGAGGAGCAGAAGCCGTTCAGGGGAGGCAATGGACTGCGCTTCAAGCTCTTTGGAACCTCGTTTTTGCTTTCATGGAGCTCAGATCGAGGCTGATAAAAAATTTTACGTCCTTCGCGATTACGAGGGCCACTTCTTTTCGCAAGCTGAAATTAGTTTCTCCCCCCCCCATCAAAAAGTGCACATTCCGTTGAATCCAGTGGGCTGCGCCAAAAATGGACTGCACAATGGAACCTTCGACTCATAGTACAAAGTATCAGTCGAGCTAGCGCAAAAACGCACTTTTGGAATGACGCCGTAAGCCAAGGGCTATTCCAATTCTCGATAGATTCGTTATTCTTCTCACCCTCACATCACTTAGCAGGGTTGATCAATGGAACTTCTTGACAACGAAAAGCGGAAGAATCAGATACTGAAGCTTGTCGAAGAAATGATAAAAGACGACAGGCAGGCAACAGCTTTGGCGCTTATGCATGCGGGTCTTCAGTGCATTGCCGAAGAGTACCCTGCAGAAAATTCCCAGGCCGATATAGCCTTAATCAAGTCAAATTATCCTAAAGCGACGAGCAAATCGATCAAGGAGAGGAGCATGGCTCCAGGCGGGGTGAACACAACCATTGCTACGTGCAAGGTGCTCCTGGATATTGCTCTCGACTACTCCCCGCTGTCACACGTCAGTGACGTGATGGAAAAGGACTTTTCTAACCCCGAGATGATGGAGAGTCTCCAAAATGTTATCGGAGACACTTACATCAAGTGTATCGAATCTGGAATTTCAGCGTTTGGAGCATCTTCCATGATGATCATCATGGGGGCAGAAATGGGAATTCATGCAGGTGCAAACATGTACCAGATTACCCGGCCAATCAAAGATGCTCTTGGGCGGATAGCGGAGACCTCTTCTGACAAATTCGAAAGGGACAAGAAACTACGCGAATCTCAGGCGATTGACATGATCAGCATGCAACTTGGCGTTAGCAAGAAAACAGCAAAGAAATATGTTGATCATTACAATGAAATCGCTGAAAAGGACAAGAAAAAGCCAAAATGACTTTAAGCAAAGTCAAGCAATGCACTCTTTAAGATTAATTGGCCTTCGATCCTGAAGGCCTAGAGAGAGAACCCTTCATCGATAGTTGCCGGAATCTTCGAGCCGGAGTTTGCTTGTTCCAGGAGCTCATCAGTGTATACAGCCACGCTAGCTGATTGTGCAAATGATGGCGCCGGATTCATGTCCAGTGCCAGGGCCAGAAGCGCCGAGTAGTTGAAGATCAGTGCCTCAAGCTCCTCAACCTGCTCAAGATCGAGCTCCGCGAGGATCAGCGCATCCTCCGGCCGCAGGGCAACGGAGATGACGTCCTCTCCGGTCTCGCACGACGCTGTAAGGAAGCCGTCGCCGAGAAGCTGCTGGCGAAGGTCGGCAAACTGCTCGTGCGTTCGCACCTGGCACATCTCGTCTGCTCCGAAGAAATCCTCCGCACTGCTGAACTCGTAATTCGGGCCCACTGGCAAGGCAACCAGGTAGACGCGCGCCTGGCCACCTTCGTTGTCCTCGTCGTCCATGCAGGCGTAGTCGATGGACGAAGAGGGCACCTCCGTCAGAAACACTCCCAGGGAGCTGTTCGCATCAGCGCCCCGGCCGACCTTCTCTTCAGTGAATCCATCGAGCTGCTGCGACGTCCCGTGGAAGGCGACCATGTACTGCCCATTGGCAACCAAGGCCTTCAGCTCGTTGACTGTCCTGGGTCTCATAGCGACAGCTCCGTTTCCTCGGCCTTGCGGCATGGCGCAGGCGCCAGCTCTGGCGCGCGCATCAGCTCCCACTGGATCTCACCGTTGTCTAAGATGTTCCCCCTGGCAACGTCCTCGATCTGCTCAGGATCAAATGCTATGTACTCTCCGATACAGCCGTCCTTCACACCCACTGCTCCGTCGTAACCGAGACTCTTCCAGTGCTCAACATCTCCTGGGAAGACATCCTGAGAACGCATTCCATCCAAGATGATTGGGTTCTCCATGCGCACGAAGCAAGCTAGTACGAAGGGTTCATCTTCATCCTCATAGACGTCGCCAAGGGCAAGCTCGGCGGCGCCGGTTAGGTGGGGCGTGAAGTAGCAGCCATACAATTCTTTTTCGAATCGGTAGGGGCGCCAGGCCTCGTTATCCCTCGCGGTGCCATGGAACAGCAGTAGCGGCCTTCCGTCAGCGTGACAGGCCTTGGATCGCCCGTAATCGGTAGGCTGGAGCGCCAGCAGCTGTTCGTAGGAGATTTTTGGCCTGGCCATGGGCATTCCTCAGAGGTTTGAGTGCTCCTCCAGCTTACCTAAGTCGTTGTTTTGAGATCAATTTTAGTGATCGGTCGGAGCAAATCTTATAGGCCATAGCTATCTATAAGAGTCCTCCTTAGCGTCAAGCTGGAAGGCTCTTTTAGCCTTAAATTGCAGGGCAGGGTGGGGAGGGGAGTAGTGTCATATTCAAGTAACGCGTTACCTTTTCGAATGCTCATTTATAGCAACGCGTTACCACAGAGTTTCACCTGAAAGCCACGATTCACGGGGCCTGCAGCCAATTGCAGTCTTCGAGAATCTTTGTTGCTTCGTCAACGTCGTGATCCCATTCGGCACGGCTAAAAGGCCGAACACTTGTGCGTCCAGCCAGACCAATAGCCTGGCTTTCATCTGTCAGCGTGATGACTTTGGCCGGGTCTTTGACCCAGGTATTGAGGTTAGCCAGGTGGCAGCCGGCGTTATCCCAGTGAAGCGTGCCGTCTGGACTGCATAGCCAGGCGTGCATGATGAAGCCATAGTTTTTATCCAGGACGACCTGGATCGGATGCCCGTAGCTACGCTGAAGCGCTACGGCCAGGAAAAGGCTCTTGCCGGCGGCGTAACGCGCGAAATGAGGTGCAGATTTGAGTGCACAGAATAACTCAGCGCTACGCAGAGATCATGATGACGACACCGAACGAGCTGCTAGTCGACGAAGAAGATGAAGTGCGCGAATTGAACGACGCAGATTTCAAGCAGGCACGCGGCGCCAGCGAAGTGATGAGTGAACGCCTGAAAGCCAAGCTGGGCCTGGCTGGCCATGGAAAAGACCAGAAACGGGGTGAAAACGTCGAAAATCGCTAGGTCATTGATTTTGAAGGAAAAATACCAGTTAAGTCCTGTAATAAAGATTACAGGAGATAGCGAGTGTGGGAGGCCGGGGAATCTGCCCTGCTGCTACGGTATAACATTGCATCTACCCCTCCGCTTGTCGTCAGTCACGATTAGCTAGGTTTTCGGTCATTAATTACTACCGCGCCGGAATCGCCACGGGCGACCAAGCCTATGGTTGATCAGGTCACTAATTCCTAGAGGCCGCGCGACTGAAGGCCGTTCATTGCCTGGATTTCGGACAGCTGTAAGTCACAAAAAAATAGAAAAACGAACAGTCACAATTGATTTACATCCACCAGGGCCAGGGGTGTTACTCCCCTGCCCCCTTTCCGGCGATTCCCAGCTCGCTGAAGGCCGTTTGGAGGTTTGGGTACTGGGTGAGGCCTTTGCCCTGGGCGACCTCATCCAGCACTCTGGCTGTCTCGGCACTGGGCTTTTTGAGCAACCAGGGCGTGACCTCTTCAGGGTTGGTTACCAGTTTCTGCAAGAACATCCGGATGACCTGGGATTGTGTCAAACCGTAGCTCTCGATGATGCGCTTCGACTCTTCCTTCACCTCAGGGTCAATACGAGCCGTAAGGATGGCGTCTTTGGACATGAATCCCTCTTGTATGACGTTTTAATACGCCATGCAATTTCCGCACAAAGGTACCACCTGGTCAACCACCCTCCTCTAGGCCTGCCAGCCTGGCTACCGCCGGCAAAACTGCAGGCAAGTTGAGGTCAATTTCATCTCGGTCATCGCCCCTTGCTGCCGGTCGAAATGTGGAGTATTAATCGTCCACTTTCGATCATCCAGGGAAGGCCATGGCCAGCAAGCTGCTTCAGAAAATCAAGGAACGCCGGCAGGAACTCAACATCCGGGTATCCCACATGCCTGCCCACACCGGACTCGGCCGTGAGCAATACTCGGCCATCGAGCGCGGTGGGAACCCTACGCTGTCTAATCTGGAGAGGATCGCCGAGGGCCTGCAGGCAGAGGTGATGCTGATCCCCAAAGAGCTGGTCTCAACGGTAGAGGCTCTAATCAGCAACTCAGGCCGGATGGATAACGACACCAATCTCTAAATTTTAGCAAACCTAGTCTCAATAAAAACTACTCCATTCCAAACACAACAAAAGACTTCTGTGAGGTTTATTTAATTGGGGCGAAATGCCGTCAATTACAAATATAAATCTTCCACCGGCCTTAGCATTGCATCAACTGTGCACAACAGCACCCAAGAGAAATTTTCGCTTCTAAATTTATTGCATTGTTCGGCCCAGAAAGCTACTGCGGCATACCCACCAGCACCAAGATCAATATCACCCCTGAACTCATTCAGCATACTAGGGATTTTATCGTGATTAATATTTGCCGTCCGAGGAATTACTATCAATAAAATATCCGGACTCATCGTAACGACAATGTATATTCTAATGTCATTGAATTCAAGATCATACCTCTTGATTTCACCAGACCACTCAACATCTAACCCTGTAATATACTCATAAGCCCCTCTAAGAGATTTTAAGTTTTTCGGAATTATCACCAGGCTTTCACTGAAAAAAGCCTTTCTAATATCATCCGCGACCACCTCTGGTAAAATTCCTCTCCCAGCCTTAAACTCCTCAAAAAGTTCAAGATCAACTATTTTTTCCAGCATGTTACCTACAGGATAGGCAATTGATTGTAGAGCATATTTCAAGCCCGGCTCTTCTCTATCCCATATATATCCAGGCGTTCTCGCAATGTGGCGCCACTCTCCCTTAACCTTTGGTAGAAAATCATGATCATAATCAGGGCATAGGAATACAGCCCCTTCTGATTCATGGGTTATATATAACTTCTGGCCGTCCGGCAATGACTTTTTTTTATCTGCAACTACTCTGCTCCATGCTGAGGGAATAAACATGAATGGCGCCGGCTTCCCGATAGGAGTCTTAAGCTCTCTATTTATCAGATCAGCCACTATTCTACTTCTTTTGTCACTAAATCCTCCAAATCCAGAATACTTATTGTACTCCTCCAGTGCGGAGTTTAGCTGCGCGAATAGATCATTCCTTGTCCCACTGGATCTCATATCAGTATTCACGGCAAATTTAGCAAGCTCCTGAGCAAATCTCTTGCTGGCACCAACATGCCTGTCGGAAGTAGGAGATATTCTAGGGGAACTCTCTCCACAGATTTTCTTTAGAGTAAGGAGGAGCGGAAACTCACCTATAAGTTCCTTATCTACTTTTAATACATCGGGCACACCCCAAGTGCGATTGACATCCATCCATGAATCGAACAAAAACTCACCTAGGTTAATTTCCTTACAAGTTGGGTGCAGCTTTGCATGCCAAGCCTGCAATCCCTCCACACATATTCCAAGAATAATCATTGGAATAAGCCCTAACTCCTCTGCCTCCTGCGTTGATAGTCCTCCGTCTACACATATGGCTTTATTATCGCCCCTAAAGAAAACCGACTTTAGCTGGGTTATGATTAAATGCTGGATAAGCATAGCAATCTCCTAGAGCCAAGACTCTAACTATAGACTCTTGAATCCCGATTACCACATCCAGCACTGTAGGCACCTGGAGCCGCTAAATCTGCAGCCCCAGGATGGTTTTCCCGTCGGATCAGAAACGTACTCCTAAGCCATCAGCCAATGCCTCCCCAACTTGGGCACAGGCTCGTTCCTGGGTCTCGTGATACTCCCGCAAACGAGCCCTTTCCTCTTCTGGCGTATCCCTCGGCTTGTTCCAGAGTGATCCAAGGAGCACCTGGTTCTCTCTGTAACGAGGGTGCAAGAAAAACTGCTGGCAGAGATCCTCGATGGCCGGGCGTTCCATCAAAGTCGGCAGGATGTACGTGGCAAAGGTATCGATATCTGGCTTGTACTCTCGGTAGCCGTCTGCTTCTGTCACCGAAGAGAGATCGAAGGCCAGAACCGCCTCCAGCATAGGCACCTGGTACAGCGCCCTGACAATAAGCTGGACAAAATGATGCACGTCCCCTGCTTCGTGAGCGCAGAAGGCCTTCACGACCAGCCCCAACCCGTAACGATCTTCGAACCTGTTGGCCGCATCCAACGCCTTGTTCAACTCCCCAAGGCGAAGGTAGATCAGGGGCAGCACCATTCTGACTTTATTCGGGTCGGTATCATCCAGCTGGAGCTGGCGCAGGGCCAACTCCTTCGCTCGAACCAGATGCCGGCGACCATCGAGTTGGAACTGGATCTTCATGTTCAAGTTGAGCAGTGCGTGGTACATCCCGTTATCTGGGAGCTCAACCATGATCCGACCTTCAAACTCCTTCGGGATCAGCTGGTCAGCCATGGCCAGGAAAGACTCTGCGACCTGTTCGGCGCTAGCGTCTCCCTGCTCGTAGAGCATCGTTGCCGCCAGCAATCCTGCTCTAAGCATGTCAGGCTGGTGCTCCAGAATTGCGTTCGCCCACATCAGCTGAAGATCAGATTCGGCAGTTGAGTCCGCGAAGTCTTTTCGCCCCCACGCAAGTGCACGATGAATCGTCTCGCAAGGCCGGCTGGGCACAAACCTTCCGCTTCCTAGCTTTTGGTCGTCGATGAACCGGTACATCGGCTGATCAGAGCGCAGCGGATCGCGGTTCTTTACCGACGCCCAGTCCTCACTCCCCAGGAATCTTGAGCAGCATCGATCAAGCACCATCTCGGCAGTCAGCCCTGTGTACTTGGCGATGGCTTCTGCCAGACGCTCCATTCGCAGTAAATATTCGCGCGGAATAACCGTCTCGACGTCCATCTCAACAACCAGGAATAGAGCAGGCTTCAGACGGCCTCGCCATTCGTGCGGAGCAACTCCCCGATAGTCTGTCTTAGCCGCAGAGATGTGTTTGAGGAACTCGTACCAGCTCGGAAAACCGAGCGCTCCGACAACAACCTCAAGGGCCTTGGTTTGCTTCAAACCAAAGGCTTTTCGCAAGTGACGAGCAAGGTCTTTGACCTTTCCCTGGATGAGCTGTGAGGTGTACTCAGGTGAGAGCGCAAGGCTAAAGCTAGCACTCAGGAAGTTGAACTCTGGTTCGAAACGCAGGGATTCGATAGCCGAGGTGTTGGACTTAGACACTGTCTTCTCCAGCAAACGACTAACGAACGGCCCGCTCGCTCTGCGCTTGCAGAGTGGTGTCTTAGAATTGGCTACAAGGGAGGAATCGCTGCGGGGACTTTTCCGTGCGGGCGGAAGGCGAGCGACATCACCGTCCGCAAAAGCTATCACCTTCTCCAACCAGGCTCAAGAGTGCCTCCTCCTCAGACCCTTCTTGAGTGCAGCCGTAGACCTGCCCTTCTCCGCCGGCACCCGTTCGGCTGATTCAGCCAGCTTCGCGGCGAGCCTGCGCTTGATCTTGTCTTCCTCGGCCTTCGAGATCGCATACCCATCTGTCCCGGCGCAGTAGCATGTCTCGTAGTGATGAGAGTTCAGAGGCTGGATGCGCTTAACTCGGTGACCTTCTGCATGGAGCATGAGTAGCTCGCGGTCATCCTCATCAGTCACGTAACTGGTAACCAGGGCAATCAGGATGCCCTTGCAGTCCTTACAGATCGCAGCGATCAGCTTGTCTGAGTAGGAGACTTTCAGCCCAGGGATGAAGACATCAGTCATCGAAGCGCACGTCCTTGTGTGATTCCAGAGATATTACTTTGCCATCTATCTATCGCAAAGGCCCGTGTTAGATCGTGCAACCATCAAAAATTCGTAGTGTCACTCTGGCATTACAATGGTATCATCTCGGCCGGCAGGAGCCAGGCGCCAAGGTGGCGCTTACTCAATTGAGCAGTGGAGATCCGCGTGATCAAACTCAAACTGACCGGCATGATGGCATTCATGCTGGCGCTGGTAGCGTGTGGTAATTCCAACCCCGTCATCGACGGCACCGACTACTCGAGCACCAAGAAGTCACTTCTGACGATCTACCAGAGTGTCACTCCGAAGGAGCGTACTGACCTGGAGCTCGACGTCCTAAAGATCGGGAAGCAGTACAAGGACAAGTCCGAGTTCTCCAAGGTTCTCAACGGCAAAGATGCTGCTGGCATCCGCGAAGTTGCTAAGGGCAGCTCCGTCTGGCTGCTCCATCGCGACCGCGACTTCCGCCTGGCCGAATACCAGAAGGATTACGATGAGATCAAGGCGAAAAGCGACAACGCCATTGCACTCGATCCTCGTGGTGCTGACTCCCCTGTCTACATCGCCAGCATCGCTCCCAGGCTCAACCTGGCGGCCAAAAAGCTGGATCAGCTCAAGGCCATGTCGGATGAAGAGTACCTGAAGCACTTCGATCTCGAATTCTGAAGGAAGTCACTCTAAACGCTGGAGAGGCAACCCTTTCCGGCGTTTTCATTTGTAGCTAGGGAACCTCCAGGCTACGGTCAGTCGCAGGCCTTTCCTTTTGCCTACAATTGCAGCACCATACCCGAGTTCCTTAAACCGAAAAGCCAGCATCCATGGGCCTCCAGAGGCTACCACCGCTGGCGCTCGCTTCCAGCTTGGGGTAAGCCTATGAGACTCATCGTCTTCGGACACCAGCGCCACGGCAAAGACACCGCATGCGAGTTCCTCTGGGATCACTTCGGCCTGTCCTTCGTCTCCTCGTCGTTCTTCGCCTGCGAACGCTTCATCTTCGACCAGATGAAAGGCGAGCACGGCTACGGTACCGTGGAGGAATGCTTCAATGACCGCATGAACCACCGCGACACCTGGTACAACGCTATCCGTTCCTACAACGACGGCGATAGAACCCGCCTTGGGCGGGAAATTTTCGACTCGCATGACGTGTACTGCGGCATCCGCGACCGGGATGAGTTCTTCGCCTTAAAAGCTGCGGGACTGGTCGACCTTGCCATTTGGATCGACGCCAGCGACCGCCTTCCACCGGAGGGTGCCGGCAGCATGAACCTGGTGCGTGAAGACGCCGACATCATCGTGTCGAACAACACTGACCTGGCTGATTTCCATGTACGCCTGGAGCGCCTGGCCAAGTTCCTGACACGCTGATCAGGCCTTCCCTGCCCCGACCATCAACCAGTTGGTCAACTCCTGCTCCCACATCCTGCTATAGGTGGCTCATGCATACCCTGATCTGCGCCAACACCATGACCGACTGCCGCACGCCGGGCATGTGCAGTCCACACGGGGGCTGCGTGCCCTCGATTGCCAGGAAAACAGGCATCGGCGAGGAAAAACTCCCCAGCTGGCGCGACGGCAGCATCCAGGGAATGCCACCACAGCCGCAGGGAGACGTCTCGGAGGTTGAGCAACTGCGTGCCAGAGTGGCTGAGCTAGAGGCCATGGTGAAAGAACTCGAGGCCCGGCCGCGCCTTAAGGTCTGGTACGGGTCAATGCCGGAGAGCAACGGGAAGTCCAACTTCACGGCGATCCTGATGCGTGAAGGCGGGGAAATGTTCGAGGGCATCACCATCGAGCGCTCCGAGTACCCTGACAGGGTTCGATACGAAGCTGACAACGTCCGCTGGCTTCTGGGTGACATTCCCGAGAAGCCCTTCATCCTGGACTACGATGCGGATAAACACAGCGGCTACAAGGCGCCGCCGCGAAGCGAGTAAGAGACTCTTCGACATCGATTGATCCCGGCGGCGCCGGGCTATCTCATTTTTGTAAGCAACAAACCAGGCCGCTTCAACTGCCGGTGATACTGCCCCCTTCCGCAGCGCGGGTTTAAGTCGAAAATGCTTTAAAGCATGTCATTATGGCATTAGAATTGAGGCTTCTGTCGCTCCCTGAGCGTCAACCCGAACAAGGAGTTCGACTTGAAGCTCGCCGCAACCTCCGCCCTTGCCCTTTCGGCCGCGCTAGTCAGCACCGCCTGCCACACTGAGCGCATGCCGTATCTCGTCGATGGCAGCTCCGCGAACAGTATGTGGGATAGCCTCGAGACAATGCGTCTGCTTGCTGGCTACACCACTTACGATCCGAAAAATGACTTCACCTTCGGTTCGGATGATCGCTATCAGTCGTCGCGGCGTGATCTCCAGGTGCTTCTCAAGCTACACGCTGAGAAGTACCCGGATCGTGACGATCAGGCAGAACTAGTCGCGAAAGACATTGACGGTCTCTCCCTGGACGAGATCCATGAAAAGGCGACCGAAAGCTACCTGTTCCTGGTGGCCCGATACCGGCAGAAGATGATCGGCTGGGAGCTCGAAGGAGCCGAGGGCGCGACCTATGTACAAGACCGCGAAGGTCACAAGAAATGGGCTGATAAGCTCGCGGCAATGCCTTTCACAGTGTTCGAGCAGAGGTTCGGCTACAAGGTGTGGACGTCGCCAGGGCGCGGTTCTCACAACGGCATCGGCCGATCCATCATGGGAAAAAGCCTGAGCAGCACTCGCACGGGACTCAGTAGTGCCTTCTAATCCAGCAAGATGATCTATACCGGCAAACAGGAAGCCATAACGAAGATGACCAAATACCTCAGAATGGCGGCCGTAGTTGCGACCGCCGCCCTCATCCTCAGCGGCTGCGCCGGCTCAAGTATGCGGGCCGATTTCGACGCGGCTAATTCACGCTCTCTGATTCATCTGCCGGTCGCGGCAGCGCAAACACCTGTAAAGGCCCAGCAGCCTGGAGCCCGCAGCATCCCCAAAATCGAAGGTGAGCAAGCGCTGCTTGACCCGTCCTCTGTAGTGCGGAGTGGCAATGGGGTTTCCTTCAATGCTCTCGACGGTCAGAAAACCGCGCGCGTGACGTTCAATTGCCCAAGCCGAACAGGGCAGCTCCGCGAGAACGGATTGATGCAAACCTTCTCGCTAGTCTTCACCCCGCGCCTAACCAAGGCGGCGCTCGAAGCGTGTGGTGAGCTACCGATGCCTGAACCCCTGACTGCAGCGCAAAAGAAGCTCATAAATCCGAATCCTACCCAGGCCGACAAGGACAACGCTAATACTGCCTACTTCTGCGGATCGTTTATGTCCCTCCCCCTGGATCAGAAGCTGGCGCTAATCGACCGCGCGCAATCCAACCCTCGCCTGCACAAGCAGTTAGAGCCATGCATGGAGGCGCTCCACAATCAAACCGGCCGGTAATCCACGAGTGAACCGTCTCCTCGTTTGTCGTGGAAATGCCCTCAAGCCGGTACGCGGTGTTGCGGTGCCGATTGCTCCTCGCTCCTCATTTCAGCCGGTTGCTGCCGGCGGCCGGTCACACCCTCGAATACGATAGGTTCGCCGGCTTCGGACTCGGCCTTGGTGTGGAATACCAGGGCGAATACCTCTGAGGGCTGAACCGGACTCATCCGACTGACCATGGCGACATAAAGGATCGGGTCGATCTTCGACACCCACCGGAAGAGCTCGATCCGGTTGACGAAGGCCATCACCTGGAGGGCCTTGTCGAAGAATCCCAGCACGGCGGTTCGCCAATAGGCGTGCGAGCGCTCGGCGCGCTCCATCACATCTTCATCGAAGTGCTCAGCCATGAGCCGGCGCACACTGACCTCGTCTTCATTGGCTGCCACCAGCAGGGCATCACTGCTGCGTAACCACCGTCCGAGCGTAAATGCCACCAGCAGCTGCTGGTAGGTGGCCTGCTGCTGGTGATCAGGCGACTCCAAAAGCTTTGGCCCCAACTGGGTGACGATGCTTCCTGCTGCCGATACTGAATTCGCGATCACGTGGCCACTCCTGTAGTATTTACAGGATTCTCTCATGCAGGATGGTGTGCTACGAAAGCTCCGCTGCGCCGGGATGCGAAAGCCGTCACTGTTCTACAGAGCGAGCACTAAACCCGTTAACGCTCGCTGCAATGCGCAAATGGCCTACAGGCCCTTCCGCACCTCTTCACCCAGGCGAGCCAGATTCTCGTACTGCGTGCCCGCCAAGTCGTAGAAGGCATAGGGGTTCAGCCACTGAGTAGCCTTCATCACGTTCCGGTCGACTTCGCTGATCCGAACCTCGTCGGCTACCTGGCGCCAGGCGTCACGAATGACCAGCAGTTGATGTTCGATGATGCTGGCGGCCTCACCTTCATCCAGCAGGAACTTGCTGCTGGCGCTGAGGCACAAGCCAAGGCTGCTGTTAGAGCGCTCGCCAAGGATGCGCATGGCCTGCGAAGCCTCTTCACCTGTCCTGGATTGAGGGCAAATATCGTAAGCCGGCGTCAGATCGTACTGACGGCCGTCGAAGAAGGCCGCATGGTTCCGACCGTGATCGTCGGTGTTGCCGCAGAGCACGTTGAAGGTCAGCCGGGAGAACAGCTCGCGCAGATCCCTCTTCGGATCACTGAAGTCGCGCCTCATGATGTCGGTCAGTTCTTCGTAGCTGCAGTAGCGGGCCTGCATCTCGTCGAGCCCCAACAGCGTCAGCGCCGATGACATCAGGCGCCGACTCCAACCATGATCCTGGTGGATGCGGTCGAAGCGCTGCACGAGGAGCACATCCTTGCCTTTTGCCTGCACCATCTCGACGGGTGCTACGTTCATGCCGGCGATGCTCGCCAGGCGCATGGCCAGGAACTCACCGCCAACGAAGTTGATCTCGTCCTTCGTCGAGGAGAACTTGGCGATGAATTTGGCCTTGCCGTTGTTGATCAGCGCTTTCGGCCGAGCGCCACCGATGGAAGAGCCATGGTTGAGCGCGACCTCGAGCTCAGGAGTCAGCGGCATGCCCTTCTCTACGTACTCAGCGAACTGCAGCAGCTCATCCAGGGAGGCCTGGGTCGACTGGCGCGCGACGTATTCTGTCGCCGACACCTGGAAGTCCAGGGCACCGATACGATCAGAGCCAGACTCCATGAGGTAGGTCATCTCGTCCAGTTCAGCCTGGCCATGGTCGTCAGCGTCTCTCTTGCCGAAGATCTTGTTCAGGATGACGCGTCGGCCCCAAGCGTCGGGGGAACCATCGCGGATGCAGCTCGGCATGGTCATGCCGTCGCGCGGGACGATCACCTCGGTGCCCAGCGGCAACTCCTGCAGGTTGATGGCTATAGCCTTTTTGCGCGCCAGGTAGCTCTTACCGTAGGCGAACACGAAACGCCTTCCGTCGCGCTGCAGGCGGCCGGCAACAACCGGCTCAACATCTCCCGGAAGCCAGATCCAGACGAAGCAGGAGTCGATGCGCTCAGAAGTCATTGTCCACCTTCGGGGTTACGTTGCGGACGCGCTTGGGGAGGAGCTGGAGCTTCTCCTCAGCATGCTGTTTCAGCAGCGAATGCTCTCTCTCGGAGCCGTAGAGAGGAACGCCCAGGATCACGCAGAGCTCGAAGACGACCCCGATCTCACACGTCGGGTCGCCGGCCTCAATGCGAGTCAACGTACCTCGTGCGATGCTGGCCCGTGCAGCGACGTCAGCCGCAGACATACCGCGCTCTTTGCGGGCGATCTGAATGAGCTGGCCCAGGGTGGCGACAATGGATTTAGTCTGTGTCGAATAGGTGCGGCGTGCCATGGAGTTACCCTCTTCGTATCCATAGAGGGTAACTCATACCCAATGAAACTCAAGTAAAATGCTCTACACATCGATCACTAACTAGCTTAATGTTCGACACGTAGAGCATTTTGAGTCTGCAGGCTTGCCGTCCTAGCAGCCGAGAAGAGATCTCGCTCTGCGCATGAGCCTGCTCGCGAAGCTCCGCTCATGGATCGGTTCAGGTTGCTGGTAGCCAGAGGCAAGCGGCGCCGGTAAACCATCATGCCGCATGAACAGTTTGCAGCTCGATGACTCGACAATCTGCTCCAAGGCCCCGGTATCCACCGGGTCTTCGAGGCGCATGAAAATCTTTGTGTTCACCGACGCGATAGTGTCCCGCCGGCCGGTGAGTACTTCCAGGTCATACCGACCCTTATCTCCGTGCAACTCGATGTAGTGAGCCGCGAGCTCAGGGGAGATATTGATCTCCAGAAGCCCGGCCTTCGCCGAAACGTTGAGGGCAGCCCTCGCCTTCACCAGGTTCTCCAAAGCTTGCCTTGCCGTCTGCATCTCACAGGAAACGAGTGCAGATCTTGTCGTGTCGTTCATCAACCCACCCTTGAATGCATCCCGAGTATGGCCGGGCATGCGAAAGTGTCTGACCGGCGCGCCGGTCAGGACAGTTTGTGGCTGGGCGAACCCAAGCCGCTGGCATATCATCGCCATCCGTAGAGTTTACAGGCCATGTGACAGGAGTCGAGATGCCTATCGATCTACTCGGAGTTCTCAAGGTCTTCCCTACTCTTTCCAAGCTCTGGCAGCTCGCACCCGCAGATGTTGCGCTAGCGACCGCCGGGACTGTGCAGCAGCTTCCAGTTAAGCACCCGGCCTACCTAACACATGCCGAGTATCGTGACTTCCACAGTCAACACATCAGGGGGCTTTGCGAGTCGGAAGATGAGCTTGAGGTAGCAGTTGCTGCGGCGTGGCCGGACTACCACCTGTGGATTGAAGATCAGTCCAATCTTGAGGGTGAGCTGATTGGTGTCAAATCTGCCTCTTTCTCCATTGAGTTGCCGTTCGTGGTCAACGGGCAGGCTAGCGCCCACCTCACTGGCCTGGAAGTCACATCATGCTCTGCCGGCGCTTTCGATGCAGTGGTTCGGCTAAATGGCCCGGTGAAGCTCGAGAAAGGCGGTATCCACGTCGCTGAGGTTGATCTGTCTCTGGAGATGATGAGCCCTGACCTGACCATGATGCGCATCCTGCTTGATGAGCTAGTCCATGGCGTAGAACTTGGCCTCGAACTGACCTACATCGACAGCAACAAGGTTGGCCCACAATCACAGGTAAAGAAGCTGGCGCTGAGCTATTGGTTCAAGCCTGATTTCGGAAGCTACGAGATCTTTACGGATCAGGAGCTGAATGAGCTTGAGAGTCGTGTTGACCGCCTCAAGCGCCAAATAAATGCGGCTCTTCGAGCCAGGGTCGGGGAGCCTATCCCGCGCCAAACTCCGATTACGTTGACCCCCGCTGATAAGATGATAGCCCGACTGGTTGAGCTGACTTCTGGCAACCGCTCTCCACTAATCGTCACCACTTACGCTCATGGTGCCTGGATGAAGGCCCCTGGGCATTTCAGCGATATGGTGCTCTTTCTCAAGGATGGTGATCGGGTCTTCTGCGTCTGCGACCTTACTCCTGAACAGCAGCAAGACAAATTCTTCTCCAGCCTTCCATTTGAACCGGTGCCGACGAAATTTGAGCCTGTGGCTTATGGGATGAAGCAAGGGTTCTACGCCAGTCTCGATACTGATCAGGATCTGATGGCCATCATCCCCGCGATGGAAACACGTGCCGCGAAGCGCCGCTAGATGGAGAAGCAGGTCTCCTCGACCACCCTCTCTCGTATGATAGCTGGCGCTGGCGCCGGCTCTACGGAGAAGGCGTAGATCACTGAGCTCTCGTCGAAGACGCGGTACTCGACCTCACGTAGCCCAACCCCTGAGCCTGTGTAGATGGCGCCGTCGTAGCCGGCCTGGCGAAGCACACCGATGAAGTCTGGATCATCAAGCAGCGGGTACAGCTGGATGTACAGCTCGTTCAGGCGGGCCCGGTCTTTGTTCGCAACTTGGGCGATGGAGCTGCAGCCAAGCTCATCCGAAAGCTCCTCCCAGGCACCCGTCTGCATGGCCAGCTGCTCGTGCTGCACCATGAAGTGCATGGCCAGATCCTCTCCCAGCACGCGCACCAGGTCGGTGTACTCCAGGAACGGGTCATTCGGCTGGTTGAAGGCCGGGTTCTTCATGTCGAGGTAGACCGGGTACACGCGCGGTGCATCAGCGGCAGAGGGTTCAGCTCGACACCAGGCATCCTCACCAATATCAGCCCAGGAATAGGCACTCGCGATCCTGGCGCTGGCGAAGGACAGCGACGGCAGCAGCGTGTGCATGCCTTCATGGCCGGGGGCCGGCGCAGCTTTCTCGCCACGATAGACACGTAGTGGCAGTCCAGCGTCGTCGACAACGTGCGTACCCGCTAGGCGGGCCAGTAGATCAGCATGCTTCATCAATGGAGCCTCCTATCACCACATCATACGGAGGCATCTCCTTTACCGGCAAATTGCACTGGGAACGACTGTAAATCCCAGGGCATTATGGAGAAAACCAGGAGTACCCTATGAGCAGAAAGCAGCAGCTGATTGATCGCTTCGCGAAATCAGAGGATCGACAAGTCGACTACAGTACCAACCTCCCAGAGGATGAGCACGCTGCCCAGTACTCAGGTCGGGAGTTCAACGGCGTATCGGTGCTCCCTAACGGCAAGGAGATGTTCTACTGCCACCACTGTGCCGACTGGGTCATCGAAGTTCTTGGTACTGGCATGCGCGCTGGGTTCTTCGTCGAGGACAATCCAGTCGAGGACATGGCCATTGTCGATGCAGAGGGGCACAACTTCGCCGTGATCGATGGCCGTTTCATCGTAGATGTCTGGCTGCAGCATTTCACGGAGACGAGCAAACAAGGTGTCTTTGACATGCATGACCCGGCCGATCATGCCGCGATCACGCATCACTTTGGCGACCCGAGTAAGTGGGATCTGTATGACCCCAGCACTAAGGTGCTGTTGAAAGCTGAATTCGTACCTGAGTCCCTCAGGCCGACAATTCAGATTGCCCCTGAGTTCGCCGCTGAAAAACCCTCTCCCAAGGGCGCTGAAGACAACTCCCCATCCTTCGGCTAACGATCAGGATCAGATCATGAGCAGAAAGCTGGAGCTGATTGAGCGCTTCTCTCAGTCCGAGGAGCAGGTACTGGACGTCAGAACCGGACTCGATGAGTCCGCCTTCCAGGTCGAGAACCCTGGAAAACCGTTTGAGGGTCGAGTTTGCCTTCCAAACGGTGAGCCCATGTCCAGCTGTGATAACTGTGCCGACTGGGTTGTCGAGGCGCTGGGAAACGGTGTGCGCGCCGGCTTCTACGTCGATGACAATCCAGTCGAGGATCAGGACATCATGGATTGCGATGGCCATAGCTTCGCGGTAATCGATGGACGCTACATCGTGGACATCTGGCTGCAGCACTTCATGGGGGTGACCAAGCAGGGAGTCTTCGACATGCACGACCCGGCCGATCATGCGGAGATCACAAAGCACTTCGGCGACCCGGCCACGTGGGATCTCTTCGATCCACTATCCGCAGTTGGTTTCGATGCAGGTCACATCCCTGAAGCCCTCAGGATGTCGCTCCAGGTAGCTCCGGAGTTCCAAGTCCAATCTCCTGAAGTAACTGCCCCCCAGGCAGAGAGCTCTGGCCCCTCTCTAGGCTGATTCCTGGCCACCCCGTCCCTCGGCGACTATGGTTCCACCCCATAGATCGCCTGAGGTACGAACCATGTGCAGCCACTACGAAGCCCCAAGCCACTCCCAGCTGAAAGACGCTTTCGGCCTCGATACCCCGGACTTCAAGCAACAGGTCTTCCCGCTCTATGACGCCCCATTCATTCGTCCAGGAGATGCACCAGGCTCCATGGAGGCTGCCCTGGGTGCCTTTGGCCTAATCCCCTTCTGGGCCAAGGAGAAGGCCTTCGGCCGGCGGACATACAACGCCAGGACAGAAACGGTCGAGACCAAGCCCTCGTATCGTTCCGCTTGGCGCGAAGCGCGTTACTGCATTATCCCGGCCGCCGCCATCTACGAGCCTGACTGGCGCAGCGGTAAGGCGGTACCGACCAGGATAAGCAGGGCCGATGGCAAGATGATGGGGATCGCCGGCATCTGGGAGCGCTGGCGCGGCCAGGATGGGCACGACGTCAACTCCTTCTCCATGCTGACCATCAATGCCGATGACCACGACCTGATGCGGAACTACCACCGACCCGACGATGAGAAGCGGATGGTCGTCATCCTGAAGGACAGCGACTATCACAGTTGGCTGACCGCCACACCTCAAAGTGCCAGGGAGTTTTTCACACAGTTTCCGGCAAGCGATCTACGGGCAGTTGGTGAGCCGAAACAGGGGTAGGAGCACATGCACCGCACTTGGAGTGCACAGCCTCAGAAAATCCTTTAGCGTGACTCACAGGTCTGCTATCCGCCTCATCAAGGCGCGACCAAAAGCCCGCAAAGGAATTCGTCGAGGAGAGCACGAGTGCACCGCAACACAAGCTGGAAAACCCTGATCCGATTCGCCTGCATCGCTGGCGCGGCCATTACTGCCACTGGCTGCAGTGAGGCCCCTGCCCCTACGTACCCATCAGGGGACGGTGCCTGGCTGTTGATCAGCGGAGAGAGGATTTTGGACACAAACGGCTCTGCGGTGATTTTCATCCGAGAGCAAGGCAAAGAAGCCTCACTGGCAGCCTCATACTCCTTCGTCAACGCCGGGATCGGCGGAGGAACCTTCACTGTGGCCACCCCCTGCGGTAACTCCCAGTTCCTCTACAAGGCCGATGGAGAGTTCGGGTACCTGGGCAACACCGGGGACAACCTGAGGAACCAAGCGCTCGGGAAGGACGCCAGCGGTACTCCCAACTGCGGCCTTGGCAGTTTGCTGCGTGAGGGCCACAAATGGACGCTCGTGCCCGGCTGGAAGGCATGATGTCCACAAAGGGGGCTTAAGCCCCCTCTTCTACACGATGCTCCAGCGGTGGCCGTCCCACTCCAGAGTGAAGCCTTCGCAGTTCTTGATCATGTTGGCCATGTCGTAGGAGCGGAAATGCCGCATGAACGCGGCGTCGATGGCTACAGGTTGATCGGAGACGAGCATCCGGATCATCTGCATGACTTGGCCATGTCCAACGACAACCACCTCACCTTGGAGCTCCTGGAGCCGTTCCAGGCATTGTCGGGCACGACCGACCATCGATGAGAAGCTTTCTGCCTCATGACCGTCCACCCAGTCGACGTCAGCGCGGCTCCAGTACTCGTCAACCAGGGGCCGGCGCTGCGCTGCGTTCATTCCCTCGCAGCGAGCTGGCGCCAGGTAGGTGAACTCGTAGATCGGCCATTCCTGAGGCTCCAAGTCTGGGAATCGCCCAATCAGCGGAGCTGCTGTAGCTCTCGCCCTGGAGAATGGTGAAACGATGAGTGTCGAGGGCGCCTGCTCGAATCCCTCAGCCAGCTTGGCGGCCTGGGCGTGACCAAGCTGAGTCAGCTCAATAGTTGCAGGGTCGCTGGTCGCTTGCCCGGCGTTGCTTGCGCTTTCACCATGCCGATGTAATCTGACTATGAGGGGCAAATTTACCATTTGTTCTGCCCTCAAGTGGTACTAGCGTTATTATCAGCCCAGACTTGCTCAGCCGTTTGACGCAAATGCCTCAGATTTACTTCGAAAAGCGAATGAAAAATACCCCATGCCCTATCACCCATATCAGATAGGATTCTGAATACAAGTTTAGAGCTGAGGGCTGTTGGCATTAACTCATACATGCCATCGCCAAGATACAAAGCACTCAGAAGACCTGATGAATACAAAAATTCGTCCGCTTTTGTCGCCCTGCAGGTCACAGGTTTCTCGATGAATTTTCCGTCTCGACCTGAAATTTTGTAACACTCACTTGTCAGCTTTGCGAGCCTAATTTGCGCCTGCCATGGAATAGAGTGAAATGCTGGGAGAGCATGCGCTAGCTCTTCAATAACATCAGGCTCCCCATCATAGCCAAGATGCTTTGCGCAGGACTCGGCAGCACCCTCTCCAAATGATGATATGAACTTGTTATGAATAACATCGCCTCTGAAATCATATGACCACTTGCGCGCAAGGATGTTACTCAATTCATGCTGCTGCCCATACAGGATTGACCGATTTAACCACTCTTCTTTATGCGCCCTACATAAAACAGCTAAATTAGTAACCCTGGTGAGGTTTTCAGCATTTTCAGCCCCCTCAAAATCCCAGCAAACAGGATGAAGATATGGATCGACTCCATCTAGACACAGATCCTGTCCACATCCTGGATGCTCGCAACGCCCCTTGGAGCGATAGAAAACCCCTAACCGATTTGCTGGTTTTCGAGCATCTTCATCTGGCCAAAGATACGAGAAACCACCCCACAGACCAGCATGTTTTGCAAGAAAAGTGTCGAATCCCGCAGCGCGCGCACCACAACCATCAACATTCGTTATTTTGCTCAAATAACGCTGTAGAGGAGTTGGATTTACAGTTGTCCTAGAAACCAAACGATCAGACTTTACACCGAGGCAATTGGCATCGGTATTTGCCATAATCTTGATTTCATTTATCATCATTGGATGCGTTAGCAACTTAATCCCATACTCTGTGTACAGGGAGTCTACGAGGCGCCTCTTCCATTCCTGATCTATCTCCTCACGCCCAGTAACGAGCAGAAAGTCGATCTCAATCCGTAAATGCCTTGAAATTTTTCCGCTGGAATCAAAAAGCATTACCGGGTACTTTTCGAACAAATCAGAGCAATTTCGAAGCAAATTATGCTTCAGATCGTCGAGAGTTCGCATCATTTGCCACGACTTAACCTGAGTCACCCCAGATTTCTCGTGAAACCCATTCTTAGTAAAAATCTGCCTAGAGGGCCTCTCTATTTCAACCAGGGTGAACTTAATTAGATTTGCCTGTACAGTTATATAGACAAAATCAGGTCGTTTGTATCTGTGCGGTATTGTAAGTTCACTTATTATAGACCCCAAGTACAAGCCGCCAGAATATAATCCTGGAGTTCTCAGTAGAAATGGATTATCCCTAATAAGCTTGAGAAATACCGGCTCAGAATAATCGTTAGTAGGCTCCTCCTTGGCCGCCGGGGAGGTAGAGCACATTTTTGGCGAACGATTCTGAAACTTGGCCCCTGCTTTTTTGATCTTATTCCCAGGCTCTTTTTCAGAAAACACATTTAGGTCATTAGACCTGGAGAACCTTCTATGAGCTCCAATCAACCTCTCATAGTGGTCAACCACGGCCAGCTGAATCGGGTCAGTAATGGGTCTCGGCATGTTCGACTCCTTCGGTTGCCGGACGGTGATGCTCAGCACCCACCGCTATTTTGAACCGAGATTACCCCAAATGGTCGTGGTAGTCTGCGCCCCACACGCAGCCCGAGACCCCGCCATGAGCCACGAAATCGACTTCATCTCCCTGGAAGAATTCGACCAGCTTTCGGCTCCCACTACTGATCTTCGCTGGCGCAGCGCCCTGCAGATCCTGCAGGCTGGCGACACCTGCGGGGCTGCGGACGTGATCAGCACCATCCTGGACAACTACACGTTCTCGCGTCTGGAGGACGGCAAGGAAGTCCAGACCATCAAAATCGACGATGTGGTCTCGGACATGCTCGCACGGCGTGTACTCGCCAGCGTGTCTAACCTGGCCGTTATGCGCCGAAAGATCACAAAGCGCTTCATGCAGATGCTGCTGAAGGCTGCAGAGGCCGGATCGGCCGAGGCTGCGTTCAATGCCGGCACCCTCCTCGACCAGCAAGAGCAAACCCTTCACTGCACCCAGAGCCAGGCCAGGCTTTTCAGTCTGGCCATCGAGTTCGCCGATGATGACCTCCTGCGGGCCTCTGCGATGGTTAACCTGGCCGGCTTACACCAGGGCGGCACCATCGGCGCCGCGCCAGACTGGGATCGCGCAATGGAGCTATACGAGGAAGCTGCTGAGCTCGGACTTGCCATGGGCATGTTCAATGCCTGCAATCTCGCGATCCTCATGCTCAATGCCGGCAGGGCCTCCGCTGCTTCCTACATCGCTAAGTGGGCTCCCCGCTTCCTCGCCACTATCAAGCACCCGGAACTACCCCGCCAGCTGGATGGCGTGATCCCTCCGATGACCCAGATGGCTAAGTTCATGCTGGCGCGTATCTCGATGCACAAAGGGGCTTACCACAACCCGGAAAAGTCCCTGGCCTTGGTTCAGGAGCTAGATCCAGGCATCAAGTCAGAGAAGGCTGCCCATGCGTGGATTGATCAGCGAGTCGCAATGCAGCGGTTCTACCCTCTGACCGAGCCAGATGAACGCTCTCCAGGCAACCACTGGGCCTATGTGCTTCGGGCTGTCGGTTGGCGACTGTCCAAACCCCAGCCTTACAAGGACTGGCCGCTGGAGATCATGGAGCTGGCGCTCGAGGGCAACACCATTCCGTTCTTCGTCACAGAGACGCACTTCTTCCCGCATGAGCTTTCAGAGTCGCTGGCCGGCTTGAAGGATCGGCTTGAAGCAGAGGGATTTGACGAGTACTTCCTCGCGCCCCGGATCGCGGTTAACCAGGACAGAGAGAAGAGGTTCTTCACTCCGGTGCTCCTGCACCGCGAGGGCCAGACGACCATGACCTCGGTGAACAACGAGATGCTTCCTGCACAGATCATTGCGGGCGTTTCGCGCGGAGAGTACAGCTTCTTCGATCCAGGCAATGGGGATTACAGCGCTCTTATCAGCATCGCCATCAACACTCTGAACCAGGGGCTGAGCCTTGCCGGCGGCGTAGACTTAAAAGCCCCGACCTGGGAGGTAAGGGGCTGGAATATTCCGACCGATATCGCCACCACCACTTACGACTGCTTCTAGCCAGTCTTTTGCCAAGCCGCGCGGGCTCAAGACCAGCGAATTTGAGCCCAAAGGCCACTGCTCGCGCCCACGGAATCTCCACCCTTAAAATGGGGAATACCAGGAGCTTTCCAGATGAATCACAGTGAGAAAGAGCAGCGCATCGAGGCCTTCTTCAAGTCATTGACGGAGGATGACCAGAACCTGCTCCTTCGCTACCTTGGAGGTGACGAGAGTCTCCTCAAGACGATGACAATCCAAGCAGCTAAGCGTCTTAATGAAATGCTCGTTGAGATAGGCCTGAGAGAGCCGCCAATCGAGCAAAGTGATGAGGATCGGATTGAGGTTTACCGGGCACAGGGGCTAGAAGTATCGATCCCCAAAGGCAGATCTCTACTCTCAGAAGAGCTGATGCTCGCAGAGTACGATGGGGTTCCTTACTGCGTAGACGGCCACAGCACCTACTTGGACGATAAAGGCCGGACTATCACAGTCACGTCGGACGAAAGTGCCAGGCGGCAGACCCTCGCTCGCGAGCTGATCATCCGCCGACACCACAGCCTCGTGAAAGACATCTACGAATACTGCTCAAACCTAGGTCAGGGTGAAGTGTGGGCCATGGTGAGCACCGAGGTGCCTATGGGTGTCTACTTCGGCAACCACGATGGCTATCTGTGTCACTTGTCGACTAGCTTCATGGATGCCCCCGATAGGACACCAGCCCAGATGGCAAAGCTCCAAAGCAGACGGTATGAGCTGAGGCCAAATTGGGAGCATCAGAACCATTTGTTTGAGGGGTTCAAGCACCCAGGCCTGAAGGTGCGGCTCCGAGAGAAAACTCAGTTCTCAAACCCGAGCTACCGGACATCTCTCTGGGAGCCATCGCCAGAATGAAAGAAGCCGCCCGAGGGCGGCTTCTTCGCTTCACAGGTAGGCTTACGCCTTTGCCTGCTCGCTCACAACTTCGCCTTCGGTAACCGGCGGAGGCGGTGCATCCGGGTTCACTTCGCCTTTGCCGCTGAGCATCTGGCCCAGGAAGCTCGGGAGGGAGACACCCATTTCTTTGGCAATGCCGTGGGCCGCCGGAATCATGGACAGGAAGTCTCTGGTGACGCGTTTGAGAGCGCCATCCTCACCGTCACCCGAACCAGACCCGCTGTCCCATACGGTGACGTTGCCGATGTTGAGGTTGGAGAGTGCCTTGGCTTGAATCTCAGCCAGGATCGGAGACTTGTCCGCGAGGATCATGCGGATTGCAGCGTCAGCGTTGCCGCCACACGCATCAACAATCGCCTTGAAACCGGCGGCCTGAGCGTCATACACCTTCTGCTGCCCCCTGGCCTCTGCCTCGTAACGAGCAAAGATCGCTGCAGCCTCACCCTCGGCCTTTTTCTGAGTTACGGAGGCTTCGGCTTCAGCCGCGATGATTGCCTCCTGACGCTCGATCTCGGCCTTCGGGAGGGAGTCACGGCCAAGCTCTGCTTGGCGGGCCTGGCGCTGCTCATCAGCTACGCGAGACTCAGCCTGAGCACGTCTGACTTCGCCGGCTTCGTATGCAGCAGCCTCACGCTGTTGCAGGGTGGCGTTAGAGTCGGCCATCTCGGCCCTGGCCATGTTCTTGCCGTTGACAGTTTCTGCCTCCAGCTTGGCCACACCCACCATACGGTCACGCTCGGCGGTATTCACGCCAAGCTCGGCGCCAGTCTTCTGCTTGGCGACACCGATCATGCGCTCGGTGTTGTGCTCCTGGACGCCGATCTCGCCCTTACGGGTTTGCTCGGCCACCTCGATCTTGGCCTGGTTGACTGCCTGAGAGGCAGCCTTCTGGCCGATGGCATCGATGAAGCCGGAGCTATCCGTGATGTCGGTAATGTTACTGTTCAGGATGACCAAACCGACCTTACGCAGCTGAGAGCCCACGATCTCCTCAACACGCTTGATCAGTGTGTCACGGTCACGGATCAGCTCTTCAATCGACAGGTCAGCGATCACCTGGCGCAGGGAGCCGGTGATGGTGCTGATGGCCAGACTGTCGACCTGCTGGGTGTTCATATCCAGCAGGAGGCGTGCAGCGTCCTGCAAGACCTCAGGCTCTTTGACGCCGACGCCGTAGGTGAAGACGCTGGGCACGTTCACGCGGATCTTGTCCGCAGAGAGCGTGTTCTCCAGGTCGATTTTCACCGTGCGCGGCGCCAGGGAGAGCATGCGGAACTGCTGGATGAACGGGATGATGAAAGTGCCCGAACCACCCTTGATGATCTTTGCCGCGCCGGTCTTATTGAGACCGCCGTAGACGACCATCACCTCGTCGTTCGGCACCAGGCGGTACTGCTTCATGAAGCAGACCACCGTGAAGATGATGAAGCCTAGACCCATGACCCAGGGCATCAACCCCAATGCGAATTCAGACACTGCTATTCTCCATAAATTGAGCGTTCCGGCTCGCGCCGGCTGATTCAGACCTTGGTGACGTGCACCAGGCGGTCGTTGATAACCCTGTGCACCTTCACGGTGTCGCCACTGAGCTGCTCATCAAGCGAGAGCGCCGGGATGTCGTAGGAGCCAGACGCGGGATCACGGAAGGTAACGATGCCGGTGTCCGACAGATCGCCGGGCACCCTTACGTCGACCACTCCGAGCATTCCCTCAGTGGGCTTGAACGGCTCCACCTCGACCGGCGCGAGGGCGCGGAAGAGCTTCCTGGTGCTGTAGATGCACGCGGCAACGATTGCCGTACCCATCACCACCGTTCCCAGGATCGTGGAGGTTAGGCCGAGATTCTTGATATCCCAGAACAGCCAGCACCAGCTGTAGCTCATGACCACCAGGAAGATGGTCTGCAGGGAGAGGTACTGGAAAACCCCGAAACTGTCGTCACCACCATCTGCATGGTAGTGACCATCGTCCCCGAAGCCTCCGAATTGGCCGAAAACCATGTAGACGACATAGACCAGCGTGGAGGCGATGGCCAGGTAAAGCACTTGAGATTCCATCGGCTTGATTCCAAAAGTCGTGGTAAATCAGTGGCATGGACACATTATGACACAGCGAAAAGCGTCGCCCTGCGTCTGTCCAAAGCACGCAGAGTCCGGTATACACTGCCTTGTGGACGGCCCGAACGATAACAATGACGGCCGACGAAAAACAACTCCTTTTCCAATAAATTGCAGGATTCAGCTCTGACTCTGTACCCTGACGGTAGGAGCATTTTTACCCGGAGAACACCATGACCAAGATGACTGACGACCAGCTCGAGACCATCAAAGAGATCGTCAAAATCCTGGGTGAAGTAGAGAAGGAGTTCCCCCTGAGCGAGGAGGAAACGGTTCGCCTCCTGGAAGAGCCCATCACTGCCAACCACATGCACCCGCTGACGGTGCTGAGCCACGTCCTACTCGACAAGTTCACCGACGTCGACGAGCCTTTCATGCTCACCGGGGTCGAGCGCAGCGAGAAGACCGGCAAGCTGTGCACGGCCTCATCCCACTGCTTCTACGCGACCATCAAGTACGAGTTCTACGGGATTCTGGTGTTCTGGAACCCTGCCGGCGGGATGTGCCCGGAGACCACCGACAACCTGGTCGCATTCCTCAAGTACCCTCGCTACCTCAAAGAGCGGATGCCTGGGCTGATGGAGTTGGCCGAGTACTGGGGTAAGCAGCGCACAATGGAGTACGAGGAGCCGCTGGACGCATACAAGATGCAGGCGCCGGAGTGGAAAACTCCCGAAGACCGGAAGCCCAGGCCTCGCCGGGACGACTCCGACGTCGGCCTGGGGCGCTAAGTAGAGAGGCCACCTACAGGTGGCCTTCTTGATCTCAAACTTCCAGCATGTCAGCTGCCATCGGGGTCATCAGCTCCTCGGGTGCCGGTAGCCCTCGGATAAGCACTACCACCCCGCCTGCCCATCAGCACGTAGACCTTGCCGACCGGTATTTCTCCCTGGTGATCGCTGACCCATTGCATACCTGGGCGTGGTGATGTCGAGCTTTCATCGAACTCTCCTTCCCAGTCGAAAGCTCCTGGCTTGAAGACGACCCCCTCCTTTTCCTCCAGGCCAGTGACTGCGTCAAATCCACCTTCGTAGCCCTGTATCAGCAGGATGTCATCGTCCGCGAGGTGCTCGATCATCTTGCGTATGTCTTTCGCAGTCGTCGCGCGCACCAGGTTCTTGGTATCGTCTTGTTCGCTCATCGCATCCTTACTCCTTTGACCAGGGCTAATCGTCGCCCCACGCACGTTTTAGCATGCCAAGAATCATCTCTTCAGCACTATCGAAGGTATCCCAAGCCTCGCCGATCAGCCCCTGCTCTGTGGCGATGTACTCGCCTTTTTGGGTGTCATAGGCGTAGAGCTCATCATCCAGCTGTCCAAAGAACACCAGGTGCTCTGCGAACTCGCGGAAGTCCTCGTTGGCAGTCATGAGGTTCTGGTGGAACGGGAAGCCACGATGCAGGATCGGCCACACGGTCATCCCGTTGTGGTGCAGACCGTCAGCTACCCGAAGGATCGTGCAATAGCCCTCTGGCAGGTCGGTACCAAACATCTTCCGGAAGTCGCCCCGAGCCTTCTCGATGGTGGCATCCGAGCAGGCCCTGGGCCTATACGCCGCTTCCAGGTACTCATTCATCTTCCCGGCGTATTCGCGGATCGACTCCAGGGCTTGCTCACTCATTGCGGTTGCCACCTATTCATTGTCGAGGGTCTGGCCGGCTTTTGGCCTGGCCCACTCATTCGGGGCCGCGCTGTGCCATTTCCGGATGACCTCATCCCTGGACTTCGCATAGACCGTCCGGTAGCCGCCATCGCGAGTACCCTCGGCGCGATGCAGACCCGTCCGGTAGCTGTGTGTCAGCAGGAGGCCTTGCGATAGAGACAGGTCGGTGGCCATGGAGGTCTCGGTTAGCTGGCGCGGGGGCAAGAAGCGTATCGACTGAAGATCAGCGCCGGGCGAGACGACGCCTCAGCTCGGCTTCTTCGGCCTCTAGGAATCCGTCGTCACAGAGAACAAGCCGGCGCTTATCCGTGAACCTGCGCAGCTCGTCATCGAGAGCCAGCCAGGCTGCGCCCGGACGGTTCGACTTTACCCAGGTCTTAATCTCGGTGCTTCGTGATCCGTTCAGGCGCGGCGTGGCGCCTATGATCCTGAGTCGCAGATCCTCGGGGAATTTGGCGCGCATCTCGTCCAGAGTGAGCGTGTCCCTCCAGGAGCTACTGATCACGACCTCTACGGCCGGAAAATCACGCAGAACAGCTGCCAGTCGGGGGACATAGCAGAATTCCGGGCCGTCGCGCCGCTTGTGCACGACCCCATCAAAGTCCAGGAAGAGAAGCATCAGGCCGCCTGAGGATGAATTGGAACTCGATCATGACCCAAGCAACCCTGGCGGGCTAGTCTTTCTCGTAGCGCTCTTTACCGATTCGGTAGGCACTGAAAATCGCAGTTTCTAGGGCAGCAATTGCCTTCACGGGCAAGTCCAGCGCCTGAAGCTCGTCAAGGGCGTCATGGAGCAGCTCCTCACAGTCCGTGTGATCCCGTAAGACGCGACCTGTCAGGGTCACATCCTGGAGGTTCAAGCGGAGATTTTCCCAGGCCCTCGACTTGGTATGGCGCATCGATCTATCTCCTTTTAGCGGATGGTTGGGAGTTGGCGGTCAAGCAGTGAGGCGGAATCGTCATGCTCATAGGTCATGAGCACGGCTTTCCCGGCCAGCGAAGCGATCACCGCGTGTTGTTGCGACAGATCCGCCTTAACGGCGCGTTGCGGTTGCGCCTTCGCCAGGTCTACCAGGCCGGCCAAGAACAACTGGCCCTTCTTCAGTCCCTGCATCGCTCTACTCCAGGCTGGCCCAACTTAGGACTCGAATCTTCATGTCAGTATGATACCATTTGCACCATCAGAGAGATAGTCATTCCTTTGCAAATTCAGTATAAAAGAGCCCCTCTCAAGCTCCTCCAGTTAAGGACATCTGCGTCATGAAGGCCGTCATCATAGGGCTGGTACGTTCAGCAATCGATACCCTCAGGAGCAACGGTACGTTGCCTCCTTCCTACTTTTTCAACATCCAGGTCGAGAGCACCAAGGACAAAGCCAACGGCGACTTTTCTTGCAACATCGCCATGATGATGGCCAAGCAGGCGAAGATGAAACCGCAAGAGCTGGCAAAGCATTTCATCGAGGCACTGCCGGCATCGGATCAGATATCCAAGGTCGAGATGGCCGGGCCTGGGTTCATAAACTTCACCTGGAACCCGCAAGCGCTGAACGATACGCTCACCGCAGCGCTGGCTGACCCTGCTTTGGGCGTGAGGAAAGAGAGTCACGCCGAGCGGGTTGTGGTCGACCTCTCGTCACCGAACCTTGCCAAGCAGATGCACGTCGGCCATCTACGCTCGACAATCATCGGTGACAGCGTCGCTCGGGTGCTCGAGTTCCTGGGCGACACGGTGATTCGGCAGAACCATGTTGGCGATTGGGGAACCCAGTTCGGAATGCTCCTGGCCTACATGCAGGAGCAGAACACCGACTCGGCCAAGTTGGCCGACCTGGAAGCCTTCTACAAGGCCGCGAAAAAGCGCTTCGACAGCGACGAGAGCTTCGCCGCCAAGGCGCGGGATCTCGTCGTGCAGCTGCAGGCCGGTGACCCGCACTGCCTGGACATGTGGAAGCGGTTCAACGACATCTCGCTGGCGCACTGCCAGGCCCTCTATGACCGGTTGGGCGTGAAGCTGTCCAGCGCCGACGTCATGGGTGAGAGCGCCTACAACGATGATCTGCAGTTTGTCGTAAGCGACTTGGACGCAAATGGGCTGCTGAGCGAGAGTGATGGGGCCAAATGCGTCTTCCTGGAGGGCTACACCTCCAAGACTGGCGAGCCTCTCCCATTGATCGTGCAGAAGAGCGGTGGCGGCTACCTGTACGCGAGCACTGACCTGGCTGCTTTGCGCTACCGGGCCCAGGCCCTGGAGGCGAACCGGGTGCTCTACTTCGTAGATCAGCGCCAGGATCTGCACTTCTCGATGGTGTTCGAGTGCGCACGAGCAGCCGAATTCGTGCCTCCGCTCATCAGCCTCGAGCACATGGGCTTCGGCACCATGAACGGCGCCGACGGCAGGCCGATCAAGACTCGGGACGGCGAGAGTGTAAAGCTGGCCGACTTGCTCGACGAAGCCGAACTTCGGGCTGCTGAAGTGGTGCGGGAGAAGAATCCTAACCTGCCGCCGGCTGACCTCGCTCACATCGCTAAGGTGGTAGGCATCGGTGCGGTGAAGTACGCCGACCTGTCCAAGCATCGGACGAGCGACTACAACTTCAACCTGACCCAAATGCTGGCGCTGGACGGAAACACCGCTCCTTACCTGCTCTATGCCTACACCAGGGTCGCCGGCATCTTCCGGAAGCTGGGAGATGGTTGGGAACAAACAGCTGGCGGTATTTCACTGGCCACCCCGGAGGAGCTCGCCCTCGGCCGCAAGCTGGCGCTGTTCTTGGAGACGTTGAACTCCGTGGCAACCAAAGGCATGCCGCACCTTCTGTGCGCTTACCTGTTCGATGTGGCGGTGCTGTTCTCCTCGTTCTATGAGAACTGCCCGATCATCACCTGCTCAGATGAGGTTGTCCGGGCCAGTCGGATCAAGCTGGCTGCCCTCACCGGCCGGACGCTCAAGAAGGGGCTTGAGCTCATCGGCATCGAGACCCTAGAGGCGATGTGAAGATCGGCGCCGCGCTCGTACAGGCGGCGCCATTGCCTTCCATAGGCTCTGGCTGGAGCGGTAGTCTGAGGGATATCCGAGGAGATGAGCATGACACCAAGAGAACGCATGGCCGAAGTGAGTCAGCTGATCCGTGACGGACAGCTGGGCCAGGAACTGATCGGCCATCTAGCCGACTTTCCCGTGCTCCACTTCTCTGACCACGCAGCAGCAATCATGCTCGAAGGCTTCACAAAGGGTGAATCCATTGCAGCCCGCCTGGACAACACTCTGGAAGGCGGAGTCACTCGCGATCACCCCGGCCCCGGCTATGGCTTTGCGTTCAACGCAGTGCACTGGAATGTCGAGAATGACTGCTTCGACTACGAGGTGGCGACCGAGCTATCGGAGCGCAACCTGATGGGCATGTACGCTGAGACAGCGGTGCTCTTCCCAGTGTCCGGACTGCACACGCGGCACACCCATGATCAGTTCAACCAGGTGATCTTCTGGGGCCCGGCGGCCGACATGACCGGCGCCATCCTCCTGACCAACACAGGCACCTTCGAGGTAGATGGCGAAGAGGCCTGTGACGAGAACGGCAATCCGTTCGAGTGCTGGGAGGCTAGCCTCGCCGACGGTACTGTCGTGGTGGCCAAAGAAGATATGCGCTCCCTTCGGGAGTGTGTGATCCATTCCCTCCTACACATGCAGGAGGCGAAATCCCTCTCGGTCAAGGCTGCCCAGGAGATGTTGACTCTCTATGAGCCAGAGCTGGAGGCGATGGAGGTAAAAATCAACGATTACTTCAATGACCTCGCTCCCGAAGTCGACTACAGCCGCTGAGAAAGGAACCTCTATGTCTGCGCAAGACGGCCAAGCCAAGGTACAGATGCTCACACAGAAGGCTGTGCTTCAGCGCCCTGGCTGGAGCAAAAAGCTGCTCAATGAGCTGATCCCCAACCCCGACTTGAAGGTGAAGAACTCCCTCTATTCTGGGTACATCAATCTCTACAACCCTGAGCGCGTCGAGGAGGCAGAGAAGAGCACTATCTTTACCTCCTACCAGGCCGAATTGGCCAGGCGTAAGGAGATGGCCACCAAGGGAGTCATCACCCAGATCGACTCCCTTATGTCGCAGATCGAGGCCATGCACATCTCTGTGCAGCAGGAGTCGATGGCACGTGTCCATAAGGCAGCGATCAGACATTACGAGAGACGTAACGACCCAGTCGACACACGCTCACCTGGCTTTGACGAGTTCCTACAACGGATCACCGTCAACTACATCCGCCATGTGCTGACACATTACGATCAAGCTATCGAAGAAACAGCAGGACGCGTGGGCAAGATGGACGCGATCAATCTGCTGCGAACACGCATCTACGGCGCCATTTCAGATGCCTATCCAGACCTTGCCGGCGAGTGTGAAAGACAGCGCCGAGCGCGTTACCAGGAAGGCTTGCTCGCGAGTAACAGGTACGGCCAAACGCCCTCCCGGTAACCAGTTCCCTTCCATAAAGCCGGCCTCTATTTGGCCGGCTTTTGCTTTCCATGAGCGTCCCTATAGGCCATTCGGTGTAGCCGAGATATCTCCCTCGACTGCTCCTCTGTCATGGCGGGCACAGCTCCTGTTGCCTCGCTGTGGCTCTCCTTATGAGTCTCACCTTGTGTCTCTTTTGGCATCGAGTTGTCTCCCTTTCTTCACTCTATACGGAGGGCAGATCATAGCCCTTCTCATCCTTTCTTAACGACCCACATGTTGGGTTCGCATGGCACTGCTTTGCATTAAGTAAAGAAAGGAAGCGCTAAGGTCTTTATGACAGTCTCTGAACGCCCTGTCTCACCTCCTACAGATGTCTCATGCCTCACATCTCGTAGTCGTGAATCACTCCATTCAAATGCCTGAGTCGACAACAGCATGGCAATGAGGCATCACAAAAATGGCCTTTTGCCCCCTGTGTATTTCATATCGTATTCGACTGTATTTCATATCAATACAGGCTCGTAATACGGCTAGAAGCCCCATTTACAGGCACTTAGCGCTATTACGCGTACCCGCGAGAGGCCAAAAAAATCCGCTTGCCATCGAATTTTTCCTGGGGTTAATCTCGGCCGCCTCGACCAGCACTGGATGGCCATCATGCCGAAGAAGCCAACGGATACCACGGGCGGAAACCGCCCGCCCGAGAACCCACCGTCAAGCCATGGCGACCTGTTCGCCGGGACTTCCCCTGCCCGCAAGGGGAAGCTCAGCGATGAGCTGAGCCGGGAGATCAACTCCCACCGGGCCAGGCTGGCGCCGTTTTTCAACGGCAACGCCAAGCCCAATCCATCGGTGAGCTTCGCCAACGACGGTACCGGCTTCGGCAAGTCCTACAACGTGTTCGACCAGTTCATCGAGCACGCTTCGGAGCGCAACGACCAGGGCGGCCATCGCAACCTGTTCTTCATGACACCGATGAAGTCGCAGATCGACATTTCGCCGGCAACCAAGGCCAAAGCCGAGGCCCGTGGCATCCACTTCCTGAGCTTCCTGAGCATCGCAGATATCGCTGACCTGGAATTCACTGGCTGGGTCACCGGGATTAAGAACGAGAAGCTCTATCGCGGATGGATTCAAAAGCTCACTACGATCCACTACCAGGACGCTACGAACGAACTCAGTAGCTCGATCAGCAACCTGACCCTGACCCTGGCGGACGTCGAGGATCAGAAGCGGCGCGGTGACCTCGACCTGGCCCGCAAGCAGGAGCTCGAGCAGAAACTCAAGCAAGCCCGTAGGCGCCTGAACATGGCCCTTGTGGCTCTGGCCAAGGCAGTAATCACCGAGCCAAAGCACGGTGCCTACATCACCACGGCTGCCCGCTTCGCAGAGACCGACCCGAAGGGCGCCCCCTACATCGAGATCCTGGATCACATCCTGCCCTTTGAGCGGGCAAAGGTAGGCCCAACCATCATCCTGGCCACCACGGCCAAGTTCATGGCTCAAACGCATGCTGTCTACGTCGACCAGAATCAGAAACCCAACCTGAAATTGACCAGGTTCGACAGCATCGTTGGCGCCAAGCGCGACACCACGGCTGCCGAGAAGGCTGAAATCCCGTCCATTGGTTCAGTCTGCAACCTCACCTTCGACGAGAAGATCACCTACCTGAAGGAATCTTTCTTCCTACGGGATGACAAGAACTACTTCCTGGAGCATGGGATCACCTTCACGCTCGTGGTGGATGAGGAGCACGATAGCTACGACTGGATGCACCGCCACGCACACAAAAAGCTCATCAGTGATCAGGTCAAACCTTCCCACGTCCTGGCCGGCCTCTACCGCCTCATGGAAGCCATCAGCCCATATAACAACCCAGGGCGTGAACTTCCTCTGGCGCACGAGGAGACGGCCCAGCTCATCAACGACCTTCGTCGACACTACAACGAGGACTGCGACGCCAGCGTAAGCCTGGAAAGCATCCTCAAGATGTGTGCTGGCAACGTCGGCCACATCACCATCGACAACCGCGATGTGGAACAAATCCTCGCGTTGTCCAAAAACATCTTCAGCCTCACCCCCAGGCGCTTCTACAACGAAGACGCCCTGAAGCGCATCCGCATGCGCTCGATGTTTGGTGGCAGTGAGTTGCGCCTCTCCTTCGATGACGGCCGCGAGTGCTCTGACCCTTCCCTACACGACTTCCTTCAGGCCTTGCTCTGCGCTTTCTACGCCTGCTCGAAGATCGCAAAGCCGAACTCAGCTCTGCAAAACTTGCTTAACCTCGGCCAGGCGGGCAGTCAAAACAGCCCGCTTTCCAGGTTCATCTCCACGTCCAGACTGCACCGGCCCTACGTTGCCTCACTGTTTGAACGTGCCAAGGACGCTGAGGTGCTCATCGATGAGTTCTTCGCATTCTTTGTCCCCAAAATCGTCTTTTCCCTGGAGAAAGTTCGGGAAATCCCCTTCGGCGACGACGTCGCCGCTAACCGAGTGTTTGTCGATTTCCATCTGGATCTGATCCTCGAGCTTCCCGAAGTCACCCTGCTCCGGGCCATGCATGGCACCCAGAACTCAGCGATGTGCCTGAGCGCCACCACCGGCTTCAAGAAGTCCTTCTCTGGCAACTTCTCCCGGCCGATGCTGAAGAACTTCGGCGAGGCACAGGGCAACAGCCTGCAGGTGCAGGTTGTAGAGCGCTCGGAGGTCGACCAGCAGGCGATGAGCGACTTGCGTGCTGCACGGGCCCAGGCTCGCACCATCGACATACGTCCCTACCACAACACCGCCGGCAACGAGATCAGCGACCTTCGCCAGGACAAAGCATTCAAGGCAGAGCTCAAGATCTGGACTGACCGGCTGATCCCGCCTGGCTTCCCGGAGAGGAACAAGTACCGACTTGCAGCGCTTCGGCGCCAGGTCGAGGCCATGCTGATGGCCGCATGGGATGGGAAGAACTCGCTGATCCTCTCACTCAACAACAACTTCACGCAGCGGTTCAAGGAACTGTTCGAGCAGAACGTCAACGGCCGGCTCAAGGGCTACCGGCAGCTCCACGAGGACAAGATCTTCGAGCTGAAGCCTTTTGCCGACAAATGCAAGATCAGGGTCATCCTCTTCTCATCGGAGCTGGCCAGAGATGTCGATGTCGACCAATACCTGAAAGTGGACGACGACACCCGAATCTGCCTCGTTTCAGCTTACGGGAGCGCCGGCACCGGCCTGAACCTGTTCGTCGAACATCGCGAGGACAAGTTCACCGAAGACTTCGACCGCCTGGTACTGGTGAACACCCCTTTCTACAGCGCCATCAAGGAGGGGGACTCCGGGTTGAACACCGTGAAGAACCACATCCTCCTGCTGAAGCATCTTGCTGTCGGCACCGGGGTACGGCTCTCGGAGTTCGACGCCAACCCAATGAAGCCCAGGAACAACCGCATCCTGATGGATGAGCATGATCTGTCGGTGCTGAAGATCATCATCCAGGCTGTCGGCCGGGTTGAACGCCGGGACAGTCACCTTCTCACGGAGATTTTCCTGCCTGACGACGTCATTGACGACCTGGTGGTGAAGTACAGCCGGCTGCGCCGGGAGGGGAACGATATCCTCATCAACAGCCTGTCCCTTCTCAATCACCGGCTGATGCAGTTCTGCCTGGAGAAGGCTGAAGCTCGCTGCTTCTCCACTGAGGAGGAACGTTCCAGCTTCACCGCGATGGTGCTCTCCGATGCTATCGACATAGATGATTTCTTCACGGGCGCTTTCCGCCGCAAAATCCTCGTCAGCGCGCGGGAGGGCAATCGCGAGGCCATGGCCTTCAACGAGCTCCTGCGCTCGTCGGAGAGCATCACAGACCCGGCAATGTACGTCCGAAAGCTCATGAACTCCCCTATCGTCAAGGAATCCGGTTACTACCAGCGGGTGATCAAGACCTTCTACATGCCGAAGGAAATCACCGACCGGGTGTCCGTCTGCACCACCAGGGACAATCACTACGAACTCAGTGATCTGCTCCATGGGTACAACCTGTACCAGCCGGACAAGATGATCGTGCCCGAATACATCCGCCGTGACGGTGTCGACCGGGATTTCGGCCCTCGCATCATCACCCTGGCATCTAACCTGGGTGCCGGCGGGATCGACTCGCACCTGCCTAACCCGGCCATGATCCCGTTGCTCAAGGGGAACGTCGGGGAGTACATCTTCGGGCAGCTTCTCAAGGAGCTGGGGATCATGGCCCTGACCCTGGACGAGATGATCAGCCTACTCGGCCCAGCTGTGTGTGAGCTCTATGACTGTTACATCCTGCAGGATGACGTCCTGATCTGCATCGACGTGAAACGCTGGTCGCTGTCGCTGAACAACGAGGAGCAGTCGCTCAAGACGCTCGACCGCGCCAAGCAAAAGCGCCAGAACCTCTATGAGCTGTGCGGAGCGCTCAACCTGACCCCGCGCTTCCTCTACGTGAACACCCAGCACGGTAGCAACGCACTCAACTCGGAGCGTGAGTTTGACTCCGGAGAGTCCATCCACTTCCTCAACGCCTTCAAAAAGCTCACCGAGTACGTGCCGGCGAAGAAGAGTCGCATCTTCAGGGTCGACGAGCACCTGATGATCAACCCCACCCTGGTAAGCCTGCTAAGGAGCGCAGAATGAGCCTTTTCACCAACCTGGCACATGAGGCCGCCGCCAGGGCCAGAACAAACATGCTCACGCTCCCAGGTGCCCTGGAAGCGATCATTGATCAGCTGTCGGCACCAACTCCCGGCGTCGGGCACATCCAGGCGGGCGTAGTGGAGGTCACTCGGCCGTCCGGTGAGAGAACGGACACCTACTACCAACGGGTTGACGCGACCATCAAGGAGTACATCCGGCAGAAACTCAGCCTGCCCGCCGGCACCGGGGTGCATTACACCAAGTTCAGTGCTCGGCAAGGGCGGTTTGGCTTCCTGTTCCTGAGCGGCCAGGCCCCGACTCCCGGCCAAGTGCGCCAGGTCATCAGCGACCACTCCCTCGACCACCACAAGGTGATCGAGAGCCTCCTTGATCTGCGCCTGAAGTTGTCTTTCATCACCGACGTGGAGAAGCGCTACGACATCTCCCCGGTCGAGTTCAACGCCGAGCTCTACCTGGGCATGATGTTCAGCTACGCAAGAAAAGATGAGGCTGGCGTTTTCGACGCGCTGCGCTTCCAGGTCTACTTCTCTCGTCAGCAAGAGATCGCCCTGTCCTTGCACCGTGTCATGATGGAGTGTGCACCAGACGCAAAAGACATCAGCCGGCCGGTGACCGAGAGTGGAACTCTGATGTTTGACTGGGCCGGCAGGCGTTTCCAGCTTAAGCGCCGTCTCAGCGCGACCAAGAGCGACCGAAACTTCATGGCTTTCGCCACCAGTAACGAGAACCCTGAGGCCTACGAACGCTACGAAAACAGCATCAACTACCACGTCACGGACTGCCTCAACCGGCTGCTGAAGATTTTGGATCAGGCAGGTGTCGAGTCGCGCCCCGTTGAATTCCAGGCAACCCACCAGGTCAGGAAGTTCCTTGAGAGCATCCCGGACACCACTAATCCCCTGTGGGTGCTCGATACGACTACCGATCCCAAGCGCAAAGCTGCAGTCGAAAGCCTGGCCAATACCATCGGAGCGGCCAAGGTGGTCAATGCAGACTCTTTACCTGCCCCTGAAGCTCTTCTGGAGAGGGATGTCAGCTACCTGGTTGTCAGCGAGGCCAGCCCGGAGGCCGGAAGCAGCATCGTAGACCGAAGCTCGAACGTGTCCTACACCACGTTCTGGCAAGCCATGGCTGCACAGCAGAAGAACCCAAAGGCCCAGTTCGACTTCTACACCGCCGCCAAGATCAATCGTTTCCTCGGTGGCAAGGCCACGATATGCCAAGGCTTTGATCTCAAACCAGGAAAGGCGCTCAGCAAGACCGCGTTGGAGAAATGCTTGCAGGAGCTGGCGCTCAAAGAAGCCATCTACAAGCATGGCGTAGTGACCGTCGCTGGCGCCCAACTTCCTCGCGCGTCGTTGGTGCTCATCTCCTGCCGTCGCGACACGGACAAGAACGCGTACTTCCAGGTACTCGACGTCCTGGTCGAAGGCGAGCAGATCAAGATCGAGCGTACCCGGCGGTACGACCAGTTCTCGAAGGGCGAATTCAACGAAGACTTCCGCCAACTAAGTGCCGTCCTCGGCAAGGCGTCTGAGAAGCCCTTCGATACGATCTGGAACGACACCTTCCTGATCCACGACAAGGGAACGAATGCATGGTTGACTGCCTTCAACAGCGGACGCGTGCCCGACATCATTGGCAATGCACTCTTCGACAACCAGGTTCGCCAGGATGAAGGCACTTCCCCCTCCCGCGAAGTCGGCATTCAGGTATCCGCCCTACCGTACTACCTGACCCCGACCAAGCAGAAGCAGCGGCACAGCATCTTCATCCAGGACAACGGTGAAGAAGGTGCCTGGTACTTTGTCGCCTCCAACAAGGCGGCAAACAACACCATCGCGAAGCAGAGCCTGGTCTACAACGTGGTGATCACCGACGAAGCTGGCACTCGCCTGCCGGTGCTCAGCCACCCTCTGGGTGAGCTGTTCTTCTCCACCTTCACCTACGACATCGTGAAGCTGCGGGAGTCGGCCAAGACCTCGATCCTGCAGAAAATCGTGGAGCTCTGCCTCAAGAACTGACCTACCAGAGTCGGCGCCGGCCCAAGTAAGGGGCCGGCAGCCCTCGTCGCTGTTATCCAAACCTCTTTTAAGGGTATATTGTCCTGAGCCAGGAGGCGGCCAACGAAGCCCTACTGAGACCTCCTCATGCAGCATTTACCCTGCAACGTCCCTGCCCACTCCTTTCCAGACACCCTCTCGTTCTACGAAAGGCTCGACCAGTTCGACTGGTTTTCGTGCTTCTCCGATTCGAGTGATGTTTACTGGCGTGGGGAGAGGCTATTCGGTGAGATCGAGCAGATCGCCCTCGACAACGGCCCTGTATTTCTATGGCTGACGAAATCTTTCAGCAAACACATGTCCAGCGGTGAGCCGTGGAACACACCAAAGTTCCCGAAGCCCCCGGCACCTGTTGAGTGGACGCTTAGCCACTACATCGAATTGCGCGTGGCCTACGAACACCTCCAGATCGAGAGGTTCGCGCGTCGTGCTGTCGGGACTGATCTGATTGAGCAAGAAGCCGAGTTGCTGAGAGCTGTGTTCTACCTGGGCGCCTACTCCGGAGGACAAAAGCCGCCGGCACTGATCGCAGGATCAGTAGAGTTGAGTCTGGCCTGGAGCACTGGATGTACCGAGGTGGCTGAGTTCTCCAGTCAGGAGCTCGAGCGCATCACCATAAGGCAGCGCGCTAAGGCTCCTCGATAGGGACGGATCTGGGGGCAAGATTTTGATTACAAATTCTGGATTCCATGGACTCGCTCGCTTACCATTGCAGTAGAGCGGTTACAGGGACTTCACGTCGCGCTCCGCAGCTGGCCAAGCCAGTTCGACCAGTTCGAGGAAACTGCGACCTGCCCCAGGCAATCCGCCTGGCTGAGCTCACCCCCTCAAGGGGTGGGCGCATAAGACTACTGGCCCTTGAGCCCTTTGCAACGCCCCCAAGCCCATCGAGGCCTAGAAAAGCCCGCCCCTGGCGGGCTTTTCGCCGTCTGTATGCTCGCGAGCTTGCCTTCCGTCGGAGGTCAGGAAAAAGTTTTCGGGAAGTTATATTTTATGTTTATTCATCATAGACATTCATATATGAATTGAATGATCATTGCCCTCCTAAACGAACCAAGCAGCTTTGTCAGTGAAACCAGGAGGTTGGAATGACATTCGTACCAGAAAGCCTTGATCGCCCTATGGCTTGGATCGACGCTTGCTCAGAGAGCCTGTCAATACCGAAGTCAGAAGCCGCCTCAATGTTTTCCCGCATGTGCGGATTTAACTCTTGGGACATATTGAGCACTGCTGTTGGCAGCATCCGCCCTAGTCTTGTCGATGAAAAAGTCTCAAGCTCCGAACTTGTAAGGCGCCGGAAAGAGTACACTGCAATACTGGTTGAAGATTTTCAGATACATCCTAGCTACGCCAATCACATTGTCGACCAGATGAGCCCATCCAGCTCAAAGCGTCCCGTATAATTCTCCATAGACACTGATCGTATATATGGTGAAAGTCCGGATGACTCCATTGACCTGAACCCGTTTGGCCTGGACGATGACGACATCGTCGAGCACATGAAAAAGATCCTCCCTAAGGAGCTGAGTGCAGAACTCGAAGGCTTCACAAGCGAGCAGATTCGGGATGGCATGCGGATGTACCATCCTATTGATCCTGGGCTCTACTACGATCTACTGGGAAATCTTGGGTTCGACCTAATCGAAGATTCGTTCATCGAAGATCACACACTTGCAGAGCCATCTTTCTTCTTTGCCTCCAAAATATATGCACCTGAAGATGGTGTCCCATGCTACCTGGGCAAAATCTCTGTAGCACCGTTGGACTCCACTGACGACTTGGCAAACAGAATTCTCGAAGACGTATCTGATGACATTGAAGGTAATGGCTATGGTGTTGGGGTCGTCCTATGGAAGTCACCCACCTTCAAAGAATACAAGGGTGGAACCCTCCAATACTTTGGTCGGCTTTACTCTGATGGAGTTTGGCATGAGCTTCTTCTCAAGCCTGGCGTTAAGAGTATTGACGAGCTGATTGATGTAACCTTGAAAGGCTTCGATGTTAACGACCCAGGAATTGCCTTCAAGTGGTCGAATTCTGAACCGCTAATTATTTATCATGCAATCGAAACAGAGTCGCCAACAAACAAGCACCTCCTTGATAACTTCGAGATCATGCAGATCAGAGGTGTAAGTGGCTGGACGTCTACCCTCTGCGGGCCAAAAAAGTAATTTCTGGATAGACCACCGAAAGGTGGTCTATTTCGTTGCCTATCCCAGTTCAAAGAAACTGCATACCAACCAAACGAAACCCTAAACCCGCGACGCTTTGAGATGCTTCAGAATGGCATTGAGCAGATCGTCTGGTATCCTCAGATCCTTAGCAGGTGCATCGGGAGGCTGATCGATAACCCATTGGTCGAACCAGCCGTCTGGACTTCCCACGAAGACCATCGGGCGGCTCTGCCTATCAAACTGACCATGGGTGAGGTCGACAATCACACCGTTTGTCATCACCCAATACTCCCAGTCTTCCGCATCCCTGAGCTCTAGGAAGCTCCCTTTAATGGCCAGCCACTCATGTGTCCCTTTTTCAGGGTGTGTCGCAGAAATCCGCATTGCCTCTACACCGTACTCAACCATCAAGTAGCGGCCGAAAGCGAGGGAAGCATGTCCGCAAAGCCCTTCGGGGAAATCACCACCCGATGCCCCTAGCAGGCCATCATTTCCTTCTGAATGAGCCGCCTTCAGTGCCTGGTGAAAACGCCACGCCAAATCGCTCAACCACTCGAGGTCGATCTCGTCTTCGGCATGCATCAGTGGCCAGCCTCAGGCATTGCCAACACCTGCTCAATCAGGTCAGTTAGCGGCTCCTGTGACACCCCCTCACCTTCTCGCTTCAGCAAAAACGCCTTGATGCCAAGCTCTGCAGGCCCCTCGACATCCGCTTTCTGGGTGTCACCGATCATGACCGCCTCGCTGGCGCTGCAGCCGATCTCGCGCAGTACGTGCTCGTAGATGGCTGCCTCCGGCTTGATGGCACCGACTTCGAAGCTGAAGGCATAGGAGTCGAAAGTTGGCAGCATTGTCTTCGCCGGCACCGCGTAGGCCGCTGCAAGGTTTGAGCACAGCGCGGTCTTGATCCCCTCCCGACGCAATAGCTCGAGGGTGGCATGGACGTCGCTGAAGACCCTCACGGATGCCAGCTCCGCGTAGATGTCGCGCTCAAGCGAGTCCAGCTCATCGGCGTTGACGGGGATACCAAATCGATCAGCCACGCCGGACAGGCCCAGGTTGCTGGTCATGATCTCACGGCGGTCATCCGGTCTGATCGCCCGGCCCATCACCACACCGAACTTCAATAAGCGGGAAAAGGGGCTGCGGGGCTCATCGATCTCCACCAGGGTTCCGTACAGGTCAAAAATCACGACCTTGGGCTTTGCACTCATTCCCGCGCTCCTCTTCCACTGGGGGTGTGATCCTCCGGTAGGCCGATTCCGAATGCAAGCCATGCCGGCGACACGCCCAGGTCGGCAGCTATCTCTGCCAGGTTGGTCAAGGTCGGAGTCGTCTTTCCTTCAAGATACCGGTTCAGTGTCGTGCCTTTAAGGTTCGATGGCATCGGCATCTCCTGAAGCCTCCGTTCTTCCATGACCAGCTTGAGCCGTATAGGGAAATGCTCTGGCGTTGGCTTCTGTCTGTACCCACGCAGATCCCTTAAGGCCACTTTGGCCACCCAGTGGAGCGAGAACTTAAAGGCTTCCTCAGGGCCTACCAGCTCAGCACAGTAAGCGACGAGGACGTTGTACAGCCCTGTCGGCACCGTTGTGTCGGACAACCACCTGAGCAGCTGCGGGTAGATTTCGTCCCTGTTCGTTCGAATGAACTCTTCGATACGGCTATCCCAGAGTGCCAGGTGGGCATTGATTTGCTCATCAGTCATCCGTTTTTTCATCGGGGTCTCCATTCCGATGGGCCGAGCCAGCCTCGCCCCCATCCAACTCGCACAACCGGGCAAGGCTTTCCTAGCCCAGAAGCCTGATGGCTAGTGAATTAGGTCTGAGTCCGACTCTAGAACACCACTCATGGCTACATCCAGGCCGTGGGAAACGACCGCCTTCAGTTCATCTGGAGTCTTCCTCTCCATCCCGGCCCCATAGGCCAACGCGACCTGGATTATCAGGCCATATGCAATCTGGATTCCCTCTCCTTCTGGGTCTTCTTGGCAGCACATTGAAGCAAACCGATAGAGCTCACTATTCAGTTCGAAAACATGCGTGAGGTCGAGTTGTATTTTCTGCACGCATAGACTGGAGAAATGATCCAGTGCGTACTGCTTGAGGGCGAATTCGGGGTTACTCATAATGATGGCCTCATGATCTCGTGGGCGGCATGATTGCACATCTTCGCCCAAGCGCCATAACAGGAGACCCGATGAACCTCATGCGCACGCTCGCCGCCGGCCTTTCGTCCATTGCCGCAGGCATGGCTAGCTTGATCGATTCGTTTGTGGGCAAACCCCGTCACAGCCAGAACGTCGCAGACCGCTACCTCAATGAGGCCCACCAGGCAGTCGCGCGCAACAAGCTCCCCATTCGCTCATGGAACGAGATGGGGAACTGGCATCAGGGTGATTGGAAGTGGCCCCAGGAGCAGAAGCACAGCAGACCTACCGACGAATGAACCTTGCAGCGGTCATCCTCTTGGCTCACCAGTTAGACGACCGAAGTATCTAATAACCGCCTCGACCGTCTCATTCGATTTGTGAAATTTTCCACTACGTACAAAATCAGATCTTCAACCACGGCTTCAGTCCCTGGCCAAGATGTTTCTACATTCTCAAGCCATTTCTCAACATCACTAATCAAGAGGGGCCCGTATTTTTCCTGATCCCCCGTGGACTCCTCTGCCATTTTCTCAATGGCTTGTCTAACTTGTGAAAGCACACCGCTTTTCAGGCCTGTTTCGTATCCACTTGCCCGCGACATCTCCACATCCCGAGCACACTGCTCGGCCATCTCAGTCAATCTATCTGCTATCTCCATTTTGTTTATGTTGGCCTTAGTCGTCATGAGCTTCTTCATAAGTTCAATGCGGCCGGCGTACACAGGAGAAAACTGGTAGGCACCTATTTTCCTGCTGCCTGGCACATCCTCGTCGAACTCCTCAAAGGCATAGGAAAGCCGCCCTCCAGGGCCAAAGAGGGACATCTCGAATTCTTTAATGGTGGTATCAACCCGAAACTTCGGATACGCCTTGAGCTTGAGGAAATGAGATCTCTGTTTAGATGTAAGACCATGAGCAGACGATACAATTGAATACCTCTTAAATAGCCTTCCTTCAATCATTTCAATATCTTTCATATGACTATCCTTTGAACCATTGCGAAGAAGATAAGCACTATCAAAGGACAATAACAACACCTGGAAAGTATATTTTTAAGATTGCCAATATTTACTTCTAAAGTCAGATGAGATAGGCTTCATCTATCCTGCCGCCCTAAGAATGTAACTCACGTTTTAACGGAAGTTTATTTCTGTAAATAACTTACAAGTCAAAGGCTTACCTCGCGAGTCAGGGTGCTGCCCTCGGGATATCAGCCTCGAACCGTGCGAGCTTCCAAAAAGCCTGCGCTCCCCGATGAGCCATCACTGATCAAGGGCGACAGCCGCAGGTCTAGGTGAACCACAACCTCCAGTCCTCTGGAGCTTCTCTTTTTCCAGGGATAGGAAATATACTGGACATCCATACAGTATCCAGTTCACTGCCATGACCATCCTCTCCTTCCGGCCACTCCAGCCCTCCGATCCTGAGGCGTTCCTGGTGCCGGCGCTCTCAGCCCGAGCCGCCGGAGGCTTCCCCAGCCCCGCAGCAGACCACTATGAGCCGCCTATCTCCCTGGATGAGCTCCTGGAGCTTCGAGCGCCTCACATCTGGCTGGTGGAGACCGAAGGTGAATCAATGGCGCCATGCGGCATCATGAACCGCTCCCGCCTGGTCGTTGACCGGGCACGCGATGCGGTAGCCGGCAACGTCGTGGTGGTCTTTGTTGACAATCAACCGCTCGTGAAGCGGTTGGCATATTCCCAGGGCAAGTGGGCCCTGGAGTCCGATGATCCAGCCTACCCGCCCATCCCGATTGACCAGTACGAGAGCATCGACATGTTCGGCGTGGTCACCTGGAGTCTGACGGAGCATGTTTAAGCTCTCGTTCCCGGCACTTCACCGGCCGGTGTACGCATTGATCGACTGCAACTCGTTCTATTGCAGCTGTGAACGGCTTTTCAGGCCGGATCTGCGGGGACGGCCGGTCGTCACCATGTCGAACAACGATGGCTGCGTAATCGCCAGGACGCCTGAGGCGAAAGCCCTAGGCATCAAGATGGGCGATCCGTTCTTCAAGATCAGGGACTTCCTGCGTGAGAACGACGTCGCGGTATTTTCCAGCAACTACGCCTTGTACGGCGACGTCAGCGCCCGCGTACAGCAGACCATCGAGAGCATGGTCGACCAGCTGGAGGTGTACTCCATTGACGAAGTTTTCGCGGTGCTTACCGGGATGCCGGAGCCCCTGCGCGACTTCGCCAGGGCCATCCAGGCGCGCGTACTGAAATGGACGGGGATGCCGGTTGGGATCGGCATAGGCCATACGAAGACACTCGCCAAGGCCGCTCAGCACGCCAGCAAGGCCTATCGGGAGAAAACCGGAGGGGTTGTCGACCTTCGCGCTCCGCACGCCGTGGAGTGGCTCCTGAAGCGCATGCCGGTGGGTGATGTTTGGGGCGTCGGCCGGCGCCTCACTGAGCAGCTCGGCGCCGAGGGGATTACGACGGCCTGGCAGCTGGCGCAGTGCGATGCGAAATCGATCAGGCGCCGCTACAGCGTCGTACTGGAACGAACCGTCCGGGAGCTGCAGGGCGAACCCTGCATCGAGATCCAAGAGAACGAACCCGACAAGCAGGTCATTTGCACCAGCAGGATGTTCGGCGAGCGCATCACCGAGCTCGGCCCTATGCGCGAGGCCCTGGCCAGCTACATGCACCGAGCCACTGAGAAAATGCGTCGGCAGAACTCGATGACCGGGATGATACGCGTGGGCATTCGCACCAGCTTCTTTGGCGACGGGCCCAAGTACTCCCAGGCGGTGAACCTGCAACCGCCCTACCCGACCGACGACGTGCGCCTGCTGACGAAGATGGCCGTTGACGCCCTGCCGGCGATCTGGCGCGACGGATACCGCTACAGCAAGGCTGAGATCATGCTGATGGATCTGCGCAAGCGCGGCCAATTCACGGGCGATCTGTTCACTCCCGCGCAGCCGGCCGGCGCCGACAGGCTGATGGGCATTCTCGACAAGGTGAACGGCCGCTGGGGGCCAGGGACACTGAGGTCAGCCAGGATGCCTATGACCCCGGACTGGGCCATGAAACGCGAGCTGATGTCGCAGAGCTACACGACCAGCTTCTACCAGCTGCTGAAGGTTAGAGCTGGACGCTGAGAAGCTTCTCGACCAGGTCACTCTGCTAAAGCGGAGGGTCGCTGCCAGTAACTACGGCGGGTCAATCGATACTCCAAGATCTCTTAGCTCATCCAGAATGGTGCACCTATCATCGGTCACCCCGCCCATCACATCGCACCTATAGTCACCCAATTCATAGGGGGCACCTTCACTTACCTCTCCGTAGTAGGCATGCCCGGAAAACACCCACACACGCCAATACTTAGACCCTGCACCAGTGCAACTGGAGCCGTACTTCTGACACGCGTCACGGGCGGCACGCAACGCACTCTTGTAATCGGCTCGCTCGCATGTGGATGCTTCGGAGACACCACCGTCGTATTCCGCTACCCAGACCGCATACCAACCATCCTGGCATGGCACGACCTCGCTCACTGTGCGCCCTGAAAACCCTTCGATGTAGGCTTTCGCGTCAACTTCGTTCTTGGCGTAGGTGTTGTAGGGTCGGTTGTCTGTGGTTCTAGCCATGTAGAAAATCAGGTCATGATGGTTCGCGGCGGGCTCCTTTGAGGCAACCTTGTCCGCGCCTGACTTCGTTTCACTTCCTTTCGCAGGGGACTTGGCCACGGGCCGGGCGGATGACGCTGACCGTTCAAAGTTCTCCGTTCTGACTCCTTCATAGACCTTTGCAATCACCTCATCCTTGCTATTGATGACGTTGCCTTCAACGAAGGTTCCTGCAGCAAAGGTTCCCTCATAGGTGAGCCCGGACTTGTCCGTCAGATCGCCTCGACCGTTGGGTAACCCGTCCTTGAAGTTGCCCGAGTATTTCATTCCTCGCGGTGAGGTGTATTCGCCTTGCCCGCCAAAACTCCCCTTGCTGATGTGACCCTCGTAGGTCAGAGCAGGCAGGCCTTCCCACTTAACGACAAGCTTTCCATTCCCGTAGGCTTTTCCGTCGCGGCACTTACCGCTCCACGTTGCAGATTTGGGTGTCTCGCCGGTAGCAGCCAGCTCAACAGAGCAGTTATCCGGCAGCTTCACCGTCATGGCGTGAGCGAGCGTGCTCGTTCCGATTAGGGCGGCGATCAACAATAGCCTCATGGGACTTGCCTCAGGCGCAACCTCGTCTGCTAAACGCTAGCCACTGATAGCGCTCAGGCCAGAGCAATTGCTTCAGTGGCATATCAGGAATAGCTATAGCTTCTTCGCGCCACTGACGAGGGTCAGCGCCGGAAGTTGACCCGCTCTTCCTCCAACCAGCGGTCGATCAGGTCGCCCTGTTCCGTTGGAAGCATCGGGGTAGCCAAGGTGATCACGTCAATCGCACCCTGGAAAGCATCCTCGGATGGAAACCAGTCCGCCAGGCTGACCATGTTGTGATGTTTGCCCAGAGCGGCCTGCTTAATCATCAAGTCTGCGGCCGCGCGCCTATGATCGGCCATCCAGATAGTTTTCCCCTGGATGTCCAGTCGCTGGCGCTTGAACTCCTCGGTCGCGTTGTAGACACCGATCTCATTGAGGTACTGGCGGGTATCCGGGAACTGGATGCCGGCCAGGGCTATCCGGAAGGTTTCGCCCCAGAAGTTAAGACTGTGCCAGTCACCAGTGGACGTGCCTGAGCAGGGCCAGTTCAGCGCCGGCATCCCGGTGATGTAGTGCTCGCGCGTGACCCTGGAAAAATCGCTGTCGAAGTATCCGTCCATAGCTTTCCCTACTAGCGTTCATAAGGCTCCATCTTAACCGGCTGCAGTGCATAATGGCTCATCCACCTAAGCGGAGCCGCCATGTCAGCCAAACCATCTGTCACCGCGTTCCTCGATACCGAGTTCACCACCCTCGACATCACCGAGAACAAGCTGATCAGCCTGGCCCTGGTCGTACACGGCGGGCCGGAGTTCTACGTCGAAATCAACGACACCTGGACAGAGGAAGAGTGCTCCGACTTCACCCAGGAGGTCGTGCTTCCCCAGCTAGACTTGGCCACCCATGGAAAGTCCGAGGTAGACGCCCGCGAAGCCCTTCACGAGTGGCTGAACCAGTTCGAAATCGTGAACATCATCAGCGACGCGCCTCTGTGGGATTGGAAGATGCTGATCAAATTGGCCGGCGAGATCGACATCGGAAAGCACATTGTCCCCAAGCGCTACGAGTGGGATGGCGTGGAAGACACGCCCCACCATGCCCTGCTCGATGCCCGGATGATCGCTGAGTACTGCATGACCCATCCGAAGCTGGAGCAGGTGGCCACATAGCCTCAGCTACGCTCAGGCAAGCCCAACTACTACTCCGCCGGCAAGGATGACCACGATGAACCTGGACTTCACCCTGGAAGAACTGCTTGAGATCTCCGAAGCACTTGATCAAGCGGAGAGCTTTGACCCTGAGCTACTGGCCCACATTGAGAGCGCAAGGGAAAAGATCAGCCTGGCCCTGGAAAGCGAACGTATTCAACGTCAGGAGCTGAATGCCGACGCAGGGGCCAAGGCAGAAGGCCCCGGCGTCCCCCACGAGATACTCAAGCATAAGGCAGCAACCGCCCTTGAAGACGGCTGGGGAGAGTGCCCACTCGGTCGGGCTGCGCTGCTACAGTGGCTGGATGACCAGCTTCCTCGCCATACCGCAGCTGGCATTAAAACGGGTGCTGCGGCCGCTCATGCCTTGAGCATGGACTACTTGGCCTGGATCGGCGACAGCGCCGAGGAGCACCCATGAAAAAGGCCCCCGAAGGGGCCTTCTCTCAGAAGCCAAGGCCAGGGTCTTCATCCCTTGGCTTGCTCTGCCTCGAGGGCGAGCCAGCGCGCTCAGCTTCGTAGTCATTCTCCAACGGCTCATCTTCCGTCAGTGGGCCTTCCAGGAGCTCATTGACGTCCGGGGCCTGCAGATCGCTGTACGGCCCATCATGCAGCTTGACGAAGCCGAAGTTGATGTCGATGTTCAGCTCGATCTCGGCAATGATCCGATCACGCGTTTCCTGGGAAAGCGGCCTTGCCTCTGACGCATAGTCGGTGAAGTCTGAGCCGGCGTCGGCAATGGGATCTCTCGATGCTTTGAGCGTACCGAGCAGATTCTCATCGTCCACGCCCAGCCAGTACACAGAGTCAACGAGATGACCTGCGACGGCCCCTCTGCTGGCGCGGCAAGTCTTCTCGACAGCCTCCAGGCACTCCTTGCGCACGACAACCGCGTGTGCCAGCGCATCCCAAACAGATGCGAACTCACCCATGACGGCATCCGGCTTGTCCGTGTCGTCGTACTTGAAGCGCACTTGGAAGGGCTGGTCAGAGTCACCCCAAGCCTTTGTTACCCGTACAATCCCCCCATTCACCGGAAGGCGCGGGCTGATGGCGACGATAAACCCGGACGAGAACTCATCCCAGGGCATGAAGTACTTCCCCATGTAGCGGATGCCATCGGGGAGCTGGTCGTATTCTTCCCACGTAGTGGGGCTACAGAGCCTCTCGAAGGCCTGGTCGCCGGCAAGCGACTTCACGTCCGTCAGTTGCGAGAAGTCCACCGCAACCGCAGGAGCTTCTTTCGCACTCCCGCACTGGCGCAACTCAAGTTGAGACTGGCGCTCCTCGGGGGTCAATGAGTTGTAGACGTCAGGCTCCGGCGGCCACTGGTGCTTATGCTGCTCATCCCAGAGACGATCATATTCGTCATCCGACAGATGATCCTCCACGAAGCCAGCAGGCTCAGGAACGGAGATCACGACCTCTGGCTCAGCCACAGGCTGCTGAACTCCGATGAGGTTGCGGAAGGATGCTGCAATGCGTTGGAGTACCGTGGGCATTATGAAAGCCTCTTGTTGTAGCTCTATCTTCACACCCGCGCAGAGGTGGACGCAAATTAGCATTAGAGCTGGCTAGAGGCCGAGCGACAGCAGTCATCGGTCGTGTTCATTTTGATTTTACGCGACCTAACTGTGTAAGGTGTCTACATCAAACGTCAGTCTATAGCCCCTTGGTGATCCAGATGATGCAAGCACAAGAAGCCGCGAAACGCCGCTCCAACGTCGCCCACGTCCAGGCCACCAATAACCTTGAAGGCGCTCGCATGAGCCCCTACATGGCATCAAAGATGGCCGACTACGAAAAAGGCCGTCTCACTTCTGCTGAGCTCGTAGCGGCCGCAAAGGCCAGATACGGCATTAATGACTGATTTTCCTGATCTCGACAACGATCCAAGCGAAGCCGATCTCAGGCCTATTGTTTGAAAACAAACTCCCTAGAAAACGCCCCCACCAAATGAAACGCCGCGCATAAGCGCGGCGCCCCCTTGCTCCGTACCCTTACAGCACGGCTTCGGCGTGCTCGGCCAGCACAGAGCGCGGCACGCCCTGCAGCGTGATCGTAACGCTGTGCTTGAAGCCCTTGAAGCGCTCAGTGAGGTAGGTCAGACCGGAGCTTGGCGCCGACAGGTACGGTGTGTCGATCTGAGCCAGGTTGCCCAGGCAGATGACCTTCGAGCCCTTGCCGGCACGGGTGATGATGGTCTTCATCTGGTGCGGTGTCAGGTTCTGGCACTCGTCGACGATGATCAGTGCGTTCTGGAAGCTGCGACCACGGATGTAGTTGAGCGACTTGAACTGCAGCGGCACCTTTTGGAGGATGTAGTCGATGCTTCCGGAGGTGCTCTCATCCTCGTCGTGCAGCGCTTCCAGGTTGTCGGTGATTGCGCCCAACCAGGGCAGCATCTTCTCAGCCTCGGTACCGGGCAGGAAGCCGATGTCCTCGTCCAGGCCCTGAACGCTGCGGGTGACGATGATCTTGTTGTAGCGCTTCGAGACCATCGTCTGCTCGATGGCGGCGGCCAGGGCCAGGATGGTCTTGCCGGAGCCGGCGGAGCCAGCGAGGTTCACCAGGTGGATATCCGGATCGAGCAGCGCTAGCAGGGCCAACGCCTGGTAGATGTCGCGGGGGCTCAGGCCCCAAGCTTCAAGGCCCAACAGGCCGTCGAGGCTGTACTCGGTGAGGAGGATGCTGTCGTCTTTGATCTGGCGTACCAGCCCAACGAAGCCGTTGTCATCCAGTATGAACTGGTTTACTGCCAGGCCGGGGATCGGCTCGCGCAGAGTAACCAGGTGCGATGGGCCGGCCGGGTTATTGGGCTTGGTGTTCACGATTTCCTGGGACTCCACGAGATCCCAGAACGCAGGTACGTGGTGGAAGCCCTTGGGCAGGTGATCCACGTCATCGACCAGCTGGTCGGTGTGGTAGTCCTGTGCCTCGATGCCCACCGCCCTGGCCTTCAGGCGCATGTTGATGTCTTTTGTCACCAGGACGACGCGGTCGTCAAAGCGCGAATCAGCTGCTTTGCGCAGGCCCAGCGCGTCGTTGATGATCTTGTTGTCGTTGACCAGGCTGTCCGAGAGCTCTTCGGAGAGGTCGTCGCCCTTGTGCTTGCTGCGAGTGACGATCATCAACTCGCCCAGGTGGCCGCCGATCTCACGGGGGATCGGTACGCCCTTGCTCACCTGCTCCACGGGAGCATCTTCGATGATCGATTCGATCAGGCGGATCGCCTGCCGGCATTCGGCCGAGATAGCCTGCTTACTGGTCTTGAGCTTGTCGAGTTCCTCCAGTACCACCATCGGGATGGCCACCAGGTGCTCCTGGAAGCTCAGGATGGAATTCGGGTCGTGGATCAGGACGTTGGTATCGACAACGAAGCATTTGATTTTGCTGTCGTTTTTGGGCTGGCTTACGGCTTTCGACATGCACTACTCCAGACAAGGGGCGACTACTGTCACTGACCAGGGCGTAAGCTTCCTGCAAGAGGCCTGGCCTCAAAACCATGGTGCTCCTTTATTGGGGAAATGTGAAGACAACCCTGAAGCTGCCAGCACGCAGTAAGCCGGCTCATTGCAAGCAAATACTAGACGGAGTAATCGGCCCCGTTTTCACGCCCGGCTCTTCCCCTGCCTTGGCAATATCCTGATAATTCCGCATCCACCTAGGAATGTCCCGCATGAAGCCCTATGCATTCTTCGAGCTCGCGTGCACTGTCGCGCTAGCTGCCTACGTCCCGGCCTCCATCGTGATTGGCGTCGGCCTTTCGATCTACATGGAAAGCGGCTACTGGATGCTGACAACCTCGCTCATGGTGGTAGCGTTCCAGCGCTTCCTCTGGAAGGCAGGCTTCCAATACAGGTTGGCCAACCTCCAGTTTAAGTGGGCTGTAAAGCACACTGGGGAATGGGCACGCTTGCAGTCGTTGGCGGTGACCACCTGGAACCTTTATCTGCAGTGGGTGGTTCTGACCGCGTTCATGACCATACCCGTGCTGATCTTCGCCTGTCTGGTCGAGTACTTCGACCTCAACAAGGGCAGAGGCATCCGCTACCTGATGATGCCCTACTGGATCGTCTTCTTCATGTCGGTCGCGGGCACTCTGGCCACGCACTGGATAACAGTCTCGATCACAAAGAGCATCAATGAACGCTGGGCACGAAACCAACCAGGATCTGACCAATGAATACGGAATTCATCCTCAAAATCCTGAACATCTGCATGACCGCCGGCTACGGCGTCTGGATGTACACCATCGGTGAGCCGGGCTACGCAGTCGTAGGGATCTGGGCTGCGGGCGCCATGGTGTACTTCCGCCTGCAGGAGTACACCACCCTACCCGCTCAAGGCTCTGCCTACGTAGAAACCTTGCGGGGTAAGTGCACCACCCCGTTCGGCCTGAGGCTGCTCAATTGTAAGCGCGTGAAAATCGGCGTCCTGGGTGCCTGACCCCGCAGTTGAGACTATTGCGTCCGCAACTTTTCTTGCGGACGCAAGCATGACCACCGA
>NZ_JACHLI010000035.1 GCF_014204515.1 Pseudomonas nitroreducens | reverse complement strand
CCTTGAACTACCGATCCCCAAGGGAATTTCGGCGGCGCAAACAGGCAGCAAAATTAGCGTGAGTCCCTGTACTCAGATGCGGGGAGCAGACCACTTTACGGGTACTAGCGTCTCGCGCTAGCTTCGGATATGGCCACGTGCCATGTGTGGATGCTCGGAAGGGAAGGATCATGGGACTGGATGACCGTGAATGGATGCGCCGCGAAAGTAGCGAGCGTCAACGAGAGGGAAGGGCTCGAAAGCGTCCCAGGACTTTCCGTTGGAACGCTCTGCACTTGCTTGGCGGCATGGTGCTCCTTGCGGTTCTCGCTCTTACTTGGCCATCGCTCCGATCACTTGTAGATCGACTGTTGGCTTCCGAGCCCGTCGAAGAAAGTATTCCGATCGCCGAAGACCCTCGGACTCTTCCGGCACCTCCTCCTGAAGTGGCCCATCGCCAAACTGCCCCAGAAGCCTCCAGCCGACGCACACTGCGCGATTGCCTGCATGGCCGTAATGCCATTGATGAAGAAGTGATTCGTTGCCAAAACGGTGGCGAGCTACCGCGGGCCCGCGCTTCGCAGAAGCCTGCTGAGCCTCAAGGCATGGTTTCCCAAGAATACTTAGCGCGGTTTCAGGCTGAGCGGGATCGGCGGATAGCTCGGCAGGGTAGAACTCAAAATCACACCCAGGAGCGCAATTCGCAGTGGATAAAGAGCTGGGATGGCGGAAGCAGCTATCTGGCTGAGTGGGTTGCTATTAACAACGTTATTGATGGCGGCTCTGTCTGCCGGAACCAAGGCTGGGGTTCCGTTGAGTATCGTGAGTGCCGAAAAGGAGCCAAGGTGCATTTTCGTGAGCAATGCCGCGCTTGGACTGCTCGTGCTGGCAAAGATCGCTCGGATTGGAGCTACCAGATGAAGGAGCGATATTGCACCGCTGAAAGCTCATTTAGCCCGATGGGGTGATTTCTCAAATAGAGCACCATATTTCGGGTCTTTTGGACTGGCGCGTTTATGCGTCGATAGGGACAGCAGAGCTTCTAGGCTATGCCGGATGCTGCGGCTCCTCCCTGTTGGCATACCGCTGGGTGTTTTTGAACCTGTCGAAGCCATTTTCTGCGGTAAATGGCCACCTGCAGTGCTCTCCCCAGACAACTATTTCGATGAGCAGTTCACCTTATCTCTGCTGCGCAAATCAACTTTTGTGCTCGTCTTAGCCCTTCTCATCGTGAGGGTATAGTGGCTATAAGCCATGGTAAAGGATTGCCGTTGTTCCCAAATTGGGAATTTTTGTTGACTGTTCAGTCGTGACGGCGTAATTTGATCCCAAATTGGGAATTTAAGCTATGCATCTGCTGGGAAGAGACAAGCTCGGGCCGCTTAAGGGGCGTGACAAGGGACTAGATAAATGGATTGTCAGCTGGGTTTCAGAAGTGATTCACGCATCGTGGAACGATTCTGCCGATTTGCTGGCCCAATTTCCGAAGGCGCAACAGATCGCGTCTGGGATTTTTAGATTTTGTGTCGTGACGGGAAACTACATGATTGAGGTGCGCGTAGCGTTTCCTCAACGAGTGGCGTTGATTACGACGTTGATAACTATAGAAGAAAGCAATGGACACTAAGGTCATACGAACAGAGGAACAGCATTCGGCTTACCTCGAAGAGATTGGCAGGCTAATAGAGTTAGAGCCTGCTCCAGGATCTCTAGAAAGTGATCGTCTTGAATTGCTTACTGTGCTAGTGGAAGCATACGAAGATAAGAAGCATCCAGTAGAGGCTCCTGATCCGATCGATGCAATTCTATTTAGGATGCAGGAAAAAGGTTATAAACAAGCTGATTTGATTCCTTATTTTGGTACTAGAAGTAGAGTGTCTGAGGTTTTAGGAAGAAAGCGGCCTCTGACAGTTCCAATGATTAGGGCTTTGGCGGTTGGGCTTGGGATTTCTGCTGAGACTCTAGTTGGTGTCTCAGTGCCGGAAAATTCTTCCTCTAAAGAGGACGTTGATTGGACTAAGTTTCCAGTCAAAGAAATGGTTGCGAGAGGTTGGATTCAAAAAATTGTTGGAAAAGCTACGCGAACTACCGAGGAAACGGTAAGGGACTTTATTTCCCAGATTGGCTGGGGTGTTGGAGGGGCCGCATTTAAACGAGCGCCGCTGGGGGATGCATATTCACCGGCAACAAAATACGCCCTCTATGCATGGCTGGTTCGAGTCATTCAGAAGGCAAGGGAAAAAAAAGGTCGCGTAGGTGTTTTTGATGAACGTACGCTATCTAGTTCGTTTTTGCGCGATCTGGCCCAGTTGAGTTGGTCGGAGCATGGACCTGTCTTGGCTGTAGAGTTTTTAGAGAAAAATGGAATTGTGGTAGTGGTAGAGCCGCATTTAAAAGGGACCATGCTGGACGGAGCATCATTGAAGGATGCTGATGGAACACCGGTTGTTGCGTTGACTTTGAGACATGACCGTTTAGATAATTTCTGGTTCACTCTTCTTCATGAAGTTGCCCATATTTGGAAACATATTGGAAGAGAAGAGACGTTTTTAGATGACCTAGACGCTTCGTCTGATGATGGTCGGGAGGCCGAGGCTAATAGGTTGGCACGAGAAGCTTTTATTCCTAGGGTTTCTTGGAAGAGAAGCGAGGTTTCGCTGTCGCCAACTCGAGAAAATATTGACAAATTGTCTCGAGAGCTAAGAATTCATCCTTCTATTATTGTTGGAAGAATTCAAAGGGAAAGTGAAAATTATCAGATTTTTACGGATATGCTTGGGCGCGGTGAAGTGAGGAAGCTATTTCTAGATACTCCTGAGGGTGTATAAATGAGCGCGAGATACATTCCGATTCTGAAAGCGAAGGAAGGGGAACTGAGAGCGGTGTCTTTGCTTTCGGATAGAGCGTTGAGAGCTATACAGCCGTGGTTTGATGTGCCTCCGCTTAGTGATAAACGTCGGATGGAATTGCTGGAGCGGCATTCTCCTCCTGTGGAGTCATTCCTTAATTCCATCACGTTTGAGATGTCGCGAGCGTGTAAAGGTCGGTCTGTATACTTGGATTTACCTCGTTGGGCTACCAATGCACAAACAGAGGGTGGTGAGCACGTTATTCCTTTTATGAGGAATCAGCTCGAGTCTATGGGGGTAAAGGTAAGTCCAGTAGTTGATATAGTACGCTGGGACGACCCGGTCTATGTCAACGCGTTGCAGGGTATGCGGTTAGAGTCTGGGCGAGAGTTCATTGTTCGTTTCCCAATTGATCGCGATACGATAGAGGAGATGTCTGAGGAAGATGTTTTCTTCGCAAGATTGGAGGAGATTTGCGATGTGCTTGCCCTAGACCCGGGGCTAACTCGGATCATGGTTGATTTCGGAGATTTGTCTTCGCAGCGACATACAGTCCCAGCTACTCTCGAAGTTGCCGGAAAGGCTATTCCTCTTCTTCGTCGTGCGGGATTTATTGATATAAGTGTTTCTGGTTGCTCGTTGCCCGCTTTTATTTCAGATGCTGTAAAAGAACAGAATTCAACGGGCTTAGTGCTCCGTAAAGAAATGTTGGTATGGCGAGACTTGGTTTTGAATGAGGTCGGTCCGAGAGCAGTTGTTTTCTCCGATTACGGGATTCGCGGGCCTAATTCGAATGACGTTGGGGGCCCTTCAAGTACCAACGGAAAGATTAGGTATACAATCGAAAAGGAATACTTTATAGCTCGAGGATATCCTATCAAGGAAGGCTTGAAAGGCGCTCAGTACTATGATCTTGCTCAAACTATTATTGATTCTGGCCACTATATGCCTGGCCTTAGTTGGGGGGATGCGCAGATTCTGAGATGCAGTCATGGGGAAATAAAAGGGAATTCTTCTGACTGGATTGCCTTTGATACAAACCATCATATTGAGGCTGTGGCTCTAGAGGTTCTTGAGTTTGAAAGTAAAGTTGCCGCGCGGAAAGTTCGTGAGGCTGTGCGGTAAACTAATGGAAAGGGGTGAACGGATTCACCCGAATGCTCACCAAGTTTTCTCGCGAGTTCCTTCTGTGCACTCCTTCACGTCATCATCAATGACGTTGTCGGGCTTTATGCACTCCCTCATGGGTCTGCGCACGCCTCTATAGGCTTCTCTGTCGCGTTGAGCCTGCATCGTAAGGTTTCGCCTGGCCCCTTCCGCTAGTGGTCCTTTACCACCGGCAAGGCTTTGCATGATGCTTTTCTGGAGGTAGTCCGCAGGGATTTCGATGATGGGTTTCATCGCCTCGGCGGCTTCGGCTAGGGCGGTTTTCTCTTCAGCGGATGCGAGGGTGGTGCAGCTCAGGATGGCAAGGCTGGTCAGTATGGTTTTCATCTGATTCACGTCCTTGTAGCTGTAGGTTGATTGGGCCTAGCAAATAGGGGCTTAGCCAGACCATATGCCCGTGGCATCCAGCGTCAATCGGAAAAGACTGAAGTTCGGAAAGCGGCGCCTATTCCCTGGTCATGCGCTTCACCGTCTTACTAGCTGTGGCAGGCGTGGCCTGTGTTTCTGCTTCATTCCTTCCTGGCGGATTTCTCTCGGGCGTACCAGCGCCTAGCTACCGTCTGAGTAATCTCTATCCCGCGTCGTGTCCGGCCAAGTTTCGATCAGCTTCGTCATACTCCGGGCTTCGGTGCCCATTCTCGGGTTCTGTCCGTCCCGATATCAGCCAAAGCGCGTAATGAGGATATGCGTCCGCCAAGATGCCGACTTCCTCAGTACTAATCCTGATCTTGCCGCTACTGATATTTCTCCAGCGATCGTAGTTCTTCCCGCCAAGCTCACTGAGGTGCTTAGGACCAAGCGTTCGGATCAGTTGAAGCGCTCTATTTCTTACAGAATCCATCGACTTTTCTCACGGAGAGTAACCTTTACGCACGCAATTTGCGGGGGTAGCCTTTACTCATGCGTAAATTTTACTCCAGCTAAGCGCTGGGAACGTCCGGCCCGATTATAGGGAGTTCGTATGGAAGATTCTGGAATAGTGGGGTTCACGGTCACGGGAGCTGTCGAAAAGGTTACTGACTTCCGAACTGCGCCGTTCTGCTCCCAAGCGGTATTCGCCCAGATGCTGGGCCTTGAGGACATCACGGAAGACGTGGTGCGCGGTTGGGTCGAAACCCGGACCGTGCCGACCGCCAAGATTGGCCGCCGCCGCGTCATCAACCTCCACAAAATCCGCCGCGACCTCGACAAGGGCAAGTCGATCTTCTGCCAGGGGGATTACGACGATGAGTAATCGCTATCTGGTGGAGATGTGCACCTTCCATGGCCTTACCCGCCGTCGTCGCTGGCACCGCGTGCATCAGGGCACCTCGCGCGCCGAATGCGAGCAGTGGATCAACGAAACCGTCGCCGGCTTCCCCTCAGAAGCCGAAGCCCCTCGCTCCTGGAGCCTGACCCGTGAACGCGCCTTGCAGGCCTACCGAGTGCGCGGGGTGAGGGCATGAGCCATGAACCTCTTCAATGCCTACCTGGGCAAGCCCCACTCTTCGGGCTGCGACTGCTCTGTCTGCGCCGCGAACCGGATCCTGCAAACCCCTTCGCCCCTGGATCACTCCAGCCCGTCCACACGATGCACCCAGTGCCGCCCTACGCGAGTATTCACGGTCGTTGGGATCATGAGTCGAGTCTCCGGTGCCTGGAGGCTGGTTTCGAGTACCTATCGTGTGGAGCGGGGATATACCTGCGACAAACACACGCCCGCGCGCCGTCCGCCGCAGTACTGGCACGTTGTCTACGACAGCGGCAGGCCCACGCCCTTCGTGCCCATTCACCAGCCATTCGAGTGGGAGGGCTGAACCATGTCCACTAGGTTCATCGCATACCTGATCGTCCGCCTCGCCTTCATCGCCGTCGCGCTGCTGGTGAGCCGATACCCCGCTCGCCACATCCGCCCCACCTGGGCCAATCAGGTCAGGGGCCGCCGCACCGGCTTGTCCGAACACGCTCTACCGTTCGGACAAACGGAGCGCCGGGCGAAGCGCACCCTTGACCGCGCTCCCCCCTGAACAGCCTCAGCTCGGGAGGGTGGGGTAGCTCCACCACCCCGCGCTCCTGAGCCCTCGGCGGCGAGAGCGGGATGGTAAGGGCAGCGCCCTTACGACGTTGATCTTCGCTCCCACCACGCACCACACCCCAAACCACGGCACCACCCCACCCGCTGAATGACGGCCACCAACGCGCCCAAATTGCAGCAGCGGGCCAACTCATGCCCGAAAAAGGCAAAGGAGCTTCACATGAACATGTTTGCCACCACCGGCGGCGTAGTCGAACTCTGGGTCACCAAGACCGACACCTACACCTCCACCAAGACCGGCGAAATCTACGCCAGCGTTCAGGCCATTTCCCCAATCCCCGAAGGCGCTCGCGGCAACGCCAAGGGCTTCGAGATCAGCGAATACAACATCGAGCCGAGCCTGCTCGACGGCATCGTCTTCCAGGGCCAGCCGCTGCTGTGCAAGTTCGGCAGCGTCGTCCGCCCGACACAGGACCGCTTCGGCCGCACCACCAATACCCAGGTGCTGACCGAGCTCCTGAGCGTGGGCAAGGACGCCACCACGCAACCCCGCCAGCCCTCTGTACAGCAGCCCACCCAACGTCCGACTCAGCCGCAGCCCACCAGCGACAAGCCTGCCGCTGACAAGCCCGGCGAGCAGCCGAAGAACTGACCGGGAGACGGGCACATGAACGTGGACGGCTACCTCTTCTGTGATCGCTGCGGCAGCGCCATCGGCCACCTGTGGAACGAACCGGCAGTCGCCCCCGCTCTGCTGCCCGAACCCACCCGCCACATCTGCCCGGACTGCCTGGAGCTGACCGAGCTGAACGACGTGGAGGACGAGTGAATGGGCGTTGTTGCCGTACAGGTCTGCAGCAGTTGGGAGTCCACTGCGGACGGCCTGATGCGTTGCCAGCAGTTCGAATGGCAACAGGCCTACCTGATACCGCCCGAGGCCGCCGGAGCAGTAGAGCTCCTGGCCAATGGCGGGTTCTCCCTGGAGGCCTTCAGCGTGGGTGCTGCAGGCGTCCTGGGAGCCTTCGTGACGGGCCTGCTGACGGGCTGGGTCGCGTCACTTCTCCGTAAAGCCCGATAGAGAGGAACTACCTATGAACGCACTGCAAACCATCAACCCGGTCACCGCCTTCCGCAACCTGTGCATCGCCGGCGCCGTGACTGTTGCCACCTCCGTTCCGGCCTGGGCCAAGGTCATCGATATCTCCAGCGTCGAAACCGCCATCTCCGAAGGCAAGGAAGACATGTCCAGCATCGGCGGCTACATCGTCGGCGCCCTGGTCATCCTCGCCTGCGCAGGCCTGATCTACAGCATGTTGCGCAAGGCGTAAGCGGTGCTGTGGTCGGTGTGGTTGGGGGCGTTCTTCGCCGGCGCCTTCATCACCGGGTACCGCTGCGGCGAATTCTTCTGACGCGCTGACACGACAGCGGAAGCCCCCACGGTGCGCCGTTGGGGGCTTTTTTTGGCCTGGAGATTTCCAATGGTGAGGCAATGGGTGTGGCTGCTGGTGGTGCTGTTTGTGGGGCAGGCGGGGGCGGAGGATTACAACTGGGACGATGGCAGGACGCGTACCGGCTACAAGACGGCGATGGAGGCTTGCTATCTCGGGCCAGTAGTTGATGGCGGCAACCAGGAAATGTACGAGTTCGTCATGAACCCGTCTGGTACCTCCGGTTACTGCAAATGGAGATGGCGGGACAGTGGCGTACACGTTGGCATTATCAACTTCAGGCGACATGGCGACTCATGCTCCGGTGGCCGTGTTTACAGTGAAACCATCTATGGCTGCGCCTGCCCCGAAGGCCAGGAGCAGGACGCTACCGGCCTGTGCGTCGCACCGCCCTCCTGCGACAGCGGCCTGCAACTGCTGACCCGCGGCGCCGACTCTCCCGTCACCACCGTCTCCGGCCGCGTCCTCGTCCTCAGTACCCCGCCCTCCAGCGTCTGCAGCGCGAGTTGCCTGTACATCTCCACCAGCAGCAAGGCCGCCTCCTGCTACCTCCTCAGCGGATCCGCCGACACCGGCTTCTGCAACTACACGATGGCCAGCAACGGCGAACGCTGCAGCAGCGAAGACGCCCCCGGCCCGGACGTCGGCGATCCCCCAAACCCCGACGACACCCCCGATACCCCGTCGCCGCCATCGGACCCCGACGACCCCGGCTGCCCCGCCGGCCAGGCATGGGATGGCGGCGCCTGCACGAAAGACCCGGCCGACGATGAGGGCGGTGACGACGGCGAGGACGACGATACCCCAGGTGAACCCTGCGACATCGAGGGCGACTGCTGGGATGACGACGACAGCGGTGGCGGCTCGGGAAGCGGCTCCGGTAGCGGATCAGGCAGCGGCAGTGGCGACGGCGAAGGAGATGACGACGGCGAAGGCGAGGGCGAATGCGACCCGCGCAAAGGCTACCTCTGCGGCGGCGGCGAAGGCCCCGAGTCCGGCCTGAACGCCCCCGAGTCCGGCAGCTGGGACAAGGCCAACGAAGAGTGGGACCAGCGCCTGGAAGAGGCCAAGAAAGAACTCAAGGACAAGGTGAAGGCCAACGTCGATCAGATGAAAAGCGCCTTCGACCTCAACCTCTCCGCCGGCGGCGGCCAGCTGCCCTGCGACTCCATCAGCGTCTGGGGCAAGTCCTACCGCTTCTGCGTCGCCGACTACGGCGAACAGCTCATCAACCTCCGGCTCGCGCTGCTGCTCATGGCCTCCGTCATCGCCGCCCTCATCGTCCTCAAGGAGTGACCTCATGGAATGGCTATCAGGCTTCCTCGATCAGATCATCGGCTTCTTCCAGTGGATCTGGAACTTCTTCGCCCAGGGCGTCTACGACTTCGTCAAGGACGGCCTTGTCGTCGCCACCAAGGCCGCGATGTACAGCGCCCTGCAGACCTTCCTCCTGCTCATCGACGTCAGTTTCACCGTCGCCAACGACCTCATCGAAAGCCTCGGTGTCGGCCAGCTGGTGCGCTCGATGTACGGCGCACTACCGGCCCCCATCGTCTCCGCGCTGACGTTCTTCGGCGTCCCGCAGGCCCTCAACATCATCTTCGTCGCGGCCGTCACGCGCTTCTGCATGCGCTTCGTGCCCTTCATCGGGAGGTGACCCATGTCCATCAAGATCCACCACGGCCCCAACGGCTCCTACAAGACCTCCGGCGCCATTCAGGACGACGCCGTCCCGGCCCTGCAGGAAGGCCGCGTCATCATCACCAACGTCCGCGGCTTCACCCTGGAGCGCGCCTACGACGTCTTCCCCGAGCTGCCGGCCAGCGCCGAGATCATCAACCTCGATCTCGAATCCCTCGCCGACCTCGACAAAATGCGCAGCTGGTTCCAGTGGGCGCCGCGGGGCGCCTTTCTGATCTTCGACGAAACCCAGCTGCTGTTCCCCAAATCCTGGCGGGAAAAGGACCTGGAAAAATTCGACTACCCCGGCGGCCCCGAAGCCGCCCACGCCGCCGACCGCCCCATGGGCTGGCTCGACGCCTGGACCCGGCACCGCCACTTCAACTGGGACATCGTCCTCACCACCCCCAACATCAGCTACATCCGCGACGACATCCGCATGACCTGCGAGATGGCCTACAAGCACTCCAACCTCGCAGTGATCGGCATCCCCGGCCGCTACAAGGAGGCTCAGCATGACGCCCAGCTCAACCGACCACCCGCCGACGGCACCATCGTCGAATACAAGCGAATCAAGAAACAGACCTTCGCCCTCTACCAGTCCACCGCCACCGGCAAGACCCAGGACACCAAAGCCGGCAAGAGCCTGCTCCGGTCCCCTAAGCTGGTTTTTCTACTGGCACTGCTGGCCTGCACTATTGGCTTTGTCAGCTATATGGGACCTCTCAAGGTCGTCGGCGGGCATGCTGCTCAAGCCCCTGCCGCGTCTGCTGCTGCGACTGCTCCGGGCAGTCCTGCGGCCCCTGCTCAAGCCGCTGCTGTGGCTGCTTCGACGCGTCCTCCTGCGCCTGGGACTGTTCCTGCTCAGCCTCTACCTGGTCGGCCAGCTGATCCGCCTCCTGATCTGAATCCGCACCCCTTCGCCGGCCGCTCCATCACCATCACCGCCCACCTCTACAGCAAGAAGAAAGGCGACCAGTACATGTTCGCCCTGGTCGACCTCGATGGCCGCCGGCTCGACCTCACCAGCTGGGAACTGATCGGCTCCGGCTACGCCGTCCGCAGCAAGGGCGCCTGCATCGCCGAGCTGATGTACGAGCGCTGGAAGCAGACCGTTACCTGCGCTGGAGCTGCGGCCAGACCAACGACCTCCAACGCCCCGCTTACCGCTGCGATATCTCCCGCCAGCAGTCCACCAACGCCTCCTCAACAGGTGGTCGTGGTACCCGACAGCGAATACGCCTCACGGCCCTGGAGGAAGCAATGAACATCCCCGGACTGATCAATGCCCTCGGACTGCTCGTACTCGCCTTTGCGCTCGGATTCTTCAGCGCGTTGCAGCTGGTTCAGCCGATGGCGGCGTTTCCCTTTTGAATTGGCGAGCCGCGCCGCCGGCCGAGAGCGTAAGGCACGAGCGGTAGGCCGGCGGCGCGGCCGACGACCCTGTAACACGTCGGATAGCTAACGAGTAAGCACCTCAATAAACCTCATTGAAGGTACGAAAGAATGAAAAAGGCAGTTCACCCCCTCCGCCTGATCCTCAAGGAGAACGGGGATTTTTATGAGTCGTCCGAAGGACGGATTTTCATGGACCCGAGCAACGGCAGATTCGCCGACCTGTCGGCTGTTCGCCTGCTGCGTTGTGGCGTCGATACCGTGCGGCAGCTGTACAACGGCATGATCCGCCCGGAGGTCATGGCGCTGTTCGATGAGCCCGAGGATCTCGTCAACTTCGCCGGCTACAAGTGGGCCAAGGGCCGCATCGGTCGCGACTCGGGCTACCAGTACCGCCTGCAGAACGCCGACATGGGCCTGATCCTGCTGATCAAGAACCATAACGTGAAGCTGGAAAACATCGGCCCGCACCTCAAGATCGAAGTTTCTCCACACGCCCTGGATGATGCCGATCCGAAGATCCTGCAGGGCGTAATGGATGACCTGGCCGCCGGAGTGCTCTCAGCCTTCGAAGTGAACCAGTGCGCCGTCCATATCGCCCTAGACGTCCAGGGTTGGACCCCGCCTGCAGACTTCGTGGACCGCATGCACTGCCGCTCCCGCCGTGTGCGCCAGATCAGCGGCATTGACCGCATCGAGTACGACGGCAACGCCTCGGTTTACGGGCGTGGCGAGACCTTCATGTTCGGCTCGGCTAACGGCCTGCAGATGTGCCTGTACAACAAGACGCTGCAGGCGAGAGCGACCGACAAACTCGACTACTGGGAGTCCGTGTGGGCATCCCTGAACGGCGATCCGTTCGGCGATGGTGAGCCCGCCTTCAACCCGCTGGAAACCGTGTGGCGTATCGAGTTCCGCTATCACCACTCCATCATCCAGCAGTTCTCCGAAGGTTCCACGATGACCTCTGGCGAGGTGATCGGCTGCCGCACCTATGAGGGCCTTTGCCCGCACCTGCAGGGCCTCTGGCAGTACGCCTGCGACAACTACAAGCTGATTTCCCGGGAAGGGATCTTCGACGCCTTCTGGTCGCTGATCAGCCTCGACACCCAGGTGCAGGTGGAAGCCGATCCGCTCATCGAACGCACCGAGTACCGCCGCTACTACAAGACCGCTCAGGGCTTCTCCGGCAAGAACTGCGAGATGTTCCTGGGACAGTTCGCCAGCCTGATCGCACGGGAGCGCATCCCGCCAAAAAAAGCGCTTGAGGTCGGGAGAACGCTTCCCTTCTGGCACGTGATCGAAGACCACTACACCGCCAAGGGCTACAGCACTCGCGACCTCGAAAAGCACGTCATCGGACTGATCAACGATCGATACATCAGGCGGGGCTACGCGATATGACCGCGCGCAAGGATGGGAAAACGTGGACGGCTGACTTCTACGAGAACGGTCGTTCCGGTCGCAGGATCCGCAAGAAAGGCTTCGCTACCAAGTCTGCAGCCATTCGCTACGAGCAGGACTTCTTCACCGTCCTGGGCGAGACTGGCCGCCCGCTGGATGATCGCCTCTCGGATCTGGTGAAGGTCTGGTACGACCTCCACGGCTGCACCCTGAAGGACGGCAAACAGCGTTTGGCACGCTGCCAAGCATTGGCCGAACGCCTCGGAGATCCGCAGGCCTTCGAGTTCGATTCGCTTGCCTGGGCACGCTATCGCCAACGTCGACTGACCGAGGTGAAACCGGAGACGGTAAACCACGAACAGCGCTACCTGTCGGCGATCTTCTCCGAGCTGATCCGCCTCGGTTCGTGGCACAAGGCAAACCCGCTGGCCAACGTCCGGCAGATCAAAACCGATCAGGTCGAACTGACCTTCCTCACCCTGGATCAGGTCGGCCAGCTCCTCGAGGAGTGCAAGGCCAGCACGAACAACCACACGTACCCGGTCGCTCTCCTATGCCTCGCTACAGGTGCCCGCTGGGAAGAGGCCGAGAGCATCGCCCGTGGGGCCGTGCATGGGGGAAAGGTCCACTACCACCGGACCAAAAACCGTCAGAGCCGCTCAGTGCCGATCCCGGCCGAGCTGGAGCAACTGATGTTCAAGGTGGGCATGCCGGGAACCGGCCGCCTGTTCATGTCATGCCGCGCCGCCTTCCATTGCGCCTATGAGCGCTGTGGATTCCAGACGCCGGGCCAACTGACCCACATTCTCCGCCACACCTTCGCCAGCCATTACATGATGGGAGGAGGGGACATCCTCACGCTGCAGCGGATCCTGGGGCACTCGTCGATCACGATGACGATGCGGTATGCGCATTTGTCGCCGGAGCATTTGGAGTCGGCCCTGCGCTTATCTCCAATTGCTCAGATGAATTCTTTCGGCAATTAAAGAGGGGCGCTATTGAAACGCCCCGAGTCATTTTAAGAGACTAGATCTTTCGATCTCTTGATATTTTCTTGGGCTAGTGTGTAAATCTCTCCTTGGTCATGAGGAACCTTCTCGTATGCTTTTATGGCTTTTTTGTAGTCCCCAATATCGAAGAACGCATTCCCTAGGTTGTAATTAAGAATTGGGTCGTTTGGAGAAAATTGAAGTGCCGTATTAAGCTGCTCACATGACTTCTCAGGGGCTCCAATTGCGGAGTAACTATTGGCCAGGGCGCGGTAGGCTTCAATGTCGTCAATCCGGCTTTCTAATGCCTTCTTGAATGAGTGTATCGCCATTTCATAGTTGGAGGATTTAAAGAATATGTCTCCAATTATGTACCACGCATGGTTGTAGTCCTCCTTGAATTCCTCGCTTATGGAATTTGTATTTTTATTGTATAGCCTGTTGAACGCGGTTTCATAATCCTTGCCGCGCAATAGCTCATGAATTTCTATGAATGGATCGGTCATATCTCACCTACTAACAGTTCTGGTCATCGCCATACGGCCAATTAGGATTGCAGAGAGTCGGGATGACTAGGCATGGGTTAAGCATAAACGGGATTGGCATTCGCATCCTAATTCCGCCTTTGGGGCGTCGCGAATGCTCTTCACCTTCAGGGTGCCCGACATTTCGTTCACGCTCCCCAGACTTTTGCCTTTCATCTGCACCTTTTCTTTTGTTTGGGTTTTCAGGTTTTTTATATTTGTCTCGGACAAGCCCGTCAATGTCGAAAAAATTGATAGGGTTGTTTTCTGTATAGTGATAAAGCTTGTTCATGTACTCAGATTGCGATGAGTAATTTACTAGTCCAAGCCCTTCAGCTAGCTCGACTCCCGGATCAAGAGACTTGTAATCCAAACCAAGCGGGTCACTTTCGATGTATCGTCCTGTTTGTGGGTCGTAATCGCGGAGGTAGTTATAGTGCAAACTGCTCTCTAAGTCGAAATATTGTCCCGGAAAACGTAGATTGAGTATCGCCTGCTGCCCAGTACCTTGCGGATCCTGATTCGGAGCGCCATTGCCGAATGCATCCGACTGCCACTGCCAGATGATCTGCTGGTTCGCTGAAGTGGCCAGGCGGGGCGTGTTCAGGTGGTCGCTGTGCAGGTAGATCACCCGCGGCGAACTGCTGCCTTGGGTCTCCACGCTGGCCAGCGGCATGCTGTCCAGCCACAGGTAGGCCTGGCTGCGCAGGGCGGTGCCGGCGCTGCTGTAGTCCTGCTCCGCCAGCAGCTGACCGTCGGGGCCGTACAGGTAGGTGGTAAAGCCCTGGCCGGTGAGCTTGGCGATGCGCTGGCCGAGGCTGTTGTAGCGATACTCGGCGACCTGCTGGCCATTGACCTTCACGCTGGCCAGGCGGTTCTGGGCGTCGTAGCCGAGCAGGCGGCTGGCGCGGTCCTGGGTCAGGTTGCCGGCGGCGTCGCTGGTGACGGCCTGGTTGTCGATGGCGGTCAGGCGGTTGCTGTCGCTGGCGTACTGGTAGGTGGTGGTCGCGGTGGTGCCGTTTTCGGTTTGCTGCCGCTGGGTGCGGTTGCCTACCGCGTCATAGGTGTAGCTGCGTTGCTGGTTGGCGCTGTTCTCGCTGGTCAGCCGGTCCAGGGCGTCATAGCCGTAGGTCAGGGTGCCCCAGAGATTGTTGGCCAGCTCGGTGATGTTGCCGTTGGCGTCGCGCTGGTAGTCGTTGCGCCACGGGCCGACGTCCTGGCGGGTCAGTTGGTAGTCCTGGTCGTACTCGCGCTTGAGCTGGATGCCGTTGGCCCAGGTCAGCTGCTGCAGCGGGCCGAACGGCAGGTAGCTGATGCCGCTGGCGAGGTTACCGGGGCTGCCACCTTCCAGGGCCAGCGTCACGCTGCTGACTTGCCCGCCGGTGTTGCGCGGGTAGCCCACCTGCACGGCGCCTGGGTAGCCGATGCCCACCAGTTGGTCAGCGGCGTCGTACTGGAAGGTCACGCTGTCTGCCAGGGTCTGGCCGTTGACGCTGAGGCTGCGCGCCTGCTCGATCAGGTTGCCGCGGGCGTCGTAGCGATAGGCGAGGGTGCCGCTGCCATCCTGGATCGCGGTGAGGCGGCCGATGCCTACGTTGCCGTTCGCTGTGGCGTCGTAGCTGTAGGTCGCGTCCAGTGCCGGCGTGGCCGGGTAGTGGCGCGCAGTCAGACGATTCAGCGCGTCGTAGCTGAAGGTGACGACCACGCCCCGGGCATCGGTCTGTTGGGTGACGTTGCCAGCAGCGTCGTATTCGAAGGTGCTGGTACCGCTGTCCGGGCTGATCAGCTTGGTCAGGTTGCCCAGGCCGTCGTACTCGTAGCGGGTGGTGACGCCGCGCGGGTCCTGCACCTGGGTGAGGTTGTCCTGGGCGTCGTAGCCCAGCTGGGTGACGCCATTCAGTGCGTCGGTCTGGCCGACCAGACGATCCAGGGCATCGAAGCTGCTGGAGTTGCTGAACTGGCGCGGGTTGGTGTGGCCGGTGGGGTTGTCGTTGAGGTCGTACTGGTAGTGATCGGTCTGCGCACCCGCGCCGACCGAGCGCAGCAGGCGGCCCAGTTCGTCATACACCCAGCTCTGTTGTTGCTTGAGGGTGCCGGTGGCGTCTTTCAGGCGCTGGGCAGTGCGTTTGCCGGCGACGTCGACGTCGTACTCCACGCGCTCGCCAAGGTTGTTGGTGATCGCGGTGAGGCGGCGCGCCGGGTCGTAGGTGTATTGCAGCCAGCTGCCGTCGGCGCGGGTGATCCTGGTCAGTTGGCCGACTGCATCGTGCTCGAAGCTGGTGGTGCTGCCGTCGGTGGTGATGCTGGCCAGCTTGGGATCGACGCCGCTGTAGGTCAGGGTGCTGACCACGCCGTTGGCGTCGGTGACGGAGCCGGGGTTGCCGCGCTCGTCATAGTTGCCGAGCAGGGTTTCCTGCCCCAGGGCGTTGGCGACCTTGGTGAGGTTGCCCTTGGCGTCGTAGGTGTAGTGGGTGACGTCCTGCACGTCAGTGCGCGGGCCGTCGGCGGTTTCGATCAGTCCCTGGGCGGTGTAGGTGTAATTCCAGCTGCGCTCGGCCGCTGTTGCGGACATAGCGAGGCCGCAGGCAAGGGCGAGCGCGCCCAGCCTGTACATGGGATGTACCTGCATGATGACTTCCTTGGCGTTAGCGGGAGGTGACGGTCTGACCGGTCTGGCGGCCCTGGGCGTCGTACTGGTAGGTGGTGATGCGGTCGGGTTCGGTGACCTTGGTTTTCAGGTAGAGCGTCGGGTGCCACTCGGTGGCGATGGTGCGAGCCTGCGCGGTGCCGGAGGCTTCGGTGCGGCTGGTTTCGAGGCCGCGGTCGTTGTAGTCGTAGGTGGTGAGGTTGCCTTTGGCGTCGGTTTTGGTTTTTAGAAGCCCTTGGGTGTCGTAGGTGAAGGTGGAGTTACTTGCAGGGCAGTTTGGGGTGGGCTCTCCCTCAAGCGAGGTTAGGAGTTTTTTGCCTTGCAACACTTCATAACGGTATACGGCTTTTTTGCCATATTCGTTGGTGATCGTAGTGGACCCATCAGCGTTGTAAGCCAAAGTCACTCGTTCTGCGCTTCCCGCATGTTCGCTGGACAAACCTCTGCCAAGCTGGTCGTACGTCCAGGATGCGAACCGAACTCCATTTCGATCAATGATCCCTGTCAGGCTATTAGGCGTACCAACAGCAACCATGGACGGCTCGTTATACAGGTACTGCATGGAAGTATTATCCGGATAGTGGACGGCAATCAGGTTGCCAGTCGTGTCGTATCCGTAATTGATGTTTTCCCCGGAATCATTTGTTGCTTTGGCTATGTTCTTGTCTTGATTGTAGGTGAAGCTGATGGAATGCCCCAGGTCGTCGCTGATCTTGATGAGCAGTCCCAGGCTCGGGGCTACGCTGCCAGGGGTCGAGTTGTCGCTATATTCAAAGCTAAGTGCTCTGCTCAAGTTGTTAGTGATTGATTGAATATTTCCGTCGGTCGAATAGCGCTCTTTGTTGCCGCTCTCAGGATCAAGATAGGTCAAGCCAATCACATTTCCTGCAGGGTCTTTTTGTGAGGTTAAGGATCCTTTAGAGCCAATATCTGGGATCCATTGGTCGCCGACGGTGCGGAATCCCATTTGTAGGCCGTTAGGTCTGAAGAGAACTGCAGATTCCGAAATTGTTTCCTTGAAGTATGCAAGCTGGTAGGAGTATTCATGCCTCCAGGACTTTCCCATATTGCCTGCAGCTACGACATCACTGCCGTTGAAGTATCGGCGAAATCGTAGTGATGGAGAAATTGGATCTTCAGCTTCTTGATACTTCGTGCCGGTCAAGGCATTGATCGGATTGCCGCCTGACGCGCACATTTGTGCTGGTCCAAAGTTTTTCTCGGGCAGATAGTCTCGTTTTGTAGCGAATATGCCGTCCCCGCCACCACAGCCGTTCCCGAGGATCAAGTTGTAGACTTGACCATTGTTAGCATCTGATGGGTAGTAAACCTCTCTTACAAAGCTGCAATTTGGCATGTGCCAGACGTTTTGATAAGACTGCCACCATGCATTGATCGCGTCTTTAGTTGTCAGCCAGGGGCCGTTGAACATATATCCAGAGTGACGATAGGGGGCTCCCCAAAAGCTCTCCGCGTTAGATGTTTCGCTGATACACAGTGCGCTGATAAGTATTGCTATGTGTTTTAGGTTTGGCATTTGTGGCTCACTCTGATTTTTTGAGTGGGAATTAAAAGGCGAAAATGAAAAAGCCCGGCTAGTCTGCCGGGCTTTATCGGTTTGCACTTCCTGTGGGCGCTCTTAGGAAAGAGTGACCTACATTTAATCCTTAATTCCTATCAGAACAATGCTTTTCAGAGGAGGAACTGAAATATCAGGGTGACGCACCTGGAATATACAGAGGATGAACCGACTATATTTAGTGATCAAAGCGCATGAGGAGCTCCGCAATCCTGCGTCTAAGGACGGCGGTAGCTCGCAGAGTCGAACGAAGCTCAGGATTTGAGCGAGTTGAAAAGGTACTGAGGTGCGGTAGTAGACAGGGTGTAGTCACTTCGTAGTCACTACCGCAGAAAGCACAAAGGGCTAGCTTTCGCTAACCCTTTGTTTTGTATGGTGGCTACACCGGGACTTGAACCTGGGACATCAGCATTATGAATGCTGCGCTCTAACCGACTGAGCTATGTAGCCGAGTGGCGCGCATTTTCCGCAGATCGAGGGGGGGTGTCAACCCCTTTTCTTGAATATTGTTCTGATCTATCAATCGTTTAGCCGGTCGCGAGAGATTTTCGCGATGAGCGGCGGGGTAGGGTGCACATAAGAAAAAGCCCCGGCGGGTGGCCGAGGCTTTTCGGGGATCGCAGGGGCTTAGACGTTGAAGCGGAAGTGCATCACGTCGCCGTCTTTGACGATGTACTCCTTGCCTTCCAGGCGCCATTTGCCGGCTTCTTTCGCGCCCTGTTCGCCCTTGAACTGGATGAAGTCGTCGTAGGCAACGACTTCGGCGCGGATGAAGCCTTTCTCGAAGTCGGTGTGGATCACGGCGGCGGCCTGCGGAGCAGTGGCACCGACGCGGACGGTCCAGGCGCGGACTTCCTTCACACCGGCGGTGAAGTAGGTCTGCAGGTGCAGCAGCTCGTAGCCGGCGCGGATCACGCGGTTGAGGCCCGGCTCTTCGAGGCCGAGGGATTCGAGGAACATGTCCTTCTCTTCGCCGTCGTCCAGCTCGGCGATCTCGGCTTCGATCTTGTTGCACACCGGCACGACCATGGCGCCTTCTTCTTCGGCGATGGCGCGCACGACGTCCAGGTGCGGGTTGTTCTCGAAGCCGTCTTCGGCGACGTTGGCGATGTACATGACCGGCTTGCTGGTCAGCAGGTGGAAGCCGCGGACGACGCGCTTCTCGTCATCACCCATGTTCTTCATCAGCGAGCGGGCGGGTTTGCCTTCGGTGAAGTGGGGGATGAGCTTTTCCAGCAGGGCTTTCTGCACCAGGGCTTCCTTGTCGCCGCCCTTGGCGTTGCGCGCGACCTTCTGCAGTTGCTTCTCGCAGCTGTCGAGGTCGGCGAAGATCAGTTCGAGGTCGATGATCTCGATGTCACGCTTGGGGTCGACGCTGTTGGAGACGTGGATGACGTTCTCGTCCTCGAAGCAGCGCACGACGTGGGCGATGGCGTCGGTCTCGCGGATGTTGGCGAGGAACTTGTTGCCCAGGCCTTCACCCTTGGACGCACCGGCGACCAGGCCGGCGATATCGACGAACTCCATGGTGGTCGGGATCACGCGCTCGGGCTTGACGATCTCGGCCAGCGCATCGAGGCGGGCGTCGGGCATCGGGACGATGCCGCTGTTCGGCTCGATGGTGCAGAAGGGGAAGTTTTCCGCCGCGATGCCGGATTTGGTCAGGGCGTTGAACAGGGTGGACTTGCCGACGTTGGGCAGGCCGACGATGCCGCAGTTGAATCCCATGCTAGGTTCCTCGCGCCACGTGGCGGAAATAGAGGTGTGATCAGGCCTTCTGGCTGTGCAGCTTCTGCATCGCGCGGGTCCAGTCCCCGTCGAGCATTTCCGGCAGCACGCCGAGGGCGGAGTCGATGCTGGTATCGAGCAGTTCCTGCTCGGAGCGCGGAGCGCGGCCGAGGACGAAGCCGGAGACCAGGCTGCTGTGCCCCGGATGGCCGATGCCAAGCCGCAGGCGATGGAAACCGTTCTGGTTGCCGAGCTGGGCGATGATATCGCGAAGCCCGTTGTGCCCGCCGTGTCCGCCACCCTTCTTGAGCTTGGCGACGCCGGGGGGCATGTCGAGTTCGTCGTGGGCCACCAGGATGGCTTCGACCGGAATGCGGAAGAATCCGGCGAGCGCCGCCACGGCCTGGCCGCTGCGGTTCATGTAGGTGGTGGGGATGAGCAGACGAACGTCGCGGCCCTTGTGGCTGAACTTGCCGACCAGGCCGAAGTACTTCTTGTCGAGAGACAGGTTCGCGCGTTGCGCGTCCGCCAGTCGCTCAACGAAAAGGGCCCCCGCGTTATGCCGGGTCTGGTCGTATTCAGGGCCTGGATTTCCCAGGCCAACGATCAGTTGTACGGCAGTCACGACGGGGGCCCCTTCCTTAAAGGCAATGGTGCGCGAAATTACTCGGCAGCTTCGCCTTCACCTTCTTCTTTCACAACGCGGGAAGCGTGGATGTTGGCGACGGCCAGGTCGTTACCGTGGGCCAGTTGCACCAGCTCTACGCCTTTCGGCAGTTTCAGGTCGGACAGGTGAACGATCTGACCCAGAGCAACTTGGGCCAGGTCGACTTCGATGAATTCCGGCAGGTCTTTCGGCAGGCAGGAAACTTCGACTTCGGAGATCACGTGGGAGATCTCGCCACCACCGGTCTTGACGCCAACAGCGGTCGCTTCGTTGATGAAGTGCAGCGGAACGTGAGCGGACAGCTTCTGGCCGGCAACGACGCGCTGGAAGTCAGCGTGCATGACGAAGCCTTTGGACGGGTGACGCTGCAGGGCCTTGATCAGTACGGTTTCCTTGGCGGAACCGACGTTCAGGGCGATCACGTGGCTGAAGGCAGCCTCGTTTTCCAGCAGCTTGGTGATTTCGCGCAGTTCCAGGGTGACGGATTGCGGGGCTTTCTCGCCACCGTAGATCACAGCCGGGATCAGGCCGGCGTTACGACGCAGGCGGCGGCTCGCACCTTTCCCCAGGTCGGAACGCTCTTGAGCATTGAGTACAAAGTCAACCATTTGAGTATCTCCAAAATGACAAGATCGCCCGGACGCTTGCGACCAGCGTTCGGGCGATTTTGTTAAAACCCCGCCAACACGGCGGAGCGCTTTACGTCAGCTCTGTCCCGCGTTAGCGGAACATGGCGCTGATCGATTCTTCATTGCTGATGCGGCGCATGGCTTCAGCGACAACCGGAGCGATGTCCAGCTGGCGGATGCGGCCACAGGCTTGCGCAGCAGCGGACAGCGGGATGGTGTTGGTCACCACCAGCTCGTCCAGTACGGAATTCTCGATGTTCTCGATGGCACGGCCCGACAGCACCGGGTGGGTGCAATAGGCGATGACCTTGGCGGCGCCGTGCTCTTTCAGAGCCTTGGCGGCGTGGCCGAGGGTGCCGGCGGTATCGACCATGTCGTCGACCAGTACGCAGGTACGGCCTTCGACATCACCGATGATGTGCATGACTTCGGACTGGTTGGCCTTCGGACGACGCTTGTCGATGATGGCCAGGTCGACGCCCAGGGACTTGGCGACGGCGCGAGCACGCACCACGCCACCGATGTCCGGGGAGACGATCATCAGGTTCTCGAAGCGCTGGTCTTCGATGTCGTCGACCAGTACGGGCGAGCCGTAGATGTTGTCGACGGGGATATCGAAGAAGCCCTGGATCTGGTCGGCGTGCAGGTCAACGGTGAGTACGCGGTTGACGCCTACGACGGTCAGCATGTCGGCAACGACTTTGGCGCTGATGGCCACGCGGGCGGAACGCGGACGGCGATCCTGGCGGGCGTAACCGAAGTAGGGGATGACGGCCGTGATACGAGTCGCCGAGGAGCGGCGGAAGGCATCGGCCATCACCACCAGTTCCATCAGGTTGTCGTTGGTCGGTGCGCAGGTCGGTTGAATCAGGAAGACGTCCTTACCACGGACGTTTTCGTTGATTTCGACACTGATTTCGCCGTCGGAGAACTTGCCGACAGAAACGTCACCGAGGGGGATGTGCAGCTGCCGTACGACACGGCGTGCCAGATCGGGGTTGGCGTTCCCCGTGAAAACCATCATTTTGGACACGCTGCGGTACCTGTGTCGGCTTGAGGGTAGGCCCGGTTGAGCCAGAAGAAAATGGCAGGGGCGGCTGGATTCGAACCAACGCATGGCAGGATCAAAACCTGCTGCCTTACCGCTTGGCGACGCCCCTGTAGCTTACAACTTGCGGAGCAATGTGTTCGTTGACGCTGTACGTGTAACCCTGTGGGTTAATGGCAGGGGCGGCTGGATTCGAACCAACGCATGGCAGGATCAAAACCTGCTGCCTTACCGCTTGGCGACGCCCCTGTATCGTACAACCGATTACATTGCTTTCTTCTCAGGCCAGGTTTTGCAGCTTGCGGTGCAACATCGAGATGTTACGCCCCTGAGCTACGAAACTCGGCAGAGTGGCCGGAAGTTGGCGGCGAACTTTATCAGCATCGCCCTTGTTTGGGAAGCTCCCAAACACACAAGCTCCGGTGCCGGTCAATCTCGCTTGGGTAAATTTACCTAGCTGGATCAGTGCGTTACGTACATCCGGGTAACGCTTCTCGACGACCGGCTGGCAGTCGTTATGACCGTCCACCCCGAGAAGGCTGCGAACTTTAATGGGCGGAGTATCCCGTGTCAACTCGGGATCGGAGAAAACTTCTGCTGTTGAGACAAAGACTTGCGGCACGACAACGAGGAACCAGGGTTCATCCAGCGCCACCGGCGTGAGCTGTTCGCCAACGCCCTCGGCGAATGCCGCGCGGCCACGCACGAACACCGGGACGTCGGCGCCCAGCGTCAGGCCCAGCGCGGCGAGGCGATCTTCGCTGAAGGCCAGCTGCCAGAGATGATTGAGCGCGAGCAGGGTGGTGGCGGCGTCGGAGCTGCCGCCACCGATGCCGCCGCCCATGGGCAGGCGCTTGTCCAGCCAGATGTCGGCGCCCAGCTTGCAGCCCGATTGCTCCTGCAGCCGGCGTGCGGCCTTGACGATCAGGTTGCTGTCGTGGGGAACGCCGTCGATCTCGGTGTTCAGGCGGATTTCGCCGTCTTCGCGAACGGCGAATTGCAGTTCGTCGCCGTGGTCGAGGAACTGGAAGAGGGTCTGCAGCTCGTGGTAGCCGTCGGCGCGACGGCCGGTGATGTGCAGGAACAGGTTGAGCTTGGCCGGCGCCGGCAGGGTCAGGCGGTCCTGCATGTCACTGCTGGCCCGCATTGCTCGATTGAGCGCCCAGCTGGCGCGGCTGCCAGGATTTCACCACCAGGGTGACGTCGAGGTCCTGGCCGTGCAGCTTCAGGCGCTCGGGCAGCCAGTAGCCGTCCTGTTCGCTGTAGCGGGTGTACTCGACGTCCCAGCCGTCCTGCTGCAGCTTGGCCAGGCGGCTGTCGCCGTCCAGGGTCAGGCGGCTCTTGCTGTCGGGCGCGGGCAGGCCGCGAATCCACCAGAGCAGGTGCGAGACCGGCAGGCGCCAGCCCATCTGCTGTTCCAGCAGCTCCTCGGGGGAGGCGGCTTCAAAGCGGCCTTGCCCGGCGACTTCCAGGGTCACCGCGCCTTCGCGGCCGGTCAGCCGAGCGGCGCCACGCCCCAGCGGGCCGGACAGGCGGATGTCGTAGTAATCCTGGCGCTGCAGCCAGAACAGGGTGCCGCTACCGGAGTCCTTGGGGGCGCGGATGCCGACCTTGCCGTCGATCTGCCAGCCGTCGAGGGTTGCGATGCGGGCCTTGTGGGCGTTCCAGGCGGTGGCATTGCCCTGGCCTTCCAGGGCTTCGTGGGTGCCGAAGCTGGAGCAGCCGGCGAGCAGGGCCAGCGCCGCGGCGCCGATGAGGTGATGTAAACGCATAAATCAGAGGGTTCCGGAGCCGGTCAGGCGCAGCATGGTGTCGCGCAGGACGGGGCTGTCAGGCTGGCTTTGCAGGGCGGTGGCCCAGACCTTGCGCGCTTCGCTCTGCTTGCCCTGGGCCCAGAGCACTTCGCCCAGGTGCGCCGCCACTTCGTGGTCGGGGAAGCGTTCCAGCGCCTTGCGCAGGTAGGTTTCCGCTTCGCTGAGGTTGCCCAGGCGGTAATTCACCCAGCCCAGGCTGTCGAGGATCGCGGGGTCGTCCGGGTTCAGCGAATGGGCCTTCTGGATCAGGTCGCGGGCTTCGCTGTAGCGGGTGGTGCGGTCGGCCAGGGTGTAGCCCAGCGCGTTGAGCGCCATGGCGTTGTCCGGCTCGCGCTGGATGATCAGGCGCAGGTCCTGCTCCATCTGCGCCAGGTCGTTGCGCTTCTCGGCGAGCATGGAGCGGGTGTAGAGCAGGTTGAGATCGTCGGGGAACTGCTTGATGCCTTGCTGGATGACGCTCCAGGCACGGTCCACCTGGTCGCGGTTGGACAGGCCTTCGGCTTCGATCAGGTACAGCTGGATGGCGTAGTCGGGCTGGCGCTCGCGGGTTTCGGCGAGGCGGCGCGAGGCATCGTCGTAGCGCTTCTGGTCCAGCAGGATCTCAGTGGCGCGCAGCTGGGCCGGGAGGAAGTCGTTGCCCGGGCCGACCAGGGCGTATTCCTTGAGCGCGGTGTCCTTGTCCTTCTGCTCCTCGGCCAGGCGGCCCAGGTTGAAGTGCGCGGAATCGACATGGCTGTCGCGCTCGACCAGTTCCTGCAGGTAGACCTTGGCTTCGTCCCAGGCCTGGGCTTCGAGGCAGACCAGGGCCAGGGAGAAGCGCAGGTCGTCGTCATCGGGGAACTGCTCGACCAGCGCGGAGAACTCCGCCTTGGCGTCTTCCAGGCGGTTCTGCTCCACCAGCAGGCGGGCATAGGCGAGGTGCACGCGCTTGTCGTCCGGGTGCTCCTTGATGCCGTTCTTGAGCAGCGGCAGCGCTTCGTCGCTGCGCTTCATGCTCTGCAGCAGGCGCGCGCGCAGCAGCAGCGGGGCGACGTCGTGCTTGCTGGCGGCGTTGTCCTCCAGCAGGTGCAGGGCTTCCTGCGGACGGCCATCCTGCTGCAGCAGCAGGGCCTTGCCGAACAGCAGCTGGCCATTGTTGGGGTACTTCTTCAGCAGGCGGTCGAAGCTCTGCAGCAGGCCGGCGCGGGTGTCCGGGTCGGTCTCGGCGGCGGACAGCGCGAGGAAGTCGAAGTGGGTATCGCCCTGGCCGTTGAGGACTTTCTCCATGTAAACCATGGATTCGTCGTACTGGCCGGTGCGCGCCAGCTGGATGGCGGCGGCGCGCTGGGCGTCGAGGTTGTCCGGCGCGGCCTTGGCCCAGATCAGCGAGGTGTCCAGGGCTTCCTGGTCGGCGCCCAGGTACTCGGCGATGCGGAACGCGCGCTCGGCGACGCCCGGGTCCTGGGTCTCCCTGGCCTGCTCGACGTAGTTCGCCAGGGCGATGTCGAAGCGGTTGCGCTGGCCGGCGATTTCCGCGGTCAGCAGCGAGAACAGCGTGTCTTCGCTGAAGGAGCCGTACTGCTGGTTCTTCTGGGCAGCCGCAGCCTTGTCCTTCTCCGCGGAAGCACCATCGGGATTTTTCTGTGTAAGAGACTGGCAGCCGCCGAGCAGCAGCAGAGCAGTCAGCAGCGCAAGAGACTTGTTCATAGAGGAAGGACGAGGGCCTGACCTGCGAAATGAGACCATCATGACATAAGGAAAGTGCCAATCCCATGGGCAGGTCCCGCTTCTGCCCTTGTCGTCGATTTGCCGTGTGCGATCCGTCGCGGGTGGTTGTCCTTCACAAGGCTAAGTAGGACAATTGCGGGCTTTCCGATCAGCTCAGCGATTCTGCATGGCCTTCATTGCCCTCGGCATCAACCACAAGACCGCGTCCGTGGCCGTCCGCGAGCGCGTGGCCTTTACTCCCGAGCAGATGGTCGAGGCGCTGCAGCTGCTCTGCCGGCTGACCTCCAGCCGTGAGGCCGCGATCCTCTCCACCTGCAACCGCAGCGAACTCTACCTGGAGATCGAGCACCCGGACGCCGGCGACGTGCTGGCCTGGCTGGCCGACTACCACAACCTGGGGATCGACGACCTGCGTGCCTGCGCCTACGTCCACCAGGACGAGGAAGCCGTGCGCCACATGATGCGCGTCGCCGCCGGCCTGGATTCCATGGTGCTGGGCGAGCCGCAGATCCTCGGCCAGATGAAGTCCGCCTACGCCGTGGCGCGCGAGGCCGGTACCGTCGGACCGATGCTCGGCCGGCTGTTCCAGGCCACCTTCAGCACCGCCAAGACCGTGCGCACCGACACCGCCATCGGCGAGAACCCGGTGTCCGTGGCCTTCGCCGCGGTCAGCCTGGCCCGGCAGATATTCAGCGACCTGAGCCGCAGCCAGGCATTGCTGATCGGCGCCGGCGAGACCATCACCCTGGTCGCCCGGCATCTGCACGAGCAGGGCGTGAAGCGCATCGTCGTCGCCAACCGCACCCTGGAGCGCGCCAGTCTGCTCGCCGAGCAGTTCGGCGCCCGCGCCATCCTGCTGGCGGACATGCCCGACGAGCTGGTGAACAGTGACATCGTCATCAGTTCCACCGCCAGCCAGCTGCCGATCCTCGGCAAGGGTGCAGTGGAACGCGCGCTGAAGCAGCGCCGGCACAAGCCGATGTTCATGGTCGACATTGCCGTACCGCGCGACATCGAGCCGGAAGTCGGCGAGCTGGAAGACGTCTACCTCTATAGCGTCGACGACCTCCACGAAGTGGTCGCCGAGAACCTCAAGAGCCGCCAGGGTGCTGCCCAGGCTGCCGAGGAGCTGGTGGGCGACGGCGTCGGCGAGTTCATGCAGCGTCTGCGCGAGCTGGCCGCGGTCGACGTGCTGCGCGCCTACCGCCAGCAGGCCGAGCGCCTGCGCGACGAGGAAACCCAGAAGGCCCAGCGCCTGCTGGCCAATGGCGCCGACCCGATGGAAGTCATCGCCCAGCTCAGCCGTGGCCTGACCAACAAATTGCTGCACGCGCCCAGCGTGCAGATGAAGAAACTCTCCGCCGAGGGCCGCATCGATGCGCTGGCCGTCGCGCAGGAACTGTTCGCCCTCGAGGAGGGCACTGACAAGCGATGAAAGCCTCCCTCCTGAAAAAGCTGGATATCCTCAGCGACCGCTACGAAGAGCTCACCGCTCTGCTGGGCGACGCCGAAGTCATCAGCGACCAGACCCGGTTCCGCGCCTACTCCCGCGAATACGCGGAAGTGGAGCCGGTGATCCTCGCCTTCCGCGAGTTCCGCAAGGTGCAGTCGGACCTCGAAGGCGCCCAGGCGCTGCTCAAGGACAGCGACCCGGACCTGCGCGAGATGGCCGAGGAAGAGGTGGCCGAGGCCAGGACTGCGCTGGTCGGCCTGGAGGATCGCCTGCAGCGCATGCTGCTGCCCAAGGACCCCAACGACGGGCGCAACGTCTTCCTGGAAATCCGCGCCGGCACCGGCGGCGACGAAGCGGCGATCTTCTCCGGAGACCTGTTCCGCATGTACTCGCGCTATGCCGAGAAACAGGGCTGGCGCGTGGAAGTCATGTCCGAGAACGAGGGCGAGCACGGCGGCTATAAAGAAGTGATCGCCCGAGTCGAAGGCGAAAACGTCTACGCCAAGCTCAAGTTCGAGTCCGGCGCCCACCGCGTGCAGCGCGTGCCGGCCACCGAATCCCAGGGCCGTATCCACACCTCGGCGTGCACTGTGGCGGTGCTGCCCGAGCCGGACGAACAGGCGGCCATCGAGATCAACCCGGCCGACCTGCGCATCGACACCTACCGTTCCTCCGGCGCTGGCGGCCAGCACGTGAACAAGACCGACTCGGCGGTGCGCATCGTGCACATTCCGTCGGGCATCGTGGTCGAGTGCCAGGAAGAACGTTCGCAGCACAAGAACCGCGCCAAGGCCATGGCCTGGCTGGCGGCCCGGCTCAACGACCAGCAGCAGTCCGCCGCCCAGCAGGCGATTGCCAGCACACGCAAGCTGCTGGTCGGTTCGGGCGATCGCTCCGAGCGCATCCGCACCTACAATTTCCCCCAGGGCCGGGTGACCGACCACCGCATCAACCTCACCCTGTATTCCCTGGGTGAAGTCATGGAAGGCGCGGTGGAGCAGGTCATCGAGCCGTTGTTGCAAGAGTTCCAGGCCGACCAGCTGGCCGCGCTCGGCGATTGAGCGCGGGCAACTGAGAGAGCGAAAGACCATGGCAACCATCATGACCCTGCTCAACGAGGCGCAATTGCCGGACTCGCCCAGCGCGCGCCTGGATGCCGAGCTGCTGCTCAGCGCCGCCCTGGGCAAGCCGCGCAGCTTCCTGCGCACCTGGCCCGAGCGCGTGGTCAGCCGCGAGGCCCACGACCTCTACGACCGTTACCTGGCGCGCCGGGTAGCCGGCGAGCCGGTGGCCTACATCCTCGGCCGCCAGGGCTTCTGGAGCCTGGACCTGGAAGTTGCGCCGCACACCCTGATCCCGCGCCCGGACACCGAGCTGCTGGTGGAGACCGCGCTGGCGCTGCTGCCGGCCTCGCCATCGCGCGTGCTCGACCTGGGGACTGGCACCGGTGCCATCGCCCTTGCGCTGGCGTGTGAACGCCTGAGCTGGCAGGTGCTGGGCGTCGACCGCATCCCCGAGGCCGTGGCCCTGGCCGAACGCAACCGCGAACGCCTGCGCCTGGGCAACGTCGCCTTCCGCGCCAGCCACTGGTTCTCCGCGGTGAACGGCGAGCGTTTTTCGCTGATCGTCAGCAACCCGCCGTACATCCCCAGCACCGACCCGCACCTCAAGCAGGGCGACGTGCGCTTCGAACCCTCGAGCGCGCTGGTCTCCGGGCAGGATGGGCTGGACGACATCCGCCTGATCATCGAGCAGGCGCCGAACCACCTGGAAAACGGCGGCTGGCTGATGCTCGAACACGGCTTCGACCAGCCCGATGCCGTACGCGAGCTGCTGCTCAGGCGTGGCTTCAGCGCCGTGGAAAGCCGCCGCGACCTGGGCGGTCACGAGCGCATCAGCCTGGGGCGCTGGACATGCTGAGCGACAACGAACTGCTGCGGTACAGCCGGCAGATCCTGCTGTCGCAGATCGACGTCGACGGCCAGCTGCGCCTGAAGGACAGCCGCGTGCTGATCGTCGGCCTTGGTGGCTTGGGAGCGCCGGTGGCGCTGTACCTCGCCGCTGCCGGCGTCGGCGAACTGCACCTGGCGGACTTCGACACCGTCGACCTGACCAACCTGCAGCGGCAGATCATCCACGACACCACCACGGTCGGCACGACCAAGGTGGACTCGGCGAGCGCTCGCCTGCAGGCGATCAACCCCGAGGTGAAACTGGTCGCCCATCGCCAGGCGCTGGACGCCGACTCCCTCGACGCCGCCGTGGCGGCCGTGGACCTGGTGCTGGACTGCTGCGACAACTTCGGTACCCGCGAGGCGGTGAATGCCGCCTGCGTCGCCGCGAAGAAACCGCTGGTGAGCGGCGCGGCCATCCGCCTGGAAGGGCAGCTCTCGGTGTTCGATCTGCGCCGCGAGGACAGCCCCTGCTACCACTGCCTCTACGGCCATGGCAGCGAAGCCGAACTGACCTGCAGCGAGGCCGGCGTGGTCGGCCCGCTGGTGGGGCTGGTGGGTAGCCTGCAGGCGCTGGAAGCCTTGAAGTTGCTGGCCGGTTTCGGCGAGCCGCTGGTGGGGCGACTGCTGCTGATCGACGCGCTGGGTTCGCGCTTCCGCGAACTGCGGGTCAAGCGCGACCCGCAGTGCGCCGTGTGCGGAGCCACGCATGGCTGAAGCCGCGCCCATCGGCGTGTTCGACTCCGGCGTGGGCGGCCTCAGCGTCCTCCACGAAATCCGTGGACGGCTTCCCCACGAATCCCTGATCTACCTCGCCGACTGCGGCCACGTGCCTTATGGCGAGAAGACCCCCGAGTACATCCGCGCGCGTTGCCGCGCCATCGCCGAGTTCCTGCTCTCCCGTGGCGCCAAGGCGCTGGTGCTGGCGTGCAACACGGCCACCGCGGCAGCCGCCGCGGACCTGCGCGAGCTGTATCCGCAACTGCCCATCGTGGCCATGGAGCCGGCGGTGAAGCCGGCGGCCGAGGCCACGCGTAGCGGCGTGGTCGGCGTACTGGCCACCACCGGCACCCTGAAGAGCGCGCGCTTTGCGGCCTTGCTGGATCGCTTCGCCAGTGACGTGCGGGTCATCACCCAGCCCTGCCCGGGGCTGGTGGAGCGCATCGAGCTGGGCGATCTCGCCGGCCCACAGACCCGCGAGTTGTTGCAGGGTTACGTCACGCCGCTGCTGGCCGAGGGTTGCGACACGCTGATCCTGGGCTGCACCCATTACCCCTTCCTGCGCCCGCTGCTGCGCGAGATGGTCCCGGCCACGGTCTCGCTGATCGACACCGGCGCCGCCGTGGCCCGCCAGCTGGAGCGGCTGCTGGGGGCTCGCGAGTTGCTGGCGCAAGGCCAGGCAAGAAAAACTGAGTTCTGGACCAGTGGCGCGGTCGAAGGCCTTGAACGCGTATTGCCAGTACTCTGGGGCACTGACGAACCGGTCAGTTTCTACCCGGGCTGAGAGAAAAAGTAGCCAGCTATCGACTTTTGTCTTCCGTTGTATTCCGACAAATGGTCTTATAATTGCCAGCTATTCGCGGGGAATTTTCATTCAGCTTTCTAATAAAGGACTTACCCGATGAAGAGATATCTGTCGCTGATCGCCGTGGCCGCGCTGTCCCTGGGCGCCTGCCTGAGCGCCCACGCTGCCGACCTTACCGGCGCGGTGGGGTTCACCGGCCAGAATGGCATGACCTATCGCCTGGGCCTGGGCATGAACTGGGACAAGAGCTGGTGGGAAAGCTCCAGCGGACGCCTGACCGGCTACTGGGATGCGGGTTACACCTATTGGGAAGGCGGTGACGAGGCCAGCGGCCGTCATTCGCTTTCGTTGAGCCCGGTGTTTGTCTACGAGTTTTCCGGCGAGCGCGTACAGCCCTTCATCGAGGCCGGTATCGGCGTGGCGCTGTTCAGCGGCTCCCGCGTCGGCGACCAGAACCTGGGTGGCGCCTTCAACTTCGAGGACCGCATCGGCGCGGGCCTGAAGTTCGGCGGCGGCCAGAAGATCGGCCTGCGTGCCATGCACTATTCGAACGCCGGCATCAGCCAGCCGAACGACGGTATCGAGTCCTACAGCCTCTATTACACGCATCCTCTGTAACAGAACGCTGACAAGAAGCCGGGCCAGGAGCCCGGCTTTTTTGTGGCTGGTTGCTTGGCCAGGAGCCAACTTCGTCCGCGGTGAGCTCCAGCGGGGTTCGGGCCGATCGCGGACGAAGTCCGCTCCTACGCCCACTGGCAGAGAGGCGCTCAAACAGAGGCGGCGAGGCTCTTGAATGCCTCCAGCGCCCGCCCGCGGGTGGCGGAAAGGTCGCACATCGGCTGTGGATAACCCTGTACGCCGAACAGCCCCAGGCGCGATGGGTCGTGCACGGCCTTGCCCTCCACGCCTGCCAGTTCCGGCACCCAGCGGCGGATGAAGCGGCCGTCCGGGTCGAAGCGTTCGGACTGCGAGACCGGGTTGAAGATACGGAAGTAGGGCGCCGCGTCGGTGCCGGTGGAGGCACTCCATTGCCAGCCGCCGTTGTTCGCCGCCAGGTCGCCGTCGATCAGGTGCTGCATGAACCAGCGCTCGCCCTCGCGCCAGTCGATCAGCAGGTTCTTGGTGAGGAACATCGCCACCACCATGCGCAGGCGGTTGTGCATCCAGCCGGTGGCCAGCAGCTGGCGCATGGCGGCGTCGATGAGGGGGAAGCCGGTGCGGCCCTGCTGCCAGTCTTCCAGGTCCTTCTGCGAGCGGCGCCACTTTAGCTTCTCGGTGTCCTCGCGGAAGGCGCGGTGCCGGCTGACGCGCGGGAAGCCGACCAGGATGTGCTTGTAGAACTCGCGCCAGAGCAGCTCGTTGATCCAGCTCACCGCGCCGCTGTTGCCGGTCTCGAACTCGCCATGGTTGTTCGCCAGCGCCGCGTGCAGGCATTGCCGCGGCGACAGCACGCCGGCGGCCAGGTACGGCGAGAGGCGGCTGGTGCCATCGCGGGCGGGGAGATCGCGGGTGTCCTGGTAGGTCTTGAGGATTTCGTCGACGAACAGTTCGATGCGCTCGTGGGCGGCCTCCTCGCCGGCAGGCCATTCCTCGCGCAGCGTGTCCGGGGGCGTCTCGAACCCCTTCACCTTGGTGGGCAGCGGATCGCTGTCGACATCCGGTCGCTGCTGGCGCGGCGGCGCCGGCAGCAGCGCGGGAACGCCGAGGTTCAGGCGCTCGTAGCAGACCTTGCGGAACTGGCTGTAGACCTGGAAGTAGGTGCCGCCCTTGGTGAGGATGGTGCCGGGGGTAAAGAACAACTGGTCGAGGTGGCTGCGAAAACGCACGCCTTCCTGTTCCAGGGCCATCTCGACCTCGGCGTCGCGGCGCGCCTCGTTGATGCCGTATTCCTCATTGACGTGGACGGTCTTGATCTCCAGCTGGGTACACAGCCGGGCGATGGTTTTCGCCGCGCCGCTCCAGTGCTCGACGGTGCGGATCAGCAGCGGGATGTTCAATTCGTCCAGGCCGGCGCGCAGTTCCTGCAGGTTACGCAGCCAGAAGTCGACTTTGCACGGGGCATCGTCGTGCTCCTGCCACTGGGTGGGGCTGATCAGGTAAAGGGCGATCACCGAGCCGTCGCGTTCGGCGGCGGCGTGCAGGGCGCTGTTATCGCGCAGGCGCAGGTCGTTGCGCAGCCAGACCAGTTGGCGCTTCATACGGCCTCTCCATTGAGCAGGTGCAGTTCACGTAGTCGTTCGAAAGCCGCCAGCGGATCGCTGGCGAGCTGCAGCGGCGGTTCGCCCAGCGCCAGTTCGCCCAGCTCGGCGGGATGGATCGCGGTGGCCGGGCCGGCCAGCAGCAGCGGGCAGGTGATGCCGGCGAGCAGGCGTGGCAGCTGCGCGAGGTTCAGCGCGCGGCTGGCATAGAGGACGACGCCGCGCGGCTGCAGACGCTCCACGGCCAGCGCCAGTTCGCCGGGCGGCAGCGGCCAGTCGAGGATTTCCAGCGGGCAGCCGGCGCTGCTGGCGAGCCAGGCGGTGAGCCACAGGCCGGGCTCCAGCGGCAGGTCCGACTGGTTCACCAGCAGCAGCGGGGCGCCGCGCTGCTGGCGGTTGTGGTGGTAGAGGCGGGTGCCGAGCTTGGTGCGCAGCCAGGTGTGGAAGAAGGATCGCTCCAGCTGCGCACCGAACTGGCCCTGCCAGCGCCATTCGAGGTCGCCCAGCAGCGGCAGCATCAGCTGTTCGCAGAGGGTCTGCGCGGGGTAGATGGCCAGGGCGCCGTTGAACAGCTCGTCGAGCTGGCGCTCGTTGATCCGGCCGATGGCGGCGATGCATTGCTGGCGCAGGTCGTCCCACGGCGAGGCAGTATTTTCTGCCGGCGGCGGGGCATTCCCGTCGAGCAGCGCGCGGATCTTGCTTACCGCCACGCCGCGACCGAGCCAGGTGAGGATGGCCTGGATGCGCGCAATCTGGGCTTCGGAATAGAGGCGATGGCCCTTGGGTGTGCGTTGCGGCACGACCAGGCCGTAGCGGCGCTCCCAGGCGCGCAGGGTGACCGGGTTGACGCCGGTGCGCCGGGACACTTCGCGGATCGGCAGCCAGCCTTCGGCCAGGGCCTGGCGATAGTCGTCGTCCGAGTCTTGGTGGGGGTGGTCGGGGTTCATTGGCATCCTGTCGGCATTTCAGATGGCATTGCGCAGGCTCAAGTCTTCGGGGTGCGGTTGCAGGTAGGCCTGGGCATCGATGTAGGGGTGCGGGTGCAGGCGGAAGTGATGCTTGAGCAGGGTGAGCGGCACCACCAGCGGGATCACGCCCTGGCGGTACTGGTCGATCAGGTGCTGCATCTCGGCTTTCTCCGGCGCCGGCAGGTCGTGCTTGAGGTAGCCGACCAGGTGCTGCAGCACGTTGCTGTGGGTGCCGCGGGTGGCGCAGGTGCCCAGAGCCTGCATGAAGTCGCGGAAGTACTCGGTGGCGAAAGACGCCAGGTCGTGGCCGCCGATATTGCCCAGGCGCTGGCCGAGGAGGCTGTACTGGCGCGGGTTGTGCGCCATCAGCTGGTACTTGTAACGCGAGTGGAAAGCGATCACCGCCTGCCGGCTGAGGCCTTCTGCACAGAGCTTCTGCCAGGCGCTGAAAGCGAACACGCGGGTGAGGAAGTTCTCGCGGATCACCGGGTCGTTGAGCCGGCCTTCCTCTTCCACCGGCAGTTCCGGACGCAGGGCACAGAAGGTCTCGGCATACAGGCCGCTCACGCCCGGCGGGCGCAGCTGGCCGTCGAAGCGGTAGAGCTTGACCCGCTGCAGGCCGCAGGACGGCGACTGCTGCATGAAGATGTAGCCGCAGATGTCCTGCTGCAACTCGGCCTGGCGGCGTCCGAAATCGCGAAGCGCTTCGCTGACGTCGCGACCGCCGTCGCTCTGGATCAGTGCCCGCGGATCGCTGCGGTCGCCCACCAGGCGCAGGGTGGGGCGTGGCACGCCCAGGCCGATGGCGACTTCCGGGCACAGCGGGACGAAGTCGAAGTAGCGGCTGAGCACGTCCAGGCACAACCTGGAGGCCTTGTGTCCACCGTTGTAGCGCACCGGCTCGCCGAGCAGGCAGGCGCTGATGGCGAGCTTGGGGCGGGGGGAGCTGTTGGGCATGGCGGCTACCGATTTCTTGTACAAGACAGATGGATTTGTACAACTACCGGTAAGGATAAGCGCAGGGCTGTACAAGTGCAAAGCCTTGTACAGATTTGCAGGGGAAAAGCGCAGGTCTGTTGCCTCTCCCGGCGGGAGAGGGCGGAGGTCGGATCAGAGGTGTTCGAGCAACCGGCGCGCGGCTTCCAGGCCGCTCAACCAGGCGCCTTCGACGCGCCCGGAAAGACACCAGTCGCCGCAGGCATAGATGCCCAGGTCGGCATCGGCCAGCGCGCCGAACTGGTGGGCTTCCATGGGCCGCGCGTAGAGCCAGCGGTGGGCGAGGGCGAAATCGGGGGCATGCACGGCGCAGCCGATCAGCTCGGCGAAGGCGCCGCGCAAGTGCTCGATCACGCTTTCCTTGGGCAGGTCGATGTGCTGCTTGCTCCAGCCGCTGGCGGCGTGCAGCACCCAGGTGTCGAGCTGCTCGTCGCGGCCCGGCTTGGAGTGGTTGCTGGCCAGCCAGGACAGCGGTCCTTCATGCACGAAGCAGCCCTGCACCGGGGTGTCCAGCGGCTCGCGGAAGGCCAGGGCGACCGCCCAGGTCGGTTCCATCGGAATGCTCGCGGCGGCGGCCGCCAGCTTCGGCGCGCTGGCCAGCAGGGCGGCGGCCTGGGGCGCCGGGGTGGCCACCAGCACCCGACTGAAGGGGCCGTGGGTCTGCCCTTCGGAGTCCTGCAGGTGCCAGTGCTCCTCGCCGCGGTACACCTCGGTGATGCGGCAGGCGAAGGTGACGACCTGGTCCTGCAGCAGCGCACGGGTGATCGCGCTCATGCGTGGGGTGCCGACCCAGCGTGGCTGCTCGTCGGGCGAGGGGCTCAGTTCGCCGTCGCGGTACTGGTAGAGGGCCGGGTCCCACTCGGCGACCCAGCCGTGCTCGCGCCACTTCTGGATGGCGTCGAGGAAGCGCCGGTCGCGGGCGGTGAAGTACTGCGCACCGAGGTCCAGGGCGCCGGCTTCGCTGCGCTTGCTGGCCATCCGCCCGCCGCTGCCGTGGCCCTTGTCGAACAGCTGGACGTCCTGTCCGGCGTCGCGCAAGGCGTGGGCGGCCGAGAGTGCGGCGATACCGGTGCCGATGATGGCAATGGGGGCGCTCATGACATGCCTCGTCATCTGTTTGCATTGAAGCGTAACGAGCGGGGTGTTCTTGTACAAACGAAACTATCTGTACAATTACGTTTCAGCTGTCCGCGCTCGTCAACGATAGGAGTCCGATCATCGGAACCTTCGGCGCCGCATCGGTTCATTCAGGAATGAACCCGGCTCGGGTTCCGGCACTTACAGCGTAGACCTCGCCGCAGAGGGAGTGTCAATGCAATCGCCTGCCTCTCGTCCAGACTGATGGAAGGTGGAACAGCCCAACAAGGAGTTCGCCATGCACATTCTCTTGACCGGCGGCACCGGCCTGATCGGCCGTCGACTCTGCCGCCAGTGGGCCGCCGAAGGCCACCAGCTCACCGTGCTGAGCCGCCAGCCGCAGCGCGTGGCAGCGCTTTGCGGCGAGTCGGTGCGCGGCATCGCCGACTTCGAGGCCTATGGTGATGGCCCGCTGGACGCGGTGCTCAACCTGGCCGGCGAGCCCATCGCCGACAAGCCCTGGAGCGCCCGGCGCAAGGCCCTGCTGTGGGACAGCCGGGTGCGCCTGACCGAACGCCTGGTGGGCTGGCTCGAAGGTCGCAGCCAGCGCCCCGCGGTGCTGATCAATGGCTCGGCGGTGGGCTGGTACGGCGATGCCGGCGAGCGCCCGCTGGAAGAGAACAGCGCGGCCGCCGGCGAGGATTTCGCCAGCGAGCTGTGCCTGGCCTGGGAGCAGATCGCCCGTGAGGCGGAGGCCCTGGACGTGCGCGTGGTGCTGGTGCGCACCGGTCTGGTGCTGGCGCCCGAAGGCGGCTTCCTCAAGCGCCTGCTGCCGCCGTTCCGCATGGGCGCGGGTGGGCGCCTGGGCGATGGCCGCCAGTGGATGTCGTGGATCCATATCGAAGACCAGATCGCCCTGATCGATTTTCTTTTGCGCAAGGCCGACGCCAGCGGTCCCTATAATGCGTGCGCGCCGAACCCGGTGCGCAACCGCGACTTCACCCAGGAGCTGGGGCAGGCGCTGCACCGGCCGACACTGATGCCGGTGCCCGGTTTCGCCCTGCGCCTGTTGCTGGGGGAGATGTCGACCCTGCTGCTGGGCGGCCAGCGCATCGTGCCGCGGCGCCTGCTGGACGCCGGTTTCGTGTTCCGCTTCCCGGAGTTCAAGGAAGCGCTGGCGGATGTGCTGCGCGAACAGCGTTGACGGCCTGCGGCATTCTCGACGGGCCTTGATTGGAATCGCTGCGTGTAAACTGCGCAGCCCGCACGACGACCTCCTACCGCTCCGGTTTAAGGACACTGCATGACCCAAAACGCCCTCCTGCTGGTCAACCTGGGATCACCGGCCTCCCCCCAGGTCGAGGACGTGCGCCGCTACCTCGATCAGTTCCTCATGGACCCTTACGTCATCGACCTGCCCTGGCCGATCCGCCGGCTGCTGGTGTCGCTGGTGCTGCGCAAGCGCCCGGAGGAGTCCGCCCACGCCTATGCGTCGATCTGGTGGGACGAGGGCTCGCCGCTGGTCGTGCTGAGCCGCCGCCTGCAGGAGGCGGTGAAGCCGTTCTGGCCGCACGGCCCGGTGGAGCTGGGCATGCGCTATGGCGAACCGTCGATCGAGAAGGCGCTGTTGCGCCTGAGCCAACAGGGCATCACCCAGGTGACCTTTGCGCCGCTCTACCCGCAGTTCGCCGACAGCACCACCACCACCGCCATCGAGGAAGCCCGCCGGGTGATGCGCGAGCACAACCTCAAGCTGGAGCTGAAGGTGCTGCCGCCGTTCTACGCCGAACCGGAGTACCGCCAGGCGCTGGTGGACAGCGTGAAGCCCTACCTGGAACAACCCTACGATCACCTGCTGCTGAGCTTCCACGGCCTGCCCGAGTCGCACATCCGCAAGCTGGTGAAGGACAAGTCCCACGACCTCACCGCCAGCTCCAGCCGGGGCGTGCACGAGGACGTCATGGCCGTGTGTTACCGCAGCCAGTGCCTGCGCACGGCGGAAGACTTCGCTGCCGGGGCCGGGCTGCAGGACGGGCGCTGGTCGGTGTCCTTCCAGTCGCGCCTCGGCCGCAACAAGTGGATCGAACCCTACACCGAGGCGCAGCTGGACAAGCTCGGCAAGCAGGGCGTGAAGCGCCTGCTGGTGATGTGCCCGGCCTTCGTCGCCGACTGCATCGAGACCCTGGAAGAGATCGGCCAGCGCGGCAACGAGCAGTTCCGTGCGGCGGGCGGTGAAGAGCTGGTGCTGGTGCCTTGCCTGAATGACCAGGAGCTGTGGGCGCGGGCGTTGGCGAAGCTTTGTGAGCGGGTGCCGCAGGCGATTTGATCCGCCATGGCGGATCAATCGTTCCGCCTTACGCGTCCTGCCAGACGGCCTGATTCTCGTAGGAGCGAGCTTGCTCGCGAACCCGCCTGACGTCGGAGCCGATGGCGGGATCCTGGTTCGCGAGCAAGCTCGCTCCTGCAGGGAACCCAGCGTCCAATCCCTGACCACCCATCCATCAGCCAACGGCCAACGCGCGCATTCAGAGACCTGATAGTGCGCGCGCGACGCGTTCGCAATGCCTACTCTGCGGGTTCTCCCCTTCGCCTTCGCCGCGATTGGCGGCGTTTCAGGAGTCCGGCATGCACCATAACAATAAGAACAACGATAACGGCTACCCCTCCAGTGCCGTGGCCTGGTCCACGGTTGCGATCCTCATGGTCGCCTACGTGCTGTCCTTCATCGATCGACAGATTCTCAACCTGCTGGTCGGCCCCATCCGCCGCGATCTTGAGATCAGCGACACGCAGATGAGCCTGCTGATGGGCCTTTCCTTCGCACTGTTCTACACCCTGTGCGGCATCCCCCTCGGGCGCATGGCCGACAGCCGCAGCCGGCGCGGGCTGATCACCGTCGGCGTGCTGATCTGGAGCGCCATGACCGCCGCCTGCGGCCTGGCCCGGCAGTACTGGCACTTCCTGCTGTTCCGCGTCGGTGTCGGCGTGGGCGAGGCGGCCCTGTCGCCGGCGGCTTATTCGCTGATTGCCGACAGCTTTCCGGCCCAGCGCCGCGCCACCGCCATCAGCGTGTATTCCATGGGCATCTACCTCGGCTCGGGCCTGGCCTTCCTGCTCGGTGGGCTGGTGATCAAGTTCGCCTCCGCCCAGGGCGACGTGCACCTGCCGATCCTCGGGGAAGTGCGCCCCTGGCAGCTGATCTTCCTGATCCTCGGCGCCGCCGGCGTACTGTTCACCCTGCTCATGCTCGCGGTGAAGGAGCCGACCCGCCGTGGCGTGGGCGCCGGCGTGGTGGTGCCGATGAGCGAAGTGGGCGCCTACCTGCGCGCCAACCGCAAGACCGTGCTCTGCCACAACTTCGGCTTTGCCTGCATCTCCTTCGCCAGCTACGGCAGCGGCGCGTGGGTGCCGACCTTCTTCGTCCGCACCTATGGCTGGGACGCCGGCCACGTGGGCGTGGTGTACGGCAGCATCGTCGCCGTGTTCGGCTGCCTGGGCATCGTCTGCGGCGGCCGCCTGGCCGACTACTGGGCCAAGCGCGGGCGCACCGATGCGAACATGCGCGTGGGCCTGCTGGCCGCCTGCCTGGCCATCCCGCTGAGCCTGATCTACCCGCTGCTCAATAGCGGCAACGCCGCGGCAGCGATGATGGCGCCCATCGTGTTCTTCCTCAGCATGCCCTTCGGCGTCGCCCCGGCGGCGATCCAGGAGATCATGCCCAACTCCATGCGCGGCCAGGCCTCGGCCATCTACCTGTTCGTGGTCACCCTGCTCGGCCTGGGCGTCGGTCCGACCGCCATCGCCCTGGTGACCGACTACGTGTTCGCCGACGACATGGCGCTGCGCTACTCGCTGCTGATCGTCAGCGTGGTGGCCCTGGTCGCTGGCGCACTGCTGCTGGCCAGCGGTCTGAAGCCCTACCGCGCGAGCCTGGAACACCTCAAGAGCTGGAGCCTGAAAGGCGAAGCCGATAGCGGCGCGATGCAACGCCAGCCGGCCTGATCGCTCCTTTGCCTGATCGAGCCCCCGCGCAGCGATGTGCGGGGGCTTTTCTTTGCTCGTGGCACAATGCGCTGCAGCATGGATTCGACGGGAGGTTCTCCAGCATGGACGCAAAGGCAATCGGCTTATGGCTGGCGACGCTGGCGCTGAGCGTATCGGCGGTGGCGGCAGACGAGCCCTGGGTGGCCTTCACGCAGAATGACCTGATCGGCTTCAAGGCTGCGCAGGGCAAGGTGAAGGTCGAGCCGAAGCTCAGCCCGATGTTCACCCTGGCCCGGCGCTTCGAGCACATCATCGCCACCGGCGAGGAAACCGCCGACGGCTACCGCACCTACTACCTGCTGCGCGATGGTCGCCAGGTGGCGCCGGACTCGCTGTACATCTACGACAACGCACCGATCTGCGAGAGCGAGAACAGCATCCGCTTCCGCGACCGTCAGCGCGACAAGGTCGGCTTTCTCGACGGTGACGGCCAGGTGCTGATCGCCGCGAAACTGAGCGATGCCTCGGCGATGCGCAACGGCATGGTCGTGGCCCTGAAGGGCGCGACGCGCCAATGCGCCGATCCCGGCGTGAAGCCGGAACACTGCGAGCACCTGGGTTGGCGAGGCGGCAAGGAGTTGCTGATCGACCGCCACGGCAGGACGCTGGTGGAAAACTTCGACGGCACCCGTGCCGACGCGCTGGACTGGTTCTCGATGCAAGTGGGAGAGCAGCCCTCCAGCGATCCGCGTCGTGTTTCCTTCAAGGCGGTGGATGGGCGCTACCTCAGCTTCGTCGACATCGAGAAGGACTTCGCCGCCTGGTTCCGCGACGACTTCCTGCCGCACCTGGATGACGCTTCGCTGAAGGCCCACAGTTCTGCACAAGTCTGGACCGGGCCGGGCAGTGCACCGCTGGATGACTGGCGGGCCGCTTCGGTGGACGACGTGCTGCGCCAGCATGGCCAGGCCCTGCGCAAGCGGCTGGAGTCATTGCGTAGCTCTGCTGGCTACGGCGTGCGCCAAGACGACATGGGCTGGCCCTTCGATCCCGAGCGCGATCCGCAGTACTTCGACAGCTGCGGCACTTTTGCCCAATGGAAGACCCCCAAGGTGTCGGCCATGGAGCATTGGCAGCACGGCTCGTTCGAGCCGGCCAAGCACGCCAGCTTCGATTTCATCCGCACGGCCGAAGGGTATCGGCTGGTGGCGTTCTCCATCCCCGATCTGTAGTTCACTTCGCAGCTCCACGATGAGCACGACGTAGGATGGTGTGGAGCGCAGCGATACCCATCATTTTCGCCCACCGACAGCATGGGCATCGCTGCGCTCCACCCATCCTGCAAGGCCCATCTTCGGTGGTGATTGACCCTACGCGAGAATGCCGAGACGTAGGGCGCATAAAGCGGAACGCTTTATCCGCCGTGGCGGATAACGCCTGGGGCGTTATGCGCCCTACCGAGAATTTCAGGTGCCAGAAAAGAGCCCCGCATCAGCGGGGCTCTTTCGTTCAGTGCGCCGTCACCGGTGCGTGGCCTTCAGCGGGCTTCGGGTCCGGCTTGGCCAGCAGCGTGTAGACGCACGGCAGCACGAACAGGGTGAACAGCGTGCCGACGCTCATGCCGGTGGCGATCACCACGCCGATGTCGAAGCGGCTCACCGCGCCGGCGCCGGTGGCGAGCAGCAGCGGGATCACACCCAGCACCATGGCGGCGGTGGTCATCAGCACCGGGCGCAGGCGAATCGCCGCGGCTTCTTCCACCGCTTCGCGCACCGACAGCCCGCGCTCGCGGCGCAGCTGGTTGGCGAACTCGACGATGAGGATGCCGTGCTTGCTGATCAGCCCGATCAGCGTCACCAGCCCCACCTGGGTGTAGATGTTCAGGCTCGACAGGCCGAGGAACAGCGGAATCAGCGCGCCGCAGATCGACAGCGGCACGGTGACCATGATCACCAGCGGGTCGCGGAAGCTCTCGAACTGCGCCGCCAGCACCAGGAAGATCACCGCCAGCGCCAGGGCGAAGGTGATCATCAGCGCGCTGCCTTCCTGCACGAATTGCCGCGAGGCGCCGGCGTAGTCGAAGGAGAAGCCGCGCGGCGATTCCTGCTCGGCGATGCCGCGCACCGTGTCGATGGCATCGCCCATGCTGACCATCGGCACGCCGGAGATGATCGCCGAGTTGAGCTGCTGGAACTGGTTGAGCTGGCGCGGGCGGGCGCGCTCGTGGAAGGTCACCAGGGTCGACAGCGAGATCAGCTGGCCGCTCTGGCTCTTCACGTAGTAGTTGTTCAGCCAGTTGGGGTTGTCGCGGTAGGCGCGCTCCACCTGGGCGATCACCTTGTAGCTGCGCCCGTCGATGGTGAAGCGGTTGATCTCGCCTTCGCCCAGCAGCGCGCCCAGGGAAATGCCCAGGTCCTGCATGCTGACGCCCATCTGCGCGGCCTTGGCGCGGTCGATGTCGACCACCAGCTCGGGTTTGTCGAAGGCCAGGTCGAGGTCGAGGAAGGCGAACTTGCCCGATTCTTCCGCGCGCTTCTTCACCCGCTCGGCGACCTGCAGCAGGGACTGGTAGTCACTGGCGGTGTTGATCACGAACTGGAACGGCAGGCCCTCGCCGGTGCCCGGCAGAGACGGCAGGTTGAAGCCGAAGATCTGCAGGCCGGGAATCTTGTTGAGCTCTTCCTGCACCGAGTGCAGCAGCTCCATCTGGCTACGGTCGCGCTCGTCCCAGGGCTTGAGCAGCATGCCGCCGATGCCGGTCTGCACGCCGTTGTAGCCGTTGATCTGGAACGCCGAATAGTACTCGGGGAACTTGCGGAAGATACCCTCGAACTCTGCGGTGTACTTTGACAGGTAGTCCAGGTTCGCCGTCTGCGGCGCGTTGGCCATGATGAAGACGATGCCCTGGTCTTCCTCCGGCGCCAGTTCCTTGTGGGTGAACATCATCAGCAACGGAATGATCGCCAGCACCAGCAGGGCGAAGACGATGACCACCGGCCGGCTGTTCAGGGTGCCGTGCAGCAGGCGCTGGTAGCGCGTCTTCAGGCCCTCGAAGATGTTGTCCAGGCGATGGGCCAGGCCACTGGGGTTCTCCTCGTGGCGCAGCAGGCGCGAGCACATCATCGGCGACAGGGTCAGCGCGACGATACCGGAGATGATCACCGCGCCGGCCAGGGTGAAGGCGAACTCCTTGAACAGCGCGCCGGTGAGGCCGCTGAGGAAGCCGATGGGCGCATACACGGCGGCCAGGGTGATGGTCATGGTCACCACCGGCACGGCGATTTCCCGCGCGCCCTCGATGGCGCCCTGGAACGGCGACTTGCCCTCCTCGATGTGGCGGTGGATGTTCTCCACCACCACGATGGCGTCGTCCACCACCAGGCCGATGGCGAGCACCATGGCCAGCAGCGTCAGCAGGTTGATCGAGTAGCCCATCATCTGCATGAAGAACAGCACGCCGATCATCGACAGCGGGATGGTCACCACCGGGATGATCACCGAGCGGAACGCGCCGAGGAACAGGAAGACCACCACGATGACGATCAGGATCGCCTCGCCCAGGGTCTTCACCACCTCGTCGATGGAGGCCTGGATGAAGCGCGTGGCGTCATAGGCGATGGAGACTTTCAGGCCCGGCGGCAGCTGTTCTTCCAGCTCCGGCATCTTGGCGCGGACTTCCTTGATCACGTCCAGCGGGTTGGAGCTGGGCGTGCCCTTGATGCCGATGTACACCGAGGGGATGCCGTTGAACGAGCTGACCGCGTCGTAGCTAGCCGCGCCCAGTTCGATGCGCGCCACGTCGCCCATCAGTACGCGACGGTCGCCCGCGGTCTTCAGCGGGATGGCGGCGAAGGCTTCCGGGGACTTCAGGTCGGTAGCGGCGTTCACCGAGGTGACCACCAGTTCGCCCTTCACCTCGCCGGCGGCGGAGAGGAAGTTGTATTCGCGCACCGCGCTGGCCACGTCACCGGCGGTGACGCCGTAGGCGGCCATCTTCACCGGGTCCAGCCACAGGCGCATGGCGAACACCTGGTTGCCGAGGATCTCGGCCTCGGAGATGCCCGGCAGGGTGGCGAGCTTGGGCTGGATCACCCGCGACAGGTAGTCGGTGATCTGCGGGTTGTTCATCTGCTCGCTGAAGAAGCTGATGTACATCAGCGCCGAGGCGTCGGCGGCTTCCTTGTCCAGCACCGGGTCTTCGGCGTCGGGCGGCAGCTGGGTCTTCACCTCGCCGATCTTCGACAGCAGCTCGGTGACCAGGCGATCGGAGTTGGCGCCGATGTGCGCGTAGATCGAGATCACCGAGTAGTTCTGCCGGCTCACCGAGGTCATGTAGTCGATGCCTTCGGCGCTGGCCAGGCTCTGCTGCAGCGGCTGGGTGATGTAGCCCTGGATGGTCTCGGCGTTGGCGCCGGCATAGAAGGTGGTGACGGTGATCAGCGCGTTTTCCATCTGCGGATATTCGCGGATCACCAGCTTGCTGAAGGCCTGCATGCCGAGCAGGACGATCAGCAGGCTGACCACGGTCGCCAGCACCGGGCGGCGGATGAAGGGATCGGTGAACATAGCTCAATCCTTTAATGCGGACCCTGCCGGATGACGGCGGGGTCTGTTGGCGCGCCACATCGGGCGACGCGCCGGCTATGCGATTACTGCGGGTCCTTGACGATGGCCACGGCGGTGCCGTTGTCCAGCTTGAGCTGGCCGGAGGTCACCACTTCTTCGCCGGCCTTCAGGCCTTCGAGGATCACCACGCTGCCTTCGCGGCGTTCGCCGGTCTTCACGAAGCGGCGTTCGACGTCCAGCTTCGGCGTCTTGTCGTCGGCCCTGGTGTCTTCGGTTCTTTCGGCACCCTCGGCTTTCTCGCCGTCCTTGGGCTTGTGCGGTACCACCACGTACACCGAGTTGCCATACAGGGTGAAGGCCACGGCGGTCTCGGGGACCACCACGCGCGGCGCGCTGTCGGGCAGTTGCACTTCCAGGTTGGCGAACATCCCCGGCAGCAGCTTGCCCTCGGGGTTGGCCATGCTGGCGCGGACCAGCAGGTTGCGCGTCTGGTTGTCCACCCGCGGGCTGATGGCGTCGATCTGCGCGTCGAAGCTCTGGCCCGGATAGGCCGCCACGCGCACCACGACCTTCTGCCCGCGCTTGAGCAGCGGGAAGTCCTGTTCGGGCAGGAAGAAGTCCACCTGCAGCGTCGACAGGTCCTGCAGGGTGACGATCTCGGTGCCGGGGGATACGTAGTCGCCGACGTCCACCTGGCGGATGCCGATGGTGCCGGAGAAGGGCGCGAGGATGCGCTTCTTGTCCAGGCTCGCCTTGAGCTGCGCGACGGTGGCGGTGGAGCGGTTCAGCTGGGCGGCGAGGCGGTCGAACTCGCTCTTGGAAATGGCCTGACGGCCCACCAGGCTCCTGCCGCGCTCGTACTCGACCTGGGCCAGCCCGAGGTCCGCCTCGGCGGTGCGCAGGGTGGCCTGCTCGACGTCGGATTCGAGCTGCACCACCGGCTGGCCGACCTTGACCTTGTCGCCGGAAACGAACTGCACCGCACTGACCGTGCCGGAGACTTCGGCGGTCAGGGTCACGCCCTGGATCGCGCGCAGGGTACCGATGGCCTGCAGGCGGCTCTGCCAGTCACGCTCCTCGGCCTGGGTGGCGTTCACGCTCACCGGCGGACGCGGCGCCGAGAACATGGCGATCTGTTTCTTGATGGAGAGGTACTTCGAGCCGGCGAGTACCGCGACGATCACGGCAACCACGCCCAGCATGATCAGCATGCGGCGCAACATCTTCCTGTTCCTTGGTACGTGCCTGGCAGCAATCGGGCGCGATCACTCGCCCACAACTTGCCGGGCGGCCTTCCGTTCGCGCAGATGTCGATCAGGCTTTGAAGCCGATACGTGGGTCGCCCCATTGCGGGGCGGGATTGCGCACCTTATGCCTGAATCCGCGGCGAGTCAAAGGGCTGGGATTACAAGAGGTTTCCCACGAAAAGTAAGGTTGTTTACGGAATATGTGCGCTGGATCGGTGCGGCGGGATGTGCAGGTGGAAGGCCACGTCCGTGTGGCGGGGGAGGATCAGGCGCTGAGCTTGCGGGTCACGTCGGCGAGGTCGCCGGAGAGGCCGTGCAGGTGGCGGCTGGCGCCCTGGGTACGGACCACGTTCTCTTCGTTGGTGGCGCCGATGGCGGTGATTTCGGTGAGGTTGCGCGAGATGTCCTCGGCGACCGAGGTCTGCTCCTCGGCGGCGGTGGCGATCTGGCGGTTCATGTCGCGGATCGCTTCGACGGCCTGGGTGATGCTGCGCAGCACTTCGCCGGCCTGGGTGACGCGTTCCACACCCTGTTCGCTGCGGGTCTGGCCGTTCTCGATGGCGCGCAGGGCGTTTACCGAGCCGGTCTGCACGGTGTCGATGATCTGGTGGATCTCGGCGGTGGACTCGGCAGTGCGCTGGGCCAGGGTGCGGACCTCATCGGCAACCACGGCGAACCCGCGGCCGGCTTCCCCGGCACGGGCGGCTTCGATGGCGGCGTTGAGGGCCAGCAGGTTGGTCTGGTCGGCGATGCCGCGGATCACTTCTAGCACCTTGCCGATGCGCCCGCTGTCGCTTTCCAGGCGACGGATCACTTCGGCGGTGTTGGCGATCTCGTTGCTCATCTCGGTGATAGTGACGATGGTGGTCTTCATCACCTCGCCGCCCTGCTGCGCGTGCTGGTCGGCATCGTCGGCGGCGCGTGCCGCGTCGGAGGCGTGGCGGGCGACTTCCTGGGCGGTGGCGGACATCTCGTGCATCGCCGTGGCCACCTGGTCGGTTCGCGAGAACTGCTCGCGGGTGCCTTCGGCCATCAGCGTGGCGATGGCGTTCAGCTCGCCGCTGGCGGTGTCCAGCTCGGTGGTGCTGTGCTTCAGGCGGGTGAAGGTCTCGGCGAGGAAGTCGCGCAGGGTGTTGGCGGCGCGGGCCAGGCGACCCAGTTCGTCGCGGCGGCTGGCGTCGACGCGCTCGCCGAAGTTGCCTTCGCTGAGCTGGGCAATGTGCTCGATCAGGCGGGCGATCGGGCCGATCAGGTTGCGGTTGACCAGCCACAGGCTGAGCAGGCCCAGGGCGAGGCCGGAGATCAGCAGGATCAGGCTGCCGCTGATGACCGTGCTGTGGGCGCTGGCGGAGATCGCCTTGGCTTCTTCCTGGGCGTCGCGGTGCAGGCTGTCCACCAGGGCGGCCATCTGGTCGCTGGCGGCGCGGTCGATGCCTTTCACCGCAGCGTCACCGGCGCGCGGGTCGCTGCCGGCGGCGAGGTAGGCGTCGCGGCCCTTGCGGTAGGCCTGGCCGAGCTGGCGGTGCTCGTCGCGCAGGCGGGTCACCTGGGCCTTGAGCTGCGGTTCGTCGGCGGCATTCTGCTCCAGGCGGCCGAGCACGTCCTGGACGGCGCGCTCCTGGTCCTCGAACTGGCCCCAGTACTTGTTCAGGTCGGCCGGCTGCTGGCCGCGCAGGAGGACGTTCTTCCACTCCTGCACCTGGATCTTGAAGGCCAGGTTGGCCTGGTCGACCAGTTGCGAGGACTGCAGCGGGCCGTCCAGCAGGCGCTGGTAGGCGCCGACGCTGCCGGAGAGGAAGTGGAAGCAGGCGAGGGCGATCAGCAGCACGAGCAACAGGCTGCCGCCCAGCAGCGAAAGGATCTGGGTACGCAAGGAAGTGTTGGGGGACATCGTGGTTTACGCCTCTAAGACGCAGGGTGGGAATCGGTCAGCCTTTGCATCGGCCGCGTGGCTGTCTTCCTGAGGCCAGGGAGACGAGTGGTAGGGGGTTCAGGCGCTCTGGTACGGGGGTTCCGGCTGGATTCCGTGGGATCGTTGATGGCGTAGGAGCGGACTTCGTCCGCGATCGCCCTCCGGCGGCTCCGAGCGTGGTGGTGGCACATCGCGGACGGAGTCCGCTCCTAAATAGGTTTTGTAGGGCGCATAACCCGGAACGGGTTATCCGCCACGACGGCGGATAACGCTGTAGGCGTTATGCGCCCTACGGGAGCTATCGGCAGCCGCTGGGGAGCGGATTCATCCGCGATCGCTTCCTGGCCACTGCGAAGGTGGCGGCTGCCCATCGCGGACGGAGTCCGCTCCTACGCAGGCCGTTCAGGCCGGCAAGAGTTCAGTTTTGTAGGGCGCATAACCCGGAACGGGTTATCCGCCACGACGGCGGATAACGCCGTAGGCGTTATGCGCCCTACGGGAGCGATCGGCAGCCGCTGGGGAGCGGATTCATCCGCGATCGCTTCCCGGCCACTGCGAAGGTGGCGTCTGCCCATCGCGGACGGAGTCCGCTCCTACGCAGGCCGTTCAGGCCGGCAAGGGTTCAGGCCGACAATGGATCAGGCCAGGTGCAGGTGGTTGTCCCAGAAGGCCGGGGGCAGCTCCAGCGGGGTGCCGGCGATGCGCTCGCCGCGGCAGTCGTAGACGCGGCAGCGACCCTGGCCGGAGGTGACGACGAAGCCGTCCTTCACCGCGCCGACACCGGCGCAATCGGGCAACGGTGCGTCCAGGCGAACGGCGCCAGTATCCAGGTCCCAGATGAAGAAGCGGTTACCGCGCGGGGCGGTCAGGGCGACCAGGCGCAGGTCGTTGTGCACGGCGACGCTGGCGGTGTACTGGGTCATCGCCAGGCGTTGCTCGTCGGCCAGCGGGAATGGCTGGAAGGCCTCGCCGGGGCGCTTGATCGCAAGCAGGTCGGCGCGGTCGTGGGAGTCGCCCATGTACTGCTGGCCGGCGACGATGGTGCCGTCCGCGGCGATGGCCAGGTGACGGACGCTGTTCATCTGCTGCGGCAGGGTTTCCTTGGAGATCAGCGTGCCGTCGCGCTGCATCAGCACCAGGCTCGGCTCCATGGCGTCGAGGTTCATCTCCACGCGGCTTTCGGCTTCGGTGCGGATGCCGCCGTTGGCCACCACCAGGGTTTCGCCATCGGGCATCCAGGACACCTGGTGCGGGCCCAGACCGTGGGTGGAAACCTCGCCGGTGTGGCTCAGGCGCTCGCCGTCGAAGCGGTACAAGCCGAGCAGGCCGCGGCCCGGATCGGTGGTGTCGTTCTCGGTGGCGTACAGCCACTCGCCGTCCTTGTGCCACACGCCGTGGCCGTAGAAGTGGCGGTCGGTCTGCGAATCGAGGGTCTGCAGCAGGCGGCCGTCGTTCAGGTCGATCAGGTAGCTGTGCCGGCCCGGCCGGCGGGCGACGAACAACGCCAGCGGCAGGCTCGGGTGCTGCACCACGTCGTGGCAGCGCAGGCCGACTTCGGTGGCGAAGGCGCAGCTGCCGTCCAGGCGATAGCCCACGGCGTAGTGCTTGCCATCCGCGTCGTCACGGGCGGACAGCACCAGGGGCTCCTTGCCCTTGCGTGACAGCGTCCAGCCGCCGAAGGTCAGGGCGCCGAGCAGCAGGCTGCCCAGGCCGATCACGTGACGTCGCAACATGGCTTGCACCTCTATCTTCTCTTGCATCCCATCGATCCTGCGAGCTGGAGCCAGGCTAGGCGGAAAGGTACGGCGGGTGCGGAGTTGGCTCCAGCCAATGAGCAATTCGACGAACCTTTCCAACGACGCATGGCCGACGCGCAGCAGATCGAATCAATCGCCGTCGTTGGCGTTGAAGCCGAGCTGCACTCCCAGCGCCTTCGCCAGGTCGCCTTCGTGCAGGCGATGGACAACGTTCAGGCTGTCGTACAGGTCGTTCAACTGCTTGAGGCCGGCTTCGTTCTTCAGCAGCTCGCTGAGCGGCTGGTTGATCGCCTTCAGCTTGCCGTGGACATCGGCGTAGGCCGCGTCGATCTTGCCGGCCAGCTCTTTCTGCTCGGCCGGCAGCAGGGCGCGCAGGCCCTTCTTGTCGGTGCCGTCCCACAGCGCCTGGGCGCCGGTGAGGCTGGAATCCAGGCTCGCCAGGGACATGTCGCTGCGCCAGCCTTCGGCCTGGAACGGCTGCGGGATGCCCTTGCTCTGGCGACCCAGTGGCGTGCCGAGTTTCTTCTTCAGCATGTCCAGCGCGGTGACCTGCACACGCAGCAGCTCGGCGATCGCCTCGTGGGCATCGGCGTAGCGCTCGTTGGGGAACTTGGAGAGCTGGGCGAGCATGCCGCCGTCCTGCTTCCACTGCGCCAGGATGCTCTCCGCCAGGGCCTGCTGGTGGCTGCCGATGGCTTCCAGCAGCGGGCAGTAGCGCGCCTTGGTCTCGGCGTTGGCGAGGTCGATCTTGGCGTCGTAGAGAATGTATTCGTAGGCGGTCAGGCCCTGGACCACCACGCTGGATTTATCCAGGGTCGCCGGGGAGATCGCGTTGCCGCTGTTGAGCAGTTGCTCGACCTGGCGCGCCACGAGGTTCTTCTTGTCCGGCCAGAACTGTACCTGCCAGGAGCGGTTGCCCTCGGCCAGCGGGCCGACCAGCAGCGGCTGCAGCTCGGCCCAGGCCTTCTGCGCGGCCATGAAGTCGGCGCGCGCCTTGGTCAGGTCTTCCTTGCCCTGGCAGTAGGCCAGGGCGCTGGCGGCCAGCGCGCGGTCGGCGTCGACCCAGCGGCTGTAAGTCGGCAGGATCACCTGCTGGGCCAGGGTGGCGCTGGTGGTGGCCTGCGGGTCGGTGGGCGAGCAGGCGCCCAGGGCGATGGCGAGGCTGGTGATCAGAAGTCGGGGGCGGAACATGGTGGGCTCGGCTCCTTAGAGTGAGTTCAGGAACGCCAGCAGGGCATCGCGCTGCCCGGCGTCGAAATTCAGTACGCGTTGCTTCGCCGCTTCGGCTTCGCCGCCGTGCCAGAGCACAGCTTCGAGCAGGTTGCGGGCGCGGCCGTCGTGCAGGAACTGGGTGTGGCCGTTGACCGTCTCGGTCAGGCCGATGCCCCACAGCGGCGCCGTGCGCCAGTCGCGGCCGCTGGCAAGAAATTCTGGGCGATTGTCCGCTAGTCCCTCGCCCATGTCATGCAGCAGCAGGTCGCTGTAGGGGCGGATCACCTGGTTGGCCAGTTCCGGCTCGGCGGCGTTCGGCCCGGTGGTGAATTTGGGCGTGTGGCAGCTGGCGCAGCCGCTGTCATGGAACAGGCCCTTGCCGGTGAGTACCTGCGGGTCGTCGACCTTGCGCCGTGCCGGCACCGCGAGGTTGCGGGCGTAGAAGGCGACTTGGTTGAAGATGTGCTGGCTGACTTCCGGCTTGCCGCCGTCGATGGCGTTCAGGCAGTCGACCTGGGCCGGGGTGCAGTCGTCATGGGGCAGCAGGTCGCTGGTCAGGCCCATGTCGCCGGAGAAGGCGTGGGCGTTCTGCTGGGCGACGTTGGGCTGCCCGGCCTTCCAGCCGAAGCGGCCGAGCACGGTCTGCTGCGCGGCATCGTCCCAGACCCGGTTCGGCCGGCCGTGGACGCCGTCGTTGCCCTTGGCCTGGAGCTCGGCGTTGGCCAGGATGTCCGCCTCGCTGATGGACTCCAGCAGGCCCAGGCCGATCATCGGTGGGGCAATGCGCGCGGAGAACATCGTGTCCTTGTGCATCGGGCCGTAGCCCAGGTCGCTGATGCGCAGTTTCGGCTTGCGCAACTCGACCACGCTGCCGTCCTTGAAGGTCACCGGCACCGCGTCGTATTCCACGCGCACCTTGCCTTCGGGCGCTACGCCGGGGATCGCTGAGTCCTGGAACTGCCCGCCGTACACCGGCTCGGGCACCACGCCCAGGCGCTTGATGGTCTCGATATCGGCGGAGCCGGCAGGGATCGACAGGCGCACCAGCATCGACACGGCGTTGACGTCGTTCAGCTCCGGCGGATGGCCGCGGCCGTCCTTGATGTGGCAGTTCTGGCAGGCGTTGGTATTGAACAGCGGGCCGAGGCCGTCACGCGCAGTGGTGGTGGTCGGTGCGATGACCCAGGGATTGCGGAAGAAACTGTTGCCCACGGCGAAGTCCAGGCGCCGGCTCGGCGTGAGGTTGGCCGAGGGCATGGAGTAGGCGTTGCGGTCGCTCTGCTTGACCGTGGCGGCGCCGCCGGAGAGCGCTTCGCCGGGTTCCGCCACGGCGTGCTGGGAGGTCTCCGGCTCGCACGCGGCAAGGGCGAGGGCAGACAGCACAAGGCACAGAGCGGTACGGCGGGGGAGCATCGACGGCGGTTCCGGAACGGGTTAATGGCAGCGCGCCATGGTAGCAGGGGCGTCAAATGCAAATATGAAAAATTTGTATTTGCGAACGACATCGTTTGCCGCCCGGAAATGACAAAGCCCCGCAGGGCGGGGCTTTGTCGGAGCTGTCGGGGGACTGCGGCGTGGAGCCGCAGTCCCTTTCAAGCGCGCTGATCAGAACTGGTGATCGGCGTTGTCCGGCTTCAGGTCCTGCACGCCGACCGCGGTGGCGGCCTTCTCGATGGCGCCGGTCTGCTTGACCAGCGAGGCGATGGCGTCGCGGATCTTCTGCTGATCGTCCTTGTCTTCCGGAGCGATCATCTGGTCGAAGTGCACGCCGTCCTTCTCGGCACGGTCGACGATGATCTGCATCTTGGCTTCGGTGTTGGCCAGGTCGTTCTTCAGGTCGGTGTCGGCGGCGGCGTCAGCCTTGGCGACCAGGTCGGACAGGCTCGGGCCCTTCACGACGCTGCCGTCGGTGCGCTTGTACTCGCCCAGGTAGATGTTGCGGATCGACTTGGCGTTGTAGAACAGGGTGTTGTGGGTGTTGTCGCTGAAGCAGTCGTGCTCGTCTTCGGTGGAGTTGGCTTCCAGCGCGACCTTCATGCGCTCGCCGGCCAGCTCGCCGAGGGACAGGGAGCCCATGCCGAAGAACATCTTGCGCAGGTTGTTCTCGGCGGTGTCGGCCTCGACCTTGGCGCGGTAGTTGTCGGCGACGCCGGACTTGAAGTTGCCGACCATTTCTTCCAGGTCGGAAACCAGCAGGTCGGTGGCGGCCTTCAGGTAGGCGGCGCGACGGTCGCAGTGACCGTTGGTGCAGTCCTTGCCCTGGGCGTAGTCGGTGTACTTGCGATCGCCGGCGCCCGGCTTGGTGCCGTTCAGGTCCTGGCCCCAGAGCAGGAATTCGATGGCGTGGTAGCCGGTGGCGACGTTGGCTTCGGAGCCGCCCAGCTCGTTCAGGCCCTTGAGCTTCTCGCCGGTGATTTCCTTGACGTCGATCTTGTCTTCGCCGACCTGGATCTCGGTGTTGGCGATGATGTTGGCGGTGGCGCCGGCGTTGCCTTCGGCGTGCTGGTAGTCCTTGGCGACGTAGTCGATCAGGCCTTCGTCCAGCGGCCAGGCGTTAACCGCGCCTTCCCAGTCGTCGATGATCGAGTTGCCGAAGCGGAAGGCTTCGCTCTGCGAGTAGGACGGGCGGGAAGCGATCCAGGCTTCGCGGGCGGCCTTCAGGGTGGCTTCGCTGGGCTTGGCGATCAGCGCGTCGACGGCGGTCTGCAGGGCCTTGGCGGTGGTCAGGGCGTCGCCGTAGGTGGCTTCGGCGATGTCCAGGTAGTTCTTTACCACGGCCTTGACCGCGGCCTCGTCGACCTTGGCGGTCGCGGCCGGCGCAGTGCTCTGGGTGCTGGCGGCCGGAGCGGCAGCGGCGGGGGCTTCGGCTTTCTTGTCATCGCCGCAGCCGGCGAGGGAAATGGCGATGGCGAGCAGGCTGGCAGTGGCCCAGGGCATACGAGTCATGACGGGTTCCTTTGCATGGAAAAGAGGCGCACGAAAAAGGACTGCGCAAGAAAATCCGCAACATAATGCGAAAGATTTTCATTTTTGAAAAGAGACATCGGTGGCGCTGGTTGGTCACAAGGCCAGCAGGTCGCCAGCAGCATGGCGTAATCGGCACTTCTACGAGGAAAGTCGCAGGTGGTTGAGACCGGTGTAGGGCGAATAACGCCTCAGGCGTTATCCGCCGAGTCCGCGCGGATGGCGGATAAAGCGTTCCGCTTTATGCGCCCTACGGTCTGGTGCCATGCGGTTCGCGAGCAAGCTCGCTCCTACAGGGACAGTGTCGTGCGGTATCAATGGCGCTCGACGGAGCCGTTGGGATTGCCGCCGGCGGCTTCGGCCAGGCGCCGTGCCTGCTTGAGGTAGAGGGTCAGCTCGCGCGCTGGCAGCGGCTTGCTGTAGAGGTAGCCCTGACCTTCGTGGCAGCCCTGGGCAATGATGTAGGCCTCCTGCTCGACCGTCTCCACGCCCTCGGCGATCACCTGCATGCCCAGGCTCTTGCCCAGCTGGATGATGGCGCGAACGATGGTGGCATCGTCGTCGTCCAGCAGCAGGTCCTGGACGAAGCTCTTGTCGATCTTGATCTTGTCCAGCGGCAGGCTCTTCAGGTAGCTCAGCGAGGAGTAGCCGGTGCCGAAGTCGTCGATGGCGATCAGCGCGCCGGCACGGCGCAGGCTGAGCAGGTGCTGGGCGGCGGTGGAGATGTCCTCCATCAGGCCGGTCTCGGTGACTTCCAGCTCCAGCGAGCGCGGCGGCAGGCGGTGCATCTGCAGCAGGTTGCTGACCACCCGTGGCAGGGCGTTGTGGCGCAGCTGCACGGTGGACAGGTTGACCGCGAGGCGCAGGTCGTCGAAGCCCTGGTCATGCCATTCGCGCAGTTGCCGGCAGGCCTGGTCGAGCACCCATTCGCCGATGCTGAAGATGCTGCCGTTCTGCTCCGCCAGCGGGATGAACAGGTCCGGCGCGACCCAGCCCTGGGTCGGGTGCTGCCAGCGCAGCAGCGCCTCGACGCCGACCACGCGGTGGTCGCGGTAATCCACCTGCGGCTGATAGACGAGGTGCAGTTCGTTGCGTGCCAGGGCTTCGCGCAGGTCCTTCTCCAGTTCGCGGCGACGGCGCATCTCGCTGTCGACGCTGGCGATGTAGAACTGGTAGCGGTTGCGCGAGCGGCTCTTGGCCAGGGTCATGGTCTGTTCGGCTTTCTGCAGCAGCTTCTCGGTGGTCTCGCCGTCCTCGGGGAACAGGGTGATGCCGATGGTGGCGCGCAGGTGCACCAGGTGCTGGTCCAGCTCGAAGGGCGCTTCCAGGTCGTCGAGAATCTGCTGGGCCAGTTCCGCCGCTTCGTAGGGTTGCTCGATGTCGGCCTGGACCAGGGCGAACTGGTCGCCGCCCAGCCGCGCCAGGGCGCCCAGGTGCGCGCTGCGGGTGCGCAGGCGGTCGGCGAGGGCGATCAGCAACTGGTCGCCGAACTGGTAGCTGTACTGCTCGTTGATGCCCTTGAAGTCGTCCAGGCCCAGGCACAGCACGGCGACGCGGCGTTGCAGGCGCGAGGCGCCCTCGAGTATCTGGTCCAGGCGCTGCTGCAGCAGTTTGCGGTTGGGCAGGCCGGTGAGGAAATCGTACTGGGAGATGCGCAGCAGGCTGTCTTCGGCCTCCCGGCGCAGATGGCCGTTGCGCTCGATGGAGGCCAGCAACTGGTTGGCGGTGGTCACCCACAGGCCCAGTTCGTCCTTCTCGTGGCCGTCGGGCATCGGCAGCTTGTGCTGGCTGGGCCGGTCCGGGTTGATCGAGGCCAGGTGCTCGATGATCTTCGACAGCGGCTTGGTCAGCAGCCAGTGGTAGACCATGAACAGCACCAGGCTCAGGGCCATGGCGCGAAGAATGCCGGAGATGAAGATGATCACCGAGGTGGCGACGAAATCGTCGCCGTAGGGCGCGGTGTCGAGGGTGATCTTCAGGTCGCCGTAGTATTCGTTGGAGCCGCCGCGGCCGGCGAGGCGGATGGAGTAGTTCTGCTCGGCGCCGAGGATCGGGTCGGTCATCCAGCGGGTGCTGGAGTCCAGCAGCGGGCGCGACTTCTCCGCCAGCATGGGTTCGTCGGGATGGCCGATGGCGGCGTAGCGTACGGCCTCGTGCTGGAACAGGCCTTCGAGGACCTGCATCGCCATGTCGCGGTCGAGGCTGTAGACGGCCTGGGTGGAGGGGTCGCGGACCATCGCCAGGATGCGCTGGGCATCGTTGTGTACGGCCTGGCGCGCCTTGTGGGCGTCATAGACGATCTGGGCACAGCTGAGTACCACCCCGACCACGAGGGCCGCGAGCAATACCATTCGCAGCAGCTTGAGGGAAAGGCTGTGCCGGGGATCCAGTTTCAAGGGCGTTCCTTGTTTCTCGCCAGGGGCGAACGACTGGGGCTGAGTATTGGCAATTGGCGCAATGACGTCAAAGGGCCATCGTTCTGTTTTGCGACAGTACCGGCCTTTCAGGTTAGCTGACACCAAGGTGTTACGCGCCCATTACGAAAAAACCCGGCGCAGGGCCGGGTTTTTCGTATCAATCAGGCATCGTTCAGGCAGCGAACTGCTCTGCCACGAAGTCCCAGTTGACCAGGTTCCAGAACGCCTCGACGTACTTCGGACGCAGGTTGCGGTAGTCGATGTAGTAGGCGTGTTCCCAGACGTCGCAGGTCAGCAGCGGGGTGTCGCCGCTGGTCAGCGGGCAGCCGGCGCCGATGGTGCTGGCCAGGGCCAGGGAGCCGTCGGCTTTCTTCACCAGCCAGCCCCAGCCGGAGCCGAAGGTGCCGATGGAGGTCTTGCTGAACTCTTCCTTGAACTTGTCGAAGGAACCGAAGGCCGCGTTGATGGCGTCAGCCAGGGCGCCGGTGGGCTGGCCACCGCCGTTGGGGCTCAGGCAGTTCCAGTAGAAGGTGTGGTTCCACACCTGGGCGGCGTTGTTGAAGATGCCGCCGGAAGAGGTCTTGACGATGTCTTCCAGGCTCTTGCCTTCGAACTCGGTACCCGGAACCAGGTTGTTCAGGTTCACGACGTAGGTGTTGTGGTGCTTGTCGTGGTGGAATTCCAGGGTTTCCGCGGAAATGTGCGGTTCAAGGGCATTCTTCGCGTAGGGCAGCGGAGGCAATTCGAAAGCCATGGTGTCTCTCCTATCTCACTCAGTCTGGGCTAGCGCGGCGAACGCGCGACCGGTACACGGGGCCGGTATCGTTAGGTGTCGCGGCATCCGGGCGTAGCTGCGATACGCCCCCGAAGGGACAGGCAGCGCGCCAGTTGCGTCTGGCAGACCAGGTCCGCCAGCGCCGCGAAGGTCGGATCATAGCACCCGACCTGTGGCATATCCACGCAGCAACTGTAGGGGCAAAGGCCCAAGGTCGCGGGCTGCGCGGACCTGCGCTCACCTTACAGAGACCGGCGTGACGGATCGTCGTTCGGACTATTTGCCGGGCCATGCCCTACTGAGCTGGCCGGCCTCAGCCGGCGAACACCAGTTGCACGGCCATGCCCAGCATCATCACCGCCACCATCAGGTCCACCAGGCGCCAGGTGGCCGGCCGCGCCAGCCAGGGTGCGAGCCATGCAGCGCCGAGGGCGAGGGTGAAGAACCACAGCAGCGAGGCGCTGGCCGCGCCCATGGCGTAGGCGCCGGGTGCTGCCTGCTGGGCGCCGAGTGAGCCGATCAGCAGCACGGTGTCGAGGTAGACGTGGGGGTTGAGCAGCGTCACCGCCAGTGCCGCCATCAGCACGGTGCGGCGTGAGCGCGGACCGGTCTGGGTGGCATCGGCCATGGCTTCGGGGGCAATCGCCCGGCGCAGGGCCTTGAGGCCGTACCAGAGCAGGAAGGTCACGCCGCCCCAGCGGGCGATGGCCAGCAGCGTGGGGTTCTCGGCAAGGATCTTGGCCAGGCCGAACACCCCGGCGCTGACCAGGATGGCGTCGCACAGCACGCACAGCGCGGCCACCGACAGGTGATGCTCGCGGCGCAGGCTCTGGGCGAGGACGAAGGCGTTCTGCGCGCCGATGGCGATGATCAGGCCGGCGGCGACCAGCAGGCCGTTGAGGTAGCTCTGCCACATGGGTCAGTTTCCTTCTGGATCGAGAGCCAGCGCGCGCAATACCTCCAGCGCACGCGGGCCGTCGGCATGGGCGACGAACAGGTGATCGTGGTACCAGGCGGCGACCACGTTGCAGCTGATCCCGGCCTTGGCCAGGGCGCCGGCCACGGCGGCGGTGAGGCCGACCGCCTGCAGCGCCGAGTGCACCTCCAGGGTCAGCCAGGCGGCGACGTAGTCGAAGGCCAGCCCGGCCTGTTCGGCTTCGGCGCGCGCCAGGATCAGCGTCAGCCCCTCGCTCTCGCGAAAGCTCCCCAGCGGTTGCAGGCCGGCGGGAAGATGGCCATCGGGCAGGGTGCAGAACACGTACTCGCCGTCGTTGAGCACCGGGGTCATGTCGCGCAGCAGCGCGGCCAGGGAGGTTTCGCCAGCCATGGTGGGCAATCCATAAAGAGTGGGAATGCTGGCGATTGTCCGGCTTTGGCCTGTATAAGAAAAACCAATACTGCTGATATCTCATTAGGAAAACTGATCATGTTCGACTACAAGCTGCTTGCCGCCCTGGCCGCCGTGGTGGAGCAGGGCGGTTTCGAGCGCGGCGCCCAGGTGCTGGGGCTGTCGCAATCGGCGATTTCCCAGCGCATCAAATTGCTCGAGGCGCGGGTCGGCCAGCCGGTGCTGGTGCGTGCCGCACGGCCGCAGCCGACCGATCTGGGCCAGCGTCTGCTCAACCATGTGCAGCAGGTGCGGCTGCTCGAAGGCGACCTGCAGCAGTGGGTGCCCGCGCTGGATGACGGTGCGGCCCCCGAGCGCCTGCGGCTGGCGCTGAACGCCGACAGCCTGGCGACCTGGTGGGCCCACGCGGTCGGAGATTTCTGTGGCGAGCGCCACGTGCTGCTGGACCTGGTGGTGGAGGATCAGGAGGTCGGCCTCAAGCGCATGCGCGCCGGCGAGGTGGCCGGCTGTGTCTGCGCCAGCCCGCGCCCGGTGGCCGGCGGGCGCTGCGAGCCGCTGGGCGCCATGCGCTATCGCGGGCTGGCCAGCCCGGGTTTCATCGCCCGGCATTTCCCCAAAGGCGTGACGCCTGCTGGTCTCGTGCGCGCCCCGGCCATCGTCTACGGTCCGGACGACCAACTGCAGCATCGCTACCTCAAGGACCTGGGCGTCGACAGCCATTTCAGCTACCACCTGTGCCCGTCTTCCGAAGGCTTCGTGCGCATGACCAGCGGCGGTCTAGGTTGGGGGCTGGTGCCGGAGCAACAGGTCCTCGGCGAGCTGGAACGCGGCGAGTTGGTGGACATGCTGCCGGGGCGGGTGATCGACGTGCCTCTTTATTGGCACCACTGGCGCAATGGCGGCGAATTGCTCGCCGCGCTGACCCGGCACCTGCTGGCGAAGGCGCCGGGCCTGCTGGTGCCGATCAGCCGCGAATGACGATGCTGCCGCTGCCCGGCAATTGCTCGATGCAGCGCGCGCCGAAGAGTTTCGACGGGGTGAAGTAGCCGACCGTGTTCGGGTTGGCCAGCAGGTGGCGTACCGCGAAGAGCACGCCGTGAATGGTCACGTCGTAGCCGTTGGCGGTCTCCAGCCGGGCGCTGCGCCGTTCGCCGCGGGCGTTGCGCACTTCGCCCCAGACCCAGGTGCGCAGCTTGCTGCGGGCCATTTCGTCGGGGCCGTGGACGCGTTTGTCCACCTGTTCCTTGAGCCAGTCCTGCACACGGTCGTGGCCCAGCAGCGGGCGCAGGCTGTCCATCACGCGCATGCCGATGGCGGCCGCCGGCGGCACCGGCAGGTAGACCTCGATATCGCCGATACCGGTGGAGAAATAGGCCGTCGCCACGTCGCCCCAGGGGATGGTCACCGCGTACTTGAGGCCGCGTCCGAAGTCGATGTCGCGGCGCTTGTAGCCCAGCGGTACGTCGCGCAGGCGCCCGGCTTCGCGCACCTTGCCGCCCAGCTTGAGGCCTTCGACGGTGGTCTTGGCGGTGCCCGGCGACAGGCCGCTGCCGCTGTCGAAGCCCAGGGCCAGGTGCGTGGCTTCGGGCATGGCTTCCTTCAGGCAGGCGGCGACGCAGTCGGTGGGGATCACGTCGAAGCCGACGCCGGGGCAGAGCACCACGCCCGCCGTGCGCGCCACTTCGTCCAGGCCGTGGGCATATTCGAAGACGGAAATCTCCCCGGTGATATCCACGTAATGCGCGCCGCTGGCGATGCACGCCTCGATCATCGGCGCGGCAGTGGCGGAGAAGGGCCCGGCGCAGTTGGCGACTACTGCGACGTCCTCCAGCGCGGCCAGGGCGGCGGCGCTGTCGCCCAGGTCGAACACCCGGCACTCCAGGCCCAGCGAGCTGCCCAGCGCGTGCAGGGTGGCCGGGTTGCGGCCGCCGAGGATGGGCTTCAGGCCCTCGCGCTGTGCCTGCTCGGCCACCAGCCGGCCGGTGTAGCCGTTGGCGCCGTAGATCATCCAGTGGGACTTGCTCATGATGGCTCCCGCGAAAAGGACAGAGTGATCAAGGGTAGCCGCAACCGCCCCCGGCATGTCGCCGATCGCAAGTCGTGCAACCCTGCCGGCTGGTTGCGGTCTGCAAGGATTCGTTTCTGGCGTGCAAGGCCAGGGTAGTGCAGTGCAGCGCCTGCTAGAGTCGCCGCACTATAAGAACAGGAGTGGCGTGCATGAAGATTCTGGTCACCGGAGCCAGCGGGTTCATTGGCGGGCGTTTCGCCCGTTTCGCCCTGGAACAGGGGCTGGCGGTACGGGTGAACGGACGCCGCGAGGAAGCGCTGCAGCCGCTGGTGGCGCGCGGGGCCGAGTTCATGGCCGGCGACCTGTCGGACCCGGCGCTGGTGCGAGCGCTGTGCAGCGATGTCGATGCCGTGGTGCATTGCGCCGGCGCCGTGGGCGTGTGGGGCAGCCGCGAGTATTTCCACCAGGCCAATGTGACCATGACCGAGGCCATCGTCGAGGCGTGCCTGAAGCAGAAGGTGCGCCGGCTGGTGCACCTCTCGTCGCCGTCGATCTACTTCGATGGCCAGGCCCACGTCGGCATCAGCGAGCAGCAGGTGCCCAAGCGCTTCGCCAACCACTACGGCTCGACCAAATACCAGTCCGAGCTGGTGGCCCTCGGCGCCCAGGAATTCGGCCTGGAAGTGCTGGCGCTGCGCCCGCGTTTCGTCACCGGCGCCGGCGACACCAGCATCTTCCCGCGGATGATCGCCGCGCACCGCAAGGGTCGCCTGCGCATCATCGGGCAGGGCCTGAACCGGGTGGACTTCACCAGCATCCAGAACCTCAACGACGCGCTTTTCGCCAGCCTGATGGCCGGCGACGAGGCGCTCGGCCAGGCCTACAACATCAGCAACGGCCAGCCGCTGCCGTTGTGGGACGTGGTCAACTACGTGCTGCGCCGGCTGGACATGCCGCCGGTGGAGCGACACATGCCCTACGGCCTGGCACGCAGCCTGGCGCTGGTCAACGAGGGTGTGTGCAAGGTCCTGCCCGGCCGGCCGGAGCCGACCCTGCATCGCCTGGGGATGGCGGTGATGGCCAAGGACTTCTCCCTGGACATCTCCCGCGCCCGCCAGTACCTGGACTACGACCCGCAGGCGAGCCTGTGGGATGCGCTGGATGAGTTCTGTGATTGGTGGCGCCTGCGCGGGGCGTAACGCCCCGCTCGTTGTTTGAACCGTAGGAGCGGACTCTGTCCGCGATGTCCTCCGGCGCGATGCGGGCTAATCGCGGACGGAGTCCGCTCCTACGAAAGCATTCGGCGCCTGATTGAGTAGGGCGAATAACGCGTCAGCGTTATCCGCCGTCGAGGTGCCGGCGGATAACCTGTTCCAGGTTATGCGCCCTACGTCTGGTGGAGGGTGCGCATTGTGTGACGCCTCGCTCCCTGGTTGAACCGTAGGAGCGGACTCTGTCCGCGATGTCCTCCGGCGCGATGCGGGCCAATCGCGGACGGAGTCCGCTCCTACGCAGTCCATAAAATCGCTGCGGGCGTTGCCTGTCTAGCGCGTGGGACGGGCACCGCCGCGCAGCGGCCCGGAGTATTGCTGGTCCGCGCTGCCCTGCATCGGCAGGAAACTCGGTTCCTGCACCAGGCGGGGCAGTTGCACGCCGCTCACCTCGCTCAGGCGTTCGCCCATCTGGCGGGTCTCCGCGCAGAGGGAGTCGGCGCAGGCGCGCAGCATCCTTTCGATGGCGTCGCTCTGCTGGTACTGGATATCCAGCGCCTGTTCTTCACGCAGACGGCGGCGCAGTTCACGCATGCAATCCAGGATGGCCTTGTTGAGTTCGATCACCCGACTTCCTCCCCCGCGAAGGGCGCCACAGCGGCGCCAAGTGAGGAAGAGCCGGAGCAAGCCGCGTGCCACGATGTCGCAAAGCCACTATTGCCGCGGCGGCCACGGAACTGCGGGGACGATGACGGGGTCTTCTGTGCGCCGACGAGGTGCGTGACGCCCTGTGATGGCACGCTGCTCTGAAGTGTCACGCGAACGGATATACTGCGCCCTGCGCAGGCAACACGCCGCTTTATCCCCACAGGTTCATTCCATGCGTAACGACACGTTCGACGAATTCGATGATGTGCCCCACCTTTCCACCGACGCCGCCGACCGCGACGAGTTCGGTCATCACCCGCGCCGCGTGGTCGAGCCCAACGGCCGTCCCGTGCCGCAGCCGGTGAAGCGTGGCGGCGGTACCGGAGCGCTGTGGGCGCTGGTCGCGGCGATGGCCATCGCCCTGGCCGGCGTCGGCTGGTGGAGTCACCAGCAACTGCTGCTGATGGAGCAGCAGTTGATCGCCACCCAGGAAAGCTTCGCCAAGATCAGCGAGGAAGCCGCCGGTCGCCTGGATGACATCCGCGGCAAGTTCGTCACCAACGAATCCAACGGCATGAGCGATCGCGAAGCGCTCAAGCTGCAGGTCAAGCAGTTGCAGGGCCGCCTGGCCGAGCAGGCCAAGGCGCAGCAGACTTCGCTGTCGGAGTTCGACGGCGCCCAGGGCAAGCGCCTGGCGCAGGTCAGCGCCGACCTCAAGGCCCAGCAGGAAAGCGCCGCGCTGCTGATGACCCAGCTCGACGGCAAGCTCAAGGCCATCACCGACGAGCAGGACAAGCTGAAGAACGTGCAGGCTGATCTGGCCAGCGCCAACCAGCAGATCCAGAGTCTGAACAGCGAGATCGCCACCCTGAAGAAGCAGGGCAACCAGAGCCAGGCGATCAAGAGCATGCAGGACGATCTGATGCTGCTGCGCGCCGAGGTCGATGGCCGCCAGGGTCAGGCCAGCAGCGATACCAAGGAGTTCGACGTGTTCCGCATCCAGGTGATGCGCAACATCAACACCCTGCAGCAGCAGATGCAGAACCTCCAGCAGCAGCTCAGCGCGCGCTGATCTGCCTGGAAGGGCAAGGCCCCCGCAGCGAAAGCTCCGGGGGCTTTTTCATGGCCATCCTTTTTGGGGCCAGCTCTCTTTGGGGCCATCTCTCTTTAGGGGTAGTCAGGGCAATTCTTGTCTTGAATCAGTTTCAGGGCCGGCCGCGAGGCGAATAATCGTCAACAAATGAGAGTCATTCCGATTCTCTGTCTGTTCGAACATTCGCCCGGAGGCTCCCCATGCTCGATCTTCAAGCGCAACGCCGGTACCGCATTGCCGGTTACCGCCCCGGGATCGGTGCCGCCTTCCGCCAGCGGCTGTTCTCCATGGGCCTGCTGCCGGGCGCCGAACTGCAGGTGCGCCGTGTCGCGCCGCTGGGCGATCCGGTGCAGGTGGATACCCGCCAGTGCAGTCTGGTGCTGCGTCGCCGCGACCTGGCGTTCCTCCAGCTCGAAGCCCTCCAGCTCGAAGCACGGGACTGAGCCGCCATGGAAGAGCTGCGCATCGGCCTGATCGGCAACCCCAACGCGGGCAAGACCACCCTGTTCAACCAGCTCACCGGCTCGCGCCAGCGCGTCGGCAACTGGGCCGGCGTTACCGTGGAGCGCAAGGAAGGCAGCTTCCGTACGGCGCGCCACAACGTGCGCCTGGTGGACCTGCCCGGCACCTATTCGCTGACCACCCTGTCGACCCAGGCCTCGCTGGACGAGCAGATCGCCCGCCGCTGCATCGTCGATGGCGAGGTGGATGTGCTGGTCAACGTGGTGGACGCCACCAATCTCGAACGCAACCTCTACCTCACCGTGCAACTGCGCGAGATGGGCCTGCCCTGCGTGGTGGCGCTGAACATGCTCGACATCGCCCGCAGCCAGGGCCTGAACATCGACCGCGAGGCGCTGGCGCGGGAACTGGGTTGCCCGGTGGTGCCGCTGGTATCGACCCGCGGCGAAGGCATCGATGTGCTGAAGGATGCCATCGACAGCGTGACCGCCCAGCTGCCGCTGCAAGTGCCGTATCCGGCTGCGTTGCGCAACGCCGTCACCCAGCTGCTGCCGGACGACGCGCCGCCCACCCAGGCGTGGATGGCCCTGCTGGCGCTGGAAGGCGACCTGCACAGCGCCCGCCAACTGAATCTCGACCCGGCGCGCCTGCTGGCCGCCCGTGACGCCATCCGCTGCGCCTGTGGCGAAGACCCGGAGCTGCTGCTGGTGGACGCGCGCTACCGGCTGATCGGCGAACTCTGCGAGCGCGCCAGCAACCACCGCGAGGCCGCACCGCACCGCCTGACCCAGCTGCTCGACAGCATCGCGCTGAACCGCTGGCTGGGCATCCCGGTGTTCCTCTTCGTCATGTACCTGATGTTCTTCTTCGCCATCACCCTGGGTGGCGCTCTGCAGCCGATCTTCGATCAGGGTTCCTCGGCGCTGTTCATCGACGGCATCCAGTGGCTCGGCGCGCGCAGTGGCGCGCCGGACTGGCTGACCGCGCTGCTCGCCCAGGGCCTGGGCGGTGGCATCAACGCGGTGCTGCCGCTGATCCCGCAGATCGGCCTGATGTACCTGTTCCTCGCGTTGCTCGAAGATTCCGGCTACATGGCCCGCGCGGCGTTCGTCATGGATCGCCTGATGCAGGCCCTGGGCCTGCCGGGCAAGTCCTTCGTGCCGCTGATCGTCGGCTTCGGCTGTAACGTGCCGTCGATCATGGGCACCCGCACCCTGGACAACCCGCGCGAACGCCTGATGACTTCGATGATGGCGCCGTTCATGTCCTGCGGCGCGCGGCTGGCGATCTTTGCCGTATTCGCTGCTGCGTTCTTCGGCCAGAACGGCGCGCTGGCGATCTTCTCGCTGTACCTGCTGGGCATCGTAGTAGCGGTGCTCACCGGCCTGCTGCTCAAGCACACGCTGATGCGCGGCGAGGCCTCGCCCTTCGTCATGGAACTGCCGCTGTACCACGTGCCGCACCTGCGCAGCCTGCTGCTGCAGACCTGGATGCGCCTGCGCGCCTTCATTGTCCGCGCCGGGACCGTGATCATCCTGGTCAGCCTGGTGATCGGCGGCCTGAACAGCGTCACCCTCGACGGCCGCCCGGTGCAGGGCGACATCGCCGACTCGGCGCTTTCCAGCCTCAGCCATCAGGTCACGCCGCTGCTCAAACCCATGGGCGTACACGAAGACAACTGGCAGGCCACGGTCGGCCTGGTCACCGGCGCGCTGGCCAAGGAAGTGGTGGTCGGCACCCTGAACACCCTGTACACCGCCGAGCACATCCAGGGCGAAGCCTTTGATGCCGACGCCTATGACCTCTGGGGCCAGTTGAAGCAGGCTGGCGCCGATACCCTCGACGGCCTGCGCGACGCCTTCAGCCTTAGCGTGCTGGCCAACCCGGTGGCCGCGAGCATGGCCGATGGCGAGATGGAGGAGGGCTCCATGGGCACCTTCGCCGCCAAGTTCGGCAGCCCGCTGGCCGCCTATAGCTACCTGATCTTCGTGCTGCTCTACGTGCCCTGCGTGGCGACCCTGGGCGCGCTGACCCGCGAGAGCGGCCGGGGCTGGATGACCTTCTCGGTGCTCTGGGGCCTGAACGTGGCTTACTCGCTGGCGACCCTCTGCTACCAGGTCTTCAGCTTCGCCGAACATCCGCAGTACAGCGCGGTGGCCATCGGCCTGGTGCTGGCGTTCAACCTGGCGCTGTTCCTGGTCCTGCGCTGGGTCGGCCGGCGCGGCCTGGAGCTGGACGGCGAACGTGAGTTGCGCCCAGCGCCGGCGGGGACTTGCCACTGATGGCCACGGCAATCGCAGTGCGCAACCTGCTCGGTGAGATCGGCGAGGCCGACGTGCCGACCCTGGCCCAGCGCCTGGGCGCTTCCAGGGCTCTGCTCGAAGCGCTGCTGGAGCGGCTGCTGGCGCTGGGCGTGGTGGAAAAGATCGCACCCGAACCGGCTGCCTGTGGGAGTTGCAAGGGCTGTGCGGAGGCGACGCGTTGTGCGACGACGGGGTATCGGTTGGCTGGCCGCAACGACGCTGCGCCCTTGCGCTGGATCACGACTTGACCCCGGATCGTAGGATGGGTGGAGCCTAAGCGATACCCATACTGTCGGTGCCGCGAATCGATGGGTATCGCTGCGCTCCACGCCATCCTGCGTCCAGCAACTTGGAGGACGGCGGATAACGCCCGAGGCGTTATGCGCCCTACAGTTGCTTCGGTATCAGGAACGATGGCTTTTCGTAGGAGCGAGCTTGCTCGCGAACAGGCCCCGCTCCGATGTCGGGAGGTGTGCGAGCAATAACGATGGCGTCCCCCTCGCTCCTACAGGTTGGTTTCGGATTTTCAGGTGAACAAAAAGGGCGCCTTCAAAAGAAGGCGCCCTTTGCCTTGGCGCTGAAACCGTGCCTTACAGGCGCGGGTAGTCCAGGTAGCCGACCGGGCCCTTGGCGTAGAAGGTTTCCGGGTGCGGCTCGTTCCAGGCGGCGCCTTTCTCCAGGCGAGTCACCAGGTCCGGATTGGCGATGAACGGGATGCCGAAGGCCACTGCGTCCGCCTTGCCGCTGTCCAGCCACTCGTTGGCGCTGTCCTTGGTGAAGCGCTCGTTGGCGATGTACACGCCACCGAAGATTTCCTTCAGTTTCGGGCCGATGCTGTCGTCGCCGGCTTTCTCGCGGGTGCAGATGAACGCCACGCCGCGCTTGCCCAGCTCGCGGGCTACGTAGCCGAAGGTCGCCAGCGGATCGGCATCCCCCATGTCGTGGGAGTCCATGCGCGGCGCCAGGTGCACGCCGACGCGGCCAGCGCCCCAGACGCCGATCACGGCATCGGTGACTTCCAGCAGCAGGCGGGCACGGTTCTCGACGGAGCCGCCGTACTGGTCGGTGCGCTGGTTGGTGCTGCTCTGCAGGAACTGGTCGAGCAGGTAGCCGTTGGCGCCGTGCACTTCCACGCCGTCGAAACCGGCGGCCTTGGCGTTCTCGGCACCGACGCGGTAGGCCTCGACGATGTCGGCGATCTCTTCGGTTTCCAGGGCGCGCGGGGTGACGAAGTCCTTGATCGGGCGCACCAGGCTGACATGGCCGGCCGGCTTGATGGCGCTCGGCGCTACCGGCAGCTCGCCGTTCAGGTACAGCGGGTCGGAGACGCGGCCCACGTGCCACAGTTGCAGCATGATGCGGCCACCGTTGGCGTGCACGGCCTTGGTGATGTTGGTCCAGCCGCGGACCTGGTCGTCGGACCAGATGCCGGGGGTGTCCGGGTAGCCCACGCCCATCGGGGTCACCGAGGTCGCTTCGCTGAGGATCAGGCCGGCGTCGGCGCGCTGGGTGTAGTACTCGGCCATCAGCGCGTTGGGGACGCGGCCTTCGTCGGCGCGGCAGCGGGTCAGCGGGGCCATGACGATGCGGTTGGGCAGTTCCAGGTCACCGATGACGATGGGATCGAAAAGCGTGGTCATTGCGTTACTCCAATACGGGGTGAGGGTGGAGAATCAGTCGAGGACGGGTTGTGGCTGGTTGGGCTTGCCGCTGAAGGCGATCATCACCGCGATCAGGGCGAGAACGGAGAGCACGGCGCCGGCCAGGGGCACGCGGGTCAGGCCCAGGCCGTGGTCGATGACGCTGCCGCCGACCCAGGCGCCGATGGCGTTGCCGACGTTGAAGGCGCCGATGTTCAGGGTGGCGACGAGGTTCGGCGCGGAGCCGCCGACGCGCACCACGTTGACCTGCAGGGCGGGCACCGCGGCGAAGGCGGCAGCGGCCCAGATGAACAGGGTGATTTCGGCCGGGATCAGTGAGGCGCTGGTCCAGCTCAGCACGGTGGAGACCACCGCCATGGTGGCGAACACGCCGGCCAGGGTGGTGCCCAGGCGCCAGTCGGCGAGGCGACCGCCGACGATGTTGCCCAGGGTCAGGCCGAGGCCGATCAGCACCAGGCTCCAGGTGATGCCACGCGGCGAGACCTGGGTGACTTCGCCCAGCAGCGGCGCGACGTAGGTGAACAGCGCGAAGACGGCCGCGGAGAACAGCACCGTGGTGCCCAACGCCAGCCACAGCGGGCCGTTGCGCAGCGCGGCGACTTCCTTGCGCATGTCCACGGCTTCTTCATCGTGCTTCTTGGGCAGTACGCGCCACAGACCGATGAGGGCGAACACACCGATCAGCGTTACCGCCCAGAACGGCGAACGCCAGCCGGCGACCTGTCCCAGCGCGGTGCCGGCCGGTACGCCGAGTACGTTGGCCAGGGTCAGGCCGGTGAACATCAGGGCCACGGCGGAAGCCTTGCGGTTGGCCGGCACCAGGCTGGCGGCGACCACCGAGCCGATGCCGAAGAAGGCGCCGTGGCAGAGGGCGGTGATGATCCGCGCCAGCATCAGCAGGCCATAGTTGGCGGCTACCGCGCAGAGCAGGTTGCCGAGGATGAAGATGCCCATGAGCATCAGCAGTGCGGTCTTGCGCGGCAGGCGGGCGGTGAGCAGGGCCATGATCGGTGCGCCGATGGCGACGCTGAAGGCGTAGCCGCTGACCAGCCAGCCGGCGGCGGGAATGGTCACCGAGAGATCGCCCGCGACCTCGGGCAGCAGGCCCATGATCACGAATTCCGTGGTGCCGATGGCAAACGCGGACAAAGCGAGGACGAGAAGCGAAGTGGGCATGCGCCTGCTCCTGGAAAAGTGGGATTTGTCTTGGCTGGCAGTAGCCGGTTACAGCGCTTCGCTCAGGTGGCGAACAAAGGCCTGGATGGTCTCTTCATTGCGTTTGAAGAAGTTCCACTGGCCGACTTTTCGACTGGTCACCAGGCCCGCGCGCTGGAGGGTGGCCAGATGCGCGGAGACGGTGGATTGCGACAGACCGGTGCGCTGGTCGAACTTGCCGGCACAGACGCCGATCTCGAAGGACTGGTGTTCCTGCTCGACGAAGAACTGCTCCGGGTCCTTGAGCCAGTGCAGCATGTCGCGCCGCACCGGGTGGGCCAGGGCCTTGAAGATCTCTTCGAGGTCGATGTCAGGATCGAGATGGGGTTGTTCAGTCATGGGGCACATCGGTATATCGCGTTGGGACGAACTATATATCGGTCAAAAACGATATGAATTCGTTTGGGCCAATAGTAATGATCGATACCCGTGATATTAGGCGCGCAGGCGGCACCCGTAGGAGCGGACTCCGTCCGCGATCGGCACCCCTCGCGCAGGGCCTCATCGCGGATGAATCCGCTCCTACGAGATCAAGATCCCCCTCACCCTGACCCTGGCTGCGCGCCCCGCTCCTGAGGGAGAGGGGACCGTTCGGCGCAGGGAGAAACAATGGAGTCAGCCGGCACGGTCAGCGCCCTCTCCCTTTGGGAGAGGGCTGGGGTGAGGGTAAAGCGCAGGCACGGGCTCACCCGAGAGAGGGCAGTTGCCACAACGCTTTGCATCCCGCACAGACATCGCTCCTACGGAAGAGCACCAGTTCCGCGCTAAGCTCACCCCCATGAACTACCTCGCACACCTCCACCTGGGCGGCGACCGGCCCGCCCAACTGCTCGGCAGCCTCTATGGCGATTTCGTCAAAGGTCCGCTTGCCGGCCAGTGGCCCGCCGAGATCGAGGCGGGCATCCGCCTGCACCGACGCATCGACGCCTTCACCGACAGTCACGCCCTGATACACAGTGCCAAGACGCGCTTCCCCAGCGAGCGCCGGCGCATGGCCGGCGTGCTGCTGGACGTGTTCTTCGACCATTGCCTGGCCCGCGACTGGGCGCGTTTCTCCGGCGAGCCGCTGGAGCACTTCACCCAACGGGTCTACGGTGTATTGGGCCGCACGCCCGGCCTACCGGAGCGTCTGGCGCGCATTGCACCGCGCATGGCGGCGCAGGACTGGCTGGGTAGTTATCGAGAGTTCGAGGTACTGCAGGACGTGGTCGTCGGCATGTCCCGGCGCCTGTCGCGGCCGTCGCTGCTGGACGGCGCCTGGGATGAGCTGGATCGCCTGTATGAACCGTTGAGCGAAGACTTCCGCGAGTTCTATCCCCAATTGCAGGCTTTCGTCAGAAATCTGCCGAATTCGATGGACGGTCCGGCCTGACTTGATATGCGTCAACCGCCCGGCGGCCCATCGCGTGTGCAATAGACACATCTGAAGGACGACGAGAGGAGCAGCATGATGAAGTCGTTAATGGTCGCAACGGATCTGTCCGGCCGATCCGAAAAGGCTTTGCACCGTGCGGCGGCACTCGCCAAGCGCTACGCCTGTCCCTGGTCCGTTATCTACGTGGTCGACGAAGACCAGCCGACGGCACTGGTCGAGCAGGAAGTCACCCAGGTGCGCATGATGCTCGAAGCGCGACTGGTGGAGCTCACCGAACTGGGCGGCACCTGCCCGACACTGCTGGTGGAGCGCGGCGATCCGAACCAGAAGATCCTCGCCGCCGCGAGGAACCAGCACTGCGAGATGCTGGTGATGGGCGCGCACCGCAAGAGCGTGCTGCGCGACATCTTCGTCGGCACCACGGTCGAGCGCGTGCTGCGCGCCGGGCAACTGCCGGTGCTGGTGGTCAACCAGCCGGCCGCCGGCCAGTACCGCGACCTGCTGATCGCCCTCGATACCTCGCCGGCTTCGGCCCACGCGGTGGAAGTGGCCAATGACCTGGGCATGCTCGAAGGCGCTGTGCGCCGCGGCGTGTATGCCTTCAGCCCGCTGGCCAAGGGCATGATGCAGTACTCCGGGGTGAGCGAGGAGCGCATCGACGAATTCGTCGGCAGCGAATCGCGCCAGGCGGTGGATGACCTGAAGAAGTTCCTCCACGACCAGCACCTGGAAGGCAGCATCGACGAACAACTGGTGGCCGTCGGGCTGCCGGGCAATGTGTTGCAGCGGATGGTCGACAAGCATCGGCCCGATCTGCTGGTCATGGGTACTCGGGGTATGGGCGGGATCAAGCGTGCCCTGATCGGCAGTGTTGCCGACTACGCTCTGCGCGAACTGGATTGTGACATCCTGGTCGTGCCGCCGGAGGCCTGAGCCTGCGGCGTCTGGAGACTGTTTTCAGGCTTCACCGGGCGGCTCGAGGGTGCCGCCCGGCGCAGTTTGAAAGCTGTTTCGTCAGAGTGGGAACCCGCCGGCCGTAGGTTACGGCGGGCTCCAATCCTTTCCTGGCGCGCTGCGTTCGTCAGCGAGCCTCAGGCGGCGATGGCCGCTTCTTCCTGAGCGTCACACACCACCGCGTGGATCGCGGCATGGGCCTGCTTCGCCAGCAGGTTGCGATCCTGATGGGCGCTGGACAGCGCCGGCAGCAGGTGGATTTCCACGACGCCCCGATCATGCTCGAACAGACGCTTCAAGTGGCTGACCAGATCATCGTCGCCAATGAACGGCGCCAGCTCGCATGCTTGACCGTCACGGCGGTAGCGCAGCGCTACTGGTTGCACCGGCACGCCGGCTTCGATGGCGCTGGCCATCAGGCGACCGTGGAAGGTGCGCAGGCCCGTGCCGTCGGTGGTGGTGCCTTCGGGGAAGACCAGCAGAGAACGGCCGCACGACAGGTGCGTGGCCAGTTGTGCATTGATCATCCGCGCATCGCCCGAGCCACGGCGAATGAACAGCGTGCCGGCCTTTTCCGCCAGCCAGCCGGCCAGCGGCCATTGGCGCACTTCCGCCTTGGACAGGAAGGTCAGCGGCAGCAGCCCGCCGAGCAGCGGAATATCGACCCAGGACACATGATTGCTGACCCACAGCATCGGCTGCTGGGGCAGCTCGCCGTGCACCTGCAGTTCGAAGGGCAGGGCGGCGGACAGGCGCGCCAGGAACCAGCGCGTCAGGCGCTGGCGCAGCGGCATGCGGTCGCCGCCGGGCAGGCGCTCGAGCAGGCTGACGAAGCTGGCCAGCGCCAGGCCCACCAGCAGCAGCGCCAGCAGGCGGGCGACGCGCAGCCAGGCGCGCAGGCGGCGCATCAGACCGCGGCCTTGAAGTGACGGGCGTAGCGCGGGCAGAGCTCATCGCGCTTGAGCAGGATGAACACGTCGGCGACGCCGAAGTCCGGGTCCCAGCAGGGCTCGCCGCAGATCTTCGCGCCCAGGCGCATGTAGGCCTTGAGCAGGGGCGGCAGTTCGGCGGTGAGGTTGTCCGGCACGTCCAGCGGCGGCAGCGGGGTCTTGGGTTCGGCGCGCAGGTTTTCCTGGCACAGGTAACGGTCGCGCAGGCGCTGCATCACCGCCTGGGCCTGGATACCGCCGTCGCGCATGGGGATGCTGGCGCAGCCCATCAGGTAGCGGTAGCCGCCTTCGTTGAGCACTTCGGCCAGCTCGCTCCAGAGCACGGCGATGGTGCCGCCGTTGCGGTAGGCCGGGTCGACGCAGGTGCGGCCGATTTCCAGCACCGGGCCCTGCAGGTTGTCCAGGCCGTCGAGGGCGAATTCCTCTTCGCTGTAGTAGCGGCCCAGGCGCTGGGCGGCGCGGTGATCGAGCAGGCGGGTGGTGGCCACCAGCGCGCCGGTGTTCAGGTCGCGCACGCCGATGTGGGCGCAGTGGCGGTCGTAGTCGTCCATGTCCAGCCCCTGGTCCGCGCCGTTGAGCTGGGCATCGAACTCGCTGCTGAACACGCGATAACGCAGGGCCTGGGCTTCGCGCAGGGCGCGGGCGCCGCGCAGACGCACGGCCTTGAGACGGCGTTCTGCCGGGGTGTCACAGGAGAGGGCGGTCTGACTCATGCGAGTGCCTCCGTGAACCGGCCATGCGGGTTGCGGCCGGTCGGCTTTGTTGTGCAAGCTCAGGCTAGGAATGACCGGTGTCACGCCCATGACGGTGCGGTGATGCTTGTATGACAAGAACAACGACCTCGAAGGAAGGAGCGCCGTGATGCCCTGGAATTGCCTGCTCGGCCCGCAGGACCGGTTACCGCCCGGCCTGGCCCTGGACGACTGGTACGCCGAATTGCTGGCTCGCGCAGAGTGCGCCGGCAGCTTCGAACTGGCGGTGCTTGGCGGCCGTCTGGCGACTTCGCCGGGGCTGGCCTTCCTCGCCGGTTACCAGGCGGCGCTGCGTGCCCTCTGGCCGGCCGCCCCGCGCAGCCTCGGGGCGCTGTGCGTGACCGAGAAGAAGAGCGTGCGCCCGGCCGACCTGCAGACCCGCCTCGACGGCCTGGTGCTGCACGGCCGCAAGGATTTCGCCACCGCCGCCGACAGCGCCGCCTGGTGGCTGGTCGCCGCACGCGACGAGGAAGAGGGCGAGTCCCCGCGCATCGCCATGACCGTGGTGCAGGCCGGCGCTCCCGGCGCGAAGCTGGAAGCGCTGCCGGCCCTGCCGCTGATGCCCGATATCCCCCACGCGCGCCTGCTACTCGACGGCGCCCATTGCGAACGCCTGCCCGGCGATGGCTGGGAGGCCTACAGCAAACCCTTCCGTACCCTGGAAGACACCCACGTGCTGGCGGCCGTCTGCGCCTGGCTCTATGGACTGGCCTTGGAGCACCAATGGCCGGCGGAGCTGGCGCTGCGCCTGACCGGCGTGCTCGCCGGTTGCGCGGAGGTCAGCCGGCAACCCGCCTCGCAGCCGGAAACCCACCTGCTGCTGGCCGGCGTGTTCAGCCAGTTCGAGACGCTGGCCTCGGCGCTGGAGGCGGCATTCGCCGCCGGTTCTGCGGAACTGGCAGCGGTGTGGAAAAGGGACAAGGGCGTGCTGGCGCTGGCCGGTTCCGCGCGGGCCAAGCGCCTGGAGAAAGCGAGGGTGGCAATAGGCCTTGACCCACGTCAGTGAGGGCTGAGGGAGGGGACGATAGCCTTGCAGCCGTTTCTGTCGTTGTACTCAGAAATTTCCGCAGGGCTACCCACTGTTTCCCCTCCCACTGCTTTAGGAAACCCCCTCATGCGACGCGAACCCATCGTGCTGTTCGACGACGGTAAACACCAATGCCTGTGTTTCGACGATCTGGTCAGCGGCGACGGTGTGCAGTCCAACCAGTTCCTCATCGTCGACCACGACAAGCGCCTGCTGCTCGATCCGGGCGGCGACCTGACCTACACCCCGCTGTCCCTGGAACTCTCCAAGCTGTTCCCGCTGCAGGACCTGGACTACATCTTCGCCTCGCACCAGGACCCGGACATCATCGCCGCCCTGGACAAATGGCTGCTGCACACCCGCGCCAAGGTCATCTGCTCCAAGCTCTGGGCGCGCTTTCTGCCGCACCTGACGGCCAGCTACCTGGCGGTCAGCCACGGCATCTCCACCTATGACCGTGTCATTCCGCTGCCCGATCGTGGCGAGTCGGTGCAGCTGGGCCGCTGCCAGCTGAAGATGATCCCCGCGCACTTCCTGCACTCGGTGGGCAACTTCCAGGTCTACGACCCGATCAGCAAAATCCTCTTCTCCGGTGACATGGGTGCCTCCCTGGTGGATGACGCCAGCCCGGTGCAGGACTTCGCCGCCCACGTGCCGCACATGGAAGGCTTCCACCGCCGCTACATGGCCTCGAACAAGGTCGGCCGGCTGTGGGCCAACATGGTTCGCGGGCTGGATATCGAGATGATCGTCCCGCAGCACGGCCGGCCGTTCATGGGCAAGGCCATGATCGGCGCCTTCCTCGACTGGATCGCCGACCTGCAATGCGGCATGGACCTGATGGGGCCGGACGACTACCAGGTGCCGCGCTGACCGCTTTCATGCTGACCGATTGCGCCAATCGTCCTTGATAACGGCACGATCGGCGCTTAATCCGTCATCTACGCCGTGCTAGGGTGCGGGCCGACCTGATAACAAGAGGCCCGCCGATGCCCTTCGCCCCCTTCCGCCCAGCGCTGCGCGCGCTGGCCCTGGCCACCTGCCTGCTCAGCAGCCACGCCCACGGCGCCGAAACCTGGCCCGAGGCCGACTGGCCCCACGGCGCTGCGCCCAGCGGCGCCGCTGTCGAAGCCTTCGAAAACTACGCCTTTCCCAGCCGCGACGATGCCACGCGCAAGGGCGTGCGCTCCGACGCCGTGGTGGTCATCCGTGACGGCCAACTGATCTACGAACGCTACGCCGGCCCGACCCGTGCGGAGACGCCGCATCTGGCCTGGTCGATGAGCAAGAGCGTGATGGCCAGCGTGCTCGGCGTGGCCTTCGGCGCTGGCAAGTTCCAGCTCGATGATCCCGTCGCCCAGCATTACCCGGCCTTCGCCGACCACCCGGACATCAAGATGCGCGACCTGCTGCACTGGGCCTCCGGCCTGGCCTGGCAGGAAGAGTACGAGTACGCGCCGGTGCGCTCCTCGGTGGTGGCGATGCTCTACACCCGTGGCCGCGACGACATGGCGAAGTTCACCGCCGGCTTCCCGGCCGACGCCGAGCCGGGCAAGCGCTTCCGCTATTCCAGCGGCGACAGCAACGTGCTGTCCGCCACGCTCAAGCAGATGGTCGGCAAGGATTACGCGAACTACCCCTGGACCGCGCTGTTCGAGCCGCTGGGTATCCAGTCCGCGGTCTGGGAGCGCGACGCCAGCGGCACCTTCGTCGGGTCGTCCTACGCCTATATGACCGCCCGCGACCTGGCGCGCATCGGCCTGCTGATGGAGCGCGATGGGCGCTGGAAGGACCGCCAGCTGCTGCCGCAGGACTGGCTGAAGTTCGTCCTCGCGCCGTTCCCGGAATACCAGCCCGATCCGAAGAAGCCCAATGAGGCGGTGCCCGGCGGCCAGTGGTGGCTCAACCGCGCGGTGGCCGGTGCGGCCAAGCCCTGGCCGGATGCGCCGGAGGACACCTTCGCCGCCCTCGGCCACTGGGGCCAGGCGTTGTACGTGATCCCTGAACAGAAACTGGTGATCGTGCGCTACGCCGACGACCGTGACGGCACTTACCAGCACGATGCCTTCCTCAAGCTCGCCCAGGCGGCCTTCGCCCACGGGGAGGTGCAGCCATGATCCGCCGCCATCCGATCCTCAGTGTTCTCGCCCTGCTGCTCGTCGCGCTGGCCGTGGTGATCTGGCAGAACCGTATTCACCTCGCCGCCTTCCCCGGCATCATCGGCGCCTACACCGCCAAGGAGTACTGCTCCTGCCGTTACGTTATGGGGAACTCGGCAGACTATTGTCAGGCCTATACCAAGCAGTACGTGCCGACCAGCGCCTTCCTCGACGACGAAGCGCGCAAGCGGGTGACCGCCCGCGGCCTGGGCAGTACGCAGACAGCCGCCTGGCTCGGTGCGCGCGAGGGATGCCAACTGATGCCCCAGGCGGACGATTTGCCCGAATCGGGCAGCCACTGACGGGCGCGTTCCACGGAGCGGGGCGACCCGCTTCGGAGGACCAATGCATTCTTTTGTAACAGGAGCTGTGTGCGCCTTGCTGGTATTGGCCAGCCCCCTGGCCCTGGCCGAATGGCAACTGGACGGCGACACCTCGCGGATCAGCTTCGTCTCGGTCAAGCGCGGCAAGATGGCGGAAGTGCAGCGCTTCGACCGCCTCTCCGGGCAGATCGACGACAAGGGCGCGGTGCGCGTGGTGGTGCCGCTGGAGTCCATCGACAGCGGCCTGGCGCTGCGCGACGAGCGCATGCGCAATTCCTTCTTCGAGATCGAGCGCTTCCCCGAGGCGACCATCAGCAGCCAGCTGGACATGAGCCGCTACGACGACCTGCAGGTCGGCCAGTCGCGCCAGGAAACCATTGATTTCAATCTCGATCTGCACGGCCAGCAGCGCCGCTTGAAGTCCGAGGTGCTGGTCAGCCGGCCCAGCGAAAGCCGCATCGAGGTGACGACCATGGAGCCGCTGGTGCTCAAGCTGATCGACTTCGACCTGGAGGAGAAGCTGGAGCCGCTCAAGGAGGTCGCCAATGTGCCGTCGATTACCCCGGAGGTGCCGGTGTTTGCGGTGTTGGGGTTCAGTCAGGTGATCAAGCAGGCGCCGTGACTCAGCGCCCGCGCTAGCAACTCACTGTAGGAGCGGGCTTGGCCCGCGATCCGCCGGCGGGGCTGGTGTCTGTCCTGGCTCCAATGTTTGGGATGTGCTGCCTCAGCGTGGGGTTCCAGCGTCGCGTCGGCGTGCGCGCGGACTTCCTGTTTCGCCCCCTCGGGCGACCTACTTTGGCAAACGACCCAAAGTAGGCAAAGGTCTTGCCCCGGACATCCGGTTTTTCGCTTAGGCGAAAAAT